>NZ_JBIRAX010000005.1:0-661944 GCF_044326375.1 Actinomadura sp. 3N508
CACCCAGCCGCTCATGCCCCTCACGGAACACCGTCGCCGACACCTCGACCGTCTCACCCACCACCGCCTTGGCCGGCCACCGCCCGCACCCCACCACCGGCGCCACCTCAAGGATCGGAATGCGGCCGAGTTCCGCCTCCAGCTTCACCTGCATGTGCGCGCTCCTGCTCCAGCTCTCCGGGGCCGTCGGTCCTAGGCATCCATGCCCCGTCCGCAAGTCTCCGCCATCAGCGCCATCACAAGATCATGTAAAGAGATCTCCCGCGGGGCGCGGCGGGGTTTCGGGAAAGCGGCGGCGCCGTTGTGGAGCGTGCCAGTCAGGATTGGGCGGACGCCGCGAGCGCCTCGCGGGCGGTCGTCACGTCCGGTGCGATGGCGACGCGGCGCTGCAGGCCCGCGACGTCCGAGACCCGGCGGACGATGCCGCGCGACGGCAGCACCACCCACATCGGGACGCCGAGCGCGGTGGCCCGCACCTGCGAGCGCGTGATCACGTTCAGGCCGTTGGAGTCGCAGAACTTGCAGCCGGTCAGGTCGAGGATCAGGGCGGGTGTCCCGGTGTCGAGGAGTCGCATGGCCTGTTCGAGGATCGCCTCGCCGTTGCTGACGTCGACCTCGTCCGGGAACGACAGCGTGCCGCAGGTCTCCGTGATCTCCACTCGTGCCACTCCGAGATCCATCGTCCGCCCCAAAGTCGAGTTCCTCACCTGGATGACAGCGGGGGGTACCTCTCTGCGACTGTAAGCCCCGAACCTGGGCGGAACCTGAAAGGAACGGTCAAGTCTGGGATGTCGATCCGCCATATCGGCGACGATCCCGTCCATCATTGATTGATCCCGATTTGTCATGTTTGGTGGTTCGCATGCCCACGCCGCTGACCCTGGCTGTGGCCCAGCCGCCCTGCACGCCCGGCGACGTCGATGCCAACGTCGCCGCGCACGCCCGGACGATCCGCGCCGCGCGGTCCAGGATGGTCCTGTTTCCTGAGCTTTCCCTGAGCGGATACGAACTGGACGCTGAGAACATCGAGCCCGCCGACCCGCGCCTGGCGCCCCTCGTCGACGCCTGTGCGGAGACCGGCACCGTCGCCCTCGTGGGCGCGCCAGTGGATTCGTACATCGCCATGCTCCGCGTCGACGGCGCCGGGGTCACGGTCGCCTACCGGAAGATCAACCTGGGCGACGCCGAGGCCGTGCGGTTCCGGCCCGGCAGTGGGCCCGCCGTGATCGGCGTCGACGGCTGGCGCTTCGGCCTGGCGGTCTGCAGGGACACGGGCGTCCCGCGGCACGTCGCCGACACCGCCGCCCTGGGCATCGACGCCTACCTCGCGGGCGTGTGCGACAACGATCCGGACGTCGTGAGCGAGCGCGCCCACCGCGCCGCGACCGGCCACCGCCTCTGGGTCGGCTTCGCGAGCTTCGCGGGCCGGGCCGGCGGTGGTTACGACCCGGCCGCCGGGCACTCCAGCATCCGCACTCCGGACGGCCTCGTCGTCGCCCAAGCGGGACCCGAACCCGGCGCCCTCGCCCGCGCCACCATGCTCTGACCGCCATATCGTGCCTTAGTTGCAAATATCTCCCAGGGCGCTGCTAGGTTCGCGATGAGGCCGGACCCGGGAGAGAGGGCATGAGCTCGGACCCAGTGGTGATCGACGGCGGCGACCGCTCCTGCGTGCGCCTCCTGCTGGAGCTGCGCGGCCACATCGCCGGACTGGCGCCCGGCACCGTCATCCACCTGATCGCCACCGACCCGGTGGCCCCCATCGACCTGCCCGCCTGGTGCCATCTGACGGGTCACGCCTATCTCGGCCCGCTCGACGGCGCCGAGCGTCCCACCTACGCACTCCGGGTGGCCGCCGACTCCCGTCCGACCTCCGCGGATTCCCCCTGGCGTCCCAGCTGACCAAGCGGTGGCGCCGGGAGCTCAGTCGAAGAGGCGCAGGCGATGGGCCGTGGCCGCCGCCTCCGTGCGGGTGGAGACGCCCAGCTTGGCCAGGATGTTGGACACGTGCACGCTCGCGGTCTTGGCGGAGATGAACAGGGCCCCCGCGATGTCCCGGTTGCTGCGCCCCTCGGCGACCAGCCGCAGCACCTCGGCCTCGCGCGGGGTCAGGCCCAGCCCGGGACGGGACGCGGGCGCGCCGCCCAGGTCGACCCGGGCGCGGCGGGCCAGCAGATCGACGCGCTCGCGGAGGGGGACGGCGCCCAGATCGTCGGCGATGGCGGCGGCGCGGCGGAGCCGGGCGGCGATGCCGTCCCGGTCGTGCCCGGCCTGCCCAGCGTGCGCCTCGGCCGCGCGGGTCAGCGCGAACGCGAGCGGATAGGGGCGGTCGAGCGCGTCCCACGCCTTCACCGCCGCGTCCCACGCGTCCGGGTCGAGGACGCCCTCGGCGCGGGCCGCCTCCGCGAGGAACGTCAGCCGGTGCGCCTCCTGGACGGGCCCGTACACGCGGATCCCGGCGGCACGGGCCCGCAGCGCGGCGAGCGGGCCGGGGTCGCCGAGGTCGGCGCAGGCGGTGGCCGCGACGACCAGCCCGGGAAGGGCGTAGCGGGACTCGTCCGGCAGGCCGCGATCGGCCAGGACGGGCTTGATCGCCTCCAGTGCGTCCGCCGGGCGATTCCGGCCGAGGGCGATCAGCGCGTCGAGGCGGCAGACCGGGAACAGGTCCTGGGCGCGGCGGGCGGCGCCGTGCGGGATCCGCCGCCTGGCCTCCCGGGCCGCGCGCTCCGCGCCGTCCAGGTCGCCGCGGTCGGCCGCGATGCCGCCGGCGAGGAACCTCAGGCTGCCCCGGATGAGCGCGGGCGGGTCCTGCGCGAGGGCGCGGTCGATGACGGCGAGCGCCTCGTCCCAGCGGCCGAGCGAGAACAGCGGCTCGGCGGTGTTGAACGCCAGGAACGTCCCGGTCGTCCGGCCGAGCCCGTACTCGTCGGCCTTCGCCGCGCCGAGCGCGGCGACGTCGGCCGCCTCCGCCGACCGGCCGCACATCTCCAGGATGTCGGACCGGTTGGTGAGCGCGCGCAGCAGCGGCTCGAACGCGCGGATCTCCTCCGCCCGGTCGGCCGCCCGCACGGTGCGCGCGAGGAACGCCTCCAGGTCGCCGTCGCGGAACAGCTCGTCCCACGCGAACCAGAGGTCCAGGTGGATCTCCGCCTGGACGTCGCCCACCGCCCGCGCGACCGACAGGGCCTCCTCGGCGGCGGCGTGCGCCTCGTCCCGCATGCCGGGCAGCGCGTGGGTCTGGTAGGCGAGCGTCGCGAGGACGCGGGCGCGGGTCTCGCTCGGCGGGTCGGCGGGCACGAGCCGGGCCGCCTCGCGCAGGTCGTCGATCGCCTCGTCCCGGCCGAGCTTCATGGCCATCAGGCCGCGCTGCTCGTACAGGCGGGCCCTGCGCATGGGGTCGATGTCCACCTGGTTGTCGCGCGTCTCCGCGAGCACGGCCGTGGCGAGCCTGATCCCGATGTCGTGCTCCCCGGCTTGATGGGCGAGCGTGACGGCCTTCTCGATGACCTTGGCCTGCGGGACGCCGATGCGCTCCGCCGCGTCCGGCACCCGGTCCCACAGCTCCAGCACGCGCGAGGCCATCCGCAGCGACTCGGCGTAGGCGAGCGCCTTGCGCGTCTCGCCGGCCGCCCGCCAAGCGGCGGCGAGGGCCTTGCCGGCGTCGTGCGCCGCGTGCCAGTGGTGCGCGAGCGTGATCAGCCGCTGCCGGGACGGCATCAGCCCGGGCTGCGCCTCCAGCACCTCCGCGTACCGGACGTGCAGCCGCGTCCGCTCGCCGGGCAGCAGGTCGTCGTGGACGGCCTCGCGGATCAGCGCGTGCCGGAACGCGTACCCGTCGCCGTCCACGACCAGGGTGTTGGACGCGACCGCCGGGCGCAGGCCGCCGTTCAGCGCCCGCTCGTCGGCGCCCGCGACCGCGGCGAGCAGTTCGTGCTCGATCCGCTCGCCGCCGCCCGCCGCGACCCGCAGGATCTCCTGCGTCTCCTCCGGCAGCCGGTGGACGGCGCCGAGCAGGAGGTCGCGCAGCGACTCCGGCAGCTCGGGATCGTCGCGCGAGCCGAGCAGCGCCTCCGCGAACAGCGGGTTGCCGTCGCTGCGCGCGAAGATCTCCTCCGCGACGGCGGCGGTCCACGCCTCGCCGAGGACGGCCCGGACCAGCTCGGCGACCTCGTCACGGCCGAGCCGCGCCACCTCCACGCGCCGTACCCGCTCCACCCGCTCCAGCTCGCTGAGCAGCGGCCGCAGCGGATGCGAGCGGTGCAGCTCGTCGGTCCGGTAGGTGGTGAGGACCAGCAGCGCGGCGCCCGCGCTCAGGTTGCGGACGAGGAAGGTCAGCAGGTCACGGGTGGACGTGTCGGCCCAGTGCGCGTCCTCGATGACGAGCACGACCGGCGACGCCGCGGCGAGCCGCTCCAGCAGCGTCAGCACCAGCTCGAACAGCCGGGCCCTGGCCTCGCCGGTGAAGGTGTCGGCGTCGGCCTCGCCGAAGTCGGGCAGCAGCCGGCCGAGCTCCGCGCCCGCGCCCTGGGGGAGCAGGTCGCGCACCCCGTCCACGCCGATCTCCCGGACGAGCCCGCGCAGCGCCGCCGTGAACGGCGCGAACGGCAGCCCCTCGGTGCCGAGCTCCAGGCAGCCGCCGACCAGGACCCGCGCCCCGTCCGCGCGGGCCCGCGCCCCGAACTCGCCGGCCAGCCGCGTCTTCCCCACGCCCGCCTCGCCGCCCAGCAGCACGGCGGACGGCGACCCGTCCCGCGCGGCGCGGTACGCGTCGTCGAGCGCGGCCGATTCCCGCACGCGCCCGACGAACCGGGGACTCGTCACATGAGCGTTCACCGTTCAAGCCTGCCCCACTCCGGCGGGGATTGCGGCAAAAGTGACCTTCACCGCTCTGCGTCCCTCCTGCGCAGCGCACCGGGTTGGTGGTTTTGACCTACCGGCGTGCGAAGCTGGGCGGGTGAGCGACGAAGAGGAACGGGACGGGGTCCGGCTGACGAACCTCGACCAGCCGCTGTTCGACGGGGCGGACGCCACCAAACGCGACCTGGTTGACTACCTGGACGCCGTCGCCGGGCGCATCGTCCCGCAGCTCGCCGGGCGGCCGCTGTCGGTCAAGCGCGTCCGGCCGGGCCAGGAGCCGTTCATGCAGAAGAACACTCCGAAATACACGCCGTCGTGGGTCCGGACGGTGTCGGTGTGGGCGGAGACGTCCCAGCGCGAGGTCTCCTACGCGCTGTGCGACGACCGCCGCACGCTGCTGTGGTTCGCGAACCAGCGCGCCGTCGAGTACCACCCGCCGCTCGTCCGCGCCGACGCGTGGGACCGTCCCACCGATCTCGTCATCGACCTCGACCCGCCCGAGGGCGGCGGGTTCGGCGCCGTCGTCCAGGCCGCCCACCTCGTGCGCCGCGCGCTGGACGACTGCGGCCTTGAGGGCGCGGTCAAGACCAGCGGTGCCAAGGGCGTGCACGTGTTCGTGCCGCTGGAGGCCGCCCAGGCCGCAGACGACGTCGCCGCCGCGACCCGGGCCCTGGCCGCCCGCGCCGAGCGCCTCGATCCCGCGCTCGCCACGACGGCCTTCATCCGGGAGGACCGCGCCGGCAAGGTCTTCCTCGACTCGACCCGCGCGGGCGGCGCGACCGTCGTCGCCGCCTACAGCCCCCGCATCCGCCCCGGCGCGACCGTCTCGTTCCCCGTCCCGTGGGACGAGCTCGACGGCGTCGCGCCGCGGGACTTCACCATCCGGAACGCGGCCGGCCTGCTGGGCGAGCGCGACGTGTGGGGCGAGCTGATGCCGTCCCCGCAGCGGCTCCCCGACGATCTGGTCGCCGAGGGCCACACGATCCCGATCGCCCGCGTCCAGGCCATGCACGAGGGCAAGCGCCGCGCCCGCGCCCGCCGGAACTCCTGACACCCGCCGGGCCGGATCATCGTCCGGAAATTCTTGTGGCGGCAGCGATGAGTTCGCGGGACGCGCCGGGTCTGCATTGCCGACAACGATCCGACACAGGGAGGTTCCGATGGCCGACGAGAAGCTGACCACGTGCTTGTGGTTCGACGGGCAGGCCGAGGAGGCGGCGAACTTCTACCTCTCCATCTTCAAGAACGGCGCGCTGGGCGGGGTCACGCGGGTCCAGGAGGCCAGCCAGGGTGAGCTGGGCGCGGTGCTGACCGTGGAGTTCGAGGTCAACGGGCAGAAGTTTCTCGGCCTGAACGGCGGCCCCCAGTTCACGTTCAACGAGGCGATCTCCTTCATGGTCCACTGCGACGACCAGGACGAGGTCGACTACTACTGGGACCGGCTCGTCGAGGGCGGGCAGGAGGCCCCCTGCGGGTGGCTGAAGGACAAGTTCGGCGTGTCCTGGCAGGTCGTCCCGAAGGTGCTCTACGAGCTGGTGGGCGACTCCGATCCCGAGAAGGCGAAGCGCGCCACCGAGGCGATGCTGGCGACCCACGGCAAGCTCGACATCGCCGCGCTGAAGAAGGCCCACGCCGGCGGCTGACCCGCGGGGTCAGCCCGCGCCCGCACTCCGGTTCGCCGAGGGCCCGGCGGACGCCAGGCCGGGTCCATCGTGATC
Source organism: Actinomadura sp. 3N508 (assembly GCF_044326375.1). Taxonomy (NCBI): domain Bacteria; kingdom Bacillati; phylum Actinomycetota; class Actinomycetes; order Streptosporangiales; family Thermomonosporaceae; genus Actinomadura; species Actinomadura sp. 3N508. The sequence goes on from NZ_JBIRAX010000005.1 coordinate 6,576, forward strand.
GTCTGGTGGGTGCACATCGCGGTCTCCTCTCGGGACGTGGTCGTCAGGCGCTCAGGTGGCGGCCGTAGAAGGCGAAGATCTTCTCCCAGCCGTCCTTGGCGGCGGCGGGCCGGAACGCGGGACGCTCGACGGCGAAGAACGCGTGCCCGGCCCCGGCGTAGGTGTGGAACTCGTGCTCCTTGCCGAGCCGCGTCAGCTCGGCGTCCAGCGCGGCGACCTCGTCGGGGGCCGGGAACCTGTCGTCCTCGCCGAACAGGCCGAGCAGCGGGCACGACAGGTCCGGCGCCTTGGCGATGATCGACCTGGCAGCCCCGCTCTACCGTGCGGGGCTCAGGCGTTCAACGTTCCCGCGCCGAGGAGGGCGAACAGGAGCAGGCCGATCGCGATCCGGTAGATCACGAACGAGGTGAAGCTGTGCCGCTGCACGAACCGCAGCAGCCAGGCGATGGACGCGTACGCCACGATGAACGACACGGCGGTGCCGACGATCAGGGGCACCGTGCCCGCGCCCGTCCCCATCGCGCCGGGCAGCTCGTAGATCCCGGCGCCGGTCAGCGCGGGGATGCCCAGGAAGAACGACAGCCGTGTCGCGGCGACCCGGTCCAGGCCGAGCAGCAGCCCGGTGGACATGGTCGCGCCGGACCGGGAGAAGCCCGGGAACAGCATCGCGAGGATCTGCGAGGAGCCGATCAGCATCGCGTCGGTGAGCGAGATGTCGTCCTCGCCGCGCTTGTGCCGCCCGTACCGGTCGGCGAGCCACATCACGACGCTGCCGCCCAGCAGCGACCCGGCGACCACCCACAGCGAGGCGAGCGGGCCGTGGATGAGGTCGTCCGCGGCGACGCCGACCGCCACGACGGGCAGCGTCGCGAAGATGATCCACCAGCCGAACTTGTAGTCGTGGTGGTACCGCTCGGACGGCTTGACGAGGCCGCGCCCCCACGCCTTGGCAATGCGGAGGATGTCGGTGAAGAAGTACACCAGGACCGCCGCGATCGCCCCGGCCTGGATGACGGCGGTGAACCCGACCACCGCGTCGTCCTCGACGGGGATGCCCATCAGCCCTTCGGCGATCTTCAGATGGCCGGTCGAGGACACCGGGAGGAACTCGGTCAGGCCCTCCACGATCCCGAGCACGATGGCCTGCCCGATGTTGATCACGCTCAATGATCCGGTTCCTCTCCCGACCCGCGACGGCCCGCGACTGACCTGCGACTGCCCGCGCGAGCCTACTAAGGGAAACCGATCACCACGTCCGATGCGCGCAACATCGTCACCGGCCGTTCATCTGAGCCCGCGCACCGGGCGGGTCAGCCGGCCGCGGCCTCGCGCTCGACGCGGTCGAACTCCACGGCCATGGCCGCCGCGAGGGCCTTGGCCGCCGACAGCGGCCGGACCATGACCGTCAGGTCCTCGATCAGGCCGTCGTCGTTGTGCCGCAGGAAGTCGCACCCGGTGAGCTCCAGGTCGCCGACCTTCGCCTCGAAGAGCAGCGCGTGGTCGCGGCCGTCCGCGCCGCCGATCTCGCGGACGTAGCGGATCTCGGAGAACACCCGCAGCACGGCGCGCAGGATCGCCGCCGTGATCGCCTTGCCGGGATAGGGCCGGTACGCCACCGGGCTGGTGAACACGACGTCGTCGGCGAGCAGGGCCTCGATCGCCTCGTGATCGTCGGCCTCGGCGGCCGCTCGGAAAGGATGCATGGACCCGACCCCCGACAGTCAGATTATTGACTAGTGAACGAGAAGAATATTGTCAGAGCCGATCGCCGTCCGCCATAGCCGGTTCGGCTGCTGGCGGTTCAGGAGATCGCGTCGATGAGGCCCCAGGCGAGGGCGGTCGGCGCGTCGAGCGGGGCTCCGGTCAGGGCGAGGTGGAGGGTCCGCCAGCGGCCGATGCGGCGGGGGATGCTCACCGTCCCGCCCGCGCCGGGAACGAGCCCCATCCCGATCTCCGGCAGCCGGAAGGTGGTGCCGGGCGCGGCCAGGACCGTCGCCGCGAACGCGGGGATCTCCACGCCGGCGCCCGCGCACGCTCCCTGCATCCGGACCTCGGCGCGCTCCCCGAGCCGGTGGACGAGCAGGCCGGGGCTCGCGGACGTCCGGACGAGGTGCGCGGTGGACGGGTCGGGCGCGGTGCCGAACTCGGCGAGGTCGCCGCCGGAGGAGAACACCGGCCCGGCGCCTTCGAGCACGACGTGCTTCACGGTGTCGTCCAGGAGCGCCACGCCGAGCGCCTCGATCAGCGCGGCGCGGAGCCGCCGTCCGAGCGCGTTGCGGCGCGCCGGGAGGTTCAGGGTCACCGTGAGCCGGTCGCCGTCGCGGTCGAGCAGGACCGGGTCGGGGATTGGCGGCGCCTCGGCACGCGGGTCGCGCGCCTCCAGCCACCGGGCGAACTCCGTGCCGCCGAGCAGCGTGGAGTAGGCGAACGACTCGGCGTCCAGCGCGGCCCGGACCGGGAGGGCCGGGGTGATCCGGAGCAGGCGCGCCAGCACGAGCGCGGCCTGGGGATGCGCGGACACGGCGGCGGCGACGTCCGCGAGCGCGGCCTCCGCGTCCGGCACCGGGACGAGCGGCGCGTCCTGCGCGTCGCCTTCGGCGAGGGTGAGGTCGAGCGCTTCGGCGAGGGCGCGGGTGGTCGGGGGCAGGGCCGCGTGGCCGGTGATTCCGATCAGCAGCCGGTCGGTGTCGCGGGCGCGCTCGATCGCGCCGTCGAGGACGTGGCCGGGGACGGCGCCGTGCCGCAGATCGACCGCCAGCAGCGGCGCGTCCAGGCCGCCGGACGCGTCGAGGAGCGGGAGGCTCGCGGCGCCCGCAGCCAGCCCCGCCGGGTCGGTGATCGGTACCGCGACCATAGGCTCAGTAGACCATGACCGAATCCGACCCGGCCGCCGACGCGGTCGCCGACTGGGCGGCGAGCGGGGCCGTCGCGCTGACCGGGCGGCCGGACGGCCCGCCGCTTGTCCCGCCCGGCCGCGCCGCGACCCGCGCGCGGGCCCTGGCGGCGCGGATCGCCGAGCTGACCGGCGGCGCGGTCCGGGTGGACGGGGCGGCGCTGCTCGCCGAGCGGGCCGCGTTCACCGGGGCCACGCGGCAGGGGCCGGTGTCGGCCGGGGTCGGGTGCCGGCTGCTGAGGACCGCCGACGGATGGGCCGCGGTGTCGTGCGTCCGCCCGGACGATCCGATGCTGCTGGGCGCGCTCATCGGCACCGAGGTTCCGGACGACGACGGCCTGTGGCCCCCGGTCGAGGCGTGGCTGCGCGCGCACACGGGCGCCGAGCTGGCCGAACGCGCCACGCTCCTGGGCCTGGCCGCAGGCCCGGTCGCGTCGGGCGGGCCGGTCGCGCCGGTCCAGATGCCGCTGCCCGGTGAGGGACGGTCTGTCGAGGGGCTCCTGGTCGTTGACTTCAGTGCTTTGTGGGCCGGGCCGCTGTGCGCGCATCTGCTGGGACTCGCGGGCGCACGGGTGGTGAAGGTGGAGACCCCGTCGCGTCCGGACGGCGCGCGCCGCGGGCACCCCGGCTTCTACCGGCTCCTGCACGCCGGGCACAGGTCGGTCGTGCTCGATCCGGGTGAGCGGTCCGGGCGCCATGCGTTGCGGGCTCTGGTCGAGAAGGCCGACATCGTGATCGAGGCGTCCAGGCCCCGGGCCCTGGCGGGCTTCGGCCTGGACGCGCACGCCTCCGCCGCCGCCGGGACAACATGGATCTCGATCACCGCCGCGGGCCGTGCCGCCGACCGGGTCGGGTTCGGGGACGACGTCGCCGCGGGCGCCGGGCTCGTCGCCCGCGAGCCAAGCGGCGTCCCGCTGTTCTGCGGCGACGCCATCGCCGACCCGCTCACCGGGCTCACCGCGGCGGCCCGCGCCCTTGCCCCGCCCCCCGGCGTGCCGCACGACATCTCCATGACCGCCGTCGCCGCCGCCACGCTCGACCCGGGCCCGCCGTCGCCGTCCGTCGCGGCGCGCCGCCAGGGGGAGGGCTGGGTCGTGGACGCGAGCGGCGGACCGATCGCCGTCGCGGCGCCCCGGCACCGGACACCGGCCGGACGTGCCGCCCGCAGCGGCGAGCACACCGCCGAAGTCCTGCGGGAACTGCGGATCCCGGTCCCATGACCGGGCGGCTTCTGCTGCGCGACGCGGAACTCCTGGACGGCCGCCGCGCCGACGTCCGCGTCCGGGACGGCCGGATCGCCGAGATCGCCGCGTCCGTGCCGCGCGAGGCGGGGGAGGAGGTCGTCGAGTGCGGGGGCGGGGCGCTGCTGCCCGGCCTGGTCGATCACCATCTGCACCTGCATGCGCTGGCGGCGGCGCGGCACTCCGTCCGCTGTGGCCCGCCGGAGGTGACCGGCCCGGCGGGCCTGGCCGCCGTGCTTGCCGCCGCGTCCCCCGGCCCGGACGGCTGGATCCGCGGCGTCGGCTACCACGAGTCGGTCGCGGGCGACCTCACCGGCGCCGTCCTCGACCGGCTGTGCGGACGGCATCCGATCCGCGTCCAGCACCGCAGCGGCGCGATGTGGATGCTCAACTCGCACGCGGCGCGGGCCGTCCGGCTGGACGAGGCCGACCATCCAGGGATCGAGCGCGAGGCCGCCGGGACGCCGACCGGGCGGATCTGGCGGGCCGACGGCTGGCTGCGCTCACGGCTCCCGCCCGGCGCACCGCCGGGACTGGCGGACGTCGGCCGCGACCTCGCCCGGCTCGGCATCACGGCGGTCACCGACGCCACGCCCGGCCTGAGCCCGGAGGCGGTCGCGGCGATCACGGCCGAAGCGCGGACGGGGGCGCTGCCGCAGCGCGTCCACCTGCTCGGCGCCCCTCGGTCGCCGGGCGTTCCCTGGAAGATCGTCCTCGCCGACTCCGGGCTGCCCGCGCTGGACGAGCTCACCGGGCGGATCCGGCGCGCGCATGCGGCGGGACGTCCGGTCGCCGTCCACGCCGTCACCCGCGAGGCGCTCGTGCTGCTCCTGGTGGCGCTGCGCGAGACCGGGTCCGTGCCAGGCGACCGGATCGAGCACGCCGCGCTCGTCCCGCACGAGCTGATCGGCGAGATCGCGGACCTCGGCCTGGCCGTCGTCACCCAGCCGGGCTTCCTCGCCGACCGCGGCGACGACTACGCGCGCGACGTCCCGGCGGACGAGCATCCCGACCTCTACCGCTGCCGGTCGCTGATTGAAGCGGGCGTGCCGGTGGCCCTGTCGTCCGACGCCCCGTACGGGCCGCTCGACCCGTGGGCGGTCATCGCCGCCGCGTCCGGGCGCACGCTCGGCCCGGCCGAACGGGTGCCGCCGCGCCGCGCCCTGGACGCCTACCTCGCCCCTCCCGAGGACCCGGGCGGCGCCCCGCGGCGCCTGCGCCCGGGCGCCCCGGCCGACCTGGTCCTCTTGCACGTCCCGTGGGGCGCGGACCTGGCCGCCGATGCCGTCCAGCTCACCATGATCGGCGACGTAATCTACCAGTCGGCTGGTTGACTGACAGGCTCGCGGCTGCGATGGTTGAAGGGCTCTGACCGCCCGCATCATGGAGTGACGATGAGGCTCGCCGCCATCCGCCGGAACGGTGCCGACACGCTCGCCATCGCCGGGCCAGAGGGGCCGGAGAAGGGCCGCGTCCGGGTCGTCCCGCCGGACTCCGGCCTCCCGACCGCCATCACCTCGCCCGGTGACGTGGCCCGCGTGGCCGCGGCGTGGCCCGTCCTTCCGGAGGCCGACCCCGCGGAGCTGCGGTTCCTGCCGCCGGTGCGGGCGCCGGGGAAGATCGTGGCGATCGGGCTCAACTACGCCGAGCACGCGGCGGAGGGCGGCATGGACGTCCCCAAGGAGCCCGTCGTGTTCGCCAAGTTCCCCAGCTCGCTCGCCGCCCACGGCGACGCCGTCGAATGGGACCCGGCGGTCACCTCGCAGGTCGACTACGAGGCCGAACTCGCCGTCGTCATCGGCACGGAGGCGCGCCGCGTCACGGAACGGGACGCGCTCGACCACGTCCTCGGCTACACGTGCCTGAACGACGTGTCCGCGCGGGACCTGCAACGCGACGACGGCCAATGGGTCCGGGCCAAGTCGCTCGACACGTTCTGCCCCATGGGGCCCTGGCTCGTCACCGCCGACGAGATCCCCGACCCGCAGGACCTCACCGTCCGGTGCCGGGTCTCCGGCGAGGTGCGGCAGGAGGCGAGCACCGCCGACATGATCTTCCCGGTGCGGGAGCTGATCGCGCGGCTCAGCCGGGCGTTCACGCTGCGGCCCGGCGACGTCATCGCCACCGGCACGCCGCCCGGCGTCGGCGCCGCGAGCACCCCGCCCCGGCTGCTGCGCGACGGCGACGTCATGGAGGTCGAGATCGACGGGATCGGCACGCTGCGCAACACCTGCCGGGAAAGGACGGAGCCGTGACCGCCGCACCGCAGACCGCGCCGCGAACCGTCCCCGCCGGAACGCTGATCGACGCCGCGACCCGCATCCTGCGGCGCGTCGGGGTGCCCGAGGCGGGCGCGGCCCGGACGGCGCGGAACCTGGTCACCGCCGACCTGCGCGGCGTCGAGACGCACGGCCTCATCCGGCTGAGCGGCTACGTGCAGCGGATCGAGGCGGGCGGGGTCGCGGCCGACCCCGCGATCGAGATCGTCCGGGACCACCCGGCGACGGCGCTGCTGGACGGCGGCAACGGGCTCGGCGCCGTGGGCGCGTCCGCCGCCATGGACCTCGCGATGGACAAGGCGGCGGCGTCCGGCGTCGGGCTGGTGGTCGTCCGCAACATCAACCATTTCGGGGCCGCCGCCGACTACAGCATGACGGCCGCCGAGCACGGCATGATCGGCTTCGCCGCGACGAACGTGCTCGCGCTGATCGCGCCGACCGGCGCGTCGGTGCCGATGGTCGGCAACAACCCGCTGTCGTTCGCGTTCCCCGGCGACCCGCCGATCGTGTACGACTCGGCGATGAGCGTGTCGACGTGGGGCCGCGTCCTCGTCGCGGCGCAGCGCGGCGAGCCGCTGCCCGAGGGCGCCTTCCTCGACGGCGACGGCCGCCCGACGACCGACCCCGCGGCGGTGCTGGACGGCGGGACGCTGCTGCCCGTCGCCGGATACAAGGGATACGGCCTGGCGCTCTGCGTCTCGCTGCTGACCGGCGTGCTCGGCGGGTGGCTGTCGGACGCGCAGCTCACCGGCCACCGTCCCGGCGAGCCGGGCGGCAACACCGCCGTCCTCGGCGCGATCGACGTCGCCGCGTTCACGGAACCCGCCGAGTTCGCGCGGCGCGCCGACCGCATCGGCGCCGAGATCAGGACCGCGCCGCGCCGGCCGGGCGTCGACCGCGTGTGGCTGCCCGGCGAGAAGGAGGCCGAACGCGAACGGGAGCGCCGCGCGGCCGGGGTGCCGCTCGCGGAGGCGGTCCGCGCCGACCTGGCCGCGCTCGCCGCCCGGCTCGGCGTCGAGCTCGACGCCGAGCTGCGCTGACCCCGCGAAAGCGTCAGCGAAGGGGGCGGAAGAAGGCGCGGATGCTGTCCGCGACCGCCTCGGGCTCCTCCCACGACGCGAAATGCCCGCCCGCCGGAAGGTCGGCCCAGTGCCGGACGTCGTGGGTGCGCTCGACCATCTCCCGGGGCGCCTGGCGCGGCGGCGTGCCCGGAAGCTCGGGCGGCATCGCCACGCCCGTCGGCACCGGAAGGCGGGTGCCGGGCGGGATCGGCGGGTCGGCGCGCACCCGCTCGTAGTAGACCCGGATGGACGAGCCGATGCTGCCGGTCGCCCAGTAGAGGGTGGCGCTGGTGAGCAGGTCGTCCCTGGAGTAGCGGCGCTCGATGTCGCCGTCGCAGTCGCTCCACGTGCGGTGCTTGTCCAGCAGCCAGGAGAGCAGTCCCGCCGGTGAGTCGTTGAGCGCGTGCGCCAGGCTGGACGGCTTCGTCCGGTGCACCGCGCCGTACGCGCCCTCCTCGGCGCTCCACGCCCGCGACCGGGCCAGGAACTTCACCTCGGCGGGCGTCGCGGGCCCGAACGGCGGATCGAACGACGGCGACGGCAGCAGCACCGGATCGTGCGTGTGCAGGCCCGCGACGGCGTCGGGGTCGGCGAACGCCATCCGCCCGCCGATGTACGCGCCGAGCCCCGTGACGTGCAGGCCGTACCGCCGATGCCCGAACCCCTCGGTGACCAGCCGCGACAGCGTCTCCGCCATGCGCGCGTAGCCGAAACCCCGCTCCCGGGGCGCGTCCGAGAACCCGAAGCCCGGCAGCGAAGGGACGATGACATGGAACGCGTCGGACGGGGCGGCGCCGTGCGCGCCCGGGTCGGCGAGCAGCGGGATCAGCCTGGTCATCTCCAGGTAGCCGCTGGGCCAGCCGTGGATCAGCACGATCGGCAGCGGGTCGGGACCGGTGCCGTGCCGGGCGACGACATGGACACCGAGACCGCCCAGGTCGGCCCGCACGTTGGGCAGCGCGTTCAGCTTCGCCTCGGCGGCGCGCCAGTCGAAGCCGTCGCGCCAGTAGGTGACCAGCTCGCGCAGGTGGCGGCCGCTCGTCCCGTACTCCCAGCCCGCGTCCGCGACCTCGCCCGCCGGACGGGCGCGCTCCAGCCGCCACCGCAGGTCGTCGAGCACGTCCTGGCGGACGTCGATGGTGAACGGCCGCACCCGCGCTCTCATCGCACGCCCTGCTGGAAGTGGAGCGGCAGGCCGGGCTCCGGCCACGGGCAGCTCACCAGCCGGCCGTGCTCGGCGAGGGTGAGGTAGGCCGTCGTCATGTCCGGGCCGCCGAAGCAGATGTTGGTGACCATCCGGTCGGCCAGCTCGCCGGGCAGGAGGTACTTCGTCACGTGCGCGCCGTCCGGGGAGATGACGGTGACGCCGCCCTGGATGAGCGTTCCGACGCAGACGTTGCCCGCCGCGTCCACCGCGAGGGAGTCGAAGTAGGCGAGCTCGGGGAGCTGGCCGGTGAGGGTGGACGGGTCGCGGGGCGGCGCGCCGTCCAGCTTGCCCGGCGCCTGGACGTCGCGCCCGATGAGCCGGGCCGTCGTGGTTTCGGCGTAGTAGAGCCGCCGGTCGCCGGGCGACAGGCCGATCCCGTTCGGCGTCTCCGCCGGATGGATAGCCTCGCTGAGCTCGCCGTCCGGTGACACGTAGAACACCGCGCCGAGGTCGCGCCGCCGTCCCTGGATCTTGCCGGTGTCGGTGAACCAGTAGCCGCCCTCGGCGTCGAACACGATGTCGTTGGGGCCGGACAGCGGGCGCCCGTCGCACTGGGTGAACAGGATCTCGGTGGTGCCCTTGGCCATGTCGACGCGTTCCATCCGGCCGCCCTGCCAGACCTCCGGCCACTTGCCGCCGTTGTTGCAGACGTAGACGAGGCCGTCCGGTCCGAGGGCCGCGCCGTTGGGCCCACCGCCCGTGACCGCGACGACCTCCTTGGTGCCGTTGGGGCGGACGCGGGTGAGCCGCCCGCCCGCGATCTCGGTGACGAGGACGCTGCCGTCGCCGAGCGCCACCGGGCCCTCCGGGAACTCCAGGCCCTCGGCGAGGACCGTGACGCCCGTCAGCCGCCGCACCGTCACCTCGTGCGTCCGCGTCTCTACTACCGGATGAATGCTCATATCGCGGGCTCGATTCGCGCGTGGACGGGTTTGTCGTCGGACATCAGTGCGTGCAGCGCGCCCTCGGCGTTCTCCAGCGAGAAGGCGTGGCTGGCGAAGCGCTCCAGCGGCCACCGGCCCGACTCGATCAGCGCGATCGCCTGCTCCATCGAGCGCAGCGACCGTGACACCGCGCCCTTCACGGTCAGGCTCTTCGCGCAGGCGAGATCGACCGGGAAGGGTGCGAGCCCGCCGGGGCCCTTCAGCCCGGCCAGCACGACCGTGCCCTTCCGTCCCGCCATGCGCACGGCGTCGGTGACCGACGCGAGCGACCCGGGTGTCGTGTCGATGACGAGGTCGGGTGCCTGCCCGAGGGCCTCCTGGACGGCGTCGGCGGCGGACGCGCCCGTCACGTCCAGCGCGTGGTCGGCGCCCAGCTCCAGCGCCAGGTCGAGGCGTTCGCGGTCGGCGGCCAGCCCGGTCACCGCGATCGGCCCGGCGCCCGCCGCGCTCGCCGCGATCACCGACGCCAGCCCGCGCGGCCCGGGACCGAGGATCGCCACCGACGTCCCGTACCGGGCGCCGCCCAGGTCGAGCGCCCAGTCGACGCCGTTCGCCAGGACGTTGAACAGCGACGCCGCCGCCACGCTCACCTCCCCGGACACCGGGACCAGGATCGCCTCCGGCGCCAGGTACAGGTGAGTTGCGAACCCGCCCCACAGGCCGGGCCCAATGTCGGGGCCGCGGAACCCGTAGATGGTGCCGTCCGTGAACTCCGGTGCCGTGCAGCCGCGCAGCCCGGCCCGGCACGTCCGGCAGCGGCCGCAGGTCAGCGTGGAGTGCACCGCCACCCGGTCGCCCTCGTCCAGCTGCCACCGGGCCCGCGCGACCTCGCCGATCGCCACCACCCGGCCGACCGGCTCGTGGCCCGGCACCAGCGGAAGCCGCGCAGCGGACCGTCCCTCGAACACCTCGACGTCGGTGCCGCAGATCCCGCACGCCTCGACCGCGAGCAGCGCGTCGTCGTCGCCGACCTCCGGCAGCGCCCGCTCGCGCAGCTCGTACTTCTCCGGCCCGGTCTGCACGATGAACCTCGCCGCGTCCATCAGGTCACCTCCTCAGTGGAACGTCTCGCCCGCGTTCACGTCGACCGTCTGGCCCGTCATCCCGTACGCCAGGTCGGACGCCAGGAAGACGATCACGCGGGCGCACTCCTCGTCGCTGGTCAGCCTGGGCAGCGCGTTGTCGGCGACCATGCTCCGCGTCTCCACCTCCGCGCTCGTGCCGCGCTGGGCGGCGAGCCCGTCGATGTAGCCGCGCAGCGTCGGCCCCCACATCCGGCCCGGGACGATCGTGTTGACCCGGACGCCGTACGGCCCGACCTCCCTGGCCAGCACCTGCGCCGCCGTCACCAGCGCCGCCTTGGCCGTCGCGTACGGGCCGCGCCCGGCCTTGATCCGCCGCATGCTCTGCGACCCGACGAAAACCACCGCGCCCTTGCTGCGCCGCAGCTCGGGCAGGGCGGCCTTCGTCATCCGCAGCGACCCGAAGTGGGTGACGTCCATCGTCTCCAGCCACGGCTCCAGGCCGGAGTTCTCCAGCGTCGTCCCGTGGGGCGCCGACGCGAACGCGTTGTTGACGACGCAGTCGACGCCGCCGAACGTGCGCCGGGCGGTCTCGACCAGCGCGGCGCAGTCGGCGTCGGACGTGACGTCGCAGATCGCCTCCGCCGCCCGCGCCCCCGTAGCACGCACCTCCGCGGCGACCTTCCCGAGGACCTCTTCCGACCGTCCGCCCAGCACGACCGAGGCCCCGGCCGCCGCGGCGGCGAGCGCCGTCTGCCGCCCGAGCCCGGGGCCGATGCCCGAGACCACCACCGTCCGGCCCGCGAGCAGCCCGGTGCCGTCATAGGAGGTCATGAGGCGGTGACCTGCGCGTCTTGGAGGGCGGTCACCAGTTCGTCGTCGTGGTCGTCCGCGCTCCCGAAAGCGAACTCCCAGTGCTTGGCGCGGCGGGTGAACAGCTGCACGTCGGACTCCAGCATGAACGCCATCCCGGCGTGGACCTCGTGCGAACAGTGCACGATCCGCTGCGCGGCGCGGCTCCCGTACGCCTTGGCGGCGGCGACCTCGCGGCGCGCCGGACGGCCCTGGTCGAGCGCCCACGCGGCCTGGCGGGCCAGCAGCGCGGTGAGGTGGCCGTCGATGGCGATGTCGGAGCACAGGTACTGGACGGCCTGGAACCGTCCGATGGCCTCGCCGAACTGCTCGCGCTCCCGCGCGTACCGGACCGTGATCTCCAGCAGCGCCTCGCCCGCCCCGGCGATCTCGGCGGAGCGCAGCACGGCGGCCCGGTCCAGGGCGGGGGCGAGCAGGTCGTGTCCCCGGCCCGGCTCGCCGACCAGCGCTTCGGCGGGCACCTCGACGCCGTCGAAGGTGACGGCGAACAGCGGATGGCCTGCGATGTTCGGGAGCCGCTCCACGGCGCATCCTGACGGGTCGACCAGGAACAGCGTCGCGCCCTCTGGTGCCCGCGCCGCGACCAGCAGCCACGACGCGACGTGCGCGAACGGGACCAGCAGCTTGGTGCCGCTCAGCCGGTGGCCCGTCCCGGCCGGGTCGGCGCGGACGGTGAGCGCGTCCGGGGCGTACTCGCCCGACTCCTCCACCAGCGCCGGGACGACGATCGTCTCGCCCTCGGTCATGGCGGTGACCAGCGCGCCGCGTCCGCCCGCCGCCAGCAGCGCATGCGCGGCGATCACGGCGGAGGGGAGATGCGGGCTCGGCACCAGCGCCCGGCCCATCTCGGTGTAGAGGGCGACGAGGTCGGCGATGCCGGAGCCGCTGGCGGGATGGCTGAGGCCGAGCCAGCCGAGCCGGGCCATCTCGCGCCACAGCTCGGGGGAGTGGCCCTCTTCGCTCTCCTCCAGGTCCCGGACGGTCTGCATCGGGCAGCGTGCGGCGAACAGCCGGCGGGCGACCTCGGCCAGCTCGACCTGGCGTTCCTCCGGGGCGACGTCCATGCGAGAACCTCCTGTGGGGAGAGGGGTCAGCGGGGGAGGCCGAGGCCGCGGGTGGCGAGGACCATCCGCTTGACCTGCGACGTGCCGCCCGCGTGGTTGGCGTAGGAGGCGCGGTACCAGGCCTCGGCGTCGCCGCCCATCGGCGCCCAGCGGCTGCCGGTGCGCAGCTGGCCGAGCGGCCCGACGATCTGGCCGACGAGCTGCGCGAACCGCGGCTGGTTCTCCTTGTGGACGACCTGGCCCAGCGCCCCCGCGAACGCCGGGGTGCGGCCGTTGCACGCGTCGCCGAGCGACTCGTAGGCCAGCAGCCGCTCCGTCTCGACGATCATGGCCAGCTCCGCGAGCTTGGACCGGACGGTCGGGTCCTCGATCAGCGGCCGGCCGCGCCGGACGGTCGTCTCGCAGTACGCGACGACCGCGTCGAGCATCCGCTGGATCTCGCTGTGCCGGGCCGAGATTCCCCCGGCCGCGTAGAAGGCGCTCATGATGTACGACCAGCCCTTGCCGACCTCGCCGATCAGCATGTCGCCGGGGATCCGGACGTCGTCGAGGTAGGTGTGGTTCTGCCGGCCGCCGCCGAGGTTGTCGAGCCGGGAGAACGAGACGCCGGGCAGCGTCAGGTCCAGGCAGAAGATGCTGATGCCGCGGTGGCGCGGCGCGTCCGGGTCGGTGCGGGCGGCGAGGTACATGACGTCGGCGCGGTGGCCCCACGTCGTGTAGGTCTTCTGCCCGTTGATGATCCAGTCGCCGCCGTCGCGGACGGCGCGGGTGGTGAGCGAGGCGAGGTCGGAGCCGGCGCCCGGCTCGGTCAGCCCCTCGGCCCAGAAGGTGTCGAAGCGGGCGATGTCCGGCAGGAAGCGGTGCTTCTGCTCCTCGGTGCCGCCGATCAGCAGCGTCCCGGCGGCCAGCCCGTACCCGATCATGTTGACGAACGGGGCGTCGCGGCGGGCGAACTCCTCCGCCATGATCAGCCGTTCGGGCAGCGGGCGGCCGAGCCCGCCGTACGCGCGCGGCCAGGTGAGCCCGATCCAGCCCTTCTTGCCGACCTTCCTGGTGAACTCGCGGGCGAACTCCCAGAGCTCCTCGTCCTCGGTGAACTCGTGGTTGAACTCCTTGTCGGCGGGGAGCTCCGCGTCGAGGAAGGCCCGGACCTCCCGCCGCCATCGCTCTTCCTCCGCGCTGAACGCGAACTCCACTGCAGGCCTCCTCGGTCGGGCAGCCGCCGTCGATGCCGGGATGGTAGCCCGGCCGATCGCCGGATGTCTACCAGACGGTTGGTAGAAATGGTCACCGGCTCCAGTCGGCGTGCACCCGGCGGGCGGCGATCCGCCAGCGGTCGCCGTCGAGGCGGAGTTCGTCCAGGTAGCGGACGCCCATGATGAGCGCCTCCCGGCGGCCTTCGGCGTCGGCGAAGTGGTGCGCGACGCAGTACGACTCGGTCCGGATGGCGTCGCCGTCCCACTCGCGGAGCTGGTTGCCGATGAAGTGCATGGTGCGCGGGTAGCTCCGGACGCCGTCCAGGAGCCGTGGCAGGTAGGAGCGCAGCGGCCCGCCGAATGACGTGCCCTCGACGTGCGCGTCGGGGGTGAAGCAGTCCCAGACCATGTCGAAGTCGCGGCGGTCGAGGCCGCGGGCGTACCGCAGGATCACCTGCCCGGCGGCGGACTCCGCGGCGAGCCGCCGGACGGTCGCCTCGATGCTGTCCATCGGTTCCTCCCCAACATGACATTCGCGTCTTGTCTTCAGCCGGAGGAGGGTAGGTCCGCAGCCGTTCCAAAACCAGTCTGGACATCGGAATCACCTTGATATACGGCGCTGACGTGCTATCCAGAAGACAAATGACATTCATGTCTTGTCAACGGCTTTGGACCGATACATACTCGTCACTCAACGGCCCGAGGCGACCAAGGAGGAGCGATGCTCGACCTTGCCATCACCGGAGCGACGGTGGTCGACGGCGGCGGCGGACGCCCGGTGACCGCGGATGTGGGCGTCCGCGACGGGCGCGTCACCGCGGTCGGAACCCTCGACGAGCCGGCCCGCGAGACCCTGGACGCCGACGGCCTCGTCGTCTGCCCGGGCTTCGTCGACCCGCACACCCACTACGACGCGCAGCTCTGGTGGGACCCGTTCGCGACGCCGTCCAGCTGGCACGGCGTCACCAGCGTCATCGGCGGGAACTGCGGCTTCACGCTCGCCCCGCTGAACAAGGGCGACGGCGACTACCTGCGCCGGATGATGGCCCAGGTCGAGGGCATGCCGCTCGCCGCGCTGGAGGAGGGCGTCGACTGGACGTGGGAGAGCTTCGAGGAGTTCCTCACCGGCCTGGACGGCAACCTCGGCGTCAACGCGGGCTTCCTGGTCGGGCACTGCGCGCTGCGCCGCTACGTGATGGGCCCCGACGCGATCGGGCGCGAGGCGACCGGACGTGAGGTCGCCGAGATGGAGAAGGTGCTGCGCCGGTCGCTGGAGGCGGGCGGGCTCGGGCTGTCCACGACGCGCTCGTCCACCCACAAGGACGGCGACGGCGAGCCGGTCGCGAGCCGCTGGGCCACGCCCGAGGAGCTGATCAGCCTCTGCCGGATCGTCGGCGAGTACCCCGGCACCACCCTGGAGGGGATGGTGCAGGGCTGCCTCGACCGGTTCAGCGACGAGGAGATCGAGCTGTTCGCGACGATGAGCGCGACCGCCGGCCGCCCGCTGAACTGGAACGTTCTCACCGTCGACTCGACCGACGCCACCAAGATCTCGCACCAGCTCCGGGCCGCCGCGCGGGCCCGCGAGCTGGGCGGCCGGGTCGTCGCGCTGACGATGCCGATCCTCGTCCCGATGAACATGAGCTTCGGGACGTTCTGCGCGCTCTGGCTGATCCCCGGCTGGGACGAGGTGCTGCGCGGCAGCGTCGATGAGCGCGTCGCGCGGCTCAGCGACCCGCAGGTCCGCGAGGACATGCTCGCCAAGGCGCGGACCAGCTCCTTCGCCCGCCTCGCCGAGTTCGGCAACTACGTCATCGGCGACGCCTTCCACCCCGACCTCGCCGAGACGGTCGGCCGCCGCGTCGACGAGATGGCCGCCGAGCGCGGCGAGGACCCGTTCACGACGCTGGCGGACATCGTCTGCAAGGACGGTCTCCGCACCGTCCTGTGGCCGCAGCCGACCAGCGACACCGACAACGACTGGGCGCTGCGGAGCCTGGTGTGGGAGCACCCGGACGTGATGCTCGGCGGCTCCGACGCGGGCGCGCACCTCGACCGGATGTGCGGGTCGCCGTACTTCACCCGGTTCCTGGCCGACTCGCTGCGCGGCCGGAAGCTCGTCTCGCTGGAACGGGCCGTGCAGCTGCTCACCGACGTCCCGGCCCGGCTGTTCGGGCTGCGCGGACGGGGCCGCCTCGCCCCCGGCAACCACGCCGACATCGTGGTGTTCGACCCGGCGACGGTCGACGCGGGACCGGCGACGCTCGTCCCCGACCTGCCCGGCGAGAGCCCGCGGCTGATCGCCGAGTCGATCGGCGTGCGGCACGTCTTCGTCAACGGCACCGAGACGATCCGCGACGGGGTGCCGACGGGCGCGCTGCCCGGCACGGTGCTGCGATCCGGCAAGGAGACCGCCACCGTCGCGACCGGCTGACTGGGAGGACGCAATGACCACCACGATCCCGCGCATCATCTCCGTGGACGACCACGTCGTCGAGCCGCCCGACCTCTGGACCTCCCGGCTGCCGCGCCGCTTCCTCGACCGCGGGCCGCGGATCGTCCGGCAGAAGGGCCGGCTGGCGATCCCCGGCGGCTGGCGGGAGGACACCGGCGGCGACTGGGCCGACGTGTGGCTCTACGACGACCTCGTCACCCCGCTGATGAAGCTGTCGGCGGCGGTCGGGTTCGACGACGTCGGGTTCGGCGCCGTGACCTTCGACGACATCCGGCCCGGCTGCTGGAAGCAGGCCGAGCGGCTCGCCGACATGGACGCCAACCACATGGAGGCGTCGCTCTGCTTCCCGAACACGCTGCCGCGGTTCTGCGGGCAGGCGTTCATGGAGCGCGAGGACAAGGAGCTCGCGCTGCTGTGCGTGCGCGCCTACAACGACTGGATGATCGACGAGTGGTGCGCGGGCCCGGCCCGCGGGCGGCTCATCCCGCTGACCATGGTCCCGCTGTGGGACGCCGATCTCGCCGCCGAGGAGGTCCGCCGCTGCGCCGCCAAGGGCAGCCACGCGGTGACGTTCTCGGAGAACCCGCACCCGCTGGGCCTGCCGTCCATCCACTCCCGCGCCTGGGACCCGTTCTTCGCGGCCTGCCAGGAGACCGGGACCGTGGTGTGCCTGCACATCGGGTCGTCGTCCAGCATGCCGGGGACGTCCCCCGACGCGCCGTTCATCATCAGCTCGACCCTCACGTTCCAGAACGCGATGGGCTCGATGCTCGACTTCATCTTCTCCGGCACGCTCGCGCGCTTCCCCGACCTGACGCTCGCCTACTCCGAAGGCCAGGTCGGCTGGATGCCGTACGTGATGGAGCGCGCCGACAAGCTCTGGCACGAGCGCTCCGACAACTCCTTCGGCACCGACCTGCCCGAACCGCCGACCAGCTACATCCGCGGCCGCGTGTACGGCTGCATCTTCGACGACGAGACCGGTCTCGCCAACCGCGACGTGATCGGCATGGACCAGATCTGCTTCGAGACCGACTACCCGCACGCGGACAGCACCTACCCCGACTCCGCCGAGGTGGCGGCCCGCATCTGCGACAAGGCGGGCCTGGACGACGCGGAGATCTACAAGCTGCTGCGCGGCAACGCCATCCGGGCCTTCGGCCTGGACCGGTACGGCATCACCGCCTGACCGGTATCACCGCCTGACCGGCACCGCCGCCTGACCCGGACCCGCATCGCCGCCTGAAAAAGGGCTTCGCCGCCTGATCCGGCTCCCTCACCCCTGCCCACACGCACAGAGGAGACCACGGGCATGTCGCACAGGAGATCGATCAAGCCGGCCGCAGCCGTCGCGGCCGCCGCCCTGGCCGTCACGGCGGCCGGCTGCGGCGACGGCGGTTCCGGAGCCGGCTCGGACGAACCGATCAAGATCGCATGGATGGGCGCGGAGTCGGGGGAGTACGCGACCAAGGACCGGCACTACGCCATCGACCTGGCGGTCGAGCACATCAACGCCAAGGGCGGCATCGACGGCCGGAAGGTCGAGTACAAGCCCTACGACGGCGGCCTCACCCCGCAGCAGGGCGTCACCGCGGTGAAGAAGGCCCTCGCCGACAAGCCCACCGCGATCGTCGGGCTCGCCACCACCGCGCAGGTGAAGGCCGCCGCGCCGCTGCTGAAGTCGGCCGGGATCCCGACGATGCACTTCGCGCAGTCGCACACGCTCGGCAAGTCGACGCTGAAGGTCGACAACATCTTCCGGTACGGGCCGACCGAGGCGATGCAGACGCACGCGCTCACCGACTACATGGTCAAGAACACCAAGCCGGCGAAGGTCGGGCTGCTGGCCAGCACCGACCCCGGCTCGGACGAGGCCGCCCGGCTGCTGCGCGCGGGCCTCACCGCGGGCGGCGTGACGAACATCGTGGAGCGGCGCGTCCCGCAGACGGCGACCGACCTCACCGAGGCCGTCCTCGCCTTCCGCGGCGTGGACGCCACCGTCTCCTGGAGCTTCCCCACCATCAACTCGCTGTTCCTGCGGCAGCGCGGCCAGAACGGCCTCACCGCGCCGCACTTCGGCGACAACAGCGGCGGCTCCATCCTCGGCGGCAACCTCAACCCGCCCGCCGAGCTCAAGGGCTACCACTACGTGATCGCCTGCGACCCCGACATGTCCGGCACCCCGGAGGCGAAGGCCTACGTCCAGGCCTACCAGGCGAAGTACGGCCCCGGGCCGACGAACCCGCAGCTCGCGCAGGGCTACGACGGCTTCCGGGTCCTCGCCGCCGCGATCCAGAAGGCCGGGTCGAGCGAGCCGAAGGCCGTCGCGAAGGCGCTGGAGTCCGTCCAGTACCAGGGCGTCTGCGGCGCCTACAAGGCCGACGAGGAGAACGACCTCTACCACTCCGACGTGATCATCGACGCGTCCGGCGGGCTGACCGGCCGCAAGCTGCTGCAGAAGTACGACAACCTGACGAGCCGGGCGGGCTGACCGATGGGCCACTTCGTCGGCCTGCTGGCGTCCGGGGTCGCGCAGGGGGCGATCGCCGCGCTGATCGCGCTCGGCATCGTGCTGCTGCACCAGACGACCGGCGTCGTCAACTTCGCGCAGGGCGACCTGCTCACCCTCGGCGCCTACTTCGGCGTGTGGCTGATCGTGGCGCACGGCGTCGCCACGGTCCTCGCCTACGTCATCGTCGTCGCGCTGGTCTTCGCCGTGGGCGTCGCGATGGAGCGCATCGGGTACGCGCCGCTGCGCAGGCAGCCGATCCTCGCGGTCGTCATCTCCACGTTCGCGCTGGCGCTCGGCCTCCGCTCGCTGATCATCCTGTGGCAGGGCAACGACCAGAAGACGCTGCCGTCGCCGTTCGGCGGGTCGGTCTGGCACGTCGCGGGCGCGGCCGTGCCGTACCAGAGCGTCCTGATCGTCGGAGTCACCGCCGTGGTGCTCGCCGCGCTGATGCTGATGCTGCACAGGTCGTCGATCGGACGGCAGGTCCGCGCGCTCGCCGCCGACCGGGAGACCGCGCTGCTCCAGGGCATCCGGGTGACCCGGCTGTCGGTGCTGATGTTCGGGCTGTCGGCGGCGCTCGCCGGGCTCGGCGGCGTGCTCGTCGCGCCGACGCTGACGGTGTCGCCGCAGCTCGGATTCACGCTGCTGCTGTCGTCGTTCGCCGCGACGGTGCTCGGCGGCTTCGACCGGATGGGCGCGACCGTCCTCGCGGCGTTCGGGATCGCGATCGTCCAGCAGATGGCCGCCGGGTACGTCTCGGCGGACTACGTCGAGGCCTACCCGTACCTGATCCTGCTCATCGCGCTGGTGCTGCGGCCCAGCGGCCTGTTCGGGGAGGTCGTCCGTGTCCGCTATTGACGGCGTCGCCCGCCGCACGGAGAAGGCCGGGCCGCCCGCGCTGAAGCCGGCGGTGTTCGACCGGCGGCAGCGGGAGCTGCTGATCGTGGTCGCGATCCTCGGCGCGCTGCTGCCGCTCGGCATCCAGGGCCTGTACGGCACCGGCATCATGATCACGTCGGCGATCTACGGGCTGCTGGCGCTCGGTTTCTACTTCCAGCTCACGCTCGCCGGGCAGTTCAGCCTCGCCACCGTCGGGTTCTACGCGATCGGCGCCTACACCTCGGTGTGGGCCTCGCAGCACGGCGGGTTCCTCGTCGGGTTCGTGACGGCGGTGCTGGTCACCGGGCTGATCGGGATGCTGCTGAAGCTCGCGCTGTCGCGCAGCCCGCTGATCCAGTTCGCCATCGCCACGCTCGCGTTCGGCGAGCTGACCATGATCGTGATGCGGAACTGGACGGGCTTCACCGGCGGCGGCACCGGCCGCTTCGGCATCGAGACGAACATCTTCGGGCTGATGCTCGACACGCCCCGCGAGTACTTCTACCTGGCGTTCGGCGTGCTCGTCGTCGGGCTCGGCCTCGCCGTCCTGGTGGAGCGGTCCCCGGTGCAGCGGGACCTGATCTTCGCCCGCGGCATGGGGGACGTGGCCCGCACGACCGGGCTGTCGACCCTGCGCCTGCAGGCGGCGGCCTTCGGCATCGGCGCCGCGTACATGGGCGGGGCGGGTTCGCTGCTGGCGCACACCTCGGCCTTCATCGACCCCACCTCGTTCCACGTCGAGATCTCGCTGGACGTGCTGCTCATGCTGCTCCTCGGCGGCAGCGGCTCGTTGTGGGGGCCGCCCGTCGGGGCCGTGATCCTCACCCTCATCCCCGAATGGCTGCGCGACCTCGCGGACTACAAGGAACTCGTCTACGCGCTGATCATCCTGCTGGTGATCGTGATGCTGCCCGGCGGGCTGGCCTCGCTGCCCGCCACCGTCCGGGCCCGGCTCAAGGAACGTCGCAAATGAGCACAGAGACGACAGGAACCCCGCTGCTGGAATGCGACGCGATCACGGTCCGGTTCGGCGGCGTGACCGCGGTCGACGGGGTGTCGCTGGACGTGCGGCCCGGCGAGGTCGTCGGGCTGGTCGGGCCGAACGGGTCAGGGAAGTCGACGCTGCTGAACGTGGTGTCCGGGCTGGTGGGCGCCTCCGGCGCGGTCCGGGTGGACGGCGCGGACGTCCCGATCGGCAAGCCCGGCCGGATCACCCGGCACGGCGTGTTCCGCACCTACCAGACGCCGCAGGTCGATCCCGGGCTGACGTGCCTGGAGAACGTCCTGGTCGCGTCCCGGGACCGGGGCGGGCGGTCCACCGCGAGCGCCTGGCTGCGCCGTCCCTCGATGTGGGCCCGCGACCGGGCGCGCTGGAGCGAGGGCGCCGAGGCGCTCGGCCGCGTCGGCCTGCTCGACCGGGCCCACCAGCCCGCCGCCGGGCTGGCCTACGGGGAGCGCAGGCACCTGGAGATCGCGCGGGCGCTGGTCGCCAAACCGCGGCTGCTGCTGATGGACGAGCCCGCCGCCGGGCTCAGCTCCGTCGAGACCGAGCGCCTGGTCGAGCTGCTGGAACAGGTCGCCGAGCTCGGCGCGAGCCTGCTGCTCGTCGAGCACAAGATCGCCTTCCTGGAGCGGCTCTGCCGCCGGATCGTCGTGTTGCAGACGGGCCGCCGCATCGCCGCGGGCACGCCCGCGGAAGTCTGGTCCCATCCCGAAGTGATCAGCGCCTACCTCGGGGAGGCGAAATGAGCGGCCCGCTTCTGGAAGTTCGGGGCCTGGTGGTGTCGTACGGGCAGGTGGACGCCGTGCGCGGCATCGACCTGGACGTCGGCGAGGGCGAGTCCGTCGCGCTGCTCGGCGCCAACGGCGCGGGCAAGAGCTCCACGCTGCGGGCGCTGTCCGGGCTGGCCAAGGCGCGCGGCGAGATCCGCTTCGCGGGCTCCGACCTGCGCAAGACCTCGCCCGACGCCATCGCCAGGGCGGGGCTCGTGCACGTCCCCGAGGGCCGGATGCCGTTCCGCAGCCTGTCCACGGAGGACAACCTCCTGGTCGGCGCCGTCGCCCGCAGCGGGCGCACCCCAGAGTTCGACCTCTCCGACGTCTACGACCTGTTCCCGCCGCTCACGAAGCTCCGGCGGCGCAGCGCGTGGACGCTGTCGGGCGGCGAGCAGCAGATGATGGCGATCGGCCGCGGCCTGCTCGCCGCGCCCCGCCTGCTCCTGCTGGACGAGCCGTCCCTCGGCCTCGCGCCCGCCGTCGTCGACACCGTCTACACGGCGCTGCGCGAGGTCCGCAGCAGGATCTCGGTGCTGGTCGTGGAGCAGAATGCCGGTCTGGCCCTCGACCTGTGCGAACGCGCCTACGTGCTGGCCGCCGGGGAGATCGCCATGAGCGGCGCGGCCGCCGACCTCGCCGACCGCGAGAGCCTCCT
Organism: Actinomadura sp. 3N508; assembly: GCF_044326375.1. Lineage (NCBI taxonomy): Bacteria > Bacillati > Actinomycetota > Actinomycetes > Streptosporangiales > Thermomonosporaceae > Actinomadura > Actinomadura sp. 3N508. The sequence continues at coordinate 28,633 of NZ_JBIRAX010000005.1, forward strand.
CGCCTCCTACCTGGCCCGCGAAAGTAACCCCGAGAGGCAGGCTGGATGACCACCCTCTTCGACATCATCGCCGGTCACGCCGCGACCGGCCCCGGCCGTCTCGCGCTGCTGACCGAGCAGGACGGCGTCCGCACCTACGGCGAGCTGATCGGCAACGCGACCGCGCTCGGCGCCGCGCTGCACGTCAAGCTCGGGATTCAGCCCGGCGAGCGGATCTGCGTGTGGGCGCGGAACCGTCCCGAGTGGGTGGAGACGTACCTGGCCGCAGGCGCCGCGGGCCTCGCCACCGTCGCCGCCAACCCCGAATGGACGGACGCCGAGGCGAAGTACGTCTGCGCCCATTCCGACTCGGTCGCCGTGGTCTGCGACGCCGACCTCGCCGCCCGCGCCGCCGCGCTGGCCGCCGAGATCCCCGGTCTCACGCACGTGATCGCCATCGACGACGGGGAGACCGAGCCGCCGTCGTCCGCGATCTCCTACGAAGAGCTGATCGCGATGGCCCCGGCGGATCCCCGGGACCGGCTGCCGAAGGGCGACGAGGCGGCGTCGGCGGCGCTGCTGATGTACACGTCCGGGACGACGACCGGACGGCCCAAGGCGGTGGTGTCGGAATCGAAGGCCGCGACCGGGATCGACTACAACGAGATGTTCGGCCTCACGGCGTCGGACCGGGCGCTGATCGTCACGCCGTTCTTCCACGGCAACGGGTTCGGCGGGCTCATGTCCGCGCTGGCCTACGGGGCCGCCGCCGTGTTCCCGAGGCGGTTCTCGGCGGGCCGGTTCTGGCGGCTGGTCGACCTCTACCGGCCGACGTACCTGTTCACGCTCGCGCCGATCGTCAACATCCTCATGGGACGGCCCCCGGCCCTGCACGAGAGGACGCACGCGTTCCGGGTGCTGATCGTGCTCGGCTGCGCGGGCGGCGCCCCCGCGATCGAGGAGCGGTTCGGCGCGCCGGTCATCGACTGGTACGGGATGACCGAGGCGGGCATGGGCACCTACACGCGGCTGGACGAGCCGCGCCGCCCCGGTTCGGCGGGCCGCCCGTTCCCCGGCTCGGGGATGGCGATCATCCGATCGGACGGGACGCGGGCCGCCGCCGGCGAGACCGGCGAGGTCGTCTTCGACCGGGAGCGGATCGGCTTCGCCGGCTACCTCAAGGACGCGGAGGCGACCGCGTCCGCGCTGGACGATCGCTGGTTCCACACCGGCGACCTCGGCTATTTCGACGCGGACGGGTTCTTCTTCTTCGTCGACCGCAAGAAGGACATCGTGCGGCGCGGCGGCGAGAACATCTCGTCGATGGAGGTCGAGTCGGTGCTGCGGGAGCACCCGGGCGTGGCGGAGGCGGCGGTGCTGGCGATGCCGGACCCGGTGCTGGGGGAGCGGGTGATGGCGTTCGCGGTCGCCGCCGACCCGGCCCGCCCGCCCGCCGCCGGCGAGGTCCAGACGCACGCGGGCGAGCGGCTGGCGCACTTCAAGATTCCCGAGGAGATCGTCTTCATCGAGCGGATGCCCCGCACCGCCACCGGCAAGATCGAGAAGTTCCGGCTGCGGGAGCGGCTCACCGCGGAGGAGCGGTCATGAGCCCGGTCACCTTCGGGCTGCAACTGCCCGTCCAGGCCCAGTCGAAGCTGTTCGCCCAGCCCTGGGAGCACGCGGCGGGACCGGCCGAGATCGCGGCGGTGGCGCAGGCGTGCGACGCGCACGGCTTCGACTACGTCGCCGTCTGCGACCATGTCGCGATCCCGCGCGAGCACGCGCCCCGGATGACCACGACCTGGTACGACGCGGTCGCCACGCTCGGCTGGCTGGCCGGGATCACCCAGCGGGTGCGGCTGCTGTCGCACGTCTACGTCGTCGCGTACCGGCATCCGCTGCTGACCGCCAAGGCGTTCGCCACGCTCGACGCGCTCTCCGGGGGCCGGGTCGTGCTCGGGGTCGGCGCCGGGCACCTGGAGGGCGAGTTCCACCTGCTCGGCGTCCCGTTCCGCGACCGCGGCCGCCGGACCGACGAGGCGATCCGCGCCATCCGCGGCAAGTTCGCCGACGAGTGGGGCGGCGGCGACGGCGGGCAGAGCCCGCGTCCCGTCCAGCCGGGCGGTCCGCCGATCTGGATCGGCGGCTCGTCGGCGCGCGCCGTCGACCGGGCGGCGCGGCTCGGTGACGGCTGGCTGCCGCAGGGCCCGCCGCCCGAGGGCACCGCCGCCGCCGTCACCCGGCTGCGCGTGATGCTGGAGGCGGCCGGGCGGGCGGACGCGCCGTTCGTGGTCGGCGGCGGCGCGAGCGTCTACGTCGGTGTCCCGGCCGAGGCGGTCCCCGAGCGGACCGTCACCGGCGAGGCGGAGAAGATCGCCGCGGCGCTGCGGGCGGAGGCGGACCTGGGCGTCACCCACCTGCAGCTGTCCTTCCCGGTTCGCGGGCACGAGGAGCTCGTCGACCAGATCGCCGCGTTCGCGCACGAGGTCATGCCGCTGGTCGGCGGCGAAGGAGGAGGGGCCTGATGGACGACTATCCCGTCAAGGTCGGCGCGATGCTGTTCACGATGGTGGACCCGCACCGCGGGCACGAGGTCGCCTACAACCGCTGGTACGAGCGCGACCACTACTACGCGGGCGTCATGGACGGCCCGCACGCCCTCGCCGGCAGCCGCTGGGTCGCGCCCCGCGCCCTCAAGGATCTGCGGTTCCCGGCGGAGAGCCCGTTCGCCGAGCCCCTCGACGCGGGCTCCTACGTGTCGATCTACTGGTACCTGAAAGGCAAGGTGGACGCGCACACCGAGTGGGCGGGTGAGCGCGTCTGGTGGCTGTACGAGAACGACCGCGGCTTCGCCGAGCGGACGCACGCGCACACCGGCATCTACACCTTCGAGTCGGCCAGGTACGCCGACGAGGACGGCGTCCCGATCGAGCTGGCGCTCGACCACGGCTACAAGGGGCTCGCGGTCGTCGTCACCGAACCCGGCGACGGCGGCTCCGCCGAAGGACCCGAGGCCGCGCTGCTCGCGACCGACGACATCGACACGATCGCGTCCTGGACGCCCAAGGGCGGCACCGCCGAAGGCGGCTCGCCGATGGCGCTGGGCACGGCGGGCGGCAGCGCGGACCGCGTCGTCCAGCTCGTGTTCATGGAGACCGATCCGCGCGAGCGCTGGGACGCCGTCCGCGACTACGCCAAGGCCATGGAAGACGCGGGCGCGGGAAGGGTGACGTTCGCGGCGCCGTTCCTGCCGACCGTCGTCGGCACCGACACCTACGCCGACGAGCTGTGGTGACGCTGATGGAGCGCGCGGCCCGCCTCTGGATCGGCGGCGAGCCGGTGGACGGCGAGAACGGCACCTACCCCATCGTCAACCCGGCGACGGAGGAGATCGTCGGCCTGGCCCCGAGCGCGTCCGCCGCCGACGCCGCCCGCGCCGCCGAAGCCGCGGCGGCAGCGTTCCCGGCCTGGTCGCAGACCCCGCCCGCCGAACGCGCCCGGCTGCTCGACCGCGCCGCCGGCCTCCTGGAGGCCCGCTACGCGGAGCTGTTCGCGCTCGTCCAGGCCGAGACCGGCGCGACCACCGCCATGACGCGGACCGCGCAGGTCCCGGCGGCGGTCGCCCGGCTGCGCCGCTACGCCCGCGGCGCGGTCCGCGACATCCCGCTGCCGCCCGCGCCGGATCCGGTGGGACGCGGCGGGCTGGTGAACGCGATGGCCGTCCGGCAGCCGGTCGGCGTCGTCGCGTGCATCACCTCCTACAACGTGCCGCTGACCAACGTGGTCGGCAAGATCGGCCCGGCGCTCGCGGTCGGCGCGACGGTCGTCGTCAAACCCGCCCCGCAGGACCCGCTCGGCGTGATCATGCTGGTCGGCGCGCTGCACGAGGCGGGGATGCCGCCCGGCGTCGTCAACCTCGTCGTCGGGCCGGGCCCGGAGCCGTCCGAGGCGCTGGTCGGGTCGCCGCACGTCGACATGGTGAGCTTCACCGGCAGCACGGCGGTCGGCACGGCCATCGCCGAGGTGGCGGGACGCGACTGCAAGCGGCTCCTCCTCGAACTCGGCGGCAAGGGCGCCAGCCTCGTCTTCGACGACGCCGACCTGGAGGCCGCCGCGCTCGGCACCGCCAGCACCTACACCTTCCATTCCGGGCAGATCTGCACCGCGCCCACCCGCCTGATCGCGCAGCGCGGCGTCTACGAGGAGATGGTCGACCGGCTGTCGGCCATCGCGGGCGCGCTCGCCGTCGGCGACCCGGCCGCGCCGGACACCGCCGTAGGGCCGGTGATCAGCGGCGCGCACCGGGAGCGGATCGAGTCCTACGTCCGCTCCGGGGCGGAGGAAGGCGGCACCGTGGTGGCGGGCGGCGAACGTCCGCCGCTCGACCGGGGCTTCTACGTCGCGCCGACGCTCATCGCCGGGTGTAAGCCCGGGATGCGGGCGGTCCGCGAGGAGATCTTCGGCCCGGTCGTGGTCGCGCTGCCGTTCGACGACGAGGAGGAGGGGATCGCGCTCGCCGCCGCGACCGACTTCGGCCTCTACGACTACGTCTGGTCGCGCGACACCGTCCGGGCGATGCGCGTCGCCCGCCGCCTCCGCGCCGGGAACGTCGGGATCAACACCCTGGCCCGCAATCCCGAGACCCCGTTCGGCGGCTTCAAGCGCAGCGGCGTCGGGCGCGACGGCGGGGACTTCGCCCTGGACGCCTACACCGAGTTGCAGAGCCTGGTATGGCCGGGCTGACGGGAGGACCGTGATGCGCGGCATCGTATGGACGGGCGACCTGGAGGTCCGCGACGACGTCGAGGTCCGGGGGCCGGGGCCTCGGGAGGTGGCCGTCCGGGTCCACCGGGCGGGCCTGTGCCACAGCGACGTGTCGGTCGTGAACGGGACGATCCCGTTCCCCACCCCGGTCGTCATGGGCCACGAGGGCGCCGGGGTCGTGGAGGAGGTCGGACCGGCCGTCTCGCACGTCGCGCCGGGCGACCACGTCGTGCTGACGACGCTCGGGAACTGCGGCCGGTGCGCGGCCTGCGACCGCGGCGAGCCGACGCTGTGCCGCGCCTCGCTCGGCGTCCGCGACGACCGGTTCACCCTCGGCGGGGAGCGGGCCTACCAGTTCGCGAACGCCGGGGTGTTCGCCGAGCGGACGGTCGTCCACGAGTCGCAGGCCGTCGTCATCGGCAAGGACGTGTCGCTGGACGCGGCGTGCCTGATCGGCTGCGCCGTCCTGACCGGCGCGGGCGCCGTGCTCAACCGCGCCCGCGTCCGGCCCGGCGACACCGTGCTGGTCATCGGCGCGGGCGGCATCGGGCAGTCGGTCGTCCAGGCCGCCCGGCTCGCGGCGGCGGGACGGATCGTCGTCGTGGACGCCAACCCCGCCAAGGAGGAGACGGCCCGCCGGTTCGGCGCGACCGACTTCATCGACGCGTCCAGGACCGGCGACGTCCCGGCGGCGGTGCGCGGCCTCGGCCTCACCGGCGGCGTCGACCACGCCTTCGAGTGCGTCGGCCACCCCGCCCTGATCCGGCAGGCGGTGGACCTGCTGGCCTGGGGCGGCACCTGCGTGCTGCTCGGCGTCCCGCCGCGCGACGCCGAGGCCGCCTTCCAGGTCGCCTCCCTCTACCAGAACAAGACGATCATGGGCTGCCGGTACGGGACGGCCCGCCCGCAGCACGACATCCCGCTGCTGGTCGGCCTGTACCGGGCCGGGCGCTTCGAGCTGGACGCGATGGTGAGCCGTGTCTACGACCTCGCCGACATCGGCACGGCGATCGGGGACCTGGCCGGCGGGCGGCTGAACCGAGGGGTCCTGGCACTCGCCTGAGACGGCTAAAGTGACATGACTGTAAACACCACGCGAGCCTTGGACAATGGGCTTTACCGGCTTCACGCTGGATGTCCGGAAACACCCATGTCATCGGGCGGCACGAGTCGAGGGGGTCGAGCCCGTTGGCCGAACCGGTTCCGGCCGGCCAGGAGAGCGGACTCCGGTCGAGGCTGACCGAGGCCGGCCTGCAGGCGTTCGCCCGCTACGGGTACGAGAAGACCACGGTCGACGACGTGATCCGGCTGGCCGGCACCTCCCGGGCCACGTTCTACCGGTACTTCGAGAACAAGCGGGCGCTGTTCCACGAGCTGAGCGGCGACTGCTTCCGCGCGCTGCGGGCGCTCGCCGACCGGCTCGGCGCGCTGCGTCCCGAGGAGGACGCGCGGGCCCGGCTGAAGCTGTTCCTGTCCGACTACGACGCGGTGCACGTCCGGTTCAGCGGCGTCATCCGCGCCTGGACCGACAACGTCGCGCCGCACGACCCGGAGCTCGCAGAGGAGGCCGGGACGGCGTTCGTGAAGCTCGTGAACGCGTTCTCCGGGCCGATCGACGCGGCGCGGATGACGTCCGACGTGCCGACCGAGCTGCGCGCCGCGCTGCTGTACGTGGTCGTGGAGCGCATCCATTTCTACGCGCACTCGGAGTACTCCGAGGTGAACATCGACCGGCTGCACGACACGCTGTCGGTGATGATCCAGCGCGCGTTCTTCGGCCAGGCCGTGCCGGGCGGTTCCCGGCTCCGCATCGGCGGCCGGTGACCCGGCCCCGCCCGAGGGGTCAGGCGGCGGCGGGGGCGGGCGCGCCGAACAGCGACTGGTGGATGAACTCGGTCAGCACGGTCACGATCTCGCGGTGGCTCGCGACGAGCGACCCGTAGTAGTAGGTGAAGTTCGTCCGCTCCAGCGTCGCGTAGATGATCAGCGCGGCGAGGTTGGGGTCGATGCCGATCGCGTCGCTCTCCCTGATCCGGGACGCGATGATCCGGCGGTAGCCGCCCAGCATCTCGACGCCGCTGCGGGCGATCTCCTCCGACGCGGCCTGCGCCTCGACCAGCGCCCGGAACATCGGCATGTGCCGCTGGAAGTGGTCGCAGATCCGCCGCACCCACGCCTCCAGGGCCCGGCGGCCGTCCGGGCCGGCCGTCAGCGGCTCCAGCGACTCCAGCACCTCGGCCAGGTCGGTCCGCATCGGCTCCAGCGACTCCCAGAGCACGTCGGTCTTGTCGGTGAAGTGGAGGTAGAAGGTGCCGTAGGACGTTCCCGCGCGCTCGGCGATCCGGGCGATGCGGGCGTCGTGGTAGCCGTGCGCGGTGAACTCCTCCACGGCGGCGTCGAGCAGCAGCGCGGCCGTGCGGCGGCCCCGCGGCCGGGACTGCCGCTCCTCGGCGGGCGTGTCGTCGCTCACGTGTCGAACCCTAGATGATGAGCGCCGGGGCGTGCGCTTCCCGGCGGATGCGGGACGGGACGATGATCGCAGCGGACCCCTGTCGCGAAGGGGGACGGACAGAGGCCCGCTGCGCGCGGGTCAGGCGGCGACGCCCAGCAGGCCCATCATGTTGCCGCCCATGATCTTGCGGATGTCCTCGTCCGGGATGCCGGCCAGCTCGTCGACGTAGGACAGCGGGTCGGCGAGCCCCTCGACGTGCGGGTAGTCGGAGCCGAAGATGATGTGGTCGGCGCCGAGCAGCTTGATCAGGTCGCGCGGGTCCTCCTCGTGGAACGGGTGCATCCAGAAGTTCCGCTTGAACGTCTCCGACGGCGGCTCCGGGAACACCTGCGGCATCGTGCCGTAGGTCTCGTCGAGGTGCGACAGCAGGTGCGGCACCCAGCCGGCGCCGTTCTCGATCAGCGCGATCCGCACCCCGGGGTGCCGCCACAGCGCGCCGTGGAAGATCAACGAGGTGACCGCGTCCTGGATCTCGCGGTGGGCGTTGCGCATCGCCGCCGTGAACGGCATGGGCTGCGCGAACGCCTGCATCTCGAGCTGCTTGCCCTCCCACTCGTTCCAGTAGCGGTTGTAGCCGCTGTCGGACGCGTGGAGCACGACGAGGACGCCGGACTCCTCGACCAGCTTCCAGTACGGGTCGTACTCCGGCAGCGCGAACGAGCGCGGCCCCTGGTACCCCCACGCGGGCGCGGGACGCATCAGGATGACCTTCGCGCCCTTGTCGAGGACCCATTCGAGCTCGGCGATCGCCTTGTCGACCAGGCCCGGGGTGATGATCGGGGTGGAGAAGATCCGGCCCTCGTGGGCGAACGGCCAGTCCTCCGACATCCACCGGTTGAGGGCGTGGATGACCGCGGCGCACAGGTCGGGGTCGTCGCGCATCCGCTCCTCGACGAGGCTGGCGAGGGTCGGCATCATCAGCGAGTAGCCGAGGCCGAGCTCGTCCATCAGCTCCAGGCGCGGCCCGGCCTCGCGGAAGGCGGGCGGGCAGTCGATGCCCCGGCCGATGATCTGGCGGAGGGTCTTGCCCTCCGGGTTGCCGTGCTTGAAGTACTCCTCCTGGGCGCCGGGCTTGCCGACGCGGTCGAACGTCGGGTTCGGGATGTAGTCGCTGATGTGCCCGCGAACGACGATCTTGGTGCGGCCGTGCACATCGACGTAGTCGATGGCCCCCTTGTACTCGTCGGGCAGGTACCTCGTCAGCGCTTCGCGTTTCTCGTACAGATGGTTGTCGGCGTCGAACACCGGGAAGCCGAGTTGGCGAGATGGCATGAAGGACCTCCTCTTCGGTACCCGTAATCTATCAGACGACTGGTAGGTAAGTCAGGCCCCTTCGGCCGTCTCCAGCAGGGCCGGAGGCCACCAGCGCTCGGGCCGCCCGCCCGAGCGCACCAGCCGCCCGCGCTGTTCGAGCAGCACCATGTGCGCGAGCGTCTCGCCCGTGGCGGCGCGCTTGGAATGGGTGTCGAACGACGACCAGGGCCGCGACCAGGTGAGCCGGCTGCTGATCTCCCAGCACCCCGCGCCCGGACGCTCGCCCAGCGCCTTCTCGATCTCGTCCAGCCGCTCCTCGTGGTGCGCCAGCAGGTGCGCGACCCGGCCGGACAGCCCGGCGAACCGGTACTCGTGGGCCGGGAGCACGTCGTGGACGTCCAGCGCGGCCACCTTGCGCAGCGCGTCGAAGAAGTCCTGGAGCGGGTTGGCGCGCTGCTGCGGATGCATCGAGATGTTCGGCGTGATCCGGGGCAGGACGTGGTCGCCGGAGAACAGCACCCGGCGGTCCTCGTCGGCGAAGCACAGGTGGCCGGGGGAGTGGCCCGGGGTCCAGATCGCGCGCAGGTTCCAGCCGGGGAGGCCGAGCCGCTGGCCGTCCTCGATGAGCCGGTCGGGCTTGGCGACCGACACGAACCGGCGCATCGCCATCGACGCGCTCGCCAGCTCGCGGGCCTGCTCCTGCGGCGTGCCGATGCGCTCCAGCAGCACCCGGTTGTCCTCGATCAGGCTGTCGACGTCGTCGTAGCGCACCGCGAGCAGCGCCGCGTCGGCCGGATGCAGCCCGACCCACGCGCCCGACTCCTCCCGGATGCGGTGCGCCAGGCCGTAGTGGTCGGGATGGATGTGCGTGACCAGGACGGCGCGGACGTCGCCGATCCCGAACCCGGCGGCGGCGAGCCCTTCGGTGAGGGCCCGCCACGCCTCCTCGGTGTTCCAGCCCGCGTCGATGAGCGCGACGCCGTCGTCCAGCTCCAGCGCGTACACCAGCACGTAGCGCAGCGCCTCCAGCGGCAGCGGGACGGGGATCGACCACAGCCCGCCGCCGAGATCCTGCACGGGCGGCAGCAGCTTCCGGCTCCACGCCTCCCACTGAACCCGGTCCAGCGGACCCGGCACGTCCTCGCTCATGGATGGACCCCCTTGATCGACGCCCGTCGCTCCCCCCGAGCCTCAGTATGAACCAGCCGTCTGGTAGACGATCGGCCGGGTCCGGCGAGCGTCAGCGGCCCTGGAACTTGGGTTTGCGCTTCTCGACGAAGGCGGCGGCGGCCTCCTTGTGGTCCTCGCTGACGAAGGTGGCGCCCTCCAGCAGCAGGCCGCTCTCCAGGTTGAGCGCCATCCGATCCCGGACGATCTTGTTCAGCGTCGCCTTGGTGCCCTGGACGGCCAGCGGCGCCCCGTCGGCGAGCTTGCGCGCGATGCGCTCGGACTCCCCGGGCAGCTCCGCGGCGGGCACGGCGCGCAGCACCATCCCGTAGCGGGCGGCGTCGGCGCCGCTGAGCGGCTCGCCCGTCATCAGGTGGTAGCGGGCGGCGCCGAGCGGCATCAGCAGCGGCCAGATCACCGCGCCGCCGTCCCCGGCGACGAGGCCGACCGCGACATGGCTGTCGGCGATCTTGGCGTCCTCGGCCGCGACGACGACGTCGCAGAACAGCGCGATCGTCGCGCCGAGGCCCATCGCGTAGCCGTGCACGGCCGCGACGATCGGCTGCGGCACCGCCAGCAGGGTGTCCAGGATCTCGGTGGCCTTCAACGTGTTCAGGACGCGGGTCGACGGCGGCGGCTGGTCCTCCGCGCTCGTCCACTCGTTGAAGCTCTTGACGTCGCCGCCCGCGCAGAACGCGCGGCCCTCGCCGCGCAGCAGCACCGCGCCGACGGAGGTGTCCTCGGCGACGAGCCGCAGCACCTCCGACAGCTCCCGCTCCAGCCCGCCGCCCATGGCGTTCAGCCGGTCCGGGTTGTTGAGCGAGACCGTCAGCAGCCGGTCGTCCTGCGTCACCAGGACCTTGGTGAACCTGCCGTAATCGGGCACGTGCCCTCCCTCTCAGCGTTTCATCTCGTCGACTTTGGCGGCGCGCGCCGCGGCGCGGCCCGGGGCGGTGATCGCCGCCTCCTGCGCCCGCGCCTCCTCCTCCAGCTGCTCGGCCAGGTGCGCCCGCGCGGCCCCCGACAGCAGCCGCTTGGTGAGCGGCACCGCCAGGCCGGGCCGGTCGGCGAGGCGCGCGGCGAGGTCCAGCGTCCGCGGGACCAGCGCCACCGGCTCGACGACCTCGCTGACCAGGCCCCACTCCAGCGCCTCCGCCGCGGTCAGGCGGCGTCCCGTGGTGAGCAGCTCGAAGGCGCGGGAGTAGCCGAGCAGCCGCGTCAGGTAGTAGGAGCCGCCGCCGTCCGGGACGAGGCCGATGTCGGCGAACGCCGGGACGAACCGCGCCGCGTGCGAGGCGATCCGCAGGTCGGCCGCGCAGGCCAGCGACAGCCCGAACCCGGCCGCGGGACCGTTCACCGCCGCGATCACCGGCTTGTCCAGCGCGGCGAGCGCCAGCATGTTCGCGTTGAACGTGGCGCGCAGGCCGCCGCCCGCCGGGCCGGAGTCGGGGCGCCGCGCCGCCTTCAGGTCGGCGCCCGCGCAGAAGCCCCGCCCGGCGCCGGTCACCACGACCGCGCGGACCGCCGGGTCGGCGGCCTCCCGCCAGGCCACCGCCATGCCCTCGGTCACCGTCGCGTCGACGGCGTTCAGCACGTCGGGACGGTTCAGCGTCACCAGCAGCACGCTGCCGTAGCGTTCGGTCAGCACGGCCGTCATCGGATGCGCTCTCCTTCGGTTCCGCGGGCCGCCGAGCCTGGGTGTGATCGATTCGACTGTCACAACGTCGCCTCCGAACCCAATACGGCGGTGACTTGGCTGGAAAGCTGGCCGCCGTTGCCGTGCGCGACCGCGACCTCGGCGCCGTCCCGCTGCCGGTCGCCGCACTCCCCGCGCAGCTGCCGCACCGCCTCGATGATCGTGAAGATGCCGAACATGCCGGGATGGCAGTACGACAGGCCCCCGCCGCTGGTGTTGACGGCCAGCTCGCCGCCCGGCGCGATCCGCCCGCCGGCGACGAACGCGCCGCCCTCGCCCTTGGCGCAGAAGCCGAGATCCTCCATGAACAGGATCGTGTTGATGGTGAAGGCGTCGTACACCTGCACGACGTCCACGTCGGACGGGCCGACGCCCGCCATCGCGTAGGCCCGCGCCGACGACTCGGTCGCGGCGGTCACGGTGAGGTCGGGCATCTGCGAGATCGACCGGTGCCAGTGCGCCTCGCCCGCGCCGAGCAGGTAGACGGGGGGCTTGCGCGCCGCCCGCGCCCGCTCCGGGGTGGTGACGACGACCGCGCCGCCGCCGTCGGTGACCAGGCAGCAGTCGAGCTTGGCCAGCGGGCTGGAGATCACCCGGCTGGACAGCACGTCGTCCACGGTCAGCGGGCCGCGCTCGAACGCCACCGGGTTGAGCTGCGCCCAGCGCCGGGCCGCCACCGCGACCTCCGCGAGCTGCTCGCGGGTGGTGCCGTACTGGTGCATGTGCCGCGCCGCCGCCAGCGCGTACCCGGTGATCGGCTGACGCGGCTTGTACGGGGCCTCGTAGTTCGGCAGTTCGGGCGGGCCCATCCCGAGCCGGGCCCGGCCGGAGTCGGCGCGCGGGGTGCTGCCGTAGACGAGGAGCGCCACCTCGCAGGCGCCCGCCTGGACCGCCAGGGCCGCGTGGTGCAGGAACGACACGAAAGCGCTGCCTCCGACCATCGTGCCGTCGCTGTAGCGGGGCCTGATCCCGAGGTACTCGCCCACGTCGAGCGGCGCCATGCCGCGTCCGGCGATGGCGGTGAACAGGCCGTCGACGTCGTTCTTGGTCAGCCCGGCGTCGTCGAGCGCGCGTGCCGCCGCCTGCGCGGCCAGGTCGATGGCGTACCGGCCGGTCCCCACCTCGCCGAGGTCGGACTCGGCCACGCCCGCGATCGCCGCCGCGCCCCTCACCGCCCGGCCTCCTCGGGGGTGAACACCGGGCGCGGGGCGCGGTCGCCGTCGCGCGGCTCGATGCGCGCCCGCACCCGCATGCCGATGCGGACGTCCCCGGCCGGGACGCCGACGACCGTGCTCATCATCCGGAAGCCCTCGTCCAGATCGATCAGCGCCACCGAGTACGGCTCCGCGTCGCGGCGGGCCAGCGCGCTCGTGGAGTAGACGGTGCCGAGCCCGGCGCTCTCCCGCCACGCCAGCCGCCCGCTCCCGCAGCCGGGACACGTCACCCGGGGATGGAAGACGGCCTTCGCGCAGTCGTCGCAGCGCTGGTAGGCCAGCACGCCCTTGTCGAGCCGTTCCAGGTAGGCGGGGTGCGGGGCGGGCTCAACCGGTTCGCTCACTGGTGCACCTTGTGGGGGGCCGACCCCCCACACCCCCCGGTTCGCTTCGCTCATTTCGTGTCCTCCTCGGGCTCGGGGTAGACGGCGCTGGCGGTGCCGCGCAGGACGACCGCGCGCTCGCCGTCCGGGGACTCGCGCTCCACCCGCAGCTCGGCCTCCGCCGTCTCCCCGGTGACGCCGGTGATCTCGCCGGACAGGATGAGCGTGTCGCCCGGCCAGACCTGCGCGACGTAGCGGACGCCGTAGGTGCGCAGGTTCCGGCGGCCGAGCCAGTCGCAGGCGAAGCCGGACAGGATCCCGGCGGTGAGCAGCCCGTGGCCGAACACCGACGGGTACCCGGCCGACGCGGCGAAGCCGTCGTCGTGGTGGATGGGGTTGAAGTCGCCGCCCGCGCCCGCGTACCGGACGAAGTCGGTCCTGGTCAGCGGGCCGACCCTGACCTCGCCGGCGCGGGTGCCCGGCGCGATCACGACGAGCCCCCGGCACCCAGTTCGATCATGGTGCCGCGCAGCCGGAGCACGGTCTCGCCGCGCTGGTTGACGAACGTGTTCTCCCGGATGATCAGCGTCATCGGGCCGCGGCTGCCCTGCTTCTCGACCATGTCGACGACGCGTCCGCGCACGGTCAGCACGTCGCCGGCGACGATGTCGCCGAGGTACTCCCAGTCGGTGCCGCCCGCGAGCACCCGCTTGAGGTCGACGCCGAGGTCGTCCTCCACCGACGCCTTCGGTGCCCAGTGCTGCCCGACGGCGCTGAACGTCGGCGGGACGGGCACGTCCGCGTACCCTTCCACGCGGGCTGCCTCGCGGTCGGTGTAGACCGGGTCGGACGTCTTGATCGCCGCCGCGAACTCGGCGATCTTCCCGCGCTCCACCTCGATGGTGTAGGGCGGCCACTCGAAGCCGATCTTGCCGAAGTCGGCCATCCCGGTCAGCCCTCCTCTCCGTCGTCGGCGGCGAGCACGATGAGGGCGTCCGCCGCGACCGCCGACCCGTCCGCCACCCGGACGGGGTTGACGTCGATCTCCCCGATCTCGGGCACCTCCAGGGCCAGCTGGCCGAGGCCCGTCATCGTCGCGGCGAGCAGGTCGAGCTCGGCGGGGGAGAGGCCGCGGGAGCCGCCGACGAGGCGCCCGCCGAGCAGCCCGCCGATCGCCTCGCGGGCGGCGCCGGCGTCGAAGGGCGGGCGGAGCAGCGCGGTCTCCGCCAGCATCTCGATCATGATCCCGCCGGGGCCGAGCGCGACCATCGGGCCGAACACCGGGTCCCGGCGCATCCCGCAGCCGATCTCCAGCCGGGCCGGGGCCATCTCCTGCACCAGCACCCCGGAGATCATCGCCTCCGGGGCGCGCCGCCCCACCTCCGCGATCATGTCGCGGTAGGCGTCCCGGACGGCGTCGGCGCCGGAGAGCCCGAGCCGCAGCCCGCCCACGTCCGACTTGTGGGGAAGCTGGTACGACATCACCTTCAGCGCGACCGGCCCGCCGAGCGCCTCCGCCGCCGCCGCGACCTCGTCCGGCCCCGAGTCGCGGACGCCGCGGACGAACGTCTCCCGCGTCACCGGGATCCCGTACTCGGCCATCACCCGCTTGGCCGTCGACTCCAGGAGCACGCCCTCGCCCAGCGTCCGCGCCTCGCCGAGCATGCCGCGCACCCGTCCGGCGCGGTCGGCGTCGGGCGTGAACGACGCCGCGGGCGGCGGGCGCCGCAGCGTGTGCCTGGCCAGCGTCGCCAGCGCGTGGACGGCCCGCCGCGGATCGGTGTACGTCGGCACCCCGGCCTTCTGGAACTCCTCCAGCCAGGCCGTGCACAGCACCGCGAACGGCTTGTCCGTCGACCGGTACGTCTCGATGATGGCGTCGTTGGCGGGGCCGGGCCGCGCCCACGTCACCGTGGTCGCCATGTCGACGACCGACCCGCCGACGACCTCGCCGAGCACCGTCTGGAACAGGTCGGGCGCGGCGGTGATCTGCGCGGTCGTGTCGACCGGGTTGGCCGCCGACCCGTAGAACGGCTGCGGCATCTTCGCGGCGATCGCGTCCCGCTCCTCCTTCGGGAACTCCGGCACGGTCAGCCCCGACATCCCGGCGCCGTCGGCGAGCAGCACCCCGGCGCCGCCGGACGTCGTCATGATCCCGATGCGGTCGCCGCGCGGCCGCCGCCCGTCCTGGAAGATCATCCCGAGGTCGAGCATCTCCTCCATCGTGTCGGCGACCACCACGCCGTACTGGCGGCACACCGCGTCGAACACCTCGGCGGAGCCGACCACGGACGCGGTGTGGCTCAGCGCCGCCCGCGCCGCCTCCCGCGACCGCCCGGCCTTCAGCATGACCAGCGGCTTGTCCAGCTCGGCGGCGCGCTGCGCGGTCTCCACCAGCACGTCCGGGTCGCGGAGCGTCTCGCTGAACGCCAGCAGCACCCGCGTCTCGTCCCGCTCGACCAGGTAGCGCAGCACCTGCGCGATGTTGACGTCCACCTCGTTGCCGGTGCTGACGAACCAGCCCAGCCGCAGCCCGGCGAGCTGCGCCTTCTCCGCGATGTAGGACCCGAAGCCGCCGCTCTGCGACACCAGCGCGACCGGCCCGGGCGGCGGCAGCGGCGTGCCCGGCGGCATCGCGAAGCTGGCCGCGACCCCGCCCGCCGAGCTGAGGTAGCCGATGCAGTTCGGCCCGGTCACCCGCACGCCGGTGCGCGCGGCGACCTCGGCCAGCTCGCGCTGGAGCGCCTCGCCCGCCGGGCCCGCCTCGGCGAACCCGGCGGTCAGCACCACCGCCCCGCCGACGCCGCGCTCGCCGCACTGCTCGACCACCCCGGTCACGTGCTGCGCGGGCACCGCGATCACCGCGAGGTCGACCGGCTCGGGCAGCTCGGCGACCGACCGGTACGCCCGGTCGCCCTGGACCGTCTCGTCGCGCGGATGCACCGGATACAGCGCGCCCTTGAACGACAGCGCCAGGTTCCCGTACACCTGCCCGCCGATCCGCTCCACCTGGTTGGACGCGCCCACCATCGCGATCGAGCGGGGCGCGAACAGCCGCTCGATCCCCGTCGCCGTCACCTGCTTGCCCACTGCGTCAACTCCCCTGTCCGCCGTCACCGGCTCCCACGCCCAGATAGATCTCGTTGATCATGGCGGTGTCGTCGAAGGACTTCGCGTCGCCCGCGGCGGCGATCCGCCCGTTGTCCACGACCGCGACGTCGTCGGCGACCCGCATCGCGTACTCCACGACCTGCTCGACCAGCAGCAGCGACAGCCCGTCCGCGCGCAGCGCCGTGATCATCTCGAAGACCTCGGCGGCGATCACCGGGGCGAGCCCGGCGGACGGCTCGTCCAGCATCAGCAGCCGCGGCCCCGGCATCAGCGCCTGCGCGATGGCGAGCATCTGCTGCTGCCCGCCGGACAGGCTCCCGGCCACCGCGTGCCGCCGCTCGGCCAGCATCGGGAAGCGCTCGTACTGCTGCTCCAGCGCCGCGCGGCGCGCGGCGCTGCGCTTGCGCCCGCCGGTCCAGCGGCTCAGGCCGCCGGTGGCGAGGGTGAAGCCGCCGAGCAGGAGGTTGTCCTCCACCGTCCGGCCGCGGAAGACCTGCTTGCCCTCCTGGACGTAGCCGAGCCCTTCGCGGACGCGGCGGTGCGGCGCGAGGCCGGTGATGTCCCGGCCGTCGAAGGTGACGGTGCCGCCGGTCACGGCGGGCGGGAACCCGGCGACCGCGTTCAGCAGCGACGTCTTCCCGGCGCCGTTGCGGCCGAGCACGGCGGTCACCCGTCCGGGACGGACCCGCAGGTCGACGTCCCACAGCACCCGGATGTCGCCGTAGCCGCCGCTGAGCCCCTTGACCTCCAGCATCAGCCCTCACCCCCCGTGGCCTGGCCCGCCGGTCCGGCCTGCCCGGCCGCCTTCGAGCCGGTGTACTCCTCCAGCACGCGCGGGTCGGCCTGGATCTCCGCCGGGGTGCCCGACACCAGCAGCCCGCCCTGGCTGAGGACGTGGATCCGGTCGGCGAGCTTCAGCACCAGCGGGAAGTTGTGCTCGACGAGCACGACCGTGCCGCCCGCGTCGCGGATCAGGCCGATGGCGCGTTCCAGCCCGGCGAGGTCGCCCTCGTCCAGGCCGGAGCCGACCTCGTCGAACAGGAACACCGCGGGTCGGGCGGCGAGCGCCCGCGCCACCTCGACGAGCCGGCGGGTGCCGAGCGGCAGCGAGTCGACCTCCTGCCCGGCGACGTCGGCGATGCCGAGCAGCCCGAGCAGCCGGACGGCCTCCGCGTCGTCGGCGGCCCAGCCGCGCCGGAACCCGGGCAGCCGCAGCACCGCCGACGGCACGCGCACCCGGTGCGAGATGTAGCGGCCCGTCGCCACGAAGTCCTTGGTGGTCATGCCGCTCGGGATCAGCGGCGTCTGGAACGTCCGCGCGATCCCGGCGCGGGAGATCCCGTAGGGCCGCAGCCCGCCGAGATCCCGGTCGCCGAGCCTGATCGCCCCGGCGGTCGGCCGGTAGAAGCCGCAGACGAGGTTGAGCAGCGTCGTCTTCCCGGACGCGTTCGGCCCGATCAGCGCCGTGACCTGGCCAGGTTCGGCGTCGATGCTGACCTCGCGGAGCGCGCGGTTGCCGCCGAACGACTTCGAGAGCCCCTCGGTCCGGAGCCGGACGCCGGGCAGGGCGCCCACCTCCGCGGACGCGGCCGCCGGGCCGTCCGCCGCGGCGGGCGCGGCCGGCGCGGCCAGGGTGAGGCCGAGCCGCCGGGCGCCCCAGCGCAGCCACTTGCGGGCGAGGCCGGTGAGGCCGTCGGCCAGCAGGATCCCGGCGACCAGCAGGAAGACGCCGTAGATGATGAGCTGCCACTCCTGGAACGAGCTGAACGACTGCTGCCCCATCTGGACGATCGCCGCCCCGGCCAGCGCCCCGTAGATCGAGGTGGACCCGCCGACGATCGACGCCGCCAGGATGCTCAGCGCCATCGTGAACGTGAACGTCTCGGGCGCGATGAAGCCGTCCAGCCAGGCGAACATCACGCCCGCCAGGCACGCCGGGATCGCGCCGGTCACGTAGACGAGCAGCTTCAGCCGGAACACCGAGATCCCGAGCGCGCTCGCCAGCACCGGGCTCTGCTTGAGCACCAGGAACGCGTTGCCGTGCCGCGACAGGATCATGTTGCGGGCGACGAGGAACCACACCGCCGTCACCGCGATGATCAGCATGTAGAGGGCGTCGCGGCCGAGTTCGGTCCCGAACAGGGTCGGGATCGGCGGCGCCAGCCCGTTGGTGCCGCCGGTGTAGGACTCCAGCACCTTCACCAGGTTCGGGATGATGAGGACGAGGAAGAAGGTCAGCATCGCCAGCGACCAGCCGCCCAGCCGGAGCCCGGGGATGCCGGTGATCAGCCCGACCACGATCGCGCAGCCGATCGCGCACACCATGATCAGGCCCGCGTCGGTGATGCCGTGCGTCACGCCCAGGTAGCCGGTCAGGTAGGCGCCGACCGCGTACAGGAACACCTGCCCGACGGCGAGCTCGCCCGCGTAGCCGAGGACGATGTTGAGCCCGCTGACCTGGAGCGACAGGATCGCGATCAGCAGTACCGTGCGGGCCCAGTAGTCGTTGAGGCCGAGCATCGGCGCGAACAGCACGAGCGCCGCCGCGATCACGCCGGCCACCGGCATGCCGCTGCGCAGCAGGCCCGGGAGGGCCGGGCCCTTCGTCGATGCGGAGAGGGTGGTCATGTCGTCACACCTGCCGTTCCGCTGCGCCGCCGAACAGGCCTCGCGGCCGGGTCAGCAGGATGAGCAGGAAGACCCCGAACACCACGATCTGCGGGTAGGAGTCGCCGACGTACCTTGCGGTGACCGCGTAGAGCAGCCCGATCGTGAACCCGCCGATCAGCCCGCCGAGCTGGCTGCCGGACCCGCCGATCGCGATGGCCACGAAGCCGAACAGGGCGAGGGTCTCGCCGAGGTGGAAGTGCGCGTAGGTCCGTCCCGCGACGAACACCGCGAACAGCCCGGCGATCAGCCCGGCCAGCGCGAACGCGCCGATGCCGAGCGCCCGCACGTTCAGCCCGCGCGCCTGCGCCGCCTGCCGGTTCTCCGCGGTGGCGAGCGAGGCCAGCCCGAGCAGCGTCTTGCGCGACCACAGGTGCAGGCCGACGCCGAGCGCCAGCACGAGCAGGATCAGCACCAGGTCGTTGCGCTGGATGGTGCCGCCGAACAATGTCAGCGGGTCGCTGGAGAACGGGGAGGGCACCTTCAGCGGCTCGGTGCCCCAGATCTTGGACGCGATCCCGCCGAGCAGCGTGCCGACGCCGACCGTGGTGATCAGCGCGGCGTGCGTGCCGTGCCGGCGCAGCAGCGGCCGGATCGCGATCCGCTCCTCCACCACCGCGATCACCGCGACGGCGAGGCCCGCCAGCAGCACGGTCACCGCGACCGGCAGGCCCCAGTCGACCAGGCCGACGTAGGCGAGGAACGTTCCGATCATGATGAGGTACGCGTTGGCGAAGTTCACCACGCCGGACGCCAGCAGCACGACGTTGTAGCCGATGGCCACCAGGCTGTAGAGGGCGCCGGTGGCCAGCCCGGACCAGATGGTCGTCATCGAGACCCCGCCCTCAGTAGCCCTTGCCGGGCACGTAGAGCCCGTCGGCGTCGTAGGTCCCTGGCTGGACGTACTTGAACGATGTCGCGCTGGTCTTCGGGAAGTGGTTCGTCGGGGTGTACTCGTACTGGGTCACCTCGCCCTTGGCGCCCTTGCCGACCCAGGGCGGGGTCGCGGGCGTCCTGAACTTCTCGAACGCCTTCGCGAGCTTCTCCCCGTCGGTCGTCTTCTCCTGGGCGGCGACGTGGGCGACGAACTCGATCAGGTCGTAGGTGGTGGTGAACACCGCGAGGCCCGTCTGCGTCAGGAACTTGGCCGAGTCGGACGCCTTGAACGCCTGGATCACCTTGCCCAGGCCGGGATGCTGCTCGTGCCCCGCCAGCGAGGACGTCTGCATGATGACCTGGTAGTTCTGGATCTGCGCCGCGGTGACCTTGCCGGCGATGGGGGACGGGCTCGCCAGCTGGTCGCCGTAGGAGGGCAGCGTCCAGCCGAGCTGGGCCCGGCTGCGCAGGACGTACAGCACCGCCGTGCCGTAGCCGTTGACGATCAGCGCCTGCGGGTTCTGCGCCTTCAGCTGCTGGAGCTGCGGCGTCATGTCGAGCGCGGTGGCGTCGTAGCTGGCGCTGGCGAGCTCGATGCCGGCCTGCTTGAGCGGGGCCTCGTACTGCTTGAACGAGCTCTGCCCGGTCGCGTCGTCGGAGTAGATCATCGCGACCTTCTTGTAGCCCTTCTGCTTCGCCAGCTGGACGAAGGTGGGCACGTAGGCCGCGCTCGGCGGGGTGACGCCGAAGTGGTAGGGGAACTTCTTCGGGTCGTTGAGCTGGATGCTGCTGGTGGCGCCGACCGACAGGACCTTGTCGCGGGTGAGGATCGGCAGCATCGACATCGACACCGCGCTGGACCCGCCCGGGTAGACGAGGTCGGGCTTGCCCTTGGCGAGCCGGCGCTGCAGCTCGCTGACCGCCTTGGTCGGGTTGTTCTGGTCGTTGGTGATCTCGAGCTTGATCTTGCGGCCGTTGATGCCGCCCTTGGCGTTGACGTCCTCGATCGCGGCGCGGGCGCCGCCGAGCAGGCCGCCGCCGAGGATCGCGGTCGGGCCCGAGGTGTCGATCGACACGTAGAAGACGAAGGGGCCCGTGCCCGCAGAATCCGCGGAGCCGCTTCCACATGCCGTAACGGTGGCCAGAATTGTTCCCATCGCCATTGCGGTGAGAATTTTCATGCCCCGTGATAGAGCGAGCATGACGTCCTCCGCTCAAAAGGGATTCTGTGGGGGTGAACGTGATTCAGTATTGTCTAACATCCGGTCTGCCGGGCGTCAACGGTCTGGCGGGCACGAGTTCACATGGATGAGATCGCCGCTAAGTATGCAGTTCAGGGCCAGAGGGTTGACAGCGCGGAGGCCCGCGGGGTATCTCTGAACCAGGTTCAGTTGCCTACCGGTCGTCTGGTAGTCCTCGATGGTCTGGGGGACACGCCTTGACGTCCGGCGTATTGCCGCGCTTTTTCGTGCTCACAGGGAGCCAACAATGGTTCTTGCGCTGCTGAACGATGAACAGCAGATGCTGCGGGAAATGATGAGTTCGCTGGCCGGCTCGGTGAGCGCGGGAAATCCGCGGGACATCGGGGAGATCGACCGCGGAAAGGGCTGGGGCGCGCTCGCCGACGCCGGGATGCTCGGGCTGCGCGTCCGGGACGGCTCCGGCGCGCCGACCGGCTCGGGCGTCGACGCGATGATCGTCGCGGAGGCGCTCGGCGGTGCGCTCGCACCGCTGCCCTACCTCGGGTCGGCCGTCCTCGCCACCGAGCTGCTCGCGCTGGCCGGCGCGCCGCCCGGCCTGCTCCAGCGGGCCGCCGACGGCGCCGAGCGCCACGCCGTCCTGCTCACCGCCGACCTGTCCGGCATCGCGACCGTCGCCGGCCTCGGGCAGGCGATCGCGTTCGACTGCTGGGGCGCCGCGCACGCGCTCGCGCTGTCGGACGGCGGCCCGGCGCCGCGGCTCGTCCGCGTCCCGCTCGGCGACACCGCCGGCCGCGGGCCCGCCGCCGACCTCACCCGGGAGATCGCCCGGTTCACCACCGCCCCCGCGGGCGCCGAGGAGATCGGCCGCCCGCTGGAGGCGGCCGACCTCGACCGCTGGCGGGCGCTCGCGCTCACGGTGATCTCCGCCGACGCGGTCGGCGCGATGCGCGCCGCCCTGGACGGCGTCGTCGCCTACTCCAAGGAACGCGTCGCCTACGGCACCCTGATCGGCTCGTTCCAGGCGATCCAGCACATGTGCGCGGACGCGCTCGTCCACTGCGAGGCCGCGTCCGCCTGCGTGAGCTACGCCGCCTGGGCCGCCGACGAGGCCGCACCGGACGAGGCGCTGCTCGCCGCGCACACCGCGAAGGCCTACACCGCCACCGCCTCCCTCGACGTGGCCGAGACGGTGATGCAGGTGTACGGCGGCATCGGGCACACGTGGGAGCACGTGGCGCACCTGTACGCCCGCCGCGTCCTGCTCGACCGCGAGGTGCTCGGCGACGCCGCGCACAGCCTGCTCCGCGTCGCCGACCTACGCCTGGGCGAACCGTCCTCCAGCCCCCACCCACCACCATTCAATGGACGAGCTTCGCTCGACGGCCCTCGGCTGGAAGAGAGCTGATCATGGACTTCCGGGACACCCCCGAGGAGGCCGGTTTCCGCGCCCGGCTGCGCGACTGGCTGGCCGGCAACGCCCCGGCGGACTACGACACCGCCGCCGACCACGACACCAAGGCCGCGATCCGGCGCCGCTGGCACCGCAGCCTCTACGACGCCGGCTACATGGGCATGGCCTGGCCGCGCGAGTACGGCGGCCAGGACCTCAGCCCCGTCTACGACGCGATCCTCAACGAGGAGGTCGGCGCGTCCGACAGCCCGCCCGTGCCGGGCCAGGTCAACTACCTCGGCCGCGCCATCTACACCTACGGGAGCGAGGAGCAGAAGCGCCGCTTCCTGCCGACGCTGCTGAGCGGCGAGATCCAGTGGTGCCAGGGCTTCTCCGAGCCGGGCGCGGGCTCCGACCTCGCCGCGCTCCAGACCCGCGCCGAGCAGAAGGCCTCGGGCGGCTACGTCGTGAACGGCCAGAAGATGTGGACGAGCGGCGGCCAGTACTCCGACTGGTGCCTGCTGCTCGCCCGCACCGACCCGGACGCCCCCAAGCACAAGGGCATCTCCGCGTTCCTCGTCGACATGAAGACCCCCGGCATCACCACCCGGCCGATCGTCCTCGCGGACGGCGAGCCGGAGACCAGCGAGGTCTTCTGGGACGACGTCGAGATCCCCGCGGACCAGATGCTCGGCGCGCCCGGCCAGGGCTGGCATATCGCGATGACGACCGTCACCTACGAGCGCGGCCCCGCCGACGTCGGCATGATCTCCAACTACCGCAAGACGCTGCGCGCCATCGAGGAGACGGCCGCCGCGAAGGGCCTCACCGCACGTCCCGAGGTCCGGCGGGAGCTGGCCCGCGCGTACGTGCTCGGCGAGGCGCTGCGGCTGAACGTGGCGCAGCAGCTCTCGCTGCGCGTGTCCGGCCGGGAGCCCGGCCCGGAGGGGTCGGTCGGCAAGCTGCTGTGGTCGCGGGCCGAGCAGTCGCTGTACCACCTCGCGCTGGATCTCGCCGGCGCGGACGCGGTGACGGGCGCGGCCCCCGAGGTGCTCGCCGGGTACTTCCGGTCGCGGCCCATCAGCGTGTACGGCGGCTCGTCCCAGATCCAGCGAAATCTGCTCGCATGGCACATCCTCTCGATGCCGCGTAAACCGACCCGTTGAGCCGCGGCGGCGGGAGAATGGGGTCCATGCGCAAGTCCGAGGGCGGGGAGAACGGCCAGGCCCACGCCCTGCTGAACGCGGCCGAAGAGCTGTTCACCGAACGGGGCTTCTACGGCACGAGCGTCACCGACATCACCGAGCGCGCCGGCACCAGTGTCGGCGCGCTCTACTACCACTTCGGCAGCAAGAACGGCGTGTACCACGCGCTTTGGTCGCGCTACATGGACGCGCAGTCCGGACGGACCCGCGAGGCGGTGACGTTACTGCGTGCGGCAGGCGTCACCGACGGGCGCCGGCTGTTCCTCGCGGGCACCCGCGCCTACCTGACCAGCGCCTGGCACCACAGCGGCCTGGTCCGGATGGTCTCCGACGGCGACGCCCCGGCCGGGTTCGCCGGGGTGGCCCGCCGCTTCAGCCAGGAGTGGGCCCGGCAGAACACCAAGCTCCTCCAGGTCAGCGACCCGCTCGCCGACCGGGCGCTGTCCTCGATCGTCACCGGCTCCATCGGCGGGATCGCCCGGGAGGTCGCCGACTGCGAGACGCTAGAGGACGCGGACGCGCTGATCGCCAAGGCCATCGAGATCTACGGCTCGCTGCTCGGGGTGCCGCCGGTCCGGGACACCGAACCGGACACCGCTGGATCGGGCCTCCGGTTCGCGGACGCTCAGCGGGCCGCCGCCGACGGCGACGGCCCGCACCCACGTTGAGCCTCCGGTGATCCGGACCCCCGCGCCGCTCAGGCGGTCTCCGCCTGAGCGGCGGCGGTCTCCTGGGCCTCCCGGCGGCGCGGCGCCGGGCGGTAGCAGACCGCCAGCAGCCCCGCGCCCGCGGCGAGCCCGCCGCCCGCCGCGATCGGCAGGCCCCAGCCGCCGGGATCCAGGCCGATCGCGTCGTCCAGCGACCAGGCGCCCGGCCCGGTCGTGGCGACCCCGGCGGCGACGACGGCGAGGATCAGGTTGTACTCCCATCCGTTCCCGGCGCTGAAGAAGCCGTTCTCCCGGTGCACCGTCCACGCGGCGACGAGCATGAGCCCGACGAACCCGGCCGCCGCCAGCGGGGTCAGCAGCCCGGCGGCGAACAGCACGCCGGCGCCGATCTCCGTCGACGCGGCGAACAGGGCGTGCAGCCGGCCCGGCCGCATGCCGATGCTCTCGAACCAGCGCGCGGTGCCCGGGATGCGGCCGCCGCCGAAGAACTTGTTGTAGCCATGGGCCGCGAGCGTCAGCCCCACGACCACCCGGACGAGCAGAAGCCCGGCCGCCACCTCGTCCATCCCTATCCCTTCCGCGGAAACGCGCGGCGCGCCGCCCCCATCAGGCCGAGGCCGCCGGTGAGGGCGGCGCGCCGCAGTTCGATGGACGTGGCCCTAGGCCGTCGCCGGCGGGTCGGCGGGGGTGAAGCGGAACACGCGCTCGGCGTTGCCGCGCAGCACCTTGTAGGCGACCTGCGGGTCGATGTCGGCGAGCCGCTCCTGGGCCAGCTTGATGCAGTCCGGCCAGGTCGAGTCCGAGTGCGGGTAGTCGGTCTCGATCATGACGTTGTCCTCGCCGATGACGTCCAGGTTCCGGATGCCGTGGACGTCGTCGATGAAGCAGCCGAACACGTGGTCGTGGTAGGTCTGCCGCAGGTCGAAGTTGTCCAGGTCCAGCGACCCGACCGCGTGCTTGCCCTCCAGCGACCCGCCGAACGCCTCGCCGCGCTGGATCCAGGCGCGCTGGTGGTCGAGGACCTGCTCGGCGCGCTCCAGGAAGTAGGGGATCCAGCCGATGTTGCCCTCCGACAGCGCGATCTTCAGGTTGGTGAACCGCTGGAAGATGCCGCTGAACAGCCATTCGAGCAGCGCGCCCGACGTCCGGTTGGCGCCCCAGGTCATGTTCGCCATGAACGGCGAGTTGGGGCTGATCTTCGGCATGGTGGACGAGGAGCCGACGTGCATGCACACGATCAGCTCGGTCTCCTGGGCCGCCGCGAACAGCGGGTCCCAGTAGCGCTTCGGGTCGTGGATGGTCGGGAGACCGAGCGGGGCCGGGTTCTCGGAGAAGGCGACGCCCCGCGCGCCCTTGGCGGCGGTGCGCTCGATCTCCTTGGCGGCGGCCTTGGGATCCCACAGCGGGACGATCACGAGCGGGATGTAGCGGCCGGGCGCCGACCCGCACCACTCGTCGATCATGAAGTCGTTGTAGGCCTGGACGCAGAGCATCGCGAGCTCCTTGTCCTCGGCCTCCCAGAACAGCTGGCCGCAGAAGCGCGGCACGGACGGGAAGCAGAGGGACGCGAGGATGCCCGCGCGGTCCATGTCCTCCAGCCGCGCGACGGAGTCGTAGCAGCCCGCCCGCATCTCCGAGTAGGGGATCGCGTTCGGGGTGAACTCCTCCTTCTTGCGTCCGGCGGAGGCGGCGAGCCCGGACGAGGGGACCTTGCGGTCCTCGTACACCCAGACCTCGCCGTGCTCGGCGTCCTGGACGAGCCGCGGCGCGACGTCCCTGTACTTGGCGGGGACGCGGTCGGTCCAGACATGGCCGGGCTCGATGACATGGTCGTCGACGGAGATCAGCCAGTTGAGATCGGGAGTCTGCATGGTCGTCATGTCAGTCCTCTCACGTGGGTCAAGGACCAGTTTGTCAACCGGTCGGCTGGTAGTCAACGAGCCGGGATCATCTACCGGCCGACTGGTAGACAATCCGATCAGCCGCGCTTAGGATGCGGGCTACGTTGCGGGCAGCGTCCCGGGAAGCGGTGGAGGTACCGGAATGGGCATCGTGGCCGACCTCGCGAGCGCACTCGACCTGGAGCGGCTGGAGCCGAACCGGTTCCGCGGCGACAGCGTGGACAGCCCGGAACGCGACGTCGTGTTCGGCGGCCAGCTCATCGGGCAGTGCGCCGTCGCCGCCGCGCGCGGCGAGCCCGCCGCGGGCAAGCGCATCAAGACCGTGCACGCGCTGTTCGCGCGGACGGCGTCCAAGACGAGCCCGATCGACTTCGAGGTCGAGTTCCTGCACGCCGGCCGCACCATGGCCAGCGCCACGGTGACGGTCACGCAGGGCGGGCGGCTCTGCGCCAGGGCGATGGCGCTGCTCACCGCGGACGACGACGACCTCATCCGGCACGCCGCGCCGATGCCCGCCGTCGAGCCGCCCGAGGCGCTCGAATCGGTGACCGACCCGTATGTCGGCCGCGAGCTGCGCGTCGCCGGCGGCGCCGACCTCAACGGCTCCACGGCCGCCGCCGACCCGTCCGCCGATCCGACCGAGCTCTCGGTCTGGACGCGGATGCCCGGCGACACCTCCGCCGAACCGGCGATCGCGCAGGGAATGCTCGCCCACGCCAGCGCCGGATTCCTGATCGGCGCCGCGATGCGCCCGCACCCCGAGCTCACCATCGCCGACGCGCACGACAAGTTCTCAACCGGCATCCTGGGGCATAGTGTCACGTTCCACGAGGAGGCCGACGTGAGCGACTGGATCCTGCTGGCGCACGAGAGCCCCTACGCGGGACGGGGCCGCTCCTACGGGCGCGGCCACGCCTTCGCCCGCGACGGGCGGCTGGTCGCGTCGTTCGCGCAGGACGCCATCATCCGCAGCTTCGCGACCGCGCCGGGCATGGCGGCCGATGGCCGCGGCAAGGCGAGCGTCCTCTGAACCGTCCCCCAGACCCTGCCGATACCTCACCCCGACCCCGACACCACTGAACCGACCCCGAGACTCCGATCAGGCCAGGAACGTGGAGGGGAGCCCGATGGGATCGTTCGAGTTCGCGCCCGCGCCGAGACCGCCAGGACTGAACGCCCGGTACGAGCGGCACGGGCACCAGGTGCCCGTCTCGATCGGCTCCCTGATGGCGCGCAACCGGGTGGAGTTCGGCGGGCTGACCGCCGTGTACGACGGCGACGTCCGGCTGACCTGGCGGGAGCTGGCCGGCATCGCCGGGCGCTTCGCCGGGTTCCTGGGCTCGCGCGGCGTCGGCCCCGGCGACGTCGTGGCCTGGCAGGCGCCGAACTGGTGGGAGTCGCTGGCCGTCGCGTACGGGATCTGGGCGGCGGGCGCGATCAGCGCCCCTATCGTGCCGATCTACCGCGAGCACGAGGTGGCCGCGATCGTCGCCGCGGTCCGCCCGGCCTGCGTGGTGACGGCGGCGGACTTCCGTGGCTGCCGGCATCCGGACCTGATCGACGAGGCGTGCCGGATGGCGGGCTGGGAGCCGTCCGTCCGGGTCGTGCTGCGCGGCACCGCCACCGGCTGGACGCCCTTCGAGACGACGGTGACCGGCAAGCCGGACATCGCCACCGACATCGACCCGGACGCACCCGCGCTCATCGGCTTCACCTCCGGCACGACGTCGGGCGCCAAGGCCGTCGTGCACAGCACCCGCGGCCTGATCGCGTCACCGGTCCGCTCGACCCGCGCGTCCGGCACCACCTGGACGGACCGCGCCTACATGCCCGCACCGGTCGCGCACGCCACCGGCCTCCTGTCGGCCATCGCCGTCCCGCTCTACACGGGCGCGTCGGTCGTCCTGCGCGACCGGTGGGACGCCGACCAGGCCATCGACGACATCCTCGAATACAAGGTCACGACGTCCGCGGGAGCCGCCGTGTTCATGAAGGAGCTGGTGGACGCCCTCGACCGGCGCGGCATCGACCGGCTGCCGCTGCCCGGCGGCTACCCGTGCGGCGGCTCGTCCATCCCGACCTCGCTCGCCGAGGCGACCGAGGCGAAGGGCCTCGCCCCGGCCAGGGCGTTCGGGATGACGGAGTGCCCGGGTGTCACCGGCAGCAGCCCGCGCCTCGACCCGCCGCACATCCGCCTGGCCACCGACGGCTGGATCATGCCGGGCTGCGAGATCCGGGTGCTCGGCCCGGACGGCGCCGAACTGCCCGCGGGCGAGGCGGGGGAGTTCCTGGTCCGGGGCCCGCAGCTCGCGCTCGGCTACATCGACCCGGCGCACACCCGCGAGGGCTTCACCGGCGAGGGCTGGTTCCGCACCGGCGACCTTGGCCTCCTCACCGCGCACGACACGGGCGACGGCGAAGTCCGGTACTCCTGCCAGGTCACCGGGCGGTCCAAGGAGATCATCAACCGGGGCGGGGAGAAGATCTCCGTCCGGGAGATCGAGGACGCGATCGTCCGGCACGCCGAGGTGCTGGACGCGGCGGTCGTCCCGGCGCCGCACGAGCGGCTCGGCGAGCAGCCCGCCGCGTTCGTGCTGCTGCGGCCGGGCGCCGCCGTCCAGCCGGACGGCCTCGCCGCGTTCCTGCGCGCGGGAGGTCTCGCCCCGCAGAAGATCCCGCGTATCTGGCGCTACGTCGACGACCTGCCGAGAACGGCGTCCGGAAAGATCAAGAAGTACGCGCTGCGGGAGGCCCTGGCGGGCCCCGCGCCCGCGTGAGCACGTGAGGAACGGAGAGCTGCACGAGATGGACGGCATATTCGACGGGATCCGCGTGCTGGAGGTGGCCACCTGGACGTTCGTCCCGGCGGCCGCCGCCGTGCTGGCCGACTTCGGCGCCGACGTCGTCAAGGTCGAGCATCCGCTGCGCGGTGACCCGCAGCGCGGCCTGTCCACCGGCGGCTACGCGCCCAGCATGGCCGGGATCAGCATCACGATGGAGCAGACCAACCGGGGCAAGCGCAGCGTCGGCCTCGACATCTCCAAGCCGGAGGGCCGCGAGCTGCTGCTGGAGATGGCGGCCCGCTGCGACGTGTTCATGACGAGCTTCCTGCCCGGCAACCGCGCCAAGCTCGGCATCGACGTCGACGACCTCCGCGCCGTGAACCCCGACATCATCTACGTCCGCGCCGACGCGGTCGGCCCGGAAGGCCCCGAGAGCGGCAAGCCCGGCTACGACATGAGCGCGTTCTGGGCCCGCAGCGGCATCGCGCACGCGCTCACCGAGGAGGGCGCGGAGCGCCCGACCCGGCAGCGCCCCGGCTTCGGCGACAAGACCGGTGCGATGAACCTCGCCTTCGGGGTCGCCGCCGCGCTGTACCGCCGCGCCACCACCGGGACGCCGTCCGAGGTGGACGTGTCGCTGCTCGGCACCGCGCTCTGGGTGAACTCCAGCGACGTCGTGTACTCCAAGGCGATCGGCGGCGACTTCAGCCGCCGCGAGGTCAAGGTCCCGAACCCGATCTCGCACGTCTACCGCACCGGCGACGGCCGCTGGATCGCGCTGCTGATGCTGGAGTCCGACCGCTGGTGGGCGCCGCTGTGCCGGCACCTCGGCCGCGAGGACCTGGTCGGCGACCCGCGCTTCGCGGGCGCCGCCCAGCGGAACGCCAACAGCGCCGAGTGCGTCGCGGAGCTGGCCGCGACCTTCGAGAGCGGGACGCTCGCGGAGTGGCGCGAGCGCCTCGGCCCGCTGAGCGCGCCGTGGGAGGCGATGCAGACGCTCCCCGAGGTCCTGGACGACCCGCAGGTCACCGCGAACGGCTACACGACCGAGGTCAAGCATCCGTCCGGGCAGGACATCACGCTCGTCCGGGCGCCGGTGCGGTTCGACGGCCGCCAGCCTGAGCTGCGGCCCGCGCCGGAGGCCGCCGCGCACACCGAAGAGGTGCTGCTGGAGCTGGGCCACGACTGGGCGGAAATCGGCCGGCTGAAGGAGTCCGGCGCCATCGCCTGACATGCGAGTACGGGCGATTTCGCGACCTCGCGCTTGGTAGACTCGCCGGGCACGCCGAATCGATGAAGGGAATGATGATTTTGAGCGTGTCCCAAGGACGACAGCGCACCGCCACCAAATCACGGGTGGCCGGAGAACAGCGTTGGGAAGAGATTGTCGAAGCCGCCGCGAAGATCTTCTCGCAGAAGGGCTACGAGGCCACAAGCCTGCAGGACATCGCCAATACGGTCGGCATCCTCAAGGGCAGCATGTACTACTATTTCAAGAACAAGGAAGACTTGCTCTTTGAATTGGTGCAGCGCGCCCTGGACGCCCACCAGCCCTCTTTGGTGGAGGAGCCCGCGATCGCGGAGGCCGCCGCGCCCGTGCGGCTGCGGGCCTTCATCCGGCGGTGGATGGCGCTGAACCGCAAGCAGCGCCTCTGGCGCGGCGTCGCGGAGAGCGAGTTCGGGAGGCTGCGCGGCAAGCGCCTCAAGGAGGTCATCGCCGAACGCGACAAATTCAGCGCGTTCGCGAAGGAGATAATCGAGCAGGGAATGCGCGACGGCGACTTCGACTCGGGCATCGACCCCAGCGTCGTGACCAGCACGCTGTTCGAGCTGATGAACACGACGCAGACGTGGTTCAAGCCTTCGGGGCGGCTCTCCTACGCCGAACTCGCCGACTGGTACGCGACCTTTTTCATCCGCGGCCTCGGCGGTTCCGACGAGGTTGTGGCGAAGTCGTCCGGCGAATCCGGGTAAACCGGCCAGGCCGTTCTGCCGAGCCTTCGGATAAACCCTTGCCGGCAATTGGATATCGACCAGACGGTTGGTAGTCTAGCAGAGGGCGGGCGGCCCCGGGCGCGGCCCGCGACCGCCCCCGCTGGAGGGGTCGCCCTCCTTCGACTCGACAAGTGAGGAGAACGGCTGTGGCGAGGATGTGCGAAGGCCGGGTGGCGGTGGTCACCGGCGCGGGGCGCGGGATCGGCCGCGGGCACGCGCTGGAGCTCGCGCGCCAGGGCGCCCGGGTCGTGGTCAACGACCTCGGCGGCGACGTGCACGGCGCGAACCCCGACTCGGCCGCGGCCAAGGAGGTCGCCGAGGAGATCGTCGCCGCCGGTGGAGAGGCCGTGCCCAGCGGTCACGACGTGTCCACCGCCGACGGCGCCGCCGGGCTCGTCCGGCTGGCCCTCGACAGCTTCGGCGCGCTGCACGCCGTGGTGAACAACGCGGGCATCCTGCGCGACCGCACCATCATCAACATGACCGACGACGAGTGGGACTCCGTCATCGCCGTCCACCTGCGGGGCACGTTCCTGGTCACCCGGGAGGCCGCCCGGCACTGGCGGGAACGGTCCAAGGCGGGCGAGCGGGTCGACGCCCGCATCATCAACACCTCGTCGGTGTCCGGCCTGTTCGGCAACACCGGGCAGAGCAACTACGGCGCCGCCAAGGCCGGCATCGCCGGGTTCACGATCATCGCGTCGCTGGAGCTGGCCCGCTACGGCATCACGGTCAACGCGGTGTCGCCGTCGGCGCGCACCCGCATGATCACGCCGCGCGGGCAGGAGCGGATGGCCGCCCGCGACGACTTCGACCCGTTCGCCCCCGAGAACATCGCGCCGCTGGTGGCCTGGCTCGCCGGGAGCGAGTCCAAGGACGTGACCGGGCGCGTCTTCAACGTCCACGGCGGCCGGATCAGCGTCCTCGAAGGCTGGAACGAGGGCCCGGTCGTCGACAAGGGCCGGCGCTGGGACCCCGACGAGCTCGCCGCCGTCATGCCCGAGCTCGTGGCCCGCGCCCGCGGGAACATCACCCTCG
The DNA here is from genome assembly GCF_044326375.1 of Actinomadura sp. 3N508. Classification (NCBI taxonomy): domain Bacteria; kingdom Bacillati; phylum Actinomycetota; class Actinomycetes; order Streptosporangiales; family Thermomonosporaceae; genus Actinomadura; species Actinomadura sp. 3N508. The sequence goes on from NZ_JBIRAX010000005.1 coordinate 60,378, forward strand.
GCGGCTGACGACCCCGGCCCGCGCCCCATGAGGTCGTCGGGGGCCGGCCGTGACGTTGCCGGGGACGGGGCCCCCGGTAACGCCACGGCCGGCGGTTCAGCGCCCGGGGGTTCGGCTCTCGGTCAGGCGCAGCACGGCCCCGAAGCAGTCGTCCGGGTCGAGGACCAGGTCATCGGACTGGCGCTCGGCGATCCGCACCCCGCAGGACGCGAGATGCCGCCGCGCGGCGTCCAGGTCGCGGACCTCGAAGGTGACCGAGTGCATGATCTCCCCGTTGCGGGCGAGGTCGCGGCCGGCCCGGCTCCGCTCGTCGTCCGGCCGGGCCAGCTCGATCACCGTGTCCTCGCCGACGTGCACGAAGACGCTGTCGGTCGCGTCCGCGCCGCGGCCCCGGCGCAGCACCTCGCCGCCGAGCGCGCCCGCGTAGAACCCGGCCGCCCGGTCCAGGTCGCGGACGACCACGGTCATGTACGCGACGCGCTCGACGCCCAGCGGATGCTCGTCGCTCCAGTAGGACGTGGAGAACCCCGGACGGAACCGCGGGTCCACCAGGCCGCTGACCGCCTCGACGTCCACGAACTCGATGGCCCCGTGGCTGTCCCTGGGGTGGGTGTAGAGCGAGCCGGGGAACTCGCCCGAGGCGGATGCCGCCTCCATGTCCGCGCCGCCGGGGCCGGTCACGCGCACGCCCGCCGAGCGCAGCCGCTCGTAGAGGCCCCGCAGGTCCTTGACGTACCAGGCCAGCGAGTGGAGGTGCTCGCCGAACCGCGCGTAGAACCTGCCGACCGGGGTCGCCTCGGCGCCCGGCAGCCGGCTCGACATCATCGGCTCCATCACGAAGTCGGCGATGACGACGAGCGAGGCGTCCCGCTTCTCGACGGCCAGATGCCCCTTGTAGAAGCGCTCGACGCCGAACACCCGGTCGTACCAGCCGTCCGCGGCGTCCAGGTCGGAGACCATGTGGATCGCGTGGTAGAACCTGCCGATCTCGAACAACGTTCCGCTCCCTCTCTCGGCCCTCTCGTGGCCCCGGCCCTGGCGAATCCGCTCGCCCGGCCCTAACATATCTACCAGACGGTTGGTTGTTTAACCGTCCGGCTATGAGATGCTGGAAACTGAGATTCGCACCGGTCGGAGGGGGTCTGCGGTGATATTGAGCATCGGTTCGCGGCTGCGCAGCGCGGTGTGCGACGGCGAGGTCGTGGTGGTCAGAGCGAGCGGCGAGGAGGTGGATCTGCGCTGCGGCGGCCGTCCGATGATCGCCATCGACGCGACGGCGGAACCGGGCGCCGCGCCCGAACCCGGCTTCGCGGACGGCGTCCTGCTCGGCAAGCGCTACGTCGGCGCGGGCGGCCGGTTCGAGCTGCTGTGCACCAAGGCGGGCACGGGCTCGCTCGCGGAGGCGGACGAGCCGCTCGGCATCAAGGACGCCAAGCCGCTGCCGTCGTCCGACTGAGCCCGCCGATGGACGTCACACTCCTGCTCCAGATGGCCGCCGAGGGGTTCGGCGGCCGCGCCGCGATCGGCCCCCGGGACGGCGGCCCCGCCCAGATGCTCACCTACGAGCAGCTGCACGAGCGCTCCCGGCGGGCCGGCGCCTGGCTCGCCGGACGCGACGCGCGCCACGCCGTCCTGCTGGGCGTGAACTCCCCGGCCGTGCCGCTTCTCCTGTTCGGTGCCGCGTTCGCCGGAATCCCGATGGCCCCCCTCAACTACCGGCTGGCCGACGAGCGGCTCGCGGCCGTGCTGCGCCGCGTCGTCCCCGGCGTCGCGGTCACCGACCCCGCCTTCACCGGACGGGTCCGCACCCTCCAGGACGCGCTCGCCCCCGTCGACGCGGCGACGTTCCTCGACGCGACCACCACCGATCAGGGCCCTGCCCCATCGGGCGCCGACCCTGACGGGATCGCGGTGCTGCTGTTCACTAGCGGCACGACCGGCGAGCCGAAGGCCGCCGTGCTGCGGCACCGGCACCTGGCGTCCTACGTCGTGTCGACGGTCGAGTTCATGGGCGCGGCGGAGGACGAGGCCACGCTGGTGAGCGTCCCGCCGTACCACATCGCGGGCATCTCGGCCGTCCTGACCTCGGTCTACGCCGGACGCCGCATCGTGCAGCTCCCGTCGTTCGACCCGGACGCGTGGGTGCGGCTGGCCGAGCGGGAGCGCGTCACGCACGCGATGGTGGTGCCGACGATGCTCGGCCGCATCCTCGACGCGCTCCCCGAGACCCCGCGCCCGCTGCCCGCGCTGCGGACGCTGTCGTACGGCGGCGGCCGGATGCCGGTGCCGGTGATCGAGCGCGCGATGCGGCTGCTCCCGCACGTGGAGTTCGTCAACGCCTACGGGCTGACCGAGACCAGCTCCACGATCGCCGTGCTCGGCCCCGGCGACCACCGCGCCGCGATGGGCAGCGCGGACCCCGCCGTCCGGCGGCGGCTGGGCTCGGTCGGCGTCCCGGTGCCCTCGGTGGAGGTCGAGATCCGCGACCCGTCCGGGCGGCCGGTTCCGGCCGGGGCGGCGGGGGAGATCTGGGTGCGCGGCGAGCAGGTCGCGGGCGAGTATCTCGACCGCCGCGCCGTCCGCGCCGACGGCTGGTTCCCGACCAGGGACGAGGGCCGCCTCGACGACGCCGGCTACCTCTACGTCGAGGGCCGCCTGGACGACGTGATCGTCCGCGGCGGGGAGAACATCTCGCCCGGCGAGATCGAGGACGTCCTCACCGCGCATCCCGCCGTCGCGGACGCGGCCGTCGTGGGCCTCCCCGACACCGAATGGGGCGAGCGCGTCGTCGCCGCCGTGGTGCTCCACGACGGTCACAAGGCCGGCCGCGACGAGCTGCAGGACTGGGTGCGGGCGCGGCTCCGCTCGTCCCGCACCCCCGAGCACGTGGCATTCCGCACCGGACTGCCCTACACCGACACGGGCAAGCTGCTCCGCCGCGACCTGCGCGCGGAACTGCTCGGCGAACAGGAAGAGAGCATGCCGTGACCGACAAGCCCGACTACAGGTTCGTCACCTACGAGGAGCTCGACGGCGGGACGATCGTCCGGATCCTCCTGAACCGGCCGAAGACCCGCAACGCGCAGAGCCGCGGCCTCCTCGTCGAGCTGAACGACGCCTTCCTGCGCGCCGAGCAGGACGACACCGTCCGCGTCGTCATCCTCGGCGGCGTCGGCCCGATGTTCTCCTCCGGCCACGACATCGGCTCGGCGGAGGCCCGCGCCGAGTACAGCCCGGGCCCGGACCAGCACCCGACCACGAAGATCAACGGCGGCTCCCGCACCGGCATCGAGAAGATGATGCTCCAGGAGTGGCACTACTTCTTCGAGAACACCCGCCGCTGGCGCAACCTCCGCAAGATCACCATCGCGCAGGTGCACGGCACCGTCTACGCGGCCGGGCTGATGCTGATGTGGGCGTGCGACCTGATCGTCGCCGACGACAAGGTCAAGTTCGCGGACGTCGTCGGCACCCGGCTCGGCATGTGCGGCGTCGAGTACTTCGGCCACCCGTGGGAGTTCGGCCCGCGCAAGGCCAAGGAGCTGCTGCTGACCGGCGACTCGATCGACGTCCACGAGGCGCACCGCCTCGGCATGGTCAGCAAGGTGTTCACCCCCGACCGCCTCGCCGACGACACCGTCGCGCTGGCCCGCCGGATCGCGGCGCTCCCCACCATGGCCGCGCTGCTGATCAAGGAGTCGGTGAACCAGACCGTCGACAACATGGGCTTCTACAACTCGCTGAACTCCTGCTTCACGCTGCACGAGCTCAACCACGCGCACTGGTCGACCGAGACCAAGGGCGAGAGCATCGTCGCGACCCCCGAGCACGGCGTCCCGGACTGGCGCAACGCCCCGCCCGTCAAGCCCGCCCAGAAGGACACCGCCGAGGCCCCCGCATAAACAGGACCCCGGTCACCAGAACGGCCGCCCCCGGAGACCCCGGAGGCGGCCGTTCTGGTCGGGGGCTATTGCTCGGTGCGGTCGGCGCAGGCCAGCAGGATCCCGGCGAGCCGGCGCGCCTCGTACGGCGACAGGCTGATCACCCGGTAGCGGGGCCCGACGTGGTAGCTGAGCTCGACGGACGGCGAAGCGGCTTCCGCGGCGTCACCGCCGTCCGCGGCCTCGTCCGGCTCGTACTGCACGACCCTGGCGTCGATCGACTCGGGCAGCCGCACGTCGTGGCGATGCGACAGGGACAGGCCCTGCGTCTCGCTCTCGTGCAGCAGCGCCGTCCGCGTCCCGGAATGGTCCAGGGCGCACCAGTCCGGGCAGCGCTGGTCCCGCGCGCAGGGGTCCTTCGAGGCCAGCGGCATGGGTCCTCTCCTCCTTCAAACACGCACCAGGGGTGACGTGACGTCCCGGAACGACGTCTCCATCGAGATCCTGACGTCGACGACCGTCGGCAGCTCCTCCTCGGCGAACGCCTCGCGCAGCGCGTCGCCGAGCCGTGCCGGGTCGTCCACGCGGACGCCCCGGCAGCCCATCGACCGGGCGATCGCCGCATGGTCGAAGTCGTTGAAATGGGACACCGACGAGCCGCCGTGCACGACCCAGCCCAGCGACGCGTTGTTGCACACGACGGTGACGATGGGGATGCCGTGCTCGACCGCCGTCATCAGGCCGTTCATCGTCATGGCGAAGCCGCCGTCGCCGGTGACCGCGGCGACGCGCCGTCCCGGATGCACGAGCTTGGCGCCCAGCGCGGACGGGATCGCGTAGCCCATCGGCCCGATCCCGGCGGCCTGCAGGAAGCCGCCGGCGTTCGGCGTCCGGTAGTAGTGCGTCATGAAGATCCGGTTCTCGCCCGCGTCGCAGGTCACGATGCCGTCGTCGCCGATCGCGCGGGCGAGCTCGGCGATCAGCCGCTGCGGCATGATCGGTGTGGCGCCGGACGTGGCCGCCGGATGGTCGAAGTGGCCGTGCCGTTCCCGCAGCTCCGCGACGCGTTCCCGGCCGCCTCCGGTGCCGCCCTGGCCGAGCGCCTCGGTGAGGTGGCCGAGCGTGGCGGCGGCGTCGCCGAGCAGGGCGTGCTCGCTCGGGAACGAACGCCCGGCGTTGAGCGGCTCCACGTCCACGTGGACGAGCGTCTGCCGCTCCGGGTCGAGCAGGTCCGGGTTCTCCATGGCGGTGTCGCCGGAGCTGAGCTTGGTGCCGACCGCGATCACCGTGTCGGCGCCGCCTACCGCCGCGTTCGCGGCCCCGGTCCCGAAGGTGCCGTAGACGCCGAGCGCGAGGTCGTGGGTCTCGGCGATGCAGCCCTTGCCGGACGGGCTCGTGACGACGGGCGCGTCGAGCGTCTCGGCGAAGCGGCGCAGCGCGTCCTCGGCCCGCGCGATCCGTACCCCGTTCCCGGCGATCACGACAGGGCGGCGCGCCGAGGCGATGGCCTCCGCGGCGGCCTCGACACGATCGGCGGGGGCGGGCGGGGACGCCTGCGGCAGGTACCCGGCGGTCGGGTAGAGGCGGGGCCGCGACCCGGGCCCGACGTCTCCGCGGAGCGCCGCGCCCGAGTACAGGACGGCGACCGGACCCGGCTGCCCGGCCAGCGCGTGCCGGATCGCGAGCTGCGTGCCGTGCACCGCCTCGGCCGGGCCGCGCGCGTCCACGACCTCCTTGGTGATGCCGGCGAAGCTCTGCCGCGCGTCCCAGTTCCCGTACTCGCCGGTGCCCGTCTGGTACGAGCCGTGCTGGGTGAGCCCGGCGCCGTCGGAGAAGTCGGTCAGCAGGAGCATGGGGCTGCTCGACAGGTGGGCTTCGAGCGTGCCGATCACGCCGTAGCCGAGCACCCAGGGGCCCTGGCCGATGAGCACGCCGGGACGGCCGGTGAGCCGCCCGTACACCTCCGCCATGGCGCTGGCCAGCGACTCCTGCCGGACCACGATCGTGCGGATCGAGTCCCGGTACTTCTCCAGCGCGTTGAAGATCCGGCCCGTCTCGCCGCCGGGGACGCCGAAGACCGTGTCGATCCCGGCCTCGGCCAGCACCGTCGCGATGGCCTCCGGAACCGGCGTCGGCGTCGTGAAGATCCGCTGTGTCGGCATGACCTCACGATGCCATCACCGGATCTCGCTAGTCAACCAACCGTCTGGTAGATATAGGATCGCGTTGCGCACCGTCGGACGGGAGGAGCGGGGCATGAGGTTCGGGCTGCCGATGTACGGGCTGAGTCCGCGGCACCAGCCGGAGGCCGCGCGGCTGGCGGAGGAGAACGGCTTCGAGTCGGTGTGGGTGCCCGAGCATCTGGTGCTCCCCGCCGAGATCCCGCCGACCTACCTCTACACGCCCGACGGCCGCCCGCCGATCGAGCCCCGCACCCCGATGTACGACCCGTGGGTGGTGCTCGCGGCCATCGCGGCCTCGACCGAGCGGATCCGGCTGGCGACGAACGTGTACGTCCTGCCGCTGCGGCACCCGATCACCACCGCGCGGTCCGTGGTGACGCTCGACCGCGTGTCGGGCGGACGCGTCACGCTCGGCATCGGGGTGGGCTGGCTGGAGGAGGAGTTCGGCATCGTCGGCCAGTCGTTCCGCGACCGCGGCAGCCGCACCGACGAGATCATCCCGCTGCTGCGCCGGCTGTGGAGCGAGGAGACGGTCACGCACGAGGGCCGCCACTACGCGTTCGGGCCGGTGGCGTTCGAGCCCAAGCCGGTGCAGCGGCGCGGCGGCGGGCGCGGCATCCCGGTGGAGGTCGGCGGCACGTCCCCGCCCGCGCTGCGCAGGGCGGGCCGCCTCGGCGACGGCTGGATCGAGATCGGCGCGAAGGACCTCGACGACGTCGCCCGCATGCTGGCGGTGGTGCGCGCCGCCCGGGAGGAGGCGGGCCGGGCGGACGAGCCGTTCGAGGTCACGTGCAGCGTGCCCGCCGACGTCGGCTCCGTGCGCCGCGCGGAGGAGTTGGGCGTGACCCGCGTCATCGCGTCCCCGGTGCGCGGGCATACCGGGCGGATCACCAGGGAGGACGTTCTGGACGGCATCAAGCGCTTCGCCGACGAGGTGATCGCGCGGACGGGAGACGGCTGATGGGCGGCCTCAAGGACAAGTACTGCATCGTCGGGGTGGGGGAGACGGACTACGTCCGCGGCTCGGGCCGCACCACCCGGAGCATGGGCGTGGAGGCGGTCCGCAACGCGATGAACGACGCGGGGCTGGACGCGACCGACATCGACGGCATGCTCTGCTACCAGGTCGGCGACTCGACGCTGTCCCAGACGATCGCGACCGACCTCGGCATCCGGCTCAACTTCTACACCGACACCTACGGCGGCGGGTCCAGCACCGAGACGATCATCGGGCTGGCGATGGGCGCGATCGAGGCGGGCATGTGCCGCACGGTCGCGGTGTTCCGGTCGATGAACGGCTACTCGTCGCTGCGGATGGGCGGGCGTCCCGCGCCCACCGGGCCGGGCCCCGCGCGGCTCGTCGGCGACGCGCTCGACACCACGCCCTACGGCATCGGCAGCCCCGCGCAGCGGTTCCAGTTCACGTTCGCGCGGCACATGCAGACCTACGGGACGACGAACGAGCAGCTGGCCCACGTCAAGGTCGCGCACGCGAAGCACGCGTCCAACAACCCCCGGGCGTATTACCGCAAGCGCGTGAGCGTCGACGACGTGCTCGACTCGCGCTGGATCGTCAAGCCCGCCTGCCACCTGCTGGACTGCTGCATCGAGACCGACAACGCGACCTGCGTGATCGTGACGTCCGCCGACCGGGCCCGCGACCTGCGGCAGCGTCCGGCGCACATCATGTCCGTGGTCGGCCGCGCCAACAAGCCGTACCAGGACCCTCTCGCGCACTACCAGTGCGACCCGATCACCCGGCAGGCCGGCTACTACGGCGGCCGGATCGCGTTCCGCAACGCCGGGGTGGAGCCCGCCGACATCCAGCTCACCGGCTGCTACGACGCCTTCACCTTCACGCCCGTGCTGCTGTTCGAGGGCTACGGGTTCTGCGCGGAGGGCGAGGGCGGCGAGTACGTGTCCGGCGGGACGATCGAGCTGGGCGGGGCGCGTCCGAACAACACCAGCGGCGGGCAGCTCTGCGAGGGCTACACGCACGGCATGAACCTGGTGATCGAGAACGTCCGGCAGCTCCGCCACCAGGCCGACGACTCGTGCCCGGGGTGGCGGGAGGGGCGGCACACCTACGACTACGCCGAGGGCGGCTGCCGCCAGGTCCGGGACGTGGAGCTGGCGATGAACATGGGCTGGGGGACCCCGGCGGTGTCCAGCGCGCTGATCATGAGGAGGTAGCGGTGGCGGTCTACAAGGGCTTCGATATCGCGGCGGACCCGGCGGGCTCCGAGCATCGCGGGTACTTCGAGGCGGCCGGACGCGGCGAGCTGGTCGTCCAGCGCTGCACGAACGGGGAGTGCGGGCTGATGCGCGGGCAGATCGGCGCGGCCTGCCCGTTCTGCACGGGCCTGGAATGGGAGTGGCGGCCGGTCGCCGGCACCGGGGTGATCTACAGCTACCAGGTCGTCGCGCGGGCGGTGAATCCCGCGTTCGCCGACTGGGTGCCCTACCCGGTGGTGCTGGTCGAGCTGGACGAACAGCGCGGCGTGCCGTGGCGCGGCGGCGCCGAGGACGAGTCCGTCTCGCTGCGCAAGATCGCGAACCTGGTGGACGGCGCCGACCCGGCCCGCCCGGAGGACGAGGCGAACGTGGCGATCGGCCTGCGCGTCCGGGTGTGCTTCACCGATCTCGGCGACGGCCTGGCGCTGCCGCAGTTCCGGCTGAGCGGCGAGCCGCCCGAGCACACCCCGTGGCGCGCGGCCGAGCGGGCGTCCTGATGGAGCTCTGGGAGCTGGCCGCCCGGGAGGGCATCCGCGACCTGGTGGCCCGCTACAACTCCAACGGCGACAGCGGGCGGTTCGAGCACCTCCTGGAGCTGTTCGCGCCGGACGCGACGATGGACGTCGGCGACGGGCGCACCTACCGGGGCCGCGACGAGATCGCCACGATCTTCACCGGCACCGGGGACCGCTGGCGGGCGGCCGCGCAGGCACGCGGCGTGCCGCCCTACGTCCGGCACTTCACCGCCACCCACCAGATCGACCTGCTGGGCGGGGACCGTGCGAAGGGCCGCAGCCACTTCCAGGTCCTGATGCCGCACGGCCTCGACCATTGGGGCCGCTACCTGGACGAATACGTGCTGATCGGGGGTCGCTGGCTGTTCGCGCACCGCCGCGTCGCCGTCGACGGGCGCGCCGCGCACGGCTAGGCAAACTACCAGACGACTGGTAGATTTACGGCGACCGGAAGGAGATGCCGTGCAGACAGCGCGCCGCCCGGAGCTCAGACGCAACGACTACAGGCTCAGCGAGGAACAGCAGGACGTCGAGGCGGTCTTCGCCGAGTTCTTCCTCCGGGAGTGCCCCGGCTCGCGGGTCCGGGACGCCGAGCCGCTCGGCTACGACGAGAAGCTCTGGCGCTCCCTCGCCCGGACGGGCGCCGCCACGATGGGGATCCCCGAGGCGATCGGCGGGGGCGGGGCGTCCGTCCTGGACCTCGCGCTGGTGGCGGGCACGTTCGGCCGCCATCTCGCGCCCGTCCCGCTGATCGAGGCGGCGGTCGCGCTCCGGCTGCTCGCCGCGGCCGCGCCGGACGCCGCGCCCGCGTGGATCGACGGCGCGGCGGAGGGCGGCCGGTTCCCGACGCTCGCACTCCGTCCCGCAGACGCCGATGGCGCGGCACAGCTCGTCCCGGCCGGGGCGATCACGGGCGCGGTCATCGCGCTGGCGGGCGGCGAGCTGGTGCTGCACGACGCGGCCGAGCCGCAGCCGCCGGTCGGGAACCAGGGGCGCGCGCCGATCGCCTGGTGGCGTCCTTCCCCCGAGAACCGTGTGGTCCTCGCAAGGGGCGACCGGGCGCGCGAGCTGTACGAGGGCGCGGTGCGCGAATGGAAGCTGCTCACCGCCGCCGCGCTGGCCGGGCTCGGCGAGGGCGCCCTCGCGCTCGGCCTCGACTTCGTCAAGGACCGCACCGCGTTCGACACGCCCATCGGCGCCTTCCAGGCGATCTCGCACGCGCTCGCCGACGCGCACACTGCGGTCGTCGGCGCCCGCAACCTCGCCCGCAAGGCGGCCTGGTACGCCGCCAGCGAACCGGGCACCCGGCCCGAACTGATCCCGATGGCGTTCGCCTACGGCGCCCAGGCCGCGACCAAGGCGGTGACCGTCGCCACGCACGTCCAGGGCGGCTTCGGGTTCACGGTCGAGTCGGACGTCCAGCTGTACTTCCGCCGGGCCAAGGGCTGGAGCGTGCTCGCCGGCGACCCGAGGGCCGAGCTGTCCGCCATCGGCGACCTGCTCGCCGACCGCGTGAGGAGCTGAGACACATGGACTTCAGCGTGCTGGAACTGGACGAGGACCTCACCGCCTTCGTGAAGGAGGTGGACGCGTTCCTCGACGAGCACCTCACCCAGGACGTCCTGGACGAGGAATGGGAGACCGGCGCCGGGCACAACCGCGCCTTCCACCGGGCCCTCGGCGCTAAGGGCTGGGTCTTCCCCGCCTGGCCGGTCGAGGAGGGCGGCGCCGGGCTCGACCCGCTGCGCGTCCACCTGCTGGACCGCGAGCTGCGCCGCCGCGACGCGCCGAGCATCACCAAGGGCACGACCGGCCTGTCGGTGGCGGGCATCCGCGCCTACGCCAACGACGACCTCAAGGCCGACGTGCTGCCGCGGATCGCCAGGGGAGAGGTGTGCGTCTGCCTCGGCTACACCGAGCCCGACACCGGCTCGGACCTGGCCGGGGCCCGGACCAAGGCCGTCCTCGACGGCGACACCTGGACGATCTCCGGCTCCAAGATGTTCACCACCGGCGCGCAGAACTGCCAGTACAGCTTCCTGCTCGCGCGCAGCGAGCCGGACGCGGCCAAGCACGCGGGCCTGACGATGTTCCTGGTGCCGCTCGACTCGCCGGGCGTGGAGATCAGGCCCGTGCACACGCTCGGCGGCGAGCGGACCAACGTCGTCTACTACGGCGACGTCCAGGTCCCCGACCACTACCGGCTCGGGCCGCGCGGGCACGGGTGGGCCGTCCTGTCCGAGCCGCTGCGCGCCGAGCACGGCATCGGCCGCGACGACGCGCACGGGCTCGCCGAGATCAACCCGTCCGGGCTGACGTACTTCCACACGCTGGAGCGGCTGCTGGAGCACACCCTCCACTGGGCCGTGACGGACGTCCGGGCGGACGGCACGCGGCCCATCGACGACCCGCTCGTCCGCGCCCGGCTCGGGCAGGTCGCGCTGGACGTCGAGGCGTCCCGCAACACGCCGCCGCCGATGGGCCGGGTGCTGGCGTCCGAGCTGCTCATCCGCGCCTCCGCCGACATCATCGACCTCGTCGGCCCGAAGGCGCTGATCGGGCGCGGCGAGGACGGCGCGCTGGAGGACGGCGTCATCGAGTGGGCGCACCGCTTCGCGCAGGGCACCGCGATCTACGCGGGCACGACCGAGGTGCACCGCAACATCATCGCCGAGCGCGTCCTGGGCCTGCCCCGGTACGCCCGGTACCCGCGCGGCGCCTGACGCGACGCCGGTCAGCCGTCCGGGGCGGCGGCGCGGCGGCGGCGCAGCGCGGCGGTCTTGACGCGGTTCTGGCAGGTGGTCGAGCAGAAGCGGCGGCTGCCGTTGCGGCTGGTGTCCACGAACACCCGGCCGCAGCGGTCGTCGGCGCAGGAGCCGGCGCGGTCGCCGTGACCGCCCGCCAGCAGCCGTGCCAGGGCCTCGGCGCAGATGGACGTCCACATCGGCACCAGGGGCGCGCCGGCGGGGTGGTGGTGCAGGCGCCACCGTCCGTCCTCCTTGGCCAGGTGCGGGTGGGCGGGGTGCGCCGCCAGCAGCCGGTTGAGCCGTCCGGCGGCGGTGTCCTCGTCCCCGCCCGCCAGGTCGCCGAAGACGGCTCGCAGCTCGCGGGCCAGCTCGCCGAAGCTGGGCACGTGCCCGGGCGCGAGCTGCTCGACGGACGGCGGATCGACGGCCAGGACCTCGCGCAGGACGGCCGTGCCCTCGCCCCCTTCGGGACGGATCACCAGCCGGTTGACGAGATCGGCGGCGACGAGCACGCCCGCGTCCACGTAACTGTCTAGAAGCAATTGACCAGTGACCTCTGCCCGAGTTAGCGTGTAACTGTCGTAAAAGGATACGCCAGTGACGGCGCACCTGAAAGACACGGCATCCGGGAGAAGGTGACGGCGATGATCCTGCGACCCGCCGAGACGGCCGACCTGCCGAGGCTCGCCCCGATGTGGCGCGCGGCGTGGCTCGACGGCCACGCCGGGCACGTCCCCGCCGAGCTGATGGACGCGCGCGGCCCCGAGCACTTCACCGTCCACGCCGCGAAGTACGCCGGCTCCACGACCGTGGCCACCGACGACGACGGCCGCTTCCTGGGCATGATCATCCTCGGCCCGGCGGAGGGCGAGGTCGTCCAGCTGGCGGTCGGCAGGTCGGCGCGCGGCCAGGGTGTCGGCGGTGCGCTGCTGCGCAGCGCGGAGGAGCGGTTCGCGGGCGAGCACGCGGAGGCGTGGCTCGCGGTGGTGCCCGGCAACGCGCGGGCCCGCCGCTTCTACGAGTTCCATGGATGGCGCAACACCGGCGCCATGACCTACGCGGCGCCGACCTCGGCCGGCGGCACGGTCCCCGTCCCGGTGCTCCGGTACGCGAAGGCTCTCGGCGCGCTAGCCGTCGTTCGCTGAGGGGACGGCCAGGATCGACTGCACCGTCGCGATGATGACGTGGGCGGTGTCGTCCGGCTCCAGGCGTCCGGTTCGGATCTCCTCCGCCGCCCCGTGCAGGACGAACTGGATGACCCCCACCAGCCAGGTGATCGGCAGGTCGGTGCGGAACACGCCCTGATCCTGGCCGCGCCGGATGAGCTCCTCCACGCGCTCCGCCGGAGCGGTGTGCAGGTTGCGGATGCGTCCGGGCGGCAGCGTGCCCTGCGCCGCCGTCAGCAGCGCCGTCGACTCGGCCACGAGCGACCAGCTGGACTCCAGCAGCCGGGTGAGCGCCGCGCGCGCGTCGCCGGTCAGGTCGACGGCCGACAGGACCTCCTCGCCCGCCCGCAGCGCGTCGGTCAGGGCGGCCTCGACCAGCTCGGCGCGGTTGCGGAAGTGGCCGTAGAGCGTCATCCGGCCGACCCCGGCGGCCTTGGCGATGTCGTCGATGCTGGCGTTCGGGTCCCGGCTGAGGCTCTCGCGGGCGGCGGCGACGATGCGGGCGATGCTGCGCTCGGCGTCTGCGCGCCGGCGGCGTCCGGAAGCGGCGGTCGGCATGCCGGACATCCTAACTCGTACACGGGAATACGTGTTACTCTCCAAGAAGTTGTACGACGGCGTACGAGTTAAGGAGAGTCCGCGATGACACAGAAGACACACGACCCCGCCGCGCGGGACGGCGCCGCGCACCCCCTGCGCTGGCGCATCCTCGGCTTCCTCGGGGTGGCGCAGCTCATGCTGATCCTCGACGTCACCGTCGTGGCGATCGCGCTGCCGCACATCGAGACCGACCTCGGCCTCGGCCGCCAGGCCGTGACCTGGACGGTCAGCGCCTACACCCTCGCCTTCGGCGGCCTGATGCTGATCGGCGGCCGGGCCGCCGACCTGTTCGGCGCCAAGCGCACCGTCCTGGCCGGCCTGCTGATCTTCACGGCCGCGTCGCTCGCGACCGGGCTCGCCGGCGGGGCTGGCCTCCTCCTCGGCGGCCGGATCGCGCAGGGCGTCGGCGCCGCGCTGATGTCCCCGGCCGCGCTGTCGTTCGTGGTGCGGCTGTTCGACGGCGACGAGCGGAACAAGGCGCTCGGCGTCTGGTCCGCGCTCGGCGGCGGCGGCGCGGCTCTCGGCGTGCTGCTCGGCGGCGCGCTCACCGCCGGACCCGGCTGGCCCTGGGTCTTCTACATCAACGTGCCGCTCGGCCTGGTGATCCTCGCCGCCCTCGCCCGGATGCTGCCCGCCCAGGCGGTGGCCGTGCCGCGTCCCCGGCTCGACGTGCTCGGCGCGCTGCTGGTCACCGCGTCGTCCGCGGCGCTGATCTACGCGTTCATCCGTGCCGGGGACCACGGCTGGGTCACCGCCGCGACCGGGGCGCTCGTGCTGCTCGCCGCGGCCGGATATGTGGCGTTCGTGATCCGGCAGAGGACGGCGGCGTCGCCGATGATGGACGTCGCGCTCCTGGTCCGGCGGCCCGTGGCCACCGGCACGTTCCTGATCCTGATGGCGACCGCCCTGATGATCGCCGTGTTCTTCCTCGGCACGTTCTACTTCCAGCACGCGGAGGACTTCGGCGCCCTGCGGACCGGCCTGCTGTTCCTGCCCGTCGCGGTCGCGACGATGCTCGGCGCGAACCTCACCGGCCGGGCCATCGCCCGCGCCGGGGCGCGCCCGCTCGCGGTCGCCGGGCTCGTGCTCGCCGCGATCGGGATGGCCGTGCCCGCCCTGTCGATGAACCCCTGGACCGTCGTCGCGGGCACCGCCGTCGCGGGCGCCGGGACGGGCGCGATGTTCGTCGTCGCGTCGGCGACCGCGCTCGGGCAGGTGGCCCCGCACGAGTCCGGGATCGCGTCCGGGATCGTCAGCACGTTCCACGAGTTCGGCGCGTCGATCGGGGCCGCCGTCATCTCCAGCGTCGCGGCGGCCAGCCTGGCTGGCGACACCCTGGACGGGTTCACCGACGGGTTCGTCCTCGCCGCCGTCGCCGCGGCCGCGGGCGCGCTCGCGGCGGCCGTCCTGACGCCGGGCCGGGCGCCCGCGCGGTGACGTCGCAGGTCAGGAAGGTTTCAAAAAAAGTTCGGGGGCCGTGTCGATCCGCACCGGCCCCCGTTCGACCTAGGGATGAGAGGGTCCCGCAGAGGGGCCCGGACGATCCACAGGGAGACGAAGACGATGAAGTACATGCTGATCATGCGCGCCACCGACGAGGCCTTCGCGAACATGGGCGACATCGACCACAACGAGATGATCGAGACCGTCGGCAGGTTCAACCAGGAGATGATCCGGGCGGGCGTGGTCCTGGCCGGGGAGGGCCTGGCCGACGCGAGCGAGGGCGTGGTCGTCGACTACTCGTCCGAGCCGCCCGTCGTCACCGACGGACCGTACGGCGAGACGAAGGAGCTGTTCGGCGGCTTCTACATCCTGAACGTCGCGTCGAAGGAGGAGGCCGTCGAGTGGGCCAAGCGGATGCCGTTCACCGGCCCCGGCTTCAAGACCGAGATCCGCCGGGTCACCGAGGTCGACGAGTTCCCGCAGGACAACGAGTGGATCAAGAAGGAGCGGGAGTGGCGCGAGGCCAACGGCCAGCTCTGACCGGGAGGAACGCGGAGATGGCCGACCCGACGGGACGTGCGGCGGTGGCCGCCGTGTGGCGGATCGAGTCCGCCCGGATCGTGGGCGCGCTCGCGCGCTACACCGGGGACTTCGCCCTCGCCGAAGACCTCGCCCAGGAGGCGCTGGCCGAGGCGCTGGTGACCTGGCCGCGCGACGGCGTCCCGCGGAGCCCCGCCGGCTGGCTGCTCACCGTCGGGCGGCGCCGCGCGATCGACGGGTTCCGCCGCCGTTCCACGCTCGACGACCGGTACGCCGTCCTCGCCCGCGACCTGGGCGAGGGCGGCGTGGCCGCGGGCGGCGAGCCCGCCGACCCGACCGCCGCCGGCGACGTCCTGTGGGACCCGGACCAGATCGACGACGACGTCCTCGCGCTGATGTTCGTGTCCTGCCACCCGGTGCTGTCGCGGGAGGCGCGGCTGGCGCTCACGCTGCGCGTCGTCGGCGGCCTGACCAGCGACGAGATCGCCAAGGCGCTGCTCGTCCCGACCGCCACCGTGCAGGCCCGCATCACCCGGGCGAAGAAGACGCTCGCGGCGGCGCGGGTGCCGTTCCAGGTCCCGCCGGTGGGGGAGCGGGCCGAGCGGCTCGGCTCCGTCCTCGGCGTCATCTACCTGATCTTCACCGAGGGGTCCTCGGCCAGCTCCGGCGGCGACCTGATCCGGTTCGACCTCGCCGGGGAGGCGCTGCGGCTGGCCCGGGTGCTGGCCCGGCTCGTGCCGGACGAGCCCGAGGTGCGCGGCCTGCTGGCGCTCCTGGAGCTGACCGCGGCGCGCTTCCCCGCCCGCACCGGCCCGGACGGCGAGCCCGTCCTGCTGGAGGACCAGGACCGCCGCCGCTGGGACCGCGCCGCGATCCGCCGCGGCCGTGCCGCGCTCAACCGCGCGGAGAAGGCGGGCCGCGGCCTCGGCGCCTACGGCCTCCAGGCGGCCATCGCCGAATGCCACGCCGTCGCGCCCTCGGTGGACGAGACGGACTGGAAGCGCATCGTCCTCATCTACGAGGCGCTCGGACGGCTCGCGCCGTCACCGGTGGTCGACCTCAACCGGGCGGTCGCGGTCTCCATGGCGGACGGGCCGGCCGCGGCGCTCCCGATCGTGGACGAGCTGGCCGCCGCCGGCGCGCTGCCGACCTCGCACCTGCTGCCCGGCGTCCGCGGCGAGCTGCTCGCCCGCATCGGGCGCACCGGCGAGGCGCGCACCGAGCTGGAACGCGCCGTGCGGATGTGCGGCAACGAGCGCGAACGCGCCGTCCTGGAACGCAAGCTCGCCGACCTGGGCTAGGGGGCGGCGGCCTCGGGCGCGTAGCGCAGGAGCGCCGCGCCGGAGACGAACCGCCGCGTTTCCAGGAGCCGCAGCCGCACGGACGCCGACTCGAACAGCCGCGCCCCGTGCCCGACGACCACGGGGAACACGAACAGCCGGTACTCGTCGACCAGGTCAGCGGCGATCAGCGCGTGCACGAGCCGGATGCTGCCCGTGGCGACGATGTCGCGGCCCGGGGCCATCTTCAGCGCGTTGACCTCGTCCACGACAGGCCCGCGCAGCACGGTGGAGTTCTCCCATCGCGGGTCTTCCAGGGTGCTGGAGACGACGTACTTGTGCACCGCGTTGAGGTAGTCCGAGACGCCCGTCGGGTCGTGGGTCTGGTTCGGCCAGAAACCGCGGAACGCCTCGAAGGTGTTCCGGCCGACGAGGAGCGCGTCCGCCGCCTCGCGATGTTCGGTCGTCGCCGCGGTGATGTCGGACTGGTCGACGTCCTCGGCGAGCGGATCGAACCAGCCCTCCGCCATGTCGATCACCCCGTCGACCGTGATGTTCTCCGTGACCACGAGCTTCCGCATGGTGTCCTCCCGTTGGGCGCCTTTCCCGTTAGACCGCGCGCGATCCCCGAACTCATCGCGGATCCGCCCTTGTTTGCGGTGCGTGGTCGCGGGTACCCGGATCGCGTTTCCGTGGGGGAGGAGCGGTCGTGGGCATTCCGGGCGCGTCCCTGGCCAGGACGGTGCTGAGCGTCCCGGCCGCGGCGGCGGAGCGGGCGTCCCGGACCGCCGGCGCGGTCGCCGCCCTGGCCGCCGGGGGGCGCGGGCGGCGCGTGTGGGCCCACGCCGGCCGCGCGCACATCGAGGCGCGCGGCCTGGCGGGCGAGGGGCCCCGGCACCTGCGGTACGTGCGCGCGCTGACCGAGGCGATGCGGCGGCTGGACGGCGTGAACTGGGCGGAGGTCAACGCGGTCACCGGCCACATCCTGGTCGCGTACGAAGAGGGTGACGTGAGCCTCGACGCCCTGGTCGAGGTCGTCGAGGACGTGGAGGAGGCGCGCCGGGCCGGCCGGCTCGACCCGCGCAACAAGGACAGAGACGCCCACACGCGCCGGCCCGACGACGACATGGCATGGACCGCGGCGACGTCCGCCCTGGCGGCGGACATCGCCGGAGCCTTCGGGGCCGTCGCGGGCAGGCTGCTGGCCATTCCGCCGGTGCCGAGCCCGGTGCGGGCGGCGGTCGCGGTGGCGGACTCGATGCCGCAGGTGCGGACCGCCGTGGAGCGGCGGCTGGGCCTGCTGCGCGCCGACGCGCTGCTCGGGGTCGCGAACGCCGTCGTCCAGGGCGCCGGGCACGGCATCGGACCGCCGGTCACCGACGCCGTCCACCGGGTCTTCCAGCTCCACGAGATCGGGGCGCGGCGCGCGGCGTGGCGGCGGCGGGAACCGGTGCTGGCGGCGGGAGGGCAGCCGCAGGAGTGCGGCGCCCGGGCCGAGCGGCCGTGCCCGCTGCCGGACGGGCCGGTGGAGAAGGCCGGGACCCGCACCGCGCTCGGGCACCTGCTCGGCGGGGCCGGGGTCCTCGCGGGCACGCGCGACGCGTCCGCCGTCGCCGACCTGCTGCTGGCGACGCTGGCGAAGGCGGCGCGGCACGGCCGGGAGGCGTTCGCCGCCGTGCTGGCCCACGACCTGGCCGGACGCGGCACGGTGGTCCTGGACCCGGCCGCGCTGCGCCGCCTTGACCGGGTCGACGCGATGGTCATCGACTCCTCCGTCCTGTGCGACGGCGAGCTGCGGCTGCTGTCGGCGGTCGCCACCGGCGACGACCTGGACGACGCGGCCGTCTGGCGCGCGGCGGGCGACGTTCTCGCAGGCCGCGACCCCGGCGACCTGACCGGACCGGGCCCCTGGGACGGCGCGGGGAACCGATGGCGGCTGGTGCGGGCGGAGGACGCCCCGCCCGGCGCCCCCGCCGACCCGCAGGGCCTCACCCTCGACCTGACCGGCGAGACCGGCGGGCGCTTCGGACGCGTCCGCGTCGGCTGCTCCCTCGACCCGCTCGCCGAGGCGCTGCTGTCGGCGGCGCACCAGGCCGCCGACGTGGTCTTCCTGACCGAGCACGCCAGCACCCGCGAACTGGTCGCCTGGGGCGACGACACCCCGGTCGCCGTGGAGGACCTGGCGGAGACGGTGCGCGCGCTGCAGCGCGAGGGCCACGTCGTGCTGGCCGTGTCGTCCGGGCAGGACCGGGCGCTGGACGCCGCCGACGTCGGGGTCGGCGTCCTGCGCGGGGACGGCCCCGCCGACTGGCGCGCCGACCTGGTCTGCGGGCCGGGGCTCGCCGAGGCGTGGCGGCTGCTCACCGCGGTCCGCCCCGCGCGGCGCGCCAGCGAGCGCGCCGCGGAGCTGTCGCTGAGCGCGTCGGCGCTGGGCGCGCTGCTGATCGCGGGCCGCCGGCCCCGCCGCCGCTCGATCACGCCCTGGCCGAGCGTGCCGCCGGTGCACGCGGCCGCCCTCGTGGCGATGCTCACCAACGCCGTGAGCGCGCGGCGGCTGGACCATCGGCCGCTGCCGCCGCCCGTCGTCCGCGACGCGTGGCACGCGTTCACCGCCGAGGAGGCCGTCCGGCGGCTGTCGCGCACCGCGTCCCGGGACACCGCTCCGGACCGCCCGGCCCGGTCCGGTGGCGCGGGGGCGCGGCTGGCCGCCGCCGTGCGGCAGGAACTCGACGACCCGCTGATCCCCGTCCTCGCGCTCGGCGCCGCCGCCTCCGCCGTGGTCGGCTCCAGCGTGGACGCGCTGCTGGTCACCGGCGTCATGGCGGGCAACGCGCTCATCGGCGGCGCGCAGCGGATGCGCGCGGAGAAGGCGCTCGGCGAGCTGCTCCTCGGGCAGCAGGTCCACGCGCGGCGGCTGCGGCCCGGCGCCGACCTGTCCCCGCGCGCCCCGGGCCCGGACGCGTTCGAGCACCTGCGCTCCGCCGACGCCGAGCAGGTCATGGCCGGACGGCTGCGGATCGGCGACGTGATCGTCCTGCGCTCCGAGGACGTCGTCCCCGCCGACGCCCGGCTGCTGTGGGCCGAGTCGCTGGAGGTGGACGAGGCCACCCTCACCGGCGAGTCGGTGCCCGTCGACAAGAACATCGAGCCCTCGCCCGGCGACGACCCGGCCGACCGGCACTGCATGGTCTACGAGGGCACCACGGTCGTCGCGGGCGGCGCGGTCGCCCTGGTCGTCGCGACGGCCGAGGCCACCGAATCGGGCCGGGCCGCCGCGCTGGCCGGGGCGGCGGACGCCTCGTCCAGCATGCAGACCCGCCTCGCCGAGCTCACCCACCAGGCGCTTCCCGCGACCGTGCTCGGCGGCGCGGCCGTCACCGGTTTGGGCATGCTGCGCGGGCTGCCGCTGCGGCGGGCGCTCGGCTCCGGCGTCGCCGTCGCGGTGGCCGCCGTCCCCGAAGGGCTGCCGCTGGTCGCGACCGTCTCGCAGCTCGCGGCGGCGCGGCGGCTGTCCCGGCTCGGCGTGCTGGTCCGCACCACCCGCGCGCTCGAAGCGCTCGGCCGCGTCGACACCCTCTGCTTCGACAAGACCGGCACGCTCACCGAGGGCAGGCTCCGCCTGGTCCGCGCCGCCGGGCCCGCCCGCGCGCTGCCGCTGACCAGCGACGGCGGGCGGCGCATCCTGCGCGTCGCCGCCCGTGCCTGCCCGCCCCCGCCCGGCCGGCAGGTCGCGCACGCCACCGACCGGGCCGTGCTCGACTACGCGGGCGACCTGAAGCCGGACACCCGCTGGTCGCTGGAGGAGGAGCTGCCCTTCGAGACGACCCGCGGGTTCTCCGCCTCCCTCGGCCACGACGGCGACCGGACGGTCCTCGCCGTCAAGGGCGCGCCCGAGGTGCTGCTCGCCCGCTGCGCCCGGATCCACCTGCCGAGCAGCGCCGCCGACCGCGACGAGCCCATGACCGCGGCGCGGCGCCGCGCCGCGGCCGCGACGTTCCGCCGACTGGCCGGGCGGGGGCTGCGCGTCCTCGCCATCGCCGAGCGGCCCGTCCCCGACCCGGCGAAGGTCCGCGGCCGGATCGCCGACCACGTCGAGGACCTCACGCTGCTCGGCTTCATCGGCATCGCCGACACGCCGCGGCCCACCGCCGAGGAGGCCGTGCAGCGGCTCGGCGACGCCGGCGTGCGCACCACCATGATCACCGGCGACCATCCGGCGACCGCCGCCGCGGTCGCCGCCGAGCTCGGGATCCCCGGCGCCGACCGGGTCGTCACCGGGGCCGAGCTCGACGCGATGTCCGCCGCCGAGCGGACCGCGGCCGTCCAGGACGCCGCGGTCTTCGCGCGCGTCTCCCCGGCGCAGAAGGTGCGCATCGTGAAGGACCTGCGCCGCGCGGGCCGGGTGGTCGCGATGACCGGCGACGGCGCCAACGACGCCGCCGCCATCCGCCGCGCCGACGTCGGTATCGCGGTCGCCGGGCGCGGCTCCGGCGCCGCCCGCAGCGCCGCCGACCTCGTCCTCACCGCGCCCGACACCGCGCTGATCCTGGACGCGCTGCGGGAGGGCCGCGCGCTGTGGCGCAGCGTCCGCGACGCCGCCGCGATCCTCGTCGGCGGCAACGCGGGCGAGGTGTCCTTCACCGTCCTCGGCACGGCCCTCGGCGGGAACGCCCCGCTCAGCACCCGGCAGCTCCTCGTGGTCAACATGCTGACCGACATGCTCCCCGCGCTGGCCGTCGCCATCACCCCCGCGAGCGACGGGAGCGACGGCGACGCGCCGCACGCCCGCGCGCCGGTCCGCGGCTTCACCGGCGAGGACATGCGCCGCGCGCTGGCCGTCCGCGGCACCGCCACCGCGGCCGCCGCGCTGCTGTCCTGGCAGGCGGGCCGGATGACCGGCCTGGTGCCGGGCGGCGGGCGGCGCGCGTCCACGATGGGCCTCGCCGCGCTGGTCGGCGCGCAGCTCGGCCAGACCCTCATCGCCCGCTGGCGCAGCCCGCTCGTCCTCGCCACCTGCGCGGTGTCCGCGGCGGCCCTGTTCGCGGTGGTCGAGACGCCCGGCATCAGCCAGTTCTTCGGCTGCACCCCGCTCGGCCCCGGCGCCTGGACGATCGTCACCGCGGCAGCGGCGGCGGCGACCCTCGGCGCCGCGCTGGCCCCGCGCCTGCTCCCGGCGGTTGGCACGCGCTGAGCGGATCGCATTTTCGATTCCTCCGCCCGCCCCCCGTTGAAAGGTGAAAAACCGGCGCTTCACAGCCGCTGCAGGGCCGAGTAGTTTGGAGCCGAACCGAGCGCTCCCCTCGGTCGCGCTGCCCGAAACGACCCCCCGCCCCACCGTTTGACAGAGGCGCGCCAGCAAGGCTCCCCGGTGCCCGTGAACTGCGAAACCGCTCGTCATCAAGGGGCAGCAGCCGAGGTCCCATAGTGGTTCGGGGGTGACTTAGGAGAGAAGATGCCCCGTAAAACGCGGATGCTGGCCCCCGCCGCGGCCCTCGCGGTCGCGGCCGTGCTCGCAGCCCCCATCTCCCCGGCGACCGGCGCGGCGGTCACCCCGCCCGCGCGGACGGCCGCCGACCCCGCCTTCGACTTCACCAAGCCCACCGTCGCGGCGACCAACCTGACGGTCCCGTGGGGACTGGCCTTCCTGCCCGACGGCAGCGCGCTCATCTCCGAGCGCAACAGCGCCCGCATCCTGCAGATGAAGCCCGGCTCGGCGCCGGTCGAGGTGGCCAAGCTCACCGGCGTCACGCCGACCGGCGAAGGCGGCCTTCTCGGCATCGCGGTTTCGCCGACCTACGAGCAGGACGGATACGTCTACGCCTATTACACCGCGGCGTCCGACAACAGAATCGTCCGGTTCAAACTGGCCGCGTCGCCGCAGCAGCAGGTGATCTTCTCCGGCATTCCGAAGAATTCCTACCACGACGGCGGCCGAATCCATTTCGGCCCCGACGGAAAACTCTACGCCGGCACCGGCGACGCCGGCCGCACCGCCCATTCCCAGGACCGCAACAGCCCGGCCGGAAAGATCCTGCGGATGAACCCGGACGGCTCCGCGCCCGCCGACAACCCCATCGCCGGCTCGGTCGTCTACACCCTCGGCCACCGCAACGTGCAGGGCCTCGCCTGGGGCCCCGGCGGCGTCATGTACAACGTCGAGCTCGGCAACAACCGCTGGGACGAGGTCAACCACATCGAGGCCGGCGACAACTACGGCTGGCCGAACGTCGAGGGCACCGGCGGCGAGCCGACCTACCACGACCCGCTCGCCGTCTGGTCGACGCGTGAGGCGTCGCCGAGCGGCGGCGCCGTCGCGGGCGACACGCTGTACGCCGCCGCGCTGGGCGGCCGCCGGCTCTGGACCGTCCCGCTGGACGGCAAGGGCGGCGCGGCCGGCGCGCCCACCGCGGTGCTGCAGGGCACCTACGGGCGGCTCCGCACCGTCGCCGTCGGCCCGGACGGCTGGCTCTGGGTCATGACGAGCAACCGCGACGGGCGCGGCCAGCCCGCCGCGACCGACGACCGCATCCTCCGCTTCCCGAGGGTCACCCCCTGACCGAGCGCACAGCTGATCGCCCGCCGTCCTCAGGGACGGCGGGCGATCTCGTAGCCATGCGTGCTGGCGGGAGGCGGGGGCGGGTCAGCCGACGGAGGCGCGGCTACGGGCGAGCTCGGTGAGCAGCGCGCTGGTGCTGAGCACGACCGAGCAGCGCTCGGCGGCGTAGGTGATGGCCGAGGCGTGGTGCTCGGCGGAGAAGTCGGCGGTCGCGTCGGCGGCGAAGAACGACTCGATGTCGCGCATGAACGCTTCGGCCGCCGTCATCAGGCAGCCGATGTGGGCGTAGATGCCGGTGATGATGAGCTGGTCGCGGCCGAGTTCCGCCATGGTGGCGCCCAGGGACGTCCGCTGGAACGCGCTGTAGCGCCACTTGGTGAGCTCGATGTCCTCGGCGCCGGGACGCAGTGGGTCGATGATCTGGGCGGCGCGGGGGTCGGCGGGCACCCCGTCGCCCCAGAAGTCCTGGAGGAGGCCGCGCTGCGCGAGGGTCTGCGCGCCGGGCTGGGCGGTGTAGACGACGGGGATGCCGAGCGCCGCGCAGCGGGACCGCAGGGCGATGATGTTGGAGATGAGCTCGGGGATCGGCGCGACGTCGCGCGCGTAGGCGTCCACGAAGTAGTTCTGCATGTCGTGGATCAGCAGGACGGCCCGGTCCGGGTCCGGGGTCCAGCCGACCCGGTTGGCGGGCAGGGTGTCGGGCATCGGATACGAGGTGATTCTGGGCAGGCCCATGACGCTCCTAACGGGGGGCGGCGAGGCCGGCGGCCAGCGCGCGGCGCAACTCGCGCTTGCTGATCTTGCCGACCCCGGTGACGGGGAACTCGCTGACGATCTCGACCCGGTCGGGGATCTTGTAGGGGGCCAGCCCGCGGTCGCGCAGGAAGGCCCGCAGGCCGGCGGCGTCCGGCGCGTCCCCGCGGGGGACGACGACGGCGCACGTCCGCTCGCCGAGGAACCGGTCGGGGACGGCGACGACGGCCGCGTCCCGCACCGCCGGGTGGGCGAGCAGATGGTTCTCGACCTCCTCGGCGGCGACCTTCTCGCCGCCGCGGTTGATCTGGTCCTTCTCGCGGCCCTCGACGACGAGGTGGCCGGAGGGCAGGCGGCTCACGATGTCGCCCGTCCGGTAGAAGCCGTCGGGGGTGAACGCGACGGCGTTGTGCCGGTCGGCCCGGTAGTAGCCGCGGATCGTGTACGGCCCCCGGGTGAGCAGCTCGCCGGGTTCGCCCGGCGGCACGTCGGCGCCGTCGGCGTCCACGACGCGGATCTCGTCGTCGGGCGAGATCGGCCGGCCCTGCGTCGTGAGGTGGAACTCCTCGGGCTCGCCCGCGCGGGTGTAGCAGACGAGCCCCTCCGCCATGCCGTACACCTGCTGGAGGTCGCAGCCGAGGGCGCCGCGCACGCGGGCCGCGGCGGCGTTGCTCAGCCGCGCGCCGCCCACCTGCAGCGTCCGCAGGCTCGACAGGTCGTGGCGGGTCGTCCTGGCGGTCTCCATCCACAGCAGCGCGAGCGGCGGGACGAGCCCGGTGAGCGTGACCCGCTCCGCCTCGATCAGCGGGAACGCGACGGACGGGGTGGGCTGCGGCGCCATCACGACGCGTCCGCCCGCGTGCAGGGCCCCGAAGACGCCGGGGGAGCTCATCGGGAAGTTGTGCGCGGCCGGGAGCGCGGCCAGGTAGACGCTGTCGGGGGTGAGGCCGCAGATCTCGGCGCTGGCGCGGACGCTGTACAGGTAGTCGTCGTGCGTGCGCGGGATCATCTTCGGCGTCCCGGTGGTGCCGCCCGACAGCTGGAAGAGCGCGACGTCGGACGGATCGGAGTCCGGGAAGGCGTCGCCCGGCCCGGAGACGGTGTCGAGGGGCGTGAACTCCTGGGCGTCCCCGGCGACGAGCACGTGCCGCACGCCGGGCACCTCGGCGCGGACCTGCCTGGCGAGGACGCGGTAGTCGAAGCCGTCGTGCTCGTCCGCGATCACATAGGCGACCGCCTCCGCGAGCCGCGCCAGCTGGACGATCTCGCTGGACCGGTGCGCGGGGAGCGTGAACACCGGGATCGCGCCGAGCCGGAACAGCCCGAACGCCGTCTCCAGGAACTCCGGGATGTTCGGCAGCTGGACGATGACGCGGTCGCGGGGCCGCACGCCCAGTTCGGCGAGGCCCGCGGCGAGCCGGGACGCCCGGTCGTCGAGCTGCCGGTAGGTCAGCCGGCTGGGCCCGGCGACGACCGCGGTGCGCGCGGCGTGCTCGGCGGCCAGCCGGGCGAGCAGCGCCCCGAACGTCTCGCCGCGCCAGTGGCCGGCGTCGCGGTAGCGGGCGGCGGCCTCGGGGGGCCAGGGGGTGCAGTGCGGCAGCATCAGAGGTCCTTGTCGATGCCGAGCGCACGCAGGAACGTGCGGAACTTCGCGGTCGTCTCGGCCAGCTCCGCCTCCGGGTCCGATCCGGTCACGATCCCCGCGCCGGCGTAGGCGCGGATCTCGTGCGGCGCGACCTCGGCGCAGCGGAGCGCGATCGCCCACTCGCCGTCGCCGGACGAGTCCGTCCAGCCGACGGCGCCGCTGTAGAAGCCGCGGTTGAACGGTTCGAGCTGCTGGATGGCGCTGCGGGCCAGCTCCTGCGGGGTGCCGCACACGGCGGGCGTGGGGTGCAGCGCCCCCGCGAGGTGGATGGACGCGACGTCGGCGTCGAGGAGCCGCCCCTGGATCCGGGTCGACAGGTGCCACATCGTGGGCGTCCGGGACAGCGAGGGCTTCCGCGGGACCTTCAGGTCGCCGCAGAACTGCCGCAGGCCGGCGGCGACGGCGTCCACGACCATGGAGTGCTCGTACAGGTCCTTCTCCGACGAGAGCAGCGCCTCGCCGGCGCGGGCGTCGGTGTCCGGGTCGGGGTGCCGGGGCGCGGACCCGGCGAGTGGGTTGGCCGTGACGAGGCCGCCGGTGCGCTGGACGAGCAGTTCCGGGCTCGCGCCGAGCAGCGTGCGGCCCCGCAGGAGGTCGACGGCGAAGACGTAGCCGGCGGGGTTGCCGTGCGCGAGGCGGTGGAGCATCGCGGGCACGTCCGCCCGGGTGACGTCGTCCAGGTCGAACGCGCGGGCGAGCACGACCTTTTCGAGCGTGCCCTCCTCCATCCGGTCCAGGGCGTCCGCGACGCTCCGCTTGTAGGTCTCGGGGGACGGGGTGTGCCGGACGGCCCCGAACGCGACGGGCGGCTCGTCCGGCGGGTCCTGCGTCCAGGTCGGGCCCGTCCAGTGGACGGTCGCCGGGACGGTCAGCCGCGCCGGCGTGGTCGTGTCGAAGGGCAGCGCGCCCACGACGATCGGCCGCGGCTGCCCGGCCGCCCGCGCCTCGGCAAGGGTCTCCCGCACCCGGCGTGCGAGCGTTTCCGCCGGGTGGCCGGAGTTGCAGGTCGGGACGGTGGCGGCGGTGCCGCGTGCCAGGAGGGTGTGGCCGGGGGAGCGGAAGAAGAAGGAGTCTCCGAAGCGGTAGTCGCTGAGGAGGTCGGCATGGCGCTCGGTGAGGATGGTCAAGGGTCGGCTCCGGGGTTCAGGCGCGCAGGGTGGCGCCGCCGTCGACGTACAGCTCGTGCATGGTGATGTGCCGGGCCCGCTCGGAGAGCAGGAAGAGCACGGCTTCGGCGATGTCGGCTGGCGCGGCGATCCGGCCGAGCGGGATGCCCGTGCGGAACGCGGCGGCGTCCCCGGCGATCACGTCGCCGGCGCCGAGGGTCCGCAGCATGGGAGTGTCGGTCGAGCCCGGCGAGACGATGTTGCAGCGCACCCCGTGGGGCGCCATCTCCAGGCCGAGGCAGCGGGTGAGGTGGGCGGCGGCGGCCTTGGACGCGGCGTAGGCGGCCATGCCGCCGCGCGGGACGCCGCCGGCGTTGGACCCGACGGTGACGATGGCGCCGCGGCGGCGGCGCCGCATCCGGCGGGCCGCCGCGCGGGAGACGACGAACACGCCGGTGACGTTGACCGCGAAGGTCGCGGCCCAGTCGGCGTCGGTGGTGTCCAGGACGGCGGCCGGGCGCAGCAGCCCGGCCACGTTGACGACGTCGGTGATGGGGCCGAGCTCGGCCTCGATCTTGTCGAACACGGCCTCGACCGCGGGCGCGTCGCCGACGTCGACGGCGTGCCCGGTGACGTCCAGGCCGCGTTCGCGGGCCTGGTCGGCGAGGGAGCGCACGCGGCCGGCGTCGAGGTCGAGCGCGGCCACGCGGTGGTCGTTCAGGGCTAATGCCTCGACCGTCGCGGCACCGATTCCGCCTGCCGCGCCGGTCACCACCGCTACGCCATTGGGAGCCATGGCATTCCTCGGAGGTTAGGGCTACCTAACTTAGGTAAGCCTTGCTTATAATCCGATGATCAAGTCGTCTCGTCAAGAGGGGACTCAAGCACGATCATGTCGGGCTTGACCGATAATGGACTAGATTGTGAACTTAGGCAAGCCTTACCTAATTTTCTAATTTCAAGGAGAGTGACGTCATGGAGCGGACCCCGCTCACTCCGGATCGCGTCCGCGCGGATGTGGCCGAAGTGCTGAACCTGGACCCGCGCGAGGTCGGCGACGACGTCCAGCTCCTCGATCAGGGCCTGGACTCGATCCGGCTGATGACCCTGGTGGAGCGCTGGCGCGCCGAGGGGGCCGACGTCGACCTCATCGACCTGGCCGAACAGCCGACGGTCACGCAGTGGGTCGCTCTCCTCGCGCGCTGACCCGCCGACCCTTGTCCCTGCGGCGGCCCTCGGAACGCGAACCGCCCGCCGTCCAGTGGACGGCGGGCGGTTCCGGCGGAGCGCCGCGATCAGCTCGGGGTGAGGCGGACGACCGGGTACTGCCGGTCGGACTTGCTCTGGTACTTGGCGATGCGGGGCTGCGCGGTGGCGATGCGCTGCCAGGCCCGCTCGCGGTCGTCGCCTTCCAGGCGGTGCGGCGTTACCGGCACGGTGCCGCCCCCGGGCAGCTCGATGGAGGCCTCGTCGGAGTGCGCCATCAGGTTGGCGAACCAGTCCGGGTGCCGGCTCCCGCCGCCCGACGCCACGATCAACCGCGCGTCCTCGTCATCATCGGGGAACCACGCGACCGGCGTTTCCCGCCGTTCCCCGCTGTGGCGCCCCACGGTGTGCAGGATCAGCACGTCCATGCCCATGAACGAGCCGCGTCCGCGCCGGACCTTGCGGTTCATGCGGGCGTTCATGCGGTGCTGCATCCAGCGTGAGAACGTTCCGGGCGTCCCGGGCTTGCGCTTCTTGTCCATGTGCTTCGCTGCCATGCCACTCACGCTAGATGCGGCCAGGTCAATGCCGCTTCTCGATTCCTGACCGGTCTCTCCCCGCCGGCCGGTCAGGTCAGCGGGTCAGGTGGTGGCGGAGGAAGGCGGCCGTGGTGTCGAGGACCCACGGCTGCTGGAACCGGGCGTCCTCGTGCCCGGCGCCGCCGAGGACGAGCAGCTGCGCGTCGCGTCCGGCGGCGACCAGGGCCTGATGCATGCGCAGGCTCTGGTCCAGCGGGATCTGCTGATCGCGGTCCCCATGGACGAGCAGCGTCGGCGGCGCCTGGTCGAGGCACTGGTACAGCGGGCTGGCGGCACGCGCCCGGTTTCGGTCGAGCGTCTTGACGGTGGTCCGCAGGTAGCGGGCGTCGGGCGGGTCCGGCAGGATCTCGCGCTCCAGCTCCGTCCGGGCCAGCCGGGCGACCAGGTCGGTGGGCCCGAAGAAGTCGACGACGGCGTCGATGCGGTCGCCGCGCGGGTCGAGCGCCGCCATCAGCGACAGGTGCCCCCCGGCCGAGGCGCCCCACGCGCCGATCCTCGCGATGGCCAGCCCGTGCCGGGCCCCGTGGGCGCGCAGCCAGCGGACGGCGGCGCGGACGTCGTCGATCGAGGCGGGAAAGGCCCCGGCCTCGCCGAGCCGGTAGTCGATGCTCGCGATCGCCACGCCCCGCTCGGCGAGCTCGGCAGCGAACGAGGTGGCGCCGCTGTAGCGGTCGCCGAAAAGCCATGCTCCGCCGTGCACCCACAGGGACACCGGATGCGGTCCCGAGCCCTCCGGGATGTACAGGTCGAGCAGCAGCCGCTCACCGTCGGCGACGGCGTACTCGACGTCCACGACCATGCGCTCGTGGGGAGAGGTCTTCATGACGCAATGATAACCGTTCTCAATCCTGTGGCCAGACAGTCGAGCGGAGCTCGTCCGTTGAATGGTGGCGGGTGGGGGCCGGAGGACGGTCCATTCCTTTTCAGGGTCGACAAGACCGCATTGCACCCTCACATTGATCATGAGGCGAAATGTGAGGAGTGTTCCATGGAGTCACCGATAACCCGTCGATCCGCTCTGGTCCTGACCGGTGCCGCCGCCGGGACCCTTGCCGCGGGCAGCCCGCGCGGCCACGCCGACCTGGTGCTGCACTCGGGCGCCGTCTGGACGGGGCACACCACCGCCCAGGCCGTCGCCGTGAAGGGCAAACGGATCGTGGCCGTCGGCTCCGACCGGCGCGTGCTGGAGCTCGCCGGCGACCGCACGCGCCGGGTCGACCTGAAGGGCGCCTTCGTCGGCCCCGGGTTCCGGGACCAGCACACCCACCTCATCCAGCGGGCGCTGACCGGCGCGGCCCCGGAGGCGTACCGGCCGGTGTGGAAGCCGTACGACGAGGACGAGGCGTTCGAGGCGCGCAGGCGCACCGGCCAGCGGCACGTCGATCTCCACGCGCGCGGCGAGACGCCCGTCGACCAGTGCACTCACAGCCCGGTCACCGAGAAGATGAAGAACGACCTGCTGGTCATGCAGGAGGAGGTGGCCAAGCAGGGCGTCAGCACGGTCGTGGAGGCGGGCCTGCGCGACCTCGGCGCGCTGGACGCCCTCTTCCAGCTCGCCGACGAAGGCAAGCTCAAGGTCCGCTTCCTGGTGCGGGTGGCATGGGGCTGCATGGAGGAGGCCGCCCGGATGGGCCTGCGCACAGGCTCGGGCAACGACTGGGTGAAGGTCCTGGGGGTGAAGCTCTACTCGGACGGATGGCTCGGCCCCCGGACGTCCGCACTGCGGCAGCCCTACAGCGACGACCCGTACGGCTTCCCCCGCAAGGGCATCCTGTTCCTCGCCCAGGAACGCGCGAACCGCGACGTCGCCCGCGCCCGGGAGCTGGGCTTCAACATCACCACCCACGCCATCGGCGACCGCGGGCTGAAGGTGACGCTGAACGCCTACGAGCACAACGACGTCTCGCCGCGGGACCGGTGGGCGGTCGAGCACGTCCAGGTCGCGGAGGACGACCTGCTGGAGCGGATGATCCGGCGCGGGGTGATCGCGAGCATCCAGCTGAGCTTCGCGACGTCCGACCAGCGGTTCGCCGAGGACGCGATCGGACGGCACCGGCTGCGCTACGCCTACCGGTGGCGCGACATGCTGCGCGCGAGGGTGCCGATGGTCGGCGGCAGCGACTTCGACATCGAGGCGCTCGACCCGATGTGGGGCCTGCAGCGCGTGGTGACCCGCACCGAGTTCGACGGCACGCCGCCCGGCGGCTGGCTCCCGGACCAGCGGCTCGACGTCCCCACCGCGCTGCGCCTGGTCACCTCCCGCGCCGCGTTCGCCTCGTTCGAGGAGCGCGACCGCGGCACGGTCGAGCCCGGCAACTACGCCGACCTCGTCGTCATCAAGGAGAACCCGCTGACGACGCCCCCGGACCGCCTCGCGAGCGCGACCCGCCTGATGACCATCACCAACGGCGAGATCACCTCGGAGGGCCCCGTCCGGTACCCGCCCATCGCCTGACGCCGCGCGCCATAACGAGGGCGGCCGTGCGGGTCCGGCACTACGATCTCGATGCGGTGCCGAGGGCTGGACGGAGCGCGACATGACCGAGGGTTCCCCGCTGCTGGGCCACGATCCGTCCGCGATCGGCGGGTACCGGCCGGTCGCGCGGCTCGGCGAGGGCGGGCAGGGCGTGGTCTACCTCGCGGAGGACCCGGCCGGCCGCCGGGTGGCCGTCAAGTGCCTGAAGGTTCGGCTCGACGGCGGCGCCAAGGCGCGTGCGCGGTTCGCCGCCGAGGTCGCGGCGGCCCAGCGCGTCGCCGAGTTCTGCACGGCCCGGGTCCTGGACGCCGACCTCGACGGCTCCGTGCCCTACCTCGTGAGCGAGTTCGTCGAAGGGGTCTCCCTGTTACAGGCGGTCCGGGAGGAGGGCGTCCGCACCGGCGCCGACCTGGAACGGCTGGCGATCGGCACCGCGACCGCGCTGGTGGCCATCCACCAGGCGCAGGTCGTCCACCGCGACTTCAAGCCGGGCAACGTGCTGCTGTCGGCGCAGGGCCCGCGGGTCGTGGACTTCGGGATCTCCCGCGTCCTGGAAGGCGCTGGCGAGGAGTCCAGCCAGGTGGTCGGCACCCCCGCCTACATGGCGCCCGAGCTGTTCTCCGGTGGCCGCGCCGGGCCCGCCGTCGACGTCTTCGCGTGGGGCTGCACCGTCGTGTTCGCCGCGACGGGGCGGTCCCCCTTCGCGGCCGCCACGATCGAGGCGGTCATGCGGCGCATCACCGACGACGAGCCCGACCTCGGCGACCTGGGCGGACGGTTGCGCGAGCTGGTCGCCCGCTGCCTGGACAAGGACCCGGCGCGACGTCCGGACAGCGAAGAACTCCTGCTCGGCCTGCTGCGCCGCGAGCCGCACGGCCAGGTGAGCCTCCAGGCCGCCGCCGCAGCCGCCAGCCCCGAAACGGCCGCCCCCGAGGCCGGCGCGTCCGAGGCCGGCGCGTCCGAGATCGCCGCTCCCGAAGCCGCCGGTCCCGCCGCCGGGACGTCGTCGCCGCGCCGGGTGCGCCGCGCCGCCATCACGGCGGCCACGGCCATCGTCGCGGCGGGTGCGGCGGCCCTGGTCACCGCCACGCTGCTGCCGTCCACCCAGGCCGACCCCGACGACGACCCGACGCACGCGGGCCGGCAGCCCCCGGCGCCCGGCGCGACGGTGCTGCCATCGGCGCGCGGGTCGAGTCCGAGCGCGACCGCCACCTCCCAGACACCGCCCACCGGTTCGACCCCCGGCGCGTCCCACGCCCCGGCCGGAGGCACGGCGACCATATCGAGGCCCGGCAAGGAGCGGGCTTCGGTCACCACCTACAAATGGGCGTCGACGGACCTCACCCCGCAGCTGAAGCGGACGGCCTGCCTGTACCGCGTCCGATACGGCAACTTCGGCAACACCGCGTTCGCCCAGGTCAGGACCTATGGCTCGGGCTGCGGGAAGGTGACCGTCTCGGTCTACGGGCAGTCCGGCTCGTTCACGGGCACGTGGAGTTCCGCCGCGACGGCGCAGAGCGGCCGGGACGGATGCGGCGCCTACGTCGAGCGGCAGGCCACCTCGTCCGCGAACCACATCGCGACCGGGATGGCCGTCACCTTCGACGGCCTCGGCGGTACGGCCCGCTACCTGTACGGCACCGGAAAACCGATCAGCCCGCATAAGTCCTGCTGACACCGCTTCCGGACGGATCTGAAGCCGGGTCTTGCCAGAGTATGTCTGACATCCGACAATCTACGTAATACGTAGACCCTCACCTGCCGGCTACATGGCCTGCCTGGTAGGAAACCCTCCGGTTCCCTACGGGTCTCTACGTTGCGTCCAGAGAGACGGATGGAGCGGCGATGCACATGAGGCGCCGCCGTGACGTCTGGGGAAAACCGACGGAGAAGGTAGTCATGTACCGCACAGTTCGGCGACACGTCATCGTTGTCGCGACCCTCACCGTGCCGTTGCTCGCCGGCTCGGCCGCACAGGCCGCAGGAGCTTCCGCCGATGCGCAGGCCCGGATCTCCACCGCGTTCGAGATCCCGGGGGACCGGGTCTACCCCGAGGGAATCGCCGCCGACCCCTACACCGGCGACCTGTACACCGGGTCGTACGAGGGCGGCGCGATCTACCGGGCCAGGCCCGGGCAGCGGGTCGCCGAGGAGTTCCTGCCCGCGCGCGGGGACGGGCGATCGCAGGCCCTCGGGCTGGAGGTCGACCGGTCCAGGCGCCTGTGGGTGATGGACCGCCTCACCGGGCTCGCCGTCTACGACATTCCCAGCCGCCGCCTGGTGGCCCGGTTCGTCGTCCCCAACCAGGACCCGCGCCTCGTCAACGACGTCGCCATCACGCCGGACGGCACCGCCTACATCACCGAGAGCCGGCAGGCCATCGTCTACCGCGTCACGCCGAAGCAGCTCGCGGACGCGGCCGAGCAGGGCGGCGAGGTGCCGCTCACGCCCGCGTTCGACCTGTCGGAGGTCGTGGAGCCGCACGCGCCCAACACGATCACCCTCAACGGGATCGTCGCCGAGCCGTCGGGGCGCTACCTGCTCACGGTGGACATGACCGGAGCCGACCTCTACCGCATCGCGCTGCCCTCCGGGAAGGTCGAGAAGGTGGCCCTGAGCGGCGGAAGCATCCTCACGGGCGACGGCATGGAACTGCAGCGCGGCACGCTGTGGGTGGCCCACCCCATCGCGAACGCCTACGCGATCAGCAAGTGGCGCATCGGCTCGGACGGCCGGACGGCCCACATGACCCGGCGGCTCACCGACGCGGCGCTCGGCACCCCGACGACCCTGCTGCGCAAGAACGGGAAGCTGTACGTGGTCCGCTCGCAGTTCGACAAGGGCGGCCCGACGGGTCCGGGCACCCCGCAGCTGCCCTTCTCCGTCGCGTCCGTGCGCGGCCTCTGACCAGGTCGCCGTCCGTTAGGGCGTGATACCCGGGCCCTGGCAGTGGGGCACCGGCCGGGCGCATGTCCCGCCGGTGGCCAGGGCCCGTTCCGCGTTTCCCGCGGGTCAGTCGGGCTGGCGGGTCAGGGCCATGGTCTCGCGTTCGTAGGTGAGCAGGGCGTTGATCACCAGGTGCCGCTCGGCCGGGGACAGCGGCTCCAGCGCGGTGCGCCAGGCCGCCGCCCCCGCGCCCAGCCAGGCCTCGATCGCGGGACGGTGGGCGGCGGCGATGCTCACGATCGTCCGGCGGCGGTCGTGCTCGTCCTCGCGCCGTTCCAGGATGTTCTGCCGGCTCAGGTCTCCGACCATCAGGCTGACCGTCGTCGAGGCGAGCTGGAGCTGGTCGGCGAGCTGCTTGACCGTGGCGGACTCGTCGTAGAGCAGCAGGGCCAGCAGCGAGAGGTGCCGGGGGGTGAGCGCGAAGTCGCGCAGCCGCTCGGGGACCGGCATCCGCTTGGCCCGCGCCATCAGCCGCGGCATCAGCCGGAGCATCTCGCGCACGCCCTCGTCGACGGTCGGGCCGTCGGTTGACATCGAACCCTCCGAGATTTAGTGTTGCTTTCAAATCTATTTTGATAGCAAGGCTTATTATGCCGGAGGGCTCTCATGGCCGTCTACGACCTGGACCACTTCACGCTCGGTGTGCGGCACCTCTACGCGAGCGCCGAGCGGCTGCGCGGCGAGACCGGGCTGCGCAGCCACGAGGGCGGATGGCTGGACGCCGTCCCGACCGCCCACCGCACCATCCCGCTGCCGGGCGACGCCTACGTCAACGTCGAGTCGGTCATCGACCACCACGCCGGCCTGCCGCCCGGGATCGACGCGTTCCGCGACTGGTTCGAGCGGACGACCCGCCGCGGCGACCACTGGATGAGCTGGAACCTGAGAGCCCGCAGCCTCGCCGACCTTGCGGAGGTCGCGCGGCGCTTCGGCGGCGAGGTGGTCACGGCGCCCGGCGCCCGCCGGCCGGACGGCTCGACCTGGAGCACGACCATGGCCCCGGGGAACGTCGCGGTGACCTGGGGGAGGGGGCTCCCGAACTTCTACTTCCACGAGGACATGGCGCAGCACCCGGCGCGCCGCGTCCCCCTGGACCACGAGCGCCCGCTGCGCGAGATCGGCTGGCTGGAGGTGGGCGGCGACCCGGCCGAACTGGAGGAGCACGTCGGTGCCGAGACCTTCGCCGCGCTCCCGCTGCGGTTCGTCGACGGTCCCGCCGGGCTGTCCGGGGTCGGGCTGATCACCCGCGACGGCGAGGAGATCGCGCTGCGCGCGCCGTCCGGTGCCCCCGGCCTGGCCGAGCTCGCCGCCCGGTCCTCCTGAGACTCCGGGCCCTCCCGAGACTCCAGGCCGGGGGCGGATCGCCTCAGCGGGGCGTTTCCCGGGCCTTGTCGAGGGCGCGCCGTCCGGTGATCACCAGGAGGATCTCCTTGGCGGGCATCGTCACGACGGCGGGTCCATCACCGACGGAGACGTCCGCGTCGCCGGCGACCAGCTTCCGTCCGCCGAGGTCGGCGCCGAAGAACTTCAGCTGCTTGTCGACGGCCGACCCCAGGACCAGCGCGATGCGTTCGGGCGACGGCGAGGGAAGCCCCAGCGGTTCGGTGACGTCCAGGCCGTGGATGACGTCGTGGCTCAGAGCGCCAGCCTGGCCACCGCCGGGCGGCCGCCAGGGGTGCTCGATGTTGCGCCGGAGAAGGTCGAGGAGCTCGGCCTCGCTCATCGCCCGTGCCGCCGACCGGGCGTCCCGGTCGGCGTACCGGTTGAACGAGAACCGCGCCCGGACCAGGCCCGCAGCGAACCCCATGGGCCTGGTCCGGAACGGCATCGTGATGTGGGCGACCACCTCGCGGACCCGCCAGCCGTCGCACAGGGACGGCGTGTCCCACTGCTCCGCCGTGAGGTCGGCGAAAAGGCCGGCGAGCCGCTCCCGCTCCGCCCGGGTCTCGCTGGTCAGATGGGCCGTGGACGTGTCCATCGCGCTGTGTCCTTCCGCGTCGTCGGGTGTTCACCGGCTTGTACGACGCGGCGCGTGGGAACTCATCGCTCAGCCGGTGACCTCCTCCCCGGCCCGGAGGGACGCGGGGAGGCCGAACTCGGCGAACCGGTCGTGCGTGCCGAGGAAGGTGATCATCTGGGTGAGGCGTCTGTCCCGCATGTCGACCGACACGAGGGCGAACGGACGCAGGACGCCGTCGTCGCCGGGCCGGTACTGCCCGAACCCCGGGGCGCCGTTGATGCGGCAGGGCACCAGCCGAGCGCCCGCGCAGGAGTCGCTGGACCCGGCGAGCACGGCGATCGTCCGTGCGCCGTCCATCCGCCACGGGAACGGCGGCATCGAGGCCACCGCGTCCTCGCGCATCACCGCGGTCAGCCCGGCGATGTCGTGGGACTCGAACGCGGACACGTAGCGGCGGAGCAGATCACGCTGCCCGGCGTCCTCGGGGTCGTAGAGGTCGAAGGGGTCGGGACGGTTCGCCGCGAGGGTGGCCCGTGCGCGCTGCAGGGCGCTGTTCACCGCCGGGACGGTGGTGCCGAGGATCTCGGCGGTCTCCTGCGCGGAGAACACCAGGACGTCGCGGAGCACCAGGACGGCCCGCTGCCGTGGAGCGAGATGCTGGAGCGCCGCGATGAACGCCAGCCGCACCGACTCCCGCGCCAGGACCACGTCATCGGGGTTCTGGCCGCCGAGCAGCCGCGCGTCGGGCATCGGCTCCACCCACGCCTCCGGGGGGAGCGGGGTGCCGAGGTCCGGGCCCTGCGTTGCCGAGGCCACGTCCATGACCAGGGCGCGGCGTTTCGCCGCCCGGAGCATGTCGATGCAGACGTTGGTGGCGATCCGGTGGACCCACGTGCTGAGCCGGGCCTTGCCCGGGTCGTAGTGGTCCCGCTTGGCCGACGCGCGGATCAGCGTCTCCTGGACCGCGTCGTCCGTGTCGGCGGACGAGCCGAGGAGCCGGTAGCAGTAGCCGGTCAGCGGGACCCGCAGCGCCTCCAGATCCTCGACCGTCACCCCGCAGCCTGCCCGCACGAGCGACCCCCGTCAGCGTATTGGCACGAATACGGTCCATTAGACCAGCGCCGGATCGCCTGCGGTCCACCCCGGACCAGATCGCGCCGGTGTCTAGATCGGGGTCATCCAGCCTCGGGTGTCGGGGACGCGTCCGCGCACGACGTCCATCATCGCCTGCTGGAGGGCCTGGGTGACCGGGCCGAAGGCACCGGAGCCGATCTTGCGCCCGTCGATCTCCGGGATCGGGAGCAGCTCGGACGCCGTCCCGGTGCTGAACACCTCGGAGGCGCCGAGCAGGTCGTCGGTGCCGAGATCGCGCTCGACCACCTCGTAGCCCAGGTCGGCGGCCAGCCGCATGACGGTGTCGCGGGTGATGCCGGGCAGCAGCGAACGCGACGCGGGCGGGGTCGAGACGACGGAGCCGTGGACGGCGAAGATGTTCTCCCCGGTCGCCTCGCACACCATGCCGTCCTCGTCGACGAAGATCGCCTGCGCGAAGCCGCGCTGCTTGGCCTCGGAGAACGCGACCACGCTCAGCAGGTAGTGCCCGCACGCCTTGGCCTTGTAGAGGTCGGCGTGCGTCTTGGGCCTGCGATGGCTGGAGAACGTGGCCGTGGTGCCCTCCTCCCGGTTGCGGTCGGAGTAGCCCGACCAGGCGAAGGCGATCACCGCGGTGTGGGCGTCGTTGAGCCAGTGCGCGAAGATGATGTTGGGTTCGCCGACGTAGACCAGGGGCCGGACGTAGGCGTCGGCGAGGCCGTTGGCCTCGATCGTGCGGCGGGCCGCGTCGACCAGCGTCTCCTCGGTGTGCTCGATCGGGATCGACAGGGCCGCGGCCGAGTCGCGCAGCCGCCGCATGTGCTCGCCCACGCGGAACATGGCCCGGCCGCCGTCCTCCTGGCGGTAGCAGCGGATGCCGTCGAAGGCCCCGAAGCCGTAGTGCAGGGTGTGGGTCAGCAGGTGGGCGCGCGTGGTCTCGGAGCGGACGAGCTCGCCGTCCAGCCAAAGGGTCTCGGCCGCTTCGATCACCAGGACTCCTCGGGTGCGTGGTCTCGGATGGTCAGCTCGACGCCGGCCCCGAGGGGGAGGGTGTGCGAGCAGGCGCCCGGCACCTTGCGGACGTGCTCGACGTAGGCGCGCATCTGCTCGGCGGTGGCCTCGGGCTCGAGGATGTTGTCCGCCACGACCACCCCGCCCGCCGCGAGCCGGGGCCAGACGAGATCGAACTCGCGGATGTAGAGGTCCTTCCAGTGGTCGATGAGCACCACGTCGAAGGGATAGGGCAGCTCCGGGACGATCTCGGCGGCGTCGCCGTGCTCGATCCGCACCATCCCGGCGAAGCCGGCGTCGGCGACGTTGCGCCGCAGCTCGGCGACCTTGCCGGCGTCGGCCTCGATCGTGACGAGCGAGCCGCCGGTGTCGGCGACGGCGTCGGCCAGCCAGATCGTGGAGTAGCCGACCGACCCGCCGATCTCGACCACCCGCCGGGCCCGCCCGCGCCGGACCAGCGTGTTGAGCAGCCGCCCGACGTCCGGCCCGACGTCGAGCATCAGCCTGGGCGCGGCGGCGCGGGTGTACCGGGCGCCCTGCGCGTTCAGCGTGTCCAGCTCGGGCCGCTCCCGCGCGGAACGTTCTTCAAGGCGGGCCAGCACGCGGCCCGCGTCGGTCGCCATGACCATTTCGCTCACCTTCTCTCGGCTGTCCGGCACGGCGGCCGTGGCCGCCGTGCCGGAACTGTCCTAACCTGACCGCCATGAGGATGTGCATCATGCATCCGCGGCTCGGCGACGAGCTCCGCGCACACCTCGACGGCCGGCTGCCCGGGGTCACGGTCGACGTCGTCCACGACGAGCGCGGCGACCCGCCGGAGTTCGGCCGGTACGACGTCCTCGTCGCCAACGCCTTCCCGCCGGGACTGCTCGCCCGCGGCGCCCGGCTGCGCTGGCTCCAGCTCACCAGCGTCGGCACCGACCAGCTCGCCGCCGGACGGCCGCGCCCCGGGCTGATCGTCACCAACGCGGGCGGGATTCCGGCGCGGGCGGTCGCCGAGTTCGCGCTGATGGGGATGCTCGCCCTGGCCAAGGAGGCCCCGGCGCTGGTGCGCGGGCACGACGCCCGCGCCTGGCGGCTCCCCGGCGCGCGGCTGCTGGCCGGGGGCACGCTGGTGCAGGTCGGTCTCGGCCGGGTGGGCGGCGAGATCGCCCGCCGCGCCCGCGCCTTCGACATGCGCGTGGTCGGGGTGACCCGGACCGGGCGGGAGTCCGCCGCGGCCGATCTGACCGTCCCGCCCTCCGCCCTGCCGGACGTGGCCCGGGACGCCGACCATCTCGTGGTGGCGGTGCCCGGCGGCGCGGGGACGCGCGGCCTGGTCGGCGCGCACGTGGTGGCCGCGCTGCCCGCGACCGCCTGCCTGATCAACGTCGCGCGGCCGGAGGTCGTGGACACCGGCGCGGTCGTCGCGGCGCTGCGCGGCGGGCGGCTGCGCGGGGCGCTGCTGGACGTCCACGACCACGAGCCCCTCCCTTCCGACAGCCCGCTGTGGAGCACCAGGGGCCTGTGGGTCACTCCGCACGCCGCGTTCTGCTATCCGGGCGAGGCCGCCGACCTCGCCGACCTGATCGCCGGCAACCTGCGCCGGCTGCGGGCGGGCGAACCGCTGCACAACCTCGTCACCGCTCCGGCTCCCGCCCCCCGCTGAGCGGGCCGTCCCGCATGGCGCCGTCCGGCATCGGACCGGCCGGCGCCGCGCCCGAGGCCACCGCCTCCGGGGGAGCGGCGGGCTCGCCGTCCGCCGCGCCGCGCGGCGACCGCTCCCAGGTCGCGAGGACGACGCCGACCAGCGTCACCGCCGAGCCGAAGATCTGCCAGCCGCTCAGCGACTCGTCGAAGATCGGGACGGCCAGCATGGCCCCGAAGACCGGGACCAGGTAGAGGAACACGTTGGTCTTGGCCACCCCCACCTGGCGGAAGCAGTAGTACCAGGCGATGATGTTGTAG
The DNA here is from genome assembly GCF_044326375.1 of Actinomadura sp. 3N508. Lineage (NCBI taxonomy): Bacteria > Bacillati > Actinomycetota > Actinomycetes > Streptosporangiales > Thermomonosporaceae > Actinomadura > Actinomadura sp. 3N508. Next base: position 100,265 of record NZ_JBIRAX010000005.1, read on the forward strand.
ACGAACCCGATGACACCGCCGTAGGCGACGCCGAGCCAGCTCGCCGCGGACGCCTCGGTGAACGTCTCCGGCGAGCCGATCAGGCCCGGCGCCGCCAGCAGCACCAGCGGCACCGTGCCGATCAGGCAGCTCCAGGTCGCGACGGCCGGTGGCGGCAGCCGCCGCATCGCGAACTTGCTGATGATCGCGTAGACCGCGAACAGCAGCACCGCGACGACCATCAGGATCTCGCCCCGCCAGTCGTCGGAGCTCTTCTCGCTCGCGGCGTCGGTGGGCAGGATCCGCATCAGCCACAGCATGCCGACCCAGCCCGCCGCGATCCCGACGACCTGCCGCGCCGCGATCCGCTCCCGCAGCACCAGCCAGGCCAGCGCCAGCGACGCGGCCGGGATGATCATTTCGATCAGCCCCGCCTCGGACGCCGGGATCAGCTCCAGCGACCTGAAGAACAGGATGTTGTAGATGCAGATCCCCACCAGCCCGGTGCCGATCAGCCACGGCACGTCCCGCCGCTCGGGACGCGGCCAGCGCCCCAGCAGCGGGAGCAGGACGACCAGCGCCAGCAGGTAGCGCATGGCGTTGGCCTCCACCGGACTGAAGCTGTCCAGCGCGTACCGTCCGGCGATCAGGTTGCCGGCCGCCGTGACCGGCACCGAGACCAGCAGAACGAGCAACTTCCAGTTCAAAGGTGCGTCCTCGATGGTGAAGCGGGAGCGTGCGATCCCGGCGGGGATCTCGGGAGAAGGGGAGGGTCAGGTTCCGGCGGGCACGGTCAGCTGCCCGCGGATCCGGAGTTGAGCGTCTCCCAGGCGGGGTGCCGCTTGAGGACGATCTCCCGGTAGAGGCCCCACTGGTACATGCGGCGCGCCTGGATGGAACGCCACACCGCGAGCCGCACCCGGTGCTGCAGGTCGCCGGTGACCGCGTACTTGCGCAGCAGGTTCGCGGCCTCCTCGGCGTGCTGGTCGTCGCCGCCGTAGTCGTGCTCGAGCCGCTCGTCGCCGGCGTGGATGCGGAAGACCTCCAGCGCCTCGTCGTCGAGGTCGAACTGGGCGCTGAGCGCACGCGCGATCTGCCGGAACCGGTTGGGAATGGTCAGCTCGATGGCGAAGCTGCCGGCCGCCAGCCCTTCGAGCCAGTGGTAGTCGCGCACCAGGTGCTGGCGGTACTCGACGTACACCAGCGTCTCGGGGTAGGGCTCGGTGAACTCCATCTCCTCGTCGCTGACGCCCAGCGCGTTGCCGAGCTTGCGGACGGTGACGGGATGCTCGCGGGCCGGGTTGAACTCGCCGAGCTCCTCGGCGAGGTTGGCGCCCATGAACTGCCGGGCGTCGTAGAAGTAGGTCGCGTTGGCACAGATCTGCGCGATCACGGAGGGGAAGATCCGGGCGTCGATGTACCACTGCTTGACCCACTCGCGGACGCCCTCGAGCGGGATCTGCTGGGCGATGAGGCGCTCGTAGAACGGCCCGATGTTGGCCGCCGCCGAGTTCATCACCTCGTCGGTCAGCTCCTTGACGAACTGCTCGGGCGGCAGCACGGCCGGCACCGGGTCGGTGAGCCGGGTCGTCGGCGTGCCGATGGGGGCGTGGTCGAGCTCGTGATGCAGCTCGCCCTCGTGACGGTCGCGAACCTGGCGGACGGTCTCGCGCTCCTGATGAGCGTCCAGCGTCATGGATGTGCTCCCTAGCTCTTGCGCGGTCACTTACCTGTCTGGTGCCTGCCTGCGATCTGTCGTGGGCCGTTGAGCCGGCGGGTGCCGGCGGGGGTGATCGGGCCCTTCGTGCTGGCTAGAGCGATGGGACGGCGGCGGCCCCCTGGCGTGCGGCGACCCGTTCGGCGCTTACCCGCGCGGCCGCCCGCGGGAGGGACAGCCCGTCGGCGGCGGCCCGCTCGCTGACCGCCGCGTAGGCCGACCGGATGCGATCGCGGACCTCCTGGTGGAGCGCGTCGGCCAGGGCGTCGGCGTCCTTGGCGTCCTGGGCGGTACCGGTGAGGACGGCCCCGGTGGCGATCGCGCCGCCCGCGTTGGCGACGATCCCCGGCAGGACCGTGGTTCCCCGCGCCTCGAACGCGGCCAGCGCCGCGGGGGTGCTGGGATCGTTGGCGCCCTCGGCGATCAGCCCCGCGGAGATGCGCGGCACGTCGCTCTCTTCCACGGTGTGGGAGCAGGCGGCGAGCACCAGGATGTCGGCGGGCACGTCGAGCAGCCGGTCCGGATCCGCGCCGGTGGTGAGGCCGGCCGGCAGCGCGCCCCGGTCGACGAGGCCGGTGGGGTCGGTCGCCGCCACCAGGTCGGGCATGGGCAGCCCGGCCGGATGGCAGATCACGCCGAGCCGGTCGGACACCGCGACGACGCGATGCCCGCGGGCGTGCAGGTGGACCGCCGCCGCGCGGCCGACCGTCCCGAAGCCCTGGACCGCGACGGTCGACGCCGGGGCGTCAGGCGGCAGGGCAGCCGTGATCGCCTCGGCGATCCCGAACCCGGTGATCTGGGAGCACCGCTCCCATAACTCCGCCCACGAGCAGGGCAGCAGCGCGGTGTCGCCGGACTTGGCGACCTCGTACCCGGCGGCCTCGAAGATGAGCCCCCGGTCCCGGTAGCAGATGCCCTGGTCGCTGCCGACGTAGATGCCGCCCTTGAGCAGCGGTGCCATGCGGGTGCCGAAGGCGCGGAGCCGCCCGTCCCGTTCCGCGCCGGGCGGCAGATCGCTCACGATGCCGCCTTTGGCGCCGCCGATCGGCAGGTCGGCGAGCGCCAGCTTCCGTGTCATCTGGCGGGCGAGCCCGGCCAGTTGGGCGGGGGTGACGTCGGGGGTCATCCGCACCCCGCCCATCGCCTTTCCCGCGACCAGCGTGTCGACGATTACATACGCTTCTAATCCGGAATTGCCATCGTTCAGGGTGGTGACGATAGCGCCAGTCATTCAGCCTCCGTAGCGTGACGAAAAGACTCCCCCGAGCGACCAGTCGCCTTTTGCAAGGCACGAGAGAGTCTTGTCCGGGCCGTTTGACGTGTCAAGGTACTCGTTCGATGGGGGAGCGGCCCGACCGGAGCTTGAATATGGGGCGACCGATAAATGTTCCACTGGTCAGAGGCTTGAGTAAGAGGCCGCCGAAAATAGGTCAAGAATGATCTTGGGTATTTCGGGTGGTCAGAATGCCTTTCCCGGGTTGAGGATCCCCGCGGGATCGAAGGCGTGCTTGATCGCCCGGTGCAGCGCGAGAGCGTCGGGGCCGAGCTCGCGTCCGATCCACCGCCGCTTGAGCGCGCCCACGCCGTGCTCCCCGGTCAGCGTGCCGCCGAGTTCGAGCGCGGTGGTGAAGACCTCGTCGGCCGCCGTCCACACCGCCTCCGGCACCTCAGGGGCTCCGGACCCGCCGCGGTCGAACACGAAGACCGGGTGCAGGTTGCCGTCGCCCGCATGCGCCACGGTCAGGATGGTGACCCCGTGCCGGTCCGCCGCCGCCTCGATCGCCTCGAACATCTCGGCCAGCCTGGAGGGCGGGACGCACACGTCCTCGACGAGGCACGCCCCCAGCCGCTCCGCCGCCGGGTAGGCGAGGCGCCGCAGTTCCAGCAGCGCGACCGCCTCCTGCGGGTCGCGCGACACATCGGTGTGGGCCGCCCCGGCCCGCTCGCAGCACCGGGCCATCTCGGCGGCCGGACCCCGCGGATCGGCGGCATCGGACTGCGCGATCAGCACCGCGCCGGTGTCCGGGTCGAGGTCGATGCGCTTCCACGCGTCGATCGCGCGCAGCGTCGCCCGGTCGATCAGCTCCAGCAGGCTCGGCCGCACCCCCGCCGCGACGATGCCGGCGACCGCGCCGGCCGCCCTGCGCGTGGAGTCGAACAGCGCCAGGACCGTCGCCGGGTCGGGCGGCACCGGACGCAGCCGCAGGGTCGCGGCCGTGATGACCCCCAGCGTCCCCTCGGAACCGACGAGCAGGCCGGTCAGGTCGTACCCGGTGACGCCCTTCACGGTGCGCCCGCCGGTGCGGACCACCCGGCCGTCGGCGAGCACGGCCTCCAGCCCGAGCACCGAGTCGCGCGTCACCCCGTACTTCACGCAGCGCAGCCCGCCCGCGTTGGTCGCGAGGTTCCCGCCGATCGTGGAGATCTCGTGGCTGGACGGGTCGGGCGCGTACATCAGGCCGTGGGCGCGCGCCGCCCGGTCGAGATCGGCCGTGATCACCCCCGGCTCGGCGACGGCGAGCGCGTTCGCCGGATCGACCTCCCGGACGGCGTCCATCCCGCGGAGCGAGAGCACCACGCACCCGTCCACCGCGAGGGCCCCACCGGCCAGCCCGGTGCCCGCGCCGCGCGGCACGACCGGAACCCGATGCCGGTTCGCCCACCGGAGAGCGGCGACCACGTCCCCCACCTCCCGCGCGCGGACGACGGCACCCGCGACGCCCGGCGCCAGAAACGTCCGGTCCCGGGCATACGACGCCACCACGTCGGGATCGACGACCACCCGCCCCGCAGGCAGCACCTCGACCAGCTCTTCGAAATCCGCCATGGCCCCTCCGCGTTGACTGAAGTGCAGCCCTTCCCGACCCGGAGATTACAGCCAGCTCCATTTCGGTCGCCCCTTACTCTCCCACGCGGGAATTTCAAGGACGCCTATTCGGGGCCTCAACCGGCTGTTCCGGAGGAGCCGAAAACTCAGACCAGGATCTGGAGCGGATTCTCATCAGGGAAATGAAGGTGCTCAGCCACTCCGCGGCGACCGTCCCGTCGATGGGCCGGTGACCGACCGAAAGGGTCACGTGCAGCACGGTCCCGACCGCCGGTTCGCCATCGCGGACGACGGGCCGCAGTTTCGCGGCTCCGACGGCGAGTACCGCCGCACTTCCACGCCCCGTCCCAGCGGTGCGCCATCGAGACTTCGGCATCGACCGCATCCTGTTCGGCAGCGACCACCCCTGCTTCCGCGCCGTCCGGTACGTCGAGGAGGCCGGCCTCACCGCCGACGACCTGACCCGGACCGATCGGGAGTGTGACGGCTATCACGACAACCTTTTCGGATGGAATTCTGATCTTGCGTGTCCGGAACTGCTCCCGGAAAGCCCGAACCAAACGTGTGGTGCCCTCATCGTATGAAGGCGTATGGGGGCACGGGTTCACGAGCTGAAGGTCGAGTAAGCCACCGTGTCGTAATGGAGAAGAAATGCGACTCGGAAAAGCCACTGTCTTCGGTCTCGTCGTCGGCGCCATGACGGTGGGGCTCGCCGCGCCCGCGATGGCCGACCCCGGCGACGTGGTCGTGCAGCCGAAGCAGGCCCGCCCCGGCGACCAGATCACCGTCGTCGGGAAGAAGTGCACCACCGACGGGACGGCCGGCTCGCTGGCCTTCGTGGGCGGGGCCGTCGTGCTGAACGGCGCCGAGGAGGTCGACGGGCGGGCCGGCCTGGCGTCCATCAAGAACGACACCTTCCCGGGCACCTACACCATCCTGGTCAGGTGCGGCGGCCACAAGTCGGTCGGCGAGATCGTGGTCGTGGACGGCAAGGCGCGGCCGAAGTCGACGCCCACCCCGGCCGGCGGCGCCGGGACCGGGATCGGGGGCGGCGCGGGCGGTGCCGACACCGCGCTGCTCGCCGGTGGCGGCGTTCTGCTGCTGGGTGGGATCGGCATCGGCGCAATGGCGGTCCGCCGGCGCGGTGACCTCGCCGCGTAATGACGGAATTCCGGTGGCGGCCCCTTTCGGTGGCCGCCACCGGAGCCATTCTCGGGGATTAATGACAGCGAGCGGGTGCAGGGAAATGCGCGGGTTGCTGACGCTGGCGGCCGTTCTGGTGGCCGCCGGGCTCGTCGTGGTCGGGCTGGGGCTGCGCGGTGCGGGCGGGCCGCCGCAGCCGCCCGCGTGGGCGGCGGTGCCCCGGGCCGTCGAGCACCGCGGGCCGGTGCTCGATCGCTCGGCGCCCGTCCAGGTGGCCGTCCCCTCGATCGGGGTCCGGGCCCCGCTGTCCCGGCTGGGGCTGGCGGGTGACGGCTCCGTCCAGGTACCGCCGGCCGACCGGCTGAACCTGGCAGGCTGGTACGACCGCGGCCCCGCCCCGGGAGAGCGCGGCGCGGCCGTCATCCTCGGCCACGTCGACTCGGCGAAGGGCGCCGCCGTCTTCTACGAGCTGGGACGGCTGCGCCCCGGCCACCGCATCGAGGTGACCCGCCAGGACGGCAGGACCGCCGTCTTCACCGTCGAGTCCGTGGAGCGCGTCGCCAAGGACCGGTTCCCCACCGGCCGCGTCTACGGCCCGCTCGACCACCCCGGGCTCCGGCTGGTCACCTGCGGCGGCTCGTTCGACGAGGGCGAGCGCAGCTACCGCGACAACGTCATCGTCTACGCGGCCCAGACGGCGGTCCGGCAGCCCGCTTCGCGGTGAGCTGCTCGCGGTCGTTCACTTGCCGCCTTCCGCCATGCTCTTCGCGGTCTGGCCGCCCAGCGAGTCGCCGCCGACCTCCGCGTTGTGCGCGTGCGCGAGATGGTGCAGCCCGAACGCCGAGTCCATGCCGGCCCGCATGCCCATCAGGTCCTCGGCCTGGTTGATCGCCTTCTTCGTCAGCGCGAGCCCGAACCTCGGCATCGCCGCGATCCGCTCGGCCAGCCCGAGGGTCTCGGCCTCCAGGTCGTCGCGCGGTACCACCCGGTTCACCCAGCCCAGTTCGCGGGCGCGTGCCGCGGGCATCCGGTCGCCGGTGTACAGGAACTCCCGCGCCACCCGCGGCGGCATCACCCACGGGTGCGCGAAGTACTCCACGCCGGGGATGCCCATCCGCACCACCGGATCGGCGAAGAACGCGTCCTCCGAGGCCACGATCAGGTCGCAGCACCACGCGAGCATCAGGCCGCCCGCGACGCACGCCCCCTGCACCATCGCGATCATCGGCTTGGGTAGTTCGCGCCAGCGCCGGCACATCCCCAGGTACACCTCGGACTCGCGCGCGTACCGGCTCTCGCCGCCGGACTTGCCCACGTGGTCCCACCACAGCGACGCCCGCCGGTCGAAGCTCTGGTCCGCGTCGCGGCCCGGCGTGCCGATGTCGTGACCGGCCGAGAAGTGCGGGCCCGCACCCGCCAGGACGACCACCTTCACCTCGTCGTCGTCCGCCGCCCGGTAGAACGCCGCGTCCAGCGCGTACGTCATCGCCGAGTTCTGCGCGTTGCGATAGTCCGGCCGGTCCATCGTCACCACCGCGACCGGCCCGCGCCGCTCGTACCGGACCGTCTCCTCAGCCATGGGGTGACCTCTCTCTAGGGTGCCGGTCATCGGCATTAACACGAGAATCTTCTACAAGATTGCTAACTTGCAAAGGCCCATGGAACGGCGTTCTGGTTTCCGTGGACCTGTCGGTCTATAGGTGGGGAACTCAAGACACGGGGCTCAGGTCGCGTGGCCCTTGAGCCGCCTGGAGGAGACCATGGCGACCGGGCCGGGGGACGAGGCGTACCGCAGGGTGTTGTCGAGATGCACGCGCGCGAACGCCTCGAGCCGTTCGGTGTCGCCCCGCTCGATCAGCTGCATGATCCGCTCGTGCGCCCGGATGCCGGTCTCGCGCCGGGCCACGTCGGGGAAGTCGCCCGCCGCCAGGGCCTCGGCGGCCCACTCCTGCTCCTGCGACGACCAGAGCGACTCCAGCGCCCCGGCGATCAGGATGAGCGTCTGGTTGCCGCACAGCCGGACCAGCGCCTCGTGGAACCTCCGCGTGACCAGGGTGAACTCCACCTCGTCGTCAACCGCGGCGAGGGTCTGCTCATGGATCAGCTTGAGCTGCGGCAGCACCTCGGTCGCGCGGTCCTCGCGAGCGGCGCAGAGCGCGGCGCACACCGGCTCAAGCTGCTTGAGGGCGTCGCTCAGATCGCTGTACGGGACGCCCCGGAACTGCATGACCAGGCCGATCATGTACGCGGCGCCGGCGGCGTCGGGGACGTGCACGACGGCGCCGCCCCGGTTGCCCCGCTGCACGGTGATCAGGCCCTCGGCCTCCAGGATGCCCAGCGCCTCCCGCAGCGAGGGCTTGCTGACCTTGAACTCCTGGAGCAGTTCGTCCTGGGCGGGCAGCGCGTCGCCGTCCTTGAGCTCGCCCCGCAGGATGCGGTCACGCAGGAGGGAGGCGACCATCTCCGCAAGCCGCGGCTGGTGGAGCTGCACCTTCGACCTCCATGGGTGGCGTGTGGTCGACCTTGACGATCCCGGGCCCCGACGAACGTTCTAAATATACTATCTTTTAAAAGAAAGCGCGGCAGAGATGTGACGCGCTGATGGCCTTGCACGACGACGACCGGCCCTGGACCGTCGCGCGGTTGCCGCTGCGGCGACGGAAGGCCTGGGCTGCGCAGAGCGTGACCTATGAGGTGACGGACATCGACCACGTCCGCCACAGGCTCATGCGGCTCCTGTCGCGGCTGGCGCAGAGCCCGCCCGCTGACCCGGAGTAGCGGCGCAGGCGCGGGCCGGGTGCCGATGTGCCGGGCGGTGGCCGGTCTGACCTGCACAATGGGCTTGACATCAGACTTTTCCTACCATAATTATAGGAATATGGCGCCCGCACTCACAGTCCGGCGTGTGGTGGACCACATGCGGCTGGACAGCACTCTCTGTCGCTGATCCGGATCTGCCCTCTTCCCTCCTCCCCTCGAGTTCTCCTCCAGCGAGAACCCGCCGCCATGTTCTGCCCGGACACCGCGCGGGTCTTTCTCGCTCGTTCGTGAAGGGCCAAATCAGCCATGCCGAGTTCCGTCCTGCCCGCATTCCGGGCGAAAGCCGCACGCCGTCAGCCGCCGTTGGTCTGCGCCGTCCTCGCCCTGCTGCTGAGCCTGACCGCCGCCTGCGGCGGGGCGGCCACGGCCGGGGGCGGCGGCTCCGGGCCCGGCACGGTGATCAAACTGAGCGACCCGGGCAACGCCGGTGTGCTCGCCTACGCCAAGCGCGAGAAGATCCTGGAGAAGCGGCTCGAGGCCGTCGGAGCCCGGGTGGAGTGGGGCGGCTCGTACGCCTCGTTCACGGCGACGATCGACGCGGTGCGGTCCAGGTCGGTGAACGTGCTGGAGGGTGCGATCTCACCGGCCGTGGGCTACCTGGCCAACGGCCGCGACCTGCGCATCTTCGCCACCGCCGACCGCGTCACCGACAAGGCCGCGCCCTACGAGGACGGCCTGGTCGTCAAGGCGGACAGCCCGGTCAGGACGGTGCGCGACCTGGTCGGCAAGCGCGTCGCCGTCAACAAGGCCGGACGCGGCGAGTACCTGCTGCTGCTCGCGCTCAAGCAGGCCGGGATCCCGGCCTCTCAGGTCCAGCGCGTCCACCTGAACCCCGCGCAGGGCGCGTCGGCGTTCGCGACCGGCAAGGTGGACGCCTGGTGGGCGATCGTCGACGCCTACCCCGAGGTCGTCGCCAAGGGGGCGCGGGTCCTGCTGCACGGCCGCGACCTCCCCGACCGGGACCTCACCATCTTCGCCGCGCGCACTGAGGTGCTCCAGGCCAACCCGCGCGCCGTCCAAGCTTTCCTGGACGTGGTCCGTGAGCTGACCGAGCAGGAGAAGCGCGACCCGCGCAAGTTCCAGAACGTGTTCCTCGACAAGGGCCCGACCGCGCTGTCCGGCGCACGGCTGGACGACGCGCTCGCCAAGGCCCGCTACCAGAACGTGCCGCGTCCGGTCACCGACGCCGATGGCGCTCACGTCATCGCGGTCGCCGGCCTGTTCCAGGAGCAGGGCGTGCTGCCGAACGCGATCCGGCCCGAGGACGTCCTGTTCAAGCTGGGGGCCGCCCGATGACCGCCGGGATCGCGGCCGATGCCGGGGTCGCCGGCCGGCGTCCCGCGGCGGAAGCAGCCGGCGAGTTGCGCCCGCCGCCGTGGCTGGGGCAGCGGCGTCGTCGTCCGGCGATCTCGCTGGCCCTGCGGCTGTCGGTGCCGCTGGCGCTGCTGGCCGCCTGGTGGTGGGGGACGGGCAGCGGCCGAATCCCGCCGGACGTCCTGACCGGGCCGGGCGCGGTGCTGTCCGCGCTGGGGGAGCTGGCCTCCACCGGGCAGCTCGCCGACTACGTGCTCGCCTCGGCGCGCCGCGCGGGCCTCGGCGTCCTGGTCGGCTGCGGTGCGGGGCTGGTGCTCGGCGCGGCCGCCGGGCTGTCCGCGCTCGGTGAGGAACTGATCGACCTGACCCTGCAGATGAAGCGGGCGGTGCCCTTCCTGGCGCTGGTGCCGCTGTTCATCTCCTGGTTCGGCGTCGGCGAGACGTTCAAGGTCGCGCTCATCGCGGTCGCCGCGTCCGCGCCCATGTACGCCTACGTCTACCTGGGCGTGCGCAGCGTCGACCGCAAGGTGGTGGAGGCCGCGCGCGGGTTCGGGCTCCGCGGCCCCCGGCTGGCGCTGTCGGTGGTGCTGCCGTCCGCGCTGCCCAGCGTGCTGATGGCCCTGCGGATCAGCCTGTCGGTGTCGCTGACCGGGCTGATCGCCGCCGAGCAGCTCGGCGCGACCGAGGGCATCGGCTACCTGGTGACGCTCGCGCAGCAGTACTACCGCAACGACTACATGGTGCTGTGCATCCTGATCTACGCGCTGCTCGGGCTGCTCATCGACCTGGCGATCAGGGGTCTGGAACGGCTCGCCACGCCGTGGCGCGGGCAGGTGACGGCCCGATGACCCGCGACGGGCACGAGGTGGCGGTGCGGGTGCGGGGGCTGCGCAAGGCGTTCGGCGCCAAGACCGTCCTGGACGGGATCGACCTGGAGGTCAGGCGCGGCGAGTTCTTCGCGCTGCTCGGCCCGAGCGGCACCGGCAAGACCACGCTGCTGCGCCTGCTGGCCGGGCTGGAGCGGCCCGACGCGGGGACGGTGCTGACCGCGCCGCGCGTCACCACGGTCTACCAGGAGCCGCGGCTGGTGGTGGCCAGGCGCGTGCTGGCCAACGTCACGCTCGGGCTGCCGCGTTCGACGCGGGACAAGGGCGGCCGCGCGCTCGCCGAGGTCGGCCTCGGCGGACGGGAGCGCGCCTGGCCCGCCACCCTGTCGGGCGGGGAGGCGCAGCGGGTCGCGCTGGCCCGCGCGCTGGTGCGCGACCCGCAGGTGCTGCTGCTGGACGAGCCGTTCGCCGCCCTCGACGCCCTGACCCGGCTGCAGGCCCAGGAGCTGGTGGCCGAGCTGTGCGCCCGGCACCGTCCCGCGGTCGTGCTCGTCACCCACGACGTGGACGAGGCGATCCGCCTGGCCGACCGGGTCGCCGTGCTGGACGGCGGCGCCTTCGTGCTGGACCGCGCCATCGACCTGCCCCGCCCGCGCGGCGCCTCGCCGGCCGCGTCCGGCCCGGCGGTGCTGGAGCACCGCCGCGAGCTGCTGACCCGCCTGGGCGTCTCCGTGCCCACCGACCGACCGACCGTGCCATCCGACCGAGGAGTGAACGCATGAGCAGCCCGCATGACCGTGGTGTCGACAAGATCTGGTTCACCCGCTGCCCGGTGCCGACCGCCAGCGGCCTCGCCCACCGGCTCGGCGGGCTGGCCGAGGCGTTCGCGCCGCACGGGCTGGAGGTGGGCGTCCTCCAGGACGCCGGCCCCGAGCTGGCCCGCCACCACTTCGACCACGACCTGCCGGGGCTGTTCCGCGAGGGCGGCAACGTCCCCGCGCTGGCCGCCCGCAGCGAGGGCGCGCCGACCCGGCTGATCGGGCTGACGTGGATCGAGGAGTGGCAGTCGGTCCTCGTCCGTCCGGGCTCGGGCATCGAAGGGCCGCAGGACCTGCGCGGCGCCCGCGTGGCGCTGCCCGGCTGGGCCCGGACCAGGGCGCAGAGCTTCCCGCGCGCGATGGCGCTGCACGGCATCAAGGGCGCGCTCACCCAGGGCGGCCTCAGCCTGGACGATGTCACGTTCGTCGAGGTCGCCGCCGACCTGTCGCCGTCGGTGGGACGGGACGCGGGCGGCGGCCGCATCGCGTGGCCCGGCCTGGACGAGCTCGTCCGGGGCCAGGTGGACGCCGTGTACGCCAAGGGCGCCCGCGCCGCCGAGCAGGCCGCCGCCCTCGGCCTCGCCGTCGGCGTCGACCTGGACGCCCATCCCGACCCGGCGACCCGCGTCAACAACGGCACGCCGCGGCCGATCACCGTGCACGAGCGGCTGCTGGACGAGCGGCCCGAGCTGGTGACCGCGTTCCTCGCCGCCACGCTGCGCGCCGCCGACTGGGCCGCCGCCGACCTGGACGGCGTGCGGCGCATCCTCGCGGGGGAGACCCGGTCGGGCGCGTCCGGCGTGCGCACCGCCTACCGCGACGGGTTCCACCGCACGCTGCGCCCCGACCTCTCACCCGAACGCCTCGACCTGCTCGTGAAGCAGAAGGACTTCCTGCTGCTCCACGGCTTCCTGGCCGCCGACGTGGACGTCGTGTCGTGGGCGGCGCCCGAGCCGCTGCGCGAGGTCACCGCGAAGGCGGCGGCATGACCCCGCCGCCCAGGTTCCTGCTCACGCTGCCGACGACCGGGCCGGACACGGCGCCGGCGCCGCTGCCCGAGTTCGTCACCGACACCCGCCAGGGCCGCTACGGGGCCTTCGACACGATCACCGAGGCCGCGCGCGCCGCCGAGGTCACCGGATTCGACGGGGTCGTCGCCCCCTTCGCGGCCGACGCGGAGGAGTCGCTGGTGGTGGTCGCGGGGCTGCTGCGCGGCAGCCGCTGGATCCACGGCGTCGCGGGCCTCCATCCGGGCCTCGGCACCCCGGTGTACGCGGCCAAGCTGTCGGCGTCGCTGCAACGGTTCAGCGGAGACCGCTTCGGCTGGTGGCCGGTCGTCGATCCGCCCCCGGCGACGGCGCGGGCGCACGGCGACTTCCTGGACGGCCCGGACCGGTACGCCCGCGCCGACGAGTTCCTCACCGTCGCCAAGGGCGTGTGGCAGCACGAGGACTACACCTACGAGGGCAGGTTCTTCCAGGTCCTCGCCGGCGGCTTCCAAGGCCCGCTGGCCGGACGGCCCTTCCCGGCCGTCCATCTGTCCGGCGCTTCGGCCGACGCCCTGGAACTGTCCGCGAAGCACGCCGACGTCCACGTCTTCGACGTGTCCGACGACCTCGACGCGCTCATCGCCGACCTGGGCGAACGCGCCGCCGGACACGGCCGCGGCGTCGCCGCGGGCCTGCGCCTGACCGTGGTGGCGCGCGAGGACGAGGCCGAGGCGCACGCCGTCCGCGGCGTCCCCGGACACGCCATCACCGGATCGTTCGAGCAGGTCGCGGGGGAGCTGCGGGGCTATGCCGGCCGGGGCGTGAGCACGTTCGTGCTGGAGCCGGCGCCGCGCGTCGAGGAGATCTACCGGCTCGGGGAGCAGCTGCTGCCCCTCTTCGTTCGGGAGCACGCCCATGTCGATTGACATCTACTGGCGCATCGGGACGCACGGCGACCAATCCTCGCTGCGCCGCCGCCTGGTGACCCGCGGCGACTGGTCGCCGGTCGTGCCGGGCAGCATCACCCCGGGGCTGCGCGAGGGGCGGCCGGACGGCTACAGCCACCTGGACCACATGGCCGACGTCGCGCGCTCCACCGAGCTGTCGGGGTTCGCCGGCGGGCTGCTGCCCTCGTTCCCCTTCACCGACGACCCCTGGGCGGCGGCCGCGAGCCTGGCGCGCGAGACCACCGGCTACCGGTTCATGATCGCCTTCCAGCCCGGTTTCCTGCACCCGGTACAGGCGGCGCGGATGTCGGCGAGCCTGCAGCGCGCCACCGGCGGACGCGTCGTCTACAACATCATCTCCGGTGGCGGCGGCCCCGCCCAGCTGTGGTGGGGCGACAAGGTCGGCCACGACGACCGGTACGCCCGGACCTCGGAGTTCCTCGACGTGCTCAAGGCCGTGTGGTACGGGGGCCCGGTCAACCACGACGGCCGCTTCTACCGGGTCGAGGGCGCGGGGCTCCCCGAGCGCCTCGCCGGGCAGCCCTTCCCCGAGATCTACTTCTCCGGCTCGTCCCGGGCGGCGATCCAGGCCGCCGGGCGGCACGCCGACCACTACCTGTCGTGGCTGGAGCCGTTCCCCGCGCTGGCCGCCAAGTTCGACCAGGTCCGCGAGCACAGCGCCGCCATCGGCCGCGCGCCCCGGTTCGCGGTCCGCATCGACGTGCTGGCCCGCGAGACCGAGGACGAGGCGTGGGCGGAGATCCGCCGCGGCTGGCGGCACGTCGACCCCGAGCGGCTGCGGGGCCCCGACTCCACCGGCGACTCGGTCGGCTGGCTGCGCAGCTCGCGGTTCATCGACTGGCCGGTGCGCGCGCCCCGCGAGCTGGAGGCGAGCCCCAACGTGTGGGGCGGGTTCCACCTGCTGCGCGGCGGTCCCGCGTTCGGGCTGGTCGGCAGCTACGCGCAGGTCGCCGCCCGGCTCGACGAGCTGATCGCGCTCGGCGTGGACGCGTTCATCCTCGCCGGGGTGCCGCACCTGGAGGAGGCACGCCGCGTCGGCGAGAACGTCCTTCCACTGCTGCGCGGCCGCTGGCCGGACACCGCGCCCGACACGTCGATCCCCTCTCTCGAAGCTCTCGAAGCGAAAGGAACCACCCGATGACCCGCGTCGGCTTCTTCCCCCACAACAACTCGCTCTGGGTGCTGCGTCACCGGGGCATCCTGGAGCGGTCGCTGCCGGACGTGGAATGGGTGGACCTGCGGTCGCTTCCCGCGGGCGCCCGTCCCACGCCCACGCAGGGCCTGCCGTCCGCGCACGGCGACCACCTGTTCGACGGCGGCTACGACTTCATCGGCACCGGCTCCACGCCGCCGGTCACCGCGCAGGCCCGCGGCCACGACATCGTCTATGTGGCGATCTCCGGGCCGCGGGTCGACAACGGGCGGCTGGTCGCCCTGCCCGGCTCCGGCATCGCCGCCCCGGCCGACCTGGCCGGGAGGCGGGTCGCGCTCGGCCACGGCTCCTGGCAGACCACGCTCCTGCTGCTCGCGCTCGACCAGGCCGGCCTGACCTGGCGGGACATCGAGCCGGTCGACGCCGGGGCCGAGGGCGCGCAGCTGCTTCTGGACGGCAAGGTCGACGCCTGGACGGGCAGCTATCCCGCGCTCGCCGCGCTGGAGAGCGAGACGGAACCGGTGACGCTGATCGAGACGGACGGGCTGTTCAGCCACCGCTCGCTGTGGTTCACGCGGCGCGACTTCGCCGTCCGGCACCGCGACGAGCTGGCGGCCATCGTCGGGGCGCTGCAGGAGTCGGACGCCTGGATCCGCGCCAACCCCCGCGAGGCGGCCGCGCTGTTCGCCGCAGACGACGGCGGCGACCTCGACGCCTGGGAGCACGCGCTGCGCGGCCGCCCGTTCGGGCTGCTCCCGGTCGGCGACGACTTCGTCGCAGAGCAGCAGCGGGCCGCCGACCTGCTGCACGCCAACGGCCTGCTCGACCGGCGGATCACCGTCGCCGACGCCGTCCTGCCGGACCTGGCCGACCTGGTCACCCGCGCCTAGGCGACGGTCACACCTCACACGACCCCGAGTGCCGTACTCCGCCCGACCGAAAGGCAATGCCCCGATGTCCACGCGAATCGTCACGCTGGTCGGCAATCCCCGGCCGGACTCGCGCACCCGCGCCGTCGCGATCCAGGCGGCCGAGATCGTCAGCGGGCGCGTCGGTGCCGCCGGCCAGGAAATCCTCGACCTGTCGGCGCTGGCCGCGGCGCTGGCCTCGCCGTCCGCCTCCGCCGTGGTGGAGGTGGCGGTGGAGACGGTCCGCGGCGCCGATGTGCTGGTCGTGGCGACCCCGACCTACAAGGGCACCTACACCGGCCTGCTGAAGGTCTTCCTGGACCGGCTCCCCGGCGCGGCACTGGCCTCGGCCGTGGCCCTGCCGCTGATGGTGATGGGCGACGCCCGGCACGCGCTCGCCGTGGAGGTGCATCTGCGTCCGGTGCTGGTGGAGCTGGGGGCGTTCGTCCCCACGCCGGGGGCGGTGCTGCTGGAGGACCGGATCGGGCAGGCGGGCGAGATCCTGGACGGCTGGGCCGACCGGATCGCACCACAGGTGGTGCCGGTGCTCGCCGGCCGGACCGCCGTGGCGTGAGCCGCCCCATTTCATGCAATTCCTATTGAGTCAGTCGCCTTCCAGTGACCGGCTTCCTACGAAGGGACCCGCAGTTCCATGTCCGCATCGCCCATCGATCTCGCGCCCCCGGCGCCCCGGGCGCGCCCCGGACTTCCCGGGCTCTCCGCGCTGCCGCGGCCGCGCCTCGGGCTGCGCTTGATCAGCCCGCCGGCGCTGCTGGCGCTGTGGCAGATCACGAGTCTCGCGGGAGCCCTGCCCGAGCGGCTGCTGCCGTCTCCCTCGACGGTCGCCGGCACCGCGGTGACGCTGACCGCCGACGGAACGCTCATCGACGCCGTCACGGTGTCCCTGCAGCGGGCGCTGATCGGCTTCCTGGCCGGGGCCGTCGCCGGGCTCGCGCTGGCGCTGCTCGCCGGCCTCAGCCGGGTGGGGGACGGCCTCGTCGACCCGCCCATGCAGATGCTGCGCGCGCTGCCGCTGTTCGGGCTGATCCCGCTGTTCATCCTCTGGTTCGGGATCGGGGAGGTCCCCAAGGTCATCCTGGTGGCCTTCGGCGTGCTCTTCCCGATCTACCTCAACACCTACGCCGGCATCCGCGGGGTGGACGCCCGGCTGGCGGAGGTCGGGCGGGTCCTGCGGCTCGGCCGGGCCGCGCTGATCCGGCACATCGTGCTGCCCGGCGCCCTGCCGCAGACGCTGGTCGGGCTGCGGCAGAGCCTGGGCGTCGCCTGGCTGGCGCTGATCGTGGCCGAGCAGGTCAACGCGAGCAAGGGCCTCGGCTTCATGATCAACGACGCCCGCGAGTTCCTGCGCATCGACATCGTCGTGCTCGGGCTGCTCGTCTACGCGGTTCTCGGGCTCGCCACCGACGCGCTGGTGCGGCTGCTGGAAAGGAGGGCCCTGACATGGCGGCGCGGGCTGGTGGCGACGTGACCGGCGCCACCCGGCAGGCCACCGGTTCCGAGGGCACCGCGCAGGTCGCCCGGACGCGTGGCCTGACCAAGCGGTTCGGCCCCCGCACCGTCCTCGACGGCGTGGACCTGGACATCGGGCGCGGCGAGTTCGTCGCGCTGCTCGGCCGCAGCGGCTCGGGCAAGTCCACGCTGCTGCGCCTGCTCGCCGGGCTCGACCGCGACGGCGGCGGCGGCCTGCACGTCGACGGCACGGTGTCGGTGGCCTTCCAGGAACCGCGCCTGCTGCCCTGGAAACGGGTGCTGGACAACGTCACGCTCGGCCTGCGGGGCCCCTCCCCGGTGGCCGCCGCCGAACGGGCGCTGGCGGAGGTCGAGCTGACCGAGCGGAGCGAGGTGTGGCCGCTCACCCTCTCCGGCGGGGAGGCCCAGCGCGTCTCCCTCGCCCGCGCCCTGGTGCGCAACCCCGACCTGCTGCTGCTCGACGAGCCGTTCAGCGCGCTCGACGCGCTGACCCGCATCAACGTGCACCGGCTCGTGCTCGACCTGTGGGCCCGGCACCGTCCCGGCGTGCTGCTGGTCACGCACGACGTGGACGAGGCGCTGCTGCTCGCCGACCGGGTCCTGGTCCTGGACGGCGGCCGGATCGCGCACCAGACAACGGTCGACCTGCCGCGGCCCCGTGCCCGTGTGGACCGGAAACTCATCGAACTCCGCTCCGTCCTCCTCGCCCGCCTGGGCGTGACCCATGAAGGAACGACATGACCAGACGCCATGGCGCCGCGCTCCTGCTCACCGCGCTCCTCACGCTCGCGACCGCCTGCTCGTCCGGCGGCGGCGGGTCCGAGGACGGGGAGGTCGCCCTGCGCGTCGGAGACCAGAAGGGCGCCAGCATCCAGCAGATGATGGCCGCGGCCGGGCAGCTGGACGGCCTCACCTACAAGATCAAGTGGTCGCTGTTCACGTCCGGGCCCCCGATCCTCGAAGCCGTCAACGCCGGATCGGTCGACTTCGGCTCGGTCGGCAACACGCCACCGGTGTTCGCGGCCGCGTCCAAGGCCCGGATCGTCATCGTCGGCGCCACCGAGTCCCGGGTGACCGGGCAGGCGGTCGTGGTGCCCAAGGGCTCCGCCCTGCGCACCCCGGCCGAGCTGAAGGGCAGGAAGGTCGCCGTCGCCAAGGGCAGCTCGGCCCACTACCACCTGCTGTCGGTGCTCACCAGGAACGGGCTGACGTTCGACGACATCGAGCCGCAGTACCTCCAGCCGGCCGACGCCCTCACCGCGCTCACCGGCGGCCGCGTGGACGCCTGGGCGACCTGGGAGCCGTACACCGCCCAGGCGGAGCTGGACAACGGCGCCCGCATTCTGGCCGACGGCCGCGGCTACACCAACGGCTACGGATTCCAGGTCACCTCCAAGGAGACCCTCAAGGACGAGCGCCGGACCGCCGCGCTCAAGGACTTCCTGTCCCGCTACCAGCGGGCGGTGCAATGGTCCAACGCCCATTCCGCGCAATGGGCGGCCATCTGGGCGAAGCAGACCCGGCTGCCCGGCCCGGTCGCCGAACGCGCCGTCGAGCGCCGCCTCTCCGCCATCATCCCGATCGACGACTCCGTGATCGCCTCCGAACAGCAGATCGCCGACGCCTTCTCCGGCGTCGGGCTGATCCCCGGCAAGGTCACGATCGCCGACTTCTTCGACCGGCGGTTCAACGACCTCGCCGCGGTCGCACAGCAGAGAAAGTGATGCGATGACCCTGCGATTCCACTGGTTCCTGCCCACCACCGGCGACGGCCGCTCCCTGGTCGGCGGAGGGCACAGCGTCCCCAAGGGCATCGGGCTGCCCGCCGGGCGGCCGGGATCGGCCGACCGGTTCCGCGACCCGGACATCGACTACCTCGCCCAGGTCGCCCGGACCGCCGAGCACCTCGGCTTCGAGGCCGTCCTCACCCCCACGGGAACGTGGTGCGAGGACGCCTGGCTGGTGACCGCGGCGCTCGTCCGGGAGACCCGCCGGCTGAAGTTCCTGGTCGCCTTCCGGCCCGGCCTGATCTCGCCCACGCTCGCCGCCCAGATGGCCGCCACCTACCAGCGGATCTCCGGCGGGCGGCTCGCGCTCAACGTGGTCACCGGGGGCGAGGCCGCCGAGCAGCGCCGCTTCGGCGACCACCTCGACCACGACGAGCGGTACGCGCGCACCGGCGAGTTCCTCTCCATCGTGCGCGGCGCCTGGGGAGCCGAGCCGTTCGACTTCACCGGCGCTCACTACCGGGTGGAGGGCGCGACCGTCCGGACGCCTCCCGAACCCGCCCCGGAGATCTACTTCGGCGGCTCGTCGGCCGCCGCGGGACCCGTCGCGGCCCGCCACACCGACGTCTACCTCACCTGGGGGGAGCCGCCCGGCCAGGTCGCCGCCAAGGTCGGCCGCATCCGTGAACTGGCCCGCGAGCAGGGCCGCACCGTGCGCTTCGGCATCCGGCTGCACATCGTCACCCGCGACACGTCCGAGCAGGCATGGAGCGAGGCCGGACGGCTGCTGGCCAGCGTCGACCCCGCCTCCGTCGCCAAGGCGCAGCAGGCCCTGGCCGCCAGCGATTCCGTGGGCCAGCAACGGATGCGCTCCCTGCACGAGCGGTACCGCGCCGATGGCGGCACGGACCCCCGCGAACTGGAGATCCACCCCAACCTGTGGGCCGGTGTCGGCCTGGTCCGCGGCGGCGCCGGCACCGCGCTGGTCGGCAGCCACACCGAGGTCGCCGACCGGATCGAGGAGTACGCCGCTCTCGGCATCGAGGAGTTCATCCTCTCCGGCTACCCGCACATCGAAGAGGCGTACTGGTTCGGCGAGGGCGTCCTGCCCGAACTGCGCCGGCGCGGCAGGGCACCGCACTTGCGCGCCACCGCCTGAGCAGGGCGGCCGACCACTGGAGGCACCGGCATGACCATGGCGGAAATCGACCTGCGCCGCGTCTACGGCGCCTACCCCACCGGTGTGGCGGCGGTGGCGGGCCTCATCCACGGACGGCCGGTCGGCATGGCCGCCAGCTCGTTCGTGCCGGTGTCGCTCGACCCGCCGCTGGTGTCGGTCTGCATGGCGCACACGTCCACGACCTGGCCGCTGCTGCGCGACCTCCCGCACATCGGGATCAGCGTGCTCGGCGCCCACCAGGAGGAGGCGGGAAGGCGGCTCGGAACCCGCGGCGGCGACCGCTTCGCCGGCGTCCCGTGGCGCTCCACCGCGAGCGGCTGCGTGCTCATCGAGGGCGCCGCCGCCTGGTACGACTGCACCGTCGAGCAGCGGATCCGCTCCGGCGACCACGACATCGTCGTGCTGCGCGTCCACGACCTGGACGCCGCCGCCGGGACCCCTCCGCTGGTCTTCCACGCCAGCCGCTTCCACCGACTGCCCTGACCGCCGGTCCGCCGGTCAGGGCTGGGGCGAGGGTGGGGCCGGCCGGGGTACCGACAGCAGATCGGACACCCGTGAGGGCGACCGCGACCGTCCTCCTGCGTGGGTTATGTCCACTCCCTTTGCCGTGGAATCGAGCGCTACGGACGGCAATTTCGCCGCCCACGGGCGCGCCTGCAGAGATCACCTGGCCGATTACGGTCAGTGCCGAGATGGAACGGATCTGTTGGCGTGCCGAGGCTAGCCTCGACGCAAGGCGGCTGCCACAGGCGGCAAAGGTGCGGCTTCGGCTCGCCTTGCCAGGTCACGGTCCGGGCCGAACTGTCGGTGTAGGGAGCTGATGGGCACGTGGACGATTCGGATCGACTTCTGTCTGTTCTGGGCTTACCCGAGACGCAGGCCGATGCCGTAACGCGAAAACTGTGTGCCGCCGTGTACCTGGATTGGCGATTCGCCGAGTTCTGCCGCGAGCAATTGTGTCACCCAAGCATCGTGGCAGGTGCGCCACCGCACGGCATTGACGATATCGCAGTCGCCCGGCACGCGGTCCATGCTTTCCATTTGGAGAGATCCCGCTACCGCCGCATGAGCCTGCTCACTCTCTCGTTCTATTGCGCCGTTGCTCTGGCCATCATGTCAGCGGTCAATGGGTTCGGCTTGGGTGCGGTCACGCTGGGGCTCGTCGCGGTCGCCCTGCTGGCGGCCGGCGCAGTGGTCAATGTTCGCTCGGAACTGATGATAAGGCGCATCGCGCAGAGCCTCGTGCGCAACCCCGATCCCGACCCGCAAGAATCGGCACCGCGCCTTTCTTCCACGCTGGAACGATCGCTCGTGGAGCGCTCGCGGGCCAACGTGGTCGTCTACGACGCTGAAATCGGTAACGAAAACCCGTTCATCGGCAGCGGATGGCGCATAACCGAGGCGGTATGGGCTCCGATCGACGTGGGCACCGCGGCAGACGACGACTCCGGCCGGCCGCTGACCATCCGCCCCTTCACCGCCGCCGACCTGCACACATTTCTGATCAAGCAGATGCCGGCTCTCGGCTTCGAAAGTCTGACCGCGGTCGACCGGCTCTACGTTCCCGGTCAGTCGGCAGTGAAGGTTCCAGGGCTGGTACCGGATCCGCTACGCGCCCCGGTGTCGACGGTGGACGAGCGCCTGGTCCGTGCGGGTGTGAACATCCAAGGGGGCCACGCACGCACTTACCTGTGCTTGCAGCACGTCAGCCGGGGCGGCGCGCTCGTCGTCTCCATGTACGTGCGCGCCCGTCTCGTCCAGGACAGACTCACCTGGGAGACGCACGCCTACGTCCTGCCACCGCTGTCCCCGGTGTTCTCCAAGGTGGACACGCTGCCGCGGAGACGGAACGAACTCTTTTGGGACACGGCCGCCACTCACGGCTTCCAGGGG
The DNA here is from genome assembly GCF_044326375.1 of Actinomadura sp. 3N508. NCBI lineage: Bacteria > Bacillati > Actinomycetota > Actinomycetes > Streptosporangiales > Thermomonosporaceae > Actinomadura > Actinomadura sp. 3N508. The sequence goes on from NZ_JBIRAX010000005.1 coordinate 122,019, forward strand.
CTGCCGCTCGTGCTGGCGGCGCCCGCCATGCTGCTGGCGCGTCGGTTCGTCTCCGGCGAGTTTCTCGCGCAGCAGTCCGAAGGCCGAGCCGACATCGACCGAAAACGCGACTACGACTACGGCGCCGTCATGGTCATCCGTGAGGTCGTCAGCGACTTCGCCGAAATGGGTTTCGCGGAACGCACCGACGCCACGGACTATTTCCAACGGCTCCAGCAGGGTGTTCTCACCGCCACCAGGAAGTTCCTTGACGAGCACAACGTCGACACCTCCGACCTGAAGACCAAGCAACAGCAGATCACCAGCAAGCACACCTACAACTTCACCGGAAACATCACCGGCCCCGGCCACATCTTCGGCGACCAGGGAGTGCAGAAGCACACGGTCGACCCGCCCCAGTCCGGAGAGTCGACGTAACCAGTGGCAGGCCCACACCATCAGCGCCGCGGACTCAGGAGGTCATTGTGAGCACCTTCAATTTTTCCGGTGAAGTCACCGGCTCAGGCCACCATTTCGGGGACGGCGGCCGGCATGTCCATCACCATGAAGCGTCCGATCTCGGCTCGCTGGTCCGCGAACTCCGGCGGCAGATAGGCGCCGCGACGCCACAGCTCCCCGCCGACGTCGAAGAGGCCGCCGGGCAGCTCGAAGCGGAACTCGAAAGCGGCGAACCCAATCCGGGACGGCTCCGCCGCCTCATCGAGCAGATCACGGCGTCGGCCGCGGGCACCACCGCCGTAGCGGGCGCGGCTGAACAGGTCGCCGCCGCCATCGAGCGGCTATGACCTTCCAACCGTAGGCAGCAGCACTGACACGGCCAAGAGGCGGCACCAGAGAATCCGCTCGCAGCGCCGCGAGCTCGCCGATCTGCCCGGTCGGCACGTCGAACGGCCAGTGATCTCATGCGCGTCATCTCTCTCCGTGGCATAGGTGCTGATTCGGCCACGATGGCGCGTGCCTGCGCCACTCCTCGTCCGTCAGGTCGGCCTCCGCCGCGGCGCAGACGTACGCTGCGGCCTGCTCCACGAAGGCCACGCCGGCCAGGCCGGTGCTCGCGGTGAACGTCGTCGTGGCCGATCGGCTCCGTACGTCCCACAGACGGACCTCCTCGTCCAGGCCCGCACTGGCGAGCCTGCGCCCCTCCGGGCTTGAAAGCCACCTTGAGAACCTCGCCCGTATGTCCAGGGAGGACCGCGAGCCGCGTGCGGTGCCTGACCTCCCAGAGGCGGACGGTCTTGTCGTCGTCGTCGTCGGCGGCGCTCGCGAGCGTGCCGCCGTCCCGGCTGAACGCGACGTCGCGCCCCGCGCTGGCGTGGCAGCACCGCCTGGCGAAGAACTCAAGACGCCTGGCATGCGATGACCTTCCTGTGACGTCGCTGTCGCTGCGAGCGCTCAAAGGGAAGAGACACGGGCCAATCGGACGATCCGGTTGGCGCCACCCCGGCGGGCGTCGTGGTGGCGTTAGTGGAATCTGGAGTCATGGGACGACATGGACACTCGACCGAAGGTGCGGTGCTGCTGGCGGGCCGTTACCGGCTGATCGAGCCGATCGGCCGGGGCGGGATGGCCGAGGTGTGGTGCGCCGAGGACGTGTCGCTGGGGCGGCGGGTCGCGGTCAAGCTGCTGGATCCCGTGTCCCCCGGCACCGGGACCCGCGACGAGTCGGGTGGCACGGCCGGTGAGCGGGTGTGGCGGGAGGCCCGCGGCGCCGCGCGCCTGGTGCATCCCAACGTGGTGCAGGTGTACGACGTGGCCGCCGACGGCGACCGGGTGTTCCTGGTGATGGAGCTGGTGACCGGCCGGGACCTGGCCGCGATCATCGACGAACGGGGACCGCTCACCCCCACCCGGACGGCCCGGCTCGGGGCACAGGCGGCCCGCGCGCTGGCCGCCGCCCACACGGCCGGCGTGGTGCACGGTGACGTCAAGCCGGCGAACCTGCTGCTGTCCGACGACGGCGTCCTCAAACTCACCGACTTCGGCATCGCCCGTCCTCTGCCCGTCACCACCGAGAAGGCCGGCGGGAAGGTGGTGGGCACCGCCGGGTACCTGGCCCCCGAAGTGGCCCTCGGGCACCCGCCCGGCAAGGCCAGCGACCTGTACGCGCTGGGCTGCGTGCTGTACGAGCTGTCCACCGGACAGCCGCCGTTCACCGCCGACACCTCTGTCTCGATGCTCCACCGGCATCTGCACGACCCCCCGGTCCCGCCCGCACGGCTGCGTCCGGACATCCCACCGGACCTGGAGCAGGTGATCCTGCGGCTGCTGGCCAAACACCCCGACGGGCGGACCGGCGACGCCACCCGCGTGGCCGAGGTGCTGGAGCTCATCGGCCAGGCAGGCACCCCGAGCCCGGTGGCGGACGAGCCGCCCAACGCCACCGAAGTGCTGCCCACCCTTACCCCGGCCGGCGCCCGGCACGCCCGTCCGCACACCGAGGTGCTGCCGCCGCCTCAGCCCTCCCCGATGGCGTGGCTCGCACGGCGCCCGCTGCTCGTCGCCACCCTCGGCGCGGTGGCCGTCATCATGGTCGCCGTCATCGTCGCCGTCGCCGGGCCGGAGGACCGACCTGCCGCCGGCCCCTCCCAGGCCGGTACTCCATCGGCTCAAGAACCCAGCAGCGCGCGATCACCCGACCCGGCGACGCGTCCCCAGTCCACGTCCTCGGTACTGATCGCCCTCCAGCAACGCATCGCCCAGCAGGCCGACGGCGGACGGCTCGACAGGAAAACCGCCGACAAGGTCACCGAACATCTGGAGAAGATCGCCGAACACCTCCGCGAGGGCAAGGACGACGAGCTCGGCGAGAAGGTCACCGAGATACGCGACAAGCTCGACGAGGCCTCCCGCCGTGGTGACTGGACACCCGACCCCACCACCCTGCGCCTCCTCGACACGTTGGCAGCCGCACAGTGACAACATTCCGGATCAATGGTCGGAGCGGCATCTCGATATCGCTTTGGTCTATGGTGACCCCGATCGGCGAACAGGAAGAATGAACCACGAAGTTTGTGACGATGAGTACGCAAGCCCCTACAATGCGGGGGCATGGCACATCCTCCCCCGTACGGTCAGGATCCTCGAAATGCTCCCCCCTACGGCCAGGGGCCTCACCCGCCGCCACCCCACCCCGGGGTGGACCCGTACCAGTCGCGCCACGACGTCCGCCGCCGGCATGACGGCTCAGCAACCGTCGCCAACGTGGTTCGCGTGGTCACCGGCACCGTCGCCGCGATCTTCCTGCTGCACATCCTGTTCGTCGTCTTCGACGCCAACCAGGGCAACGGCTTCGTGCACGGCATCTACAACGTCGCCAAGGCCCTCGTCCTCGGTCTCGGAGACGTCTTCACCCCCGAGGACGCCACGCTCGGTGTCGTCCTGAACTACGGATTCGCCGCGCTGCTCTACCTCGTCGTCGGCCAACTCATCGTCCGTGCCCTGAACCGCCACTGACGCCTCGACACGATCACAGGGCCAGCCCGGGGCAGGCCCAGGCCGCAGAGCAAACGGGACTTGGCGTCCATACCGGGCCCTGCTGGTTGAGCGCTAGGCGGCCGGATCGAAACCGAGACGCTCTGCCGCCCCGCAACTGGGACTTTGGCGCAATGAGAGCTGTGAGGGGGCCACGGCCGCTGCCGTCTACTCCTTGGAACTCTTCTTCGACTTCTTCGGCTTTTCTGGCTTGTCCGGCTTCTCTGGCTTCCCTGGCTTCTCTTTGCCCGGCTTCCCCTTTTCCTCCTTCTCCGGCTTGTTGGGCTTTTGGGGCCCTCCCGTTGGAGGGCCGGTTCGTTTGTGTTCCGGCCCCTTGCCGGACAGCAACTTGGCGCAGTAGCCGTTGACCTTGTCGGGACTGCCCGCGGCGGCGACCAACCGGGCGAACGCCGGATCGGAGCCGCTCGGGGTCGGCTTCCCATTCCGGCGGGACTTGCCGGAGGCCATGTAGGAGTGGCAGAGATCGCCCAGAGTGGGGGAATTCGGCGAGCCGCGGTCCGGGCCCACAGTGGTTGGACTGCGGTGCCCCTGCTCGGGGGCAGGGGTGGTCTTGGTGACGGTCGTGGCCGAGGCCGATGGCCGCGTGCGTGAGGGCGGTTCCAGGACGGGCAGATGACCGGTGCCCGCGGCTAAGGCGACGCCACCGGCCGCCGTCCCGGTAAGCGCCAGCGCGACGACGGCCTTGGCGGTGACGATCCTCATCAAGGCTTGGCGCGCCGGACGGCCGCGCCCACGCCGGCGTTGCCCGGCGATCTGGGCATCTCGGAAGGCGGCCACGGCCGCCTCCTCGCCAGCGAGTTCGCGGTCAAGCGGCGGCGCGGCGGCGGCGGCGAGCAGACCCGCGACCGGATGCGCGGCCGCCCGTGAGTCACGCCAGCGCCCCGACAGCAGATCCTCGGCGGTATCCCCATCGAGGTCCCGGTCGGCGCCTCGGCCATCGCTGCGAGGTTCAAAGCTCATGAGCGGCGCACCCTTATGTCCTTCAGCGTCGCGGGCGTTGTCATCATGGTGTCCCCTTACCGGTCGCCACGAGTGCCGGGCTGGGGCCGGTGTGCCGGGCCGGGCCCCGGCTCGTCCTCCGCCCCTGGCGGCTCACTGGACGGCTCCAAGCGGTCGGCCAGGTGACGCAGACCTTGGTTGGCCGCCGCCTGGACCGCCTCAGGGCTCCTGCCCAGGATCGGGGCCGCCTGGCTGAAGTCCAGGCCCATCACGGCATGAAGCATCACCGCCTCTGCCTCGTCTCCGGGCAGCGCGGCGATCAGGGTGATCGCGGCTTCGGTGGACAGCGGTTCAATCATGGGCGCAACGCGATCGTCATTCTCGACCAGCCCGGGTCGCTCCTGGAACGCCTCGGCGCGCGAGCGTCCGCTCATGTGGTCGAGGGCTCGGTCGCGGCCGGTCAGCGTGACCCAGCCGCAGAAACGCTGGAAGTCACCGCGAAAGTCGCACAGACCGTGCGCGACGTCCCGCCAGGTCTGTGCCGCCATCTGGTCGGCGGCGTCACCGACCAGGACCCGCAGATAGCGCAGCAGCCGCGGCTGCACGGCTCCGTACAACCTGCGGAAGGCATCCTGGTCACCGTGCCGAGCCGCTCGCAGGGCCGTTGACAAACGCTTGTCGCTGTCGGCCACGTCCGCTCCCGAGCTCGATCGCTCTCCGTGTCGCCCCACCAAAGGATCAGCAGGCCCCCTTCGACGGCCCTTCCGGCTCACACCACGCATCGGAGACTCATCACCCTTGGTGATAACGCGTCCGTCCTATCACGACTCGGCGGAGCATCAGCACACTCCGAGGATTCGCTCATGCCGTTCCAACGCGTGGTAACCACCCGCCGCTGCGGACGCGCTCGACCTGGCCGTAGCCGTGAGCATCGGTTTCCTCGCCGGGCTCGGACCCACCCGGCTCCTCGACGTCACTTCCACCATCGAGGCGTTGGGACTTCTTCCGTTCGCGCTCATCCCGACCACGGCGGTCCCACTCGCGGTCGCCCTGCATCTGGTCTCCCTGCGTTGGCCCCGCACCATGCCCCGACCAGCACCGGCCTCGACCACCGCCCGCCCGCCAGTCGGGGGCAGTCGGCTGATCATCTGGCGCTGGATCAGGCGGCGCCCGGACGACAGAGCCGTCTCCACCGCGTTACCGACGCGCGGCGCGATGACCCTGAGCCGTGCTTGAAGGCAACGAAGGTGGGTGCGCGGTGCGCGCTCTAAAGGTCGCCACGTGCTATCCATGCATTGGACGGCGAACCGTTCAGGCGGCGCCCTACCCTTGGATCGCTCTTGCCGAGGAAGGATCACCATGCTGGCCAAGTTGCTGCACGCGTTGTTCAAGGGCTTGTTCGCCGTCGTCATGGCCTTGATGCCGACGTCCGTTCCGGCCATCGCCACCCTCGTCGCCGTCAGCTCGACCGTGGCCATTACGGCCGGCTGTGCGGCCGGGGACGATGACGACGGTGGCGATGACGAAGACGATGACGGCGGCGACGACGACTGATCGTCCGCGCCGCCGCGCCGTGGCGGCACGGGCACGGAAGATCCCGGCCGGCCCGTGCAGAGCATCGCGTCACCACAGCTCCGGTCACCGCAGGTTCGTGCTGGCGCGGCTGGACGGGCTGCACCGTGGTCGTCAGCCGAGCAGGAAGGCGCGTGCTTGTTCGGCGACGGGTTCCGGTGCCATCCAGAACGCGGAGTGGTCCTGGTCGGGCAGGGTCAGCACGGTGGCGTTCGGTAGGAGTGCGGCCAGCGCGTTGGCGCTCTGGCGGATGAAGTCCTCGCCGTTGCCGCCGACGGCCACCGCGACCGGCGCGTCGATCGACCAGCGGTCGGTGGGCAGTGGCTTGCCGTCCTGGAGCCCGCGCATGATGCGGCCGTCGTAGGCATAGGTGTGGGCGTATTTGGCCATGGCGTCCCAGGAAGGGTCCTGCTTCATCGCGGGAATGTACTCGGCGGGGACGCCGATCATCTCGGTCATGAAGTACTCGACGGCCTCGCTGCGCTTGCCCGCCGCGATCAGCGCTTCCTGGTGTTCGAGGTAGTCGGCGGGCGCCGGAGCGCGGGAGTCGTCAACGATGAAGGGCGGCTCGTACAGGTAGAGCCCGGTCACCTTGCCGCCCAGTGCGCTGGCGGCGTCGAGGGCGAGACCGCAGCCTCCCGATCCGCTGGTCAGGGCCGCGGAGCCGCCTGCGACATCGATCAGTGCCGCGATGTCGTCGATCTCGCGTGCCGGGTCGTAGGGCTGGGGGTCGCCGCTGGCGCCGCGCCCGCGGCGGTCGAAGCTGATGACGGTGAAGTGTTCGGACAGCGCCTGCGCGACGCCCGAGACGCCGGTGTGGTCCTCGGCGACATTGCTGATCACGATGATCGCGGGGCCCGAACCAGACTTCTGGTAGGCGATGGTCGTGCCGTCGGCGGAGGTGACGGTGCGAAGGTCGGACATGATCGTCTCTCTTTCGGGTGAAGGTGTGTCGGTGTGCGGGGTGTCCAGCAGGTCGCCGAGCCGGTCGAGGGCCTCGGCGTAGCCTTCGGCCATCTGGAGCTCGACTGCCCGCTGTAGCGCCTGGCCGTCGGGAAAGCCGGCCATGACCTGGACGGTGCAGCCGGTGCCGGCCGGCACGAAGCTGACCGTGGTGGGGAAGGTGCCCGTGCCGTCGGGTCGCCACGCCTGGTCGGCGAACTCGTCGTCGTAGCGCAGCTGGGCAGAGGCGACGACCACCCTGTAGGTGGCGATGGTGCGGACCGGGGCGGCCGATCCGTCCACCGGCGCGATCTGGAACCGCCAGCGTCCACCTGGACGCACGTCCATCTCGTACACGGTCGCGGCCCAGCCCTGCGGGCCCCACCAGTGAGTGATCGCCTTGGGGTCGGTCCAAGCCCACCACGCACGCTCGACGCCGGCGGCGTAGGTGCGGCTGATCTGGATGGTGTTGCTCGACTTGTCGATCACAATGCCGTCCGCGGTGCCTTCGGGCATCTTCAACCTCCTTGCTGGTTCGCCGTGTCGGGTGTGCTGTCGTCGTCTTCGAGGAAGGCGCCGAGGCGGTCCATCCGGTCTGACCACAGGGCGGCGAATCCCTGCGCCCAGTCGCTCAGCTCGCGCATCGCTTCGGGATGCAGCCGGTAGATCCGCTGCTGGGCCCGTTTGGTCACTTCGACCACGCCCGCCTGGGCGAGCAGCCGCAGATGCCGCGACACCTGCGGCTGGCCCAACCCCAGCGCGTCGACGATCGCGCCCACCGGCTGCGGGCCGTTCCTGAGCAACTCGACGATCCGGAACCGGTTCGGCTCCGAGATCGCCGTCATTCGCTGTTGCACGCTGTTGACCACGCCTCGAAGATACACGAGCACATATATATGCGCAAGTATATGTACCGAGGTCATGGCCCTGCCGCTGGACGCGGTGTGGAGTTCGCGCATGGTCCCGCCCTGCGCGGCGGGCCTAGGCGGTGGCCCGCAGGGCGGGCGTCGGCCGTCCGACCGTGTACTTGCGCTGGCCCTCGAAGGCCCGACTGGTGCACGAGGCGGCGTTCCCGCGGTCGCCGGACGGACGAGCCGAGCATCCCTGACACCGGGGAGCCTCGCCGAGGACGTCCGGCTCCTGTTCGCGGGCGCGCCTGAGGAGCTGACCCGTCCCGAGGTGCCGGCCGCCGTGCCCGGGCTGATGCCTGCGCGAGCGCCTCGCGGCGGCCGGACTCGGCTTTCCTCCGCCCGAGGCCACCGCCCCCAACCACGGCAGGTCGTCCCCGGCGCTCAACATGGACGACCAGCCCAGGTCGGTCGCCACGCGCAAGATCGCGGTCTGGTGAGCGACCTGAGCGACACCGATGTCGTGCGGCCGGTGCTGGAGGCCCTGCGCGTCCAAGTTGCGATCTGTGACGTCGTCGCCTCGCACCGCCCCGGGCTCTTCATGGCCGAGAGCGGAGGTTCGCAGGTCGAGACCTGTATGTCCGGCGATGCGGGCGAGTGCGCGTTCCAGGTGCTGAAGCGGCCGTTCCACCAACTGCCTGGTGGGACGGCCGCCTTCGAGTCCCGACCACGTTCAGGTGGGCGGTGCCCTCCTGGTTGGCTAAGCGCGTCGAACCTGGTTCCGATGCTGAGAATCGGTGTTCCACCGTTCGGTCTGGAAGCAGACTGGCACCGCGAGCGTTGGAGCGTGCGTGACCACGGCAGAGGAACGCTTGGTCGCCGACCGAGAGAGCACGCTGGAACTCGTGGCGGCGCTGAGCGCTGACTGGGACGGCGTCGTCAACGCGTCGGTGCAGGCCAATGTGGACGATGAGCATGACCCGGAGGGCGCCACCATCGCCTTCGAGCGTGCCCGGATCGAGGCGTCATTGACCCGAGCCCGTGCACGCTTGGCCGACATCGACGATGCGCTGCGCCGGCTCGGCGACGGTACCTACGGCGTCTGCGAACGATGTGGTGACGCCATCGCGGCGGAACGCCTGGAAGCGCGCCCGTTCGCCCGTACCTGTTTCGGTTGCGCCAGCGCCTGAGCCGCGTCCGGGCCCAGAGCCGGAGCGGGAGGATCCCCAGACGAAGGTGCTCTACCGGGCTGCGCACGCCACCGAATGGCAGCGCCTCGCCCTTTGAGGCAGCCCTGGACATGGTGGCCGCCCGGTTCGTGGAATCGCGTCGCAATACCTGGCAGCAGTGCGACGAGAAGGGCCTCTGCTGCGTCGCACGATGGGAATCGCCGCTCGGCCATCGGCGCTCTCCTCGGGGTCGGCTCCGGTCTTGGCGTGGAGGCGCTCTACGGGCTCGCGGGGCCAGACTCGACTGGCCTTGCGGGCCGATGAGCGGATGCGGCTCATTGCCGCCGTGCCTCAGATGGGAAGGGTGCTCGCTAGAGAGCAGATGAAGCAGCGGGCCGGAAGGGTGAGAGTGGGCGAGAGAAAGATCATCGCCAAAGCGGGCCTCAGGCCTCGCTTGTCGACACCACAAGCATGGGCCCTGATCTGGGCAGGGGTGTGGTGGGCGATACTGGGATTGAACCAGTGGCCTCTACCGTGTCAAGGTAGCGCTCTCCCACTGAGCTAATCGCCCTTGCGAGGTGGAGACGGGATTTGAACCCGTGTACACGGCTTTGCAGGCCGTTGCCTCGCCTCTCGGCCACTCCACCAGAGCGAGGCCTGACGAGGGGCCTCTCAGAGCGGACGACGGGATTCGAACCCGCGACCCTCACCTTGGCAAGGTGATGCTCTACCAGCTGAGCCACGTCCGCAGGCGGGCCGGTGGGTGACCCGCACGCATAACTTTAGCGGACTCCCGGTGTGGTTGCGTACTCGGACTCGGCGAGTTCGGCGTGCAGGGTGTTCCAGAATGCGAGCTCGCCGTCCTCTTCCAGGTGGGCGATGCGGCCCCAGAATTCGCGGTCTTCCGCCTCGTGGGCGGCGGCGAGGGAGAGGGCCGGCATGACGGCGGTGCCGGCCTCGGCACGGTCGAGGTCGACGGGGGTGATGTCGGCGGGCAGGGCGACGGGGTGCGAGGGGCGGTGGTGCTTGCCGCGCTTGCGGACGCGGATCGGCGCGGCGCTGGGGGCCTTGGCGGCGGCGGCGCGGCCGGCGGTGAGGGCGAGGGTGCCGCAGAGGACCACGGCGAGGATGCCGCCGAGCACGACCTCCTGGGTGGGGAGGTTCTCCGGGACCGTCTGCTCCTGCTCATGGGTGTTGGTCGCGGTGGCGGGCGTGCCCACCCTGTCGACGGTGGGGGCGGGGGCGGCGTGCTTGGGGGTGTACGTGGCGACGACCTTGACCTGGGACGGGTAGCCGAAGCCGACGACGTGGTCCATGTCGCGGGTCTTGCGCATGAGCTTGTAGCCGTCGGCGTTGCCCTCGATGGTGTGGAGGGTGCGGCCGTCGACCTTCTCGACAATGCCGACGTGGTCGATCTGGTCGAGGTCGCGGGAGCCGCTCCAGTCGTAGAAGACGATGGCGCCCGGTTCGGGCTCGCGGCCCCAGGCGTCGTTCTTCTTGAACCACTTGGCGTGGTCGGAGGTGGCGGCGAACTGGCCGGTCTGCTCGGTGACGCCGGCTTTGTCTGCGGCCCAGGCGAGGAACATGTCGCACCAGGGGGCGGTGGAGAAGTACTCGTCGTGGTCGCCGTCGACGTTCTTGCGGTACCACTCGCCGAACTTGGTGTAGCCGTCGCCCTTCTCGGTGTAGCCGAGCTCCTTTTCGGCGATGTCGAGCAGCTTCTTGCCGATGGGGTCCATTTCGCTCCCTGCCGCCTCGCTCGTTCGGGCAGGGTGGCGCCCGACCGGGGTCGGAACGTGCCCCGTTCCAAGGTCACGTTCCGGTCTCGACGGAATGTAGCGAAGGTAAAGCGCGGGCGGCAACCTGTTCCGGAGATCCGGCCGGAAGGGACCAGTCAGAAGTAGCCACGCGGGAGGACGGTGACGGGGCACGGGGCCGCGCGCAGGACCTTGAGAGCGACCTCGCCGACGAAGACGCGGTGCGCGGCGGCGTCCTCGCTGGACGCGCAGATGAGGATCTCGCCGTCCTGCCAGTCGACGTCGTCCAGGGCGTCGGCGACGTCGGCGCCCTCGGCGAGTTCGGCGGACACGTCCTCGGGCGGCAGCTCGGCGGAGTCGACGGCGAGCCGGATGGCGAGGGCCAGGTCGTCGCGGAGCCGTTCCGCGCCGACGTCGCCGACGGCCAGGGTGACCAGGCGGAGCGGGATCTCCAGGCGCTCGGCGGCCTGGGCGGCGCGGACGACCGCGTCGTCGCACTGGGGCCGCCGGACGTACATGACCGTGAGGCGGTCGAGCTCGTCGGGCGGGGTGTGGCCGGACGGGGCGAGCATGACGGCCTCGGTCGCGGAGTGCAGCAGGTGGTCGGCGGCGGCGCCGACGCCGATGCGGCCGCGGGCGCCGCCCTCGGGGGAGCCGACGACGATCAGGTCGGCGCCGATCCGGCTGGCGAGCACGGTGAGGCCGCGGCCGACGCTGCGTCCCTCCTGGACGTGCAGGTCGGCGGGGCGGTCGTCCAGCAGGTCCACCGCCTGGTCCAGCAGCGTGCGGGCCTCGCCGGCGGCCGCGGGCAGGCCCGGCGGGTGGACGGTCGCCACGCTCAGCCGCCCGCCGGTCACCGCGGCCATCGCGCAGGCCAGGTCGAGGGCCTCCCTCCCGCCGGCGTCGTTGACGTATCCGGCGAGGACATGGTCCCCGATCATGCGAACCGAGCTCCGCTCATGTGACCGAGCATTCCCCGCAGGGCGCCGGTCAGACCAGGGGTGATTTGAGGTAGTTTTTCCTGGTTGTCAATCTTTGGGGGGATGTGACATGGGGGCCGAGGCGTCGGACCTCGAACCAGGCCGCTGGACCATCGACCCGGTCCACTCCGAGATCACCTTCACGATCCGGCACCTGATGACCACGGTGCGCGGCACGTTTCCCGACTTCGGCGGCGAGGTCGTGATCGGGGACGACCCGCTCGACTCCAGCGCCCGCGCCGAGATCCGGATGGCCTCGATCGACACCCGCAGCCCGGAGCGCGACGAGCACATCCGCTCGTCCGACTTCCTGGAGGTCGACAAGCACCCGGTCATGACGTTCGCCGCGACCGGCGTGGCGCCCGCCGCGATCGGCCGCCGGGCCCGCACGCCCCGCTACCACCTGGACGGCGACCTGACGATCAAGGACGTGACCCGCCCGGTCCGGCTGCTGACCGAGTTCCACGGCGTCGGCCCGGACCCGTGGGGCGGCACCCGCGCGGGCTTCACCGCGACCGGAACCCTCAGCCGCCGCGACTTCGGCATCGAGTTCAACATCCCCTTCCAGGGCGACAGGGTCATGCTCGGCGACGAGATCGCCCTCGCGCTGGAGATCCAGGCCGTCCAGGCCGCCTAGACGATCGTGCGGGCCGGCCAGTGGTCCAGGAGCGATCGGTCGCCGGTCACCGTCACGGCGGTGGGGGCGACGCGGCGGGCCGGCACCAGGACCAGATCGCCGGTGGGGCCGGTGATGGTCACGCCCTCCTTGGCCGCCCGGCGCTCCCAGGTCGGGCCGCCCGGCTCGCGGGTGATCGGCCAGCCGATCCCGCTCAGCTCGGCCGGCTCGGGCTTGTAGGGCGTCTCGGCTGCGGCCGCGCCTGACAGGAGCTCCAGGAGTTCGGTGATCGCGTTGGCGGCGAGGTCGGGTGCGACGGCGAACGCCAAGCCCGCCGTGAGGGCCGCGTCGTAGTGGTGGACGGACGTCTCGTGCGCCATCCGGCGCGGCCACATGACGGCCGGGCGCGTCCCGAGGACCGGGTGACCTGGTCCCTTCGTTCTCGCGGCGTCGTGCGCCCGTACCGTGGGAACTCCAGCCGGGTGGAGGTTCAAGTGAGTGTGACGGAGGACACGTCGCTCGGGATCGGCGACCTGGCGGCGCTGACCGGCGTTCCCGTGCGCACCATCCGTTTCCACTGCGACGCGGGACTGCTCGACGCGGGGCGCAGCGCGTGCCGGGTCCGGCGGCCCGGAATACGGGCCCGGGGTGCGTGGTTCCGGTAGGTTAATTGAACGTTCTACTATTTGGGAGGCCGGCATGCAGTTCGGCATCTTCACCGTCGGCGACGTCACGCCCGATCCGACCACCGGGCGCGTCCCGTCCGAGGCCGAGCGGATCAAGGCCATGGTCGCGATCGCCGACAAGGCGGAGGAGGTGGGCCTGGACGTCTTCGCGACCGGCGAGCACCACAACCCGCCGTTCGTGCCGTCCTCCCCGACCACGATGCTCGGCTACGTCGCGGCCCGCACCGAGAAACTGATCCTGTCCACCGCGACCACGCTGATCACCACGAACGACCCGGTGAAGATCGCCGAGGACTTCGCGATGCTCCAGCACCTGGCCGACGGCCGGGTCGACCTGATGATGGGGCGCGGCAACACCGCACCCGTCTACCCGTGGTTCGGCAAGGACATCCGCGACGGCATCGACCTCGCCATCGAGAACTACCACCTGCTGCACCGCCTCTGGCGCGAGGACGTCGTCGACTGGGAGGGCCGGTTCCGCACCCCGCTGCAGTCGTTCACCGCGACCCCGCGCCCGCTGGACGGAGTCCCGCCGTTCGTCTGGCACGGCTCGATCCGCAGCCCGGAGATCGCCGAGCAGGCCGCCTACTACGGCGACGGCTTCTTCGCCAACCACATCTTCTGGCCGAAGGAGCACTTCCAGCGGCTGATCAGCCTCTACCGGCGGCGCTACGAGCACTACGGGCACGGGTCCGCCGACCAGGCGATCGTCGGGCTCGGCGGGCAGGTGTTCATGCGGAAGAACTCCCAGGACGCCGTCCGCGAGTTCCGGCCCTACTTCGACAACGCCCCGGTGTACGGGCACGGCCCGTCGCTGGAGGAGTTCACCGCCGAGACGCCGCTGACGGTCGGCAGCCCGCAGCAGGTCATCGACAAGACCCTGACGTTCCGCGACAGCTTCGGCGACTACCAGCGGCAGCTGTTCCTGATGGACCACGCGGGGCTGCCGCTGAAGACCGTCCTGGAGCAGATCGACATGCTGGGGGAGGAGGTCGTCCCGGTGCTGCGCAGGGAGTTCGAGGCGCTTCGTCCGGCACACGTCCCCGCCACCGCTCCGACGCATGCTTCGCGCATCACTCAGGAGGCCCGATGAGCACGCTCGCCGTCATCTCCGCCGGGATCGGGCAGCCGTCGTCCACCCGGCTCCTCGCCGACCGGCTCGCCGCGGCGACCTCGACGGCGCTCGGCGGGGACGTCGCCGTCGAGACGATCGAGCTGCGCGACCACGCGCACGCGATGGTCGACGCGACCCTGACCGGCTTCCCGTCCGGGGCCTTCCGCGCCGCCGTCGAGACGGTGACGAACGCCGACGGCCTCATCGCCGTGACGCCCGTCTACAGCGCGTCCTACAGCGGCCTGTTCAAGACGTTCTTCGACGTCCTGGAGCGCGAGGCCCTGGACGGCAGGCCCGTGCTCCTCGGCGCGACCGGCGGCACCGAGCGGCACTCCCTGGCCATCGACTACGCGATGCGGCCGCTGTTCGCCTACCTGCGCGCCGCCGTCGTGCCGACCGCCGTGTACGCGGCGTCCGAGGACTGGGGCGGCGGCGCCGGCCGGCTCGCCGACCGCGTCACCCGCGCCGCCGGCGAGCTGGCCGCGCTGATGGACTCCAGGCCCGCCCCCGCGAAGGCCGACCCGTACGACGATCCGGTGCCGTTCGAGGACCTCCTGACCCGCGGATAGCTCTCTCGTTAACGCTTGGCTTATATAAGTGAAGGCTGTAGCTTGTGGGCGTGCACGCGTTCGATGTGCTGGGTGACCCGGTGCGGCGCCGGATCCTGGAGCTGCTCGCCGACGGCGAGCGGTCCTCCGGGGAGGTGTCGGCGGTCATCCAGGAGGAGTTCGGGATCTCGCAGCCCGCGGTGTCGCAGCATCTGAAGGTGCTGCGGGAGAGCGGGTTCGCGGTGGTGCGGGCGGAGGGGACGCGCCGGCTCTACGCCGTCGATTCCGGTCCGCTGCGGGAGATCGACGCCTGGCTCGACCGGTTCCGCCAGTACTGGACGCCGCATCTGGACGCCCTGGCGACGGAGATCGCGCGCGGCAAGCGCGCCCGCCGCCTGGATCGGAGCGACAGCGACTCAGGGAGCGAGCCATGATCGATGTGACGGGCCAGATCAACGCCGTGCGGCGGCAGGTCGGCGAACGGGTCTTGGAGGCCGGGACCGCGCGGACCGTGACCATCGGCCGGACCTACGACACCGACGTCGACGACCTCTGGGAGGCGGTGACGAGCGCCGACCGCATCTCCCGCTGGTTCCTGCCCGTCTCCGGCGACCTGCGGCAGGGCGGGCGGTTCGAGCTGGAGGGCAACGCCAGCGGGACGATCGAGCGCTGCGACCCGCCCAAGAGCTACTTCGCGACCTGGGAGTTCGGCGGCCAGGTCAGCTGGATCGAGGTGCGGCTGACGCCCGAGGACGGCGGCCGGTCCCGGCTGGAGCTGGAGCACATCGCGCACGTCGACGACCACTGGGAGCAGTACGGGCCCGGCGCGGTCGGCATCGGCTGGGAGCAGGGGCTCCTCGGCCTCACGCTGCACCTGGCGTCCGGCGCGGACGTCCAGGCGGACATGGGCCCGGAGTGGGCCATGACGGACGAGGGCAAGGAGTTCACGCGGCAGAGCGGCGAGGGCTGGTACCGGGCCCACGTCGAGTCGGGGGACGACGAGGCGACCGCCCGGTCCGCCGCGGACAATACGATCGCCGCCTACACCGGGACCATGGAATGATCTCCGGTTTGTGACGCTGTTGCGGGGCCTGGACGACATCGACTGGACCGCCCTTGAGCACGCGTACGGGCCTGCGGACGACGTCCCCGGCCTGCTGCGCGGCATCGCCGAAGGCCCCGATCCCGGCCGCGACCTGAACCGGCTCGACGTCAAGATCTTCCATCAGGGCGGGTTCGTCTGCTCGGCCGCGACGGCCGCGCTGCCCTACCTGACCGCGATGGCGGCGTCGCCCGCCATCGCGGTGCGGCCCGGTGTGCTGGAGCTCATCGGAAGCCTCGTCGGCGAGGCGAACCTGGTGCGGAGCGTCGACGCCGGATGGCCGGACGCGTGGGCCGCCGCCCTCCCGCGCCTCCTGACGCTGGTCGGTGACCCGGACGTCGCGGTGCGGCGGGGGCTGGCGAAGGCGCTGTCCGAGGCGACCGGCGACGCCGACGTGATCGTGCCCGCGCTGCGCGGGCGATGGCCCGGCGAGGACGACGGCGCGGCACGCATCTGCATCGTGCTCGCGGCCGGCAGGCTGGCCGAGGGCTGCACCGCCGAGGTTCTGCCGGAGACCCTCGGCTGGCTCCGGGACCTGCGCCATGACGACGGCGCCGGCGGGCAGGTCGCGCCGGCCGCCGAGATCGCGCTGGCGGAGGCGGTCGGCGCGCACCGTCCCGATCTCGGCGCGCTCATGGCGGCCGCCCGCGGCGACGTCGCGGTGTGGCGGGACGTCCCGTGGGTCGGGGACACGCCCCCCGAACTGGTCGAGTTCTACGGCGGTGTCGCGGCGCGGCTGCTCGGCTGGATCTCGTTCCGGCTCGCGGCCACCAGTCCCGGAGAATCCGGAGCCGGGGGAGCCGGCCCCATCGCCCCGGCGGGCGCCGCCGAGGCGCGCACCGACCTCGCCGCCGCGTTCATCGGCGCGCCGGACGCCGACCGGCGGCGCGGGGCCGTCCGGATCGCCGCCGATGTCCTGGTCCACTGGCGCTCGCCCGCGCGGCGGCTCCTGCCCGATCTGGTCCGGGCGTCCGCGGACGCGGTGCCGGTGGTGCGCGCCTACGCGACCCACCTCCTCGCGGTGCTCGACGATGACGACACCGGCCCGCCCGGAACCCGCTCGGACCTGCTCGCCGCCCGCCTGGACGACGATGCGCGCCTGTCCCGCCACGGCAACCGCCGGATCGCCGACCTCGCCGTCTGGGGCCTGGCGCGGCGGCGGGATCCGCGCTGCCTCCCGCGGCTCCTGGACCGGCTCGGGGGCGCACCGTCCGACATCGACGTGACGACCGGCTCGTCCAGCCCGTTCAGCACGAGCCCCCCATCGATCCGGCACGTACTGGCCTTGCTCGGCGGGCATGCCGACGTCCTGCTCCCGGCGATCCGCGCGCGGCTCGGCGAGCCCGCCCTCGCCCGCGGCCTCGCCGGGGTGCTGGCGGAGTGGGGACCGGCGGCGGCGCCCGCCGTCCCCGATCTCATCCCGCTGCTGCGGACGGACGCGGTCGTCGAGGCCGCGGAGGCGCTCGGCGCCATCGGCCCGGCCGCCATCGACGCGGCGCCCGCGCTCGCCGCGCCGCTCGAGCCGGGCGACGACTGGGCCGCGCGGAACGGGAGGGTCGTGCTGCCCTGGGCGTTCTGGAAGGTGACCGGTGACCCGGAGCCGCTGCTCGCCACCGTGGAGGGCCGCTTCGAGGACCCCGGCGACGCTCCCATCGTGCTCGCCCGGGTCGCCGACCTCGGGCCGCTCGCGGCCGTCCACGCCGCACGGCTGCGGCCGCTCCTCGACGTCCGGGAGGACTGGACGGGGGTCAGGGCCGCGCATGCCTACCATCGGGTCACGGGCGACACCGAAGCGGCGGCCTGCATGCTGTGGCCGGAACTGCACGAGCTGGCCGACGGCCGGTACCTGCCGATGCGGTGGGCGGCCATGCGGTACCTCGCCGAGTTGGGACCGGCGACGGCGGGACAAGCGGCGGCGGCGCGGCGGCTGCTCGACTCCGACCGGCGCCACCACTGGGACGGTGGCTGGCGCGCCTTCGACGAGGACCGGGAGCTGCGCGCCCTCGCGTCCCGGCTGCTCACCGATCCGGAGGAATCCGTTACCAATCGTGGCGTATAGCCACACGGTGGGCATCCGGCACGGCATGATCATCCGATGGCTGACGTACGGGATGAGCCGCAGGACCGCGAACCCCCGTCCTGGCGGCTCCGACGATGGGCGGCGCCGGTGGCCCTGGCCGTGTCGGTCGCGGCCTCCATCGGCGCGGTGCAACTGCTGGTCGGCGACGGCGCCTCGTCCGGCGGGTGGCCCGGCGGCCGGGAGCCGCGCTTCGTCCTCAGCGTGGGAAGCCTCCCGACGGCCTCCCGGCAGGGCGGGCCTGAGCCGTGGATCAGGGTCGAGGCGTACCGGCAGGACGGGCGCTACTTGCCGGTGGGCTCGGTTCCGTCTCCGTCGCCGTCCGCCGGCAAGGCACGGGAGATCGTCGGCGGCCCGGGCGGGACGTTCGTGGTCGCCTCCACCCGGGACGAGCCGTGCGAAACCCGGCTCTACCGCTTCAAGCTCACCAGCGCTGGGCACGCGACGGGTACCGCGCCACTGACTCCGGACGCCGTCCCGGCACGCGTCGGCGGGCTGGCGATGAGCCCGGACGGCGGCAGGCTCGCCTACACGACGGCCCCTTGCGCGGACGGGAAGGGCTCGGCCGCGCCGCCGCAGGGCGCCTCGGTGACCGTCCTCGACATCGGCTCCGGGCGCCGCCGGACGTGGAGCACGCCCGGCCCGGCGCTCGTCAGCCAGATCGTCTGGGCGGAGAACGACCGGACGCTCGGCTATGTCATCAGCGACGTCCGGCCGGGCGCGACGCCCGGGATCGACGTCGGGAGCGGCGGCCGCGGGGGGCTGGGATTCGACGTGGGGAACGCGGCCGTGCACGCCCTGGACACCGAGGCGCAGGGCGCCGACCTGCGCGCGGGCCGTGTCCTGTTCCGGCAGCGGGACGCCGCCGCGGTCCTCACCAGCGCCGTGATGGGCCCGGACGGACGCACCGGCTACGGCGTGCTGCGGAAGGGCTCCCCGGAGAGCACGATCTTCTTCGAGTTCGAGGAAGGCGAGCCGATGCGCGTCACCCGGACGATCACCCCCAAGGCCGGCGTCGCGACCTCGGTCGGGGTGCTCATTGCGCATGATCCGCCCCGGTACGCCTGCCTGACCGGCGTCGACCCGTTCGGCAGGGCGATCGGCGGGGACCTCTCGGAGGCCGACGACGTCCCGCTGTGCGGAACCGCCTACGCCTATTGACCGCGCCCGCCCGTTGACCGCCTACGCCTGTCGACCGCGCACGGCTGTTGACGGTGGCCGGGTCCGGCCGGGACGGGTCTGGCAGGGAGGGACAAGAACGGATTCGCATCCGGCACTGCCTGCAATGGCGGACGCCGGACGCGTTTCCTACGCTGCGGCCAGAACCACCTGGGTGAAGGGCGGGGGAGTCAGCTTTCGCAACCCTCTAGGAGCCCTCCGTGACCATCAAACGAGTCGTGTTGTCCGCTCTGCTCGTCGTCTGCGCAGGCGGTTCCGCCGTCGCCGCCGTCACGTCGCCCTCGTCCGCGTCGCCCGACGCCGGGCCGGACGGCGCCGCGCTGGCCATCACGAGCACCGCCTTCACCAACGGCGGGCGGATCCCGATCGTCCACGAGTGCACCAGCAGCGGCGACAACGACCCCCGCAAGAAGAACGAGTCCCCGCCGCTGGCGTGGACGGGCGGCCCGGCCGAGACGCAGAGCTACGCGATCATCATGCGGGACGTCGACAACCGGAACCTGCTGCACTGGATCATCTACGACATCCCGGCGACGGTGGCCGAGCTCCCGCAGAACGTCGAGCACGTCTACAAGCCGGCCGTCCCCGCCGGATCCAGGCAGATCTACTACCGCGGAAGCGCGAGCCTGTTCGGATACCAGGGCCCGTGCTCGCCCTCTTCGGTGAACACCTACACGTTCACCGTCTACGCCCTCAACCGGGCGACGCTGACGGAGCTCAACGAGAACTCCACGATCCAGACCGCCGCCAACAGCATCACCCAGGCGTCGCTGGGCTCGGCCGTGATCTCCGGCGAGTCGTAGGCCGTCCGGAAGGTCCCGAAGCGCTGGGCGGGCACCGGACGCACCCGGCGCGCCGGACGCACCGAGGGCGTCAGACGCGCCAGGAGCGGACGAGCTCGTCCAGCGCGGCCTGGTCGTAGCGGATGCCCTGCGCCCTCAGCTCCTGCGCCACCAGCGCGCCGTCGCCGTGGTGCTTGGCCAGCAGCCGGTACACCGCGTACGGGAACCAGTGGTTGTCGCTGATCCGCTGGATGTCGGCCTCGCCGCACACGTGGCCCTGGGCCCTGACGTCGGCGAGCGTCGCGGCGACGTCGCCATGCCGGCGTTCGAGCACCTCGATGACCAGGGCCCGCAGGGTCTCCGGGTCGGCGACCGGCACGGCGGCGGGCGGCGCGGCGGGCTCCTCGACGGTGGCGCCGTAGCCGCTGCGGCCGTTGACGCTCCCGCGCGCCGCGGCGCTGACGACGGCCAGTTCGGGCTCGGGGTCCGGAACGGGCGCGGGTGACGCGGCGGGCGCTGGCACAGGCGGCGCAGCGGGCGCGGGCGCGGCTGCCGCCGCTTGGGCGGCGGCCGGGCTCGGCGCGGCTCCGTCCGCGGACTCCGCCGGTTCCGCGGGCTCGGCGCCCTCGGCCGTCCCGTCCGGTGCCTGCCGGGTCGCGGTGGCGGTGGACGGCGCGCCCGACTCGATCGCCCGCCCGGAATGGCCGGGAACCTGGATCTGCGGGAACGGGCCGGTGTTGCGCAGCGGCATCAGCGTGATCTGGTTCAGCGTCACGGGCCCGGCGATGGCGCGCGTCTGCGGCTCGGGCTTGGCCTTCTCGTTCGCCATCTCGACCTCGCGCGACACGTACCGGTGCAGCGTCCGCAGCAGGACGAACAGGCCGAGCATCGACACGATCGGCGGGACGGCGGCGGTCGCCTGGAAGGAGAACGACTGCTGGCCGACGTGGCCGACGTTGAAGATGAGGCTCGCCGTCCAGCCCGCGAGGGCGATGGTCAGCGGCAGGGAGAAGTCGAGCCAGCTCATCAGCTGCCGGCGGCGCAGCACGAAGGCGTCGATCGCCAGCAGGAAGAGGCCGAGCTCGCCGACGATGATGAAAAGGTCGACCAGCAGCGGGAACGATTCGGCCTTCCAGCCGCGCAGGCCGTGCTCCAGCGCCCAGTGGTAGAGGCCCGCGTAGGACTGGGCGAAGCCGCCCGCGGTGGCGGTCAGCACCGCGGCCGCCATGAAGGAGATGGCTCCCCACCGTGTGATGACCTGTGCCCGGTTGGCAGCGTTCATGCCGCGTGTGCTCCCAGTTTTCCTTACACAACGGAAAGTGATCGGAGGGAGACTATCCATTTCTATGGCGGTTCGCGGCCGATTCGGATCACTTCCCGGTTTCATCCGGGCCGTTTTTCCTCCGGGCATGCGGAAGTCCCCGCCGGGGCGCGCCGGTGCCCGGGCGGGGACTGGATTCCGCGGGAGCGACGGAACCTTGCTTCAGTAGGCGGTCAGACGGCCGGACGGGGTCAGACGCGGACGACGAAGTCGAGCGTGCCGGTCATACCGGTCGGGCCTTGGCTCATGGTCATCAGGAGCCGGCGGTCGAAGATCGTGTCGGTGTTGTTCCGCGGCTCGTTCGGGAAGTACATCTGCGTCGTGAGGATCCGGGCGTTCGGCGCCTGGACCTTGACGTGGATGTGCTTGGTGCGGCCGGGGTAGAGGCCGGGCACGATCGTCGTCAGGCTGTAGCGGCCGTCGGCGCCCGAGAACAGGTGCCCGCGCAGGACGTAGCCGACGTTGTCGTACACGCCCGCGGCGTCGCACTGCCAGAAGTCGAGCAGCGCGCGGTTCACCGGCTTGCAGTCCTGCGAGTAGACGATCCCGGTCACGGTGAGCAGGGTTCCCTGCTTGCCCTGCCGGATGTCCGTCCGCTCAGGCGAGCCCGGGGTGAAGTACGGGCCTTCCGTCTGGGCCGGCGTGGGCTCGTCGTCGCCGTCGGTGCACTTGGGCGTCAGCGGCAGCCGTCGCGGCGCGGTGGTGCCCGCTGACGCGGTCGCCGAGGTCACAGCCGTCACGGCCGTGGGGACGGCGAGCGCGCCGATGCCCGCGGCGACGATGAACTTCTTCCGGCTGATGCCGGATTCCAGCTGTTCCTGCTCGTCCTCTGGCATGGGGAGGTTTCCTCTCGAGGTCTATCCGGGTGTTTCGGGATCTTCCGATACCCGGCTGGCGGGGCTCCCAGGAGTCGTCGCGACATGTATAGGCCGGTCACGAGGGGTGGGTCTTGGGTTTCCCTGCCCGACATTTGGCGCCGAGTGACAAAGCCCGCCGCGAGCCTCGTGCCGACTCGCTCATTGACCTTCCCGAAACCTCGTAGAAACCTGGCGGGTGGCGTCCGAGACCCCCCGCCCGCTCACCTCGGAGGAGCGTCATGTCAACGCTCGCTGACACCTCGGATCATGCTGCCCGCGATCAGGCCGAGTACTGGCGCCACCTGATCACGTCGGCTTTCGGTCCTTTCCATATTCACCCGCGTCTGGCCGGCGGGTTCTCCGCCCGGCTGGCCGGCCGCACGCTCGGCCCGGTCGAGGCCGGCGACGTGTACGCGCCCGCGCACGCGGTGCGCCGCAGCGCCCGCCAGATCGCCCGGGACACCAGGGAGTGCTACAAGCTCGGCCTCGTCCTGCGCGGCTCCTGCGTGCTGCGCCAGAACGGCCGGCACGCCCGCGTCGGCGTCGGCGACGTCGTGTTCTACGACCTCACCCGCCCGGTCGAGATCTCCTTCGACGCGCACCACATCTTCACGGTGGTGATCCCGCACCGGGCCGTCCCGCTCCCGCCCGAGCGCCTGGCCGCCTTCGGCGGCACGCTGATGGCCGAGCGCACCCGCCATGGGCGCCTGGTCTCCTCGCTCCTCGGCGCCCTCGCAGAGGACGGCGTCGAGGACGGCGCGGCGACCGACGAGCCCTACGCCCACCACCTCGGCGGCGCGATCGTCGAGCTCGTCACCGGCGCGGCCAGCGAATGGCTGGGCGCGCCGCCGTCACCGTCACCGGAGGGAGCCGAGATGCTGCGCTCGATCAAGGAGTGGATCGAGGGACGGCTGCACGATCCGGCGCTGTGCCCGGCGACGATCGCGGAGGCGCACCACATCTCCGTCCGGCAGCTGTACCGGGTGTTCCAGCCGGCGGGCACGACCGTCGCCCGCTACGTCCGCACCCGCCGCCTGGAGCACTGCCGGCGCGAGCTCAGCGACCCGTTCCTCGGGACGCAGCGGATCGGCGCGATCGCGAACCGCTGGGGCCTGCCCGACGCGGCGGCGTTCAGCCGCGCCTTCCGCGCCGCCTACGGCGTGACCCCGACGGCCTACCGCGCGGCCACCACCGGCATCCTGCGGGACGCCTAGCGCCCCCGTCGCGCCCCTGCCGCACCCCGCCCCGGATCGGTCGCATCGGCGCCCGATCCGGGGCACGGGCGCGCGCTGCGCGCCTGCGGGCCGCCACGGATACGGGCCGCCGCGAATTCTGTCACTTTTTGCCGACGGCTCCGCGCCGCGGCCGGAGGCGGACGCGGCGGCCGGTCGGCGCCGTGCCCGCGCGCCCTCGTCGGGTTTACTGTTCAGGTAGGCCACAGGCAAGGGAGGCGGCTGGTGGCACCGTACGCGGCGTCCTCCCCGCGCGCGGGGTTCTGGGCCGCGCTCGATCCGGCGCAGCGGTCCGCGCTGCGCGCCGCGGGACGGCCCCGGCAGTACCCGGTGAAGGCGCCCCTGGTGTACCAGGGCGACGAGTCCGACCACGTGATCATCATCGAGCGGGGCTGGGCGAAGGTGACCTCGGCGACCGAGGACGGCCATGACGTGGTCCTCGCCGTCCGCGGGCCCGGCGACCTGCTCGCCGAGAGCGCGGTGCTCGGCGGCCGGACCCGGTCGGCCACGGTGACCGCGCTGTCGCCCGTCCGCGCGCTGGTGGTCCCCGCCGCCCGCTTCACCGGCTTCCTCGACGTCCACCCGGACGTGTGGATGCTCGTCACCGGCACCTTCGTCCAGCGCCTGGACGACTCCGACCGGCGGCTGACCGCCCACATGAGCAGGGGCGGCGCGCAGCGGCTCGCCGCGCTGCTGACCGATCTGGCGGAGCTGTCGGCGCACCACGTCCCGCCCGCGGCGGACGGCTCGATCGAGATCGGGCCGCCGCTGTCCCAGGAGGAGCTCGGCAGCTGGATGGACGCCTCCCGGGAGACGGTCGCGCGCGCCCTCAACGGCCTGCGCCGCAAGGGCCTCATCCGGACCGGCTGGCGGAAGATCACCGTCATCGATCTGCCGGGCCTGCGCGAGTTCGCCAAAGAACCCGACTGAACCCCCATATCTTGTCAATGACAAGATATGGTCGGGGTATGACCGACCAGCTCAGCCGCAATCAGGGCTACCACCATGGCAACCTGCGCCGGGCCGTCCTGGACGCCGCCGTCGAGGCGATCGCAGAGCAGGGCACCGCCGGGTGGAGCCTGCGTCAGATCGCACGCCGCGCCGGCGTCTCGCACGCCGCGCCCGCGCACCACTTCGGCGACAAGGCGGGCCTGCTCACCGCCGTCGCCGCCGAGGGCTACGCCCGGTTCGCGGACGCCCTCGAGGCCGCCGGCGACGACCTGCACGACATGGGCCTCGCCTACATCCGCTTCGCCGTCGGCCACCGCGCCTACTTCGAGGTGATGTTCACGCCCGCGCTCTACCGCGCCGACGACCCGGACGTCGCCGCCGCCCGCGACCGCGCCGCCCGGGTCCTCGCCGGGGGCGTCCGCAGCGTGTCGGTCGGCGGCGCCGAGGACGAGCGGACGGCCGGGCTCGCCGCCTGGTCGATCGTGCACGGCTTCGCGCATCTCTGGCTGAGCGGCGCGCTGGCCGATGTCGGCGACGATCCCGTGGCGGTGGCCCGTCCCGTCATCCGCCTCCTCTTCGACGAGCGCTGACCGGCCCGCCGCTCACCGCCGCGAGACGGATTCCGCGTCCTCCGCGCTCGTGAGCTCGCGTCCGCGGCCGTCGCCGTCCCCCTCCGGGTGCCGCTCCGGGACGGCCACCAGATCGGCCCGGAACCGGCGGTTGAGCGCCGCGCGGACCCGCTGCACGCCGCTGCGGGCGCGCGGGCTCTCCACGCCCTCCTTCGGCGGCGGCACCTCCAGCGGGACGGCCACGGCCGGGCGCGGGTCGGTGATCGCGGCGATGGCCTCGTCCGGCATGGGCCGCTCGACCTCGCTGAACTTCCCGTCCGGCGACATGCGGATGATGCCGGTCTCCAGCCCGTGCTCGGCGACGCCGAGGTCGCGGCGCTGCAGCCCGACGCAGATCCGGTAGGCGACGATGTAGCCGATGATCGGCCCGACGATGATCGCGACGCGGAAGAACCAGGTCGTCGCGAACAGCGAGATGTGGAACCGCTCGGCGAGGATGTCGTTGCCGCCCGCCAGCCAGAGCAGCCCGAAGAACACCACGCCGGCGACGCCGATGCCGGTGCGCGCCGGGACGTCGCGCGGCCGGTCGAGCAGGTGGTGGATCTGGTGGTCGCCGGTCACCCACCGTTCCAGGAACGGGTAGAGGGCGAGGCCCGTGAACAGCACCCCGGGCACCACCAGCGCCGGGACGAGAACGTTCAGCGAGACGGTGTGGCCCCACGCGTTGATCTCCCAGCCCGGCATGGTCCGCAGCGCGCCCTCCAGCCAGCCCATGTACCAGTCGGGCTGCGAGCCGGAGCTGATCGCGCCCGGGTCGTACGGGCCGAACAGCCAGACGGGGTTGATCTGGACGAACGCCGCCAGCAGCACCGTCACGCCGATCACCCACAGGAAGAACGCCGTGGTCTTGGCGATGAACACCGGGAAGAACGGGTACCCGCGGACGGTCGTGTTCGAGCTGCCCTTGCCGGGGAACTGCGTGTGCGTCTGCCGCCACGTCAGCACGATCGCGTGCAGCGGGATCAGCGCGGCCAGGATGCCCGGGATCAGCAGCACGTGGACGACGTACAGCCGCGGGATGATGTCGGTCCCCGGGAACTCGCCGCCGAACACGAACATCACCGCGTAGGAGCCGACCAGCGGGATGCCCGCGAGCACGCCCTCCAGGATCCGCAGGCCCGTCCCCGACAGCAGGTCGTCCGGGAGCGAGTAGCCGAACAGGCCGTTCAGCATGACCAGCATGAACATCAGGATGCCGATCAGCCAGTTCAGCTCGCGGGGCTTGCGGAACGCGCCGCTGAAGAAGTTCCGCAGCATGTGGATGAGGATCGCCGCCATGAAGATCAGCGTCGACCAGTGATGCATCTGCCGGACGAGCAGCCCGCCCCGCACGTCGAAACTGATCTCGAGCGTGGAGGCGTACGCCTCGCTCATCTTCACGCCCTGCAGCTTGGTGTACGAGCCGTTGTAGATGACCTCGTGCATGCTCGGCTTGAAGAACAGCGTGAGGTACACCCCGGTCAGCAGGATGACCACGAACGAGTACATCGCGATCTCGCCGAGCAGGAAGCTCCACTGGTCGGGGAACGCCTTGCGCATGGCCTTGCGGACGAAGCCGTTCGTGCCGAACCGCTCGTCGAGGGCCCGCGCCGTCCCGCCCACGAGCTTCGATGGTTCCCGCCCGCCGGGCCGGGCGCCGGCCGTCCGATATCCCGCCATCGTCAACGTCCTCTCGTCGCCGTCGAGCTGGATGCGCATGCGCATCCACACAGGAGACTTATCGGGGCGAGGGAATGTGACATCCCGGCCGGATCGACCTCATGTGGGTCCCGTCACATCGCGGGCGAGCGGACTCCGGGGGTCAGCCGGTGGTTCCGACCGGCCGGTTCCGCCGCCGGTAGCGGGGCCGCCAGCGGGCCCGGTAGGCGAGCCGGATCGGCGGCGGCAGCAGCCGCAGCACCGCCCGGCGGGTGGGCTCGGGCGCGCCGTCCAGCAGCCACGGCAGGAACACGCCGAGACCCCGCAGGCCCAGCTCGCCGCGGAACTCGACGTCGAAGGTGCCCCACTCGAACGCGGTCAGCGTGTCCGGGATCAGCGGGAGGACGGCCGACTCCTTGAAGTCCAGGAGCGTGCCCACCGTCGCGCGGAGGTCGCGCGCGTAGCGGGCGAACATGGCGCGGTCGTGCTGCTCCAGCGCGGCGTCGACGCCGTCCATCATCGGGACGACGCGCAGCGCGTGCAGGTCCATCGCCTCCAGGACGACTCCCAGCCGCCGTCCCACGCCGCCGCCGCCCTGCTCGGGCTCGGGGTCCGGCTCCTTGGCGTACATCACCGTCCAGAGGGCGCGCTTCTCCGCGACGTCCTGGACGTGCCAGTGGAACCTGAACAGGGCCCAGGTGTTCTCCACCGCCGTCTTGGCGAGCACGTCGTCCGACTCCGCCGCGGCCTCCAACTGGGCGGTGTCGCGGCGGAAGGCGTCGTAGGCGGCGTGCAGCATCGTCAGGTCGAACCGCCGTGGCTCAGTGCCCATGCCGCCTCCCAGCTCCGCACCCCTGGGCGCCGCCGGAGGGCACCCGTACAGAAGATGTGCCGAGCACCCCGAAATGTGACGCGATCCAGAGTTCGACCCCTGTGACTTGCCCCACGGTTCGTCCGGTATTCGGGCGCCCTGTACGTTGTCGGGGTCGATGCAGGGGGACGTGACGTCCCGGGGCCGGAAAGGGGCCGCTCATGGCTGTGGACGCGGCGGGCGCCGACATCGCGTCCCTCATCCTGCGGGTGTCCGTCGGCGGCACGCTCGTCGCCCACGGCTGGAACCACGCGTTCGGCGGCGGGAAGATCGCGGGCACGGCGCGCTGGTTCGAGTCGATGGGGCTGCGGCCGGGCCGGCTGCACGCGCTGATGGCCACCGGCACCGAGCTCGGCGCGGGCGTCCTGCTGCTGCTCGGGCTGCTCACCCCGCTCGCCGCCGCGGGCGCGGTCGGGACGATGGCGGTCGCGTTCCTCACCGCGCACCTGCGCAACGGCTTCTTCATCTTCCGGCCCGGCCAGGGCTACGAGTACGTCGTGATGATCATCATGGTGGCGTGCGCGGCCGGGGCGCTCGGCGGCGGCGCCGTGTCGCTCGACCGGGCGCTTGGGGTGGCGGACGACCTTTCCGGGTGGACGGGCCTCGCGATCACCGCGCCGGCCGGCGGCCTGGGCGCCGCGCTGCTGCTGGCGGTCTTCTGGCGTCCGGCCGCGAAGGCGCAGGACGAATCCGCGGCCTGATCAGCCGGGCGGGCGCGCGCCGAGAGCCCGCAGCGCGAACCTCGTGAGCTGCGCCGCCGCCTCGGCGGCCGTGACCTCGGCCGTCCCGGCCATCTGGTCCTCGAACGCCTGGCCGAGCGCGGCGAGGACGAACCGCGCGTCCGGTCCGGGGTCGGCCCACGGGAACGAGCCGTAGGCCCGCCCGGCCGCGAGGATCTCGGCGATGATCGCCTCCTGCTCCGCCATGACGCGCCCGCGCTCCGCGGCGTAGCCCCGCGCGCGGGTCGCCTCGCCGGACGTGAGCGCCAGGACGCGCTGCCGGCGGCGCTCGTCGGCGGTGATGCCGAGCATGCCCGCGATGAGCGCGCCGAGCGCCTCGGCCGGGGACCCGGCGGACGCGGCGAGCTCCCGGAGCTCGGCCATCACCCGCCCGCCGTCGCGCCGGAACATCGCCAGCAGCAGCGCGTCCTTGGACTCGAACTGCCGGTAGAACGCCCTGGTCGACAGGCCCGCCGCGGTCAGGATCTCGGTGATGGAGACGGGGGCGCCCTGCGCTTCGGCGAGGCACCGGTACGCGGCCTCGATGATGCGCGTTCGCTCGGCGGCGGCCTGACCGGGCACGGGACGGCCCCTCTCCTGCGCCTGCGGTGGGGGGCCAGCCTATCCAGCCGCGGCCCGGACACGCTCCCGTTGTGGAATCACCGTGTACTTGGGATCGCGGGCCGACTGCATCCCCGCGTGGAAGACGCCGAAGCGCGTGCAGGCCGAGCCCGCCAGGAGCGCCGTGCCGCAGAGCGCCGCCGCCGCGTGGCGGCGCCTTTCGGACAACACGCGCCCGCCGGGCAGGACGTGCCCGCCGAGCAGGACGCTACCGGCGGTGCCCGCGGCCGACAGGATCTCGCCCGCGCGCACGAACCGGCCGGCCTTGCCCGTCCTGTACGGCTCCGCGGCCAGCCCGGCCCGGCGCCCCAAAACCTTCGCGGCGGCCAGTTCCAGGGCCGCTCCGAGCACGGCGGCGGTGCGCATCGGCCCGGTCTCGCGCGGCGGGGCCGCGACCAGGGCCATGCCGGACGCCGCCGCCACCGCCGACCCCGCGAACACGAACGGCAGCTCGCGATGGGCCTCGTGCCAGGCGGGCACCGCCGTGTCGGCGGCGAGCACGGCCGTGTAGGTGCAGACGGCCGGGCCGAGCGCGGCGGCTCCGGCGGTGGCCGCCCCACCCAGGCGCGGGAAGAGGCCGGTGACGTCCAGGACGGCCGCCGCGCCCACGGCGGGACCGTAGGCGGCCAGCAGCCACGAGCCCATGCTCATCGGCGACGTCGGCTTCATCACCCGCAGCATGTTGACGAACCGCTTCGGCCGTCCGAGGTCGTGGATCAGCGCGGCCGTGGACCCGCCGATCGCGGCCAGCGAGGAGATCTTCAGCGCCCGCGCCGCGACGGGACGCCCCGTGAGCTGCGCCCCGGCCGCCAGGACCGAACCGGCCCCGGCCAGGCCGCCGAGGAAGAAGTACGCGGCGACGTCGGACGCCTTCCACACGGGCGGGTTCAGGATCGGCTTGCCGTAGTAGGAGGTGAACTCGGCGTCCGGCACCATCGCCTTCTCGCCCCGGTGCCTGCCGCGCCCGCGGCCGGAGCGCCGCGGGCCCTTGCCGACCTCCGCGGTGCTCATCGCCCGCCTCCCGCGCGGCCGTGGGCGGCGAACACGGCGGCGAGCCCGCCGAGCATCGCGGCCGCCGCCACGCCCGCGTGCTTCCACATCGACGGCAGGTCGCGGGTCGTGACGACCGGGTCCGGTGGCAGGCCGTAAACCTCGGGCTCGTCCAGCAGCAGGAAGAACGCGCCGTCGCCGCCGACGCCGTCGTCCGGGTCGTGGCCGTACAGGCGGGCGTCGTCCACGCCGAGATCGTGCAGCTGGTCGACGCGCAGCGCGGCACGCTCGCGCAGCTCGTCGAGCGGGCCGTACTGGATGGAGTCGGTCGGGCACGCCTTCGCGCACGCGGGTTCCATGCCCGCGCCGAGCCGGTCGTAGCACAGCGTGCACTTCCACGCCCGGCCGTCGCCCTTGCGCTGGTCGATGACCCCGTACGGGCACGCGGGAATGCAGTATCCGCACCCGTTGCAGATGTCCTCCTGGACGACGACCGTGCCGAACTCGGTGCGGAACAGCGAGCCGGTGGGGCAGACGTCCAGGCAGGCGGCGTGCGTGCAGTGCTTGCAGACGTCGGACGCCATCAGCCAGCGGAGGTCGGTTGGGCCGCCGTCGCCGTGCTCGACGCCGGTCTCGGCGTGGCCCATCGGCTTGTTCTGCTCGATGAACGCGACGTGCCGCCAGGTGTCGGCGCCGAGGCCCTGTGTGTTGTCGTAGGACATGCCGGTGAACTCCAGGCCGTCCTCGGGCACGGCGTTCCATTCCTTGCACGCCACCTCGCACGCCTTGCACCCGATGCACACGGACGTGTCGGTGAAGAACCCCATCCGTGGCGGCGGGTCGGGATGGCCCGCGTTCGCGGCGACGTCCGGTTCGGGACCGGCGAGAAGGTTCCGTCCCACCAAACTGCCCATACCCGGCCTCCCATCCGCGCGGCGACCTTCACCGACTTCCCCGCCGCGCGCCTCCTACACCCGGCCGGGGGAGGCCGGGCCGGGGCGGGTCAGCGGGCGAGGTGGCGGGAGATGACGAGGCGCTGGATCTGGTTGGTGCCCTCGAAGATCTGCATGACCTTCGCCTCGCGCATGAAGCGCTCGACGGGGAAGTCGCGGGTGTAGCCCGCGCCGCCGAGCACCTGGACGGCGTCGGTCGTCACCTTCATCGCGTTGTCGGTCGCGACCAGCTTCGCGATCGACGCCTCCCGGCCGTAGGGGCGGCCCGCGTCCTTGAGCCGCGCCGCCGACAGGTAGGTGGCGCGCGCCGACTCGATCGCGGCGGCCATGTCGGCCAGCACGAACGCGAGGCCCTGGTGCTCGATGATCGCGCGGCCGAACGCCTCCCGCTCCTTGGCGTAGGCGACGGCCGTGTCGAGCGCGCCCTGGGCGAGGCCGGTGGCGACGGCGGCGATGCCGAGGCGGCCGGCGTCGAGCCCGGCGAGCGCGATCGACAGGCCCTCGCCCTCGCGGCCGACGAGGTTGCCGGCCGGGACGCGGGCGTCCACGAACCGGACGGTCGCGGTCGTCGACCCCATCAGGCCCATCTTGTCCTCGGGCCGGTCGAACTCCAGGCCCGGCGTGCCGGCCGGGACGTGGAAGCAGGAGATGCCGCGCGACCCGTCGTCGGACGTGCGGGCCATGACGGTGTAGAAGTCGGCCTTGCCGCCGTGCGTCGTCCAGGCCTTCGCGCCGTTGAGGACGTAGGAGTCGCCGTCGCGGACGGCCCTGGTCCGCATCGCCGCCGGGTCGGAGCCCGCGTGCGCCTCCGACAGGCAGTACGCGCCGAGCCGCTCGCCGGACAGCAGGTCGGGGAGCCATTGGGCGCGCTGCTCGGCCGTCCCGTAGGCGAACAGCGGGAAGCACGACAGCGCGTGCACGCTGACCCCGACGCCGACGCTCGCCCAGGCCGCGCCGATCTCCTCCAGGACCTGGAGGTAGATCTCGTAGGGCTGGTCGCCGCCGCCGAACTCCTCCGGGTACGGCAGCGTCAGCAGCCCGGCCCGGCCCAGCGTCGTGAACACCTCGCGGGGGAAGGTCCCGGTGCGCTCGGCGTCGGCGGCCCGCGGCGCCAGCTCCTTCGCCGCGATCTCACGGGTGAGCGCGAGGAGGCCTTCGGCCTCGGGGGTGGGCAGCTGGCGGGTGGCGGGCATTGGCGGCTCCTTTCGCGCCCACCACAGTAATGCCGCCCGGACGCTCGCCCCGCCCGGGTCCGTCAGCGCGACGACTGGAGGGCGTGCTCGACCAGCGCGACGAGGACGCCCTTCGCCGTGTCCCGGTGCCGGACGTCGCACAGCAGGATCGGGACGTCCGGGTCGACGTCCAGCGCGTCGCGGATCTCCTCGACCCGGTAGCGGCGGGCGCCGTCGAACACGTTGGCGGCGATGACGAACGGGATCCGGCGCTGCTCGAAGAAGTCGATGGAGGCGAAGCTCGTGGTGAGCCGCCGCGTGTCGACCAGGACGATCGCGCCGACCGCGCCGTAGGAGATCTGGTCCCACATGAACCAGAACCGCTCCTGCCCGGGCGTCCCGAACAGGTAGAGCCGGACGCCGCCGGAGAACGTCAGCCGCCCGAAGTCCATCGCGACGGTCGTGGTCGTCTTCTGCTCGACGCCTTCGGTGTCGTCCACGCCGACGGACTTGTCGGTGAGCGTCTCCTCCGTGCGCAGCGGCCGGATCTCGCTGACCGAGCCGACCAGCGTCGTCTTGCCGACCCCGAAGCCGCCGGCCACGAGGATCTTCAGCGTGTGCAGCGGGACGTCGACGTCCTGCTCCGGGTACGGAGCCGCCGACGGTGCGACGGGCGGCGGCATGGTGGACGGGGCCATGGGCGGCGGCATCGGGGCCGGGGCCATGGGCGGGGCTGAGAGTGGCGGGGGAGGCGGGAGGTGGTTCGGCGGGGGAGCGGTCGGCGGGGGCGGCGGCGCGGGTTCGTTCCCGGGAGCGGGTTCCCAGACCCCCCGGGCTTCGCCCGGAGTTCGGTTAGAGGCGGCGAAGTTCATCGAGCACTCTCATCAGGATTCGAGGGTCGGGGCGGTCGGGCTGCTCGGTGCGGGTCGTCTCCTCGATCAGTCCGTGCTGGAACAGGTCCTCCAGGAGGATCTGGACGACGCGGAAGGGCAGATCGATCTCCGAGGCGAGGTCGGCCGGGGTGGACGGCCGCGCGCAGAGCTCCAGCAGCCGCCGGTGCTCGCGGGAAAGCCACACCCGCTCACCGGGCGTCCGGCCGGTGACGACCAGGATCGTCACCAGGTCGATGACGATCCCCTGGGGACGGGTGCGCCCCCGGGTCACCGCGTACGGCCGGACGACCGGGCCCGCGTCCTGCCCGACCCAGCGTTCTCTGGGAGTCTCCACGGCGGCCTCAGCCTCAGCCCGAGGCGCCCGTACGCAGCGTCGGATCCTGAGCCTCGGCGGCGGCGCGCGGCGAGGTCGCCAGGTGCCGCCGCACCCGCTTGATCAGCATGGTCGTCTCGTAGGCGACCAGCCCGGCGTTGCCGCCCGCGTCGCTCAGCACCGCCAGGCAGCTTCCGTTGCCGGCCGGCATGACGAAGAAGAGCAGGCCGTCGAGCTCGACGACCGTCTGCCGGACCTGTTTGGCCTTGAAGTGCTCGCGGGCGCCGTTGGCGAGGCTGTGGAACCCCGACGACAGCGCCGCGAGGAACTCGGCGTCCTTGCGGGTGACGCCGTTCGAGGCGCCCATCACCAGGCCGTCCCTGGACAGCAGGACGGCCTGATGAACCTCGCCGACCCGCTGCACCAGATCTTCGAGGAGCCAGTCGAGCTCGCCGGATGCGTGGCCCTGCTGCGTCATCGTTCCCCCCATTCATCGCGTGGACCGGAGTCGTCCGGTTCGTCGTCCATGACCCTGCCGCGCAGCCATCCCGACTGTAGTGAGGACATCAGGGCGCGGCTGGATTCCGGGCTGGGCTCGTCGAAGTCGTCGTCCGGCGCGGCGACCTCGGCGGGCTCGGCGCGCTGGGGGGCGGGCCCCCGGCGCAACTGCGGGGCGAGGCTGCGCTGGCGGACGCGCCGTGGCAGCCTGCCGGTGACCTCGCTGGACTCCGCCTCGGTCGGCTCCTCGTCCCCGGCGGGCGGCCGGGGCCGGTCACCGCGCGACCCGTACGGGTCGGCCGGGTCGTACGGCGCGGCCTGGCCGAACGCGACGGCGGGCTGCTCGAACGCGACGGCGGGCGGGTCCAGTGAGGGTGTCCGCTCGTACCGAGGTGAGTCGTACTGCGGCGTGTCGTACTGAGGAGCCGGCTCCTCGTATGGAGCGGAGTGGTCGTCGAACCACGGCGCGGGCTGGTCGAGCGTGGGCGACGGCGACGTCACGATCGGCGGTGCTCCGGTGAGCGGCGGACCGTCCTGCGGGTCCTCCCGGGTCTCGTCCGGTTGTGGCCGCGCGGCCGGGGCCGGGATCGCCGGGCGGGCCGGGCGGCCGAGCCGCTGCCGCCCGTCGGAGGTCGCCATGGCGGCGACCATCGTGCGGGCCGTCCCCGGGATGGGGTTGTTGCGGGCCAGGTCGTCGTCGAGCGTGACCAGCGCGTGCGGGATGAGCACGACCGCGGTGGTGCCGCCGTACGCGGACGGCTGCAGCGACACCTTGACGCCGTGCCGGGCGGCCAGCCGCGCGACGACGAACAGGCCCAGCCGCTCGGTGTCGATGAGGTCGAACTCGCCGCCGCCCTCCAGCCGGAGGTTGAGCTGGTCCAGCTCGTCGGGGTGCAGGCCGATGCCGCGGTCGATGACCTCGACCGCGAGGCCGTTGGCGACCGTCTCGATCTTGACCGTCACCTCGGTGGTGGGCGGGGAGAACACGGCCGCGTTCTCGATCAGCTCGGCGAGCAGGTGGATGATGTCGGCGACGACGTCGCCGGTCACCGCGACCGTGGCGGATCCGCTGAGCTCCACCCGGGTGTAGTCCTCGATCTCGGCGACCGCGGCGCGGACCACGTCCTCGGCGGCGACCGGATGGTCCCAGGCCCGGACGGTCGGCGACCCGGCAAGGATGACCAGGCCCTCGGCGTGCCGGCGCATGCGGGTGGTGAGGTGGTCCAGCCGGAACAGGTCGTCGAGCTCCTCGGGCCCGGCGGCGCGCCGCTCCATCTGGTCGAGCAGCCTGAGCTGGCGGTGCAGCAGCGACTGGCTCCGCCACGACAGGTTGATGAAGACGCGGTTGATGCTGGCGCGCAGGTCGGACTCGGCGACCGCGGTGGCGACCGCGGTGCGCTGGACGGTGCCGAACGCCTCGCCGACCAGGGCGACCTCCTTCGTCCGTCCGGTCACCGGTGCCGGCGACTCGGCCTCCACGTCCACCTGCTCACCGCGGCGCAATCTGGCCACGACACGCGGCAGCCGCTCGTTCGCCAGCCGCTGCGCGGACTCCTGCAGCTCGCGCAGCTCGGCGCTGAGCCGCCGCGCGAACAGCAGCGAGAGGATCACCGACGCGATCACGCCGAGCAGCCCGACCACGGCGATCACGAAGAACTGGAGCATGATCCGGCGGCCGGCGGGCTTGACGTCGGTGTTGTTCACCACGGACTCCGCCTTGGCGGCGTCCCTCGCCCAGGCCGGGCGCAGCGCGTCGATCGCGGCGCGCCACTCGGCCGGATTGGGGACGATGCCGTTGTTCACGACATTGTTCTCCATGGTCGTATACGCAGTGAACTCCCCCGAGTTCGCCAGATCGTACATGATTTGCTCGATCTCGCCCGAGGACTGCGCGCGGCCGAGTTCGAAGTACTGGATCCGGGCCTCCGACCATGCGGCGAACGCCGCGCGGCTGCTGCCGGTCATCTGCCCTTCGGGCAGCGAGGACAGCAGCGCGTGCTCGCGCAGCATGAACTCGCGGGCCCAGAAGTTGTGCAGCAGCGCGGTGGTGTGCAGGTAGACGGTCCTGTCGTCGATGCTCACCAGGGTGGTCAGCAGCCGGATCGTGATGTCGGCGACCTGGCTGTACCCCTCGATCGCGCCGAGCGGCGTGGTGCCGCCGATGCCGACCCGCTCCCGCAGCGTGATCAGGTGGTTGTAGGCGTCGCTGAGCTTGCGCACCCGCGATTCCATCGTGTCGTCCATCGCGCCCCTGGTGTCGGACGACAGGGCCCGCTTGCGGAACGCGGCCACCGCCGCGTCCGTCTTGGCCACCAGGTCACCGAAGCGCTGCCGGTCGGCGATCTTGAACCGGTACAGGAACTGGACGGCGCCCGCCCGCTCCTCCTGCAGCGTCTCGGTCACCTGCGTGGCCGGCACCGCGACGTTGTTGTACACGGTCGAGAAGTCGAAGCGCTGGAGCGCGTTGGACACCGTGACGGAGGCCGGGATGCCCCACTGCACGAACAGCGCGGTCAGCGGCACCGCGAGAAGCAGCGCGATCCTGCGCCAGATCGGATAGGTGCGCCGACGCCCGCGCAGCGTGCCTGCTGCCTCCGACTTCCCCACTGGTCACTCCCATGCGTATATCGGTCATCACCGAAGTGCACGGAGCCTATAGACGCTGACGTGCGGAAAGCCAGAGGCGGTACCGATTTAGGACAAGTCGGGGCGTTTCAGTGTGCGCACCGCGACGCCGCGCTCACTTTCCGAATTCGGAGAGGCCGATGTTGGCCGAAGTTATGTGAGAGTTGTGACTTGTTGTGCGAAATGTCGCCGTGCAAGGCTGCGGCATGCTTCGTCCCCCCACCAACGGAGACCGAGTCATGCGCAGAGCCGCGCTCGCAACGTTTCTCGGGCTGTCCCTCGCCGCGACCACGCTGGCGGTGGCCACCCAGGCCCAGGCCGCACCGAACAATCCGGTGCTCGCCGACCTAGTGACGCTCAAGAACGTCCGTCACCACCAGAACAACCTGCAGAAGATCTCCGATGCCAACGGCGGTAACCGCGCCGCCGGACTTCCCGGCAACGTGATCACTGTGAAGTACCTTGCGGACCAGCTCAAACGGGCCGGATACAGCCCGACGGTCCAGGAGTTCGAGTTCGATTTCTGGCAGGAGGTCTCCGAACCGGCCTTCGCCCAGACCGCTCCCGGGCAGAAGACGTTCACGCCCGGAACCGACTTCCTGACCCTGCAGTATTCCGGCAAGGGCGACGTCACCGCCGCCGCGAGCCCCGTCGACCCGGGCGCGACCGGCCTGGGCAGCGGGTGCGAGGCCGACGACTTCACCGGCTTCACCAAGGGCAACATCGCGCTGATCCAGCGCGGCGGCTGCTTCTTCTCGGTCAAGGCCGACAACGCGATCGCCGCGGGTGCGAGCGCCGTCGTGATCTACCAGCTCCCCGGCACGCCCGGCCCGGTGGCGGGCACGCTCGGCAAGCCGTACGGCATCCCGGTGGTCGGCCCGACCAACGACGTCGGCAAGGCCCTGGTCGAGCAGGCGCAGAACGGCGGCGTGACGCTGAACGTCAAGACCGACACCTTCACCCAGAAGCGCACGGCCGCCAACGTCATCGCCGACACCAAGCGCGGCAACCCCGACAACGTCGTGGTCGTGGGCGGGCACAACGACAGCGTCCTCGAAGGGCCCGGCATCAACGACAACGGGTCGGGCATCGCGGCGCTGCTGGAGATGGCCAAGCAGATCAACAAGCTCAAGGGCAAGCAGCTCCGCAACAAGGTGCGGTTCGCGTTCTGGGGCGCCGAGGAAGAAGGCCTGCTCGGATCCCAGTACTACGTCGACAACCTTCCCGAGGCCGAGCGGAACAAGATCGCGCTCAACCTCAACTTCGACATGATCGGCTCGCCGAACTTCGTGCGGTTCGTCTACGACGGCGACAACAGCACGGGCGGCAGCACCGTCCCGCCGCCCGCGGGCTCCGGCGCGATCGAGAAGGCGTTCCACGACCACTTCGCGAGCAAGAAGCTGGCCTCCGACCAGTCGGCGTTCAACGGCCGGTCGGACTACAACGCCTTCATCACCGTGGGCATCCCCGCAGGCGGCCTGTTCACCGGCGCGGAGGGCATCAAGACGGCCGAGCAGGCCAAGGTGTACGGCGGCACGGCCGGCGAGGCCTACGACCCGTGCTACCACTCCGAGTGCGACACCTACGGCAACGTCGACCTCAAGGGCTACGACCAGATGATCGACGCCGCCGCGGCGGTCACCCAGGGGTTCGCGCTCAGCACCCTGACGGTCAACGGCAACGAGTTCGCCCGGCGGCAGGCGCCCGCCAAGCGCGCCCTGCCCGACCACCTCGGTCACTACGCGACCCGGTAACCGCCGGATCGGCTTGAGGGACGCGCCCACCCCCGCAGGGTGCGTCCCTCATCCTTTTCTCGCATTCCTTCAGTGCGGCGGCCTGCTTTCAGCGCGGTGGCACGGCCTCGGCGATCGAGCGCAGCGCGGGACGCGGATCGCCACCGGGCGCGGTCAGCACCTGGACCGCCACCTGGTCGGCGCCCGCGTCCAGATGGGCGCTCAGCCGCGCCGCGACCGTGGCCGCGTCGCCGTGCCCGATGACCGCGTCCACGAGCGCGTCGCTGCCGCCGTCCGCCACGTCGGCGTCGGTGAAGCCGAGCCGCTTCCAGCTGGAGACGTAGTTCGCCAGCCCGAGGTAGTGGTCGAGCGTCCGCCGGCCCAGCGTGCGGGCGCGGGCGGGATCGGCGTCGACCACGACCTTCTGTTCCGGGACGAGCAGCGGCCCGCCGCCCAGCACCTCCCGCGCGTGCCGCGTGTGCTCGGGCGTGGTCAGGTACGGGTGCGCGCCCGCCGTCCGCTCCGCCGCCAGCCGCAGCACCTTCGGCCCCAGCGCGGCGAGCACCCGCCCCTCCGCGGGGACGTTCCCGGCGTCCAGGTCGTCGAGGTAGCGGACGATCGTCTCGTACGGGCTCCGGTACTCCTGCGTCCGCTCCGGATGGCCGATGCCGACGCCGAGCAGGAACCGCCCGCCGTAGGCGTCGTGGAGCCGGTGGTAGGACGCCGCGACCTCAGCGGCCGGCGTCTTCCACATGTTCACGATGCCCGTCGCGACCACGATGCGTTCCGTCGCCGCCAGCAGCCGCTCGACGTCGTCCAGATCCCCGGACGGTGAGCCGCCGACCCAGATCGCGCCGTAGCCGAGGTCCTCGACGTCCTTGGCCAGCGCCGGGTCGAGCTGGTTCCACGGACGCCAGATCCCGAGGCGCCCCAGTTGGGTCTTGGTCATGTTCCGCCCTAACACGTCGTCCGGCCGTTTCATGCCCTCCTACCCAGGTGCCAGGATGAGCGCATGGAAGACCGGCCCTGCCTGCTGCTTCTGGACGGCCACTCACTGGCCTACCGGGCGTTCTACGCGCTGCCCGTCGAGAACTTCAGCACCACCGCGGGCCAGCCGACGAACGTCGTGTACGGGTTCGCGAACATGCTGGCCAACGCGCTGCGCGACGAGCGCCCGACGCACGCGGCCGTCGCGTTCGACGTGTCGCGCCGCACGTTCCGCACCGAGGCGTTCCCCGAGTACAAGGCCGGCCGGGCGAAGTCGCCGGACGAGTTCGGCAGCCAGCTGGAGATCCTCGACCGGTTCCTCGCCGCGATGAACATGCCCGTGCTGCGCGCGCCCGGCTACGAGGCCGACGACGTCATCGCGTCCCTGACCGTCCGGGCCGAGGCGGACGGCCACCAGGTGCTGATCATCACCGGCGACCGCGACGTGCTGCAGCTCGTCAGCGAGAACGTCACCGTCCTCTACTTCTACCGGACGGCGTCGGAGATGATCCGCTACACGCCCGCCGCCGTCCAGGAGAAGTACGGGCTGACCCCGGCGCAGTACCCCGACTTCGCGGCGCTGCGCGGCGACCCGTCCGACAACCTGCCGAGCATCCCCGGCATCGGCGAGAAGACGGCCGCGAAGTGGGTGCGCGAGTTCGGCTCCCTCGCCGCGCTGCTGGAGCGCGCGGACGAGGTGAAGGGCAAGGCGGGCGAGAAGCTGCGCGCGGCGGCGGACACGGTGCGGCTGAACCGGCGGCTGACCGAGCTCGTCCGCCATCTGGACCTGCCGGTGGAGCTCGGCGACCTGCGGCGGCGGCCCTACGACATGTCCGCGTTCACGTCCCTGCTGGATGAGCTGGAGTTCCGCAACGTCAGCCTCCGCCAGCGCCTCTTCGCCGCCGACCCCGGCGGCGGCCGCCCGCAGGAGGCCGCCGAACCGGAGACGATCGAGGGCCGTGAGCTGGAGCCGGGCGAAATGGCGCCCTGGCTGGCGTCCCGAGCGACCGGGCTGACGGGGCTCGCCGCCGACTACACCTGGGAGCGCGGCGCGGGCGACATCACCCGGATCGCCCTCGCGACCGGCGACGACCATGCCGCGTCGTTCGAGCCGTCCGCGCTCACCGGAGAAGACGAGCGCGCGTTCGCGGAATGGCTGGCCGACCCCGGCCGCCCCAAGGCGCTGCACGATGTGAAGTCGCTGCTGCGCGTCTTCGGCGAGCGCGGGTGGCGCCTCGACGGCGTCGCCACCGACACCGCGATGGCCGCCTACCTGCTCCTGCCGGGCCTCGCCGCCTACGGCATCGCCGACCTCGCCGGGCGCCACCTGGGCCGCCGCCCGTCCGCGGAGGGCGCGGCCGGGCTGATGCTGAACGCCCGCGCCGTCCTCGACCTGGCCGGCAAGTCCGCCGCCGACCTCGCCTCCACCGGCATGGACGAGGTGCTCCGCGACGTCGAGCTGCCGCTGTCGGCCCTGCTGGCCCGCGCGGAACGGGCGGGCGTCCACGTCGACGCGGGCATGCTGGACGAGCTGGAGAAGCACTTCGCCGCCGAGATGCAGCGCGCCGCCGACGACGCCGCCGACATCGCCGGGCACCCCTTCAACCCCGGCTCGACCAAGCAGCTCCAGGAGGTGCTGTTCGGCGAGCTGGGGCTGCCGAAGACCAAGAAGATCAAGTCCGGGCACTCCACCGACGTGGACGCGCTGACCTGGCTCGCCACCCAGACCGACAACGGCCTCCCGGAGACCCTGCTGCGGCACCGCGACCAGGCGCGGCTGCGCACGACGGTGGCCGGGCTGATCCGGGAGATCGGCGCGGACGGCCGGATCCACACCAGCTTCCAGCAGACGGTCGCGGCCACCGGGCGGCTCTCGTCCATCGAGCCGAACCTCCAGGTCATCCCCATCCGGACGGAGGAGGGCCGGCGCATCCGCCGCGCGTTCCTGCCAGGGCCCGGGTACGAGTCGCTGATGACGGCCGACTACGGCCAGCTCGAACTGCGGGTCATGGCGCACCTGTCGCAGGACCCGACGCTGCTGGCCGCGTTCGAGTCCGGCGAGGACCTGCACACCACGATGGCGGCGCAGGTGTTCCGCGTCGCCCCGGACGCCGTCACCCCGGAGATGCGCCGCAAGATCAAGGCGATGTCGTACGGCCTCGCCTACGGGCTGTCGGCGTTCGGGCTGGCCAAGCAGCTTCGGATCCCGATGGGGGAGGCGCGGCCGCTGATGGA
Organism: Actinomadura sp. 3N508; assembly: GCF_044326375.1. NCBI lineage: Bacteria > Bacillati > Actinomycetota > Actinomycetes > Streptosporangiales > Thermomonosporaceae > Actinomadura > Actinomadura sp. 3N508. The sequence goes on from NZ_JBIRAX010000005.1 coordinate 163,060, forward strand.
CGCCTACTTCGAGCGGCTCGGCGGCGTCCGCGACTACCTCGACCACGTCGTCGCCGAGGCCCGCGTCACCGGCTACACCCGCACGCTCCTCGGCCGCCGCCGCTACCTGCCGCATCTGACCAGCGACAACCGGCAGCGCCGCGAGACCGCGGAGCGGATGGCGCTGAACGCGCCGGTGCAGGGCTCCGCCGCCGACATCGTCAAGATCGCTATGCTTCGGGTGGACGGGGCGCTGACCGCCGCCGGGCTCCGCAGCCGCCTGCTCCTCCAGGTCCACGACGAGGTCGTCCTGGAGGTCGCGCCGGGGGAGCGGGACGCGGTGGAGGAGATCGTCCGCGATCGGATGACCACCGCGTATCCGTTGTCGGTCGGTCTGGACGTCGCGATCGGCACGGGCCCAGACTGGGACGCCGCCGCCCACTGACGATCAAGCCCGCCCCGCCGGGCAGGGCCATCCCGGGAGGAAACCGATGGACATCGAGATGGTCGTGGAGATCCCGAGAGGATCGCGGAACAAGTACGAGATGGACCACCGGCTCGGCCGGATACGGCTCGACCGGATGCTGTTCACCTCGACCCAGTACCCGGTCGACTACGGCTACATCCCGGACACGCTCGCCGAGGACGGCGACCCGCTGGACGTGATGGTGCTGCTGGAGGAGCCGACCTTCCCCGGCTGCGAGATCACCGTCCGCAGCCTCGGGGTGTTCTGGATGCACGACGAGGGCGGGCCCGACGCCAAGATCCTCAGCGTCCCGGCGCGGGACGTCCGCTACCGCGAGATCCGCGATCTGCGGGACGTGCAGGACTACGTCCTCGACGAGATCGGCCACTTCTTCGACATCTACAAGAGCCTGGAGCCGGGCAAGGGCTCCGACGTGCGGGGCTGGCAGGACAAGCAGGTCGCCGACCGCACGATCACCGAGGCCGCCGACCGCGCCCGGCGTACGTCAGCCGGAACGCCCCGGTGAGCGCCGCCAGCCCGGCGACCACCGCGAGGGCGCTGGACGCCGCGGGCAGCACGAGCACCGCGGCGACCGGGACGGTGCAGGCACCGCCCGCGATCATCGGCGGCAGGTAGCGGCCCGCGCCGCCGTACGCGCCGAAGGCGTCCGCGAGCAGCAGCAGCGCCGTGACCAGCAGCCCTGCGGAGGCCGCCGCCGGGACGCCCGGGTCCCAGAGCACGCAGGCCAGCACGGCGGCCACCGCGGCCACCGTCGTCAGCCGGGGCCGCGGCCGGTTCACGAGTGCCTCCCCGAGACCCGGTGCCCGAACGACCCGACGACGACGTCCAGCGAGTCCTCGGGAGCCCAGGGCACCACGGGCACGCCGAGGTCGGCGAGCCCGGCCCGCAGCGCCCGGCGGTCGAGCCGCCACAGCCGCAGGGAAAGCTCCAGGTACTCCTCGCGGCCGCCGCCCGGCGGCTCCCGGTCGAGCGTGTCGACGACGACGACGGGCGTGCCGCGGCGGCGGAGGTCCTGGACGGTGCGCACCGCCCGGTCGTCCAGCAGCGGCGAGAACACGATCACCAGCGCGCCGGGCGGCAGCGCGGACCGCGGCGCCCGGCGCAGGTCGCCCGCCTCGTCGCCGGCCATGCCGCCCGCCAGGTCGGCGCCGAGGCTCTGGGCGTCCATGACGGCCTCGGCGAGCCGGTAGAAGTGGTGCCGGCCCTGGCCGGGCGCGAGCCACCGCAGCGCGCCGCCGAACACGACGATCCCGACGCGGTCGGCGCCGCGCAGGTAGGCCGTCGCGACCGTCGCCGCGCCGCGCACGGCGCGGTCGAGCAGCGTCTGGCGAAGCTCGTCCGTTGGATGGCGGTGGGTGGGGGGTGGAGGACGGTCGCGTTCGCCCAGGTCGGTGTAGGCGTCCAGGGCGAGGACGAGCTCGGCCTGCCGCTGGTCGGCGCGCGTCGTGACGTGCAGCCGTCCGCGCAGCCCGCTGGCCTTCCAGTTGACGTCCCGCGCCCGGTCGCCCGGCAGGTACGGGCGGATGCCGGCGAACTCCACCCCGGACCCCGTCGCGCGGGCGACGTGGTCGCCGAGCCGTCGCGGCAGGTCCAGCGGGACGAGCCGCGGGCGGACCGGCGGCCCGGCGGGATAGACGCTGATATCGCCGAGCGGCAGCGCCGCCCGTGCCTGCGCGACGCGGTAGCGGCTGCGGCAGTCGACGACCACGCGGGGCAGGCGGTGGCGGCCCCAGTATCCGGGCCGCAGGACGAACGTGGCCCGCGCCGTCCCTGCGGCGTGGTCCTCGACGTAGGCGGCGATCTCGACGCCGAACGCGGGCGCGTCGTCGAGGCGGAGCGCGATCTCGTCCACCGGGCCGCCCGCGTCGGCGGTGACGGTGATCTCGAGGGCGTCGCTCTCGAAGCACCGCCGCGGGTAGTCCGTCGCCCGCAGGGTGACGGACGCCGGACGCCGCGCGGCGATCCCGGCGGCCAGCACCCCGACGGGCGGGGCGGCCAGGAGCAGCAGGTTCGCGCGGGACAGCAGCAGCGCCGCCAGGCCGGCCAGCACCGCGAGCGTGGCCAGGCCGCGCGCGGCGGGCGCCGGGCGCCAGCTCAGCTCGCTCACGCCGGCTGGTCCGCGGCGCGCGGCACGGGGACCTGGCCGAGGATCTCGGTGACCACGTCCTCGCCGCTGACCTGCCGGACCCACATCTCCGGCTGCAGCACGAGCCGGTGCGCCAGTCCCGGGACCGCGACGTCCTTCACGTCCTCCGGCAGCACGTGGTCGCGGTCCGCGAGCAGCGCGCGCGCCCGCGCGAGCTGGACGACGCCGAGCGTCGCCCGCGAGCTCGCCCCGACCGTCACCTTGCGGTGCTCACGCGTGGCCGCCGAGATCGCGACCGCGTACCGGACGATCGCGTCGTCGACGTGCACACGCTCGACGCACTCGCGCATGGCGAGCACGTCGTCCGGACCGGCGAGGGCGCGCAGCCGGGGCGGCGCCGCGCCGCGCGACAGCCGCCGGGAGATCATCTCGCTCTCCTGGGCGGAGCTGAGGTAGCCGAGCCGGATCCGGAGCGCGAACCGGTCGAGCTGCGCCTCCGGCAGCGGATAGGTGCCCTCGTACTCGATGGGGTTGTCGGTCGCCAGCACGATGAAGGGACGGGGCAGGGGGCGGCTCTCGCCGTCCGCGCTGACCTGCCGCTCCTCCATGGCCTCCAGCAGCGCGGCCTGGGTCTTCGGGGGCGTCCGGTTGATCTCGTCCGCCAGCAGTAACTGGGTGAACACCGGGCCGGGCCGGAACACCACGTCCGACGTGCGGGGATCGTAGACGGCCGCGCCGGTCAGGTCGGCGGGCAGCATGTCCGGCGTGAACTGGACGCGCGCGAACTCCAGCCCGAGGACGGCGGCGAACGTCCTGGCCAGCAGCGTCTTGCCGAGCCCCGGCAGGTCCTCGATCAGCACGTGGCCGGACGCGAGGATCCCCGTCATCACCTGCTCGACCGCGGCGCGCTTGCCGACGACGGCCTTCTCGACCTCGTCGAGCACGTCACGGCAGCGCGCCGCCGCGGCGGCGGGCGAGTCGATCGTCAGTCGTTCGGCCACAGTTCCTCCAGTCGGTTCACGACGGTTCGCAGGTCGGCCAGGCCCGGCGCGGGCGGGCCGCCGAGGCCGGGACCGCGGGGATCGACGAGCGGCCACACGTCCTCGCCCACCAGCTCCCTGGCCCGCGCGGGCTCCCGGTGGAGGTCGACGCCGTGCCGCTCGGCGAGCGCGGCGGCGAGGAGCCGCCCGAGCAGCGGCCGGGTCACGGAGTCGTAGTGCCGGGCGGACACCGGCGCCCACGACACCGCCTCGCGGACCCGCCGGTACGAGGGGTACTCCCGGAGCTCGTCCGGTTCGTCCCGCGTGCGGAGCGCCGCCGGGCGGGACGGCGGCGGCGGGATCCGCGCCCGGGCCGCGAGCAGCCCGAGGGCCGCCAGCGCCGCGGCCAGCGCGAGCACGGCCGGCGTCCCGGCGACGATGTGGACGGCGGCGAGCCCGCACAGGGCCGCCGCCACCAGCGCGGCGGCCCTCATGCCGGGCTCCGGGCGCGCAGCGACTCCAGCGCGGCCAGCGCTTCGGCCCGGTGCCGCTCGGTCACCGGGTGGACGCTGTAGCGGGCCTCCCTGAACAGCGTGGTCAGCGTGGTCGCCGCGCCCAGCCCGGCGATCCCGGCGCCGGAGGCGCGGGCCAGCACCTCGGCGGGAGTGTCGCTGTCGAGCGGGGCGGCGCCCGCCGCCGCGAGGATGCCCTCCATTGCGGTGTAGCAGGCGATCACGGCGGCCCGCGCGTCGTCGGTGGACCGCAGCGCCCGGCTCCCGGCCGCCGCCGCCTCCTCGAACCGGTCCGCCGGGGGCGGCGGCTCGGCCGGCACCGCGAACGGGCCCCGGCGCCCGCCGAACAGGAGCCGGACGAGCGGATGCCCGCGCCAGGGCCGGTGCCGGTACCGGATGACCACCCAGGCCGTGGCCGCGCCCAGCGTGATCAGTGCGAGGGCGAGAATGATCGCGACGACGGGTGAGGGGATCAGCACCGGGGCCTCGCTTTCGAGGTCCGGCCATTTCGTCTCCGGCTCGGGCTTCCAAGGGATGCGCACACGGAGCGGTTCGCGGAAGGCGACGTACAGCAGCCAGAGCGGCAGTCCCAGCACGAGAAGGACGAAACCGCCCGCCAGGGGCCTCGTCCAGCGGCCGAACACCGGGTCGTCGCGGCGCCCGCGCAGGGCGGCGGCCACCAGCGCGGCCGCGGCGGCCATCAGCACCGCGAACACGATCAGCCACGGCGTGGAGGGCTCGTGCGTGGACAGTCCCGGCCACAGTGCGGCGAGCCCGCGCACTCCGTAGGCGCCCGCCGCGAGGAGGAGCGCCGCCGCGCCCGCCCTGCCGAGCTCCCGGCGGGTCGGCGTGCCGATGGGGGGCATACGCCATTGTGCGCACGCCCCGCCACGACTTGATCAAGTATGGCCGTCCCCGGCCATGAACCGCCGCGCCGGACCGAGTCCGGCCCGACCGGCGTGGGGAGCTTTACGGGGGCGGGCGGGCGGCGCACCATCTCAGACGTGAGCTCCTGGAGTGACGGCGAACCGGTCGTGATCGTCGGTGCCGGGCCGGTCGGCCTGGTCACCGCGCTGCTGCTGGCCCGGCACGGCGTGCCGAGCGTGGTGCTGGAGGCGGCGGCGCGGCGCGACCCGTCCGGGTCCAAGGCCATCTGCTTCCAGCGGGACGTCCTCGACGTCCTCGACCGGGTCGGCTGCGCCGAGCGGATGATCGACCGCGGCGTGACGTGGACGACCGGCCGCACCTACTACCGGGGCGAGGAGCTGTTCTCCGTCACCTTCCCCGATGCCGGGCGGAGCGTCGTGCCGCCGTGGCTCAACATCTCGCAGGCGGAGGTCGAGGCGCACCTGCGCGACCTCGCCGACGCCGAGCCCCTGGCCGACGTCCGGTACGGGCGGCCCGTGAGCGGGCTTCGCCAGGACGAACGCGGCGTCGAGGTGGACGCGGGCGAGATCGTCCGGGGCAGCCATGTGGTCGGCGCGGACGGCGGGCACAGCACCGTCCGGCGGCTGCTCGGCATCCCGTTCCCCGGGCGCACGTTCGCCGACCGGTTCCTCATCTGCGACATCCGGGCCGAGCTGCCGTTCCCGAGCGAGCGGCGGTTCTTCTTCGACCCCGAATGGAACCCCGGGCGGCAGGTCCTCGTCCACCAGTGCCCGGACGGGACGTGGCGCATCGACTGGCAGGTGCCCGCCGACCACGACCTCGACGCCGAGCGCGCGTCCGGGGCGCTGGACGCCCGCATCCGGAAGATCGTCGGGGACGTCCCGTACGAGATCGTGTGGTCGAGCGTGTACCGCTTCCACGAGCGGCGCGCGGCGAGCTTCGCGTCCGGCCGCGCGTTCCTCGCCGGGGACGCCGCCCACCTGTACGCGCCGTTCGGCGCCCGCGGCCTGAACTCGGGCGTGCAGGACGCGGAGAACCTCGCCTGGAAGCTCGCGTTCGTCCGCCGCGGATGGGCGCCCGAGGACCTGCTGAGCAGCTACGACATCGAGCGGCGGGCGGCGGCGGGGGAGAACCTGCGCGTCACGACCCGGACGATGGAGTTCCTCGTCCCGCACACGCCCGGGCAGCGGGCCCGCCGCCTGGAGCTGCTGGAGAAGGCCAGGGCGGATCCCGGTGCCCACAAGAGCATCGACTCGGGCCGCCTCGCCGAGCCGTTCTGGTATCTGGACTCGCCGCTGACGACGCCGTCCGGCCCGCTCGACGCCTTCCCGCGCGAGCCGGGCGCCGTCCGCCCGCCGGTGCCGGGCGTGCTCTGCCCGGACGGCCCGTGCGCGGTGTCCGGCGAGCCGACCCGGCTGCGGCGCCTGCTCGGCACCGCGTTCGTCGTCCTGACCGCGAAGCGGCATCCGGCGGAACTCACCACCGATGTTCCGTACCGCGTGCACGCGCTGGAGGACATCGACACCGAAGGCGTCCTGCGGGAGGCGTTGCGGGCCGGGCCCGACACCGTCCACGTCGTCCGCCCGGACGGGCATCTCGCCGCCGTGCTCCCGTCCTATGATCCCGGCGCCGTGGCCGGGGCTCTTGACAGGGCCTGTGGCCGCTCGGTGTAGCGTCGGTCATCCCCGCGAAGGAGGAGCCGCATGACGACGGACGACACCGGGCGCCCCACCCACATGGACATGGACCGGCCCCTCTCCGCACGGGTGTGGGACTACTGGCTCGGCGGCAAGGACCACTACGAGGTCGACCGGCAGGCCGGGGAGCGGGTCGCGCAGCAGGTGCCGGGGATCGTCGCGGCGGCCAGGACCGACCGGCTGTTCCTCGGCAGGTGCGTCCGGCACCTCGCGGGCGAGGAGGGGATCCGCCAGTTCCTCGACATCGGCACCGGGCTGCCGACCGTCGACAACACGCACGAGATCGCGCAGCGGGTCGCGCCGGAGTCCCGCGTCGTCTACGTCGACAACGACCCGCTCGTGCTCGTCCACGCGCGGGCGCTGCTGACCAGCGCGCCGGGCGGCGCCACCGACTACATCGACGCGGACGTCCGCGACCCGGAGCGCGTCCTCGCCGGGGCCGCCGCGACCCTCGACTTCGGCAGGCCGGTCGGGCTGATGATGCTCGCCCTGCTGCACCTCATCACCGACGACGACGAGGTGCGGAGCATCCTGGCGCGGCTGGTGGGAGCGCTGGCGCCGGGGAGCTTCGTGGCGCTGTCGCACGCCTGCCTGGACGTGGACGTCACCCGCACCGCCATGAGCGCGTGGAACGGGAGCGGCACCCCGCACCCCATCAAGGCCAGGACCGGCAAGGAGATCGAGGCACTCTTCGACGGCCTGGAACTGCTGGAGCCGGGGGTCGTGTCGTGCTCCCGGTGGCGTCCCGAACCCAACCCGTGGGGCGAGCCTCAGGAAACCATGACCTTTTGTGGAGTGGCGAGAAAACTTCCAGCGTGACGGCGTTCGGTGGAGGATCGGGGGATCTTCCGAACTTCCGTGGAGGCCGACCTCGTGGCGCACATCGATCTGGACGACGCCGTCCCCGGGCTGCCGTCCCTGCTCGCCTACCGGCCCGAGACGGCGGGCCCGCTCAGCGCCCTCGCGGAGGCCCTGCTGCGCGGCCCGAGCCCGCTGGAGCGCGGTGAGCGGGAGCTGATCGCGTCGTACGTGTCGGAGCTGAACGGGTGCCGGTTCTGCGCCGGGTCCCATGGGGCGTGCGCCGCCGCGCAACTGGACGGCGGCATGACGCTCGTCCAGCAGGTGCATGCGGACCCGTCCACCGCGCCCATCGGCGAGAAGCTCAGGGCCCTGCTCGGGATCGCCGCCGCCGTCCGGCGCGGCGGCCGGGAGGTCGGCGCCGGGCACGTCACCGCGGCCCGCGAGGCGGGCGCCACCGACGTCGAGATCCACGACACCGTGCTCATCGCCGCCGCGTTCTGCATGTACAACCGCTACGTGGACGGCCTCGGCACCAGCCTCCCGCCCGACCCGTCCGCCTACGCCCACGGGGCCGAACGCCTCGTCGCCCACGGCTACACGCACCGCCCGCGCTGAGTCCGCCGGAAACCCGTTGGCCGGGCCGTGCGGCGCGGGGATGATGGGGCGGGTGAAGATCAGGCTTGCGGGCGGTGTCGTGGCCTCGGGGTCGTGCGCCTGGGCCGCGCGTCCCGGCGGTGCCGTCAAGCTGCCGGACGCCTCGGACGCTCGCCCGGGCGAGCCCGTCGCACTCGGCCCGGACGGCGCCGCCGCCGAGGACGTCGAGCACGCCGTCACCGAGCTGGCGCGGCTCGTCGCGACCGGGGGAGTGGTCGCGGCCGGCGCGGGCGTCGACCTCGGCCGCGGCTTCCGCTCCGCCCGGCTGGACGGCGCGCGCGGCGACCAGCGCGACGCCGTCCTCGCGGCATTGCGCGCCGTCGGCCTCGACAACGCGCGCAGGCTCGGAGACCGCGCCGGATACCTGGTCGCGCTGTTCGGAGCGGCGGTCACGAAACGGGTCGGCGCGGCGGCCGCGCGGGCCGTCGCCGAGGGACGGTGGGCGGCGCTGCACCTGGCGGTCGCGGCCAGCGACGTCCTCGGACCCGAGCAGCTGGAACGCGTCCTCGCCCTGGCGGCGCCCAAGGACGCCGACGTCATCCCCGGCGGCCGGCCATCGGTCCTTGCGGAGCACCTCCGGGAGGTGTTTCGGGGCGTGCCGAAGCCTCGACGGCTCGACCTGATCCTGGATCTGTGGGCGCGGGTGCTGGAGCACCACGAGGGCGTCGCCCGGCGCAACCGGCGGCTGGCGACGCAGAGTAGCCGCGACCGGGTGCCCGACCTGCGCGAACGCCGCACTCACTACGAGGACGAGCGGATCCTGCTGCGGGTGCGGCACGCGCTCGGCGTCGCCGAGCCGTCGCTCGCCGACGCCGCGCGATGGGTGCCGAACGAGCAGTACTGGAGGAGCCGGCTCGAGCGGGTCCGCACCGACGCGCTCGGCGCCACGGCCCTGCTCCGGACGGCCGTGGCGGTCGCCGACCACGGCCTGGAGGACGGCCTGGAACGCTCGGCCGCCGTCATCGCCGCCGCCGCGGCGGAGGTGGACGGCATGCACGCCGCGCACTCGGCGCGACGCGTCCCCGGCCTGACCGGGCTTCCTGCGCGTCCGGCCGCCTACGTGCGCGACATCCACCGCAGGCTTTCCAGCGACAAGCCGCACGACGCGAAGTTCGCCGCCTACGTGCGGCCGCGCCTGTCGTGCGCCCGCGCCTTCGCCCTCGTGATCATCGAGGACGTCGAGAAGGCGATGTGGGACCTGCACGGCCACCATGCCGAGCACCTGCGCCGGTGGGCGGAGTCCGGCCTGCGCGGCTGGCGCGAAGGGGCCGGATACGTCCGCTCGCCCGCCGAGTGGGCCGGGATCCCGCCGTGGACGGGCCCGCTCCTGCGGAACGCGGCGCCGCTCCACGAACGGCTCACGCCCGGACAGGACCCGGCGCCCGTGGAGATGGTCGGCGACCTGCTGTGGTACGCCGACCTGGTCGACTCCCTCGCCCGGCTGCACGGGCACGAGCGGGCGCGGGCCACGCCCGGAACCGGCGCGCCGTGGTTCGAGCACGACCCGGAGCCCGCCGCCGAGCGGCTGGCGCCGCGCCTCGACTCGGTCACCCTCGCCGTGTCCGGCGCGGCGCAGCTCGTCGCGCTCGGCGGCGTCCCGCCGCGCGGCGCCCGCACCTGGCCGGACCTCACCGCGGGGCTGATGGCGGGCACCGCGATAGCCGAGGCGCTGACCGGCGACTTCGCGGTCCCGGCCGCGCTGCTGGAGCGGGACGGGACGGCCGTCCCCGGCGCGGGCGTCCGGTTCAAGGTCGCGCGCAGCGCCCGCGACCTGTCCGAATGGTCGGAGTACATGGGCAACTGCATCGCCGGGCCGCTCTACAGCGACTCCGCCAAGGACGGCCGCAGCGGTCTCGCGGGCCTCTACGACAAGCACGGGCTGCTGGTCGCCAACGCCGAGCTGCTCCCGCTGAAGCCCGCGTCGCGGGGGTGGCGGGTCAGCGAGATCGCGGCGAGGTTCAACGACGAACCGGACGAGGACCTGGCGCGACGGTTCCGCGACTGGGTCGCCGCGATCCCGGGCCCGGCGAAGGACGAGCCCGCCCAGGTCCCGGAGGAGCTGCCGCCCGTCCGGCCCGCGCCCCGGCGGCGCGGCGCCCCGCGTCTCGTCGAGGACGTCGGCCCGAAGCTCGGGCCGCTCGCGGAGCGCGCCTGGCGGGAGACCGGCCCCGAGGTGCTCGGCGTCTTCGCCGCCGTCGCCGCTACTCCGCCGGACGCCGCGCTCGTCCGGCTGCGCCGCCTCGGCGCGGAGCGGCTCACGGGCGCCGTCCGCCGCGCGCTGGAGAGCGGCGCCGTCGATCTCGCCGGGCTGTGGGCCGCGACCGGATGCCGTCCCCTCGGCACGGCCCTCGACGCCCTCGACCCGGCGCTGCGCGGCCGCTTCGACCGGCTCCCGCTGCTGCTCGGCGAGCCGCCGCTCCCGAAGGCGCTGCGCAGGCTCGTCAAGCTCCCCGCCATCGCCGACGCCTACGCCCTCGACCTGGCCGGGCGGCGGACGCGGCAGGCGATCGGCGTCCTGGCCGTCCAGGACGACCCGGCCCTCGCCACCGCCGTCGCACGGCGGACTACCGAGCCGCTCCTCTGCGCGCTCGCCATCGCCGTCACGTGCGCCGCGCCCGGGACCGAACTGGCGACCGTCACCGCTCCGCGGAAGATCGGCGTTCCGGGTTACCCGGCGACCACCCTCAAGGACGAGGACGGTCCGTGGCCGCGCGCCCTTCCCGTCGCCCGCGAGCTCGGCGCCGACACCACGCGGTTCTGGGACGAGATCAAGGCGCACGGCCTGCGCGTCCCCGCGTCCTGGCTGCCGCCCGGCGGCTGGACGGCGCTCTGGGCCCGCGCCCATCGCTGATCAGGGGCGGCGGAAGATCGTGATGGCGTGCCCGACCTCGTCGACCGGCTCGCTCGTCGTGATCAGCGGGGTCAGCCGCGGGTCCGACTTGGCGATCCAGCTGTCGGACACCACCAGCAGCCCGCGCACCCGCCCGGGCGGCACGGCGAGCGGGTCGGACGCGCGGATGCCGTAGTACGACGGCACGCCGCTGCCCTTGTAGGCGAGCCACACCTGCTCGCCCGGGTACCGGTTGCGGAGCCGGTCGGCGAGGCGGCCGAGGTCCTGGCCCCAGTCGGCGTTGGAGTCGTGCAGGCGCAGATGGGTCTTGGACGGGCCGCCGAACGCCTCGTTGGAGTAGGGGAGGTAGAACGGGTACGTCCGCAGCGAGCTGACGGCGACGAACAGCACGAGCGCGCCCGCCACGGCGGGCGTCCACCGCCATCGGAGCGCGGTCACCGCGGCCGCCGCCACCGCCAGGAACATTGGGACTGCGATGGCGTACCGGACGCCGAGATCGCGCGAGCCCGTCATCGCCGCGCCCAGCAGCACGGCTGCGGGCAGGAGCACGTAGGGCGCGGCAGGGCGGAGCCACCGCACCGCGCACAGCGCGATGGTCCCGATCAGCCACAGCGCGAGCATCCCCAGCGGCGTCTTCACCAGCAGCGCGGCCGGAAGGTAGTACCAGCGGGAGCCGACGTAGACCTCGCCGAAAAGGAATCCCGTCCAGCGCAGGTCCTCGAAGCCGAACTGGATGCGCATGCCGTCGCGGAACGGCTCCGGGAAGGGCAGCCAGGCGGCGGCGAGGCCGCGCAGCCCGTCGATGTCCGGAATGTCGCCGGGCGCCGTCCAGCGGAGCCGCGGGTCCACGACCAGGTAGGACGCCCACACGACCGCGACCGCCACCGCGCCGGCCCCGGCCGCCCACGCGAGCCCGTCCACGATGCGGCGGCCGCGCGCGGACCAGACCGAGAGCACCGCCAGGCCCAGCAGCACCGGGACGGCGGGCAGCGCGCTCATCTTCGTGGCGACCGCCGCGCCGAGAGCCGCCCCGGCGAGCGGGAGGCAGAGCCGTGGATGCTCCCGCGCCCGCCACAGCAGCCACGCCGACGTGAGCAGGAACCCGGCCATCGGCACGTCGAGCGTGGCCAGCGACCCGTGCGCGATGACGTCGGGGGAGAACGCGTACAGCGCGAGCGCGACGAGCCCGCCGCCGGGTCCGGTGAGGTCGCGGGCGAAGGCGAAGACGACCAGCCCGAACAGCAGCGTCAGGACGATCACCGGCAGCCGCGCCGCCAGCAGCAGCCCCTGCGCGTCGTTGCCCGACTCGTACAGCAGCCGCCGTCCGGTCGCCTGCTGGTCGCCGCCGGACGCCGGGCCGAGGCGCAGGCCGGTGAGCACCGCCCCGGCGCCGATGATCAACTTGCCGAGGGGCGGATGCTCGGCGTTCGGCTGGAGGTCGTGCTCCGTCAGGTAGATCACACCGGCGGCCACGTACACGGGCTCGTCGATCGTCGGGCTCTGCCGCACGGCCGTGGACACCATCGCGAACGCCATCCCCGCCAGCAGCGCCGCCACGGCGAGGGCGATCACCCACCGTGCCACCCTCGCGTCACCCGCCGAACGCGGTCAGGAACCGGTCGCGGAAGGCGCTCATCGGCCAGACCGGGCCGTCCTTGGCCGGGCGGAGGCCGTCCTCCCAGCCCCAGCCGGAGATCCTGTCCAGGACGGCCCCGTCCTTGGCGACGATCGTGACCGGCACGTCGCGTCCCGCGCCCGGGCCCGTGATCAGCGGCGCGGGCTCGTGGTCGCCGAGGAAGACCAGCACGAGATCGTCGTCGCCGTAGGTCTCCACGTACGAGACGAGCGTGTTCAGCGTGTACTCGATCGACTTGCGGTACTCGGTTCGGACGCGTCCGCCGCTCGGCCACGCCGCGTCGTAGCCCTTGCCCATGCCGGTGAACACCGACCCGTCGCCGACCTGGTCCCATCCCACGAGCCGTGGGATGGACGCCCACGGCGCATGGCTCGACACCAGGGCCGTCTCCGCCATCACCGGCCCCCGGTCCTTCCGGTCGAGCTCGGTGCGCTGCATGACCGACAGCGTGTACTGGTCGGGCATGGTGGCGAAGCTGAAGCGCGGCCCCCGGTACCCGAGGTTGCGGTTGTCGTAGACCTTGTCGTAGCCGAAGAACGACCCTTCCGGCCAGGCGCGCGTGATGGCCGGCATGAGCGCGACCGTCCGGGAGCCCGCGCGGCCGAACGCCTGGTTGAGGGTGAACCGGTCGCTGTTGACGAGCGTCCGGTACCGCTGCGAGTTGTCGACCCGCAGCCCCGACAGCAGCGTCGCGTGCGCGAGCCAGCTTCCGCCGCCCGCCGTCGGCGAGGTGAGCCAGCCGCTCCGCGCGGCGAACCCGGCGTCGCGGAGCCGCCGCGTCCCGGCGTCGAGCACGGCGCCGACCTGCGGCGCGTACTGCGGGTTCTGCACCGCCGTGCGCCCGTAGCTCTCCACGAACGCGAGCACGACGTCCTTGCCGCGCAGGCCCGCCAGCAGCCTGTCGCCGGGAGTGTCGCGGAACGAGTCGACGGCGGCGGCCTTGGCGAACTCCTCCCGGTCGTTCAGGCTGTCCCGGACCTGCCGCGCGTGCTCGTACGCCAGGACGGCGTCGCTCCCGGCCGCGACCGGTACCCCGTCGACGATCCGCACCCCGAACGCCGCGCACACCACCCAGACCACCCCGAGGACGGCCGCCGCCCACCCCGCCTTCCTGCCGTGCCGGACGGCGACGCGGCCGAGCCGCAGCACCGACAGCGCCATGAGCGCGACCACGCCCACGATCAGCACCACGACCGCGATCACGGCACCGATCGCCCCGGCCCGCCCCGCCGACCCCTCGACGAACTCCACGGCCGGACGCAGCAGCGGCCAGTCCAGCACCAGGTCGAACGGCCGGACCAGCACCGCGTCGAAGCCGATGTCCATGACCTTCAGGACGGTCAGCACGCCCAGCAGCCCGCCCGCCGCCAGGGCCACGGGCCGCCGCGCCCGCTCCGGCACCGCGAGGATCAGCGCGACCCCCGCGATCCCCTCCACCGGGACGCGCACGAACGCGGCCGGGGTGAGGTGCGCGAACTCGTCCGGCAGGACGAGCGCGACCAGCACGAACAGGAACGCCGCGAGTGTGCTCGCCCGGGCCGCGACGCGCCGCCACCCGCTCCGCCCGTCCGCCCGCGGACCCGCCGTCCCGGCGTCTCCGGCGGTCTCGTCCCGCTCCGCTTCGTCCCGCTCCACGCGGCTATCGGTGGTCAGCGCGTCCTCCCCAGTCGGCTCCGGCCGCCGCCCGGCGACACCCAGCAGCACGCGCGCCGCGCGGCCGCCGGTTCAACGCTTCCACTGATCACCGGGGCGGGCCATCACCCGGTCCGGAGCGGCACGGCGAAATCTCCCGGCAGAATTTCTCGTGCGGATGTCGAGGACGTGGGCACGGCTCCGACCAACTGATGAGCGGCGCCGAAGGGGCGCCCGATGGGAGGCACCGACATGAGCAAGGTCACCTGCGACATAGGCATCTCCGTGGACGGCTTCGTCGCCGGCCCGAACCAGCGCGTGGACGAGCCGATCGGCGATCGCGGCGAGCTGCTGCACCGCTGGATGTTCGATGAGGCCGAGGCCAAGGCCAACGCCGAGGTCATCGAGTCCATCGTGGACGCGGGCGCGTTCGTCATGGGCCGCAACATGTTCACCGCCGGGCGCGGCGAGTGGGACCTGGACTGGAACGGCTACTGGGGCGAGGAGCCGCCGTACCACGCGCCGGTGTTCGTCCTCACGCACTACCCGCGCGAGCCGGTGCCGATGAAGGGCGGCACGACGTTCCACTTCGTCACCGAGGGGATCGAGGCGGCGCTCGCCCGCGCCCGGGAGGCGGCGGGCGACCGGAACGTCTCGATCTGCGGCGGCGCCCACACGGTGAACCAGTACCTGGCGGCGGGCCTGATCGACGAGCTGCGCCTGCACATCGCGCCGATGGTCCTCGGTGACGGCGTGCGGCTGTTCGAGGGGGTCGGCGACATCGGCCTCGAGCAGACCGCCGTGTCGCACAGCGGCCTCGTCACGCACATCACCTACCAGGTCTCCGCCCCGCGCGGCTGACGCCCCGCCGGCGTGGACCAATGACCCGCATCGCGTACAAGACAGGGGAAGCCACCGGGTTCCCGGACGAGTAGTGCGGCGGTTGCGGATTGCGACATCGTTCTCAGCGCCTATCATGGGCGGCTCCCGGATCCCGTCAATCCGGCAGCGTCGTACAACCCGCCAACGGGGCGCGCGGGCACGGCGAAGGGCAGCGCCGCCACTTCGTCTCCGTCGCTCTCGACCACGATGACGTTGGAGCTGTCACCCGCATGACAAGGCAAGAGACCGCGACCGCCGCGCCCCCCGCCGCCCTCGACGACGTCAAGGGCTGGTTCCCCAAGATCGACCAGATGCTGTTCACCTGGTTCCTGGAGCGCCAGGAGCGCCTCGGGCAGACCGGCGACCTGGTGGAGCTCGGCTCCTACCTCGGCAAGAGCGCGATCCTGATGGGCCGCCACCGCCGCGCGGAGGAGACCTTCACCGTCTGCGACCTCTTCGACTCCGAGGCCCCGGACGACTCCAACCAGGCCGAGATGAACGGCTCGTACGCCAGCCTGACCCGCACCGCCTTCGAGACGAACTACCGCGCCTTCCACGACCGGCTGCCCGAGATCATCCAGGCCCCGACCTCGGTGATCCTGGACCATGTCGAGCCCGCGAGCTGCCGCTTCGTGCACGTCGACGCGTCCCACCTCTACGAGCACGTGACCGGCGACATCGAGGCCGCGCGGGTCATGCTGCCCCCCGGGGGCGTCGTCGTGTGCGACGACTACCGCTCCGAGCACACCCCCGGCGTCGCCGCCGCCGTCTGGGAGGCGGTGGCCGTGAGCGGCCTGCGCCCGATCTGCGTCACCACGCAGAAGCTGTACGGCACCTGGGGCGACGCCGACACGCTGCAGGACGACCTCCTCGGCTGGCTGGGGGAACGTGACAACGTCTGGCACGAGATCCAGCAGGTCGCCGGGCGCCGCCTCATCCGCATCAAGGGCAAGTGGGCGACGTCGAGCGAGGCCCGGCGGCTGAAGGAGCAGCTCGCCGACTCCCAGGACCGGCTCGCCCGTGCCCGCGCCGAGCTCACCGACGTCCGCAACTCGGTCAGCTTCAAGGTCGGCCGGTCGTTCACCGCGCTGCCCAGGGTCGTCCGCCGCCGGAACCCCGGCTCCTGACCCGGCGCCGCCGAGGGCGCGGGCTACTGGTCGGCGAACGAGCAGTCGGGCGGGTTGTCCGGCGGCTGGAAGTCACCGTCCGGCAGCCGCAGCGGCGCGTCCTGCACCGTGTATCCCTTGAGCCATTTCCCGAACGGGCCGGGGCTGTTCTCGCTGAACGGCGCCGGCCCGGTCCCCATCTGCTGGCACTGCGGGTACACGACGCCCCACGAGAAGCCCATCCGGTCGTACTTGTGGCCGCGCGGCGACTGGTAGAACGTCAGGTTCGCGCGCTTCTGGTTCGGCGGGACGGGGCCGTGCGCGTCGTCCTGCCGGATCCCGGACACGACCGCCACCGGCCCGGACGCCATCACGTAGTCGACCTTGATCCAGCCCCAGTGGTGCTTGGACGGCCCGCCGGGAACGTCCGGCGAGTAGTGGTCGAACTTCACCGTCCCGCGCGCGGCGCCCATGACCAGCTTGCCGCCGACGACCTTCCATGGCCCGCCGTGCGCGTCCACGATGAACCGCCGGTACGGGTATTCGGGGTCGCCCGGGTACTTGAGCCACGCGTCCCCGGTCACGTGGGCCTCCCGGGCCGCGTGCGGCGCTCCGGTCTTCGCCGGAGCGCCGTCGTCCGCCGCCGCGCTCGCACCCGCGACCGCGACCGCGCCTACCGCCGTCACGACCGCGCCGAGCGTGGCGAGCCCTGCGGCCAGTGCACGTCCATTCCGCGACATGTGGATCCCCTTCCGCGGACGTCCTTCGCCCGCCCCCACACGTTCGCAGCGGCCCGCCGGGCCGATCTTCCCCCGCGCGGCGGAGTCCACTGGCCCGCGCGAGGGAGATGTCACAGCGCGGCGCGCGACACCTCCCGCTCCAGGTTGTCGAGGACCAGCTCGATCACGACGTCGTGCTGCCGCCGGACGATCAGCGGCCACATCAGCCGGAACATCCCGCCGGTGCGGCCCTTGAGCTCGTGCCGGACGAGCGTGCCCCCGTCGCGCTCGGTCAGGGTGAAGCCGTGCCCCTCGCTGAGCTGCTTGCCGGTGTCGAACCAGAGCTTGCGGCCGGGCTCCACCGTCTGGACGTGGTAGCGCAGCGAGGAGTGCTCGACCGGGGCGCCGGGGGTGAGCCCCTCGGGCAGCCGGAAGGTCCCCTTCCCCTCCGGCCACAGCCTGTCGTCCTCGGAGCCGATCGCGGCGAGCAGCTCCCAGACCCGGTCGGGGTCGGCGCGGACGAAGCGTTCGTGCATGTTGTAGACCATGTTCCGGCCCTTCCATACGGTGGCGTATGTTCCCACCGTACGCCTCCGTATGGAAGGGTGGCAATGTGACCCGACTTACCGCCGACGACTGGGCCGGGGCCGCGCTGGACGCCCTGGCCGCCGGGGGCCTCGCCGCGGTCGCGGTGGAGCCGCTCGCCGTCCGGCTCGGCGCGACGAAGGGCAGCTTTTACTGGCACTTCCGCAACCGCCGCGCCCTGCTGGAGGCCGCGCTCGCGCTCTGGGAGCGCGACACCGAGGCCGTGATCGCCGAGCTGGACGAGATCGCCGACCCCGCGGAGCGGATGCGGACGCTGCTGGAGAGCGCCCTCTCCGATCCCATCGACGCCGCGATCTCCTTCCGCCTGATCAGCGAGGCCGACGACCCCACCGTCGGCGCGGTGGCCCGGCGGGTGAGCGCCCGCCGCCTCGGCTACATGCAGGCGTCGCTGGAGCAGCTCGGCGTCCCGCCCGACCTCGCCCGCCACCGCGTCGTCGCCGGGTACGGCATCTACCTCGGCATCGCCGCCCTCCGCAGGATCGGCGCGGCGGACGAGCCCGCGGCCACGTTCATCGATCAGGCCATGACCGAGATGGGCATCCCCGGCGGCCCGGCGGAACCGGCCCCGCCCAGGCCCTAGCCCAGCGACTCCAGGCCGGCGGCCACCGACAGGAGGCGCTGCTCGTCGTAGTGGCGGCCGATGAGCTGCACCCCGGCGGGACGGCCCGCGGGCGCGGTGCCGGGCGGGACGGAGATCGCCGGGTGCCCGGTGTGGTTGGCGAGGGAGGTCAGCCGGACCATGGCGGCCACGGCGTCCTCGGGACGGCCGTCCAGGTCCACCTCCGTGCGGCCCATCTCGGGCGGGTCGATCGCCATCGTGGGCAGGGCGATGACGTCCACGCCGGTCAGCGCCGCGTCCACCTTGGCGCGCAGGACGGGACGGCCCCGCTGCGCGGTCAGGTACTCCTCGGTGGTGACGGCCGCGCCGGCGGCGATCCCGTCCTTCATCGGGGCGTTGTAGCGGTCCTCGGACGCCCCGAACCGGCGCAGGTGGTAGGCGGCCATCTCGGCGGACAGCACCGGCCAGTGGACGCCCTTGACCTCCTCCTGGCCGGGCAGCTCGATCCGGAGGATCTCGGCGCCCGCGTCGGCCGCGGCGGCGAGCGCGGTGCGGAAGTCCGCGAGCAGGTGCGGGTCGGCGACGCTCAGGTACTCGTCGGACGGGATCCCGATGCGGATCCCGCCCAGCCCGGCCACCGGGCCGGAGCCGTTGCCCCGGAGGGTGGGGCCGGAGCCCGTGACGCCGCTGAGCAGGACGCCGAACATGTCGGCGACGTCCGCGACCGTCCGGCCGATCGGCCCGGCGTGGTCGAGCGACCAGGCCAGCGGGATGATCCCGTCGGTCGGCAGCAGGCCGTAGGTCGGCTTCAGGCCGACGACCGCGCAGCACGCCGCCGGGATCCGGATGCTGCCGCCGGTGTCGGTGCCGATGGCCGCGAAGCACATCCCGGTCCGGACGGCCGCCGCGGAGCCGCCGCTGGAGCCGCCCGCCGTCCGGGTCCGGTCGAACGGGTTGCGGGCGGGGCCGAGCGTGGTGAGCGCGAACTCGTCCATGGAGGTCGTGCCGACGATCACCGCGCCGGCCTCCTTCAGCGCGCTGACCAGCGTCGCGTCGCGGTCGGCGTACTGCCCCGCGAGGACGCGGGAGCCCGCGTCCTGCGGCATCCCGGCCATCGCGACCATGCTCTTCACGGCGATCGGTACCCCGTCGAGGGGGCTCAGCCGCGCCCCGGCCGCGAGCCGCCGCGCCGCCGACTCCGCCTCCTGCCGGGCCCGCTCCGCGCGCAGGTGCGCGAACGCGCGCAGCCCGTCGTCGCCGACGTCGCGCTCGATCGAGTCGAGCGCGGCCTCGACCGCGTCCACCGGGGTGGTCTCCCCGGCGTCGTACTCGGCGCGCAGCTCGCTGATCGTGCGGCCGTCCTCCGGTGCGAAGGCGGACATCGGGACCTCCTAGGTCGTTGTAGTCAGGGTCATCCGGCGTGCCAGACCTGGCGGCCGCCGACCCAGGTGGACAGCACCGGGATCTCCGCCAGCTCCTCCGGCTCGGCGCGCAGCGGGTCCGCGCCGAGCACCGTGAAGTCGGCCAGGCGGCCCACGGCGATCCGGCCCTTGTCGTCCTGCTCGCCGGACGCCACCGCCGAGCCGGCCGTGTAGACCTCCAGCGCCTCGTACGGGGTGAGCCGCTCGTTCTCGCCGAGCACGGTGCCGTCCTGGGCGCGGCGCGTGGTCAGCGACTGCAGCGCGTAGAGCGGCTCCAGCGGCCCGCACGGGTAGTCGGACGAGCCCGCCACCGTGATCCCCGCGTCGCGGAAGGTGCGGTGCGGGCTGATCCGCTCGGCGCGCTCCCGCCCGTAATGGCCGACGAGATTGCGGCCGTGGTAGGAGATGAACGCGCCGAAGGGCACCGGGATCACGCCCAGCGCGCGGATCCGAGCCACCAGCTCCGGATCGACCACCGAGCAGTGCTCGATGCGGTGCGTCTGGCCGGGACGCGGGGGAGTGGCGGCGATCGCCGCGTCCATGGCGTCCAGGACCTTGGAGATCGCGAGGTCGCCGTTGGCGTGCACCGCCAGGCGGCTGCCCGCCGCGTGCACCCGGTGGACGACCTCGGCGATCTCCTCGTCCGGCATGACCTGGATGCCCGCGGTGCGCTCGCCGAGCGCGCCCATGTACGGCGTCCTGCACAGGCAGGTGCCGCCGGAGACCGCGCCGTCGGTCATCATCTTCACGCCGTTGAAGCGCAGCATCGTGTCGCCGAAACCGGTGCGCATGCCGAGCGCCCGCGCGGGCTCGAAGAACTCGTACCAGAGCAGCATCCCGACCCGGGCGGTCAGCGCGTCCACGTCGCGCGCGGCCTGGTAGAGGGCCCAGTCGGCGGGGTGCACCATCGCGTCGGTCACCGAGGTGATGCCGGCGGAGTTCATCCGGGTGAGCATCCGGCGCAGCGACTCGACCCGCGCCTCCATGGTCGGCTGCGGGACGAGCGGCGGCCGCGACCCGTGCCCGAGGTAGCCCTCCATCCAGGCCCGCTCGTACAGGACGCCCGTCAGCCGCCCGCCCTCCCGCACCAGCTCGCCGCCGACCGGGTCGGGCGTGTCCTCGGCGTACCCGGCGGCGGCCAGCGCCCGGGAGTTGGCGACCGCGCCGTGGTACGAGTAGTGGATGATCAGCACCGGGTGCCGGTCGGAGACCTGGTCGAGCAGCGTCCGGTCGACGCTCTTGCCCTCCTCGACGCGGGAGACGTCGAAGTTGTGCCCGACCACCCACTCGCCCTCGGGCGTGACCGCCGCCCGCTCGGCCAGCGCCCGCCGCACCTGCTCGGCGGTCCCCGTCACGGTCGGCGCCAGGTCGACGTAGAGGCCGCCGTCGGCCAGCACCGAGGGGTGGGCGTGCGCGTCGTCGAACCCCGGCAGCAGCACCCCGTCACCGAGGTCGACGTCCTCGGCGCCGGCGAACCGGTCGCGCAGGTCGTGCCGCGCGCCCGCCGCCACGACGCGCTCGCCCAGGACGGCGACCGCCTCCGGCTCGTCGCCGTTCATCGTGATGATCCGTCGCGCCGAGAAGATCCGGGGACGGGGGTCGTGCGGGCTCATACGAGTCCCGCCGAGTCGAGCAGCTTGAGCACGGGCACTCCGATCGTGGTGATGACGGTCATCGACATGACGCTGCCGATGAACGGATGGAAGTCGGCGGGCAGCCGCGCGGCGATCGCGCGGGCGAGCGGCGGCCCGGCGGCGGCTCCGGTGACGGCGGCGAACAGGATCGTCGGCCAGCCGCCCTCCATGACGAGCACGGCCGCCGGGGCGAACGACACGACCGGCACGAACGTCGGGTACCAGCCGTGCCGCCGCCATTGCCCGGCCCACAGCCACACGCCGAGGACGGCGGTGAGGATCTGCGCGGTCAGCAGGTCGGGGAACACCCCGCTGCCGTACGCCGGGCCGGTCGTGTTGACGGCCCAGGCCAGCACCGCCCCGCCGACCAGGCCGAGGGACGCCCATTCGTTGCCGTAGAACTGCGCCTCGCTGAAGTCGGCGAGCGCCCGGCGCGGCAGCCACCACTTCGGCGGCTCGCCGCCGTCGTCGGGCTCGCGGTCGGGCACCGGGTCGGGCTCGGCGTCGACCCCCTCGCCGGGCGGGCCCTCCGGCGGTGGCGGCGGGAGTGTCATCCAGGGCAGCCCCCGGCAGATCAGGAACGCGAGCAGTGCGCCGACCCACATGCCGGTGACGTTCCCGATGACCACCGGAAGATCCAGCGGCGTGCAGAAGTGCTCGACGACGAGAATCGACACCGGGGTCGTCAGCACCGCGCCCAGCCCGGCGGCGGTCAGCGCGACCCGCCAGCCCGCCCCGTACACGAGGACGACCGAGGGCGCCACCGACACGAACGGCACGAACGTCGGCTGCCAGAGGTCGGGCGAGAGCGTCCAGCCCCAGAACAGGTTGGACAGCAGCAGGGAGATCCCGGCCGCCCCCGCCACCCAGGGCCACAGGCCGGTGCCGTAGGAGATGTCGAAGCCCCTGGCCCGCATCCGGCGCCGGGACGCGTAGTGCGCGCCGGCGGCGAACAGCAGCAGCCCGATCCCGCCGAGCGAGGTCTTGTAGAACTGCGCCTCGTTGGTGTCGCCCAGGATCCACAGGACCCATTCGCCGAGCCCGCGCCCCGCCGGGCTCGCCGCCGCGGGCGCCGTGCTCGGCAGCCCGTCCTCGACGGCCCGCAGGACCAGGTTGAGGAGCACCGCGCCGCCGCAGACGAGCAGCAGCTGGGTCACCAGCCGCGACCGGCGCGGTGTGTGCACTTCGGTCGCCATGGTGTGACCTCCCTGGACGGAGCCGGGTACTGTCCTGACCAGCTTGCACAAACGTTTGGCTATAACGTTTGCTCAATGAGAAACTGCTAGCCTGGACGCTGTCAAGAGCCGGTCCCAGGAAATCGGCCGACGAGTGTCGCCGGGGAAAACGGGTGGTCTTGCACGGGGCAAGAGATGAGAGGGCCGCCGATCCGGAGCCGGACGGGCCGGAAGGGTCCGCGGCGGCCACGGCGAGCGCGGGGAGCGGCGGGCGGGCGACGCTGAAGACGATCGCCGAACTCACCGGGCTGCACGTGTCCACGGTGTCCCGGGTGCTCAACGGCACCACCAGCGGCGCGCGGGCGGCGTCGGCCGCGACCGCCGAACGCGTCCGGCAGGTCGCCCTGGAGGTCGGCTACGTGCCCGACATCCAGGCGGCCGGGCTGCGGCGGCAGAGCTCCCGGCTGCTCGGCGTCATGATGGCCCGGCTCACCGACCAGGTGCTCGCCTCGATCTACGAGGGCGTCGAGCGCTCCGCGACCCGGCTCGGCTTCCACACCATGGTCAGCAACTCCTGGGACGACCCCGCCACCCGGCAGGCCCACGTCGCGATGCTGCTGTCCCGCCGCGTCGACGCGATGATCTTCGGCGACGCGCATGTGGACGGGGCCTTCCTCGCCGGCTTCGCCGCGCACGGCGTCCCGTTCGTGCTGGTCAACCGGCGGGCCGGCGACCATCCCTCGGTCACCTGCGACGACCTGGAGGGCGGCCGGCTCGCCGCCGAGCACCTCTACGCGCTCGGGCACCGCCGGGTCGGCGTGGTCGCCGGGCTGCCCTACGCCGCCAACGGCATCGACCGCACGACCGCCTTCACCCGCTACTTCGCCGAACGCGGCCACCCCGTGCCGGGCGACCGCGTCGTGCACGCGAGCTTCGACGCCGCGGGCGGCGCGCTGGCCGCCGAGAAGCTGCTCGACCGGAAGCCGCATCCGTCCGCGATCTTCGCGGTGAGCGACTTCGCCGCCATCGGCGTGCTCGGCGTGCTCCGCGAGCGCGGGCTGCGCGCGGGCCGGGACGTCGCCGTGGTCGGCTTCAACGACGTGCCCATCGCCGCGCAGCTCACGATCCCGCTCAGCAGCGTCCGCAACCCGATGTACGAGGTCGGCGCGCAGGGCGTCGAGCTCCTCGTCCGCATGATGCGCGGCGAGCCGCCCGAGCGGATCACGCTGGCCCCGGAGCTGCGGGTCCGCGAGTCGAGCGCGTCCCCCTACACCGGCGCCTGAGCGCTGGTCCGTGCGCTAAGCCGGGTTCAGGTCGACGGTCTTCGGCGGGGTGGCGTTGCCCGCGAGGTCGTACCCGATCGCGCAGTACCGCCACGCCTGCGTCTTGGCGAGGAACGCGGGGAATCGCCGGTACGGCCGGTAGTCCGCCGGGTCGGCGCAGTCGATCTCGGCGGGGGCGCCGTACTTGATGTCGTAGTGCACGATCTCGAAGATCTGGAAGATCGGCTCCACGGCCCACTGGGTGTCGAGATCGCGGGCGCTCACCACCGGCTCGACCGCCGGCGGGGTGTCGTCGACCTGCACCGTCGTGAACGAGGCGAACCGGGCCGGCACCCACTCCGAGCCCTGGCCGCTCACCACGCACAGGACGTAGAAGTCCTCGTCCGGCGGCAGCGGGTCGTCGATCACCGGGCGGTCCTTGATGGCGAACGGGCGGCCGTAGCCCGCCGGGTTCCGGCAGTCGGTCCGGCCGAGCGGGCCGGTCTTGATCCGCGCGTGCGTCCCGCCCCTGGCGTCGAGCGCGGCGTCCCAGCGGGCGTCCTTCGACCGGACGGCGACCCGCGTGTCCGACGGCGCCGCGCCGTCCCCCGGGTCCAGCCGGCAGGCGAGGTCGTCGAGCGGGCAACCCGCCAGCGGTGCCACGCCGATGGCGTACGAGGTGCCGGGACGCAGCACCGCGCCGGCGGGGCCGATCTCGCAGGGCCGTCCGAGCTTGCACACCCCCGACACGCCGGTCTCGACGGTCGTGTTGAGCACCGCCACGACCCGCCGCCCGTCCCGCCGGACGACCAGCCCGCCGGACGAGCCGCCCGCGACGCCCGCGCAGTCGTTGGGGGAGGCCCCGTGCCAGATCCAGGGCGACTCGGCCACGTCGGTACGCGCGCCGCTCCGGCATCGCGAACGGCGGAGGAACTGCTGGTCCTGCGGCAGGCCGTCCACGGGCGCGTGCACCACCTCGATGGCCGCGCCTTCCGGCGGGGGCGCCGCCGAGAGGTCCAGCGGGCGGACGTCGATCGCGGCCAGATCCCCGTAGCTCGCGGCCAGTTCCACGACGGCCAGATCGACGCCCTTCATGGAGGCGTACTGGATCGAGGCGACCGGGAACGCACGGTGCCGGTCGATGGTGTCGACGAAGTACGCCGGGGTGAACGTCCAGCCGGCGGGCGCGTCCACGCCGGTGCGGACGTCGTTGGCCGCGAACCGTCCGACGCAGTGCCCGGCCGTGAGGACGAGCGCGCGGTCCCGCGGATCCGGTGGGCGGGCCGGTGAGATCACCGTCGCCGTGCACTGGCTCGACGCCTTCAGCCGCCCGACCGGCCGGAAGCGCTCCGCCCCCGGATCGGTGGACCGTAACAGCGGGGCTTCGCGCTCCGCGGGCGCGGCCACCGCCGGACCACCCGGCACCACACCGATCGCGAGGGCGGTCATCACCATGATCCGAAGGAGTCGTCCGCGCATGCCGTCATCCCGCCCTTGATCGACTTCGCCGACAGACTAAACCTTCCGCGCCGAATGGGTAGGCCCCTAAGTAGGAGGACGACCTACCGGGGACGATTGATCATGGAGCCGAAGGACAAGATCGACACCACCGTGCCGCACTCGGCGCGCATCTGGAACTTCCTGCTGGGCGGTACCGACAACTTCCCGGTGGACCGGCGGGCCGGTGAGCAGGTCATCGCGGGGTTCCGGGGCATGGTCGACATGGCCCAGCAGTCCCGGCAGATGCTGCGCAGGGTGGTGCGGTACCTGGTGAGCGAGGCGGGCATCGAGCAGTTCCTGGACATCGGCACCGGCCTGCCCACCGTGGACAACACCCACGAGGTGGCCCAGCGGCTGGCCCCGCGGGCCCGGATCGTCTACGTCGACAACGACCCCCTCGTCCTGACGCACGCCAAGGCGCTGCTGACCAGCACCCCCGAGGGCGTCACCGACTACATCGAGGCGGACGTGCACGACCCCGACGCCATCCTGGCCGCGGCCGCCCGCACCCTCGACTTCGACAAGCCGGTCGGGCTCATGCTGATGGGCATCCTCGGCCTGGTCGGCGACTTCGACGAGGCGCGGGCGATCGTGGCGCGGCTCATGGCGGCGCTGCCGTCCGGCAGCTACCTCGCCGTCTACGACGGCACCGACCGCGACCCGGCCTACACCCGGGCGATCGCCGCCTACAACGCGGGCAGCGGCGGCGTGGCCTACCACCCCCGCAGCCCGGAGCTGATCGTCCGCTACTTCGACGGGCTGGAGCTGGTCGCGCCCGGCGTCGTCCCGGTGACGGAGTGGCGGCCCGACCCCGGGCACGAGGACGTCCCCGAGGTGTCGTGCTCCGGTGGCGTCGCGCGCAAGCCCTGAGGCGGGCCAAGCCCTGGCGCCGAACCCCCGACGTCACGCTCGCTGCGCCGACACGAGGGTGTCCCCGGCCTCCGTCCGGTAGTAGAGGACGGACCGTCCCGCCCGGCGCCGGTCGATCAGGCGGGCATCGAGCAGCACCCTGAGGTGGCGGCCGACGGAGCCGAGCCCCTGGCCGGTCAGCGCGACCAGCTGGGTGGTGCTCAGCGGCGTCGCGAGCAGGACGAGAACGCTCGCCCGCGCCGCGCCGAGCAGCCGTCCGAGCGCCTCGGGCACGGCGCCGGCGTCGTCCGCGCCGGCCAGCGGGCCCGCGCACGGATAGACGATCATGTACCGGTCGGGGTCCGGCTCCTCCCAGGCCACCCAGCCCTTGCGCGGGGTGACGGGGACGAACAGCAGCCGCGCGCCGGAGATGTCGCGCGGCGGGAAGTCGTGCACGTTGATCTGCAGGCGGCCGTCGCCGAGCCAGCGCATCCCGGGGCGCATGTCGTCCAGCGCGGCGGCCCACCCGCCCCGGCTCAGCTGCCCGGCCCGCGCGACCGCGTCGGCCTCGATGACACGCCGGCGGCGGTCCCAGTCCGGCTCGACGGTGTGCGTCCACACCCATTCCAGCAGGCCGGCGAGCCGCCCGGCCGCGTCGGGCACGCGCAGCCCGGCGGGCAGCGGGCGCCCGAGCGAGACCTCCAGGTCGGCGTGCGCCCGCTCGGGCGGCGTCCGGCGGACGGTCGCGAGCTCCTCGTGGAACGCCGGCGAGCCGACGCCCGGATGCGGCGGCGTGAGGAAGTCGGCGGTCCATTTGGTCGTGACGCCGAGGGCGGCGTCCAGCAGCGCGGCCGTGACCGGCTCCCGCTGGAGCAGCCGCCGGTACGCGGGCCGATGGGCGTCGAGCCATGCCCGCTCACCCGGGTGCGCGGCGGTGCCCGACTCCAGGAGGCGCAGGGACGCGATGGTCTCCGCCAGCGCCGAGACCACGAACCGGCCGCCCGCGAGGGTGTCCGCGTTGATCAGCCACCAGCCCATGTTTCGCCTCCACGCGAAACATTACCGGCGCCGGCCCGGATTTCCGGAGCCTTGGGATCATGCGCACGTATGGGGATCTGTTCCGCGCCCCCGAGTACACGCCGCTCTTCGCCACGGTCACGATCCACATGGCCGCCTCCGCGGTCAGTGCCCTGGCCCTCGGGACGCTGGTGTACGACTCGACCCGGTCCCCGCTGCTGTCGGCGCTGAGCATGTTCGGCGGCTCGTTCGCCCAGATGGCCGGGGCGCTGACCCTCCTGTCGGCCGCCGACCGCCTCCCGCCGAGGACGGCGCTGGCCTGCACGGCCCTGATCTTCGGCGCGGGCACGGCCGCGCTCGCGATCCCGGGCCTGCCGGTGGCGGCGCTGTTCGCCCTCGTGCTCGGCCTGGGCCTGGTCGCCTCGCTCGGCGGCGGGGTCCGCTTCGGCCTGCTGAGCGAGATCCTCCCGGAGGACGGCTACCTCCTCGGGCGGTCGGTCCTGAACATGGCCGCGGGGACCATGCAGATCTGCGGCTTCGCCGCCGGCGGCGTCCTGGTGGTAGCGCTCTCGCCCCGGGGCGCCCTGCTCACCGCCGCCGCGCTCTACGTCCTCACCGCCGTGACGGCGCTCGCCGGGCTGAGCCGCCGCCCGCCCCGCGCCACCGGCCGCCCGTCCCTCGCCCAGACGTGGCGCACCAACGCGCACCTGCTCTCCTCGGCGCCGCGCCGCTGCACCTACCTGGCGATGTGGGTGCCGAACGGGCTGATCGTCGGCTGCGAGGCCCTCTTCGTCTCCTACGCGCCCCATGACGCCGGGCTGCTGCTCGCCGTCGCGGCCGTCGGGATGCTGATCGGCGACACGGCGGCGGGCCGGTTCGTCCCGCCCCGCCTGCGGGAACGGCTGGGGCCTTCGCTGCGCCTCCTGCTGGCCGTGCCGTACCTGCTGTTCGCCGCCGACCCGCCGCTCCCGCTCGGCGCGGCTGCCGTCCTCCTCGCCTCCGTCGGCTACGCCGCGACGCTCCTGCTGCAGGAACGCCTCATGGCCTTGACGCCGGTCTCGATGCACGGCCACGCGCTGGGGCTGCAGGCGTCCGGCATGCTCACCATGCAGGGCGTCGGCGCGGCCCTCGCGGGCGGCGCGGCGCAGGTGACCTCCCCGTCGACCGCGATGGCGATCATGGCCGCCGCCTCGGTGGCCGTCACCCTCGCGCTGGCCCCCGGCCTGCGGCCGCTCCCCGGCGGGACGGAGCTCCGCGAGTCACCGCTCTAGGCAGAAGCTGCCCACCGGTTGCCCGAAAGTCGGGAGAATCTGACGATTCTTCGCCGGCCGCCGAAGTGGTTCGGCCGCTGGCCTGCGGGGGTATGGCGCGTGCCAATCCGCGCTCAGCAGCAAAGCCTTGCCGCTTATCGGACGGCCGGTTAACGTTCAACTACCCAATAGGAAATTTCCTATTGATGGAGTCGTCATGCCTCGCTCCCCTCCAAATGGCCACGACGAAAACATCATCACCCACCCCCAAAAGCAAGGACCCCCCGCATGAAATCAAGGCGCAAGCTCGCCGCCGTCGCGGCAGGCGTGACAATCGCACCCCTCGTCGCCGTCGTACTGCCCGCCGCCTCCGCCTACGCGCACGGCTACGTCTCCTCGCCGGCGAGCCGGCAGGCCCAGTGCGCGCAGCGAACCGTCCAGTGCGGACAGATCCAATGGGAGCCGCAGAGCGTCGAAGGGCCGAAGGGCCTGCAAAGCTGCAGCGGCGGAAACGCGCGGTTCTCCGATCTCGACGACGACAGCAAGCCGTGGCGCGCCGCCTCGGTCGGCAACTCGGTGACCTTCAACTGGACGTTCACCGCCAGGCACGCCACCCGGGACTACGAGTACTTCATCAACGGCAGGAGCCTCGGGAAGTTCAGCGCGCAAAGCTCCTCCCACACCGTCAATCTCGGTGGCGTGAGCGGCCGGCAGAAGGTGCTGGCGGTCTGGAACATCGCCGATACCGGCAACGCGTTCTACGCCTGTGTCGATCTGCAGGTCGGGTAAGTACCGGACCATCTGAATTCCCGAAGGAAATGACGGGACACCCGGTGTCCTGACCCTCTCGGCCCGGTGCTGCTCGCGATGGGCGTCGCGACGGGCGTGCCGACCCGGCGCGAACGGCACCGAGCCGAGGCCGCGCGATCAGCGAATCCGTTTGGTGAAGATGATGCTCTGCCGCCGGTATCCCATCCGGCGCTCATAGAACGGAACCGACACCGGGCTGTCGGCATAGGTGTCCAGGGTGATGAGGTGCGCCTCTCGCGCATCGGCCCATTCCTCCACCGCCGCCATCAGCCCCGCCCCGGCCCCCGACCGCCAGTGCCGGCGCTGCACGGCAAGCGAGTTGACGAACACGCGGGGCACCGCGACCTCCCGGAGCACCTGACGGTCCGCGTCCTCGTGCGGTCGCAGGAACTTCGCGGCGACGAAGCCGATCGCGTCCCCGCCGAGATCGGCCACCCGGACGAACCTGTCGTGCCCGCCGGTCAGCAGCCCGCTCTCCAGCCACGCCTCGAGGCCGTCGCGGCGCGGGGCCTGGAACGACTCAGGATCGATCTCCTGGTAGTACTCGGCGAAATCGCACCACGCCACCGCGATCCCCGCACCGTCGCCGGGCTCCGGCGGGCGGATCCCTAACTCGATCATGAGGCCATTCTCCTTCGGTGGCGCGCGTCATGAACCGTCCCGTGCGAACCGGACGGTGATGGACAGGCCCCCTTCGGGACGCGCGGTGGTCGTGAGCGCGGCGTGGTGGGCCTGGGCGACGGCGTTGACGATGGCGAGGCCGATGCCGTAGCCGTCGCGGCGCCCGTCACGGCCGGGAGCCAATCTCTGGAAGGGCTGGAAGAGGCGCTCGACCTGGTCGCCGGGGATGACCGGCCCGGTGTTGGTGACCGTCAGGATCGCCTCCGTCTCCGAAGCTCGCGTGGTGACCTGGACGTGCCCGTCGGTGCGGTTGTGGCGGACGGCGTTGTCGACGAGGTTCGCGACGAGGCTTTCGAGCAGCCCCGGATCCCCGGCCGTCACCGCGGGCGCGAGCCGCTCGGCCAGGTCGATGCCCTTGTCCGCGGCATGGTCGCGGCGGGACGCGAGCACCCCTTCGGCGACGCGGGCCAGGTCGACGCTCTCCCGGCAGGTGACGCCGCGTTCGCTGGTGGCCAGGGCGAGCAGCGCCTGGACGAGCCGCTCCTGATGCCCGCCGAGCGCGAGGGCCTCCTGGCACGCCGAACGCAGGGTCTCGGCGTCGGCGGCGGGGTCGGCGAGGGCGACTTCGAGAAGCGTGCGCAGGCCGGCGAGAGGCGTGCGCAGCTCGTGGGAGGCGTTGGCGACGAAGTGGCGCTGGGCGTCGAAGGACGCCTGGAGGCGGCCGAACAGGTCGTCGAGGGTGTGACCGAGCCGCCTCAGCTCGTCCGTGGGTTCGCCGAGGTCGAGGCGCCGGTGGAGGTCCCCGGCGGAGATGCTCCGCGCGGTGGCGGTGATGGAGCGCAGCGGGCGCAGGAACCGGCCCGCGACGAACCAGCCGAGCGCCAGCGCCACGGGAACCAGGACGACCAGGGCGGCCACGGAACCCGTGAGGAGCCGGGCCAGACCGACCCCGGGCCCCTCGCCGGTGGTCACGCCCGACGGTGGCCCGCCCTTGGGGGAGCCCGCGTCGACGCTGGCGAGCGGCACCGCGACGACGACGAGCACGAGCACCCCGGCGGCGTAGATGCCCGCGGCGTAGCCGAGCGCGAGCCGCGCCTGCAGCGACCGCCGGGCGGGCCGCGGGAACGCCATGACGGGCCCCTGTGCCGTCATGACGGGCCGAGCCGGTAGCCGCCCTCGCGGACGGTCTCGATCACGGGCGGGTCGCCGAGCTTGGCCCGCAGCCGGTGCACGGTGTGCTTGACGGCGCTGGTGAACGGGTCGGCGGCCGCGTCCCAGGCGCGCTCCAGCAGCTCCTCCGCGGACACGACCAGGCCCGGCGCGGTCAGCAGGCATTCGAGCACGGCGAACTCCCGCGGGCTCAGCTCCAGGCGCCGCCCGGCCCGGAACGCGGTGCGGCGGGCCGGATCGAGGGTGATGTCCCCGGACGCCAGGGTCGGCGGCACCGCCGGCGCGGCGCGGCGGGCCAGGGCGCGGACGCGGGCGACCAGCTCGGCGAACGCGAACGGCTTGGGCAGGTAGTCGTCGGCGCCGAGGCCGAGCCCGTCCACCCGGTCCTGGATCGTGCCGGACGCGGTGAGCATCAGCACCCGGGTCTCGCGGCGGTCGTGCGCGAGCCGCCGGCAGATCTCGTCGCCGTGGACGCCGGGCAGGTCGCGGTCGAGGATCACCACGTCGTAGCGGGTGACGGCGAGGCGGTCGAGGGCGTCGGTCCCGTCCAGGACGACGTCGACGGCCATGCCCTCGCGGCGCAGCCCCGTCCCGACGGAGCGGGCCAGGACCTCGAAGTCCTCGACGACCAGCACCCTCACCGGTGCTCACCACGGCTGATTGCTGCCATGCCGACAACGATGCCAGGCGCGAGGTCGCAACCGGGTCGCAGCCGCCGCGACCGGGACGGAACCGGCCCCCGCGTACAACCATCGCCATGAGCCGAATTCCAATGCCGGGGCCGCCGCGATGAGCGCCCCGGGGATCGTCGTCGCCGGGCTGCGCAAGCGGTACGGGCCCGTCCTGGCGCTCGACGGCATGTCCTTCACCGTCCGCCCGGGTGCGGTGACCGGGTTCGTGGGGCCGAACGGGGCGGGCAAGTCCACCACGATGCGGGTGATCCTGGGCCTGGACGCCGTCGACGCGGGCACGGCCCTCATCGGCGGGAGGCCGTACCGCGCCCTCCGGCGCCCGCTGAACCACATCGGGTCGCTGCTGGACGCGGCGGCGCTGCACCCCGCCCGCACCGGACGCGGCCACCTCCTCTGGCTGGCGCATTCGCAGGGCCTGACCGCGCGGCAGGTGGACCGCGTCATCGACCTGGTCGGGCTCGGCCCGGTGGCCAGGCGCAGGGCCGGCGGCTACTCGCTCGGCATGCGCCAGCGGCTCGGCATCGCCGGGGCCCTGCTCGGCGATCCGCCGATCGTCATGCTCGACGAGCCGTTCAACGGCATGGACCCGGACGGCATCGTCTGGATGCGCGGATTCCTGCGCTCGCTGGCCGCCCAGGGCCGTGCCGTGCTGGTCTCCAGCCACCTGATGAGCGAGATGCAGGGCACGGCGGACCATCTCGTCGTGGCCGGACGCGGCAGGGCCATCGCCGACGCGGGCGTGGCCGACCTGATCGCGGCCGCGTCCGAGAACCGGGTGACCGTGCGGACCCCGGCCTGGACGCACGCGGCGAAGGTCCTGGTGCGAGCGGGCGCGTCCGTGGCGGCGCCCGGCCGCGACACCGGCACCCTCATCGTCACCGGCCTGCCCGCCGACCGCATCGTGATGCTGCTCGGCCAGAGCGGGCTGCCGTTCTCCGAGGTGTCGGCGCACCGCGCCACCCTGGAGGACGTCTACCTGGAACTCACCCGCGAGGCCGTCGAGTTCCGCGCCGCGGCGCCCACGGAGGCGGCACGATGACGTCTCCGCCGGACGGCTTCCCGCAGGTGCTGCACGCGGAGTGGACCAAGTTCCGGACGGTCCGCGGCTGGGTGACCGGCGTGATCGCGGCGGCGCTGCTGGTGGTCCTGTTCGCGCTGCTCGCCGGGATCAGCAGCGACCAGAAGGGCGCACCGCCCGTCCCGACCGCACCCGGCGGCGAACCGGTCACCGACAGCTTCTACCTGGTGCACCGGCCGCTGACCGGGGACGGCGCCATCACGGTCTCGGTCTCCGCGCTCACGAGCGCCATCCCCACCGGCCCCGGCGAGCTGCGGCCCGGCACCGTGCCGTGGGCGAAGGCCGGGCTCATCATCAAGGACGGCACCCGCCAGGGATCGCCCTACGCCGCGATCATGGTCACCGGCGGCCACGGCGTGCGGATGCAGCACGGCTACGTCCACGACACCGCCGGCCTCCCCGGGCCCGTCTCCGCCGCGTCCCCCCGCTGGCTGCGGCTGGAGCGCACGGGCGACACGATCACCGGCCACGCGTCCGCCGACGGCGCCCGCTGGACCAGGGTGGGCGCCGTGCGCGTGCGCGGGCTCGGGCCGGCCGCGCAGGCCGGGCCGTTCGTCGCGTCCCCGCCGTCCGTGCACGGCATGAGCACGCGCGGCACCGTCTCCACCGCCGTCTTCGGGGACCTCCGCGTCCAGGGGAGCCGGGACGGCGGCTGGACGGGCACCCAGCTCGGCCCCGAATCGCCCACCTTCGCCGGCTACCCGCAGAACACCGCGGGCTCGTTCACGGCGTCCGGCGGCCGTCTCACCGTGACCGGTGCCGGGGACATCGCGCCCGCCGTCCGCGAGACCCTGCCGGCCGGCGGCACCGTGGGGGAGATCCTCACCGGCACGTTCGCCGCACTGATCGCGGTGATCGTCGTGGCAGCGCTGTTCATCACCACCGAGTACCGGACGAGCCTGATCCGCCTCACCCTCACCACCGCCCCCGGACGCGTCCGGGTGCTGCTGGCCAAGGCGATCGTGCTCGGAGCCGTCACCTTCGGCGCCGGGCTGGCGGGGGCGGCCGCCGCGATCCCGCTCGGCGAGCGGCTCGCCCGCGCCAACGGCGTGTTCATCTTCCCGGTGGCGTTCTCGACCGATCTGCGCGTGGCGCTCGGGGTCGGGGCGCTGCTCGCCGCCGCCTCGATCCTGGCCCTCGCCGCCGGGACCATCCTCCGGCACGGCGCGGGCGCGGTCACCGCCGTCATCGTCGCCGTCGTGCTGCCCCACATCATGACGGCGATCCCGTTCATGCCGGCGAGCGTGTCGAACCGGCTGGCCCGGGTGACGCCTGCGGCGGCGTTCGCCGTCCAGCAGACGCTCGTGGAGCATCACCAGGTCGCGAGCATCTACAAGCCGTCCAACGGCTACTACCCGCTGGCGCCGTGGGCCGGGCTCGCCGTCCTGGCCGGTTACGCGGCGGTGAGCCTGGCGGTCGCGGCCGTCCTGCTCCGCAGGAGGGACGCGTGACATCGGCCCTCCACGCGGAATGGACGAAGCTGCGGACCGTCCCCGCCCCCTTGTGGCTGCTGCTCGGC
The DNA here is from genome assembly GCF_044326375.1 of Actinomadura sp. 3N508. Classification (NCBI taxonomy): domain Bacteria; kingdom Bacillati; phylum Actinomycetota; class Actinomycetes; order Streptosporangiales; family Thermomonosporaceae; genus Actinomadura; species Actinomadura sp. 3N508. The sequence goes on from NZ_JBIRAX010000005.1 coordinate 197,133, forward strand.
GCCATCGCGGCGACGGTGGCCCTCAGCGCGGCGGTGACGGCGGTGGCGACCTGCGCGTCCGCGGTGTGCGGCGGTGACCCGGTCGGGCTCAGCCTCGCCGGCGTCCAGCTGGGGCAGGCGCCGGTCGCGGTCCTGGGCGTCCTGGTCATCGGCGGCGAGTACGGCACGGGCATGATCACCACCACGCTGGCGGCGACGCCGCACCGGAGCACCGTGCTCGCGGCCAAGGCCGTCACCCTCACCGGCGCCGTGACCGTGGCCGGGACCGTCGCGGTCCTCGGATCGCTGCTGGCCGGACGGCTCATCCTGCCCGAACCGCTGCCTCTGGCCGACGGCCCGGCTCTGCGCGCCGCCGCCGGATCGATCGTCCACCTGGTCCTGATCGCCCTGCTGAGCCTGGGTGTCGCGGCCGTCCTGCGGGACGCCGCGACCGGGACCGGGACCGTTCTCGGCCTGCTCTACGTCTTCCCCCTCCTCGCGCAGGTGATCGGCGATCCGCAGTGGCAGCGGCTGCTCCAGCGGATCGGTCCCGCGAGCGCCGGTCTCGGCGTGACCGCCGGATGGGCCGCCGCTGCGCTCGTGGCCGCCGCCCTGCTCCTGCGGATCCGCGACGCCTAGCCGCCCGCCAGGAGGTCCGCGAACGCTTGCCCCGCGGGGGCGGAGGTGAACAGCCGGTCGAGGCGCGCCCTGGCCAGCTGGCGTCGGAACGTTCCCGCGAGCGTGGCGTCACCGGACTCGTGCATCAGCTCTGTCAGCCAGCGGGAGAACTCCTGCTGGTTCCAGACCCGCCGGAGACAGGTGGCGGAGTACGCGGCGAGCGGCTCCTCGTCACCGTCGAGGACGGCCGCGCGCAGCGCGCGGGCGAGCACGTCGGCGTCGGCGATCGCGAGGTTCATCCCCTTGCCGCCCATGGGGGTGATGATGTGCGCGGCGTCCCCGACGAGGAAGAGCCTCCCGTACCGCATCGGGTCGACGACGAAGCTGCGCATCTCCACCACGCTCTTGTCGACGATCGGCCCGGCGGGCAGGGACTCGTCGCCGAGGCGGAGCCGCGCCTGCCTCCAGATCCGCTCGTCGGTCCAGTCGGCCGGCACGTCGTCCGGGGCGCATTCGAGGTAGAGGCGGCAGGCGCCCGGCCCGCGCGGGAACTGCGCGGCGAAGCCGTGCGTGCTGATCGCGAACAGCGGGAGGCGCGGGGGCGGGACGTCGGCGAGGACGGTGAACCAGCCGATGCCGTGGTCGTAGGTGTAGGTGGTCATCTCCCGCGGGGGAACGGCGGTGCGCGTGACGCCGTGGTGGCCGTCGCATCCCGCGACGTAGTCGCAGGTGATCTCGCGAGCGGTCCCTTCCGCATCGCGATAGGTGACCACGGGAGTGGAATCGGGGGCGGCGAGGTCGTGCAGGGTCACCTGGTCCGCGCCGAACCGCAGGTCGCCGCCGCCTTTCAGGAAGGCGGCCATGAGGCGTGCGATGAGCATCTGCTGGGGGATGGCGCGGCCCGTCCGGCCGCCGGACAGGGCGCGAATGTCCAGGACGTGCGGTTCCCCGTCGACGCGGATCTCCAGCGCGCGGTCTTCGGGCACTCCGGTCAGCAGGGTCTCCGCGACCCCCCACTCCTCGAAGATCCGCCTGCTGGCGTAGTCGAGCACGCCCGCCCGCTGGCGCTGCTCCACGTAGGAGCGGCTCTGCCGCTCCAGCACCACGCAGCCGACCCCGGCTAACTGGAGCAGGTTGGCCAGGGTCAGTCCCGCGGGTCCGGCTCCGATGACGACGACCCTGCTGCTCTCGCGCATGGTCGAGTTGTACCCCACCGAGCCCCGCCGACATGGCCAAACGCGGCCACGGGCATACCTCATATGATGCTAACCTCAGATTCATATCAGCGGTGCCCGACGCCCCCGGCGGGCCGTGCGGCGCGTTCGGCGGCGCAGTGCGCTCCAGCGGGAGAAACCCGATGTTAGGTTCAGGTGTGGAGAAGGCTCAGACCCCCCGTCCGACGCAGCGCGGACGCAAGACCCTCGCCGCCATCGAGGCGGCCGCGCGCCGGATCATCGCCCGCAAGGGCTTCCTCGCGATGACGGTCGCCGACATCGCGCAGGAGGCCGGACGCTCGCCCGCCTCCTTCTACAACTACTACGACTCCAAGGAAGACCTCCTCGCCCACTGGGCGGACGACTTCCGCAAGGAGGCCAAGGCGCGGGCGGTCGTCGCCTACAAGCACGGGGTCCCGCACCGCGAGCGCGTCATGGAGTCGGCACGCGCCCACTGGGAGACCTATGGCGAACGGCTCGCCGAGATGGTGGGCGTCTTCCAGCTAGCCATGATCAACGAGGAGTTCGCGGGGCACTGGCGGGAGCTGTGCGACGACGCCGTGCAGGGCATCGCCGAAAGCGTCCGGCGGGCCCAGCGGGAGGGGTACTGCCCCGGCGCCGATCCGGAGCTCACGGCCAGGGCCATCGTCGCGATGCTCAACCAGTTCTGCTACGACCTCCTCGCCGGGGCGGGCCAGGACACCGAGATCGACGACGAGGACGCCGTCCGCACACTCGGCGAGATGTGGTACCGCGCGATCTACTGGCGCGCCGACCCCGCCTGACCCCCGGCTCCGCCACCCTCACCGGCTCCAGCGCCTTCCCCTTCACCGGTTCGCCGACGGCCAGGTCGAGCACGACCTGAGCCGTCGCTTTCGCATGCCCGCGCGCATGCCCCGGCGGTGAATCTGCCCAGATCAACGTATGGACATCCCCCAACCCCGCGGTTAAGGTACGAATCCGACGTCAGGTTTACATTGGGAGGAACGCCATGGCGGTGGAGCGACTCTTCGTCGGGCTCACCTCTCCGACGGCGGCACGGGCCGGCGCCGGGGGACACCCGTGCCAGGGGCTGTACCACCGCCCGGCGGGCCGGGCGCCGAAGACCGCGCTGATCGCGACGCACTACTCGGTCGACTTCGCCGAGCACTACCTCGCGGACTTCGTCGCCGAGCGCGGCCTGGGCTTTCTGGGGTGGAACACGCGCTTCAGGGGCGCCGAGAGCCACTTCCTGCTCGACCACGCCCTCGTCGACATCGGCCAGGGCGTGCGGTGGCTGCGGGAGGAGGCGGGCGTCGAGCGGGTCGTCCTGCTGGGCAACTCGGGCGGCGGGTCGCTGATGGCCGCCTACCAGTCGCAGGCCAGGGAACCCAACGTCACGCCCCTCGACGGCATGCGGCCCGCGCGCGGCGTGCGGGAGCTTCCGGCGGCCGACGCCTACATCTCGACGGCCGCGCACCTCGGCCGTCCCGAAGTGCTCACGGCCTGGATGGACCCGTCGGTCGTGGACGAGTCCGACCCGGTCTCGACCGACCCCGAACTCAGCCTCTTCGACCCCGCGAACCCGGCGCCCTACTCGGAGGAGTTCCTCGTCCGCTACCGCGAGGCCCAGACGCGGCGCAACCACCGCATCACCCGCTGGGTGAAGGACGAGATGCGCCGCCTCAGCGACGCCGGGTTCGGCGACCGCCTGTTCAACGTCCACCGCACCTGGGCCGACCCGCGCATGGTGGACGCCACGCTGGAGCCCACCCGCCGCCCGCCCAACTCCTGCTACGCCGGTGAACCGGCCCGGGCCAACGCCTCCGTCTTCGGCATCGCCGGCACCTGCACCCTGCGGACCTGGCTCTCCCTCTGGAGCCTGGAGGACTCCCAGACCCGCGCGACGCCGCACCTCGCGCGCATCAAGGAGCCCGCGCTCGTGGTGAACGCGGACATGGACACCGGCGTGTTCCCCAGCGACGCCGCCGCGATCCTGCAAGCGCTCGGCTCCGCCGACAAGGAATCCCACGTCATCGCAGGCGACCACTACTTCCGCAGGGACGGCGGCGACGCCGCGCGGGCCGAGCTCGCCGACCTGATCGTCGCCTGGATCTCGGCGCGGCTCGCATGACCGGCACGTCGGCCGACATCGGGCTGCTCGCACTGCGGACGGTCTTCGGCCTCTACCTCGCGGGCCACGGGCTGAAGAAGTTCGGCCTGCTGGACGGGCCCGGCATCGCCCAGACCGCGGCCGTGTTCGAGAAGGGCGGGTTCCGTCCGGGACGTCCCATGGCGGCCCTGGCCGGAGCCCTCGAGGTGGCCGGAGGGCTCGCGCTGGTCGCCGGGCTCGCCACCCCGGCCGCCGCCGCGACCGTCGTCGGCGTGATGCTCGTCGCCGCCTCGCTCCACGTCCCCAACGGCCTGTGGGAGAGCGGCAAGGGCGTCGAGCTGCCCGCGCTCTTCGCGGCCGCCGCCCTCACCCTCCTCTACACCGGACCCGGCCGCATCTCGCTCGACCATCCCGCCGGAATCGACGATCTCGCCGGCCTGCCCGAATCGACCCTCCTGCTCGCCGTGGTCGCCGTCGCGGTCACGGCCACGCTCATACGCCGCCGATCACATCTGCGAGCCGCGGCTTCGCACCCTCAGGAACAGCAGTAACCGAGCCTTTCAGCGGATGACGAGGTACCCCCTGTGAAAACACGACTCGCCTGCCTCTCCCTGGTGGTCACCGCCGCGCTCGCGGGCGCCTGTGCCACCCCCGGAGCGTCCACCAGCAAGGACGGCGTCAAGGTCGACGCCGGAGTCACCGAAGACGAGATCAAGATCGGCCTGTTCAACGGCTACACCGGCCCCGTCGCCGCGGGAGCGATCGCGGGCGCCGCCGGGTTCGACGCGCGGCTGGCGAAGGCCAACGCGGCCGGGGGAGTGTGCGGCCGCCGGCTCAAGTCCGTGCGGGCCGACACCAAGTACGACCCGGCCGTGGCGGTGCAGGCCTACCGCGCGAACGTGAAGGACATCGTCATGATCGGGCAGCTGCTCGGCGCGACGAGCATCTACGGGCTGAGCCAGCAGATCGCCCGCGACGACATCGCGACCCTCGCCGCGACGAGCGCCGCCGAGGTGATCAAGCTGGAGAACGTCTACCTGTTCACCACCCCCTTCCCGATGTACGTCATCAACGGGCTCGACTGGGCGAAGCAGAAGCAGGCGGGCTCGGACGGCAAGCTCAAGGTCGGCGTCATCTACCAGGACGACGAGTTCGGCCGGGAGGGGCAGCGGGCCGTCCGGTACGCCGAGGCCAACGACCCCGCCATCGAGGTCGTCGCCGAGGCCGGTTACGACGTGAAGGCCGAGGACCTCACCGCCCAGGTCCTGAAGATGAAGAAGGCCGGCGCGGAGACCGTCTGGATCCACGGCATCGCCTCGAAGACCGGGCCGATCCTCAGCCAGGCGTCCCAGCTCGACTACTCGCCCCAGTGGCTCACCGTCGACTCCGGCTACGAGACCGCGATGGCGAAGCAGCTCGGCCGCCTCGTCGGCAAGCTGCACGTGGTGACCAGCAGCGTCCTCTACACCGAGAACGTCCCGGCGATGGCCGAGGTGAAGCAGAACGTCGAGAAGGTCGCGCCCGGCACCAAGCCCGACCAGCTCGTCATCGCGGGCTGGGTGGACGCGTCCGTCGCCGTGGCCGCGCTGGAGAAGGCGTGCAAGGAGAAGGACCTCACCCAGAAGGGCGTGGTGGCTGCCATGGCCGGGCTCAACGTCTCGACCAACGGGCTGAGCCCCGACCTCAAGTACGGGTCGGGCGACGCCGACACCCGGATCCCCTCGCGGCAGACCCGGATGAACAAGATCGACCCCAAGACCGGGGTTCCGGTGCCCGTCACCGGCTTCGGCGCGACCGACCTGGCCATGAAGTGGCGGCTCGCCGACGGCTCCAAGAGCTGACGGGCCGGCGAGGCGAACATGGACAACTTCCTCCAGCTGAGCTTCCAGGGCATGGCCCTGGGCTGCATCTACGCGCTCATCGGCCTGGGTTTCGTCATGGTGTTCAAGAGCTCGGGCGTGTTCAACTTCGCGCACCCGGTGTTCGTGATGATCAGCGCCTACATCGTCGCGGCGCTCGTCCCGTACGGGTTCGGGTGGGGCGTCCTGGTCGCGCTGGTGTGCATGGTGGCGCTCGCGATCGTGTGCGAGAAGGTCATCCTGCGCCGCCTGGCGGGCCGCTCCCTCTACGTCGTGATCATGGCGACGCTCGGCCTGTCGGTGATGGGGCAGGCGTTCGTGGCGATGGCGTGGGGCGTCAACCCGCGCGGGTCCACCGAGGGCCCGATGGGACGGGACGTGCTGCGCGTCGGCGGCGTCGCGCTCTCCTGGACGGGCGTCTGGATCATCAGCGTCTCGCTCGTCCTGCTGGCCGCGCTCTGGCTGTTCTTCCAGAAGACCCGGCACGGCCTCGCCCTGCGGGCGGCCGCCGACCACCATGAGGCCGCCCTGGCGCAGGGGATCAACATGCGCTGGGTCCAGACCGTGTCCTGGGGCATCGCCGGGGTGCTGGCGGTCGCCGGCGGGGTCTTCCTTGGAGCGTTCCCGCGCCGGGTGTCCCCGGACATGGTCGACACCGCCCTCGGCGCCCTGCCCGCGCTCGTGATCGGCGGGTTCAACTCGCTGGCGGGCGCGGTCGTCGGCGGCATGGGCGTCGGGCTGATGCTCGTGCTCGGCTCCGGCTACCTGGCCGAGTACGGCGGCGTGCACGTCGTCCTGCCGTACGTGGCGATGCTGCTGGTGCTGACGCTGCGGCCGTCCGGGCTCTTCGGGCACCACGAGGCGGAGCGCATCTGATGGCCTCCACCGTGAAGACCGCGAAGACCCGTGCCAGCGCGGACGTCGCGGCGGCGCCGGCGGGCGGTCCGCAGCGTGGCTGGACGTCCCGCACCGCGCGCATCGTGACGGTGGTCGTGCTGCTGGCCGTCCCGCTGTTCTCCACGCCGCAGTGGCAGGCGATCGCGGTGTTCTCGGCGATCTCCGCGATCGCCGCGCTCGGCCTCCACGTGCTGACCGGGCTGGCCGGGCAGGTCTCGCTCGGGCACTCCGCGTTCGTCGCGGTCGGCGGCTACACCGCCATCTGGCTGGGCGCCGACCAGGGGCTGCCCATCTGGGTGTGGCTGCCGGCGGCGGGCCTGGTCAGCGCGGCGGTCGGGCTGCTCGTCGTCCCGTTCGCCGCCCGGCTGCGCGGGCTCTACCTCGCGGTCGTCACGCTCGCGGTCCTGTTCGTCGCGGAGTGGCTGTGGGACGTCTGGGACGGCCTCACCGGCGGCTCCAAGGGACGGCCCGCGCAGTCCGTCGAGCTCTTCGGCCACGACCTGCTCGACGACGTGATCGCCGGCCCGTTCATGCTGACCGGCGACCAGCAGTTCTTCTACCTCGCGTGCGCGGTCCTCGCGGTGGCCGCCGTCGCGGCCCGCAACCTCAGCCGCACCCGGCCGGGCCGCGCCTTCGCGGCGATCCGCGACCGGGACCTCACCGCCGGGGTCGTCGGCGTCCCCGTCGCCCGGATGAAGAGCGCGGCGTTCGGCGTCGCCGCCGCGTACGCGGGCCTCGCGGGCGCGCTGCTCGTCTCGTACCAGACCTACGCCGTCCCCGACCAGTGGGACCTGATGATGTCGGTCGAGCTCCTCGCGATCATCATCATCGGCGGGGTCGGGTCGCTGCGCGGCGCCATCGCGGGCGCGGTGTTCGTCACCGCGATCCCGCAGGTGGTGACGCTGCTGGCGGGCGTCGTCCCGGGGATCAGCACGACGCCGTCGGCGGGCGGCGGCGTGTCGGTCGACGTCCTCGCGAACTGCCTCTACGGCCTCGCGATCGTGGCGGTGCTGGTCTTCGAGCCGCGGGGACTCGCCGGGATCTCCGAACGGGTGCTCAACGCGGCCGGACGGAAGGGGCGGTCACATGCCTGAGAAGCCCGCGAAGAAGTCGGCGGCGAGCCTGGCCGTCGAGGACCTCACCGTCGGCTACCGGACGGGCGGCGTCGTCCTCGAAGACGTCTCCCTTGAGGTGCCCGCCGGGAAGATCGTTGCGCTGGTCGGGCCGAACGGCGCCGGGAAGACCTCGCTGCTGCGCGCGGTCTCCGGCCTCCTCAAGGCCCACCAGGGCGTGATCCACCAGGGGCGGGTCAGCCTCGACGGGGACGCGATCACCGGGGCGGACGCGTCCGCCGTCGTCCGGCGCGGGGTGGCGCAGGTGCTCGAAGGGCGCCAGGTGTTCCCGAACCTCACCGTCCGCGAGAACCTCCTGACCGGCGCGCACACCCTGCGCCGCGACGACGCCCGCCGCGAGGCGACCTACGAGGAGATCCTCGACCTGTTCCCGGTGCTGCGGCAGCGGCTCGGGCAACGGGCGGGCTTCCTGTCCGGCGGCGAGCAGCAGATGCTCGCGATCGGCCGGGCGCTGATGACCCAGCCGCGGCTGCTCGTCCTGGACGAGCCGAGCCTCGGGCTCGCGCCCCGCATCGTGGAGGAGATCCGCGACGTCGTCCGGGCGATCAACGCCAAGGGCACGACCGTCCTGCTGGTCGAGCAGAACGCGCTGCTGGCGTTCGAGGTCGCCGAGTACGGCTACGTGCTGGAGGGCGGCCGCATCGCCGGCGGCGGGCCCGCCGCCGAACTCGCGGGCGACGAGCGGGTCGCGCACTACTACCTCGGCGGGCAGAACGTGAGCGGCCGCCGCGCCCGGCGGACGGCGGAAAGGGCCGGCCGATGACGGCGACCACGGTTCTCGAACTCGAAGACGTCACCCTCAATTTCAGCGGGGTCAGGTCTCTCGACGGCGTCTCGCTGGAGATCAGGGAAGGGGAGACGTTCGGGATCATCGGTCCCAACGGCGCGGGGAAATCCTCGCTCTTCAACTGCGTTTCGGGCGTGTACCGCCCCCAGCAGGGGTCGATCCGCCATCGCGGCCGGGAAATCCGCGGCGCGCGTCCCGATCGGATCAATGCGCGGGGGATCGGGCGGACGTTCCAGAACGTCGAGTCCTTTCCCACCATGACCGTCCTGGAGAGCGTCCTGCTCGGACGCATCGGCAAGCAGCGCGCGGGAGTCCTGCGCGGCATGCTCTGGTACGGATGGGCCGCGCGCGAGGAGCGCGAGAGCAGGGCCAAGGCCGAGGAGGTCCTGGAGATGTTCGGGCTCGGCGCGCTCCGCGACACGCGGATGGGCGAGCTTCCCGGCGGAACCCAGCGCCAGGTCGAACTGTGCAGAGCCTTGGCGGCCGAGCCCGATGTCCTGCTGTTGGATGAGCCCGTCGCCGGAATGACGCACGACGAGGTCGAGTCCATGGTCGACGCCATTCTCGACGCCGGCGAGCGGCTCGGCCTCACCGTCGTGCTGATCGAGCACAACATGGGCGTGGTGATGGACATCTGCGACCGGATCGCCGTGCTCGACTTCGGCCGGCTCGTCGCGGTCGGCACGCCCGCCGAGATAGGCGCCAATCCCGAAGTCCTGGCCGCATATCTGGGCAGCGCCCAAGCCGAATCCGCGTGAATCAGAAGAAGGAGGATTGCGTGGCGGAGCCCGATCTTTTCGATCTCACCGGCCGCGGCGTGGTCGTCACCGGCGCCTCGTCCGGGCTGGGGAGGCGGTTCGTCCAATGCCTGGCCGGGCGCGGAGCCCGGGTCGTGGCGGCGGCGCGGCGCACCCCGGAACTCAAGGAACTGGCGGCGGAGCTGGGTGAGGACCGGGTGCTGCCGGTCACGGCCGACGTGACGGTCGAGGCCGACGTGCGCGCCCTCATCACCCGAGCGGAGGACTGGGCGGGACGCCTCGACGTGCTCGTGAACAACGCGGGCACGACCCACGTCAAGACCGTCGCCGAGGAGACCACCGACGACTTCCGCCGCGTCCTGGAGGTCAACCTGGTCGGCCTCTACACCTGCGCCCGGTACGCCGGTCTCGCGATGGCGGCCCGGGGCGGGGGCAGCATCGTCAACATCGCGTCCGCGCTGGGGCTCGTCGGGTCCAAGCGCATCCCGCATGGGGGCTACTGCGCCAGCAAGGCGGGGGCGGTCAACCTCACGCGCGAGCTGGCCTCGCAGTGGGCCCGCGACGGCGTGCGCGTGAACGCGATCGCGCCCGGCTACTTCGAGTCGGAGATGAGCCAGGAACTCTTCGCCACCGAAGAGGGCCGCGCCTACATCCGCCGCACCATTCCGATGGGCCGTGGCGGGCGCGCCGATGAACTGGACGGAGCGCTCGTCTACCTGGCGTCGGAGGCGTCCTCCTACGTCACCGGCAGCGTCCTGTCGGTCGACGGCGGCTGGACGGCGGTGTGAGATGACCGTGTCAGTCCTCACGCTCGACCGTCCGGCGAAGCGGAACGCGTTCACCCTCGAATCCATGGCGGCGCTTCAGGAGTCGCTGGAGGAGGGCCTGGCCGACCCGCAGGTGCGCGCGTTCGTCCTCACCGGATCGGGCGGGACGTTCTGCGCCGGGGTCGACCTCGCCGTCCTGCAAGACGCGACCGTCACCTCGACTCACGACAACCTGAACGCGCTCCACCGCACCGTCCGCACGCTGGCCGCGGGCCGGAAGCCGGTGGTCGCGGCGGTCGAGGGGCACGCGGTCGGCGCGGGCCTGTCGCTGGCGCTGGCCTGCGATCTCGTGGTCGCCGCCGAGGACGCGACGTTCCGCTGCGCCTTCCCGCGCCTCGGGCTGATGGCGGACCTGGGCCTGCTGTGGTCGCTGCCGCGGCGCGTCGGCGACGGCCGGGCCCGCCGGATGCTGCTGCTCGACGAGCCGGTGCGCGGAGACGAGGCCGTCGCCATCGGCCTGGCCGACCATCGCGCCGCGCCCGGGGAGGCGCTCCGGACCGCCATGGACGTGGCCCGCAGGCTGGCCGGCCAGCCGCCCCTGGCCATGGCCTTCACCAAGGCCATGCTCGCGGGCGGCCACCAAGGACTGGACGCCGTCCTCCGCCAGGAGGCCAGCGACCAGGCATTGCTGCACGGCACGGCGGACTTCCGCGAAGGCGTCCAGGCATTCACCGAACGCCGGGACCCATCGTTCGACGGCCACTGAGCCGCCCTCAACGAACAATTCCCGATTTCTTTCGATATGGAGGTACACACGTGCCCGCTCCCGGAATCCACCACGTCGCCTACGCATGCCGCGACCTGGATGCGACCACGCGCTTCTACGAGGAGCTGATGGGGTTCCCGCTCGTCCACACCGAGGTGGCGGCGGGGCCCAAGGGCGGATTCTTCCGCCACACCTTCCACGACACGGGCGACGGCAGCTGCATCGCGTTCTTCGACCTGCACGAGGCGGGGGAGCGGGACGGCTGGAGCTCGGAGATCTCCATCGGCAACAAGCTGCCCCGCTGGGTGAACCACATCGCGTTCAACGTCACCGCCGAGAAGGTGGCCGAGGTCCGCGGCCGGATGCAGGCCGCCGGGGTCGAGCCCTACATGGAGGTCGACCACGACTACCTGCGGTCGCTCTACTACATCGACCCCAACGGGATCATGGTCGAGCTGTGCATCGACACCCCCGGCTTCGAGGCCGACCCGGCGGAGGCGCACCGGCTGCTGACCGCGACCCTCGACGACGTCGACCACAGCCGCCACAAGTCGATGGTGAAGTGATGGGCGCGAGCGCGTTCTCGGTCCCGGAGCATGTGCGGCCGCGGCGGAAGGCCGTGCACCGGTTCATGACCGAGCGCGTCGAGCCCGTCGAGCACGCGCTGGACGCACGCAGCCCCGAATCCCGCGAACTGCTCACGGAACTGCAGTCGCAGGCCAAGCGGGAAGGGCTGTGGGCGCTCGGGCACCCGGCGGAGCTCGGGGGCGGCGGGATGCCGTTCCTCGACTACGTCTACGTGAACGAGGTCCAGGGCCGCTCGGACTTCGGGCAGTACGCCCTCGGCACCTGGACGCTCCAGGACTCCCTCATGCTCAGCAGGCACGCCGACGGCGAGGTCCGCGACCGCTTCCTCGACCCGCTGGTGCGGGGCGCCATCGGGCCGAGCTTCGCCATGACCGAGCCGGACGTCGCCTCGTCCGACCCGACCCAGCTCCAGACCAGCGCCAGGCTGGAGAACGGCGAATGGGTGCTGAACGGCCGGAAGTGGTTCATCACCGGAGCCGGTGACGCGGCGTTCACCACGGTCCTGTGCCGGACGGAGCCGGACGGCACGCCGCCGCACCGCGCGTTCTCGCTGATCGTCGTCCCGGCCGGGACGCCCGGGTTCCGGATCGTCCGCGAGACGCCGGTGCTCGGGATCGAGGGCGGGCACTACGAGCTGTCCCTGACGGACGTCCGCGTCCCCGCCGGATACCTGCTCGGCGAGCGCGGCGCGGGCTTCGCGATCGCGCAGGAGCGGCTCGGCCCCGGGCGCATCTTCCACTGCATGCGCTGGCTCGGCCAGGCGCAGCGCGCGTTCGAGCTGATGTGCGACCGGCTCAACAGCCGGATGCTGAAGGGCGAGAAGCTGGGCGAGCGGCAGCTGATGCAGCAGCACGTGTTCGAGAGCTGGGCGCAGATCCAGTCCTGCCGCCTGCTCACCCTGGACGCGGCCGGAAAGATCGACCGCGGTACCGGCGCGCGCGTCGAGATCGGCGCGATCAAGGTCGTCGGGGCGCGGATGCTGCACGACGTCATCGACCGGGCCGTCCAGGTCCACGGTGCCGCGGGCCTGACCGACGACACGCCGCTGAGCCGGATGTACCGGGCCGCCCGGTTCGGGCGCATCTACGACGGCGCGGACGAGGTGCACGTCGTCAACGTCGCGCGGCGGCTGCTCCGCGAGTTCGAGCGGGGCGACGGCTGGGACTTCGGAGCGTGAGCCGTGACCGATGAACTGGACGAGCTCGTCCGTCCCGATCTGCTCGGCCCGGCCGTGGCGGCGGCGACCGGCGACGCGCGGTGGTCGGGGCTGGCCGCGACCCTGCTGGCCGGGGGGAAGTCGAACCTGACGTTCCTGCTGACCAGCGCGGCCGGGGAGCTGGTGATGCGCAGGCCGCCGTCCGGGGAGCTGCTGCCCAGCGCGCACGACATGGGCCGCGAGGCGCGGGTCCAGCGTGCGCTCGGCCCGTCGCCGGTGCCGGTACCGCGGATCGTCCTCAGCGACGACGGCGAACTCACCGGCTCGCCCTTCTACGTGATGGAACGCGTCCGGGGCCACGTCATCCGGGCCCGCATCCCCGACGGGTACGCCGACGGTCCCGGCCAGCGGGCGGAGATGGCGTTCGCGCTGGTCGACGCGCTGGCCGCGCTGCACTGCGTCGATCCGGCCTCGGTCGGGCTGGACGGTTTCGGCAGGCCGGACGGCTTCCTCGCCCGGCAGGTCCGGCGCTGGAACGACCAGTGGGCGCGCTCCCGCACCGAGGCGGTGCCGCCCGTCGAGGAGCTGGGCCGCCGCCTCGCCGGGGCGGTGCCCGCGGCGCAGCGGGACTCGATCGTCCACGGGGACTTCCGGCTCGACAACTGCGTGATGGACGAGCACGACCCGGGCACGGTCCGGGCCGTCCTCGACTGGGAGATGTCGACGCTCGGCGACCCGCTGACCGACCTCGCGCTGCTGCTGTTCTACTGGCAGGAGCCGGGCGAGCCGGGCCTGCGGCTGACCCCGGCCGTGACCGCGCTGCCCGGTTTCCCGCCGCGCGCCGAGATCGCCGGCCGCTACGCGAGCCGGTCCGGGGTGGAGCTGGCCGAACTGCCCTTCTACGAGGCGCTGGCGCATTTCAAGTGCGCTGTCATCACGCAGGGCATCGCCGTCCGGGTGCGGGCGGGCGCGCTGGCCGGTCAGGAGTTCGGCGACCTCGACGACGAGGTCCGCGAGATCGCCGAGCGCGGCCTGCACCGGCTCGACGCCCGCTGACGCCGCTTTTGGGAATGAAGTCAGTTTTCTGCTAACAACGGGTGACCGGAGGCGCATTCATGGACGACCGATTCACCGGTTCACTGGCCGCCATGGCCGATCACTGGGCCCGGGAGGCACCCGACCGGCCGGCCACCGGCAACGCCGGGGGCCGGGGGCTCACCTTCGGCGCGCTCGCACGGAGGTCCGCGCAGGTCGCGAACGCGCTGGCGGGCACCGGCGGCCCGGTCGCCTACCTGGGCCGCGACTCCGCCGTCTGGGCCGAGCTGATGGTCGGCGCGAACCGGGCCGGCGTCCCGGCCGTCCCGCTCAACTGGCGGCTGGCGCCGGGCGAGCTGGCTCGCGTCCTCGATCACGCCCGTCCGGGCACGATCGTCAGCGACACCGCGTACCTGCGCGCACTCGGCATCACGGACGAGGCGACCGGAGCGGACGTCGTGGTGCTGGGCCGCGACCTCGCCGTCACCGGAGGCTATGACGCCTGGCTCGACGGCCGGTCCGAGGTCGCCGGCCCGCGCCGGGCCGAGCCCGGCGCGGCGACCCTGCTGATCTACACCTCCGGGACGTCGGGGCGGCCGAAGGCGGTGCGGCTCACCAACGGCAACATCGCGGCGAACCTGGCGGCGTCCGCGCCGTGGACGGTCGGCCCGGGATCGGTGGTGTGCGTCCCGTCGCCGCTGTTCCACGTCTCGGGCACGGGCTGGCTGTTCTACTGCCTGGGCCGCGGTGCCCGGTCGGTCTTCCTCACGGATGCGTCACCGGAGGGGGTGCTGCGCGTGCTGCAGGACGTCCGGGCCACGCACATGCTCAGCGTCCCGGCCGTCGTGCAGACCCTGGTGCAGAGCCCCGCCGTCGCGGACGCCGACCTGGGCAGCCTGGAGACGCTGATCTACGGCGGGTCGCCGATGTCGCCCGCGGTGATCGAGCAGGCGCGGGCGGTGCTCGGCTGCGACCTCGTCCAGAGCTACGGGATGACCGAGGCGTGCGGCCCGATCACGTTCCTCGGCCCCGAGGACCACCGCCGGGGAGGCGCGCGGCTGGCCTCCGCCGGGCGCGCCGCCGACGGGGTGGAGGTCCAGATCCGCGACCCCGAGACCGAGCGGGAACTGCCCGCCGGGGCCACCGGCGAGGTCTGGACGCGCAGCGCCCTGCTCACCCCCGGCTACCTCGGCGGCGAGGACGACAACGCCCGCGCCTTCCGCGCCGGGGGCTGGTTCCGCACCGGCGACGCCGGCCACCTGGACGGGGACGGCTACCTGTTCCTCACCGACCGCGTCACCGACATGATCATCACCGGCGGCGAGAACGTGTACCCGGTGGAGGTCGAGAACGTCCTGGCCGGGCATCCGGACGTGGCGGAGGCGGCCGTCGTCGGCGTCCCCGACCCGCGCTGGGGCGAGACGGTCGCCGCGATCGTCGTCGCGCGGGACGGCGCCGCGCTCACCGGGCCGGAGCTGATCGCCTTCTGCCGGGACCGGCTCGCGCACTACAAATGCCCGACGCGGGTCGACCTGGTCGCCGAACTGCCCCGCACGCCCAGCGGCAAGGTGCTCAAACGGCGGCTCCGCGAGCTGGCCGTTCCGCGCGCCTCTGGCGCCCACTAGAGGGGAGCGCCATTGCGTATCGTCGATATTCGAGAAATATCCGTTCCGCTGCAGGGGAACGTGAACAATTCCGTGGTCAGCTTCGCCGACCACACCGTTTCCCTCGTCGCGCTGATCAGCGATGTGCGCAGGAACGGCCGCCCGCTCGCCGGCGTCGCGTTCAACTCGATCGGGCGCTTCGCCCAGGGCGGCATCCTGCGCGACCGGATGATCCCGCGCGTGCTCAGCGCCGACCCGGAATCGCTGCTCGAACCCGACACGGGGCTTCTCGATCCGGGACGCGTCCTGAAACGCGCCATGAAGGACGAGAAGCCCGGCGGCCACGGCGACCGCGCCGCCGCTGCCGCCGCCATCGAACTCGCCGGCTGGGATCTGCTCGCCAAATACGCGGACGAACCCGCGTACGCCCTTATCGGCAAGACCTACGGACGCGTCCCCGAACACGACGGTGTCCCCGTCTATGCCGCCGGGGGCTATTACCGTCCCGGCGACGACATCGGCCACTTGACCGCCGAACTGCGCGGCTACCGCGACGACGGATATCCCATGGTGAAGATGAAGATCGGCGGCCTGCCGATCGCCGACGACCTGCGGCGCGTCGAGGCGGCCGTCGAGGCGATGGGCGGCGGCGAAGCGGTCGCCGTCGACGCGAACGGCCGGTTCGGCTGGACGCAGGCGGACGCCTACGCCCGGGCCATCGCGGGCTACGGGCTCCGCTGGTACGAGGAGGCCACGGACCCGCTCGACTTCGACCTGCACCGGCGGCTCGCGGAGGTCTACCCGGGAGCCGTCGCCACCGGCGAGAACCTGTTCTCCGTCCAGGACGTGCGGAACCTGCTGCTGTTCGGCGGCCCCCGCGCCGGCCTGGACGTGTTCCAGATGGACGCCGGGCTGAGCTACGGGCTCACCGAGTACGTGCGGATGATCGAGCTGATGGAGGAGCACGGGTTCGACCGCCGGTCGGCGTACCCGCACGGCGGGCACCTGATCAACCTGCACGTCGTGGCGGGCCTCGGCCTCGGCGGCTGCGAGGCCTACCCCGGGGTCTTCCAGCCGTTCGGCGGCTACGGGCCCGGCTGCCGCCTGGCGGACGGCCGGATCCGCCCCGCCGACGACCCCGGATTCGGGCTCGAAGCGAAGCCGGGCCTTTCGGCGGAGATCGCCCGGCTCGTCGGATGAGCGAGGAAAGGGAGACCATGAGGATCGCGGTGGTCGGCTGCGGCGCGATGGGGTCGGTGTACGCGGGACGGCTCGCGTCGGCGGGCCACGACGTCCTCGCCGTCGACAGATGGGCCGCGCACATGGCGGCCATTTCCGAGCACGGGCTGCTGGTTTCCGGACCGGACGGGGAATTCCGGGTCCCGATTCGGGCGCACACCTCCACCCCCGACGAACCGGTGGACCTCGTCGTCCTCGCGGTGAAAGCGGCCGACGTGGAAACCGCGGCGGCCGGAGCCCGGCCGCTCATCGGGCCCGATACCGTCGTCCTCACCATTCAGAACGGTTTCGGTTCGGCCGACGTCGTCGCCGCGAAACTCGGCGGCGAGCGGCTCGCGGTCGGGGTGGCGAGCGGATTCGGCGCGTCGGTGAAGGGCCCGGGAAACGTCCACCACAACGCGATGCGCGCGCTCCGCTTCGGTGGCTACGGCACGCTCGGCCGCACCGAGGTCGAGCGCGTCGCCGCCGCCTGGCGCCTCGGCGGATTCGACGCCCAGGCGGTCTCCGACATCGCCGCGATGCAGTGGGAGAAGCTCATCTGCAACGTCGCCTACAGCGCTCCCTGCGCGTTGACCGGGCTGACGGTCGGCGAGGTCATGGACGACGCGCACATGGGCCCGGTCAGCCGCGCGGCGGCCACCGAGGCATGGGACACCGCACGCGCCCTCGGCGTCGCCGTCTCCGCGCCGGACCCGGTCGAGCTGGTCCGCGACTTCGGGGCCCGGATGCCGGCCGCCAGACCGTCCGCGCTCCTCGACCACGAGGCCAGGCGGGTCAGCGAGATCATGTTCATCAACGGCGCGGTGCCGCGCGAGGCCGCCAAGGCCGGCCGGGAGGCCCCGGTCAACGCCACGCTGACGGCCCTGGTCCGCGCCCGGGAAACCGCGTGGGCGGACGACCCGCCGCCCCGAACACCCGCGCTACCTCACAGTTCATAACGCCCATGAGTTTGTTCGGCCATTCCCGACCGGGGAATGGCCGTTAACGGCCTTCGTAGACGCTCTTGTCCGGAAGTCCCGGCCATAGACTCGAACGGTGCGTTTCTCCAAACTCGGCGCAGCCGGGGGCGCCTTGATCATTCTCGTCGCGGGGTGCGGGAGTGGTGGCGGCAAAGAGGGCGGCCAGGGGCTGTCGGCCACCCCCGCGCCGCTGAGTTCCGCGCCGCAGGGGCAGGAGTCGCCGGGGGAGTCGCAACCGCCGTCGGTCGGCCCGTCCGCGCAGCCCTGGCAGACGCCCCGGCTCTCGACCGGCAGCGGCGCGTCCCTGAACAACCGCACCCCCAACAACGTGTGCCGCCAGATCTCGGCCCCCTATCCGGTCCGGATCGAGAGTTTCCGGGCGCAGGCCGTCGGGGGTCCTGAGGCACGAAACGCGGATGACCTGTCGGAGGCTGCCAGAGCGGCCGCGTCCTTCGCTCAAGTGACCTATGGAAGCGACGCCGAATGCGCCGGGCTCGGGTCTCCGGCCCCGAGAGCGTGCGCGCCGGACACGGTGATCTCCTCCACCGAGAGCTGCGGCGTCGGGCCGCAATTCCTGTCGTCCACTTCGCGGCCCGCCCTTCCGGCGAAATACACCGTGCGGGTCACCTGGTCCCTTTCCAAGCTGTGCACGGATGCCACCACCGGGCCGTGCAGGAGCATTCAGGGAGCCCAGCCGGGCCCGGGCCGTCCCGTCCGTGCCACCTGGCAGGCCACCACCGACCTTCCGGCCTGCGTGGAATGGGTGCCGAACTCGGTGGAGCCGTATCTCGGAGAGTCCCTCTTTGGCCAGTGCTGACGACAGGTCCGACCGGCTGGCACGGGCACGGATGAGGGCCGAGCGGCGGCGGCCCGCCGCGGAACCGGCGTCCGATCCCGCCCAGGACTGGACCCAGCGGCTCGCCACCCTGAGCACCTTCGGGCCGCCGACGACGATCATCGCGGGCGTGCTGATCTGGTACGGCTACGTCGCCACGCTGCAGCGTTTCCGCTATTTCGGCGTCGATCTCCAGCTCACCGAACTCGCCAACCAGGATCTGCTGAAATTCGGCGTCGAGGTGGCCTATCCGGCGGCGGCCCTCCTGCTGCTGATCGTGCTCGTGGGCATGGCCGCGCACGCGCTGATCAGCGCGATGGTGCTGCCGTCCCGGCCGCGCCTGGCCCGCGGGCTCGGCATCGCCGTCGCCCTGACCGGCCTGGCGCTGCTGGTCCGGGCCCTGGTCGGCCTCCTGTCCACCGATGTGGCGCGGAACGAGACGCCCGGGATCACGCCGCTGTCGCTGACCGCGTGCGCCCCGCTGCTGGTCTACGGATTCTGGCTGGCCCGCCACGCCGGTTCGCGGGAGCCGGTGATGGACGGCGCCGAACGCGGCGCCCGCCTGGCCGCCATCGCGATCGGCGTGTTGGGCCTGTTCTGGGCAGCCAACAGCCTGGCCGGAGAAGTCGGCGTCGCCCGCGCCTACGACGACGCGAAGAACCTCGGGAAACTGCCCGAGGTGGTTCTCTACACCAAGGAGCCACTGGTCGACGCCCCAAGGGAAACCGCACACGCCGACTTCGGCGAGAAGGTCACCTTCCGGCACCGCTACCAGAACCTGCGTCTCCTGCTGGCTTCGGGCGGACGGCTCTTTCTCGTCCCGCTCACCTGGAAACCCACCGACTCCACGGCCCGGATCTCCACGTTCGTCATCCCGTACGACGAGAACGTCAGGCTGCAGCTGATCCCGCAGCGAACCCGTTAACCGGCGGCTTGCGGGCCGCTCTGCGTCGGGTCCTCGGGAAGGATGCTGGCCGCATTGTGCAGAAACGAAACGAGCGCCGTGATGACCGCCGCCAGGCAGGCATATCCGAATGTCTGCCAATACCCGGTGGAAAGCACGACCGTCCCCGCGCCGGCGCTGGGAAAGGCGCTCGCGAGGCCTTGCAAGAGGGTGCGCAGCGCACGCAGGGACGCGGTCCTGAGCTTCGCGCCGAACGTCGATCCCGGCGAGCTGCCGATGAGTGCGGGCCGTACAGCCATGGGACGTGCCTCCCCGACGTGACCGCGGCCGCGAAGATCTGAAGATCAACCGCCGTGGCCTCTCTTTCGAGGATGCAACAGCACGTACACGGTCGCTAACCAACTGTCCTGTTCCGGCCAGCCGGCGGCCGGAAACGGCTGGCGGCGGCGTTCACCGTGATCACGGCGGCCGCCGCCGCCAGGCTCACACGCCGCGGTCGGGGGCGCTCATGTCCCCGGTCTCAGGAATGCCGTCGGCGAGGCCGTAGCGCAGGTGCACGACGCCTTTGGGGCTGGCCACCGGCGGTTCGAGGAGCGTGACGTTGGTGGGCACCGCACCACCGTCGAACACCTTCTTCCCGACGCCGAGCACGATGGGGTGCACCCACAGGTCGAGACGGTCGAAGAGCTTCTCGCGCAGGAGCGACTGCACCAGGTTCAGGCTCCCGACGACCTTGATGTTCTCGTGCCGGTCCCGGATCTCCCGCACCGCGGCGGCCAGGTCCGGGCCGAGCTGCGAGGACCCGGCCCACGACAGGTCGGGCCTGCCCCGGGAGGCCACGTACTTGGGAATGCTGTTGAACAGCGTCGCGATCTCGTTGTCCTGGCCGCCCTCCTGGTGCGGCCAGAAGCCGGCGAATATGTCGTAGGTCCGCCGGCCGAGCAGGAGGGCGTCCGTGCCCTCGTAGGCGGCGCCGACCTGCGCCCCGGCGACCTCGTCCAGCAGCGGCGCCTGCCAGCCGCCGAACGCGAACCCCAGCGGGTCCTCGTCGGGGCCGCCGGGCGCCTGCCCGACCAGGTCGAGGGTCGCGAACATCTCGATATGAATGAGGCCCATGTCTTTACTCCCGATGAGTTGGTCCTGGTCGGAAGGTAGACCCGCGGGCCCCGCCGAACTCATCGCCGCGACCGGCTCTTTGGCTCTCGGTGACAGGGTTTTGTTGACGGCTGCCGGATTCCGAATCGGCCGTTGATGTCCCGGTGCGGCGGCCACTAGCAAAGGCATGCGGCGCAGAGGGTCGTCCCACTCCTAGGAAGAGACGGATATGAAGAGAGTCGTTTCGGTCGCCCACTTGGCAGTGCTGGCCACGATCGGTGGAGCGGCGGGGGTGGTCGGGATCTCGGCGGCCGTCCAGGCCGCCACCGGTGAGGCGCGGCAGGGGCTGACCGCGCAGGTGCTGGACGTCCAGGGCAAGGAAGTGGGCAGGCTAACCGTGTCGGGAGCCGGCTGGGGACGCCAGCGGGTCTCGGTCCAGGTGTGGAACCTGCCCGCCGGTTTCCACGGTTTCCATGTGCACGCGGTCGGCAAGTGCGACCCCAAGGCCGTCGACCCCAGCACCGGCAAGGTCAGCCCGTTCTTCACCGCCGGGGGCCACCTGGACCTGGCCGGCCCCAACGGCCACGGGTCGCACGCGGGCGACCTCCCGAACCTGCAGGTCGGGCAGAACGGGCGGGGCACCGCCGAGACGCTCACCGACCGGTTCAAGACGCAGGACCTCCTGGACGCCGACGGCAGCGCGATCGTGGTGCACGCGCTGGCCGACAACCACGCCAACATCCCGGAGCGGTACGAGTCCGGCGGAAAGAAGGGCCCGGACGCGGACACCCTGAAGGCGGGCGACGCCGGAGGCCGCAGCGCCTGCGGAGTCATCGAGGACCGGGAACGCTGACCCGGCGATCGAACCCGGCGGGCTGACGAATCCGTCGCCGCGGTGTCTAGCGTGATGGCATAACGTCGGCGCATACTCGCTGGATGGGCGAGGAGATCGGCGGTGTGGGCGCCGGTGACGCGGCGGCCGCCGACGAGGAGAGCCTGAGCGCCGGGCTGGAGGTGCTCGTCACCGCCCGCGGCCTCGACGAGCTGCAGGACCGCTACTTCGACTGGGTCGCCGGTCACGTGCCGTCCTTCGCTTACGGCCTCTACCTGTTCGACCAGCGGACCGGCCGGCCGCGGGCGTCGGCGGTGCGCGGGCTCAGCCGGTTCTACGCGCACCGCTACGAGCGGTTCGGCCGGGCCGTCGACCCGGTGCTGCGCGGCGCCGTCGCCGCCCGGCGCGCCTGGGACGACTCCCTGGTCAAGCCCGCCGAAGGATGGCGGGAGGCGCCGATCGTCCAGGGGCTGTTCCGGCACTACGACATGGCGCACGTGATGTGCGCGCCGCTGATCAGCGGCGGCGAGATCGTCGGGACGATCAACTTCGCCCGCGGCGCCGGCGAGCCCGCCTTCGACGACGGCGACCGGCGCCGCGCGACCACGGCGGCGCGGATGTTCCAGGCGGCGGTCGCCGCGACCGACCTGGTCACGGCGATCGACGCCGAGCGCGCCGCGTGGTGGGGCGCGCTGGAGGCGAGCGGGCAGGCGGTCGTGGTCACCGACCTGGAGCGGGCCGAGCGGCACGCGAACCGGCCCGCGCGTGCGCTGCTCGACGCCGCGGACGGCGCATGGCCCTCCCTCGACGCGGCGATCGACGGCGGGGAGAGCACCCGGCGGCTCATCGTGCCGTCGGCGGACGCGGACGGCGCGACCGGCATCACCGTGACCTCGGCGCCGCTGCCCGAACGTCCCTCGCTGATCGTGTCGATCCTGTCGGCGGAGACCCGGACGTCGGCGCCGCCGCCCGCGCTGCGCCGCCTCCTCACCGAACGCGAGGCGGCCATCGCCGAGCTCGTCGCCGCCGGGAAGCGCGACCACGAGATCGCCGGGCGGCTGCACATCAGCCCGAACACCGTCAAGCACCACCTCAAGTCGATCTACCAGAAGCTCGGCGTGCACTCCCGGGTGGAGCTGGCGGCGCGGCTCCTGCGCTGATCCCACGTTCGGGTGGCCCGCGCCTTCCCATGAACGGGCGATGTGCCAGCTAGCAGGCGATTTATAGCGTCCGGGGCATGGGATCACACAACAGCGTCACCGAACTCAACGACCTGTTCATCGAGGCCATGAACGCCGGCGACCTCGACACCGCGCTCTCCGTGTGGGACGAGAACACGGTCTTCCAGACGGGCCCGGGCACGGAGCCGGCGCGGGGGATGGACCAGCTCCGGGCGGCGCTTTCGGAGTTCCTCGCGCTCAAGCCGCACCTGACGATCAAGGAGCTGCACCGGGTCGAGGCCGACGACATCGTCCTCGTCGCGCTGCGCTGGACCCTGACCGGGACCGGGCCGGACGGGGCGCCCGTCGAGATGAGCGCGGTCGACTCCAACGTCTTCCGCCGCCAGGCCGACGGCACCTGGCGCATCGTGATCGACAACCCGTTCCACTCCGTCCACATCGGACTGGAGTCATGACGGCCGTCGGCACCGGCCGCCTCACCATCGACCGGCCCCTGCCCGCGATCATCGGCGGGGAGGCGCGGCCCGTCCGTGACCTCCTCCCGGCGGTCGAACCGGCGACCGGGCGGACCTGGGCGCGGATCGCCGACTGCGACGCCACCGTCGTGGCCGAGGCTGTGACGGCCGCGGCCGAGGCGTTCGAGACGTGGCGGACGACGTCGCTCGCCGAGCGGCAGGCCGCGCTGTGGGCCATCGCCGACCGGCTGACCGCCACGGCGGCGGACTGGCCCGCGCTGCTCGCCACCGAGAACGGCCGGGCGATCCGCGAGGCGGGGCTGATCGACGTCCCGACCGCCGCGGAGATCTTCCGGTACTTCGCGGGGATGGCCCGCGGCATCCACGGCGAGGTCGTCCAGGGGGCGCCGGGGTCGTCGCACGTCTACACCACCCGGGAGCCGCTCGGCGTCATCGCGGCGATCGTGCCGTGGAACTCGCCGCTCATCTCGGTCGCGCACAAGCTGGCGCCCGCGCTCGCGGCGGGAAACACGGTCGTGGTCAAGCCGTCGGAGCTGGCGTCGGTGAGCACCGTCCGGTTCGCGGAGGCGATCGCGGACCTGCTGCCGCCGGGCGTCGTCAACGTCGTCACCGGCCTCGGCCCGACCGCGGGCGACGCGCTGATCACCGACCCCCGCATCGCCAAGATCAGCTTCACCGGCGGCACGGCGAGCGCGCGGACGATCCTCGCCCGCGCGGGCGCCCGGCTGACGCCCGCGCTCATGGAGCTGGGCGGGAAGGGCTCGCTGATCGTCGGGCCGGACGCCGACCTCGACACCCTCACCGAGGACGTCCTGACCGGCGTGTTCGCCGCCAACGGCGAGGTGTGCTTCGCCGCGTCCCGGCTGCTCGCCCACGCCGCCGTGCACGACGAGCTGCTCGACCGGATCACGGCGCGCGCCGAGCGGATCCGGGTCGGCGACCCGCTCGACCCGGCGACGCAGCTCGGCCCGCTGATCAGCGTCGAGCACCGGGACCGGGTCGTCCGGGCCGTCGACCGGGCCGTCACCGAGGGCGCGACGGTCCGCGCCGGGCACCGCGTCCCGGACCTGGACGGCGAGCTCGGCGGCGGCGCGTTCTACCGGCCGACCGTCCTCGCAGACCCGGACGGCAAGACGAGCGCGTCCTGCGAGGAGTTCTTCGGACCCGTCCTCACCGTCGAACGCTGGACGGACGAGGACGACGCCGTCACCCGCGCGAACGCCGTCGCCTACGGCCTCGCCTGCGGCGTGTGGACGACCGACCTGGCGCGGGCGCACCGCCTCGCCGGGCGCCTCCAGGCCGGGATGGTCTGGGTCAACACCTGGTTCGCCACGCCCCTCGGCCAGCCGCAGGGCGGGATCAAGGCCAGCGGCTACGGCCGCGAGGGTGCCGCGGAGACGGTCCGCGAGTACCAGGCGACGAAGGTCGTCAACGTCAGTCTCGACACGGCACGTCCCCCCATGTGGGACTGACGCGCCGCACGAACGTGGAGGAACCATGGACTTTGAGCTGGACGAGCAGAGCCGGCGGATGGCCGAGACCGGCAAGCGGCTCGCGGCCACGCTGGCGGAGCGCGCGGCGGCCGCCGACGAGCAGCGGCTGATCCCGGCGGAGAGCTTCGCCGAGCTGCGCGCGGCGGGCCTGTACGGGGCGGGCTTCCCCGCCGAGCTGGGCGGGCTCGGCGTGCGGACGACCGCCTGGCTGGCGACCGTCGAGCAGCTCGCGCGGGGCGACGCCTCGACCGCCCTCGGATTCAACATGCACTACGTCGCCACCCGGCTGGCGGGGGAGCTGCCCTCCTTCGACGCCGCGGCGCGCAAGCACGTCGCGTCGCTGGTGATCGAGGACGGCGCGCTGATCTCGGCGCCGCTGTCGGAGCCGTCCTCGTCCAGCCTGCTGCCGGGGACGTTCCTGCCGGCGGTGACCGCCACCCGCACGCCGGACGGCGGCCTGCGCGTGAGCGGGACGAAGATGTTCGCCTCGATCTGGGAGGCGAGCGACTACGCCTTCATGCTCGCCCGCCCCGACTGGTCCGACGACCCGACGCTCGTCATCGCGTTCCTGCTGCCGACCGCGCAGCCGGAGCACATCGCCGTCGAGGACGTCTGGGACACGCTCGGGATGCGGGCGACGCGCAGCAACAAGGTCAACATCGACGGCGCGCACGTTCCGGCGGAGCTCGTCCTCGGGCCGATCGACAACTTCGTCGCGAACTGGATCGTGGCGCAGGCGGCCATCACGTGGGGCGGCTACACGGGCTGCTACCTCGGCCTCGCCGAGGGGATGGTGGCCTGGCTCGCGGAGAACCTCGGCACGCGGAAGGCGAAGGGCTACGCCCAGCCGATGGGCTACCACCCGACGATCAGCTCGGCGGTCGGGCGCATCTCGACGCACGTCGAGGCCGCGCGGCTGATGATGTACCGGGCCGCGTGGAAGGCCGACACAGAGGGTCCGGGTCTCGGCACCTGCCACGCCTACCTCCAGGCGAAGCTGATGCTCGCGGACGCGATCGGGCGGGTCGTCGAGCTCGGCACCACCGCGGGCGGGCTCAACTCGCTGATGCGCCCGCAGGGCTACGAGCGCATGTTGCGGGACGTGACCACCGCCGCGATCATGCCGCCGAACGCGTACGCCTGCGCAGAGATGGCCGGCCTGATCACGATGGGGCTCGACCCGGCGCAGGCCCCCTCGCTGGCCACGGGCTGACGGGGCGGGTGACCGAGATGCAGCGGGCCGCTGAGGACGTCGCCGCGCTCCGCCGGACCTTCGGGTGCTTCCCGTCGGGCGTGACGGCGGTGTGCGCCCTGATCGACGGGGTGCCCGCCGGGATGGCGGCGAGCTCGTTCACCTCGGTGTCGCTGGCCCCGCCGCTGGTGTCGATCTGCGTCCAGAACACGTCTGCGACGTGGCCGAAGCTGAGGAGCGCGCCGCGGCTCGGGCTGAGCGTGCTCGCTGAGAACCACAACGAGGCCTGCCTGCGCCTGTCCCGCAAGGAGGGCGACCGCTTCGACGGGGTCGGCTGGGAGCCCAGGCCGGGCGGCGGGGTGTTCGTCCTCGACGCCACCGCCTGGCTGGACTGCCGCCCGCACGAGGAGATCCCGGCCGGGGACCACCTGATCGTGCTGCTGGAGGTGCTGGGCCTGCTCGCCAGGCCGGAGACCCCGCCGCTGGTGTTCCACACCAGCCGGTTCCGCCGGCTGGCACCCGTCTGAGGCCGCTCCGCACACTGGCGCGGGCACCGGAATCCCCCTCCGGTGCCCGTGCCTTCTCACGTGCAGCAGGGTTCAGACGTCGCGGACGCTGAGCAGCCTGGTCACCTGGCGTCCCGCCGTGTTCAGCAGGCTCGCGAAGCGCTCGGTCCTGGCGGGGGCGACCTGGCAGGTGACCGACAGCGCGGCGACGGTGGCGCCGGTCGCGCCCGCCAGCGGGACGGCCACGCTCATGTATCCGATGCGGGCCTGCTCGTACTCCACCGCGTACCCGAGCTCGCGGGCGCGCTTCAGCTCCTGCTCCAGCAGGCCGGGGGCGACCGTCGTGCGCGGGGTCGTACGCGCGAGCGGCGCGGACACGACCTCCTCCAGCAGGCCGGGCGGCCCGAAGGCGAGCAGGGCCTTGCCGGTGGCGGTGCAGTGCAGCGGCATGCGCCCGGCCACCCGGGACGGCCGGCCGACCTGCCGGTGCCCGGAGACCTTCTCCAGGTAGAGGACCTCCAGCCCGTCGGCGACGGCGAGATGGACGGTCTGCCCGGTGGCCTGCAGCAGATCCTCCATGAACGGCCGGGCGAGGTCGCGCAGGATGCGCTGCCGCGGGACCCGCTGGCCGATCTCGAACAGCCGCATGCCCAGCCGGTACTTGCCGTTCCGCCGCTCCAGGAACCCCCAGCGGACCAGCTCCTGGCTGAGCCGGTGCACCGACGCCTTCGCCAGCCCGGTCCGGCGCGCCAGCTCCGTGAGACCGAGCTCCGCGTCGTCGAGCCCGAACGCCTCCAGGATCAGCCGGGTCTTGCCCAGCACGCTCCCGGTCTCGGGCGGCGACTCCGGTACGGCTTCCATCAACCGATGGTT
This sequence comes from Actinomadura sp. 3N508, assembly GCF_044326375.1. Taxonomy (NCBI): domain Bacteria; kingdom Bacillati; phylum Actinomycetota; class Actinomycetes; order Streptosporangiales; family Thermomonosporaceae; genus Actinomadura; species Actinomadura sp. 3N508. The sequence continues at coordinate 223,971 of NZ_JBIRAX010000005.1, forward strand.
CACCTGCGAAAACGCCCCTGTCAACGGCCGAAGTCCACTCACCGGACTCCGGCCCTCACCTGACGAACTTCGGGCGGTTCTCCTCCGGCCACTCGGTCGGCGGCTGCACGGGCGACGGGCGGTCCTTGCGCCGGTACACATGGACGTCCTTGCTGGAGATCCCGGCCCGGATCATGAGCTCCTGGGCGAATTTGAACGCCTCCTTGCACCAGAAGGCGCGCTCGCTGTCGGTGAGGTCGTTGGGGACCTGGTCGAAGAACTCTCCCCACTCCCGATTCCAGTCCAGGACGATGTGCAGGCCCTTGCGGCCGATGTGCTTGTCCCAGTCCAGCGTCACGGTGTAGTCGTCGACCCAGATCCAGATGTCGGCGAACTCGTGCACGTACTCCCACGGGAACAGGTGGTGGTCGTGCGTGGTGCCCGCCTTGATCAGCCGCAGGCACTCGTCCGGGAACTTCACCACGCCGGGAGCCCGCACCGCCGTGGGGCCCGCCGCGCCGGGGGCCTTGGCGGCGGGCGGCCGGTCGGGTCCGGGGGCCCGCGCGGGTCCCTCGGGGGAGCCGCTCGGTGCCTTGACGCTGGGCGGACCGGCGGCACCTGGCGCTATCGCCTTCGGCGGCGGCGCCCCGCCCGGTTGCGACGTGCCCTGATACTCCTCACCGGGTCTGTTCTTCGGGACGGCGTGGCGCAGCGCCGCGTCGATCACGAGAATGATGCTGCCCTGGATGACCAGCCCCAGCAGGGGGAGTCCCACGTAGGGCAGGGCGCGTCCGATCCCGGTTGTCACCCTGAGCAGCATCAGCGAGCGTTGCCCGCCGACGAGCACTCTGCCGGCCACGTTCAGGGGCGCGCGGGCGGCCGCGATCTCCTCGAGGACGGCTTCTCCCGCGGCCTCGCCGGCGGCTTCCGTGGCGTTCACCGTCATCACTTCCGTCGCGTTCCCGACGGCCTGCCCGCCGAGCGTGACCGGTCCGCTCGCGCCTGTCGGCTGGAGCCAGGGCGGCAGGCTGACCGGCGGTGCCGGCGTCGGAGTCGGCCCCACCAACTGGACGGCCGGGGCCGGACCGGGGGTGACGGAAGCGGGCGCCAGCCGGCCCGCCGCCACCTCGTCGGCCTGCCGTTCGTGGACGTCACCGGGCGTGGACAGCAGCCCGCGGCCGGACGCGGGCCCCTGCGGCACCGTCTCGCCGGCCTCGCGTCCCCGCCCCTGCTGCACGACGTGGGTGAGCTCATGCCACAGCATCCGCCTGCCCGCGGCGGAGGCGAGGTCGGGAGCGCCCGGTCCGAGCATGATGTCGGTGCCGCGGGTGGCCGCCACGGCGCCGACGCCCGCGACGGCGGCGCGGCTCTCCGGGTCGGCGTGCACCCGCACATTGCTGAAGTCGTGCCCGAAGGCCCGCTCGGCCTGGCCCCTCGTGGCGTCCGGCACCATCATGCCGCCGGGGCGCGGTGTGAGCAGCCGGTGGACGGGATGGTCGTTGCCCTGTCGTGCCGGCGGCCGCGCTGACCACTGCTGCCGCGCGGCATCCTCAACGGCCCGTTCGTGACCCATTTCGTCCCTCCGCAGTTCGACTGCGCGATGCGACAGGATGGCTCGGATCCAGGCTCGCCGGTTCGCCTCTTTGGCAGCATACATGCAGGTCAGTACCTGGGGACGGCATCGGCACCGGCGTGCAAATTAATGGCAAAGTGCTGGATTGGCTGGACAATTGCACCTTTCTGACTAGCCTCCTTGAGTGTGCGTTAGTAGCCTGGTCATCAGTTGCTCGCGTTGCACAGGTCGCAATTCAGGCATTCCCGTGCGAGATCAATTATCCGGCCAAAGCGGAGGTCGTGATGCCGGTTCAATTGTCCTATCCCGGCGTATATGTCGAGGAGGGGTCCAGCGGCGTCCGCACCATCACCGGCGTCGCCACCTCGATCACCGCCTTCGTCGGCCGGGCCCGGCGCGGGCCGACCGACCAGGACGGCCCGGTGACGATCAACAGCTGGGCCGAATACGAACGGACCTTCGGCGGGCTGTGGGAGCACGGCCCGCTGTCGTACGCGGTGCGCGACTTCTTCCTCAACGGCGGCGCGCAGGCGATCGTCGTCCGGCTGTTCAAGCCCAGGGGCAACGCACGCACGACGGCCGAGCTGAAGCTCGCCCCGGCGACGGGAGCCGGTGACTACGTGCTGACCTCCCGGTACCCGGGGACGTGGGGCAACCGGCTGCGGGCACGGGTCGATCACGACACCAGGGACGGCGCGGCCGATGCGTTCAACCTGCTCGTCCGGGACGACGAGTCGGAGGTCGTCGAGGAGTTCCGGAACGTCTCGGTGGACCCCGGCAGCCCCCGCCGCGTGGACCGGGTGCTGGAGAACGAGTCCAGGCTGGTCAAGGGCGCGGCCCTGACCGCCGGTTCGAAGCGGCCCAAGGCGCACGACGCGCCCGACGCGGAGAATCCGCTGTGGAAGGACAACACGACCAACACCAAGGTCGCCTCGTCCGACCAGGTCCCGCACGACGGTGATGTGCCCGGGACGCCCGAGTACACGGCCGCCGGCAAGCGGGGCATCCGGGCCCTGGACAAGGCCGACCTGTTCAACATGCTGTGCCTGCCGCCCTACACGCTCGACCCGGACGGCGGCGTGACCGGGGACGTGGATACGGACGTCATCACCTCCGCCGCCCAGTACTGCGAGCAGCGGCGCGCCGTCCTCCTCGTCGACCCGAGGTGGACGGGCAAGGACGCCGCCGTCACCGCCGCGGCCGACTTCGCGACCAGTGTCGGCACCCGGAGCAAGAACGCCGCGCTGTTCTTCCCGCGGATCTTGCAGGCCAACCCGTTGCGCGGCGACCAGATCGAGCCGTTCGCGCCCTGCGGCACGGTCGCCGGGGTGATCGCGCGCACCGACGCGCAGCGCGGCGTGTGGAAGGCGCCGGCCGGGCTGGAGGCCGGGCTCACCGGGCTCTCCGGCCTGGAGGTGCCGCTCACCGACGCCGAGAACGGCCAGCTCAACCCCCTGGGCGTCAACTGCCTGCGCACCATGCCCGCGGCCGGCCCGGTGGTGTGGGGCGCCCGCACCATGGACGGCGCCGACAGGCTCGCCTCCGAATGGAAGTACCTCCCGGTGCGGCGGACGGCCCTGTTCCTCGAAGAAAGCCTCTACCGGGGTCTCCAATGGGTGGTTTTCGAGCCCAATGACGAGCCGCTGTGGGCGCAGATAAGACTCAATGTCGGCGCGTTCCTGCACGATCTGTTCCGGCAGGGCGCATTCCAGGGGAAGACGCCCCAGGAGGCGTACTTCGTCAAATGCGACAAGGAGACGACGCCGCAGAGCGATATCAACAAGGGCGTGGTGAACATCGCCGTCGGGTTCGCGCCGCTCAAGCCGGCCGAGTTCGTCGTGATCAAGGTGCAGCAGCTCGCCGGCCAGGTCGCGGTATAGCGGCACAGCGGTACAGAGGGGTTGACAGGAAGATGGCGCAGTTCACGGTGAACCCGCAGCGCTTCGATCCGTACAAGAACTTCAAGTTCCGGGTCCGCTGGGACGGCCGCTACGTGGCCGGGGTCAGCAAGGTCGGCGCGCTCAAGCGCACGACCGAGGCGGTCGAGCATCGCGAGGGCGGCGACCCGTCGACGTCGCGGAAATCGCCCGGCCGCACCAAGTACGAGCCGATCACGCTGGAACGCGGTGTTACCCACGACACCGAGTTCGAGAAGTGGGCGGGCCGGGTGTGGAACTACGGCTCCGGCCTCGGCATGGAGACGTCGCTGAAGAATTTCCGCAAGGACATCACCATCGAGGTCTACAACGAGGCCGGGCAGCTGGTGCTCGCCTACAAGGTCTACCGGGCGTGGGTCTCCGCCTACCAGGCCCTTCCCGACCTGGACGCCAACGCCAACGCGGTCGCGATCCAGACCCTCACTCTCGAACACGAGGGCTGGGAGCGTGATTACGAGGTCGGCGAGCCGTCCGAGCCCGCCTTCACCGAGCCGGCGGTCTGATCCGCCGTGGTCGCCCTCGCCCCCGCCGACCTCCTCGCGGCCTGGGAACAGGTGCGGGAGCTGCCGCCGGCGCACCGGCCGGCGGCGCTGCTGCGCGTCTTCGGCGCGCCGCGGCAGGACTCGGTGGGACGGCGGGACGCGGCGCTGCTCGACGCGTTCGCCGAGAACTTCGGGCCGTCCCTGGAGGGCCTCGCCCGGTGCCCCGGCTGCGGCCTGGAGGTCGAGCTGACCGTGCCGGTCGCGGAGCTGACCACGGGCATGCCGTGGACGCGGGCCGTCGAGCCCCTGGACGTCGGCGGCCGGACCGTGCACTGGCGGCTTCCCGACGACGATGACCTGGTCGCGGCGGCGCAGGCCGGTACTCCCGAGCGGGGCGCGCTCGTCCTGCTGTCGCGATGCGTCCCGGACGACGCGGAAACGCTGGACGCGACCGAGCGGGCCGCGCTCGCGGCGTGTGTCGAGGCCGCGGACCCGTTCGCCGACATCACCTTCACGCTCACCTGCCCCGGCTGCGGGGCGGTCTGGGACTCCCCGCTCGACCCGGCCGAGTTCGTGTGGGCGCGGCTCGCCGCGCGGGCGCGCCGGCTGCTGGGCGAGGTGGACGAGCTGGCACGCGCCTACGGCTGGCCGGAGCGGCAGATCCTCGCGCTGCCGCAGGCGCGGCGCGACTCCTACCTGGAGCTGGTGCGCCATGGCTGACGTGTTCACGCGGCTCGCGCGGCGGGCGATCGGCGACGAGCCGGGGTTCCGCCCGAAGCTGCCCGCACGATTCGAGCCGACCGCGTCCTTCGCCGGCTTCGCCACCCACGACACCGGCCACCCGGATGCCGACTTCGCCGGGAGCCGTCGTCCGGAAGACTCCGCCGGGGCCGGGCCCCAAACCGCGGCAGGCCCGCCAGGGCAGGCCCCGCCGTTGCCGCGTGCGGAGCGGGCCGCGACCCCGCCGCCCGCGGACGCGGCCCCGAGAGTGTCCACCCCGAGCCCGGCACAGGCCCGGCCGCCGGACACCCGCGCCGTGCCGCCGCCTCCCGAAAAGCTCGCCGAGCCGTCCCGCGCCGCGGACGAGCCCGTGCGCCCGCCCGCGGCACCGGACGGCGTCCGCCCTCGGGCGCAGGGCGAGCCGCGGCGCGGGCGTTCCGGTGCGGGCGATCCGCATCGGGTCCGCCCGGTGCCGCCGGAACCGGACATCGCGCTCCCGCCCCGCCGCCCCCCGGCCGCGCCGGCCGGATCGGCGGAGCCCGACGTCCACATCAGCATCGGCCGCGTCGAGGTGCGCACCGTGCCGGTTCCGCCCGAGCGGCCCGCCCCCGCGCCCGCCGCGCCGCCTCCGGCGGCACCGCCCGCGCCCGGCCTGAGCCTCGCCGACTACCTGCGCGGCGACGACGGCAGGCCCCGATGAGCACGGCACTCGCGCTCGGCGCGGTCAGCGCCGTCCTGCGAAACGTGCTCGACAACGGCCTCATCGACGCCGCCCCGGCGCTGGAGAGCCCCGTCAAGGTGTCGGTGAAGGCACCCGATCTCATCAGGCTGGACGACCCCCAGGCCGGGCCGCAGCTCAACCTCTTCCTCCACCGGGTGAGCGCCAACCCCGGCTGGCGCAACATGGACCTGCCCTCCCGGGACGCGCGCGGGACCCGGATCACCAACCCGCCCCTTGCTCTTGACCTGCACTATCTGCTGACCGCCTACGGCCGTGAGGACCTGCACGCGGAGATCCTGCTCGGCTACGGCATGCACCTGCTGCACGAGCGGTCCTTCCTCGACCGGCCCGCCATCCGCAAGGCGCTCGCGTCGACGCCGCTGGACCCGGGCGTGCTCCCGGCGGCGTTCCGCAAACCGCCGAACGCGGGCCTGGCCGAGCAGTTCGAGACGCTCAAGATCACCCTGGATCCGCTGGGCGTGGACGAGATGTCCAAGGTGTGGTCCGCGGTGCAGACGCACTACCGTCCCAGCGCCGCGTACCAGGTGAGCGTGGTGCTCATCGAGGCGATCCGGCCCGCCGCCGATCCGGTGCCCGTCCTGACCCGCGGCGTCGCCGTCACGCAGTCGCTGAGCGCGCCCTACCCGGCGATCGACTCCGTCGCCGCGCCCGACGGCACCGGCACCGCCGAGCCGGGGGAGACCGTGACCCTGCACGGCCGCCACCTCGCCGGGACCGGCGTGACCGTCGAGCTCGCGCACCGCCTGCTCGCGGAGCCGCACCGGATCGCCGTCGCGGCCAACCCCGACCCCGGACAGTTGTCGTTCACGCTGCCCGCGACGGAACCGGCGGGGCAGATCTGGCCGGCCGGGGTCTGGAGCGTCACCGTCACGCTGACACCCGACGGCGCCACGTCCCCCCGCACGACCAACACCGCCGCGCTCATGCTCGCGCCCGTCCCCGCCGCCGGGGCCGCCACCCTCACCCGTGACCCGGCGAGCGGCAGCGTGAAGATCGTCCTCGGGGTCGCGCCGGGCGTGCGTCCCGAGCAGGCGGTCACCGTGGCGCTGAACTCCGCCGAGGCGACGGTCGGCCCGCGTGACGACCCGGCGTCGCAGGTGGAGGCGGAACTCACCGGCGTCGAGCCCGGCCCCGCCTGGCTGCGGCTGCGCGTGGACGGGGTGCGCAGCCGCCTGATCGACGACAGCGGGCCCGTACCGGTCTTCCGCGCGGACCGGAAGGTGACCGTGCCGTGATCGTGTTCGACGGGGAGACGCGGGCGGACCGCGACCAGCGGCTGCTCAACGCCGAACTGGACCGCCTGCACGCCCGCATCACCACGGGCCCGGACGCGCCGCCGGCGGTGGGCGACGAACCCGGCGACACCCGGCTGGCGCGGTTCCAGGCGGCCTTCCGGCTCTCGCCGTTCGAGCGCGACCTGCTGCTGTGGTGCGCGGGCGCCGAGCTGGACGGCCGCTTCTCCCCGCCCACCGCCGGCACCGCGCTGGCGGCGCTGGACGCCGGGCACTGGGACGCGCTCGCCCCCGGTGCGCCGCTGCGCCACTGGCGCCTGATCGATATCGCGCCGGGGCCTGGGCTCATCGACCGCCCGCTGCGGATCGACGAACGGATCCTGTACCACCTCCTGGGCGTGACCTGCGTCGACACATGGCTCGACGGCGTCCTGCGGATCGAGCCCGACGCGGCCGGGACGGTGACGCAGGCGCAGGCCGAGGTTGCCGCCGGAATCGCCGCCGCCCTGGCCGGGGCCGTGCCGCGGCAGGTGGTCCTGCTGGACGGCGCGGACGCCGAGACCCGCGAACGCGTCGCCGCGCACGTCGCGTCCGCGCTGGGGCGGGTCCCCGCGGTGATCTCGGCCGACCGCCTCCCGGCTCCGGGCCCGGAGAGCGTGGCCGTGGCCCGCCTCGTCGAGCGCGAGGTGGCGCTGCTGGGGGCGCTCCCCTTCCTGGCGGTCTCCGAGGCGAGCCCTGCGGCCCGCTCGTTCGTCGCGGACCTCGGGTGCCCGGTCCTGGTCGGCGTGCCACCGGCCGCCCCGGCGGAGTTCCGCGGCGCCGTCCGGTGGACGGTGCCCAGCCCCGGCGCCGCCGACCGGCGCGAGCTGTGGCGCCTGCTCGGGCAGGAGGACGAGGCGGCGCAGGCCGCCGTGTCGTTCCGGTTCGAGGTCGGCGAGATCGAGGCGATCGCCCAGGCCGTGAACGGGCAGGGGCTGCACCGCACCTGCCGGCTGCACGCGCGCAGCGCGCTCGGCGGCCTGGCCGAGCGGATCGAGCCCCGCGCGGGCTGGGACGACCTCGTCCTCCCCGGCCTTGAACTGGAGACGCTGCATGACGTCGCCCGCCAGGTGCGCAACCGGGCGCGGGTCTACGAGGAGTGGGGCATGGCCGGGCCCTCGCACCACGGGCTCGGCGTGACGGCGCTGTTCACCGGGGAGTCCGGCACCGGCAAGTCGCTGGCCGCCGAGGTGCTCGCGGCGGACCTGGACCTCGACCTGTACCGCATCGACCTGGCCGCCGTGGTGAGCAAGTACATCGGCGAGACGGAGAAGAACCTCAAACGGGTCTTCGACATCGCCGACGCCGGCGGCGCCGTGCTGCTGTTCGACGAGGCCGACGCGCTGTTCGGCCGGCGCAGCGAGGTCCGCGACAGCCACGACCGGTACGCCAACGTGGAGATCTCCTACCTGCTGCAGCGCATGGACGCCTACCGGGGCCTGGCCGTCCTGACCACGAACCTGAAGAACGCGCTCGACCGGGCGTTCCTGCGCAGGCTGCGGTTCGTGGTGCATTTCCCGTTCCCCGACGCGGCCGCCCGGGAGCGGATCTGGCGGCTGATGTTCCCGCCGAAGGTGCCGTGCGACGGCCTCGACTGGCCGCGGCTGGCGCGGCTGCAGGTGCCCGGCGGGCACATCCGCACCATCGCGCTCGGCGCGGCGTTCCGCGCCGCCGCTGAGGAGACGCCGGTGACCATGGCGCACGTCCTCGCCGCCGCCCGGCGCGAGTACGCCAAGCTCGAAAAACCGCTCACCGACGCGGAAGCCGGAGGGTGGGGCTGATGCGGGAGGTCCACATCCACATCGACGAGCTCGTCCTGGACGGCGTCGCGGAACCCGATCCCGCCGCCTTCCAGGCGAGCCTGGAGAGCGAACTGCGCGCGCTCGCCCGGGGCCACGGCGGGCCGTACCCGAGCGGGCATGCGGCCCACCTCGACGGACGCCCGGTCGCGGCGCCGCCCGGCGGCGCCGAGGTCGCGCGATCGGTGTGGGAGAGCATCATGCCCTCCGCCGGTCCGCCCGCCGCCGGATCGGGAGGGGCCCGGTGAGCGCGTTTCCCGGATCGCCCCGGCTGGTCAAGGGCGGGATCGTGCTGCTGGACCCGGCGAGCGGCGCGCTGCGCCAGGTGATCTCGCTGCAGTACAACCCGGACACCCTGAGCCGGACGGTCCAGGTGAAGGCGGCGGGGGAGGGCGGCGGCGACCGCGCCCAGGCGATGCGGCTCAAGGGCAGCCCGGTCGAGACGATCAAGCTCGAGGCCGTCCTGGACGCCACCGACCGGCTGGAGTACCCCGACCGCAACCGGGACGCCGTCCGGTACGGCGTCCATCCGCAGCTCGCGATGCTGGAGGCGATGGCGCACCCGTCCTCGGCCGCGCTGCTGGCCAACGACCGGCTGGCCGCGTCCGGCGCGCTGGAGGTGCTGCCGGTCGAGTCGCCGCTGGCGCTGTTCGTCTGGTCGCGCAGCCGCATCGTCCCGGTGCGGCTGACCGACCTGTCCGTCACCGAGCAGGCGTTCGACCCGGCGCTCAACCCGATCCTGGCCAGGGTGAGCCTCGGCCTCCGCGTCCTGTCGGTGGACGACCTGGGCTTCCGGCACCGCGGCGGGGTGCTGTTCATGAACCACCTGCGGGCCAAGGAGTCGCTCGCCGGGAAGGCGGCTCCCGGCGTCCTGTCGGAGCTCGGACTGGAAGGCCTGCCGTCATGACCGATCCGCTGCAGGCGCTCGTCGCGGCCGGTGCGGTGCCCGCCGGCCGGTTCCCGCCCAACAGCCGGTACGCGGCCACGCCCGTCCTGACCCACGACCCGGGCGACGGCCGGCGGCCCGTCGCGTACCTGGCCCGGCGGCTGGTGCCGCAGCCCGAGCGGCTCGCCGCCGTGGGCGAGCACACGGTCGTCGAGGGGGACCGGCTCGACCTGCTCGCCGGCCGCCATCTCGGCGATCCCGAGCTGTGGTGGCGCATCGCCGACGCCAACGTGGCGGCGCATCCCGACGAGCTCACCGCCCACCTGGGGCGGCGGCTGCGGCTGACCGCGCCGGAGGGGATCCCGGGGGTGCCGGATGCTTAGCGGCGGCGTGCGGCTGTCGCTGCTGATCGGTCCGGCGGTGCCGATCCCCGCCGGGCGGGAGGTGATCGAGGCCGTCGAGTCGATCAGCGTCGAGGCGGGCGCGGGCGACACCCAGAGCGGGTTCGAGATCGTCTTCCGGCTGTCCCGGCGGTCCCCGCTGCACACGCTGTTCCTGCTCACCGGCGGCGCGACCATCCCCGTCGTGCGGGTCGTCATCGCGGTGACCGTCCGCGGGCAGGCCGAGGTGCTCATCGACGGCGTCATGACCCACCACGAGGTCCGCGACGGCGCCGACGAGCCCACCCTCGTCATCAAGGGCAAGGACCTGTCCGCGGTCATGGACTGGTTCGACTTCGACGGCTTCCCGTACCCGGCGATGCCGCCGGTGGCGCGCGCCCTGGCCGTGCTGGTGAAGTACGCGGCCTTCGGGATCATCCCGGTCACCATCCCGAGCCTCATCGAGGACCTGCCGATCCCCGTGGAGTCGATCCCGCGGCACCAGGGCACCGACTACGGGTACCTGAAGCTGCTCGCCCGCGACGCCGGCTACGTGTTCTACCTCGACCCCGGGCCGGTGCCCGGCACGAGCCGCGGCTACTGGGGCCCGGAGATCCGGGTCGGCCCGGCGCAGCCCGCGCTGAACCTCGATCTCGACGCTCCCCGGCGCAACGTCGAGACCCTCTCCTTCTCCTTCGACAAGGAGCGCAAGGAGATGCCGGTCGTGTGGATCCAGGAGCAGTACTCCAAGGCGCCGATTCCGATCCCCGTCCCCGACGTCACGCCCCTCAACCCGCCGCTGGGCGTGGTGCCGCCGCTCCCGCCCAGGCTCACCTTCCTCAACGACTCCGCCAAGCACAAACCGTGGGTGGCGCTGGCGCGCGGAATCTCCTACGCGGCCAACCACTCCGACGTGGTCTTCGGCCGCGGGACGCTCGACGTCGCCCGGTACGGGCGCGTCCTGCGCTCGCGCGGCCTGGTCGGCGTGCGCGGCGCCGGGGAGGCGTTCGACGGCCTCTACTACGTCTCCTCGGTGACCCATTCCATGAAGCGCGGAGAGTACAAGCAATCCTTCACCCTGGCCCGCAACGGCCTGCTGTCCACTCTGTCGAAGGTGCCGATATGAGCCATCTGGCGGAAAAAGCGAAAAGGTACTACGGGAAATATCGGGCGACGGTCGTCAACAATGTCGATCCGCTGCAGATCGGCCGGATCCAGGTGATCGTGCCGGACGTGTCGTCGGTGGCGCCGACGAGCTGGGCAATGCCGTGCCTGCCCGCCTCGGGCGCCAACTCCGGCGTGTTCACCGTCCCGGCGATGGGCGCCGGGGTGTGGGTCGAGTTCGAGCAGGGCGACCCCGACCATCCCATCTGGGTGGGCGGCTACTGGGGGTCGTTCGCGGAGCGTCCCGCGCTGTCGCACACCGTGCCGCCGGGCGTGGCGGGCATGACCATGCAGACGACCGCGCTCAACGCCGTGGTCGTCAACGACACCCCCGGCGTCGGCGGGGTGACCATCTACTGCCGCGGCGTCCCGATGATCTCGGTGACCGACGCCGGGATCAGCATCATGAACGGCAAGGGCGCGATGATCAACCTGGCCGGCCCCGCGGTGAGCGTGGTGGGGCAGCCGGTCGACGTCAACGCCGGCGGGCTGACGGTGGTGTGAGGTGCCGGGCCCGATCGTCCACCTGGGAGCCGTCGTCACCTGCTCGCACGGCGGCCCGGCCACGCCGCTCGCGCCCAGCCCGCGCGTGCTGGTCGGCGGGCAGCCCGTGGTGACCGTCGGCACGCCGTACGCGGTCACGGGCTGCTCGCTCACGCCGTCCGGCGTGTTCTGCGCGAGCGGGCAGTGGGTCACCGGAGCGGCGCGGGTGCTCGTCACCGGGGTGCCCGTGGCGGTGCAGGCCGGGTCGTCGGTGTGCGTGGCGACGGGGTCGCCGTTCCTGCCGATGACCGTCCAGCCCAGGGCGGTGGCGACGTGAACGTCGGGTTCCCGTACCGCTTCGACGCCACCGGGCGCACCGCGACCGCCGACGACGACGCGCACCTGCGCGACCTCATCGCGCAGGTGCTGTTCACGGCGCCGGGCGAGCGGGTGATGCGGCCCGACTTCGGCTCCGGCCTGCTCGCGCTCACCTTCGAGCCCAACAGCCCGGAACTCGCCGCGACGACGCAGTTCCTGGTGGAGGGCGCGCTCCAGCAGTGGCTGGGCCACCTCATCGCGGTCGACTCGGTGGAGGTGTCCGGGTCGGACGGCGTGCTGCGGGTGCTGGTGCAGTACGTGTCGCTGCGCACGCGGCAGCGCCGGGTGGACGAGTTCACCGCGCCGGGAGCGGCCGCATGAGACCGGGAGCGTCCGCATGAGATACGTGTGCGGCCACAAGCGACGGCTGCCCGCCGTGAAGGCGGGCGGCGTCCTCAACGGCATCGAGTACCTGGAGGTCGCGACGGCCGGGCCCGTGCAGCGCACGCTGCTGGTGCGGCTGCTCAAACCGGCCGCGGGCATCACCGCCGGCCAGGTGCGCATCGACGGCGGGCAGCGCGTCCGCACCGTCGCCGTCCAGTGGGCGACCCCGGCCGACGCGCTGCCGCCGGACGAGGACCCGGCACTGGTCGCCGGGCTCGCCGACCCCGATCGCGTCCTGGTCGTGCGCACCGAACAGCCGGGCGACTACTCCTACTACACGCTCCACATCGACGCGTCGGCGTTCGACCCGCTGCTGGGCGAGGTCGAGTTCTCGTTCAAGGTGGACTGCGACGCCGGGTTCGACTGCCGGGACGAATGCGAATGCGTCCCGCCGGCGGCGCCCGTCCCGGACCTGGACTACCTGGCCAAGGACTACGCCAGCCTGCGGGAGACGCTGCTGGACCGGGTGAGCCTGATCTCGCCCCGCTGGCGCGAGCGGACCCCGGCCGACCTCGGCGTGACCCTGATCGAGCTGCTGGCCTACGCGGGCGACCGGCTCTCCTACCGGCAGGACGCCATCGCGACCGAGTCGTACCTGGAGACGGCGCGCAGCCGGATCTCGCTGCGGCGCCACGCCCGGCTCGTCGACCACCGCATGCACGACGGATGCGCCGCCCGCGTGCTGGTGCGCTGCACGGCGACCGGCGACGGCGTCGCGGTCCCGGCCGGCACCAAGATCTACAGCCGGGTGGACGGCCTGCCCGACCTCCTGACCGCGGAGGGGGAGGACGCCGCGCTCGCCGCGGGCGCCACCGTCTTCGAGACCACCGACGACGCGGTCCTGTACAAGAACCACGACGTCTTCCGCTTCTACACCTGGGGCGACGACGAGTGCTGCCTGCCCGCCGGGGCGACTGAGGCGACCCTGCGCGGCAACCACCCCAACCTGAAGGCGGGCGACATCCTGATCTTCGCCGAGGTGCTGGGTCCGGCCACCGGGCACCCGGCCGACGCCGATCCGCGCCACCTGTGGCCGGTGCGGCTCACGCACGTCGTGCCCGGACAGGACCCGTCCGGCGGACGCTTCCGCGACCCGCCGACCGCCAGCGCCGTCGCGGTCACCCGGATCGCCTGGGACCCCGCCGACCGGCCCCCGTTCCCGGTGTGCGTCAGCGCTCCCGCCGCCGGCGGCAAGCCCGTCAGCGTGGCCTGGGGCAACGTGATCGTTGCCGATCACGGCCGCACCATGCCCGGCGAGCCGCTCGGCACGGTCCCGCAGCCGCAGACCTCGGGCCTGGACGTGGCACCGCCGGCCGCGGCGCCCGTCCGGTACCGGCCGCGGCTGCGGTCCGGGCCGCTGACCCGCGCGGTCGAGGTGAACCCACGGGTGATCACCAGGACCGAGCAGGACGCCGCCGTCATGGCCGACCTGGCCGCCCGCACCCCGTCCGGCAGGGTGCGGGCCTGGCTGGCCGGGCACGGCGTCGTGTTCCGGCGCGCACCGCTGATCGTGCGCGGCTCCCACGGCGAATGGTCGGTCAGCGACGGCGAGACCGTGGTCCGGGTCCGGGCCGGCTCCGCGGGCGAGGTGACCGTGCTGGCGCGTCCGATCCCGGCGGGCCGCGTCACCGCCGCCGCGCCTCGCCGGGCCGATCCCCGGATCGAGCTCACCGACGGCATCGTGACCTGGCACCCGCGCTGGGACCTGCTGACCGGTGACGCGGCGGCGGCCGTGTTCGCCGTGGAGTCCGAGCACGACGGCTCGACCTACCTCCGGTTCAACCGGCCCGCTCCGGGCACGGCCTTCACCGCCCGCTACCGCACGGGCAACGGCGTGTCCGGCAACGTCGGCGCGAACGCGCTGGCGCACATCGCCACGACTCCCGGCGTGCAATCGGTCACCAACCCCATGCCCGCGGCGGGCGGGCACGAGCCGGAGACCGCCGACGAGGTCCGCCGCGACGCGCCCAACGCGTACCTGGTGCAGGAACGCGCGGTCACGCCCGCCGACTGGGAGGACGTCGCCACCCGCCACCCGGGCGTCCAGCGGGCGACCGCGACCTGGCGCTGGACCGGCAGCTGGCACACCGTGTTCCTCACCGTCGACCGCGTCGGCGGCGCCGACGTGGACGCCGAGTTCGAGCGCGAGCTGCGCGCCGGGCTCGAACGCTACCGGCTGGCCGGCTACGACCTGGAGGTCGACGGCGCCCGGTACGTCCCGCTGGAGGTCGGGCTGCACGTGTGCGTCGCGGAGGGCCATCTGCGCTCGGCGGTGCGCCGCGAGCTGCTGGAGGTCCTGACCGCCCTGTTCCACCCCGACCGGCTGACGTTCGCGCAGCCGGTCTTCCTGAGCCCGATCTACGCCGCGGCCCAGGCGGTCGCCGGGGTCACCTCGGTCGACGCGCGCGTGTTCCGGCGCCGCCACTCGCCCGAGGTCAGCGGCCTCGCCTCCGGCGTGCTGCGGATGGGCCGGCTGGAGATCGCACGGCTGGACAACGACCCGAACTTCCCCGAACGCGGGAGGCTCACCCTGACCCTCGGGGGCGGACGGTGACGCGAGAGTGCGAGTGCGGCTGCTGCGCGGGCATCACCGGCAGCACGCCGCAGCCGATCGAGAACCGGCCTGCGCTGCCGCAGGTGCGCTACCGGCCCGGCGGGTACGCCGAGTTCCGCGAGAGCATGCACGCGGTGCTGGCCTCCGCGCGGCGTCCCGCGCTCGCCGGGCTGACGACCCGCGACGACGAGGACTTCAGCGTCGCGCTGCTCGACGCGACCGCGTGCATGGCCGAGATCCTGACCTTCTACACCGAGCGGCTGATCAACGAGTCGTACCTGCGCACGGCGCGGCAGCGGCCGTCGCTGGCGGAACTGGGCAAGCTGGTCGGCTACCGGCTGCGTCCCGGCGTGGCCGCCGCGACGCGCCTGGCCTTCCACGTCGAGCCGCCCGCCGCGGCGGCCGTGGAGGCGGCGACGACGCCGTTCCAGCGGGCCCGGATGCCGTCCACCGTGACGATCCCCGCCGGGGTGCAGGTGCGCAGCGTCCCGGGGCAGGGCGAGCAGTCGCAGGTGTTCGAGACGGCCGAGGCCCTCGTCGCGCGCCCGGCCTGGAACCTCATGCGCCCCGTGACGACGAGACGCACCGTGCTCGGCGGGGGCGGGCGGAGCATGTACGTCAAGGGGATCACCACCGGCCTCAAGCCCGGTGATCTGCTGCTGTTCCACGCGAGCGCGCAGTCGTGGGAGGTGCGCCCGGTGGGGGCCGTCACCCCGCAGCCCGACCGCGAACGCACGCTCGTCACCTGGCATGACGCCCTGACCAAGCCAGCGCCGCTCACGCCCTACGTCATGCGCAAGCGGCTCAGCTTCTTCGGGCACAACGCCCCCCGCTGGCAGTCGATGTCCCAGCAGTTCAAGACGGACTACGGTTGCCCGGCCGGCTGCGCCGACTGGCCGTCCTACCTCAGCTCACCGCTGCCGATGACCTCCGACATGGACGGCTCCCACCCGGACATCGCGGTGGGCGGCATGCTCGTCTTCACCGCCGGTACCGACAGGGCGCTGTTCACCGCCAAGGCCGTCACGGAGCTGTCGCGGTCGGAGTTCGCCGTGTCCGGCAAGGCGACCCGGGTCAAGCTGAGCGGCTCGCAGACGGAGTACGGCCGATTCGACGAGGACGTCCGCGGGACCACGGTCCACGCCGTCGGCGAGGAGCTGGAGCTCGCGCCCGAGCCCGACCGGTCGAAGGTCGCGGGTGCCCAGATCACCGTCGCGGGCGACGTGCGCGACCTGCCCCCGGGACGCACGCTGCTGGTGACGGCGGGCGGCGCGGCGGAGACGGTGACGCTGAAGTCGGCGGCGCTGGACGGGACGGACACGGTCCTCACCCTCACCGGGAGCCTGGCCGGATCGTACGGCCCGGAAGGCGTCCAGATCTTCGGCAACGTCGCGTCCGCCACGCATGGCGAGACCGTCCACCAGATCCTGGGCGACGGCGACGCCGCCCGGCCGTTCCAGCGCTTCGAGCTCAGGCACGACCCGCTGACGTACGTGCCGTCGTCGGTCCCCGCCGGTTCGGCGTCCACGCTGGAGATCCGCGTCAACGACGTGCGCTGGCACGAGGTCCCCACGCTCCATCGGGCCGCGCCGGACGACCACGTCTTCGTCACCCGGGACGGCCCGTCGGGCACCGTCGAGGTGCGCACCGGCGACGGGCTGCGCGGCGCGCGGCTGCCGACCGGGCAGCACAACGTGCGCGCCGTCTACCGCAAGGGGATCGGCGCCGCGGGCAACCTGCCCGCGGGCGCGCTGACCCAGCTCGCCTCCCCGCCGCTCGGCGTCACCGGGGTGACCAACCCGGTGCCCGCGCTGGGCGGCGCCGACCCCGACTCGGCCGACCACGCCCGCGAGGGCATCCCGCTGTCGACGCGCACGCTGGGCCGGGCGGTGTCCCTCCTGGACTACGCGGACTTCGCCCGCACGTTCGCCGGGATCGCCAAGGCGCACGTGGCCGTGCTCCCGCTGCGCAACGTCCGCACCATCGTGGTGACCGTGGCGGGCGAGGGCGGTGCCCCCGTGCCGCCGGAGACGTGCGCGCGGCTCGTCACGACGCTGCGCGGGCACGGGGATCCGCTCGTCCCGGTCGTCGTGGTGCCGTACCAGCCGAAGCCGTTCCAGATCCGGATGAAGGTGCGCCGGCATCCCGATCACGAGGTCGGGACGGTGCTCGCGGCGGTCGCGGCGGCGCTGGCCGAGGCGTTCGGCTTCCGGGCGCGGGAGTTCGGCGCGCCGGTGCACGCCTCCGAGGTGATCGCCGCCGCCCATCGCGCCCCGGGCGTCGTCGCGGTCGACCTGGACGCGCTGTCCCCCGCCGACTTCCTCCTCGGCCGCCGCCGGCGCCTGCTCGCCGCCGGGCCCGAGGTGACTGCGCGGGCACAGGTACGGGGGGCGGAAATCCTGCTGCTGACCACCGATCCGCGGCGCTGGCTCACGGAGATGCCATGACGGACGTGTACGAGCTCCTGCCCCGGGTGCACCGGCTCCGGGACGAACTCGGCGACGGGGAGCTGCGCCAGCTGATGGGCGTCATCGGCGCGCAGCTCGGCGTCCTGGAGGAGAGCCTCGACCAATTCTACGACGACCTGTTCGTGGAGACCGCCGCCGAGTGGGCCGTGCCCTACATCGGCGACCTCGTCGGGTACCGCCCGCTGCACGGCGGGCCGCCCGCCGTGGTCTCGCCGCGCGGCGAGGTCGCCAACACCATCGCCTACCGCCGCCGCAAGGGCACGGCGGCCATGCTGGAGCAGCTGGCCTTAGACGTCACCGGCCGGTCGGCGCGGGCGGTCGAGTTCTTCGAGCGGCTCGCCGCCACCCAGCACGTGAACCATCCGCGGCTCGGCAAGGGCGGCGTCCCCGACGTGCGGCGGCGCACGCTGCCGGGCGCCTTCGACGAGCGCGCCCACCTGGCGGAGGTCCGCCGCATCTCGACGGGCGCGGGCCGCTACAACATCCACAACGTGGGCCTGTTCCTGTGGCGCCAGGAGGCCGTCGAGCTGATCCGGTCGCCGCTGGTGCCCGCCGCGGGCTCGCGGCGCCGCTTCCGGTTCCATCCGCTGGGCATCGACCAGCGGCTGTTCGGCCGGCCGCGGACCGAGGAGGAGATCACCCACCTGGCCGAGCCGTTCGACGTGCCGCTCCCGCTGACCAGGCGGTTCCTCAAGGACCATCGCGACGTCTACTACGGGCGGGGCCGCAGCCTGCTGGTGGAGGTGAGCGGCGCGGCGACGCCGTCGAAGGTGCGGATCTGCGACCTGTCCGACGCGGCCGGTGACTGGGCGCACGCGCCGGCGCCCGGCTCGGACGTGCTCGCCATCGACCCGGTGCTGGGCCGGGTGTACTTCCCCGATCCGGTGCCGGCCGCCGCCACCGCGACCGGAACGTTCCACTACGGTCTCGCGATGCGCGTCGGCGGCGGTGGCTACAAGCGTGCGGTGTCGACGGCGGCCGGCGGCCTCCGGGAGGTGACCGGCGGGGCGGCGCTCCAGCCCCGCCTCGACGCCATGGCCTCCGGCGGCACCGTCGACATCGCCGACAACTGGGTCTACAAGGAGACGCCGTCCGTCGCCACGGGCCCCGGCCGTACCGTGCTGCTGCGCGGCGCGCACGAGCGGCGGCCGCACCTGGCCGCGGCCGGGCCGGTGCGGCTGCGCCCCGGACCCGGCGGCACGATCGTGCTCGACGGGCTGCTGATCAGCGGCGGCCGGCTGGCGTTCGAGGACGCCGGCGACCTCGAGGCCCGCACGCTGATCCTGCGGCACTGCACGCTCGTCCCCGGGCTCACCCGAACCGCCGCCAACGCCCCGGCCGACCCGGGCGCCCCGAGCCTCGTCGTCGCGCACCGGGCGGCGCGGGTGGTCATCGACCGGTGCGTGCTCGGCCACGTCGAGGTGGCCGACGGGGTGGAGGTGACCGTCCGCGACAGCGTCCTCGACTCCTACGAGGGCGGCTCGCTGGCGCTCGCGGAGAGCACGGTGCTGGGCGCGGTCGGCGCGACGCGCGTCGACATCTCCAACTCGATCGTCCTCGGCGCGGTGACCGCGCGGCGGCGCCAGGAGGGCTGCGTCCGGTTCAGCCGCGTGCCCGAAGGCTCGCTCACACCGTCCCGCTACAGCTGCACCACCGTCCCGCCGGCCTTCACCTCCCTCCGCTTCGCCGATCCCGGTCACGCCCAGCTCCGGCCGTCCGCGCCGGACGAGGTGCGCCGCGGCGCCGACAACGAGAGCGAGATGGGCGCCGGGAACCATCTCTTCGAGCCGCAGCGCGAGGCGAACCTGCGCCTGCGTCTCGACGAACATCTCCGCTTCGGCCTTGAGGCCGGCATCTTCTACGCGACCTGAGGACCACCCGACAATGAGTGCTGATCTGAGTAGAGTCCGGTTCGACGCGCTGCGCGACTTCAGCGGCGTCCGCATCCAGCAGGGCCGGGTCTGGCTCGACGCCGACTTCAACGAGCAGGTGGCCATCAGCGACCGCCGGTTCCGGGCGCAGATGGTCGACCTCGCGCCGCAGGCCACGGCGGTGTCCCGGCAGACGCCGGACGCGTTCCGGATCACCCTGTCCGGCGGGAAGATGTCGATCGGCGCCGGCCGGATGTACGTGGACGGCCTGGTCGCCGAGAACCACGGCGACACCGTGATCTTCGACCCCGTGCTGGCCGAGCCCAACGGCACGGGCGGGACGGAGTACGGGAGCCAGCCCTACTGGCCCACCCCTGCGGAACCGCCGGGGGGCGGTCCGCACCTGGTCTACCTCGACGTGTGGGAACGGGAACGCACCCACCTCAACACCCCGGACCTGGTGGACAGCGCCATCGGCGTGGACACCACGACGCGCACCCAGATCGTGTGGCAGGTCCGCGTCCTGCCCGCCACCGGCACCGACGCCGGCGCGGGCTGCGACCAGCCCTTCAGCGGCTGGGACGAGCTGACCGCGCCGTCGCCGCTGCGGCTCACCACCGGGACCGAGGCGGTCGATCCCGTCACCGACCCGTGCGAGATCCCGCCCGGCACCGGCTACCGCGGGCCGGAGAACCACCTGTACCGGGTCGAGATGCACTCGCCGACGGAGTTCACCTGGTCGCGCGACAACGCCGCGTTCGGCGCCGCCGTGGCCGAGGTGCTCTCCGCCACCTCGCTGCGCCTGCACTCGCTGGGCCGCGACGCCGAGCTGTCCATCAAGGACGGAGACTGGGTCGAGATCACCGACGACGCTCGCGAGCTCGCCCAGGCGTCCGGCGAGATGCGCCAGGTGACCGTGGACGTGGCCGCCTCGACCATCACCTTCTCGCCCGCGCTCCCCGCCGAGCTGACCGGCCTGGACCACCATCTTCGCGTGCGCAAATGGGACTCGCCGCTGATCACCGTCCCCGCCGACGGCTCGCCGGTCCCGCTGGAGCACGGCATCACGGTCGCGTTCACCTCCACCGGGCCCGGCACGCCTCGTCCCGGCGACCATTGGGTCTTCGCGGCCCGGGCGTCGGCCCCGACCCCCGAGCAGTCGCTGGAGAAGCTGACCGGCGCGCCGCCGCGCGGCATCCACCACCACTTCGCCCGGCTCGCGCTGGTCACCTTCCCGGACGAGGTCCAGGACTGCCGCCCGGAGTGGCCGGTCCCGTCCGGTGGCGGCGGGTGCGCCTGCGAGATCTGCGTCACGCCGGAGCAGCACAACGAGCTCGGGTTCACGATCCAGGACGCGCTGGACAGCCTGCAGCGGGCGGGCGGCGGAACGCTCACCCTGTGCCCCGGAACGTACTTCCTGGACGAGCCTCTCGACCTGACCAGGATGAGTTCGGTCCGGCTGCGCGGCAGCGGGCACGGCACCCGGCTGAGGGCGTCCGAGACGACGGCGTTCCGCCTGCGCGGTTGCTCCGACGTCGAACTGGCGGATCTCCGCATCGTGTGCGAGGACCACGGGAACCCGGCCGTCCTGCTCGCCGGCGGCAACGAGCGGGTCGTGCTGGAGCGGCTGCGGATCGATCAGCCCGAAGGCCCCGCGCTCGGCCTCGGGGACACGCTGATCGACCTGAGCGTTTCCGGATGCGTCCTGTCCGCCTTCGCCGGAATCACCGCCTGGGAACTGGACGAAGGCGCCTCGCCCCAGGTGCTCACCGTGGGGCTGAGCATCGAGGACACACGGTTCTCCTGCCAGGAGTGGGGGATCGACATCGATGTCGCGAAAGGCGTGACCGCGACGCACGGCGGCCGCACCTCGATCCGTGGCAACACGATGGACTGGTGCGAGGAGGCGGGCATCGTCATGACCGGCCTCGTGCCGCAGGACGACCGGGACCTCGAAGGCGACCTCGACATCCGCGCCAACACCCTGCAGGTGGAGGGCCAGGGCATCGTGACGGGCCGGCACGCGAACGTCCGCGACAACACGATCATCTCCCGGGACCGCCAGGACGGCACGAACGGCATCGCGGTCCTGGCGCTGCCGCCCGACACCCCGAACGGGTTGGTCGCGGTGACCGGCAACACCGTCACGGACTTCGCCGAGAGCGGCATCGCGGTCACCGCGGCGCCGCGGAGCCTGATCGTGCAGCACAACACGATCCGGCGCACGGGCGCGGGCGTCGTGGTGGAACCCGGGAACAACGAGGGCGCCGTCTCCGTCCACGACAACCAGATCGTCGACCTGCGGCCCCCCTCCGGGGGCGGCGAGGACAGGGGCCCGGGACCGCGGCGTCTCGTCCTCACGGCCGGTGTCCTGGTCACGGGGGTGGATCTGGTCTCGGTCGCGGACAACATGATCGACGGGGTTGGGGCCGATTCGCGGGACGCCACCGGGGACCTCCCCCGCATCGGCATCGCCGTCGCGTCCTGCCAGGAGGGGCGGATCTCCGGCAACACCGTCTCGCGGGTCGGGATGCCGGGGCAGGGGAGCACCGCCCATGGCATCGCCATGGCCGGATGGCGGGACACGATCTCCGTGTCGGACAACCTCGTCAGTCGCGGCCCCGATCCGAGATCGGTCACCCAGACCGGATGGCGCGCCCTCACGGCGATCATCGGCGACCAGTTCACCTTCGCCGGCCTGCGCTTCGCGGGAACGCCGGCCGAGACCTGGCTGCTCGCCGGCGACCAGGCGCACCGGGCGGGCCGCCCGCGCGGGAACGTGGAGCTCGCCCGGAACACGCTGCACGGCGGCGGTGTGATGAACGCGGTCTACGTGCAGGTCCCCGGCGAGGTCGTGATGACCGCCAACCGGTGCACGCAGCCGGACGAGAGCGACATGCCGGTGGTCCACCTCACCGCGAGCCTGGCGATCGTGCAGGGGAACCGCCTGGCCGGGGGCGGCCGCCCGTCGATGACCATCGACGTCGACAAGGCCGCCGCCTCGGTGCAGGGGAACATCACCAGCATGGGTATCGACATCCAGGGGACCCCGGTGGAGAACACCGGAGAGCCCTGGGCCAAGCTCAACCCGATCGCCTAGCGACCCAGGAGAGACCATGTCCAGGATCGACGCCCTGGCCGACGCGCTGCCGCGGCTCGTCGACGGCTCGGCCCGGCACGCCCGCCTGGCCGCCGCGCAACGAGCCGAGCTGCGCAAGGCCCTGGCCAGGAAGAGCATGCGCAAGCTGGCCGACGCCGACCCGGAACTGGGCGCGCACGTGACGCGCGCCACCGACGCGCTGGCCCGGCAGGACGAGGCGGCCGAGGCGTGGCAGAAGTCGCTCAAAGGGGCGGCGAAACGGTGGAAGGCGTCCCTGACCGCCCTGTCCGACGCTCATCCCGATCGCCGCTAGCCGACCTGACCGGCCGGCGCGCGCGGCAGCGCGCCGAGCTGATCAGGCGCACCCCGGCGCTGCAGGCCGGCGCGCTCATCACGCTCTACTCCGACCCCGCGCTGGGCGACGTGCTCGACAGCCCCGACCGCATGCGCCAGGACCTGGACCGCGCCATCGTCACGGCCTGCCGGGACCTCGGCGCCTGGCCGGGGACGCCCACCGCCGCGCCGGAGTAGACCGGCCCTCACGCATCGGGGTCGGTGCTCGGCTCGCCGCCGGCGAAGACGAGTTCCAGGGCCGCGACCGCGTGGGCGCGGTGTTCGTCGAGGGACGCGATCGCCTTGCCGGCGTCGCGGTCGCGCAGTGCGGCGAGCACCGTGCGGTGCTCGTGGTTCACCCGCTCCCGGTTCTCATGGTCGCCGTAGTACAGCGAGCGGTAGGCGTCGGTCGCCTCCCACAGCAGGCGGATGTGCCGGACGAGCCGCGGCATCCCCGAACGCTCGAACAGCGTGAAATGGAACAGCCGGTTCGCGGCGGCCATCGCGGCGACGTCACCCGCCTCGCCGGCCCGCTCCACGTCGAGCTGGATCTCCTCGAGCCGGTCCACATCGGCGCCGGTGATCGCGCCGGCCGCGCGGCGGACCGCCTCGGCCTCCAGGATCTCCCTGATCCGGTAGACCTCGCGCAGGTCGTCCATGGACAGCGAGACGACGCTGTAGCCGCGGTGCACCTGGTAGGTGACCAGGCCCTCGCCCTCAAGGATCTTCAGCGCCTCGCGCAGCGGGACCCGGCTGACGCCGAGATGCGCGGCCAGCGCGTCCTGCCGGATCGGGGTGCCCGGCCGGAGCTCGCCGCCGGTGATGGCCCGCCTGATCTCTTCGAGGACGAACTGCTGCGCCGTCGGCGGGCGCCGGGGCCGGTCGCCCGCGGTCATCCGGGCCGCCCCTCTCCAGATTCTGGAAGCGAGGGCTCCCCGGCGATCCGGGCGCGGACGGCGGCGGCGTCCTCGTCCAGGCGCGGCGGCGCGGTGCGGTACCGGGGCGGTGTGGCGCTCAGCCGGATCGGGTTGGCGACCTGCCCGACCGGATGCGGGCGGCGCGGGTCCCGGAGGTCGACGCGGGGATCGAGGCCGAGCCGGGCCGCGAGGTCGAAGGCCCCGGCGAGGTCGTTGATCGGCCCGCACGGGACGCCCGCCGCGGTGAGGACGGCGAACCAGTCGTCCGCGGTGCGCCCGGCCAGCGCGGCGGTGAGCGCGCTCCTCAGCGGCCGCCGGTGCGCGACCCGGGAGCTGTTGGTGGCGAACCGCTCGTCCGCGGCGAGGTCCGACCGGCCGAGCGCGCCGCACAGCGCGCGGAACTGCCGGTCGTTGCCCGCCGCGATGACCAGCGGCCGGTCCGCGGTCTCGAACAGCTCGTACGGCGCGACGCTCGGGTGCTCGTTGCCCATCGCGGCAGGCACCACGCCGGCCGCGACGTACGCCGAGGCATGGTTGACCAGGCCGGACAGCAGCGACGAGAGCAGCGACACCTCGACCCGCTGGCCCTCGCCGGTGGCGTCCCGGTGCCGCAGCGCGGCCAGCACGCCGAGCGCGGCGTGCAGGCCGGTGACCACGTCGACGAGCGCGACGCCCACCTTCATCCGCTCGCCGTCCGGGGCTCCGGTGACGCTCATCAGCCCGCCGACCGCCTGCATGATCAGGTCGTAGCCGGGCAGCTCGGCGCCGCCGTCCGTGCCGAACCCGGTGATCGAGCAGTAGACCAGGCCGGGATCGGCCGCGCGCAGCTCCTCGTGGCCGAGGCCGTACCGCTCCATCGTCCCGGGGCGGAAGTTCTCCACGACGGCGTCGGCGCGGGCGGCCAGCGCGCGGGCCGTCGCGGCGTCGGCGGGGTCGGACAGGTCGAGGGCGATGGAGCGCTTGTTGCGGTTGACGCCGAGGAAGTAGGTGCTCTCGCCATCGGCGAACGGCGGACCCCAGGACCGGGTGTCATCGCCGCCGCCGGGCCGCTCGACCTTGATCACCTCGGCGCCGAAGTCGGCGAGCAGCATCGTCGCGTAGGGGCCGGCGAGGATGCGGCTGAAGTCGACGATGACCAGGTCACCCAGGGCTCCGGGCATGCCGGGACTCTAACCGCCGGTGATTGGAGAATCAATACTGGATCCAAAATGAAAACTGTGCTGAGGTGGTGCCCCGAGCTTTCGTTGCAGAGGAGTCCTGGGATGACCGGCGAAGTGGTGCGTCCGCTGGAGCTGTTCGGCGTGGACGGCTTGCTGACCGAGGAGGAGCGGGCGATCCGCGCCACGGTCCGCGCGTTCGGCGCCAAGGAGCTGCGACCCCACATCGCGGAGTGGTACCGCTCCGGCGAGCTGCCCGTGCCCGAGCTGGCCCGCGAGCTGGGCGGTCTCGGCCTGCTCGGCATGCACCTGAAGGGCCACGGCTGCGCCGGCGCGGGCGCCGTCGCCTACGGCATGGCCTGCTTCGAGATGGAGGCGGTCGACTCGGGCCTCCGCAGCCTGGTGTCGGTGCAGGGCTCGCTGGCCATGTACGCGATCTCGGCCTACGGCTCGGACGAGCAGAAGGACGAGTGGCTGCCCGCGATGGCGGCGGGGGAGCGGATCGGCTGCTTCGGGCTCACCGAGCCCGATTTCGGCTCCAACCCGGCGGGGATGCGCACCACGGCCAGGCGCGACGGCGGCGACTGGGTACTGAACGGCACCAAGATGTGGATCACGAACGGCGCGGTCGCCGACGTCGCCGTCGTGTGGGCCCGGACGGACGACGGCGTCCGCGGCTTCCTCGTCCCGGCGGCGACACCCGGGTTCGGCGCCCGCGACGTCGCCGAGAAGCTGTCGCTGCGCGCCAGCGTGACGAGCGAGCTCGTCCTGGAGGACGTGCGGCTCCCCGCCGCCGCGATGCTGCCCGGCGCCCGCGGCCTGTCCGGCCCGCTGGGCTGCCTCAACGAGGCACGGTTCGGGATCGTCTTCGGCGCGCTCGGCGCCGCCCTCGACTGCCTGGAGACGACGATCGCCTACGCCCGGGACCGGACGGTGTTCGACCGCCCGCTGGCGGGCTTCCAGCTGACCCAGCAGAAACTCGCGAACATGGCGCTTGAACTGGGCAAGGGCATGCTCCTGGCGATCCGCCTCGGCCGGCTGAAGGAGGCCGGCGAGGTCACCTCGGAACAGGTCAGCGTCGGCAAGCTCAACAACGTCCGAGAGGCCCTGGCCATAGCCCGCGAATGCCGGACGATCCTCGGCGCCAACGGCATCACCCTCGAATACCCGGTGCTGAGGCACGCCAACAACCTGGAATCGGTGCTCACCTACGAGGGCACCAGCGAGGTGCACAGCCTGGTCATCGGAAAGGCGCTCACGGGCGTCGCCGCGTTCTCCTGACCCGACGATGGGGGGCGTGCCCGAGGGCCTCTACTGGCAGGCGGCGCACGACGTCTTCACAACGCCGCGCGACTGCGGCGACCTACTGCTGTGGCCGTGCCCTCTCACCTGCCGTCGCCGTCGCATCCCTCCTGATCGGGCGAACGCGACCCGGAGGAGTTCGTGCCAGTCCAGCCGGGGTTTGGCGGGCGGTGGTGTGTGGTGGTCGCGTGGTACCCGCACGCGTAGGGCGCCGGGCCGGATCACGCAGGTGATGGGGTGGTGAGGCCGCCGCGTCTGCCGCGTGTGCCGCGTGTGCCGCGCAGCAGCCGGGCGGCCTGTCCGGCGTTGTCGGCGGTGAGGGCGAGGATGCCGAGTGCACCGGAGTTCAGCCGTTCCCGGCGTCCGGCGCCGGCGGGGTCGCCGCCCTGGTAGGGGTTGTTGCTCACCAGGACCGCCTGCGGGCCGTCCAGGACGGCCGGTCCCGCCTTTGCGGTCAGCCGCGGGCGGTCAGGGATGTGGAGGGGTCGGTGCGGTCGAGGCCGAGATCGTGGGCGAAGTGGTTGCGGGTCCCGGCCGGGATGACCATGAACGGGACGCCGTGCATGGCGGCGACTTCGGCGACCAGCGCCTGCGTGCCGTCGCCGCCGGCGACGCCGAGCAGGTCGGCGCCGTCGGCTATGGCTCGGCGGGCCAGTGCGGCGATGTCCGTGTGGCGGTCCGGATCGAGGACGAGGACCTCCGCGCCGAGTTCGCGGGCCCGCTCGCTCAGCCCGAACCGGCCGACCTTCCCGCCGCCCGACGCGGATTAGAGCAGCCCGACGGCGTCGATCAGCCGCCGCCCCGCCGCGCCGCCCTCGGTGGTGGTCATGGCGCCGTCGACCAGGAGCCCGACGAGGACGTCCCGCTCGGCGAGGAACCGGCCCGTCGCATGCGAGCCAACGTTGCGTGTCATGCTGGCCGACCGCGCGGAAACCACCCTATTCCAGCGACATGTGTTCTTCCCTCCGCATACAACGTTCACCGGATGCGGAATGGGCGAAAAGTCGAATTCTCGCCCAGGTGTGGCAGAAGATAAAACGCCTTCACGTACGAAAGTGCACCCCCCGGTCCTGAAGACCGGGGGGTGCCGATTCGCGGGGCGTCCGTCCCCATCCGGCGAGTGCGGGATCGCCGGAGCCCCCCGTGAACGGACGCTGACCCGCTGGTCGCGCCGGCACTGGCCCACCGGCGCGATGACTCCGGGGCGGCCCAGATCCACCCCGGACGATGGGCGCACCTTCTCTGGCCGGCCGGCCCGCTCCCTCCCCCCGAAAAGAGCAGGCCGGCCCATCACCACGGTGCGGCCATCTTTCTTGCCCCCGAACCGTTCCCGGTCCGGCATGAATGAATATAGCCCATGTAACAGGAGCCTGCAAATGCCCGACCTCGGAAGAGAATGGACCGTGCCGAGCTAAGGCGTGTCCCCGTGGACGCCGCTGATCTCGACTGCAAGGCCAGGACACAAACCGGCTGCATTCCGCCCCATCTTGTCTCCCGGCTCGCCGGGCTCGGCCATGCCGATGAGGTCGTGTCCCCGGCCGGAGGGAGTGGTTCTGCGCGCGAGAGCAGGCACGGCGCACGCGGCGACGGAGTACCACGGACGTGCCGAGGAGGCCGTCACCGTCCAGGCCCAGGCCGCCTCTTCCGGCCGCCGACGGACCTCCGCTCTGAATCCGCCAACCTCCAGCGTGTTGGCCGAAATGGGCCATCAGGGCGGCCGAAAGCACGCGAACGCGCGCTTCGCCTCACACGTCTCAGAGAGGACCTGATGGGCTCCCCTGGCACGAAAGACGGCGAATGGCACACAGCAGCAAGCCCGTGACTCCCCTTCAGATGATCATCGGGATCGCCATGTGGCTCGGGGTGGCCCTCATCCCCATCGTCTTCGAGATCACCGAAGTCCGCCTCGCGTTCGGCCAGATGGGAACGCCGGGGAGAGTGACGGTGACCTCCTGCACGGATTCCGACACCTCTGCCTACTGCAGCGGCACCTTCACCCCCAAGGCCCCGCCGAGCACTCCGATCAACGTCACCCTCCGCGCGGACTCCAAGGAAGACGACGTGTTCCCCGCCCAACTCCACCCGGACGGGATCCACGCCTACCCCACCGACTTCGGCGGCCGCGCCAGCACCGTGGCCATTCCTGCACTGGGCATCCTCATCCTCGTCCCTCTCCCATGGGCGCTGGCCTACAAGTACTTCCGCCACATCCCCGGCAAGATCTCCTTGTCAGTCATGGGAGTCCTCGCGGCGATCCCGGCCGGCGTCACGCTCGTCGGGCTAGCCATGCCCAACTTCTAGCCCGCCCGGCGGCGGGGTGCGGGTCTCGGGGACGGCGGGGCGCTTCAGCATCGCGGCCACGGTGGGGTGGCGCAGGAGTGTGCCCGGCGTCACTGGGATGCCGAGCTCGCGGCGGATCCGGGTGGCGAGCTGGACGGCGGTCAGGGAATGGCCGCCGAGCTCGAAGAAATCGTCATGGACGCCGATCGGCTCGTGGCCGAGGAGTTCCTGCCAGAGCGCGACCACCCGGTTCTCCGTCTCGTCGCGCGGCGCCATGTAGTCGGCCGACAGTCCCGCACGCGGCTCGGCGGCGGGCTCGGCGGGCGGCAGGTCGAGACGTTCGGCCAGGGTGCCGTTGCCGGTGTGCGCTGGGTTCACCCAGTAGCGCCGCCGCTGGAACGGATAGGCCGGCAGGTCGGCCCACTGGGCGGGGCCGCCGCGGAGCCGCTCCCAGTCGACCTCGACTCCGGCCCCCCACGCGCGGGCCAGCGCGGTGAGAGCGGTCTCGGCGTCGTCGCGGTCGTCGTCCGGGCCGGGGAGCGTGGAGATCACCGTGGCCCGGTCCGCCGGGGCGAGGTTGTGGCGCGCCAGCCGTCCGAACACGTCGCCGGGTCCCATTTCCATCAGCACGAGCCGTTCGCCGTCCGCCGCGATCCCGCGCAGGCAGTCGGTGAACAGGACGGGTTCGCGAAGCTGGCGTCCCCAGTAGGCGGGGTTCCGGGCCTGCTCGGCGGTGATCTGCGTGCCGGTGACGTTGGACGGGAAGGGCGTTCGCGGGGCGGACAGGCGCACCCCGCGCATCTCGTCGGTGAACGGCGCGACGGCCTCGTCCATCAGCGCCGAGTGGAAGGCGTACGAGGTGTGCAGCGTGCGGTGCGGGACGTTCAGCCCCGTCGCGAGCTCTTCGATGTTCCTGGCGGGGCCGGACACCAGGCACAGTTCGGGCCCGTTGACCGCGGCGAGCGACAGCCCGCCGGTCAGCAGGGGGCGCACCGCGCCGGCCGCCATGGCGACCGCGAGCGTCGCGCCGGGCGGGCACTCCTGCATCAGCCGGCCGCGCGCCGCGACCGCGCGGAGGGCGTCGTCACGGGACAGGACCCCGGCCACGCACGCGGCCAGCAACTCGCCCACACCGGACCCGACCAGGGCGCCGGGGCGCACGCCCCACGACTCGTACAGCCGGACCAGCGCGTGGCCGACCGCGAACAGCGCCGGCTGTGCCAGCCGGGTCGCGGTGAGGTCGCCCGCGCCTTCGTACAGCACCCGCGTGAGATCGAGGGCGGCGACGTCGCGCAGCACCGTGGAGCAGGCGTCGATCTCGTCGCGGAAGACGCGTTCGGATTCGTACAGGCCGCGCGCCATCCCCGCGTACTCGCCGCCTTCGCCGGGGAAGAGGAACACCACGCGCGGCGCGGTCTCGCCCGCGTCGCACACCGGCCCGGGGAGCGCCGCGGACAGTCCGGAGGCGTCGGTGCCGACGGCGAAGCGCCGGTACCGGAAGTGCGTGCGGCCCGATTGCGCGGTCCCCGCCATGTCGGCCAGCCGCGCGGCGTCAGCGTCCGCAACGGCGGCGGCCATCCGGTCCGCCGCCGCTTGGGCCGCGCGCGGCGTCCGTCCCGAGACCACGACGATCTGCCCGGGCCGAGCCGGGTAGGGCGCCGCAGGGGGGAGCACGGGGGGCGCCTCCTCCAGGACGACGTAGGCGTTGGTGCCGCCGTGGGCGTACGAGCCGACGCCGATCCGCAGCGGTTCAGGCGACTCCCACGCACTCGCTCGTGTGACAACCCAGAACGGCGTCTTGGCGAAGTCGATGTGCGGGTTGGGACGGCGGTGGTGCAGGGTGGGCGCCAGCCGACGGTGGCGGAGCTGCAGGATCGCCTTGAGCAGGCCGATGACTCCGGCGGCGGCCTCCAGCTGGCCGACGTTGGATTTGACCGAGCCGATCGCGCAGTAGCCGCACCGGTCGGTGTAGGCGCGGAACGCGCGGGTCAGGGCGGTGATCTCGATGGGGTCGCCGAGCGGCACGCCGGAGCCGTGCGCCTCCACCGCGGTGATCGTGGCGGCGTCGACGTCCGCGACGGCCAGCGCGGCGCTGATCACCTCGGTCTGCCCGTCCACCCCGGGCAGGGTGAAGCCGGCCTTGGCCGCGCCGTCGTTGTTCACCGCCGATCCGCGGATGACCGCCTGGATGCGGTCGCCGTCCGCGACGGCACGCTCGTACGCCTTGAGCACGACCGCCCCGGCGCCGTTGCCGTATACGACTCCCGATGCGTCGGCATCGAACGGGCGGCAATATCCGTCCCGGGACAGCAGGCCGTCGCCGTGGAGGTAGCCGGTGCGCTGTGGGACGCGGATCGACACGCCGCCGGAGACGGCCATGTCGCACTCGCCGTTCAGGATGCTCTGGCAGGCCAGGTGGACGGCGACCAGCGAGGTCGAGCACCCGGACTGCACGGTCACCGCGGGGCCGTTGAAACCCAGCAGGTAGGCCGTCCGGCTCGACAGATAGTCCTTCTCGTTGTGCACCACCGCGTCGTACGCGTCTTTGCAGGGCAGCCACACGCCGTGCGAGGCCAGATTGCTCATCAGGTAGGTCGGGATGCTGGCTCCGCAGAAGACGCTGGTCACGGGGCTGGTGGCGGGTACCTGGCCCGCGTCTTCCAGCGCCTCCCACACGACCTCGAGGAATACCCGCTGCTGCGGATCGAGCAGGGCGGCTTCGCGCGGGGTGAGGCCGAAGAAATCGGCGTCGAACTCCTCGATGTCGTCGAGGGCCGAGCACACGCCGACGTAGCCGTCCGTCTGGGCCAGCGCGGGATCGAGCCCCGCCGCGATGAGGTCGGCGGCGTCGACCCGGTCGAACGACCCCACGCCGCCGATGAGGTTCGCCCAGAACTCGGCGAGCGTGCGCGCCCCCGGGAGGCGGCAGGCCATGCCGATCACAGCGATGTCACCACTGCTCATTGGGTACCGTCCTTCTGCTGGGAGCCGGCGGGACGCCGGTCTCGTGCCGGGTTGCGGGCGGCCCGGCGGGCCGCGCCGCGGGCGCGTCCCGCTTCGGCCGCCGCGGCGGGTTCGTCGCTGCCGTCCAGCCGGGCCGCGAGCGCCCGGATGCTGGCGGCCTCGAACATCAGCGGCAGCGGCAGGTCGCCCCCGGGCAGGCCCGCGTCGGCGATCCGGGTGCGCAGCCGCACGCAGATCCGGGTGAGCATGGCCGAGTCCAGGCCCAGGTCGAAGAAGCCGTCCGTGGTGCTGACCGGTCCGCTCACGCCGAGTTCGGCGGCCACCTCCGCCGCGATCACGCGTTCCAGGTCGGTGGCGGGCGGGACGGGCGCCTCGCCCACGGTCGCGGCCTCGGCGGCGAGGCGTTCGAGTTCCCGCCGGTCGACCTTCCCGATCGGGGTCAGCGGCAGGCGGTCCAGAGGGACGATCGTCGGCGGGACGAGCGCCTGCGGCAGCCGTTCGGCGAGCCATCGGCGCAGCGCCTCCCGGGTCGGCCCCGGGTGCGCGGGGGAGGTGTCCGGGACGCCGCCGACCAGCGCGTGCAGCAGCTCGTGCCCGTCCTCCAGGTCGAAGCGGGCGCGCAGATCCGCGGTGAACCGCGCGCCTCCGGCCTGGCACAGCCCGAGCCCGGCGGCGGGCGCGGCGGTCTCCAGCAGCTGGGCGATCAGCCCGGTCTCGATCAGGCTGAAGTCCCGCCAGAGGCCGCCGTAGAGCGGCCTGATCGCGCGGGACTGGGCCACCAGGTAGACGGCGAAGGGCGCGCCTGCCGCGAGTGCCGCGTTGACCGAGGTCAGGCCGGGTCGCTCCGGGACGGCCTCGCGGGTGAGCGGCACGAGCCGGTGCCCGTCCGGGCGGTAGTAGTAGGCGCCGCCGGGTAGCCCGGTCACGCCGCCGTCGGCGACGTCGAGGTAGATCTGGACGGGGTAGAGCCCGCCGGCGGACCCGTAGGCGTGCCGGTCGCCGTCCCGCAGCCCGTCCAGCAGCCGGGACAGTGCGTCCAGGGCGACCGGGTCGGAGGTGAAGCGGCGGTGGCTCGAGCGGCGCGGTGCGGCCTCGACCTCGGGCAACGTGATCGCGCCGGCGTCGGGCGCGGTGCGCAGCCCGGGACGGCTCAGCGTGAACCGGTGCCGGTCGGCCGGATCGAGCAGGACGCCGCCCGAGTCGCCGCCGAGCAGGGCGAGCTCGTCCTCGCCCGGCAGCGCCGGGATGGCCGGGACGGCCGCGGTCCGCGTGACGAACGCGGCGAGCCGGCGGCGATGCCGGTCGCCGTGCGCGATGACGACGCTCTCGGCGACGCCGGGGGCCGTCCGCAGCGCGTGCTCGATCTCGCCGAGTTCGACGCGGTGCCCGCCGATCTTGACCTGGTGGTCGTCCCGCCCGAGGAACTGGATGGCGCCGTCCGGCAGGTAGCGGCCGAGGTCGCCGGTCCGGTACAGGCGGTGTCCGGTATCCGGATGGGTGATGAACCGCGACCGGGTGCGCTCGGGGTCGCGCCAGTAGCCGTCGGCGAGTCCGGCGCCGCCGATGTACAGCTCTCCGGTGACCCAGGTGGGGCACGGCCGCAGGTGGTCGTCGAGGACCTCGAACCATTGATTGCGCAGAGGCGTGCCGTAGGGGATGGACTCCCAGTCGGGGTCGACGCGGTCGACGGGGTGGGAGATGGACCAGATGCCCGCCTCCGTGGCGCCGCCCAGGCTGGTGAGCCGGGCGTCCGGGGCGAGCGCGAGGAGCCGGTCGGGCAGCGACACCGGAATCCAGTCGCCCGACAGCAGCACGTGCCGCAGCGACGGCCCCTTCGAGTCCGTGCGCTCCCAGTGGTCGACCAGCAGCTCCATCAGCGCGGGGACGGAGTTCCACAGCGTGACGTCATGGGCGTGGACGAGGTCCGCCCAGTGAGCGGGGTCGGTGCCGCGCCCGGGATCGGGGAGGACGAGCGCGCCGCCCGCGCCGAGCACGCCGAAGATGTCGAAGACCGACAGGTCGAAGCTCAGCGAGGAGACGCCCAGTACCCGGTCACCGGGTCCGAGGTTCAGCCGTCCGGCCACGTCGGCGCACGTGTTGAGCGCCGCCCGGTGGCTGACCGCGACGCCCTTGGGCGTTCCCGTCGAGCCCGAGGTGTAGAGGATGTAGGCGACGTCGCCGGGACGCGCCGGCGCGTCCACGGTCCGGGATCGTGGATCGTGGGTGTCCGGCAGGTCGTGCAGTACCAGCGCGGCTCCCGCCGAGTCGGTCAGCCACCGCCGGCGTTCGCCGGGCAGGGCGGGATCCACGGGCAGGTAGGCCGCGCCGATCCGGGCGGTCGCCAGGACGGCGACGATCTGCGCCCATCCCTTGGGCATGCCCACCGCCACGACGTCACCGCGCCCGATCCCGGACGCGGCCAGGTGCGCGGCGAGGTCTTCGGCGCGTTCGGCCAGCTCCCCGTAGGTGAGGGTCCGGTCGGTGGCGATGACGGCGTCGGCGCCGGGCCGTTCCGCGGCGCGGGCGAACACCGCGTCGGACAGCGTCCCGGCGGGCACCGGCCCGGCCGTGTCGTTCACCCGGGCCCGCGTCTCGGCCTGGTGCGCCGGGAGCGGCACGCCGGGCGGCCTCGTCCAGTGGCCGTCGTCGGTGGCGAGGTCCTCCACCAGGTCGCGGTAGGCCGCGAACATGTCGTCGAGCACTCCGGGCGGGAATTGGCCGTCCGCGGCGTCCCAGATCAGCACCGCGCCGCCGCCGTCCTCGAAGACCTGGTGGTCGAGCAGGACCTGGGGCGTCTGG
Source organism: Actinomadura sp. 3N508 (assembly GCF_044326375.1). NCBI lineage: Bacteria > Bacillati > Actinomycetota > Actinomycetes > Streptosporangiales > Thermomonosporaceae > Actinomadura > Actinomadura sp. 3N508. The sequence continues at coordinate 257,894 of NZ_JBIRAX010000005.1, forward strand.
GAGATCCCGTGGACGGCGCGTCCCAGCCAGCCGAACGGCGCCTCCCCGTCGCCGAGCCCCAGCCCGCTGGTGAAGACGCAGGGAAGGACCGCGCCGCCGGGCGCACCGTCCCGGCGGGCCAGATCCCGCATCACCTGAAGACCGGAATACGACGAATGCTCCAGGTCCTGCCACAGCCGTCGCTGGACGGTCAGGGCATGATCGGCGAAGCGCTCCGCTGCGGCGCAGTCGACTTCGAGCGGGTTCACGGACGTGAAGTCGCCGACGACGTCCATGATCTGCGGATGCGCGTCCGGGCGGTTGAACAGCGTGACGTTGACGGTGAGCCGCGACGTCCGGCTCCAGGCGCCGAGCACGGTGCAGTATGCGGCCAGGAGGGCCGCCGACGGCGTCACCCCGTGGGCCCGCGCGAACTCCACCAGCCGCGTCCACGCCGCCGGGCCGAGGTCGTGTCTCCGGCGGGCGAACCGGGCCGGGTTCCCAGGCCGCCACGGCAGGACGGGCAGTTGCGGCGCCGGTGGGAGATCCGGTACGCGATCCCGCCAGTAGCGGACGTCCTCGGGATCGGGAGTGCGGTCGGCGACCGCCCAGTCCCGGAAGGCGAGGCCCGGCTCGGGCAGGTCTGCACCGGGATCCTCGTAGAGGAGCCGCCACTCGCGCGACAGTACGTACAGGCTCCACAGGTCGGCGACCAGCAGGTCGATGCTCAGGTGCAGCCGGACGTGACCGTCCGGCGTGCGGCTGACCGCGATCCGGTGCATCGGCCCCTCGTACGGGGAGGGCACCTCGTGGTCCAGCGCGGCCCTGACGTCCTCCGCCGGGACCCCGCGCAGATCGAACCGCTCGAAGGCACCGGACGACGGCGGCGGCGGGTCGGGAACCTGCTGACGGCCGTCCGCGGTCACCACGGCGCGCAGCATGTCGTGCCGGGAGACGATCCTCCGCCAGGCCGCCTCGCACCGCGCCAGGTCGAGGTCTCCGACGTCGATCTCAAGGTAGGCGTGCGCGGCGACCCCGCCGTACTCCCGCCCGGTGCTCCGGCCCACGAGGTAGGCGTGCTGGAGGTCGGTGAGCGGGAACGGCTCGTGCCGCTCGGCCGGGGCCCCGGCCCGCACCTCGGCCTGCGCCGGGACGAGCCGGCGGGCGGTGCCCTTCTCGGCGGGCGGCCGGTCGAGCCCGGCGACGACGGCGTCCACCAGTGCCCGCAGGCTGTCGGCGGCGGCCGGAACGGCGACTCCGGTGCCGTCCAGGATCTCCGCGCGCAGCCGAGCGATACGCCGCGAGTCCAGCCCGCAGGCGGGCAGCGGGCGGTCCGGATCGATCTCCCGGGCCTCGGTGCGCGCCAGCGCGGCGGCGCGCTCGCGCAGCCACGCCTCCACCGCTCCGGCGCGGGCGCCGGCGGGCAGGTCGGGCAGGTCTAGCAGGTCGAGCGGCGTTCCCCGATCGGGTGACCGGTCCCCGCAGGTCTCCGCCGCCGCGCCGCAGCCGTGCACCACCCGCAACTCGCCGGCCAGGTAGCGGCTCCGGATCTCCTGCCTCCGGACCTTCCCGCTGGTGGTCAGCTTGATCTCGGCGGCGCGGACGAGCAGCACCGCGTGCGGCTCCACGTCGTGCTCTGCGATCACCGACCGGCGGACGCGCTCGGCGATCTCGATCAGCGCCGCGGTGTCGGCCGCCCTGATCCGCGGGTCGAGCGCGCGGACGACCACGAGCCGCTCCACCCCGTCCACGGGCACCGAGAACGCGGCGCTGAGCCCGGGACGGGCCGCGGGGGCGTCCCGTTCGGCGGCCACCTCGATGTCGTGCGGGTGCAGGTTGCGGCCGTCCAGGATGATCAGGTCCTTGCTGCGGCCGGTCACGTACAGGACACCGTCGCGGAGGATCCCGAGGTCGCCGGTGCGCAGCCAGGAGCGCTGTTCCCGGTCGCCGTTCAAGGTGGTGTGAGGGTCGGGGCCGTCGCCCCAGTAGCCGCGCGTGACGTGCCGTCCGCTCACCCAGATCTCGCCTTCCGTGCCGTCCGGGCGCGGATCGCCGGTCTCCGGGTCGACGACGGCGAGGTGACATCCGGCGGCCGGAGCGCCACAGGAGACGAGGTCCACGCCGCGGCCGGCGGGCTCGGTGACCAGCCGTCCCCGTTCGAGCGCGGCCACCTCGGCCCGCAGCGTCCGCGGGCCCTGTCCGATCGTGACCAGCAACGTCGCCTCCGCCAGGCCGTAGGCGGGGCGCAGCGTCTCAGGCCGCAGGCCCAGCGGCCGCAGATGCCGGACGAACCGGTCCACGGACGCGGCACGCAGCGGCTCGGCTCCGCAGATCAGCGCATGCCAGCGGTCGAGCCGCAGGTCCGCGAGCTCGTCCACGCGGACGCGGTCCACGCACAGGTCGAGCGCGAAGTTCGGCGCGGCGTTGGCGACGAGCGTCCCGGACCGGCCGATCAGCCGGAGCCAGCAGGCCGGGTCCTGGAGGAACGCCTCGGGCGGCAGCAGGGTCGAGGTGCCGCCGCAGAACAGGGGCGCCAGCAGGCAGCCGACCAGCCCCATGTCGTGGTGCACGGGCAGCCAGGACACCGAACCGGGCCGCACGTCCCGGACGTCCCACCATGTCGCGCGGTAGATCATCCCGATGTTGGCGACCAGGTTCTCGTGAGTGATCACGACTCCCTTGGGCGCGCCGGTGGAGCCGGACGTGTACTGGATGAACGCCGGGGTGCCCGGCCGGACGGGGCCCGGCCGCCACGACTCGCTCTCGGCGGCGTCCTCGATGAGCAGGGCGGGGACGTCCAGCACGGGGGTCCCGGCGCCCGACCGGTCCAGCACCTGCTGGACGGAGCGGGTGGTCAGGACGGCGGCGACGCGCGCGTCGGCGGCCACCGACGCCGCCCGGCCACGGCGGGCCGCCGACCGTGGCGGCGGGCAGGGCACCGCGCACACCCCGGCGTACAGGCAGCCGTAGAAGCCCGCCACGAACTCGGGCCCGGGCCCGCAGAGCAGGAGCGCCCGGTCGCCCGGGGCGAGTCCGGCCGCCTGTAGCGCGGCCGCCACGGCGCGGGCGCGAAGGTCCAGTTCGGCCCGGGTGAGGCGGTCGGTGACGGTACGGCCGTCGGGGACGTATTCGAAAGCGGTGCGGCCCGGGTCGCGTTCGGCGAGGACACGGGCGGCCTCGACCAGATCGCTCGCCTGGTGCACGGTCGTCGGAAATGACGTCATCGGCCAACCCCAGAGCATGGATTCGTCAGGGCTTTGCGCCCCGCTCGATGACAAGTGTAAAAATATCGGCCGTGCACATATGAGAGATATATCGGCACTCGTGTCGACATGATTCCTTGACATCAAGGAAACTTGACAACGATCGAACCCGCATTTTCCGAATTAGTCTCATCACCGCGTCATGGAAAATCATGAATTCCGCTCATTGTGGATTATCCGGTGGATTTCCGGCCGACGCCGGCCGGAGCGCCGCCGGGATTCGGCGCCACCACGCCGCGCGGTCGTGGCTGCAGCGCCACCGTCACCGCGGCCCCGGCCGCCAGGACGAGCGCCCCGGCGGTGAGGGCGTCGTGCAGGCCGGCCCGGCGGACAGATCGGCGGCGATGGAGGGGACCGCGGCGGTGACCACGGTGACGTCCAGGAGCGCCATGAAAGCGCTGAGGGACGGCACGCTCGACGGCGCCAGGCGGCGTGCGCGAGGGGCCACAGGAAACTCCCCGGACAGTGACCGGCGGGTGGCCGGCATGGAGACGCAACCCGAGAACAATTCCCGCCAAGTGCGACATTTCGTCTGCTGGGGCCACGCTGGACCGCGTGCCATGCCGCGGCCTAGCATTGCACTACGGCGACCTTGCGAATATTGTCAAATAAGGTATTACTTGATCATCTTGAGGCAATATCCGTCACCACTCCGATGGACGTCGCACGGTAGAGAAATGACCGGGGGAGTCGGGTGCTCGAACGACTCGGACGTGTCTGTTTCCGGCATCGGCGCATGGTCGCGCTGACCTGGCTCGTCGCGACCGTCGTACTGTTCACGATCGGTTACCGGGTCTTCGACCGATTCACCACCGAGTACGGCGGCGAGCACATGGAGTCGGTAGCCGGCGCCGCTCTGATCGAGGAGGTCAGGGCGCACGGGTCCCGGGTCAGCGCCGTGCTGGCCGGACGTCCGGTCACCGACCCGGCCGTCGAGCGGTCCGTTCACCGTGCCGCCGAAGACCTGCGGCGGACGCCGCATGTGGCGCAGGTCAGCGAGCCCTACGGCGCGCGCGACAGGAGCCTGATCGCGCCGGACGGGCATGCGCTGCTCATCCACGTCGACCTCGCCAAGGGGCTGCCGGAGGAGGACGAGCGCGCCACGACCGACGCGGTGGCCGAGCGGCTCGGCGAACTCGGCGGCACCGGCGCGGCGGTGCACCTGGGCGGCGCCGAACTCGAACGGCGCGCCCTCGCCGAGCAGTCCCGCCGGGACATCGAACACGGCGAGGCGGTGGCCCTGCCGCTGACGCTGCTCGTCATGGTGTTCGTCTTCGGCGGGCTGTTCGCCGCCGGCCTGCCGATCCTCGCGGCCGTCGGCTCGATCGCCGGCGGGCTCGCGGCCCTGTACGGCTTCTCCCTCGTCATGGATCTGGATCCGGACTCAGCGTCCGTGACGACCGTCGTTGGGCTGGGAATCTGCATCGACTACGCCCTGCTGCTGGTCAACCGCTACCGGGAGGAGCGGGGCGCGGGCCTGGCCGCGGAGGACGCGGTCGGCCGCATGATGGCCACCGCGGGACGCACGCTGGCGTGGTCGGCCGTGACGGTCTGCGCGGCGGTGGCGAGCCTGTTCGTGTTCGACCTCCCCGTCTACCGGGCGCTGGGAGCGGCGGCGCTGTCGGTCGTCCTCATCGCCCTGATCGCATCGCTCACCCTGATCCCCGCTCTGCTCGGGCTGGCCGGGAGACGCGTCACGCCGAGGGCGACGGTGGCCGAGGACGGGCTGTTCGCCCGGCTGGCCCGGGCCACCCGGCGGCGGCCGGTGTTCACCCTGGTCGCAGTCGCCGCCGTCCTGTCGCTCGCGGCGCTGCCCTTCCTCGACGCCGAGCCCCGGCTCTCGCAGGTGGGCGCGCTGCCCTCGGAGGCCGGCCCCCGCCGGTATGAGGAGACCGTCGCCCAGCGGTTCCCAGGCCAGACCCAGGACCCGATCCTCATCGTCGCCGGAGCACCGGCACCGGAGGCCGCGCCGTACGCCGCGTCCATGGCGTCCAAGCCGGGTGTGATGCGGGTGAATCCTCCAAAGCCGCTGTCAACGGGCTGGTCGCTGATCGAAGTACACGCGACGGGCGAACCCCAGGGCTCCGCCGCACGCGAGCTGGTGCGGACGCTACGCGCCGAGAGCCCCGGCTTCCCGAATCAGGTCACGGGGAGCGCCGCCATCCTCGACGACCACATGAATGAGATCCGGCGGGCGCTGCCATGGGCGGCCGCCTGGATCGTGGTCGCGATGTTCCTCCTGCTGTTCGCGATGACCGGATCGCTCCTCGTTCCCGCCAAGGCTCTCCTGATGAACACGCTGTCGCTGGGAGCCTCGTTCGGGGTGCTCGTCTGGGTGTTCCAGGACGGCCACGGCGAAAGCCTGCTGGGTTTCGCCTCCCCCGGGGGGATCGAGGTCTGGGTGCCGCTCCTGGTGTTCACCTTCGCCTTCGGGCTGTCGATGGACTACGAGGTGTTCCTGCTGGCCCGGATCAAGGAGCTGCACGACGGCGGGGTGCCCAACGACCTCGCGGTCGAGCGGGGCCTGCAGCGGACCGCGCGCATCATCACCTCCGCCGCGCTCTTGATGATCATCGTGTTCGGCGGCTTCGCGACCGGGCAGCTGCTCGGCACCAAGGAACTCGGCGTCGCGCTGGCGGTCGCCGTCGCGGTCGACGCGACCCTGGTGCGCTGCTTCCTCGTGCCCGCGACGATGACCTTGCTCGGCGAATGGAACTGGTGGGCGCCGGGACCGCTCCGCAGGGCCCATGCCCGGCTCCGATTCAGCGAGGGCCCGCCGGGCGCCGCCTCGGACGAGCGGACGAGCACCAAGGATTCGGGTGTGCCGGGTGAATCACCCCCACACCACGAGCGGATATAGGACGCCTGTCCCGCCACAGAGCGATTTCCGCGCGACCCGCTTCATCGTCTATCGTCGATTAACGATGAACGAGGAGAAGGGGCCGCTGGACCGGGCGGCCGCCGCCGGGTACGCGTCCTGGTTCAGGGCGCTGGCCGACCCGACCCGTGTCCAGATCGTGTCGCTGCTGGCACGGCGGGGGCGGCCGATGAGCGTCGGCGAGATCGTCGAGGCGGTCCAGGTCGGGCAGTCGACGGTGTCGGCGCATCTGAAGATGCTGGCCGAGGTGCGGTTCGTGCTGGCCGACCGGCGCGGCACCGCCCGCCTCTACCGGATCAACGCCGCCTGTGTGGAGTGCTTCCCGACCGCCGCCGACATCGTCATGGGACGCCCCGCGCCCGCCGCCCCGAGCCGCCCGCCCGAGGGAGATACCTGATGGACGACACCGACCCCGCCGACACCGCCACCGACGACGCCCACCACCAGGCCACGCCAGGATTGCAGTCGGCGGTCGGGCGGGCCGCCGAGCCTGCGTCCCCGTCCGGCATCCTCATCCGCCCCATGCGGGCCGGTGACGCCGCCGACGTGCTGGCGATCTATCAGTCAGGGCTCGACACCGGCGACGCCAGCTTCGAGACCACGGCCCCGACCTGGGAGGTGTTCGACCGGGGCAGGCTGCCCGGGCACCGGCACGTCGCGACCGACGCGGCGACCGGAACGGTGCTGGGGTGGATCGCCGCCACGGCGGTCTCCGGCCGGTGCGTGTACGCCGGCGTCGTCGAGCACAGCGTCTACGTCCACCCCGCCCACCACGGCCGCGGCATCGCCTCGGCCCTGCTCCGCGCCTTCATCGACTCCACCGAGAGCGCCGGCATCTGGACCATCCAGTCCGGCATCTTCCCCGACAACGCCGCCAGCCTCCATCTCCACACCCGGGCGGGATTCCGGACCGTTGGCACCCGCGAGAGGATCGGCCGCCACCATGGCCGCTGGCGCGACGTCCTGCTCCTCGAACGCCGCAGCCCCATCGTCGGCAGCTGAGCTCCGCGCTCTCGGGAGTCCGCGAGAACAGCCGCCACGACGTGAACTTCGCGGTAACCGGGCCGAAGTGAGTCAAGTTCGTATTCCGGTAGCCGCTATCCAACAGCGGCCGCCCGCCGCACGAATGGTTCCGCATCTGTTGCAATTATTCGGTCGACGGCTATGCCGAGGAGCTCCTACGGGCTTGAGTGGATCGGCGTGGTCTGACGGGTGGAAATACCAGAGAATCGGATGAGCTGGAAGGTCTGCATTAGCGATTTGATCGAGGATGGTGCCGGTCAGGGCATGGAGTGCGCGCGGGGGAGTGCGGCAAGGGGGCCCTTCATGGGTGAATGGCCTGGGATTTCACTTCCGCGCCCTAGTGCGCGTCTACTGGTGTGCGGGGGAGCCGTCAGCGCCGGGCCGCGCGGCTCTGGGCGACGGGTGTCGGCGGTATGCCGCGTGCGCTCCTCCAGGCGGCGGTCACCCTTCAGGATCGCCTGGTACAGGCCCTGCAGCGTGTGGCAGGGCTCGATGCCCAGCTCGTTGGCGAGCACGTGCCGTGCCGTCCGGTAGACCTCCAGGGCGCTGGCCTGCTGGTCCGACCGGTAGAGGGCGAGCATGAGCTGCTGGTAGAAGACCTCGCGGAACGGGTGGGCGGACATGAGCGAGTACAGGTCGCTGATGACCTCCCGGTGCAGACCGAGCGCCAGCTTCGCGTCGAGCAGCATCTCGGTGCACTCCAGCTGGGCCTCCTCGGCCCAGGTGGCGAAGCCCTGCACGATGGGCCCGTTGTGGAAGCTGTGGCCGATCGGGCCGCGGACCAGCGACAGGGCGGCGTTGAACGACTCGGCCGCGGCCTCCGGCCGCCGGTCGCGGGCATGGCCGCGCCCTTGGCGGATGTGTTCACGGAAGGTGTGCGCGTCGATCTGGTCGGAGCCGGTCCGCAGCTGGTAGCCCGCCGGGTGGGTGACGATGGCGCTGTCCGAGCCGCGGACGAACTTGCGCAGCTTGGACACGTAGACGTGCAGGCCGGCGATGGCGCGGCGCGGCATGTCCTCCCGCCAGATCTCGGTGATCAGCTGGCCGGTCGTGACCACCTGGCCCGACCGGATCAGCAGCACCCGCAACAGCGTCTCGATCTTGATGGCGCTGATCGAGGACGTCCCGTTCTCGTTGACGAGGCGTAACGGTCCGAGTAACTCGTATTTCATACCTTCCCCCATGCAGGTATCGGGCAGGTCGGTTCGGGCCCCCTGCGGTGCGGCCTGTGCTGATTTCTTCCCCGGTCTTCGGACGGGATTGCCGTCTGAGGTTGAAAGACTAAGACGCGGCGGCGGATGTCAGTACCCCAGAAAAACCCCTAGCGGGGCTGCGGGACGTGCGCGTCCGTCCGGCGGGCCGTTCACTTTCCGTCAAACGTGAACTGCTGAGCGTATTTTTCGCGAATAGCCCTGATAGTTGCATCTGTTAGCGGAATTAAACGCGTGAAGTCGCGTTGGCTGGATCAGGTTCAATGATCACTATGAGTCCCTTGCCGGGGTTGTCCGCAGTTGTAGTCCACAAGCGGACAGCCACTGTCTGCGAGCGGACAATGGCGGTTCGTGGCGCGCCACCAGGGCGCTCCGGCTGGCGTGCCGGAAAATATATCGGGATTCCATACCTGACATGTCGGAATTACAGGGAACGCCGTTAGATATTTCGCATCATCTGTAGGACGGTGGATTTGGACCCTGACCAAGTGAACCGGAGCGAGGGGATCTGGGGGATCTCAGTGAGCCTGGTCGAGCGAGATACGGAACTAGCCTTTCTGGACGAATGCGTGAACGGCACCGGTCGGGCCGTGCTCGTCAGCGGGGCCCCGGGCCTCGGCAGGACCGCGTTGCTGGCGGAGTTCACGCGGCGGGCCGCCGCACGCGGCGCGGTGCATCTCGGGGCGGTCTGCGCGCCGACCGAGCAGGACGTACCGATGGCGGTCCTCGACCAGCTGGTGCGCGACTGCGACCTGCCGCCGAAGAGCGCCGAACGGATGTCCGCGCGGATCGCGAACGCCATGGACGAGGAACCGCCGGAGTACGGGGCCGCCCAGTTCGCGGAGTTGAAGACGGCACTGTGGCATGTGCTCTGCACGCAGCGGCCCGGCCGGCCCATCGTCGTGGGGGTCGATGACGCGCACCTGGCCGACGCCCAATCGTTGCGCTGGCTGATGTACTTCGTGCGCCGGATGCAGGACACGCGCGTCGTGCTGGTGTTCACCGAATGTACCGGCGCGTGGTGGCCGGAATTCCGCAGCGAACTGCTGCGCGTGCCCCACGCGGAACTGCTGACGCTGAAGCCTTTATCCGGTTCCGCCGTGCGGTGCATGGCGGTCGAGGAGATCGGCGAGGACGAGGCGTCCCGGATACAGGCCGGGCTGCGCCGGGACGCGGGCGGGAACCCCGCGCTGGTGCGCGCCCTGCTGGAGGACCATCGGGCGGGCGGCGGGAACACCTTTCAACGCGCCGTCATCACCTGCGTGCGGCGGGGCGGCCCCGCGGTGCACGCGGTGGCGCAGGGCTGCGCCGTCCTGCCGCCGGAAGCGTCGCACACGCTGCTCGGCGAGATGCTGGACTTCCCGTCCACCACGGTGCGGGACGCCGTGACCGTGCTGGGCGCGGCGGGGCTGCTGCGGTCCGGGCGGTTCCGCAGCGACACGGCACGCGCCGCCGTGCTCGACGACATGCCCGCCGAGCTGAGCGCCCGCATGCGTGGCCGGGCGGCGGACCTGCTGCACAAGGACGGGGCGCCGGCGGCGGTGGTGGCCGACCAGTTCGCGGCGGGCGCGGACCTGCACCGCCCGTGGGTCACCACGGTGCTCGCCGACGCGGGCGAGCAGGCCCTGGTCGACGCCCGGCCCGCCCGCGCGGCCGGCTACCTGAAGCTCGCCCTCGACCGGGCCCGCGCCCCGCAGGAGCAGGCCGTCATCAGGGCCCTGCTGGCCCGCGCGGAATGGCAGCTGGATCCGGTGGGCGTCACGCGCCACCTTCCGGCGCTGGTCGCCGCGGTGCGGGACGGGCTGCTCACCGGCAGGCAGGCGATGGAGCCCGTCACCTACCTGCTGTGGCACGGCCACAGCGACGATGCGATGGCCGTCATCCACGAGGTGGCGCACTTCGCCGCGAAGGTCAACGGGCAGGATCGGCCGCCGCCGGTGTGGCTGTGCTGCGTGTACCTGGAACTGCTGGCCATGGCGCCGCCCGAGGAGATAGTCCCGGCGTCCGGCCACGGCCTGGCGCACCTCGTCCCGCGCTCGCCCCTGGTGTGCGGCGACGGTGCCGACGAGGCCGTGGTGTGGGCCCAGCAGATCCTCCAGGCCTTCCGGCTCGACGGGGCGTCGCTCGCGCCGGTCGCCGCCGCGCTCGGCGCCCTGGTGCACGCGGGACGGCTGGACCGGGCGGGCGGCTGGTGCACCGAGGTCCTGGAGCAGGCGCAGAGCCGCGGCAGCCGGACCTGGCAGGCGTTCCTGCACGTGGTGCACGCCCTGGTGCTCCTGCGCGGCGGTGATCTCCGGGCCGCGCGCCACGGCGCCGAGCAGGCGCTGGAGTTGCTGCCGGCGCGGAGCTGGAGCGCCGCCATCGGCCTGCCGCTCGGAACCGCGGTGCTGGTGACGACCGAACAGGGCCGCTACAAGGAGGCGGCGGAACTCCTGCGGACTCCGGTGCCGAGAGCGACGTTCCGCACCCCCTTCGCCCTGCTGTACCTGTGGGCGCGCGGCAGGTACCACCTGGCCACGGGTGACCTGTACGCGGCGCTGAGCGACTTCCGGTCCTGCGGCCAGATCATGGGGCGCTGGGGCGTCGACCTGCCCGCGCTCATCCCGTGGCGCACCGACCTGGCCGAGGCGTACAGGCGGCTGGGCAGGGCCGAGACGGCACGCGAGCACGCGCGGGATCAGTGGAACCAGCTTTCCGGCGGCGACGCCCACGCGCGTGCGGTGACGCTGCGCGCGATGGCGGCCGTGGAGGACGACCCCGCAAAGCGCCAGGCGATACTCCGCGACGCGATGGAGGAGTTCAGCGCGCTCGGCGCGCGGCTGGACCTGGCCCACACCCTCGCCGACCTGAGCGAGGCCCACGCGGCGACGGGGGAGCACGCCCAGGCCCGCGCCATGGCGCGGCGGGCGGGCCGGCTCGCCCGGGAGTGCGGCGCGGAGGCCCTCGCCACGTCGCTGTCGGCGGCACCCGGCGGCGCGGACGCCGGCCGCCCGGTGCCCGCGCCGGACTCGTTCGCGCGGCTGAGTTTCGCCGAGCGGAAGGTCGCGGCGCTCGCGGCGGAGGGGTACACGAACCGGCAGATCGCGGCGACGCTGCACGTCACGGTGAGCACCGTGGAACAGCACCTGACGCGCATCTACCGCAAGCTCGGGCTGAGCAGGCGCAGCGACCTTCCGTCGGCCGACCCGGCATAGGCGCACCGGCGGAGTGGCGCCTGAGCCACCCCGCCGGTGCGCCTGCCGCGGCCCGCGCGCGTGCGCGGCCGCGTGATTTCAGTTCCGCGCCATCAGGTGCTCGACGATGTGCTCGGCGTCCCGGCCGACGCCGCCGACGACACCCGAGGTGATGGTGTACTGGAACGGCAGCCCCATGAAGTACAGGCCCGGCGCGTCGGCCACCGTGCCGCGGTAGTGCACCGGCCATCCCGCGGAGTCGAACACCGGCACGTCGATCCAGCTGAAGTCGAGATGGAAACCCGTGCACCACAGCACGTTCGCGACGTCGAGCGGTTCGCCGTCGACCACCGGCCTGCCGTCGGTCACGCCGGTGGTCCGGCCGACCCGCCGCACCCCGGCCGCTTCGAGCTGCTTCGGGCGGACCCGGACCAGCGGCGTGGCGCCGCTGAGCAGCTTCTTGCGGATCCGCCTGCCGGCCACGGTGTCCACGGTGAACCGGCGGTGCACGAGCCACCAGAAGAACGGCCCGTTGATCAGCGGCGACCGCCCGACGTCGCGGCCGGAGAGATAGGTCGTGCGGCCGGTCATGTCCAGCGCGATCTCCGAGCCGCTGTTGCCGGCGCCCACCAGCAGCACCGGGCCGTCCGCCAGCTGCGACGGGTCGCGGTAGCGGCTGGAGTGCAGCTGGCGGATGCCGGGGTCGAGGTCGCTCGCGAACTCCGGGGTCCGGGGGGTGCCGCCGGTGGCCACCACGATGTCGCGGGCCTCGAACTCGCCGCGGTTGGTGGCCACCAGGTAGCCGCCGTCGTTGCGCTTCACCTGGTCGGCGGTCGTGCCGAGCCGCACGGGCAGTTCGAACCGCTCCGCGTACCGCACGAGGTAGTCGGCCATGTCGTCCTTGCTCGGATACGCCTTCGGGTCGCCGGGGAACGGCATGCCGGGCAGCTCGGTGAACCGGGCCTCGGTGAACAGCCGCAGCGAGGTCCACCGCGCCCGCCACGCGCCGCCCACCTCGTCGTGCGCGTCGAGGATCACGAACGACCGGCCCGTCTCCCGCAGCCGCCGGCCGACGGCCAGCCCCGACTGGCCGCCGCCGATCACCACGACGTCCACGCAGGTGCGCCCGGTCACGGGAGATCTCCGTCGAACCGCCGGGTGCGGGTGCAGGAGAAGGTGACGAGCGGGATCCACTGCCCGTCGACCTCGGCGGACTCCTCGATCACGAAGTGGTCGTCGTCGATGGGGATGAACACGTCCCGCATCACGGGGTGGGTGTTCTCGACGGCGATCGTGTAGCCGCCGGTGAACGTGAGCCTGCCGTCCTCCCAGCCAGGGCTGGTGGCCGAGCCGTGGCTGCCGGAGTCGGCGATGTAGTAGGAGATGAAGTTCGCGTCCACCGGGTTCCAGCCGAACAGCCACCGCCCGGCGAGCGTGCCCGGCCACACCACGTCCATCTGCAGGAAGTGGCCCGCGAGCGTGGGGGCGGCATCGGTGAGCAGCACGATCGGCTCGCCCGATTCGGAGACCTCCGGCGCCTGCGGTTCGCCGATGCACTCGATCGAGCCGAGCAGGAAGTCCAGCTGCCTCAGCTGCTCCGGCGGTGGCGGGCTCACCCAGAGCGGCTCCTGGTGCTCGACGGGGTTGACTTGTCCCATGACGGCTCCGTTGTTCAGTGGCGGTTGTCGGTCACTCTGTCCGGTCCGGCTCATTCGGCGATCGCCGTCCGCATGGCCCACCGGAACACCCTCGACTCCGGCTCGCCGACCTGCTCGAAGTGCTCGTAGCCGGCCCGGTACAGCAACTTGATCTTGTTGCCGTGCACGTAGATCCGCTGGGTCGGAGGGGTGATGTCGGGTGGCCCGCCTTCCAGCTCGATGGCGGCGGGCTTCCCATCGATGATCACCTCAATGTGGTTGCCCATCGAGAACACCTCCGTTCGCCGGGTGCAGTTCGCTGGTGAGGACGCGCAGGAAGCGGGCCCGCTCGCGGTGCGGGAAGAAGTGGTCGCCCTGGAGGACGTGGTGGGCCCAGGCCGCGGCCGTGTGCCTCTGCCACGCGGCCAGTTCCGCCGCGGTGGCGAACTCGTCCCGGTCGCCGGTGAAGACCGTGATCGGGTGCTCCAGCGGCGGTTCGTCGGTGTGCCGGTAGGTCTCGAACACGGCGAAGTCGGCCCGCAGCGTGGGCAGCAGCGCGGCGATCACCGCCGGGTCCGAGAGCACCTCCACCGGCGCGTCGCTGAGCTGCTGCAGCCGCCGCACCAGCTCGTCCGTCGGCGCCTCGTGCACCGGCGGCCTGCGCAGCGGCAGGTGCGGCGCCGCGTGCCCGGACACGAGCAGCCGTTCCGGCGGCGGGAACCGCAGCCGCCGCAGCTCGCGGCACACCTCGAAGGCGATCAGCGCGCCCATGCTGTGGCCGTACCACGCGTGCGGCTTGTCCAGCCACGGGCTCAGCCCGTGCACCAGGGCGGGCACGAGCTCGGTCATCGAGTGGTAGGCGGGCTCGCCGAACCGCGCCTCGCGACCGGGTAACCGGATCGCGACGACCTCGATGTCCGGGGCGAGGTCCCGGGCCCATTGCCGGTACACCGCCGCGCCGCCGCCCGCGTGCGGGAGGCAGAACAGCCGCAGCCGGGCCGAGGGCGCCGGCGTCCACCGGACCCCCCAGCGCCCGGCGTCGTTCGTCACGTCATCCATGTGGCCACCCTTTCGGCGATCATCAGGCAGGTGAGATTGGTCGGCGCGCTCGGGATCGACGGCATCACCGACGCGTCGGCGATCCGCAGGTCCCGCACTCCGTGCACGCGGCAGTACTGGTCCACCACGGCCGCCGGGTCGGAGTCCGCGCCCATCGCGGCGGTGCCGACCGGGTGCCAGGTGGGGGCGACGAACCTGCGCACCGTGCTCCGCACCAGGTCCTCGTCGCCGACCATGCGGTCGGTCCACACCACGATCCGGTCCAGCAGCCCGGCGAGCGGCGCGGACCGCAGCAGCCGCCACGCCATGCGGGTGCCGTGGACCAGGTGCTCGACGTCGTCCGGCGTGGACGCGAGCCGCAGCGCGATCTCCGGCTTGCCGCCGGGGTCGGCCGAGCGCGGCCGCACCGAGCCGCGGGAGCTCGGGTTCAGCAGCATCGCGAACACCGCGATGGCGGTCCGCCCGCCGAGCAGGGCGAGGAGCTCCGTGCCGTGGCCGGCCGTCCCGTTCGCGGCGACGTTGTTCACCAGGAACAGGTTGAGCGCGGGTCGGTCCCGTTCGCCGGCGACCCTGGCGAGCGTCGAGTGCCACGGCGCGTCCGGGTCGCACAGGCCCGGCTTCGGCAGCGCCCAGAACGTCATCGCGGCGTGGTCGGAGAGGTTCTCACCGACGCCCGGCAGGTCCACGACGGGTTCGATGTCCAGCGCCGCCAGCCGGTCCGCCGCACCGATGCCCGAGCGCTGAAGCAGCAGCGGCGTGTTGATCGCCCCCGCACACAGCGTCACGCGGCCCGCGGGCACGTCCGTCACGTCGCCGTCGCGACGCACCCGCACCCCGGTCGCGCGGCCCCGCGCCAGGAGCACCCGCTGTACCAGGGAGCACGGCCAGATCGTGAGGTTCGGACGGTGCCGGGCCGCGTCGAGATGCGTACGGGCGGCGGACATGCGGCGGCCGCCGGCGGAGTTGGTCGGCAGCCGCCCGACCCCGGCGCCCCGCCCGGAGTTGAGGTCCGGCAACTCCGGCACGCCGAGCGCCCGGCAGCCCTGCTCGAACGCCGTGGCGACGGCGTTGAACCTGGCGGGCGCCAGGCGTTCCACGGGCACGGGACCGGTGGTTCCGTGCTGCTCGTCCTTGAAGTCCGCGTCGGACTCCAGCCGGACGAAGTGCGGCAGCACCTCCCGCCACGCCCACTCCGGGTTGCCCGCGGCCGCCCAGCCGTCGAAGTCGGCCGGCAGGCCGCGCAGCGCCATCGCGCCGTTGACCGCCGACGACCCGCCGACGATCTTGCCGACCCGGTAGGGCGCGCGGCGCGCCGAGTCATCGGTGACCCGCGCCTCGTAGTCCCAGTTCGAGCCGTCGAGCACGGGCCGCGCGCCCTCGTCGCCGAGGTCGCCTGACTCGGCGCGGTCGGGTCCGGCCTCGATGAGCAGCACCCGCCGGGCCGGGTCCTCCGACAGCCGGGCGGCGAGGACCGCGCCCGCCGATCCGGCGCCGACGATCACGTCGTCCCACATGATGTCAGCCGTCCTTCGCGCGCAGCGTCGCCGCGAGGCCGGCGACGGTGGGCCGTTCGAACAGGTCCTTCAGGCCGTCCTCGGCGCTCTGCAGCACCCCGAGGTCGTCCCGCAGCGCCGCCAGGATGCGCACGGCGTGCAGCGAGTCGCCGCCCAGCTCGAAGAAGTTGTCCTCCACGCCGATGTCGTCCCGCTCCAGCGCCTCGCACCAGATCTTGTGCAGCGCCCGCTCCAGGTCGTCGCGCGGTTCGACGCGTGCCCGCTCGGTCACGCCGTCCCACGGGCTCGGCAGCGCGGCCCGGTCGACCTTGCCGTTGGCGGTCAGCGGCAGCCGCTCGACGATGAGGCAGTGCTGGGGAACCATGTAGTCGGGCAGCAGCTCGGCCGCCTTCTCCCGCACCGCGCCCGGTTCGAGGTCCGCCCGGCCGGCGGGCACGACGTGCGCGACGAGCTGGCGCCGGCCGGTGGCCGGGTTGGTGTCGACGGCGACCAGCGCCTCGCCCACCCCCGGGTGCCGGCGCAGCGCCGCGGCGATCTCACCCAGCTCGATGCGGTAGCCGTTCAGCTTGACCTGGTGGTCCTGCCTGCCGAGGAACTCGATGTCGCCGCCGGGGAGGTAGCGGCCGAGGTCGCCGGTGCGGTAGAGCCGTTCGCCGGTGGCCGGATGCGTGATGAACCGCGCCGCGGTGCGTTCCTCGTCCGCCCAGTAGCCCAGCGCCACCCCGGTGCCGCCGATGTAGATCTCGCCCGTGGTCCACACCGGGCAGGGCTCCAGCCGGTCGTCGTAGACGTGCAGGGTCTGGTTGGCCAGCGGCTTGCCGTAGGGAATGCTCGCCCATCCCGGGGGCACCTCGCCGATCGGGTAGCACACCGACCAGATGGACGCCTCCGTCGCGCCGCCCAGGCTCACCACGTCGGTGTCCGGGCACAGGGAGCGCACCTGGTCCGGCAGGGCGACCGGGATCCAGTCGCCGCTGAGCAGCGCCAGCCGCAGCTTCGCGCCCGGCGACGCGCCGGTGCGGGCGCACTCGTCGACCCACAGCTGCATCAGCGCCGGCACCGAGTTCCACACCGTGACCCCGTGCCGTTCCACGAGTTCCGTCCAGTGCTTCGGGTCCTGGGTGCGGGACGGCGCCGGCAGCACGATCGCGCCACCTGCCGCGAGCACGCCGAAGACGTCGTAGACGGACAGGTCGAAGCTGAGCGCGGACAGCGCGAGCACCCGGTCGCCCGGCCCCACCTCGAAGCGGCGGTTGATGTCCTGGACGGTGTTGGCCGCGCCGCGGTGGTCGATCATCACGCCCTTGGGCGTGCCCGTGGACCCGGACGTGAAGATCACGTAGGCGAGGTCGTCCGGCGCCGGGCCGTCCGCGAGCGGGGCCGGGCCGGCGCCCAGCACCTCGGGGTCGGTGCAGGTGACGAACCGGGTGCCGGCGGGCCACGCCGCCTCTGCGGCCAGCCGCGGCGAGGTGATGACGATGCTCGCCCGCGCCTGGCCGAGCAGCTCGGCACGGCGCGCGGCGGGCCAGTCGGGATCGATCGGGAGGTAGGCCGCCCCGGACGCGGTCACGCCGAGCACGGCGGCGACCTGGTCGCAGCCCTTGTCCAGCACGACACCGACGAGCGTGTTCGACGTCGCGCCCAGCTCGCGCAGCCTGCGGGCCAGCCGGTGCGCCTGCTCGGTGAGCTCGCGGTAGGTGCGCCGGCCGTCGGCGCCGATCACCGCGGTCTCGTCCGGCCGCTGCCGCGCCTGGTCCGCGACCAGCCCGCACAGCGTGCGGGCCGGGATGTCGGCGGCGGTGTCGTTCACGGCGGCGCGCTGGGCGAGCTGCCGGTCCGGCGGCGCGACCGGCGGGACGGCGGCGTCCCAGGCGGCGGGGTCCGCGCACAGCCGGCCGAGCAGGTGCCGGTACGCCGCGAACATGTCGTCCAGCAGGCCGGGCGGGAACAGCGCGTCGACGCAGTCCCAGTTGAACACGAGCTCACCGCGGTCGGTCATCACCTGGTGGTCCAGCCACACCTGGGGGGTCTGGCTGATGCTGTGCACCTCCTCGCCGAGGAAGTGCATGCTGCCGTCGTCATCGTCGTCGGACACCAGCACCAGGCCGCTGGTGAACACCACCGGCATCGCCGCGACCGGCGCGCCCGCCGTGCGCCGGGCCCGCTCCCGCAGCACCCGCACCCCGCTGAACGAGGAATGCTCGAGGTTGCGCATCAGCCGCTGCTGGAGCGTCCGCACGCGGTCGGCGAAGGAGCCGTCCGGGCCGGTGTCGACGGCCAGCATGGTCAGCGAGGTGAAGTCGCCGATGATGCGGTCGATCTCCTCGTGCGTGGTGGGACGGTTGAACAGCGTCAGGTTCAGGGTGAACGCCGCCTGCGCGGACCACAGGCGCAGCACGTCCGCGAACGCCGTCATCAGCACCGCGGACGGGGTGAACCCGCGTTCCCGGGCGAATCCCTTGAGCGCCCGCCACTCGTCCTTCGGCAGGCGGGCGCGGCGGCGGTGGAACTCCGAGCGCGGTAACCGTCCCGGCTGCGCGGCGAGCGGCAGCGCGGGAGAGGGCGGCAGCGTGTCGAGCCGGTCGAGCCAGTAGCGCTCCGCCTGGCGGTAGCGGGCGGTGTCGCGCTCCGCCTCCGCGGCCAGCACGTGGTCGCGGTAGGACAGCACGAGCGGCTCGGGATCCCAGCCGGGGTCGTCGTAGTAGCGCCGCCAGTCGTGGAAGAACTGGTACAGCCCGACCGCGTCCATGATCAGCATGTCGATGCTGACGTGCAGGCGCGTGGTGCGGCCGGTGAGGCGGGACGCGCGGATCTCGAACAGCGGCCACCGGTCGGCGGGAAGCACCTGGTGAGCCAGCTCGCCGCGGACCCGCTCGATCTCCGCCTCCTGCTCGGCCGTGGGCAGCCCGCGCAGGTCCGCGGTCCGGATCTGGTAGGCCGGGACGTCCGGCAGGATGCGCTGCATGCCGTCGGGCTGGACGATCACCCGCAGCATGTCGTGCCGGTCGATCACCTTGCGGAGGCTCTCGGCGAGCCGGCCGAGGTCGAGGTCGTCGCGTTCGAACTCGGCGTAGTAGTGGGTGGACACGCCGCCGAGCTCGACCGCCGTGTGCCGGCCGACCCAGTACGCGTGCTGGATGTCGGTGAGCGGGAACGGCTCGTGCCGGTGCGCCGGGTCGGGCACGATCTCCGCCGGCCCGTCGCCGTTCTCGGTGCGGCGCAGCAGCTCCACCAGGCCCTCGCGGCGCAGGCGCAGCTCGTCGCGGAGCTCGGGGGTGAGCGAGCCGGACGGTGCGAGCACGTCGAGGCGGCCGTCGACGAGGCGCAGCTTGATCCGGCGCCGGTGCAGCTCGAAAAGCAGATCCTGGACCATGTCAGGCGTCCTCCAGCCGTGGGCGGTTGAACAACTCGGCGACGGCCTCGACCCGGCCCTCGGTGAGCAGCGTGTGATGGGTGCCGGGCACGACCGCGGTGCGCACCGGCCCGGTGGTCGACGCCGCCCAGCCCCAGTCGGGGCGGCCGGCCGCGGGATGCTCGGCGAACTCGCCGACCTGCCCGTCGCGGGCGCGGATCACGGTGACGGCGGCGCGGATCGTGTCCGGGCGGTAGTCGTTGCAGGCGCCGATGACACCGCGGAACACCGCGTAGGTGCCGGCGAGCGCCGCCTGGTCGGCGAGCGTGGCCCCGGTCCGGGCGCCCTGCGCCGCCGCGAGGTCCAGGGCGCGCCGCAGGCGGTCGGGTTCCGGCGTCCCGGCGAGCGCCCGCAGCTCGTCCGGCCCGGCGCGGCGCGGATCGAAGCCGATGTCGAGGTCCTCCAGGAACCACAGCAGCGCCTGGGTCTCCTCGATCCGCCGGGGGGCGACCGGCGCGGGCGCGTCGACCAGCACCAGCCGGTCGACCCGCTCGCCCGCGGCTTCGAGCCGGCGCGCCATGGCGAACGCGAGCACCGCACCGGACGACCAGCCGCCGAGCAGGTAGGGGCCGTGCGGCTGGACCTCGCGCAGCGACTCGACGTAGAGCCGGGCGAATTCCTCGGCGTCCGCGATCGGCTTGCGGCCGGCGGCCGGGCCCGGCGCCTGGAACGCGTGCGACGACCGGTCGAGCAGCGTCGAGAGGCGCTGGTAGCACAGCACGTTCCCGCCCGCCGGGTGGACGAGGAACCACGGCGGCCGCTCGTCGCTGTCGCCTGTGGGGCGGCGCAGCTGCACCCGGGGCGACCACGACGCGTCGTCGTCCGCGAGCAGCTCGGCGAGGCGGGCCACGGTGCGGCGCTCCAGGAGCGTGCCGAGGGACGTCGTGTGCCCGAGCCGCTGGGCGATGAGGCCGACCACGCGGAGCGCGGCGAACGACTGGCCGCCGAGCGCGAAGAAGTCGTCGTGGACGCCGATCGGGCCGGTGCCGAGCACCTCCTCCCAGATCGCGACCAGCGCGGCCGCCAGCGGCGTGTCCGGCGCGGCGGGCCCCGCGGCCCGCTGCTCGTCCGCCGCCGGGCTCACCGCTTCCAGCGCGCGCCGGTCGAGCTTTCCGTTGGCGGTCAGGGGCAGGCGCTCCACCACGGCGATGTGGCTGGGAACGAGGTAGGAGGGCAGCCGCTCTTGCAGGAAGGCCGTGAGCTCCTCGCCGGTGACCGTCTCGTCCGCCACGGCGAACGCGGCGAGCTGCTTGCCGGAGCCCGCGGTGCGCGCGACCACGGCGGCCCGGCCGACGGCCGGGTGCGCGGTCAGCGCGTGCTCGATCTCGCCCGGCTCGACCCGGAACCCCTGGATCTTCACCTGGAAGTCGGCCCGCCCCAGGAACTCGATGTCGCCGCTGGGGAGGTACCGGCCGAGGTCGCCGGTCCGGTACAGGCGTTCGCCGGTGCGCGGGTGGGTGACGAACGCGGCGGCCGTGCGCTCCGGGTCGCCGTGGTAGCCGAGCGCGAGGCCGGTGCCGCCGATGTACAGCTCGCCCGCGCACCATGTCGGCGCGTCCCGGCCGGCCGCGTCGAGCACGTGCCAGGTCTGGCCGGTCAGCGGTGTGCCGTAGGGGACGCTGGTCCAGGCCGCGTCGTCGTGGTCGATCGGATAGCAGATGGACCAGATCGACGCCTCGGTCGCGCCGCCGAGGCTGATCACCCGCGCGTTCGGCGCGACGGCCCTGATCCGGCGGGGCAGGCCGACCGGGATCCAGTCGCCGCTGAGCAGCACGGTCCGCAGCGACGGGAGCGTCAGGCCCGCCGACTCGGCGGCCTCCACCAGCAACTGCATGATCGCCGGCACGGAATTCCAGACCGTGACGCCGTGCGCGCGGACGGCGTCGAGCCAGGCCTCAGGGTTGTTCCGGGGGGTGTGGGGGGTCGTCCCCCCACGAGAGGCGGGACCGTCCTGGTCGGGGAGCACGAGGGTCGCGCCCGCGTCGGCCGCGCCGAACACGTCGTAGACCGAAAGGTCGAAGCACAGCGAGGAGACGCCGAACAGCACGTCGTCCGCGGTGACCGCGAACCGGCGGTTGATGTCGGTGATGGTGTTGACCGGTCCCCGGTGGTCGAGTGCCGCGCCTTTGGGACGGCCGGTGGAACCGGACGTGTAGATGACGTAGGCGAGGTCTTCCTGGCGCCGCCGGACGTTCGGCACATGGTCCGCGGGTCGTGCCGCGTCCTCGCCGTCGACGCATACCAGCGGCACGCCGGACGACGGCAGCGCCTCCCGCGTCTCCTCGTCCGTGAGCACCGCGGCGGCGGCCGTGTCTTCCAGCAGCAGCCGGATCCGGTCCGCGGGCCAGGACGGGTCGATCGGCACGTAAGCCGCGCCCGCCATGAGCGTCCCGAACACGGCGGGCACCTGCCGCCAGCCCTTGGGCAGCGCCACGGCGACGAGGTCACCGCCGCGCACCCCGGCCCGTGCCAGCAGTTCGGCCAGCCGCTCGGCGCGCTCGTGCAGCGCGGCGTAGGACAGGGCCGTATCGCCGCACAGCACGGCGGCATGACCGGGCCGCTCGGCCGCCTGCGCGGGCAGCGCGTCGTGCAGCAGCCGCGGCGGTGGCGGCTCGGCGGGCCGGTTGAGGCGTTCCCGCTGGGCCCGCTGCCGGGCCGGCAGCAGGTCGAACGCGGTGCGGTCCCACGCGGCGTCCTCATCGGCGAGCCGGGACAGGATCTCCTGGAACCCGGTCAGCATGTCCTCGATCAGCCCGTCGGGGAACATCTCCGCGAACAGGTCCCACACCACCCACAGGCTGCCGTCGCGGACCTCCCACAGCCCGCAGTCCAGCAGCACCTGCGGGGTCTCCAGCACGCCGAACACCGGCTTCTCGGCCTGCCCGAGGAACAGCCCGCTCGCGATGACGAACGGGCAGTTGGCCCGGCCGGGCGTGCCGCGCACCTGGTTGAGCGTCTGGAGCACCTTCACCCCGCTCCAGTGCACGTGCTGCACGTCGGCCATCACCCGCGCCTGCAGCAGCCGCACCCGCTCGTGGAACGGGCGGTCGCCGCGCCAGTCCACCTCCAGCGGGTAGAGCGAGGCGAAGTTGCCGGCGATCGCGCCGATGTCGGGGTGGAACGGCAGCCGGTGGGTGATCATGTTGTTCAGCAGGAAGTGCCGCGACCCGCTCCAGTAGGCGATGACCTCGGCGTAGGCCCCGTAGAGCGCGTTGGTGGCGGTCAGTCCCCGGCTCGCGGCCCGCCGTTTGAACTCCGCCCACCGCGCGGCCGGGAACATGAACTCGCGCCGCCCGAGCCGCGACCGCTCCCGGGCGTCCGCCCCGGACATCAGCGGCAGCTCCGGCGCGGACGGCCAGCCGGCCATGCGGCCGCACCAGTACTCCTTCGACGCGCGGCCGAGCGGCGACTCCTCCAGGTCGGCGAGCGCGAGCACGGCGTCGCGGTAGGAGATCCGGGGTTCCGGCAGCTCCTGATCGGGGTGCTCGTAGTACTGGAAGGCACCGCCCAGCAGGTTGCCGGTCGCCGGGCCGTCGTTGAAGAAGTTGTTGTTGTGGTAGTGCAGGCGCGCGCCGTCCGGGTGCCGGGTGATCCGGACGTCCAGCCACGGCCAGCGGTCCAGCGGCAGCTCGGTGGCGAGCATCTCGGCCCGGACGGCCTCGATGCCCTGGTTCACGCCGTCCGGGTCGCGGTCGCGGAGGTCGGTCACCGGCACCCGCAGCGGCGTGAGGTCGCGGACGGTCTCCAGCGTCATGTCGTCGCGCACCACGGCGATGTTGCGGCGCTGCCGGTGCAGCGAGCGGTTGAGCGCCGCCGCGAACCGGTCCGGGTCCAGGTCGGGGAACTCCAGCTCCATGTACTGGTGCGGCCGGACGTGGTACTCCACGCCTTCGCCGCTGCCCACCAGGAACGAGATCTGCAGGTCCGACGGCGGGAACGGCTCGTGCAGCGCGGCCTCGTCCGGCTCCACCCGCGGCAGCTCGTCCTGGCCGGGATCGGGCGTCGCGGTGGCCAGCCAGGCGATGAGCTCGCCCTTGTGCCGGCCGATCCGGTCCCGCAGGTCGGCGGAGAGCCTGCCCTTCGGCGCGCTGACCGCCAGCCGGCCGTCCTCGGCCAGCCTGATCTTGATTCCCGCGCGCGCCAGGTCGAGCAGCAGCGCGGGCTGAGTGGTCGTCGTCGAACCGTCCATCGTGTCCCCGTTCACAGCGTCAGCACTTCCAGTTCCTCGTCGCCGCCCGCGGCGTCGTCGTCGCCGGCGATGACGCTGAGCACGGCGAGCTGCTGGCAGATCAGGTCGGTCACCTCCAGCGCGCTCCCGCCGCCGAGCAGCAGGTCGGGCGGCACGTCGGTGGACAGGTCGGTGATGAGCCGGTTGCGCAGCTGCACGGTCATCAGCGAGTCGAGGCCCAGCTCGTTGAGCCGGGCCTGCCCGAACGAGGGCCGCAGGCCGTCGCGGTCCTCGGCGGTCAGGCCGAGCAGCGCGGCGACGCGGTCGAACAGCTCGTCCAGCACGGCGGCGCGGCCCGCGTCCGGGTCGTCCAGCACGAGCCGGGTCAGCTCCTCGGCGCGTTCCGGGTGCACGGGCGCCAGCTCGACGGTGTCGGCGGGGGCGAGGTCTGCCAGCAGCGTGTAGGGCAGGCCGCCCGCGTTCGCCGCGTGGGCGCGCCGCCAGTCGATCCGGGCGACGCCCGCGTGCGGGACGCCGGCGGTCATCAACCGGCCGAGCGCGGCCACGCCCTCGGCGCTGCCGATCCCGCCGAAACCCGACTCGGCGAACCGGTCCAGCAGCCCGGCCCGCCGGGCCATGCCCGCCTCCGACCACGGTCCCCAGCCGACGCTGAGCGCGGGCAGCCCCTGGTCGTGCCGCGTGCGGGCGAGCGAGTCGAGGTAGGAGTTGCCGATGAGGTATCCGACCTGCCCGACCGAGCCGATCACCGACGCCATCGCCGAGAACAGGACGAAGAAGTCCAGCGCCGTCCCGGCGGTGGCCTCGTGGAGGTGCCGCGCGCCGAGGACCTTGGCGGCCAGCACCGCGTCCAGCCGGTCCGGGTCGGCGTCCTCGATGATCGCGTCGTCGGTGACCCCGGCGGCGTGCACGAGGCCGCGCAGCGGCGGCAGGTCGCGGTGGATCCGGTCGAGGATCCGGTCCACCGCGTCCCGGTCGGCGACGTCGGCGGCCACGGCTTCCACGCGGACGCCCCGCTCGCGCAAGGCGTCGATCGCGGGATGCTCCCGGACGGTGCGGCCGGCGAGGACCAGCGAGCGGGCGCCGCGATCGGCCAGCCAGGTCGCCGTGGCGAGGCCGAGGCCGCCGAACCCGCCGGTGACCAGGTAGGTGGCGTCGGCGGAGAGCGCGAGCGGTGCGGCGTCGGGCAGGGCGGTCTCCCGCAGCCGCGCTTCGAGCCAGCGCCCGTCCCGTGCGCGCAGGTGGCCGGAGCCGGGCAGGCCGAGCACCGGGCCGAGCAGCGCGGGCAGCGGCAGGACCCGGTCCAGCTCCACCTGGACGCACCGCACCGCCGGGTACTCGAACGCCACCGCCCTCGTCAGCGCGGCGCGCACCGGGTCGTCGCCGGTCGAGCACAGCACCACGGTGGGGCCGCCGGCCGCGTGCAGGCGCAGGAACCGTTGCAGCAGCGCGAGATCACGCTTCGCCCGGTCCGCCAGGTCGCCGCCGGACGGCAGCAGCACCAGCCCGTGAGGTCCTTCGCCGACCGGGAGACTGTCCGGCACGTCGCCGGCGGCGAGCGTGCCGTCGTCCACCACCCATGCGCCGGGCGCCGGGTCGGCGTCGCGGACGGGACGCGTCACCGGCCGCCACTCGATCTCGTAGCGCCGCAGCGGCGGCGCCAGGAGATTCCGCAGCACCTCGCGCTGCACGGTCTGGAACCGGATCCCCTCGACCGTCACGAGCGGCTCGCCGGTCTCGGAGCTGATCCACAGGTCCATCAGCCCGTCCGCGCGCCGCCGGGCGTGGCTCCGCACCCGGCCGGGCAGCCGGTCGTAGGCGGTGACCCGGTCGATGGCCGTGGGGAAGCGCAGCACCTCCTCCTCGCCGAACGCGGCCATCACCTGCCAGCAGCCGTCCAGCACGGCCGGGTGCAGCAGGTAGGGGTGGCGCGCCGCCTCCACCTCCACCACCCCGACGGCCTCGTCGCCCGACCGTGCCAGGGCGCGCAGGCTGCGGAACGAGGGGCCGAACCCGATGCCCATCTCGTCCAGCCGCGCATAGAGCCGGTCGAGATCCGCCTCGCCGAACGGGGTCATGCCCTCATCCGGTTCCGGCGGGCCGTCGCCGCCGCGCGGCGCGTGAGCGGGGCCGCCGGGCGGCGCGGGGGCGATGGCGGCGGCCGTGACGTACTCGGTCCAGCCGTTCCCGGCGCGGCCGTAGCAGTGCACACCGTCGTGGCCGACCCGCGCCTGCACCGCCACCGGCAGGTCGTCCGGGAACGGCATGAACTCGTTGAAGGTGATGTGCCGCAGCGTCCTGACCTCGTCGCCGCCGGCGGCGCGGGCTGCGGCGAGTGCCCATTCGACCATTCCCGCGGCGGGCAGGACGGCGGTGCCGAGGAGCCGGTGCTCGCCGATGAATCCGGGCCGGTCCGGGCCGATCTCGTGCGCGAACCACCGGGCCGCCGGGTCGGCCAGCTCGACCGGCGTGCCCGCCAGCGGGTGCGCCGCCGCGTCCGGCGCGGTTCCCGGTGCGGTCCCCGGCCTGGGCGTGAGCCAGAAGTGCCTGCGCTGGAACGGGTACGTCGGCAGGTCGACCGGTGTCCCGGCGGGCAGCAGCCGCGCCCAGTCGACGTCCATGCCATGGCAGTGCGCCTCCGCCAGGCCGGTGAGGAACGTGGCGACCTCCGGCTTGTCCCGCCGGGCCAGCGCGGTCACGACCACGTCCGGGTCGCCGCTGAGCCCGTCGGTGACGAGCGTGGCCAGCGTGGCGTCGGGGCCGATCTCGACGTAGCGGGTGACGTCCTGGCCGCGCAGTTCCCGCACCCCGGCGAAGAACCGCACCGTGCCGCGCGCGTGCTCCACCCAGTACTCGGGATCGGTGAGCCGGTCGCCGACCTGCCCGGTCAGGTTGGACACCACGGGCAGCGCGGGCGGGCGGTATTCCAGGCCGTGCGCGACCCGCCGGAACTCGGCGAGCATCTCGTCGAGGTGATGGGAGTGGAACGCGTGCCGCACCCGCAGCCGCTTGGTCTTGCGCCCCTGCTCCTTCCAGCGCTGCGCGAGCGCGAGCACCGGCTCGGCGTCGCCGGAGATCACCGTGGCGCGCGGCCCGTTGACGGCCGCGATCACGACGCCGCCGTCCGGGAGCATCGCGCGCACCTCGTCCTCGCCCGCAGCCACCGAGACCATGACGCCGTTGGCGGGCGCGGCCTGCATGAGCCTGCCGCGCGCGGCGACCAGCGTGCAGGCGTCGGCCAGCGACAGCACGCCGGCGGTGTGCGCGGCGGCGATCTCGCCGATGGAGTGGCCGAGCAGGAGATCGGGCCGTACCCCGGCGTGGGTCAGCAGCCGGAACAGCGCGGTCTCGTAGGCGAACAGTGCGGGCTGCGTGTAGGCGGTGTGGTGGAGCAGGCCCGAGTCGCCGAACATGATCTCGCGCAGCCGGGGCTCGAAGTGGGCGAGCACCTCGTCCAGGGCGTCGGCGAAGACGGGGAACGCGGCGTGCAGCGCGCGCCCCATGCCGGGCCGCTGGCTGCCCTGGCCGCTGAACAGGAACGCGGTGCGCCCGGTGCCGGCGACGGCGGTGAGCAGGCCCGGTGCGCGTTCTCCGTCGGCGAGCGCGCGGAGCGCGGCGGCCGTCTCGTCTCCGGTGATCAGCGCGCGGTGCTCGAACGCGGTGCGGGTGGTGGCCATGGCGTGCGCCACCTCGCCCGGCTCGCGCCCGGAGTCCGCGAGCAGCCCGTGCAGCAGGGCGGCCTGGCCGCGCAGCGCGGCGGGGGTGCGTGCGGACAGCATCAGCGGAACCGGAAGGGCCGGGCCGGCCGGGCGGACCGCGTCGGGCGGCTGCTCGACGATCAGATGGGCGTTGGTGCCGCTGATGCCGAAGGAGGAGATGCCCGCCCGTCGCGGGTGCCCGTTCTGCCGCCATTCGACGGGCTCGGTGAGCAGCCGGACGTCCCCGGCCGTCCAGTCGACGTGCGGGGTGGGCTCGTCGACGTGCAGGGTCCTGGGCAGGACGCCGTGGCCCAGCGCGAGCACCATCTTCATCACGCCCGCCACACCGGCGGCCGCCTGCGTGTGACCGAGGTTGGACTTGACGGACCCGAGCCACAGCGGGCGGTCGCGGTCCTGCCCGTAGGTGGCCAGCAGCGCCTGCGCCTCGATGGGGTCGCCGAGCGTGGTGCCGGTGCCGTGCGCCTCGACCGCGTCCACGTCGGACGGCGACAGACCGGCGTTGGCGAGGGCCTGGCGGATGACGCGCTGCTGCGACGGGCCGTTCGGCGCGGTGAGGCCGTTGGACGCGCCGTCCTGGTTGACCGCGCTGCCCTTGATCACCGCCAGCACGGGGTGACCGTTGCGCTGGGCGTCGGACAGGCGTTCCAGGAGCAGGAGACCGGCGCCCTCGCCCCACCCGGTGCCGTCGGCCGCGGCGGCGAACGGCTTGCAGCGGCCGTCCGGCGCGAGGCCGCGCTGGCGGCTGAACTCCAGGAAGCCGCCGGGCGTGGCCATCACCGTGGCACCGCCCGCGAGCGTCAGATCGCATTCGCCGTCGCGCAGCGCCCGGCACGCGAGATGGATCGCGACCAGCGACGACGAGCACGCGGTGTCGACGGTGATCGCCGGCCCCTCCAGGCCGAGGGTGTAGGCGATGCGGCCGGACGCGACGCTCGTCGTCGTGCCCGTGAGCAGATGCCCCTCGTCCTCCTCGGCGCCGCCGTGCACGCCGTAACCATGGAAGATCACCCCGGCGAACACGCCGGTGCGGCTGCCGCGCAGCGCGGTCGGGTCGATGCCGGCCCGCTCGATGGTCTCCCATGCCGTCTCCAGCAGCAGCCGCTGCTGCGGATCGGTGGCGATCGCCTCGCGGGGCGAGATGCCGAAGAACGCGGGATCGAACTCGGCCGCGTCGTGCAGGAAACCGCCCTCCCGCGCGTAGGTGCGGCCGGGACGGTCCGGGTCCGGGTCGTACAGCTCGTCCAGCGCCCAGCCCCGGTCGGTGGGGAACCCGGTGACCGCGTCGCCGCCGCCGGCCAGGAACCGCCACAGGTCCTCGGGGGTGCGCAGGTCGCCGGGGAACCGGCAGCCCATCGCGACCACGGCGATCGGCTCGTCCCGCACCGCCGCGCCCGTGACGGCCGCGGCCTGCCGCTCGTCTCCGGCGAGCTTCGCGCGCAGATGCTCGGCCAGCTCCTCCGGGGTGGGGAAGTCGAACACGAGCGTCGGCGACAGCCGCAGCCCGGTGGCCGCCGCCAGCCGGTTGCGCAGCTCCAGCGCGGTCAGCGAGTCGAAACCGAGGTCGCGGAACGGCCTGGTCACCTCCACCCCGGCCGCCGACTGGTGCCCGAGCACCGTCGCGACCTGGGCCCGCACCAGGTCCAGCAGCGCGGGCCGGGTCGCGGCGACCGGGCCGCCCGCCGCCGTGGCCCGGACCACCGGCTTGGCCCGCAGGTCCAGCCTGGCCGGGATGAGCAGCGGGTCCCCGCCGCCCAGCGCGGCGTCGAACAGGGCCAGCGCCTGCGCGGTCGGCATGGGCGTGATTCCGGCGCGGCGCAGGCGCGCGAGGTCGGCCTCGCCGAGGTGCCCGGTGAGGCCGCTGGCCTCGGCCCAGTGCCCCCACGCCAGCGACACGGCGGCGAGTCCCCGGCTGCGGCGATGGTGCGCGAGCGCGTCCAGGAACGTGTTGGCGGCGGCGTAGTTCGCCTGCCCGGGACCGCCGGTCGTGCCCGCGAGCGACGAGAAGAGCACGAACGCGCCGACGCCTCCCGCCAGCTCGTGCAGGTGCCACGCCGCGTCGGCCTTGGGCCGCAGCACGCGGTCGACGCCCTCGGCGGTCTGGGCGGTGACGGTCGCGTCGTCGACCGTGCCCGCGGTGTGGATCACCGCGGTGAGCGGATGCTCCGCCGGTACGGCGGCGAGCACCGCCGCGAGCGCCGCCCGGTCCGCCACGTCGCACGCCGCGACGGTCACGCGCGGGTCACCGGCGAACGCCTCGGCCGGTCGGCGGCTCACCAGCAGCAGGTGCCGGCAGCCGTGGTGATCGAGCAGGTGGCGGGCCACCAGCGTGCCGAGCGTGCCCGAGCCGCCGGTGATGAGGACGGTGCCGTCCGGGTCGAGCGTGCCCGGCTCCGGTGCCGGGGTGCGGACGATCCGGGGCGCGAGAAGCCGCCCGGCGCGGATCGCGACCCGCGGTTCCCCGGTCGCCAGCGCCCGGCGGACGGCGTCCGGGTCGTCGGTGTCGGTGTCGACGATGACGAACCGGCCGGGGTTCTCGGTCTGCGCGGACCGCACGAGTCCCCAGGCGGGGGCGGTCGTCAGGTCGACGTCCTCGTCCGGTTCCGTGGCGATCGCGTGCCGGGTGACGATCGCCAGCGGCCGGTCGTCGTCTCCGGCCAGCCAGTCCTGGACGGCGGTCAGCACCCGGTGCGCGGTGGCGTGCGCCTCCGCCACGACGTCGTCGCCTCCGGACGGTTCGACCGGCAGCCAGCCGACGTCCGGTGCCTGACCGGTGCCGGTGACCGGCGTCCAGGCCAGCCGGAAGAGGGAGTTCGTGGGGACCAGCTCTTCGGGGTCGAGTTCGCGGGTGGTGACGGTCCCGACGGTCACGACCGGCTGGCCGGAAGGGTCGGTGGCCGTGAAGCCGGTGGCGGTGCGGTGGACGTGGAGTTCGCGGGCTTCCACGGCGTGCACGGACAGCCCGGTCCAGTGGTGGGCGAAATCGGGGGTGTCCAGCGCGGAGTGCAGCAGCAGCGGATGGATGAGGAACCCCGTGTGGCGCACCTCCTCGGGCAGCGCGACGACGGTGCTCTCGCTGGTGACCGGTGGCGGCGCGGGCTCCGGCGCGAGGTGGCCGGTCGCGGCGAGCGTCCATTCGCCGGCGTCGGCCGGTCGCGTGTGGACGGTGAGGCGGTCGCCGGTCACGGCCACCTGGACGGTGACGGTGTCCGCGCCGAGCGGGGCGTGCACGGCCAGCTCCGCCACGTGCGGCAGCCCGGCCCGGCCGCCCGCGTGGAGGGCCAGCTCGGCGAAGACGGCGGAGTGGTGTTCGGTCAGCCACGGGTGCGCCGAGGGCACGATGCGGCCGGTGAGGATCAGCGATTCCGCGGTCTCCACGACCGTGTCGATGAACGGGTGGCCCCCCTCGGTCAGCCAGTAGTGCCGGCGCTGGAAGGGGTAGGTGGGGAGGTCGACGAGGTTGCCGTCGATGTTCCAGTCGATGTCGATGCCGTGGGTGTAGGCGTCGGCGAGGGCGCGGTCGAAGCCGTCGTCGTTGCGGCGGAGCGTGTGCAGGTCGGTGGCGAGGATGGGATGCGGGCTGATTTCGATGAAGGTGGCGTCACCCGCCGTTTGGACGGCCTGGTGGTATTGGACGGTGTGGCGGAGGTTGCGGTACCAGTAGTCGGCGTCCAGCGTGCTGGTGTCGATTTCTTCACCGGTGAGGGTGGAGATAAAGGTGATCTTCGCCGAGCCGGGTTGGATTGCCTGTAGTGCCTGGCGGATTTCGTCCTCGATCGCCTCGATATGGGGGGAGTGGGAGGCGTAGTCGACGGGGATCAGTTTCGCGTCGTCGAGTGCGTGGAGTGCTTCGGTGTCGCCGGAGACGACCGTGGTGTTCGGTCCGTTGATGGCTGCGATGCTGAGGCGCGGGTCGAGGGTGAGCTGGTCGGCGGGGGAGTTGACCGAGGCCATGCCGCCCGTGCCGGCCAGGCGGGCTAACGCTCTGGCGCGTAAGGCCACGATTTTCGCGGCGTCGTCGAGAGTCAGAGCTCCCGCGACGCAGGCGGCGGCGATTTCTCCCTGGGAATGACCGATCACCGCGTTGGGCGTGACACCGTGTGATTCCCAGACCGCTGCCAGCGAGACCATCATCGCGAACAACGCGGGCTGAACTTGCTCGACCTTTTCCAGATCGGGGTCGCGGATATCGACGTAGGGCGCGAGGGCTTCGACGCATTCGTTCATGCGTGCGGCGAAGACCTTGTTGGTGCGGGCCAGCTCCCGGCCCATGCCGATCCACTGCGAGCCCTGGCCGGGGAAGACGAACACGATCTTCTCGGCGGGCCTACCCGAGCCGATGACGGTCTGGCCGCCGTCGAGGATCACCGCGCGGTGCTGGAACCGGGCGCGCCTGGTCAGCGTGTAGGCGACGTCCAGCGGGTTCAGGCCGGCCGCCGCCGTGCGAACCTGCGCCACCGCCGCCTCGAGCGCGGCCGGTGAGGCGGCGCTGACGGGCCAGGGCGCCGGCCCCGGCTCGGAGCCGGCGGCGTCGGCCGCGACGTGTTCGAGGATGAGGTGGGCGTTGGTGCCGCTGATGCCGAAGGAGGACACGCCCGCGCGGCGCGGACGCCCGCTGTCCGGCCAGGGCGCCGGCTCGGTGAGGAGCCGGACGTCTCCGGTCGTCCAGTCGACGTGCGGGGTGGGCTCGTCGACGTGCAGCGTCTGCGGAAGCAGACCGCGCCGCATCGCGAGGATCATCTTGATGACGCCCGCGATGCCCGCCGCGGCCTGGGTGTGGCCGATGTTCGATTTGATCGAGCCGAGCCACAGTGGACGGTCGCGGTCCTGCCCGTAGGTGTCGAGGAGCGCCTGGGCCTCGATCGGATCGCCCAGCGTGGTTCCGGTGCCGTGCGCCTCCACCGCGTCCACATCGGGGGCCGACAGCCGCGCGTTGGCCAGGGCCTGCCGGATCACGCGTTGCTGGGACGGGCCGTTGGGCGCGGTGAGGCCGTTGGACGCGCCGTCCTGGTTGACGGCGCTGCCGCGCAAGAGGGCGAGCACGGGGTGATGGTTGCGTTCGGCGTCCGACAGGCGCTCCAGCAGCACCAGACCGGCGCCCTCACCCCAGCCGGCGCCGTCGGCGGCGGCGGCGAAGGACTTGCATCGCCCATCGGGTGCCTGGCCGCGCTGGCGGCTGAACTCGATGAACGCGGCCGGAGTCGCCATGACGGTGACGCCCCCCGCCAGCGCGAGGGAACATTCCCCTTGCCGCAGCGACTGGGCGGCCAGATGCATGGCGACCAACGACGACGAGCAGGCCGTGTCGATCGAGACCGCCGGGCCCTCCAGCCCGAGCGCGTAGGCGATGCGGCCCGACGCGACGCTGCTCATCCCACCGGTCGCGACGTACCCCGCCATCTCCGGTGACGGTTCGCGCATCCGGCTCAGATAGTCCTGCGGGATCACGCCCGCGAACACGCCGGTGTCGGTGCCGCGCAACGAGGCCGGGTCGATTCCCGCGCGTTCGAGCGTCTCCCACGCCACCTCCAGCAGCAGGCGCTGCTGCGGGTCGGTGGCCAGAGCCTCGCGCGGGCTGATGCCGAAGAACTCCGCGTCGAACTCGGCGGCGTCGTGCAGGAAACCACCGGTTCTCGTGTACGACTTGCCCGGCTGGTCCGGGTCGGGGTCGTAGATCGCGTCGACGTCCCAGCCCCGGTCGGCCGGGAACTCGGTGACCGCGTCCCCGCCCTCGGCCAGCAGCCGCCACAGGTCCTCCGGTGTCCGCACGCCGCCGGGGAACCGGCACCCGAGCGCCACGACCGCGATCGGTTCCGTGGCGCGGCGTTCGACCTCGTGCAGGTGCTGCCTGGTCTGGCGCAGCTCGGTGGTGGCCTGCCGCAGGTAGGCGCGGAGCTTCTCTTCGTTCGTCGTCATTTGCCATCAACCCAATTGGACGTCTGCGTGACTTCGCCGGGCGGGATCAGCAGCTCGTGGTCGAGCGCTTCGAACAGTTCGTCGTCGGTGGCGAGATCGAACTCGGCACCGTTGGCGGCACCGCCGTGCTCGGCGCTCAGCCGCTTCAGCAGTTCCTGGAGCCGGGCGGCCACCGCGGCGCCGTGCCCGTTGCCGAGGGCGGCCAGCGACGCGTCCACCTGATCCAGTGCCGCGGTGAGCACCGCCAGCGGATCCGCCGCGCCCGGGGCGATCCGGTCGTCCAGCAGCACGGCGATCGCGGTCGGCGTCGGATGGTCGAACACCAGCGTCGGCGGGAGCCGCAGCCCGGTCGCCGTCGCCAGCCGGTTGCGGAGCTCCACCGCGGTCAGGGAGTCGAAACCCAGGTCCTTGAACGGCCGCGCGGCGTCCAGCGCGCTCGGATCGGCGTGCCCGAGCACCGTCGCGACGTGGCCGAGCACCAGTTCGAGCAGCACCTGCCGCCGCCGCGCCGCCGGCAGCGCCGCGACCCGGTCCGCGAACCCCGCGCCGCCCTCGTCCGCCGCGGTGGCGCGGCGGGGCGGCACGCGCACCAGGCCGCGCAGGACCGCCTGCAGCGACCCGCCGGCCGCGACGTCGCGCAGCCCGCGCAGGTCGAGGCGTGCGGGCATCAGCAGCGGATGCGGATCGGCCAGCGCGCCGCCGAACAACGCCAGAGCGTCCGGCGTGGACAGCGCGTCGTTGCCGCCCCGGCCGAGCCGCGCGAGGTCGGTCTCCTCCAGGTGGCCGGTCATTCCGCTCGCGTCGACCCAGTAACCCCAGGCCAGCGTCGTCGCCGCGAGACCGCGGCTGCGGCGGTGGTGGGCGAGCGCGTCGAGGAAGGTGTTGCCGGCGGCGTAGTTCGCCTGCCCGGCCGCGCCGATCGTGCCGGCCAGCGAGGAGAACAGGACGAACTCGGCCACGTCGCCGGTGAGCTCGTGCAGGTTCCAGGCGGCGTCCACCTTCGGGCGCAGCACCGCGTCGACCTGGTCCTGTCTGAGCGTGCTCAGCACACCGTCGTCCAGGGCACCGGCGGCGTGGACGACGGTGGTGAGCGGGTGCTCCTTCGGGACGGCGTCCAGAACCGCCTTCAGCGCCTCCCGGTCCGCGGCGTCGCAGGCGACCACGTCGGCGTGGGCGCCGAGTCCGGCGAGTTCCTCGCGCAGGCCGCCGCTGTCCTTGCCGGTGCGGCTGACCAGCAGCAGCCGCCTGACGCCGTGCTGCTCGACGAGATGCCGGGCGACGCGGGACCCGATGGTGCCGGTGCCGCCGGTGATGAGGGTCGTGCCGTCCGGGTCACGCGGCACCGGGAACGTCAGGACGAGCTTGCCGATGTGCCTGGCCTGGCTGAAGTGCCGGAACGCCTGCTTCGCGTGCCGGACGTCCCACGCGGTCAGCGGCAGCGGCCGCAGCACGCCCTCGTCGAACAGCTCCCGCAGTTCCGCGAAGAGGGTGCGGATCCGCTCCATGCCGGCGTCCATCGTGTCGAACGCCTGGTAGCGGACATCGGGATGGTCGGCGGGATCGCGGATGTCGGTCTTGCCCATTTCGATGAAGCGTCCGCCGGGTTTGAGGAGTTGGAGGGAGGCGTCGACGTGCTGGTGGGCGAGTGAGTTGAGGACGATGTCGACGGGTGGGAATTGGGTGGTGTAGTCGAGGTTGCGGGTGCTGGCGAGGTGGGTGGGGTGGATGTCGAGTGCGTGCCATTTGGTGGGGTGGGCGGTGGCGTGGATGGTGGCGCCGGTGTGGTGGGCGAGTTGGGTTGCGGCCATGCCGACGCCGCCGGCGGCGGAGTGGATGAGGATGGTGTCGGTGGGGCGGAGCCGGGCCAGGTCGTGCAGGGCGTAGTGGGCGGTGAGGAATGCCACGGGTACGGTCGCCGCCTCGGCGAACGACCATCCGGCGGGGATACCGGTTAACAGCCGGTGATCGGTGATCGCGAGGGGACCGGTCGCGGCGAACAGCCCCATGACGCGGTCGCCGGGCGCGAGGTCCGTGACGTCCGGGGCCGTCTCGGTGACGACACCGGCGCCCTCGCCGCCGACCGACCGGGCGTCCCGCACCATGCCGAGCGCCACGGCGACGTCACGGAAGTTCAGCCCCGCCGCCCGCATCGCGACCCGCACCTGCCCGGGTGCCAGCGGCTCCCGGGCCTCGGGCCACGGCGCCAAGGTCAGGTCGTCCAGGCTCCCGCCCCGCGTGACGTCCAGCCGCCAGTCGCCGTCGGGCAGGGTGAGCACGTCGCCGCGGTGGCGGCGCGCCAGCCGCGGGACGAGCGCCCGGCCCGCGCGGATCGCGATCTGTGGCTCGCCTGTCGCCAGCGCACGGTGCAGGATGCCGGCGTCGTCGGTGTCGGTGTCGATGATGACGAACCGGCCGGGGTTCTCGGTCTGCGCCGACCGCAGCAGCCCCCAGACCGGCGCCGCGCCGAGCGACCGGACGTCCTCGGCGGGATGCGTCGCGACCGCGTGCCGCGTGACGACCACGAGCGGGGTGTCGGCGGCGAGATGCGCACGAAGGTGCTCAAGAACCCGGAGCGTGGTCGCATGCGCGCCGGCGGGGACGTCAGCGTGCGCGTCGGTGGGCGCGTCGACGAACAGCCGGTCGCCGCCGGGGTCGGGTGCCTCGTCGGGCAGCGGGACCGGTGTCCAGTCCAGCTGGAACAGCCACTCGTCGTGCGTGTTCAGGGCGCCGGCCGTCATGGGGCGCAGCACGAGCGTGTCGATCGCGATCACCGCCGCGCCGGTCGGGTCCGTGGCCGTGAGGGAGACCCGGTCCCCGGCCGTCCGGTCGAGCCGGACCCGCAGCGCGGTGGCGTCGGTGGCGTGCAGCGACAGGCCGGACCACGTGAACGGCAGGTGCAGCGTGCTCGACTCCTCGGTCAGCGCCAGCGGATGCAGCGCGGCGTCCAGGAGCGCCGGATGGACGCCGAACCCCGCGACCTGCTGCGGCAGCACGAGTTCCGCGTACGTGGTGGTGCCGTCCTGCCAGACCCGCTGCGCACACCGGAACGCCGGCCCGTAGTGGTAGCCGCGATCGGCCAGGTCCTCGTACAGACCGGTCGCGTCGAGCTCGACGGCGCCGGGCGACGGCCAGTCCGCCGCCGGGGGCGGCGGCGCCGGCGCCGCAGGCGACAGCGACGCCGTGGCGTGCAGGGACCACTCGCCGCCGTCCCGGCGGGAATGGGTGGTGAGGGTGCGCAGGCCGGTGTCGTCCGGTGGCGTCACGGTGACTTGAATTTCCGTGGGCTGCGGCCCAAGGACCAGAGGGGCGTGCAGGGTCAGCTCGTCGACACCCGGGCAGTCCACCCGCAGGCCGGCGTGCAGCGCCAGCTCGGCGAACGCCGTACCGGGCAGCAACGGCGTTCCCTGCACCGCATGGTCGGCCAGCCAAGGATGGGTGTCCAGGGACAACCGCCCACTGAGGACCAGTTCGCCGTCGGCCGTCTCGATGGCGGACGTCAGGAACGGGTGCCCGGTGACGGTCGGCGCGTCGAGCCAGTAGCGGCGGCGCTGGAAGGGATAGGTGGGCAGGTCGACGAGGTTGCCGCTGATGCGCCAGTCGATGTTGATGCCGTGGACGTAGGCGTGGGCGAGCGCCGGGGCGAAGTCGTCCTCGTCGCGGCGGAGTGTGTGCAGGTCGGTGGCGAGGATGGGGTGGGGGCTGATTTCGATGAGGGTGGCGTCGCCGGCCGACTGGACGGCTTGGTGGTATTGGACGGTGTGGCGGAGGTTGCGGTACCAGTAGTCGGCGTCCAGTTCCCCGGTGTCGATTTCCTGGCCGGTGAGGGTGGAGATGAAAGTGATGTGGGATTGGCGTGGTGCGATGTCGTGGAGTGCGTCGCGGATGTCGTTTTCGATCGCCTCGATGTGGGGGGAGTGTGAGGCGTAGTCGACGGGAATGATTTTCGCGTCGTCGAGTGCGTCGAGTGCGTGGAGTGCTTCGGTGTCGCCGGAGACGACCGTGGTGTTCGGCCCGTTGATGGCGGCGATGCTGAGGCGTGGGTCGAGATCGAGTTGGTCGGCGGGCAGGTTGAGGGATGCCATGCCGCCGGTTCCGGCGAGGCGGGTGAGGGCTTTGGCGCGTAGCGCGACGATTTTCGCCGCGTCGTCGAGGGTGAGGGCGCCTGCGACGCAGGCGGCGGCGATTTCTCCTTGAGAATGGCCGATGACGGCGTCGGGTTTCACGCCGTGCGCTTCCCACACCGCGGCGAGGGAGACCATCATGGCGAACAGCGCGGGCTGGATCTGGTCGACCTTTTCCAGGTCGGGGTCGCGGATATCGACGTACGGGGCGAGTGCTTCTGTGCACTCGTTCATGCGGTTGGCGAAGACTTCGTTGGTGCGGGCGAGTTCCTGGCCCATGCCGATCCACTGCGAGCCCTGGCCGGGGAAGACGAACACGATCTTCTTGGGTGTTGCGCCCGGTCCGGTAATGACCTGGCCGCCGTCGAGGATCACCGCGCGGTGCTGGAACTGGGGGCGCCTGGTCAGCGTGTAGGCCACGTCGGCGGGGTTCAGATCGGCGGCTGCCGTGCGGAGCTGCGCCACCGCCGTTTCGAGTGCCTCCGGCGAGGTCGCACTGACAGGCCAGGGAGCCGGTCCCGGTGGGGAATCCGGGGCATCGGTCGTGACGTGTTCGAGGATGAGATGGGCGTTGGTCCCGCTGACCCCGAACGACGACACACCGGCCCGGCGCGGGCGGTCCTGCTCCGGCCAGGGCGTGTGCTCGGTGAGCAGCCGCACGTCGCCGGTCTCCCAGTCGACATGCGGTGTGGGTTCGTCCACGTGCAGCGTCTGGGGCAGCAGACCGTGCCGCATTGCGAGAACCATCTTGATCACGCCGGCCACCCCGGCCGCCGCGCCCGTGTGGCCGAGGTTGGACTTGATGGAGCCGAGCCAGAGTGGGTGGTCGCGGTCCTGCCCGTAGATGCCGAGGAGCGCTTGCGCCTCGATGGGGTCGCCGAGTGTGGTTCCGGTGCCATGCGCCTCGACCGCGTCCACGTCGGACGGTGACAGCCGGGCGTTGGCCAGCGCCTGCCGGATCACGCGTTGCTGCGACGGGCCGTTGGGCGCGGTGAGACCGTTCGACGCGCCGTCCTGGTTCGTCGCGCTTCCCCGGACGACGGCGAGCACCGGGTGGCCGTGCCGCCGCGCGTCGGACAGGCGTTCCAGCAGGACGAGACCGGCGCCCTCGCCCCAGCCGGTGCCGTCGGCGGCGGCCGCGAACGCCTTGCAGCGGCCGTCCGGCGCGAGGCCGCGCTGGCGGCTGAACTCGATGAAGGCGCCGGGGGTGGACATCACCGTCGTCCCGCCCGCGAGGGCGAGCGTGCATTCACTGTCCCGCAGCGCCTGGCACGCCAGGTGGATCGCGACCAGCGAGGACGAGCAGGCGGTGTCCACAGTGATCGCCGGGCCCTGGAGGCCGAGCGTGTAGGCGACCCGGCCGGATGCGACACTGCCCATCCCACCGGTGATCAGGTAACCCTCGACGTCCCGGGGCGGCCGCTGGATGCGAGTGACGTAATCCTGGGACGCGAGGCCGGCGAACACCCCGACCGGGGCGCCGCGCAGCGAGGACGGGTCGATGCCCGCTCGTTCGATGGTCTCCCACGCCGTTTCCAGCAGCAGCCGCTGCTGTGGATCCGTGGCCATCGCCTCGCGGGGTGAGATGCCGAAGAACTCCGGATCGAAATCGGCGGCGTCGTAGAGGAACCCGCCCTCGCGGGCGTAGGTCTTGCCCGGCTGGTCGGGGTCCGGGTCGTAGAGGTCCGCGATGTCCCAGCCGCGGTCGGCAGGGAACGGCGCGATGGCGTCCTCCTTCGCCATCAGCAGCCGCCACAGGTCTTCCGGCGACCGCGCGCCGCCCGGATAGCGGCAGCCCATGGCGACGATCGCGATCGGCTCGTCCGCCGCCGCGGACCCCGGCAGGTACGGGACGGCATCGTCGCCCGTCCCCGTCGTCCGGGCCCACAGGTGTTCCGCCAGTGCACGCGGGGTCGGATGGTCGAAGGCGAGCGTCGGTGGGAGCCGCAGGTCCGTCGCCGACGTCAGGCGGTTCCGCAGATCGACGGCCGTGATGGAGTCGAAGCCCAGATCCCGGAACGGACGGTCCGGGTCGATCGCGTCGACGTCCGGGTGGCCCAGCACCGCGGCGACGCACGCGAGGACCAGATCCTCGGTCTCGGCGGGCCCGGTCAGCCGGCTGGCCGGGGTGCCCTGGACGGCGGGGATGTGCGGCGCGGTCACGGTCGGCGGGGTGTGTGAGTCGAGCCAGTAGCGCTGGTGCTGGAAGGGATAGGTGGGCAGGTCTACGAGGTTGCCGTCGATGTTCCAGCGCACGTCCACGCCCTGGACGTAGGCCCGCGCGAGTGCCTTGGTGAAGTCATCGTCGTCGCGGCGCAGGGTGCCGAGTTCGGTGGCGAGGATCGGGTGCGGGCTGACCTCGATGAAGACGGCGTCGCCCGCTGCCTGGACCGCTTGGTGGTACTGAACCGGGTGACGCAGATTGCGATACCAGTAGTCGGCGTCCAGTTGCCCGGTGTCGATTTCCTGGCCGGTGAGGGTGGAGATGAAGGTGATATCGGTCGAGACGGGGTCTATCCCCTGGAGCGATCGACGGATCTCGTCTTCGATCGCCTCGATGTGGGGTGAGTGTGAGGCGTAGTCGACGGGGATGATCTTCGCGTCGTCGAGGGCGTGGAGTGCTTCGGTGTCGCCGGAGACGACCGTGGTGTTCGGCCCGTTGATGGCGGCGATGCTGAGACGCGGGTCGAGGGTGAGTTGGTCGGCGGGCAGGTTGATGGATGCCATGCCGCCGGTTCCGGCGAGGCGGGTGAGGGCTTTGGCGCGCAGCGCGACGATTTTCGCCGCGTCGTTGAGGGTGAGGGCGCCTGCGACGCAGGCGGCGGCGATTTCTCCTTGGGAGTGGCCGATGACGGCGTCGGGTTTCACGCCGTGCGATTCCCAGACTGCCGCCAGGGAGACCATCATCGCGAACAGCGCGGGCTGGACCTGGTCGACTTTGTCTAAGTCGGGATTGCGGATATCGACGTACGGGGAGAGCGCTTCTATGCACTCGCTCATACGGGCGGCAAAAACTGTGTTGGTGCGCATGAGTTCTTGGCCCATGCCGACCCACTGGGAGCCCTGGCCGGGGAACACGAACACGACCTTTTCGGCGGGCTTGCCTGAGCCGGTGATGACCTCGCCGTCGCCGAGGATCACGGCGCTGTGGCGGAGCTTGGCCCGCCTGCTGAGGGTGTGCGCGATGTCGACTGGGTTGAGGCCCACGGCCGCGGTGCGGAGGCGTTCCACCGCCTCGGTCAGCGCCGCCTGGCTCTTCGCCGACACCGGCCATGGGGCGGGCTCGGATGGGGTGTCGGGTTTTTCGGCGGCGGTGGTGGCGTGTTCGAGGATGAGGTGGGCGTTGGTGCCGCTGATGCCGAAGGAGGAGATGCCTGCGCGTCGGGGGTGTCGGTTGTCGGGCCAGGCGACGGGTTGGGTGAGCAGTTCGACGTTTCCGGTCGTCCAGTCGACGTGGGGGGTGGGTTCGTCGACGTGGAGGGTCGGCGGAAGCTGGCCGTGTTGCATGGCCAGGATCATCTTGATGACGCCTGCGACGCCGGCTGCTGCTTGGGTGTGGCCGAGGTTGGATTTGATGGAGCCGAGCCAGAGGGGGTGGTCGCGGTTTTGTCCGTAGGTGGCCAGGAGGGCTTGGGCTTCGATGGGGTCGCCGAGTTCGGTGCCGGTGCCGTGGGCTTCGATGGCGTCGATGTCGGTGGGGGTGAGTTGGGCGTTGGTGAGTGCTTGGCGGATGACGCGTTGTTGTGATGGGCCGTTGGGTGCGGTGAGGCCGTTGGAGGCGCCGTCTTGGTTGACGGCGCTGCCGCGGATGAGGGCTAGGACGGGGTGGTTGTTGCGGGTTGCGTCTGAGAGGCGTTCCAGTACTAGGAGGCCGGCGCCTTCGGCGATGCTGAAGCCGTCGGCGGTGGCGGCGAAGGGTTTGCAGCGTCCGTCTGGGGCGAGGGCGCGTTGGCGGCTGAATTCCAGGAAGACGCGGGGGGTGGGGACGATGGCGGCACCGCCGGCCAGTGCGAGGGTGCATTCGTTGTTGCGCAGGGCTTGGCAGGCCAGGTGGATGGCGACCAGCGAGGAGGAGCAGGCGGTGTCGATGCTGATCGCGGGGCCTTCCAGCCCGAGGGTGTAGGCGATCCGGCCCGACGCGACGCTGGTGGTGATACCGGTCGCCAGA
Organism: Actinomadura sp. 3N508; assembly: GCF_044326375.1. Classification (NCBI taxonomy): domain Bacteria; kingdom Bacillati; phylum Actinomycetota; class Actinomycetes; order Streptosporangiales; family Thermomonosporaceae; genus Actinomadura; species Actinomadura sp. 3N508. The sequence goes on from NZ_JBIRAX010000005.1 coordinate 299,150, forward strand.
TAGCCGTCGAGGTCCGCCGGGATGCCCGTGCCGCCCGTCGCGTAATCCTGGGACACGACGCCCGTGAACACCCCTGTCGAAGTGCCGCGCAAGGAGGCCGGGGCAAGACCGGCGCGTTCGATCGTTTCCCACGCGAGCTCCAGCAGAACCCGTTGCTGCGGGTCGATGGCCAGGGCCTCGCGCGGCGAGATCCCGAAGAAGTCGGCGTCGAAATCGGCCGCGCCGGTGAGGAAACCGCCGCCCTGCGCGTAGGTCTTCCCCGGTGCGTCGGGATCCGCGTCATACAGGTCTTCGACGTCCCAGCCGCGATCGCCGGGAAGCGGGCCGACCGCATCGACACCGTTCGACAGCAGGTCCCACAGGTCCGCCGGGCTGTTCGCGCCGCCCGGGTAGCGGCACGCCATCGCCACGACCGCGATCGGTTCCCGCGCGCGCTCCTCATGGCCGCGCAGGCGTTCCTGAGTGTCCTCCAGCTCGACGGCGAGCCGCTTCAGGTACTCGCGGAGGCGTTCCTCGTTGCTCATTCGAGCTCCCCGTTTCCCGCTGTGGTCGTTGCCGTGCGTTCGGCGCGCGTACCGCCGAACCTGCGATCCAGGAATTCGAACAGTTCGTCGTCGGTCGCGGACGCCAGGCGCTGCGGCGCCGGCTCGGCAGCGCCCAGCGCCTGCCAGCGGGACAGCAGGTCCCGCATTCGCGCGGCCACCGCGTCGTGCGTGCCGGGGTCGGGCGTGACGGACCGCAGGCTCGATTCCAGCCGGTCGAGTTCCGCCAGCAGCAGGTCCCCGGCCGGTGCGGCGGCGGGGAGCAGCGTGGCGTGCAGGTGGTCGGTCAGCGCCGCCGGGGTGGGGTGGTCGAACGCCAGCGTGGACGGCAACCGGAGCCCGGTCGCCGTGTTCAGCCGGTTGCGCAGCTCGACGGCCGTGAGGGAGTCGAAGCCCAGCTCCTTGAACGGTTGCTCCGGCCCGATGGACGCGGGATCGTCGTGCCCGAGAACCGTGGCCACGTTGTTCCGTACCAGGTCCAGCAGCATCCGATGCCGCTCCTGATGCGGCAGTCCGGACAGCCGGTCGGCCAGCGACGTTCCCGCGCTCCCGGCCGTCGCGGTGGGCAGCGAGACCTGCACCAGGCCGCGCAGGAGCGGTGCCTCCGAACCGTCGGACGCGGCCGCGCGCAGCGCCCGCATGTCCAGCCGCATCGGCAGCTGCACCACTCCGGGACGTGTCAGAGCCAGGTCGAGCAGCGCCAGGGCGTCCTCGGTGGACATACCGGCGCTGCCGCCGCGGGCCAGCCTGCTCAGGTCCTGCTCCCCGAGGTGGCCGGTCATGCCGGTCGCGTCCGCCCAGTAGCCCCACACCAGGGACGTGGCCGGCATGCCGCGCGCCCGGCGGTGGTGTGCGAGGGCGTCGAGGAAGGTGTTGCCGGCGGCGTAGTTCGCCTGCCCGGCGCCGCCCAGCGTGCCGGCCAGCGAGGAGAACAGGACGAACTCGGCCACGTCGCCGGTCAGTTCGTGCAGGTTCCACGCGGCGTCGACCTTGGGACGCAGGACGGCCGACAGGCGGGTCTCGTCCTGGGCGGCGAGCGTGCCGTCGGCCAGGACGCCGGCGGCGTGGATGACGGTGGTGAGCGGGTGCTCCTGCGGGACGGCGTCCAGAAGCACCCGGAGCGCGTCGCGGTCGGCGGCGTCACAGGCGGCGACGTCGACGTGGGCGCCGAGGTCGCTGAGCTCGTCGCGCAGGCCACCGTCCTCGCCGCTGCGGCTGACCAGCAGCAGCCGCTTGACGCCGCCGCTTGCCACCAGATGCCGGGCGACGAGCGCCCCGATGGTGCCGGTGCCGCCGGTGATGAGGGTCGTGCCCTCCGGGTCGCGGGGACGCGGGAGGGTGAGCACCAGCTTGCCGATGTGCTTGGCCTGCTGGAGGTGGCGGTAGGCGTGCTCGGCGTGGCGAATGTCCCAGGCGGTCACCGGCAGCGGGCGCAACGTGCCGTCGTTGAATCGGGGAAGCAGCTCGTCGAAGATCTCCCGGAGCCGGTCCGGTCCGGCGTCATGCAGGTCGAACGGCCGGTAGTCGACCCCGGTGACGTCCCTGCGGACGTCGGTCTTGCCCATCTCGATGAAGCATCCGCCGGGTTTGAGGAGTCGGAGGGATGCGTCGGTGTGCTCGTGCGCAAGTGAGTTGAGGACGACGTCGACGGGTGGGAATTGGGTGGTGTAGTCGAGGTTGCGGGTGCTGGCGAGGTGGGTGGGGTGGATGTCGAGTGCGTGCCATTTGGTGGGGTGGGCGGTGGCGTGGATGGTGGCGCCGGTGTGGTGGGCGAGTTGGGTCGCGGCCATGCCGACGCCGCCGGCGGCGGAGTGGATGAGGATGGTGTCAGTGGAGCGCAGGCGGGCCAGGTCGTGCAGGGCGTAGTGGGCGGTGAGGAATGCCACGGGTACGGTCGCGGCCTCGGCGAACGACCAGCCGTCGGGAATGCGCGCCAGCAGCCGGTGATCCGTGACCGCCCGCGGGCTGATCGCCTCGAACAGACCCATGACGCGGTCGCCGGGCGCGAGGTCCGTGACGTCCGGGGCCGTCTCGGTGACGATGCCGGCGCCTTCGTTGCCCAGCTGTGCTTCCTCCCCCTCCGGGTACATGTCGAGCGCGATGAGGACGTCGCGGAAGTTCACGCCCGCGGCCCGCAACGCGACCCGCACCTGCCCCGGCCCGAGATCCGTCACCGGGTACGGCGCCAGCGTGAGCTGTTCGAGCGAGCCACGCCGGGCGATGTCAAGCCGCCAGTTCTCGTCGGGCGGGGCGAGGCCGTCGTCGGGAGCCGCGCGGGCGACCCGCGGGGCGAATGCGTGACCCTGCCGGAGCGCCAGCTGCGGTTCGCCGGTCGCCAGCGCACGCCGGAGGATGCCGGCGTCGTCGGTGTCGGCGTCGATGATGACGAACTGACCGGGGTTCTCCGTCTGGGCCGAGCGGACCAGGCCCCAGACCGGTGCGGCGGCGAGGCCGCGGACCGCCTCGGCGGCGTGCGTTGCAATCGCGTCCCGGGTGACCACCACGAGCGGGCCGGCACCGGAGTGGTGCTCCTGGAGCTGGCGCAGGACCTGGTGGGTCGTCGTGTGCGCCTCCGCCGGAAGATTCCGCGAAGAGGCCACGAACAACCACTCGGCATCCGGCTCGGGCGCCTCGGCCCCCTCGGGAGGCAGCGGGACCGGAACCCAGTCCAGGTGGAACAGACTGCCGTCGAGGGTTCGGGCGTCGAGCGAGTCCGGCCGGATGGGCCGAAGCACCAGGCTCTCCGCGCTCACCACCGTGGTGCCGGCCGGATCGGTCGCGACCAGGCCGATCCGGTCATCGGCCGTTCGCGTGAGCGCGACCCGCAGCGCGGTCGCGCCGGTCGCGTGGAGCGACACGTTCGTCCACGTGAACGGGAGGTGCGGTGTCTCCGCCTGCTGGCCAAGGGCGAGGGGGTGGAGTGCCGCGTCCAGCAGCGCCGGGTGGACGGCGAATCCCGCAGGCGGTTCGTCGAGCTCGATCTCCGCGTAGGTGGTGCCGTCGTGGTGCCAGGCGCGCCGCAGGCACCGGAACGATGGGCCGTAGTGATAGCCGCGCTCGATCAGGTCCTCGTAGAGGCCCGTGGCGTCGAGCGGGACCGCCTCCTGCGGGAGCCAGTCCATGGGCGAGGGCGGCGCGATGGTCGGGGCGATGGTGGCGGTGGCGTGCTGGATCCAATCCTCGCCGTTCTTGGAGTGGACGGTCACGGTGCGCCGCCCGGTGTCGTCCGCCGGACCCGTGACCAGCTGGACGTCCGTGTGGTGCGTGCCGAGGATCAGCGGGGCGTGCAGGGTCAGCTCGTCGATGTGCGGGCACCCGGTCTGCTGGCCGGCGTGCAGCACGAAGTCGGCGAACGCCGTACCGGGGAGCAGTGGGGTGCCCGCCACGGCATGGTCGGCCAGCCAGGGGTGCGTCGCGAGGGACAGCCGTCCGCTGAGGACCAGGTCGTCGCTCGCGGTACGGATCGCCGAGGTGAGCAGCGCGTGCCCAGTGCTCTCCGCGACGTTCGGCGGTGCGGAGAGCCAGTAGTGCCGGTGCTCGAACGGGTAGGTGGGGAGGTCGACGAGGGTGCCGTTGATGTTCCAGTCGATGTCGATGCCGTGGGTGTAGGCGTTGGCGAGGGCGCGGTCGAAGTCGTCGTCGTTGCGTCGGAGTGTGTGCAGGTCGGTGGCGAGGATGGGGTGGGGGCTGATTTCGATGAGGGTGGCGTCGCCTGCGGTTTGGACGGCCTGGTGGTATTGGACGGTGTGGCGGAGGTTGCGGTACCAGTAGTCGGCGTCCAGTTCCCCGGTGTCGATTTCCTGGCCGGTGAGGGTGGAGATGAAAGTGATGTTGGATTGGCGTGGTGCGAGGTCGTGGAGTGCGTCGCGGATGTCGTTTTCGATCGCCTCGATGTGGGGTGAGTGGGAGGCGTAGTCGACGGGGATGATTTTCGCGTCGTCGAGTGCGTGGAGTGCTTCGGTGTCGCCGGAGACGACCGTGGTGTTCGGCCCATTGATGGCGGCGATGCTGAGGCGTGGGTCGAGGTCGAGTTGGTCGGCCGCCACGTTGAGCGAGGCCATGCCGCCGGTACCTGCTAGGCGGGTCAGTGCCTTGGCGCGCAGGGCGACGATCTTGGCGGCGTTGTCCAGGGTGAGGGCGCCGGCGACGCAGGCGGCGGCGATTTCACCTTGGGAGTGGCCGATGACCGCGTCGGGTTTCACACCGTGCGATTCCCACACCGCCGCCAGCGAGATCATGATCGCGAAGAGCGCGGGTTGGACCTGGTCGACCTTTTCCAGGTCGGGGTCGCGGATATCGACGTAGGGGGCAAGGGCTTCGACGCATTCGTTCATGCGTGCGGCGAAGACCTTGTTGGTGCGGGCCAGATCCTGTCCCATGCCCACCCACTGGGAGCCCTGGCCGGGGAAGACGAACACGATTCTTTCGGGTGTCTTTCCTGAGCCGTTGATGATCTGACCGCCGTCCAGGATCACCGCGCGATGCTCGAACTGAGGGCGTTTCGTCAGCGTGTATGCGACGTCGGTGGGGTTGAGGCCGGCTGCGGATTGGCGAAGCTGGGTGATGGCGGCGTCCAGTGCGGCAGGAGTCCGGGCAGAGATCGGCCAGGGGGCTGGTTGCACGCTGCGGTCCGGTTCGGGGACAGGGGCGTGTTCGAGAACGACGTGGGCGTTGGTGCCGCTCACGCCGAAGGAGGACACACCCGCGCGCCGCGCGCGCCCGCTGTCCGGCCAGGGGGTCGGCTCGGTGAGGAGTTCGACGGCTCCGCTCGTCCAGTCGACGTGCGGTGTCGGCTCGTCGACGTGGAGCGTCCGGGGGAGGAGGCCGTGCCGCATGGCGAGCACCATCTTGATCACGCCCGCGACGCCGGCCGCCCCACCCGTGTGGCCGATGTTCGACTTGATCGAACCTAGCCAGAGCGGGTTTTCGCGGTCTTGCCCGTAGGTGGCCAGGAGGGCTTGGGCTTCGATCGGGTCGCCCAAGGTGGTGCCGGTGCCGTGCGCCTCCACGGCGTCCACGTCGGACGGTGACAGCCCGGCGTTCGCCAGCGCTTGACGGATCACGCGTTGCTGCGACGGGCCGTTGGGCGCGGTGAGGCCGTTCGACGCGCCGTCCTGGTTCACCGCCGTGCCGCGGACCAGCGCGAGCACCCGGTGACCGTTGCGCTGTGCGTCGGACAGCCGCTCCAGCAGCACGAGACCGGCGCCTTCGGACCAGCCGGTGCCGTCCGCCGCGGCGGCGAAGGACTTGCAGCGCCCGTCGGGTGCGAGACCGCGCTGCCTGCTGAACTCCAGGAACCCGTCCGGGTTGACGAGGACCGTCGCGCCTCCGGCCAGCGCAAACGAGCATTCGCCCTGACGAAGCGACTGGGCGGCCAGGTGGATGGCGACCAGCGATGACGAGCAGGCCGTGTCAATGGTGACCGCCGGTCCCTCCAGACCGAAGGTGTACGCGATGCGGCCGGACGCGACGCTGGTCAGGCCGCCGGTCACCAGATAGCCCTCGACGCCTTCCTCGGCGTGCCGCGCGGACCGGCCGTAACCGCTGTGCAGGACGCCCGCGAACACGCCGGTGTCACTGCCGCGCAGGGAAGCCGGGTCGATCCCGGCCCGTTCGAGTGTTTCCCAGGCGAGTTCGAGCAGCAGGCGTTGCTGCGGGTCGGTGGCGAGGGCCTCTCGCGGGCTGATGCCGAAGAAGGCGGCGTCGAAGCCCCCGGCGGCGTCGAGGAAGCCGCCGTGCCGCGTATAGGTCTTGCCGGGCTGATCCGGATCGGGGTCGTACAGCGCCTCGATGTCCCAGCCGCGATCGGCCGGGATCTCGGTGATCGCGTCATCGCCGTCCACCAGCAGCCGCCACAACTGCTCCGGACTGTGCGCGCTGCCCGGGAGACGGCACGACATGGCCACGATCGCGATCGGCTCGTCCACTGCGGACCGGGCGACCGCACTGCCGGTCTGTTCGGTGCCGAGCGTCTTGTGGCGCATGTAGGTGGCCAGCGCCTGCGGCGTCGGATGGTCGAACACGACGGTGGCGGGCAGGTCGAGGTCCGTGGCGGCGTTGAGCCGGTTCCGCAGGTCCACGGCGGTCAGCGAGTCGAAACCCTGCTCCCGGAACGGCTGCCCGGGGTCCACCGCCGACGCGTCGCCGTGCCCGAGGACCGCGGCGACGGTCGTCCGGACCAGAGCGAGGAGGATCTCCTCCTGCTCCTGTTCATCGCGTCCCGCCAACCCCTCGACGGCGGTGAGCACCGGCAGCGGGGACGCGGCAGGAGCCTGCTCGATGCGCCTCGGCGCCACGACGTCGGGTGCCAGCGGGCGGGTCACCAGGGACTCGACGGTCAGGACCGGTGTCCCGGCGGGATCCGTCGCGGTGAGGGTGAATGTGCCTGCGGTGGCGGTGGGCGCGAGGTGCACGCGGAGACTCGTCGCACCAGTGGCATGAAGCCGCACGCCGTTCCACGCGAACGGCACGCGGGGTGCGTCCGGGTCGGCGGTCACCGTGCGGAGGGCGGCGTCCAGGAGCGCCGGGTGGATCCCGAACCCGGCCGCCTCCGGCAGCAGCCGGTCCGGCAGCCGGACGTCCACGGGCTCGGCTTCGACACTCGGCATGGCCGGCGGTGCTGCGCTGAGCGTGCCGGTGGCATGTTCGGTCCACGTGTCCTCTGCGGAGAGCCGGGAGTGGATCGTCAGCCGTCGCCGCCCGTCTTCGTCCGGTGCCGACACGATGAGCTGGAGCCGCACGATGTCGCCCAGCGGAAGGGGAGTGTGCAGGGTCAGGTCGCCGATGTGCGGCGCGTCTGTGCGGTGCCCCACGTGCAGCGCCAGCTCGATGAACGCGGCACCGGGAAGTACCGGGACTCCCGCCAGCACATGCTCGTTCAGCCAGTCGTGGCCGTGCGCGTGCACCGTGCCCGTGAACAGCAGCGCGTCAGTGTCGGCCAGCCGAACCGGATCCGCGATCGAGAGACCTGAGGCGGCGGGCAGCCAGTAACGCTGACGCTGGAAGGGGTAGGTCGGCAGCGGGACGATGCGACCGCTGGTTCGCCAGTCGACATCGATGCCGTGGGTGTAGGCCTCGGCGAGTGCGCGGTCGAAGTCGTCGTCGTTGCGGCGGAGCGTTGCTATGTCGGTGGCGAGGATGGGGTGCGGGCTGATTTCGATGAGGGTCGCGTCACCGGCCGACTGGACGGCTTGGTGGTATTGGACGGTGTGGCGCAGATTGCGGTACCAGTAGTCGGCGTCCAGTTCCCCGGTGTCGATTTCTTCGCCGGTGAGGGTGGAAATGAAGGTGATCTCGGTCGGGTGTGGCGTGATGCCGTGGAGCGCTTGGCGGATTTCGTCTTCGATCGCCTCGATGTGGGGTGAGTGTGAGGCGTAGTCGACGGGGATGATTTTCGCTTCGTCGAGCGCCTGCAATGCTTCGGTGTCACCGGAGACGACCGTGGTGTTCGGCCCGTTGATGGCGGCGATGCTGAGACGCGAGTCGAGATCGAGCTGGTCGGCCGCCACGTTGAGCGAGGCCATGCCGCCGGTTCCGGCGAGGCGGGTGAGGGCTTTGGCGCGCAGGGCGACGATTTTGGCGGCGTCGTCGAGGGTGAGGGCTCCTGCGACGCAGGCGGCGGCGATTTCTCCTTGGGAGTGGCCGATGACGGCGTCGGGTTTCACGCCGTGCGATTCCCAGACTGCCGCCAGTGAGACCATCATCGCGAACAGCGCGGGCTGGACTTGGTCGACTTTGTCCAGGTCGGGGTCGCGGATATCGACGTAGGGCGCGAGGGCTTCGACGCATTCGTTCATGCGTGCGGCGAAGACCTCGTTGGTGCGCATGAGTTCCTGGCCCATGCCGGCCCATTGGGAGCCCTGGCCGGGGAACACGAAGACGACCTTTTCGGGGGTCGTGCGCGAGCCGGTGATGACCTCGCCGTCGCCGAGGATGACCGCTCGGTGCCGGAACAGGCTGCGCTTCGAGAGTGTGTGGGCGACATCGACTGGGTTGAGTCCGCTCGCGGCCTCCCGTGTGTGGACGACGGCCTCTTCCAGCGCGGCACGGGACTTCGCCGACACCGGCCATGGGGCGGGTTTGAATGCGGTGTCGGGTTTTTCGGTGGTGGTGGTGGCGTGTTCGAGGATGAGGTGGGCGTTGGTGCCGCTGATGCCGAAGGAGGAGATGCCTGCGCGTCGGGGGTGTCGGTTGTCGGGCCAGGCGACGGGCTCGGTGAGCAGTTCGACGTTCCCCGAGGACCAGTCGACATGCGGTGACGGCTCGTCGACGTGGAGGGTCCTTGGCAGGAGACCGTTCTGGAGGGCGAGAACCATCTTGATGACGCCTGCGACGCCGGCTGCTGCTTGGGTGTGGCCGAGGTTGGATTTGATGGAGCCGAGCCAGAGCGGATGGTCGCGGTTTTGCCCGTAGGTGGCCAGGAGTGCTTGGGCTTCGATGGGGTCGCCGAGTTCGGTGCCGGTGCCGTGGGCTTCGATGGCGTCGATGTCGGTGGGGGTGAGTTGGGCGTTGGTGAGTGCTTGGCGGATGACGCGTTGTTGTGATGGGCCGTTGGGTGCGGTGAGGCCGTTGGAGGCGCCGTCTTGGTTGACGGCGCTGCCGCGGATGACAGCCAGGACGGGGTGGTTGTTGCGGGTTGCGTCCGAGACGCGTTCCAGGATCAGCAGGCCGGCGCCTTCGGCGATGCTGAATCCGTCGGCGGTGGCGGCGAAGGGTTTGCAGCGTCCGTCTGGGGCGAGGGCGCGTTGGCGGCTGAATTCCAGGAAGACGCGGGGGGTGGGGACGATGGCGGCACCACCGGCCAGTGCCAGTGAGCATTCGTTGTTGCGCAGGGCCTGGCAGGCCAGATGGATGGCGACCAGCGAGGAGGAGCAGGCGGTGTCGATGCTGATCGCGGGGCCCTCCAGCCCGAGGGTGTAGGCGATCCGGCCCGAGGCCACGCTGGTGGTGATACCGGTCGCCAGATAGCCCTCCAGCTCCGGCGGCAGGGCTTCCGGCGCATAGTCCTGCGACACGACGCCGGTGAACACGCCCGTCGAGCTGCCGCGCAGTGACGCCGGGTCGATACCGGCGCGCTCGATCGCCTCCCACGCCGTCTCCAGCAGGACTCGCTGCTGCGGATCCGTCGCCAGGGCCTCGCGCGGCGAGATGCCGAAGAAGCCGGGGTCGAAGCCGGCGGCGTCCGCGAGGAAACCGCCGTGCCGGACATAGGACCTGGCCGGACGATCGGGGTCGGGATCGTACAGGTCCGCCAGTGCCCAGCCGCGGTCGGCAGGCAGCGGAGTAATGGCATCCACCCCATCGGCGAGGAGCCGCCACAGATCCTCCGGCGTGCGGACGTCGCCGGGATAGCGGCACCCGATGGCCACGATCGCGATCGGCTCGTCCCGCGATGTCGTGGGGGTCGCCACGGTCGCCGGGGCGTCCTCGCCGAGCAGCTTCCTCCGGAGGTGGTCGATGAGCGCCGCCGGTGTCGGATGATCGAACACGAGCGTCGCCGGCAGGCGCAGGCCGGTGGCGGCGGCGACACGGTTGCGCAGCTCCACGGCGGTGAGCGAGTCGATCCCGAGATCCTTGAACGTGCGGCCGGGATCGATGGCCTCCGCACCGGTGTGCCCCAGGACGGCGGCGGCACAGCCGCGCACGGTGTCCGCCAGACCCGTGACGTCGTGCGCGGCCTGCCCCTCGGCCACGCCGGCGGCCTGCCGGCGGACCGGGCGGGGCCGCGTGCGGAGCAGCGGTGACGTCGCACCGGCGGCGAGCCGCACCGGCGCGAGCACCGGATGGCGCGCCCCCAGCGCGGCGTCGAACAGCGCGAGCGCGCGATCGGGCGCCAGGCCGGTCACGCCGCCGCGCGCCAGGTCGCGGTCGCGCAGGTGCCTGGTCAGGTTCGTCTCCTCCGCCCAGTAACCCCACGCGAGCGACGTGGCCGGGAGGCCCTGGGCGCGGCGGTGGTGGGCGAGCGCTTCGAGGAAGGTGTTGGCGGCGGCATAGTTGGCCTGCCCGGCGGTGCCCAGCGTCCCGGAGAGGGACGAGAAGAGGACGAACTCGGCGAGCTCAAGCTCGCCGGTCAGCTCGTGCAGGTGCCAGGCGGCGTCCACCTTCGGGCGCAGCGCGGTGGCGAGCCGGTCCGGGGTCTGGGCGGTGAGCACGGCGTCGTCCAGCGCCCCTGCCGTGTGTACGACCATGGTGAGCGGCCGCTCGGCCGGGATCGTGGCGAGCAGCTCCGCCACCTGGTCACGGTCGGCGATGTCGCACGCCGCGATGGTGACGTCCGCGCCCAGCCGGGTCAGCTCCGCCTGCAGCGCCGCCGCGTTCGGGGCGTCCGGTCCCTGCCGGCTGGCCAGCACCAGGTTCCGCACACCGTGCTCGGTGGCGAGGTGTTTCGCCACCAGCGCGCCGAGCGTGCCGGTGCCGCCGGTGACGAGCGCCGTCCCGCCGGGTGCGTGCCGTGGCGGCAGGGTGAGGACGAGCTTGCCGATGTGCTTGGCCTGCTGGAGGTGGCGGTAGGCGTGCTCGGCGTGGCGGATGTCCCATGTCGTCACCGGCAGCGGCTGGAGCCGTCCCGAGGCGAAGAGCGCCGTCAGCTCGGTCAGGATCTCGTGGATGCGGTCCGGTCCGGCGTCGTCCAGGGTGAACGGCAGATACTCGGCCTCCGTGACGTCCGTGCGGAGGTCGGTTCTGCTCATCTCGATGAAGCGTCCGCCGGGTTTGAGGAGGCGGAGGGAAGCGTCGGTGTGCTCGTGCGCGAGCGAGTTGAGGACGACGTCGACGGGCGGGAACTGGGTGGCGTAGTCGAGGTTGCGGGTGCTGGCCAGGTGCGCGGGGTCGAGGTCGAGTGCGCTCCATTTGGTGGGGTGGGCGGTGGCGCGGATGGAGGCGCCGATGTCGCGGGCGAGCTGGAGTGCGGCCATGCCGACGCCGCCGGCGGCGGAGTGGATGAGGACGGTGTCGGTCGCAGCCAGGCGGGCCAGGTCGTGCAGGGCGTAGTAAGCGGTCACGAACGCGACGGGGACCGACGCGGCCGTCGTGAACGACCAGCCGTCCGGAATGCGCGTGAGATACCGGTGGTCGGCCACGGCCGCCGGGCCGACACCATCGTGGAACAGGCCCATGACGCGGTCGCCGGGCGCGAGGTCCGTGACGTCCGGCGCGGTCTCGGTGACTACGCCGGCGCCTTCGTTGCCCAGTTGCGCTTCTTCCGCCTCTGGGTACATGTCGAGCGCGATGAGGACGTCGCGGAAGTTCACGCCCGCGGCCCGCAACGCGACCCGCACCTGTCCTGCTCCGAGCGGGTCCTCTGGCGCGGGGGCCAGGGTGAGATGGTCGAGGGTGCCGCGTTCGGCGACGTCCAGGCGCCAGTTCCCGTCCGGCACCGGGAGCGAGTCGTGGTCGGCGCGGGACAGGCGGGGGACGAGGATCTTGTCCCGGCGGATCGCGAGCTGCGGCTCGCCGGTCGCCAGGGCACCGGCCGGAAGGTCCGTGGTGTCGGTGTCGGTATCGATGTCGACCAGGACGAACCGGTCCGGGTGCTCGGTCTGGGCGGACCGCGCCAGACCCCAGACGGTCGCGGCGGCGAGGTCCCGCACGTTCTCGGCAGGGTCGGTGGCGATCGCGTTGCGGGTGACGACGACGAGCTTGGCTTCGTCCTCCGCGTCGTCCCGGGCGAGCCAGTCCTGGAGCCGCGCCAGGACGTGCTCGGCTGCACGGTGGGCCTGTCCAGGCACGTCGTCACCGGAAGTCTCGACCACCAGGAGCTCATGCGCCGGCTCGCCCATTCCGGGCGGGACAGGGGTCCACGTCACGACATGCAGGTCGCCGAGCGTTGAGGCGTGCCCTGGGCGCATCGTCACGGACTCGGCGCTCAGCACCGGCGCGCCGGACGGGTCGGTCGCGACGACGGAGACACGGTCAGGGGCGAGGCGTTCAAGGCGTACCCGCAGGCGGGACGCGCCTGACGCGTACAGGGCCAGATCCGTCCAGGCGAAGGGGAGCAGGGTCTCCGTCTGGTCGCCGCTCAGCACGACCGGCTGGAGCGCGGCGTCCAGCAGCGCCGGGTGGACGCCGAACCCGCTGTCGTCGGTGTCGAGCGCGACCTCGGCGTGCACGACGCCGCCGTCCACCCACGCCCGGCGGACGCCGCGGAACGCGGGACCGTACTCGTAGCCGAGATCCGCCAGCCGGTCATAGAGCCCGCGCACCTCGACCTCGGGAGCCGCTGGGGGCCAGGCCAGTTCGGCCGCGGGAGGGCTGTGCGGCGTGAGGATCGCCGAAGCGTGGTGGGTCCAATCACCGGTCTCCGGCCGCGAATGGACGGTCAACGTGCGGCGGCCGGTCTCATCCGCGCTGCTCACGGTCACCTGAAGCTGGAGGTTGCCGGCGTCCAGCACGAGCGGCGCCTGGAGGGTCAGCTCCGCCACGTGCGGGCAGCCGGTCTGGTGTCCGGCGTGCAGGGCGATGTCGGCGAACGCGGTGCCCGGCAGGAGGATCGAGCCATCGACGGCGTGGTCGGCCAGCCACGGCCGGCTGTACGCGGAGAGCCGCCCGGTGAACACGACGCCGTCGTCGGCCGTGTAGATGGCGGCGCCCAGCAATGGGTGACCGGCCGCCGCCTGGCCCAGCGCATCGGCACCAATCGGGGTCCCGTCCAGCCAGAAGCGGCGGCGCTGGAAGGGGTAGGTCGGCAGGTCGACGAGGTTGCCGTCGATGTTCCACTCGATGTCGATGCCGTGGGTGTAGGCCTCGGCGAGGGCACGGCCGAAGTCGTCGTCGTTGCGGCGGAGCGTCGCCAGGTCGGTGGCGAGGATGGGATGCGGACTGATCTCGATGAAGGTGGCGTCACCCGCCGATTGGACGGCCTGGTGGTATTGGACGGTCTGGCGCAGGTTGCGGTACCAGTAGTCGGCGTCCAGCCGGCCGGTGTCGATTTCCTTGCCGGTGAGCGTGGAGATGAAGGTGATTTCGGCCGAGCGCGGCCGGACACCGGACAGAGCCTGCCGGATTTCGCCTTCGAGGGCTTCTACATGCGCGGAATGCGACGCGTAGTCGACCGGGATGATCTTCGCGTCGTTGAGCGCCTGTAATGCTTCGGTGTCGCCGGAGACGACCGTGGTGTTCGGCCCGTTGATGGCGGCGATGCTGAGGCGCGGGTCGAGATCGAGTTGGTCGGCGGGCAGGTTGAGGGATGCCATGCCGCCGGTTCCGGCGAGGCGGGTGAGGGCTTTGGCACGCAGCGCGACGATTTTCGCCGCGTCGTCCAGGGTGAGGGCGCCTGCGACGCAGGCGGCGGCGATTTCTCCTTGGGAGTGGCCGATGACCGCGTCGGGTTTCACACCGTGCGATTCCCAGACCGCCGCCAGCGAGATCATCATCGCGAACAGCGCGGGCTGAACCTGGTCGACTTTCTCCAGGTCGAGGTCACGAATATCGACGTAAGGGGCTAGTGCCTCGACGCATTCGTTCATGCGTGCGGCAAAGACCTTGTTAGTTCGGGCCAGCTCCCGGCCCATGCCCACCCACTGGGAACCCTGGCCCGGGAAGACGAACACGATCTTCTCGGGGGCTGTGCCCGAGCCGGTGATGACCTCACCCTTGTGGATCACGGCGCGATGCTCGAAGCGGGCGCGCTTGCCGAGCGTGTAGGCGACATCGGCAGGCGCGAGGCCCGTCGCGGCCTCGCGCACCCTGGCAACGGCCGCCTCCAGGGCGGCGGCGCTCTTCGTCGCCACCGGCCATGGCGCCGTCTCAGCTGCGTCGGACGCGGGCGCGTCGGGCCGCTCGGCGGCGGCGACGCCTTCGAGGATCACATGGGCGTTGGTGCCGCTGATGCCGAACGAGGACACGCCCGCGCGGCGGGGCCGGTCCGCCTCCGGCCAAGGTGTCGACTCCGTGAGCAGGCGGACGTTCCCAGCGGTCCAGTCGACGTGCGGGGTGGGCTCGTCCACGTGCAGGGTGCGGGGGAGGACACCGTGGCGCAGGGCCAGCACCATCTTGATGACCCCCGCCACGCCGGCCGCCGCCTGGGTGTGACCGAGGTTCGACTTGATCGAACCGAGCCATAGCGGACGGTCGCGGTTCTGCCCGTAGGCGGCGATGATCGCCTGTGCCTCGATGGGATCGCCCAGCGTGGTCCCGGTACCGTGCGCCTCGACCACGTCCACGTCGGAGGGTGACAGCCCGGCGCTGGCCAGTGCCTGGCCGATCACCCGCTGCTGCGACGGCCCGTTCGGTGCGGACAGCTGGCTGGAGGCGCCGTCCTGGTTGAGGGCGCTGCCCCGGATCACGGCCAGCACGGGATGGCCGTTGCGCCGGGCGTCGGAGAGCCGTTCCAGCAGGACGAGACCGGCGCCCTCGGCCCATCCCGCGCCGTCCGCCGCGGCGGCGAACGACTTGCAGCGGCCGTCGTAGGCGAGACCCCGCTGACGCGTGAACTCCACGAACGCGCCCGGCGTGGCCATCACGGTGGCGCCACCCGCCAGCGCGAGCGTGCACTCGCCCTGCCGCAGCGCCTGGCACGCGAGGTGGACGGTCACCAGCGACGAGGAACACCCGGTGTCCACGGTGATCGCCGGGCCCTCCAGGCCGAGCGTGTAGGCGATGCGGCCGGACGCGATGCTGCTCATCCCGCCGGTGACGAGGTAACCGTCGACCTCGGGGGCCGGCTCGTGAACCCGGGTCGCGTAGTCCTGCCACACGATTCCCGCGAACACCCCGGTCGCGCTGCCGCGCAGCGACGTGGGATCGATGCCCGCCCGCTCCAGCGTCTCCCAGGCGACTTCGAGCAGCAGCCGTTGCTGCGGGTCGGTGGCCAGCGCCTCGCGCGGTGAGATGCCGAAGAACTCGGCGTCGAAGTCACCGGCGTCGTAGAGGAAACCGCCCTCCCGCGCGCGGGACGTCCCGGACCGGCCGGAGTCCGGGTCGTACAGGTTCGCCACGTCCCAGCCCCGGTCCACGGGGAACGGGCCGACCGCGTCGGCTCCCTCGGCCACGAGCCGCCAGAGGCCCTCCGGGCCGTCCACCCCGCCCGGGAAGCGGCACCCCATCGCCACCACGGCGATCGGTTCGCGTGCCTCGTCCTCGATCTGGCGCAGCCGCTGCTTGACCTGGAACAGGTCGGCGGTGGCCCGCTTCAGGTAGTCGACGAGCTTGTCATCACTGGGCATCATCGAACCCTTTGTCGAGTAGGTCGAAGAGTTCCTCCGGGGTGGCCGCCCGGATCCGGCTCGTGAGATCGGCGGCCGGGGCCGCGTCGTCGAGTTTGCGGAGCAGATCCTGAAGCCGGGCCGTCACCTTCGTGCGCAGCGGGTCATCGGCCGGCAGCGCGGCGACGACCGTGTCGAGCCTGTCCAGCTCGGACAGCGCGTCCCCGCCCCCGTTCCTGTTCCCATTTCCGTTTCCGTTCGTGGCCGAGGCCAGCAGGGTGCGCAGGTGCCCGGCGAGCGCGACCGGGGTCGGGTGGTCGATCGCGAGCGTCGTCGGCAGTTTCAGGCCGGTCGCCGCGCTGATGCGGTTGCGCAGCTCCACGACGGTCAGCGAGTCGAAGCCCATGTCGAGGAATCCGCGCTCCCGGGCGATGGCGTCGGGACCGGCGTGCCGCAGCACCGCGGCGGCCTGCGCGCGAACCAGGTCGAGCAGCACCCGCTCCCGGTCGGGCTCCGGTACCGCCGCGAGACCGGCGCCCGGGGACGCGGGCACGCCGGCCGACGCCTGCCGGGGCCGCTGCGGGACCAGGCCGCGCATCAGCGCGGGCAGCGTGCCCGCGGTCGCCTGGTCCCGCAACGCCGGGAGGTCGAACTCGGCCGCCACCGCGAACGGCCGCTCGGCGCCCAGCGCCGCGTCGAACATCGCGAACGCCGTGGTGGCGGACATGGGCAGTGTGCCGCCCCGTTCCAGCCGGGCGAGCTCTTCGTCCGCGAGCCGTCCGGCCATCCCCGCGTCCTCGGCCCACCAGCCCCAGGCCACCGACGTGGCGGGCAGGCCCCGTGTGTGGCGGTGCCGGGCCAGCTCGTCAAGGAACGCGTTGGCCGCCGAGTAGTCGGCGTGGCCGGCGAGGCCGGTCGTCGCGGCGAGCGAGGAGAACAGGACGAACGCCGCCACGTCGCCGGTGAGGGTATGCAGGTTCCAGGCGGCGTCGACTTTCGCGCGGAACACCGTGTCCAGGTGCCGGTCCGTCAGCTCGCCGAGCGGGGCGCCGTCGACGACGCCCGCCGCGTGGACGACCGCGGCCAGCGGGTGCTCGGCGGGGACCGCGTCGAGGACGGCCTTGAGCGCCCGCGCGTCGGCGGTGTCGCAGGCCACGATCGTGACGTCCGCGCCGAGCTCGGTGAGGCGGTCCCGGAGCCGTGCGGCGGCTGGCGCCTCCGGGCCGCGCCGGCTCACCAGCAGCAGCCGGCGGACGCCGTGCCGGGTGACCAGATGTTCGGCCAGCAACGTGCCGAGCGCTCCCGTGCCGCCGGTGATGAGCGTGGTGCCGTCCGGCGGCATCCGGCCCGGCTCCCCGGTCGCCGTGCGGGTCAGGCGCGGCGCGAACGCCTGGCCGCGGCGCAGGACCAGCTGGGGCTCGCCGGTCGCCACCGCCATCGGCAGGATCCGTGCCGACGCCTCGTGGCCGTCGGTGTCCACCACGACGAATCGCTCCGGGTGCTCGCCCTGCGCCGTCCGCAGCAGGCCCCACACCGGTGCGGCGGCGAGGTCCGATTTGTCGGACGGGTCGGTGGTGATGGCGTTGCGGGTCACCACGACCAGGGGTTCGGAACCCTGGTGTGCCTGGAGGGCCGTCAGCACGTCGCCGGTGATCCGCCGTGCGGTGGTGGTCAGGTCACTCGAGCTGGGGACATCGACCTCTATCAGCGTGGACGCCGCCGCGGTGGTTGACGGTAGCCGGACGGGCGTCCATTCGACGTGGCCGAGCGCGGGCGTCGTGGCCGCGGGCGGCTCCTGGAACTCGACGGAACGGACCGACAGGACGAGATCGCCGGCCGGATCCGTGGCGACGAAGCCGGTCTCCGTCCTGCGGACATGCAGGGTCGTCGCTCCGATGGCGTGCAACTCGACCCCGGTCCAGCGACCAGGGAACTCGGTGGACGCCAGGATTTCGTCCAGCAGCTCGGGATGGATCGCGTACCCGGCGGGCTCGGCGGTGTGGCCGACCTCCACCTGGTCACCTGCCGGGACTTCGGCGGGCGCCACCCCGGCGGACAGCGTCGCGGTGACGTGGTTCGTCCAGTCGCCCGCATGCTCGGCCTGCGTGTGGACGGTCAGGGACTCACCGTCCACCAGCACCTGCAGATGCGTGTCCCGTGCCGGTTCCGCCACCGGCCGGTGCACGGTGAGGTGCTCGATCCCCGGCAGCCCCGACTGGATGGCCGCGTGCATGGCGAGCTCCACCAGTGCGGTCGCCGGCAACCCCTCGTGACCTGCCGGCAGGCGACCGGTGAGCACCAGCGCGCCACCGGCCGTGCGCAGCGCCGCGGACAGGAGCGGGTGGTCGGGAACCTCCATGCCCAGCTCGCTCGCGTCCGTGATCCCCACCGTCGCGTCGAGCCAGTAGCGCTGGCGCTGGAAGGGGTAGGTGGGGAGGTCGACGAGGGTGCCGTTGATGTTCCACTCGACGTCGATGCCGTGGGTGTAGGCCTCGGCGAGGGCGCGGATGAAGTCGTCGTCGTTGCGCCGGAGCGTTGCTATGTCGGTGGCGAGGATGGGGTGCGGGCTGATTTCGATGAAGGTGGCGTCACCCGCGTTTTGGACGGCCTGGTGGTATTGGACGGTGTGACGCAGGTTGCGGTACCAGTAGTCGGCGTCCAGCGTGCTGGTGTCGATTTCCTCGCCGGTGAGGGTGGAGATGAATGTCGTCTCTGCCGGGCGTGGGTGGACACCGGAAAGCGCTTGAAGAATTTCGTCCTCAATCGCCTCGACGTGGGGGGAGTGGGAGGCATAGTCGACCGGGATGATCTTCGCGTCGTCGAGTGCCTGTAATGCTTCGGTGTCGCCAGAGACGACTGTGGTGTTCGGCCCGTTGATGGCGGCGATGCTGAGGCGCGGGTCGAGATCGAGCTGGTCGGCGGGCAGGTTGATGGATGCCATGCCGCCGGTTCCGGCCAGGCGGGTGAGGGCCTTAGCGCGCAGCGCGACGATTCTTGCCGCATCGTCCAGGGTGAGGGCTCCTG
This sequence comes from Actinomadura sp. 3N508, assembly GCF_044326375.1. NCBI lineage: Bacteria > Bacillati > Actinomycetota > Actinomycetes > Streptosporangiales > Thermomonosporaceae > Actinomadura > Actinomadura sp. 3N508. The sequence continues at coordinate 317,856 of NZ_JBIRAX010000005.1, forward strand.
CGACGCAGGCGGCGGCGATTTCCCCTTGGGAATGGCCGATGACCGCGTCGGGTTTCACGCCGTGCGATTCCCAGACCGCCGCCAGCGAGACCATCATCGCGAACAGCGCGGGCTGAACCTGGTCGACTTTCTCCAGGTCGGGGTCACGGATATCGACGTAAGGGGCGAGTGCTTCGACGCATTCGTTCATGCGGGCGGCGAAGACCTTGTTAGTGCGGGCCAGCTCCCGGCCCATGCCGATCCACTGCGAGCCCTGACCGGGGAAGACGAACACGATCTTCTCGGGGGCCGTGCCCGACCCCGTGATGACGTCGCCGTCGTGGATCACGGCGCGATGCTCGAACTGGGGACGGCGGGTCAGCGTGAAAGCGACGTCGGCCGGGTTCAGATTGGTCGCTGCTGCGCGGACCTGCGCCACCGCTGCTTCGAGCGCCGCCTGGCTTCTCGCCGAGACGGGCCAGGGCGCCGACCCCGACCCCAGTTCGGAGCCGGGGGCAGCGGTCGGGACGTGCTCGACGATGAGGTGCGCGTTGGTCCCGCTGATACCGAAAGAGGAGATCCCCGCCCGGCGTGGGTGGCCGTTCTGTTGCCAATCAACGGGCCGGGTGAGCAGTTCGACGTTTCCCGCCGACCAGTCGACGTGTGGTGTCGGCTCGTCCACGTGCAGCGTGCGGGGGAGCAGGCCGTGTCGCATGGCGAGGACCATCTTGATGACACCCGCCACGCCGGCTGCGCCCTGCGTGTGCCCGATGTTGGACTTGATCGAGCCGAGCCAGAGCGGGTGGTCGCGGTCCTGCCCGTAGGTGGCCAGGACGGCTTGGGCCTCGATGGGGTCGCCGAGGGTGGTGCCGGTGCCGTGGGCTTCGATGGCGTCGACGTCGGCGGGGGAGAGGTCGGCGTTGGCGAGGGCCTGGCGGATGACGCGTTGCTGGGAGGGCCCGTTGGGTGCGGTGAGGCCGTTGGACGCTCCGTCCTGGTTGACCGCGCTGCCGCGGATCACGGCCAGCACCGGATGGTCGTTGCGCTGGGCGTCGGACAGGCGTTCGAGGAGTATGAGCCCGGCGCCTTCGCCCCAGCCGGCACCGTCGGCGGCGGCGGCGAAGGACTTGCACCGCCCGTCGGGTGCCTGACCGCGTTGGCGGCTGAACTCGATGAAGGCTGTGGGGGTGGCCATGACGGTGACGCCGCCGGCCAACGCGAGGGTGCATTCGCCTTGGCGTAGGGATTGGGCGGCTAGGTGGATGGCGACCAGTGAGGAGGAGCAGGCGGTGTCGATCGTGACCGCGGGACCCTCAAGACCGAGCGCGTAGGCGACCCGTCCGGAGGCCACACTCCCCATTCCGCCCGTCACCATGTAGCCCTCGACCTCAGGCGCCGGGTACCGCACGCGGCTGAGGTAGTCCTGCCAGACCACGCCCGCGAACACGCCGGTGTCGGTGCCGCGCAACGAGGCCGGGTCGAGTCCCGCGCGTTCGAGTGTTTCCCACGCCACTTCCAGCAGCAGGCGTTGCTGCGGGTCGGTGGCCACCGCCTCGCGCGGGCTGATGCCGAAGAACTCCGCGTCGAACTCGGCCGCGTCGTAGAGGAAACCGCCCTCGCGGGTGTTCGACGTCCCGGATCCGGTGTTCCGCTGGAGACCGGCCAGGTCCCAGCCGCGGTCGACGGGGAAGCCCGAGATGGCGTCGCCGCCACCGTCCAGGAGCCGCCACAGGTCCTCCGGTGAGCGGACGTTGCCGGGGAAGCGGCAGCCCATGGCGACGATCGCGATCGGCTCGCCGGTGGCGGAACGCGTGATCACCGAGTGGTCGGCCCGTGCGCCGACCAGCTGCTCCCGGAGGTAGGAGACCAGGGCCTCCGGCGTGGGGTGATCGAAGGCGAGCGTGGCCGGCAGCCGCCGCCCGACCGCGGACGCCAGCCGGTTGCGCAACTCGACGGCGGTCAGCGAGTCGAAACCGGCCTCCTTGAACGTGCGGGTGTTGCCGATCGCGTCGGGCGTGCCGTGTCCGAGGACGGTGGCGGCATGCGCGCGCACCAGCTCCAGAAGCATGCGGATCTGCTCGTCCTCGGAGAGCCGGCGAAGATCGTCGGCCAGGGACGTGCCGTCCGGCGTGGACGCCGCCGCCTGCCGGGCCGGGGCCGTCCGCGCCGTGGTGGTGGACACCAGACGTGCCGGGACGACGAGCGGCCGCGGCCCGCTCACCGCGGCGTCGTAGAGCGCGAGGGCCTCGTCGGTGGGCATCGGGGCGAGACCACCGCGGGCGAGACGGGCCACGTCGGCGCCGTCGAGGTGGCCGGTCATGCCGCTGCTGTGCGCCCAGTATCCCCAGGCCAGCGACGTCGCGGGCAGGCCCCGGCTGCGGCGGTGGTGCGCGAGCGCGTCGAGGTAGGTGTTCGCCGCGGCGTAGTTCGCCTGCCCCGCGTTGCCGAGTACACCGGCCGCCGAAGAGAACAGCACGAACTCCGCCAGATCCAGGTGCTCGGTGAGCTCGTGCAGATTCCAGGCGGTGTCGATCTTCGGGCGCAGCACGGGCGTCAGCCGTTCGGGCCGCAGGCCGTCGACCGTCGCGTCGTCCAGGACGCCGGCGGTGTGCACGACGGTGGTGAGCGGGTGCGCGGCCGGGACGGACGCGATGAGCGCGGCCAGCGCGTCCCGGTCGGCCGTGTCGCAGGCGGCGATCGTGACGGTGGCGCCGAGCGCGGTGAGGTCGGCTCGGAGCCGCTCCGCGGCGGGGGCGTCCGGGCCTTTGCGGCTCGCCAGGAGCAGGTGCCGGACCCGGTGCCGCGTCACCAGATGCCGCGCGAGCAGGCCGGCGAGCGTGCCGGTGCCGCCGGTGATGAGGGTGGTGCCGGCGGGGTCCGGGCGGGCCGGCAGGGTGAGCACCAGCTTGCCGGTGTGCCGGGCCTGGCTCAGCTGCCGCAGCGCGTGCCTCGCGTACCGCACGTCCCACGCCGTGACGGGCAGCGGACGCAGCTCGCCGCTGTCGAACAGCGGCATCAGTTCCGCGAACACGTCGCGCAGCCGGTCCAGGCCCGCGTCCATGAGATCGAACGACCGGTACTCGACTCCCGGGTGGTCCGCCGGGTCGCGGATGTCGGTCTTGCCCATCTCGACGAACCGCCCGCCGGGCCGCAGCAGCCCGAGCGAGGCGTCGACGTGCTGGTGCGCCAGCGAGTTCAGCACCACGTCCACCGCGCCGAACTCGCTCGCGTAGTCGAGGGTCCGGGAGCTCGCCACGTGCTCGCGCGGCACGTCGACGGCGTCCCACTTCGACGGATGCGCGGTGGCTCGCACGTCCGCGCCGAAATGCCGGGCGAGTTGGACGGCCGCCATGCCGACACCGCCGGCGGCAGCGTGCACCAGCGCCGTGTCACCGGCCCGCAACCGCCCCAGGTCGCGCAGGCCGTAGTAGGCCGTCAGGAACGCGATCGGCACCGTCGCGGCCGTCACGAACGACCAGCCGTCCGGGATGCGCGCCAGCAGCCGCTGGTCGGTGCCGCTCACCGGTCCGACGCCGTCGTTGAAGACTCCCATGACCCGGTCGCCCGGAGCGAAGGCCGTCACGTCCGGACCGACCTCCACCACCACCCCGGCGCCCTCGCCACCCGCCGGCCGGACGTCGTCGACCAGGCCGAGCGTCACCATCACGTCCCGGAAGTTCAGGCCGACCGCCCGCAGCGCCACCCGTACCTCGCCGGTGCCCACCGGCTCCGGCGCGACGGGGGCGAGAGTGAGGTTCTCCAGGCTGCCGCTGGCGGTGACGTCCAGCCGCCAGTTGCCGTCCGGGACGGCGAGGGCGTCGTCATGGCGTGGCAGGCGGACCTTCGGCACGAGGGCCTCGCCGTGCCGCAGCGCCAGCTGCGGCTCGCCCGTCGCGAGCGCGGCCGGGAGCAGGTCCTCCGCCGACTGCGGATCCATGTCGACCAGCACGAAACGGCCCGGATGCTCGGCCTGCGCCGACCGCACCAGCCCCCACACCGGGGACGCCGCGAGGTCGCGGACGTCCTCCGCCGGATGGGTGGCGACGGCGTTCCGCGTGACCACGGCGAGCCGGGTGCCGTTGGCGATGTGCCGCTGAAGCAGCGCGAGCGCCCGGCTCGCCGTGGTGTCAGGGGTGTCCCCGGTGAGGAACACCGTCTCGATGCCGTCCTCGGCCGGTGCCGTGGGAAGCGGTACGGGCACCCAGTCGACGTGCGGCAGCAGGGCGCTCCCGGCCGCCGGTCGGAGGATCAGCTCGCGGATCGTGAAGACCGGTGCGCCGGCCGGGTCGGTCGCGGTGACGCAGGCTCGGTCGGGCGCCGTGCGGTGCAGGTGGACGCGCACCGCGGTCGCGCCGGTGGCGTGGAGGGAGAGGCCGGTCCAGGAGTAGGGCAGGAGCGTGCCGCCAGCACCGCCGACGCCGTCGGCCAGGAGCAATGGGTGAAGCGCCGCGTCCAGCAGCGCCGGGTGGATGCCGAAACCCGGCTGCGGCTCGGGAAGCACCGCCTCGGCGTGCACGTCGTCGCCGTCGTGCCCCACGCGGCGCAGCCCCTGGAACGCCGGACCGTACTGGTAACCGCGTTCGGCGAGGAGCGCGTACGTCTCGGGATCGGCGACGGGGACGGTCACGTGCGGTGCAGGGGCGGCGGCAGGCCCGGTCTCGGCCAGCGTCGCGCTCGCATGCCGGACCCAGGTGCCGTTCGACCGCGCGTGGATCGCCAGCGTCCGCTGCGCGTCGCCGTCCGGCGGACCGGCCACCATCTGGATCTCCGTCTGCTCCGTCCCGATGGCCAGCGGGGCGTGCAGGGTCAGCTCGGCCACATGCGGGCTGCCGATGCGGTGCCCGGCGTACAGGGCGAGTTCTGCGAACACGGCGCCGGGCAACAAGGTCGTGCCGTTCACGACGTGGTCGGCCAGCCACCGGTGGATTCGGGTGGAGATCCTTCCGGTGAAGAGGAAGCCGTCGCCGTCTGCGAGCGGTACGGCGGCGTCCAGCAGGGGGTGCTCGGTACCGACCCGGCCGGTCGTCGCCGGCAGCCAGTACGGCCTGTGCTCGAACGGGTAGGTGGGGAGGTCGACGAGGTTGCCGTCGATGTTCCACTCGACGTCGATGCCGTGGGTGTAGGCGTCGGCGAGGGCGCGGCCGAAGTCGTCGTCGTTGCGGCGGAGAGTCGCCAGGTCGGTGGCGAGGATGGGATGCGGGCTGACTTCGATGAAGGTGGCATCGCCCGCGGTTTGAACGGCCTGATGGTACTGAACGGTGTGACGCAGATTGCGGTACCAGTAATCAGCGTCCAGTTCACCGGTGTCAATTTCCTGCCCGGTCAGCGTAGAAATGAAAGTGACCCCGGTTGAACGCGGTGCGAGGTCGTGGAGTGCGTCGCGGATGTCGTTCTCGATCGCCTCGACGTGTGGTGAGTGCGAGGCGTAGTCGACGGGAATGATCTTCGCTTCGTCGAGTGCCTGGAGCGCTTCGGTGTCGCCGGAGACGACCGTGGTGTTCGGCCCGTTGATGGCGGCGATGCTGAGACGCGGGTCGAGATCGAGCTGGTCGGCCGCCACGTTCAGCGAGGCCATCCCCCCGGTGCCCGCCAGGCGGGTCAGTGCCTTGGCGCGCAGGGCGACGATTTTTGCGGCGTCGTCCAGGGTGAGGGCTCCTGCGACGCAGGCGGCGGCGATTTCCCCTTGGGAGTGGCCGATGACCGCGTCGGGTTTCACGCCGTGCGATTCCCACACCGCCGCCAGCGAGACCATCATCGCGAACAGCGCGGGCTGAACCTGGTCGACTTTGTCCAGGTCGGGGTCGCGAATATCGACGTAAGGGGCGAGGGCTTCAATGCACTCGTTCATTCGGGTCGCGAAGACCTTGTTGGTGCGCATGAGTTCCTGGCCCATGCCCACCCATTGCGAGCCCTGACCCGGAAAGACGAACACGATCTTTTCGGGTGCCGTGCCCGAGCCGGTGATGACGTCGCCGTTGTGGATCACCGCGCGATGCTCGAACCTGGGCCGTCTGGCCAGGGTGTAGGCGACATCGACCGGATCGAGGCCGGTCGTCGCCTCACCGAGCCGGGCGAGCGATGCGTTGAGGGCGGACGCCGTCTTCGCCGACACCGGCCATGGCGCCGAGGGTGACGTGGTCCGCTGCCGTTCATGCTCGGCGCGGGTGGTGGTCGCTTCCTCGACGATGACGTGAGCGTTGGTGCCGCTGATGCCGAAGGAGGAGATGCCTGCTCGGCGTCGGTGGTCGTCGTCTCGCGGCCATTCGACGGGTTCGGTGAGCAGCCGCACATTGCCGGTCTCCCAGTCGACGTGCGGTGTCGGCTCGTCCACGTGCAGGGTGCGGGGGAGTTGACCATGCCGCATGGCCATGACCATCTTGATGACCCCTGCCACGCCCGCGGCGGCCTGAGCATGGCCGATGTTCGACTTGATGGAGCCGAGCCACAGTGGACGGTCACGCTCCTGCCCGTAGGCCGACAGCAGCGCCCGTGCCTCGATGGGATCACCCAGCGTGGTGCCGGTGCCGTGAGCCTCGACGGCGTCCACATCGGACGGTGCGATGCCCGCGTCCGCCAGGGCCGCCGAGATGACCCTCCGCTGGGACGGCCCATTGGGCGCGGTCAGGCCGTTGGAAGCGCCGTCCTGGTTGACCGCGCTTCCCTTGATGACGGCCAGCACCGGATGGCCGTTGCGCTCCGCGTCCGACAGGCGTTCCAGCACCAGCATGCCCGCGCCCTCGGCCCAGCCGGTGCCGTCGGCGGCGGCCGCGAACGGCTTGCAGCGGCCGTCCGCGGCGAGCCCGCCCTGGCGGCTGAACTCAAGGAACATGCCGGGGGTCGCCATGACGGTCGCGCCGCCCGCCAGCGCCAGCCCGCACTCGCCCTGGCGCAGTGCCCGGCAGGCCAGGTGGATCGCGACCAGCGACGACGAGCAGGCGGTGTCGATGCTGATCGCCGGGCCTTCCAGCCCGAGGGTGTAGGCGATGCGGCCGGACGCGACGCTCGTCGTCGATCCGGTGAGCAGGAGACCCGCCAGCTCGTCGGGGGCCTCGTGGAGGCGGGCGCCGTAGTCCTGCGGCATCAGGCCGGCGAACACGCCGCTCCGGCCGCCGCGCAGCGACGTCGGGTCGATGCCCGCCCGCTCGATCGCCTCCCACGAGGTCTCCAGCAGCAGGCGCTGCTGCGGGTCGGTCGCCAGCGCCTCGCGCGGCGCGATGCCGAAGAATCCGGCGTCGAATCCGGCGGCGTCGTGCAGGAAACCCCCGGCCTGCGGGAAGTCCCCGGCCACGTCCCAGCCCCTGTCGACGGGGAACCCGGTGATCGCGTCGGTGTCGCCGGCCACCAGCCGCCACAGGTCCTCCGGGGTGCGGACGTCACCGGGGTAGCGGCAGGCCATGCCGATGATCGCGACCGGTTCGTCCGAACGCACGCTGGCCGGTGCCTGATCGGCCCGATCGGGCGCTCGGAGGTGCTCGCTCAGCTCAAGAGGCGTCGGGTGGTCGAACACGGCGGTCGGCGACGCCGGGAGGCCCGCCGCGCGGAGCCGCTGGTGCAGTTCCAGCGCGGTGACGGAGTCCATGCCGAGCTGTTTGAACGTTCGCCGCGGATCGATCTCGTCCACTGAACGATGTCCGAGCACGGCAGCCACGTGCCCGCGCACGGTCGCGAGGAGGTCGCCCCGCCCGGCGACGGCCGCGGGCGCCGGCACGTGGTCGAACCAGTACCGCTCGCGCTGGAACGCGTAGGTCGGCAGGCGCACCGGTCGTCCGGCCACGGGCCAGGTCACGCCGACACCGCGCACGTACGCCTCGGCGAGCGACGCGTGCAGGCGGGCGGGGCCGCCGTCGTCGCGGCGAAGGGTGCCGACGGCCACCGCGTCGGGCACGGTTTCGGTGATCGCGCCCGTGAGGACCGGATGGGGGCTGGCCTCCACGAACGTGCCGTGCCCGTCGGCGTGGGCGGCGCGCACCGCCTGCTCGAACCGCACGACGTGCCGCAGGTTCCGGTACCAGTAGTCGGCGTCCAGGGCGCCGGTGTCGAGCACGCCGCCGGTGAGCGTGGAGTAGAACGCGACCCGCGCCGGGCGCGGCGTGACGCCGTCGAGCGCGGCCAGCAGCTCCTCCCGCACCGCCTCGACGTGCGGCGAGTGCGAGGCGTAGTCGACCGGGATCATCCGGCCGCCCAGCGCCTCCAGGGCGCGCACGTCGCCGGACACCACGGTGGCCCGCGGGCTGTTGACGGCGGCGATGCTGAGCCCGTCGTCCAGCGCCAGCTCCGCCGCGGGCACCTGAACCGACGCCATGCCGCCGGTGCCCGCGAGGCCGGCCAGCGCGCGGGCGCGCAGCGCGACCACCCGGGCGGCGTCGGGCAGGCTCAGCGCGCCGGCCACGCACGCGGCGGCGATCTCGCCCTGCGAGTGCCCGATCACCGCGTCCGGCTCGACCCCGAACGAGCGCCACACCTCGGCCAGCGACACCATGATCGCGAACAGGGCGGGTTGCACGAACTCCACCCGGCCGAGGTCGCCCCGGGTCACGTCCACGTAGGGGGCGAGGGCGTCCGCGCATTCCCGCATGCGCCGCGCGAACACCTCGTTCGTCCGCATCAGCCGCGCACCCATGCCCAGCCACTGAGATCCCTGGCCGGGGAAGACGAACACCGCCGGGCCGCCACCGGCACCGGCGTGCCCCGCGATCACGTGTTCCGACGGCTCGCCGGCCGCGAGCGCGCGCAGCCCGGCGCGCAGGTCGCCGACGACGACCGCCCGGTGGTCGAAGACCGTTCTGGACGACGCCAGCGTCGCCGCGACGTCCACGTCGGACGGCCGGTGCGCCCGGAGATGGGACTCCAGCCGGGCCGCCTGGGCGGTCACGGCGGCCGGGCTCCGGCCCGACAGCGGCCACACCACCTCCGCGGCCGGCGACGCGGCCCGCATGCCCTCGCGGGGCGACGTGGCCTCCGGGGCCTGCGCCAGCACGAGATGGCAGTTCGTCCCGCCCATGCCGAACGACGACACGCCCGCCGAGCGATGCCCCTCCGGCCACGGGCCGAGCTCCGTCCACACGCGCAGGCCCAGCTCCGCCAGCGGGATGCGCGGGTTGGGCGTCGCGAAGTTCAAGCTCGGCGGCAGCTCGCCGTGATGCAGCGACAGCGCCACCTTGAGCAGTCCCGCCACACCGGCCGCGCCTTCCAGATGGCCGATGTTGGTCTTCACCGACCCGACGGGCAGCGGGACGTCGTCGCGGCCGGCGAACGCGGCGCCGAGCGCCGCCGCCTCCACCGGATCGCCGACCCGGGTGCCGGTGCCGTGCAGCTCGACGTACCGGACCGACCCGGCAGAGATCCCCGCGTCGCGGTACGCGGCACGCAGCACCTCCGCCTGCGCCTCCTGGTCCGGGACGGTCAGCCCGTCCGAGGCGCCGTCGTTGTTCACCGCACCGCCCAGGAGCACGCAGTACACCGGGTCGCCGTCGGACACCGCGGCGCGCAGCGGTTTCAGCACGACCAGCCCGCCGCCCTGGCCGCGCACGTAGCCGTTCGCGCGCGCGTCGAAGGTGAAGCACCGCCCGTCCGGCGACAGGCCGCCGAACCGGTCGGCGGTCACCGCGCTCTCCTCGGCCAGGTTGAGGTGCACGCCGCCCGCGATCGCCACCGCCGACTCGCCCTTGCGGATGCTGTCCATCGCGAGGCGCACGGCCACGAGCGAGGACGACTGGCCGCTGTCGACGGTCAGGCTCGGGCCGCGCAGCCCGAGCGTGTAGGACATCCGGTTGGCGATCAGGCTGCGGTGCAGGCCGGTCATGGTGTGCTGGTCGATCGCCGCGGTCCCGCGCCGCAGGAGAAGGGTCGCGTAATCCTCGCCGATCGCACCGACGAACACACCGGTCGCACTGTCGCGCAGCGTCGCGGGAACGATTCCCGCGTCCTCCAAAGCCTCCCAGCCCAATTCCAGCGCAAGCCGTTGCTGAGGCGACATCGCCGCGGCCTCGCGCGGCGAAATTCCGAAGAATTCCGGGTCGAAGAGCCCGATGCCGTCGGGGTCGACGCCGGCCGCGTCCGTCCCGGCGCGCAGCAGCCGCCAGAACTCGCCGGGCGACGCCGCTCCGGGAAATCTGCAGGACATGCCGATGATCGCGATCGCTCCGGCGGCTACCGAACCCACGATCCCACCTCCGTCCTGACGGCTCACGCCCAAGCCTGGTCGCGGCGCTTGCGCGGCTCTAAAGCCCGGCTTGCGTTACAAAGGGAGTTCGCCGGCGCTGTGATATTCGATGGAAGGCCCGATCGGCTCCAGCGTCCCCGGAGAAAGGTGACTTTGGTGGAGACAGCCATTCTCGTCGAAGGACTGGTGAAGAGGTTCGGCGCGGTAACGGCGGTGGCGGGCGTGGATTTCGCCGTCGCCAGGGGAAGCGTGCTCGGCCTGCTCGGCCGCAACGGCGCGGGCAAGACCACGATCGTCCGGGTGCTGGCGACCGTCTTACGCCCGGACGCCGGCCGGGCGCGGGTCGCCGGCCGGGACGTGGCACGGGACGCGGCGGACGTCCGGCGGCTGATCGGTCTCGCCGGGCAGTCGGCCGCCGTCGACCCGAACCTGACCGGGGCGGAGAACCTCCGGCTCATCGGCAGGCTGGCGCAGCTCCCCTGGAAGGGGGCCCGCACCCGCGCGGACGAGCTGCTCGACCGCTTCCACCTCGCGGAGGTCGCCGGGCGGCCCGTGGGCACCTGGTCCGGCGGCACCCGGCGGCGGCTGGACGTGGCGGCCTCGCTCGTGCACCGGCCACCGGTGATCTTCCTCGACGAGCCCACCACGGGCCTCGACCTCGACAGCCGCGAGGACCTGTGGGCGATGGTCCGCGAACTGGTGGCCGACGGCGTCACCGTGCTGCTCACCACGCAGTACCTGGAGGAGGCGGACCGGCTCGCGGACCGGATCGTGGTGATCGACGACGGCCGGGTGGTCGCCGACGACACGCCCGCCGCGCTCAAGGCCCAGCTGGGCGGCACGGTGATCGAGCTCGGCTTCCCGGACGAGGACTCGGCGGCCGAGGCAGCGCGCACTCTCGCCGGCGCGCACCCGGAACGGGACGGGCCCCGGTTGCGCATCACCACCAGGGACGGCGTGCGGCTGCTCATGGACGTGCTGCCGAGGCTGGACGGGCAGGGCCTCTCACCCGCCGCGCTGTCGGTGCGCGACCCGAGCCTGGACGACGTGTTCCTGACCGTCACCGGAGCGTCCCGGTGAGCGCGGCCCGGGACGCCGCGGTCCTGTGCGGGCGGAACCTCATCACCTACCGCCGGGTGCCGCAGCTGCTGCTGTACTCGACGATCCAGCCGGTCGTGCTGCTCCTGCTGTTCCGGTACGCGTGGGGCGGCGTCGTGTCCGACCGGTTCCTGCCCTACCCGTACGTCGACTTCCTCGTGCCGGGGATCTTCGTGCAGACCGTGGTGTTCGGCGCGATGAACACCGCGACCGGGCTGGCCGTCGACCTCCGCGCCGGCCTGCTGGAACGCTGCCGGTCGCTGCCGATGTCCCGCTCCGCGGTCCTCGCCGGCCGTACCTTCGCCGACCTGGCCCGGAACGTGTTCGTCGCGGTGCTCATGGCCGTGGTCGGCATCGCCGTCGGGTTCCGGATCCACACCAACATCGGGTTGTTCGTCGCCGGGATGCTGCTGGTGCTGCTGTTCGGGTTCGTCTGCTCCTGGATCTTCGCGATCGTCGGTCTCGCGGTCGGGGACGCGGAGACGGCGCAGGCGGCGTCGCTGCCGGTGATGGCGCTGCTGGTGTTCGCCTCGTCGGCGTTCGTCCCGGTCGACGCGATGCCGGACGGGCTGCGGGTGTTCGCCGAGAACCAGCCGGTGTCGGTCGTTACCGAGGCCGTGCGCGCGCTGATGCTGGGCGGGCCGACGGCCTCGCACGTGTGGGCCGCGCTGGCGTGGTGCGCCGGCATCCTGGTGGTCGCCGTGCCGTTCGCGGTCCGCCAGTACGTCAGGGCCGTCTGACCGGGGCGGGTGCCGGCGGACGGTGTCGCGATCAGGCCGGGGGCCGGTCGTAGGACTCCATGGCCCCCTTGAGCAGGCCCAGCGTCCACAGCAGGTTGGCTCGCAGCCGGTCGTGGGTCGCGCCGGGATCCTCCATGGTGCGCATCGCGACGGCGATGATCGCTCCGGTCACGGCGACCGCCTGGTGCTCGCTGAGCTCGTCGGGGAACGCCGCGTGCAGCCCGGCGGCCATCTGCCGTTCCGCGTCGAGCATCCGCTGCACGCAGCGGGCGCGCAGCTCGGGACGTGTCATCAGCACCTGGAGGCGCGCGTCGCGGTGCCGTCCGAGGATCTCGTCGGCGGCCTGGGGGAGGGTGTCCAGCGTGATGCGGCGCAGCGCCTCGAACGGCCGCTCTCCCGGCACCGTCTCGGCGAAACTCGCGTGCAGGGCCTCCAGCCGCTCGTCGGCGTCGGCGAACAGCAGGTCGTCCTTGCTTCTGAAGTAGGCGAAGAAGGTCCGCCTGCTCACGTCGGCGGCGGCCGTGATCTCGGTGATCGTGGTCTCGTCGTAACCACGGTCGGCGAACAGCTCCAGTGCCGCATCGATCAGCGCGCGGCGGGTGCGGCGCTTCTTGCGTTCGCGCAGGCCAACGTTCTCCACCACGGAACCATCCTAGGGGGCCAAGCCAATCTGCCCTCGTTGCGAATATGCACCAGGTGTGATTTTCTGGCGGCATGTCGACGGTCCTCGCCCGAGTCGGCCGGTTCTCGGCTCGTCGGCGTTTCCTGGTGATCGGTCTCTGGCTGGCGCTGTTCGCGGGCCTGTTCGGCGGCGGTCAGCTCGCCGGCGGAGCGTTCGTGGACGACTTCGGGGTACCGGGCGCCGACTCGCAACGCGCGCTCGACCTCACCCGCGCGCATTTCAGCTCGGCCGGCGAGGTCAGCGCGGACGTCGTGTTCCACGCCGGCTCCGGCTCGGTGCGGGACGCGCGGCCGGCCGCCGCCATCGCCGCGATGCTGGGCGAGGTCGGCCGCCAGCCCCACGTGACCTCCGCGGTCGACCCGGTGCGGACCGGCATGGTCAGTGCGGACGGCCGGACCGCCCTGGCCTCCGTGCAGTACAGCGGACCGACCGGCGAGCTCGGTGTCAAGGCGCTGGACCGGCTGCAGGCGGCCGCCGCGCCGGTCCGCGCCGCGGGCGTCCAGGTCGAGTTCCGCGGCTGGGTGGTCGACCAGGCCAGCCGGCCCGAGACCGGGCCGGCCGAGATCGTCGGCCTGGTGGCGGCCGGCCTGGTCCTGCTGCTGGCCTTCGGGTCCGTGGTCGCCGCGGGACTGCCGATCGCCACCGCACTGGTCGGACTCGGCACCGGTTCCGCGCTGGTGCTGCTCGCCGGCGCGGCCGTGAACATCCCGAGCGCCGCCCCCATCGTCGCCGTGATGCTCGGCCTGGGCGCGGGCGTCGACTACGCATTGTTCATGGTCACCCGCTACCGGCAGCACATCGAAGACGGGACGGACGTGCTCGACGCGGTCGCCATGGCCGCCGCGACGTCCGGCAAGGCGGTGCTGTTCGCGGGCGGCGCGGTCATGGTCGCCATCCTCGGCCTGTACCTGGCGGGCATCCCGTTCGTCGGCGCCATGGGCCTGGCCTCCGCGCTGGTCGTCGCGGTCATGGTGCTGGCCGCGCTCACCCTGCTGCCCGCCCTGCTCGGCGTCGTCGGCACCCGGATCGACGGCCTCCGGCTGCGGCGGCGCGGCGCCTCCCGCGACGGGTGGCTCCGCTGGGGCGAGCACGTCCGCAGGCTGCGCTGGCCCTACGCGATCGGCGTGACCGTGCTGCTCCTCGTGCTGACCGCGCCCCTCCTGGCACTCCGGCTCGGCATGCCCGACGACCGGGTCCAGCCCCCGTCGACGACACAGCGCCGGGCCTACGACCTCATCGCCGCATCGTTCGGGGTCGGCTACAACGGCCAGATGCTGGTGGCCGTCGAACTGCCCCGCGGCGACCGCACGGCGGCGGACCGGGCGGCCGCCGCGATGGGCGGGGCCGCCGGCGTCGCGCGCGTGACCCCGCCGCAGCTGAGCCAGGACGGCCGGATCGCCCTGCTCACCGCCGTGCCGGCCACGGCACCGCAGGACGCGAAGACCACCGAACTCGTCCACCGGCTGCGCGCCGACGTCCTGCCCCGTGCTCTCGCGGGCACCGGCGCGCGCGGCTACGTCGGCGGCCTGACGGCGACGATGATCGACACGGCCGACCGCGTCGCGGCCCGGCTGCCCTGGGTCGTCGGCGGCATCGTCGTGGTGTCGTTCCTGCTGCTGTTGCTGATGTTCCGGTCGATCCTCGTGCCGGTGAAGGCCGCCGTCCTCACCCTGCTGTCCATCGGCGCCGCCTATGGCGTGATCGTCGCGGTGTTCCAGTGGGGCTGGGGGCTGTCGCTACTGGGCATCGCCGAACCGGTGCCGATCATGTCCGTGGTGCCCATGTTCCTCTTCGCCGTGCTCTTCGGGCTGTCCATGGACTACGAGGTCTTCCTCATGTCCAAGGTGCGGGAGGACTACCTGGAGAGCGGCGACGCCTTCCGCGGCGTCGTCACCGGACTCGCCGCGACCGGCCGGGTCATCACCTCCGCCGCGGCGATCATGGCCGTGGTGTTCCTCAGCTTCGCGGCGATCGACAACCCGCTGGTGAAGATGGTCGGCATCGGCCTGGCGGTGGCGGTCGTGGTGGACGCCACGGTGATCCGGATGATGCTCGTACCGGCAGTGATGAGCCTGCTCGGCCCGGCCGCATGGTGGCTCCCCGGCCGAAAACACGCACACCCTCAGCCCGCCCCGACCGAGCGCGTCGACCCCCCAGAGCGCACACGAAGCCCCCGGACCGGTTGACCCGATCGACTCACCCCGCCCGCGCCCATCAGTTCGGGAAGCCGGAGATAGGTACGGCGGCGGCGCCCGAGAAAGGCATGCGGAGCCACCAGCTCCTAGAACACGTGAGTATCAGGCCGTTTCCGCTGGAGAAAATTTCACTTCATCGGACTCTCTGCGCTTTTTACTCCGTATCGGGCAATGGTTGCCTCATGCTTGAGCAGGACTATCTGCGACGGGCGCCGGCAGTGGCACGCGGGGAATAACGGCCAAGGCATGCTCCATGCGATAGGTTAAGCCCCGCCATGCGTCACCGGCATGACTCAACGGTCATCCCGGTGGCGCCGAATTCTTTATAAGGAGCATTCAGATATGAGTCATCCCAGCTCGTCCACGCCTGTCTGGAGGAAGAGCAGCCGGAGCAGCGACCCTGACCTCGCGGTGTGCGTGGAGGTGGCCTCGATCGGCACCACTCGCGCCATCCGGGACTCCAAGGACCCAGAGGGCCCGCTGCTCTCGCTGTCCATGGACTCCTGGCGCGCGTTCATCGGCGCGGTCAAGGCCGAGGCGTTCGACGGCTAAGCGGACAGGAGTGGAGGCGCGGATCGCGCGGTGCGCGGCACCGGCGGCCCCCGCGCCTCCAACAGGTGCCGAGCCGGACCGCATCACCGCAGGTCGAAGGCCCCGCTCTTGATCTCCTCTAACATCCTGCGCAAGACGGCTTTGGGGAGGACGATGGTCGTCCGGCACGGATTCTTGCTATCCCGGACGGCTCCGCGCGAGGCAGAAGTGGCAAGGGAGACGCACCCCCCGTCCGTGCCAGATCTCCTGCTCTTGCGCCATGAAGCCTTGTCCCAGTCTCCTTGACCGCCCATCGCCTCTTCCGTCCTCGGGAGCATCGCGTGGGTTTCGGTGAGAGGACGGCGCTGTCCGCGAGCCCGATCCCTTGGCGGCCGGATCGGCAGATTCCCGCGACGCTCATGTGATCGCCGATAATTGCCAATGATAAAACGACTCGTGCAGGCGCACAATTTGTCTCCCTACTATACGTGGGGGACATAGTCGTGTCCAGGTCCGGAAATTACGGTCCTGACGCCTGCAACGGGACGCTACATCGAGATCGAAACTTACCCAAGTTGACCTTCAATGAAACAAGTCCTAGTCAGAGCGGGGCGCCCGGAAGGCGGCCGTCCTTGCCGCTCGGTTCGGCTCAGACCGGAATCGGATAGATGTCACAGTCCGCGCGGATACCCTCCCGTGCGGCAGTGGTGGCGGGGTGTTGAGGGCCGTGCACTCTGCGCATGCCGTCGATGGTCCGCGTCGTCAGTTCATCGGCTTCTTCTTCCTCGCCCAGGGCGCGCAGATCGAGCCCCAGGTTGAACATGCAGGCGAGGGTGGTGGGGTGTTCATCGCCAAGGACGCGGCGCGCACGCTCCAGCGTTCCCCTGTCCCTCTCCATGGCCTCCTGGAAATTGCCGATCGCGTAGCCGTCGCTGGCCAGGTTGATCGCACAGACGATGCTGCGCGGATGATCAAGGCCGAGCACGCGGGTCAGGACGTCCAACGCCGTCTCGTCCAGTTTCTTGGCCTCTTCCAGTTGCCCGTTCAGCCGGAGGGCGACCGCGAGGTTGATGTTCGCGGTCGGTGTGTTGGGATGATCAGGGCCGAACATTTGCAGGAAGTTCTGCGCCGTCACGCGTGCGAGCTCTATCGAGTCGGCCAGCCTGCCGACCTGGCGCAGGTTCACGGCGTGGTTCAGTGCGGCGGAGATTGAGCCGGGATTGTATTCCCCGAACTGCTCGTTGTAGCGTTCGAGCGCCTCGGTCGAGAGGTCGAGCGCCCGTTCGTGCTCACCGGCCTTGCGCTCCATGACGGAGAATGCCGTCAGGCTCTCGGCAAGTCCTGCGAAGCTGCTGCCGAAGACGGTCTCCAGCCGCTGCGCGTTCTGCCGCGTGAGTTCTCTCGCCTCATCGAAGTTGCCCATCTCCATCTCGTCAACGGCGATTGCCGCCAGGGACGACAGGGTCCGGGTGTGATTCTCGCCGAAAACGTTCAGCAGGTGCCGGTAGGTCTGCCGGTCGAGATCGCGCGCCGACCGGAACTCACCGTTGAGCCGGAGGCTGATGGCGTAAAGATGTGCCTGCTGCAGCGTGATCGGGTCGTCCTCGCCGTACATGCGGCGCAGTGTCTCGAAGGATCGCTTGTCGTATTCGAGAGCGCGCTTGAACTCACCCATGTAACGCAGGTCGGCCGTCACGAAGCGTTGCGCCTCGATCGTGCGTTCATCGTCGACACCGTGCTCTTCCGCACGCAGATCGCGAACACGCACGTGATTGGCGTACGCCTCCTCGAACCGTCCCTGCAGGCGGAGCGCACGGCCGAGGTGGAGCATGGCCTCCTGGGTCTGCTCATTGCTCTCGCCCAGCGATTCCGACCACGTCTTGACCGCGGTCTCGGCCAGTTCGAGGAAGCCCCGGTGGTCCCCCCACTGGAAGAGGAAGTCGATCTCGTTGAGGACGAGCCGGCGCGTCCAGGGATCGTCGAAGCCGATGATCCCCGAGTAGTGGACGTGCGGCAGCAGATCCGCGTACCGCCGCCAGTTGTCCGGCACGGTGGGGTCGCGCGGGTCGAAGTTGGCCATCAGCTGGTAACCGCACCGCCGGAGCTCTTCCGCCTCCCCGGCGGGGATCTGCCCGACGAGGACACGCTGCACGAGCCTGTGCAACATGATGGTGTTGTGCTTGTGGCTGATCCTGGCCAGCGCATACCGGTGGATCGCGCGGATCGCGCGTCCCCTCCTGACCGGATCTCCCAGCGCTTCCACCAGCTCGGTGGGGCCGTCGACGTTGCGCGCGCCGGACAGCATCCCCAGCGAGATGGGTTCCGGCGCGAAGAACGCACAGACCTGGAGCAGCTGCAGCGCCGCCGGGTCGCTCGTCCGCAGCCGGTCCAGCGAGACGTTCCAGGCCGCGGCGACCGGCAGCTCGTTGGCCACGAGTGCGGTGTCCGCGAGCAGCTCGGCGGCCTTCTCGTGCTTCTCCCGGAAGAGCTGCAGGTACTCGTCGACCGGCATGCCCGTCTCGGCGAGCCAGACTCCGGCCTGGGCGATCGCCAGCGGAAGGTCGCCGAGCACATCGGCGAGTTCGTCCGCCTCGTCGTCGGCGAGCTCGGGACCCCGCAGGCGGAGCAGCGCCTTGCTCTCCTCCCGGGCGAAGACGTCGACCTCCAGGGAGTTCGCCACCTTCGTCCAGTCCTGGTTGCGGGAGGTGATGAGGATCTTGCCCGGGCCGTTCGTCGGAAAGAAGCCCTGGACGTCCTGCAGTTCCTCGGCATTGTCGAAGACCAGCAGCCAGTTGCGGTAGGGGCGGCCGAGACGCAGCGCCTCGCGGACGGCCGGCACCGCGACGTTGACCTCCTGGCTGACCGGCAGGTCGAGCTCGGCGGCCAGTTCGGCGAGGTCCTGCTGGATCTGACCGGACCGTTCTGATCTGATCCACCAGATCACGTCGTATTCGGCCATATGGCGGTAGACGTACTCGATCGCTATCTGGGATTTGCCGACCCCGCCCATCCCATGAAGTGCCTGGGGGAGGACCGCCGCGGTCGTTCCCAGTGAAAGACGCTCATGCAACTGCTCCAGCAGTTCTTCGCGTCCGGTGAAGTTGATGTTCTGGGGAGGTACGTTACCCCAGACGGGCGGCGGCTCGTTCGCCTTGCGTCCGTTTTTTTCCGGAATATCCCGAACTATCACACCGACTCCAAGGTGGGGGGCCTTGACAAGGTCTTCGGGTCCGGTGAGCCTGTCGAGATCGGTGATGTCCAGCGATTGCATGGAACCGGTCCTTCCCGCATCCCGTACTCTATCCGGCCTTTTTGTAGAATCGTGCCCAAGCTTGCCGTGCAATTTGGCGTCCAGCTCTCTGGCCGGACGAAGATAGGGGCCCGCGAGCGCCTTGAAAACGTGGACGACCGGAACGGCGAATGGCGCCAGTTCGGCGGTCAATTCGGGTATTTCGCCCTGCTCCGGCGCGGTGACCAACCGCGCCAGATCATGCAGCCCGGCGATGCGGTCGCCCAGATGCCGGGCCACCGTGATCACCACCCGGGTCGTGTCGGAACGGCGCCCTCCGGCGAGAAGCTCGTCCCGGACCCCGGGTGTGAAGTCGTAGACGACCTCGTCCCGCGCGTCGGCCGCCTGCCCGGGCTCCGGTCCGAGCCGATGCAGCAGGCCGCTGCCGACCAGCTCGACGAGGTCCGAGGGCCGCGATTCCGGGAGCATCGTCCGCTGGACGAGCCGCATGACGGGCGTGTTCAACGGCGCCGCGGCCAGATGCACCGCCAGCGCGTAGACGGTCGGGCTGACCGCGGCCCGGAACCGCCGGACGATCTCGGGCGCGGACGCCTCGGACAGGATGTCGTCGCCGTCCGCCGGATCCGGTGCCAGAGCGGGTTCCGGAGCGGCGCCGCAGACGGCCACGGCGCCGTACCAGTCACTGCGGCGCGCCGCCGCGAACCCCGCCCAGCCGGCGAGCTGACCGGGATCCAGCTCGATCACGGGCACGTGGACGTGCGAACGCTCCGCACGTCGCGCCGCGATCTCGGGGTCGCCGCCGAACGGCGCCGCGGGGTAGCGCACGCGGTAGAGGTGGTTGGCGATGGCCGGCCCCGCCGTGTACAGCTTGGCGGGCCGGGTGAGGAGGCCCGTGCGCCGCCACTGGCGCCGGGCGAGCAGATTGATCAGCACGATCGGCGTGTCCCGGCCCCATCGGGCCAGCAGCCGCTGGGCGGCTCCCGAGTGCCAGGCGTCCCCGATCCCGTCCGTCAGGACGAAGATGAGCTGCCGGCCATGGCACCCCTGGTGGCTGAGCCCCGTGGCCGCTCGTGCGGCCGCCATCGGCCCCGAGGCGCGCAGCTCCAGCGTCCCGTCCTCGCCGGTGTCGGTGTCGAGGAGGTGCGTGCGGACGACCCGGAAGGCGCCGACGGATTCGAGGCAGTCGATGAACCGGCCGGTCGTCGGCCGGTTGAGCGCGGCGAGTCGTCCGTTGTCCACGACGACATCGAGATCGAGCCACCGCTCCGGGACGGGGCGTGTCTGGGGTAGCCAGAGCCCGTCCTGGGCCGCGCGGATCGCGGTCGCCTCGTCATCCAGTTCGACCTCCCCCCGGCGGGACGCGACCGCCCGCTTGAAAGGGCGTAGCGCCCGTTCAAGGAGGCGGCGGTCGGCCAGCGGCCGTACCCCGGCGAACGGGTCGCTCCGTCCGGAGAGGAGGTAGGGGACCGGTACGGCGTGCCCGTTCCGCTGCAGCGCCCGGCGGGGCAGCGGGTCCAGCGGGCCGCCGGCTCGGGAGAACCGGGAATGCGCCGCCGGTGAGGTCCCGCCCGCGGTGGACGGCGCCCCTGACCGCGCGCGGGAGGATGAGCCGCGCGAAGCCTCGTCCCGGTCGGCCTCGTCGCGGTCGTCGCCTCCCGGAGACCTGGCGCGATCGGCACCGGGGGACTCACCGGTGGGCGGCCGGGCCCCGGTCCGAGGAGGCCGCCGGACGGCGTTACCGGCCTCGCGTTCCGCGGCGTTCATCTGCGCCGCCAGCCAGACGGCGTCGGAGAGCTGGTGCCATACGGGAAGACTCGCGGGGGCGCCGGGACGTCCCTCGCCGCGCTCCGCTGCGTCTCCGATCCGGTCGCTCACTCAGGGGCCGCCACTTCCAACCGTTGCCAGATGAGGTCCAGAAGTCGTTCCCAGCCTGTGTTCGAATCTCGCGCGCCGGAGGTCGCGAGGTAGACGGCGTTGAGTAACTGGTCCGCGGCGAGCCCTCGCTGGCTTGAGCGATGCTCCAGAAAACTGCGGACCAGCCGCCGGGTGGGGTCATCCGACCGTTCGGTGAAGTGTGCCGTCACCATGTCGACGAGCCGGCTCTCGTCGGGCTCTTTCATGGTGAATTGCAAGCACCGGCGCAGGAACGCGGGCGGGAACTCCCGCTCGCCGTTGCTGGTGATGATGACCACGGGAAACGCCCGGCACCGCACTCTTCCCCGCGTGATGTCGGCCATGCCCTCCGGGTCGGCGGTGTGCACCCTGACCACGGGTTCGCGAGCACTGACGCGGTAAAGCTCGGTGATTCCGTATTCACCCTCCTCGAATACATGGAGGAGGTCGTTCGGCAGGTCTATATCGCTTTTATCGAGTTCATCGATGAGGAGTACGCGGGGCAGTTCATAAGGTAAAAGCGCGGTTCCCAAAGGGCCGAGCCGAAGGTAGTGCCCCAATCCGGCGTCGGTCAGGGCGGCGACGCTCGAATCGTCGGAGGCCGGCGCTTCTGGTAGATCTCCGGCCTGGCCGGCGGGCATCCTGCGGGCCGTCGCCGCGTCCTGCGCTCTGCCGATCGCGTCGTATTCGTAGAGCCCGCTGCGCAGGGTGCTCCGGCTGCCGATGGGCCAGCGCAGCACCCGCCCGAGCCCTAACTCGCGGGAGATCCTGTATGCGAGGGTCGACTTCCCGACACCTGGCTGGCCGGTGACCAGAAGCGGTCGCCGCAGGAACAGCGCCGCGTTGACCGCGTCGACCTCAGCCGGGTCGGCGATGCGGGGCGGCCGGGCGCTGACGGGACCGAGCCTGCGGATCAGGTCTTGCTCGTCGCCGGGTGGAGGCGGCAGCGGCGGCCCGCCGTCGAAGGCGCGCCACGGGGGCGGCGGCGGCAGCGCCGCCGCGGTCCTGCCCTCCGGCAGGGGACGGCCGTTGCCGCGATAGATCCACCACGCGGCACGATCGTCCGCGGAAGCGCGCGCCGGACCGGTGGGAGCGTCGCGGGGCCCAGGGACCTCGGGCGGCACGTCAGCGGCCATCGACGATGTCCCCTTCTGGTGTGGCTTCTGGGTTTTGCGGGATGGCCGATCTCGGGCAGCACCCGTGAAAGCCACCTTAAGTCGAGGATCCCCTCCGGCGTGCCACATCGCAAGGTCTTGCCCGAGTTAGATGGCTCTTCGCACTGATCACATCGACTGTCCTGTCCGTGATGCCGGTGCGCGCAAGGCACGGGCGTCGTCCAAGAAGTGATTCGGGTCATCCCATAGGAGGGTTACCTCCAAAGCGGACCGAGCATTATGGTCATCGGCCGGCGGCGCGTTTCCGCGAAGCCGCATGATGTCGGTGGGCAGGGCCCTGATGTCGGGACGGTCAACGATCTGCCGCACTGCCTCCCGAATTTCCGTCGCCAGCCCGTCCGCCCGGTGCCAGAGCACCACGGGCACCCCCGCGCGCAGCGCCTTCCAGAGTTCGCTGCGACCGGGCTCGCGGTCGGGCGGACAGCTCAGCACGCACGCGACGATCTCGCGGTTGCTCAGCAGCTGATCGCCCATCGGACGCGGATGACCGATTTCCTCTGCGGTCGCCCAATATGTGATGCCGTCGATGGCGTCGACGAGCACCTGCCATCGGCGACGCCACGCGCGATGCAAACCGAGCGCGCGCAGCCTTTCCTGACTCCGGACGAGGACCTCGTACTCCGCGCCCAGCGGTGGCGGGTCCGGTGTCTCCGGTGCGTCGCGCGTCCACTGGTCCACATCAAGATTGATCATGTCCAGCGGCAGCACGAACTCCAGCACCAGCGAGTCGTCGAGTTCGTAGGCCCAGCTGCGCTCGGCCTCGTGGATCAGGGCGCCGACCTGCTCGGGCACGGCACTCAGCGGCACCACCCGGTCCTCACCGGGCTCGGGACGCCATTCGAGCGGATGTATCTGCCGCCAGTGCGAAAGCCGGCACGTGACCTCGCCCTCGACGAGATCCGGGAGCGGTTCGAGCTGGATGATGAGGTAGATCGGCTTGTCGGCGCCCGCCGCGAGCGCCCCGGAACGGTCCCGCATTCGGTCGAGATAATCGGCCTGGGCGTCATGGCCCCCGGCACGCAGCTGCTCTATGTGCAGGGTCATCCAGTCGCGCAGTTTTTTGAGCCGCCATGCCTGCTCGGTACCGCTGCTGTCCGCGGACTGCTGTGTCTGCATGGTCTGCAGCAGCATCGCGACGAATATCAGGTGCGGCGACGGTTTCCCGGGCGCCGTGTTGTGGTCGAGAAGCGCCGAGAACGCGTCCCAGGCGTCGGTGAGACGGAACGGAACGGTGGCGATGCTGTTTCCGGTGGCGGCCATGTAGAGCCGGGTGATGGACGGCACCCGCAGGCCGGTCAGCAGATCCTCGATCTGGCTCTCGGCGACCGGCTCCAGGTGGGCGCGGACCGGGCTCAGCATGCGCTTCAGACGCGCGACTGCGGTGGTCGGGCCGGCCACGAACTCCACCGCGCGGACCAGCAACTGGAGCCCGTCGGGTATCTCCCGGCAGGCGAGCACGAGGTTGTAGAGGAAATATCTCGGCTGCGGCAGATCCGGCAGCAGCAGCGGTGCCTGCACGTGCTCACCGATGTAATGGACGACGATGGAACGGCCGGCCGGCTCCCGCAGATCTGATACGTCCAAGAGCATCGCGACGATCTCGGCGGTCGTCTGCTCCGCACGGACCAGATCCGGTGCGTGCCCTCGCGACATCGCCGTCTTCGGCACCAAGGCCGGTGACCTCGTCTCGTCGTCCGCCATGCGCCGTTACCGCCTTCCGCCCAAGGCCGTTACGCCGGTCAATCTAGGCCCCATCCGCCAGGTGGGTCTGCGTCGTCGGACACAATGGATTTACACGCGACCGCAAAAACAACCGTCCGGCCGCTGTCGATCGGCATACCACTTGCCGAGCGAGCACCATGCGTGCACAGTTGGGAGCAATCCAACCGTTCAGGGGGCAGCAGCGGTCATGCGGAACGGCTTCGGCGATGCGGGGAGCGACTGGACCCCGACCGGCCATTGCACGATCTTCGTCTGCGACATCATCAGTTTCGGGCAACGTGCGGACCGCACTCAAAGCCATTTGCGGACAGTCCTCTACGAGAGCCTCAGGAGCGGATTCGAGGCGTCGGGCATGCCGCTCGACGGCTGCTACCGGGAGGACCGCGGCGACGGCGTCATCGTCGTGCTGCCGCCGTCGTACGACGCGGCGGGTCTCGTCCACCCGCTGCCCGATCACTTGCGCGGTCTTCTGCGCAGACACAACGAGCTCGCCGCCGAACACGCCCGGATGCGCCTGCGGATCGCGCTGCACAGCGGGCCGCTCGAATCGGACGACAACGGCATCGTCGGCACCACCGTCAACCACGTCAACCGGCTCCTCGACGCGCCATCCTTCAAGGAGGAGCTCGCCGCCGTGCCGGCCGTCCTGGGGATCCTCGCGTCCGACAAGTTCTACGGCGAGGTGATCCGCGAGAGCCGCGGCGCCATCGACCCCACGGAGTTCCGGCCGATCGATGTACGCGTCAAGGAGACCAACACCACCGCTTGGCTCTGCGTGCGCACCACGCAACCGCCCGCACCTACGGGGAGCGCCACAGCAGCGCCCGCGCGGGTGGACCCGCACCCGGTCAGCGAGGCCGAGCCGCCCGGCCCCAGTATCGACGCACGATCGGAAAAGGCGGAAAGCAACGGTCTTCCCGCCCTCTTCGAGATCGTGGATCGCCTCATGGACATTCCGCTGCTGACGACAAGCGAAGGCCGCCAGCAGATCGTGGACGCCCTGCGCAAGGACATCGCGATCCGCATTCCACGCCGACCCCAGCCACACCTGGACGTCCATTCGATCGTCCGCACGTGCCTGGAATTCCCCGACGGCCTACAGGAGTTTCTGACGCTCGTTCACGCCTACGCCGGCGAGACCTCGCAGGTCCAAGCACTGGACGACACGGTCGCAAGACTCACCCGCTGCACCCCCTGAAACCGACCCAGAAAGCGGTCGTGAACGAGGTGCCCACCTGATCCGCTCACGGAATGAGCAACTCGCTGTAAGCGACTTTCGTGGTCGAGTCAAAGAGGCCTCCCTTGCCTGCCTCATCACGTTGTCCACCACTGCGGTGCCGCCGATGTTGGAGTTCTTCGGCGTGTAGGCGATGCCTTCTTCCGAGCCGATCGTGTTAGGCGCCGCCCGAACATAGTGCACTTCGCGGTAGTTTGCGGCCCTCACTCCAGATCAGCATTTGTTGGTTTCGCGTTAATCGGCGCCGGTCCAGAGCCAGGCGGACAGCTCGGTCTTCTTCGTCTCCGCGATCACGGGGCGGAACGGGACGCCGGTCCGGTACAGCTCGCGGTACGCCTCCTCGGAGACGACGAGCGCGAGGTCCGCCGCCGAGGAGTCGAGCGCCTCCCGGACGGCATCGGAGTCGACCAGCCGAAAGGCTTGGTTCACCGAGCTGCCCGCCATGCCGTACAGGTCACGGTGGACGACGCCGAAGTGCAGGGCGGCGCGCAGCCTGACCCCGTCACGAGGCAGGGCCGACCGGTTGTGATCGCGCAGTCCCGCAACGAGGCGGGCCACCAGGGACGGGACGAGCGCTGAAGCCGGCACCGGCACCGGCAGCACCACGAAGACGCCGTCGCCGCGGTCTTCCCGCACGCACAGCCGCCAGGGAATGCCCGCCGAGTTGAAGGAGCGTGACAGCAGGCCGTAGAGGAACCGTCGCAGGCCGAGCTGCACCAGGTCGTCGCGGTCCTCGGCGGTGAAGTCCTTGATGTCCACGATGAAGATCGCGCATCTGCGGGCCGCGCCGGCGGGGAAGGTGACCGGGCCGCGCCGCGCGATCATGGCCACCTTGGGCCGATCCGGTGTTCTTCGCCCCGTGGCAAGGGCGTCGCTCTGGCAGGCTTGCCTCGGCCGCGTACCGCCACATTCCGTCTCTTTCCACTCACCCTGCGAAACAGTGTCATGAGGCACAGAATCATCTGGGGTCATATAGAATCATCCCCTCTTGGGGTGCCGATCGCACATCAGGAGATCAACTTGGGACTTGGGGCACAGGAGCACTTCGAGCACGGCGAGATCTGGGGCCGATTCGCATGAAGCCGCATCAGATCGGGTCGGGCCGTCGCCGAGGTCTCCCGGAACGGTGGGACGACCAGAATGACCGCGGCGAGAAGGCAGGACGAGGCGCCGAGCGTCCGTCATCAACTGGCCGAGAAGCTGCGAGCCCTGCGCGAGTTGTCCGGTCAGTCCGGCCGCGAGCTGGCCGGCCGGATCGGCATCAGCCAGTCGCAGATATCGAGGATCGAGTCGGGGAAGACGCCGCCGACGATGCCGCAGGTGAAGCAGTGGGCCACCGCGGTCAAGGCGACGGCGGAGACGAAGGCGTGGCTGATCGCGATGACCGAGGCGGCTTACACCGAGGTGGACGCCTGGCTGACCGTGCTCGGCGATCGGCCCCACCTGCAGGACGAGATCGGAGAACTGGAGGCGCGCACGCGCAGGACGCGCTGCTTCCAGCACTCGGTAGTGCCCGGCCTGCTGCAGACGGCCCAGTACGCCCGGCTCGTCTTCGGTCTGTACCGGGAGGTGCCGTACGCGAAGGAGGATCTCGCGGCGGCGGTCGCCGGGCGGCTCGACCGGCAGCTGGCGCTGTTCGACACGGAGCGGCGCTTCGAGTTCCTCATCACCGAGGCGGCGCTGCGCTGGCGGCCAGGATCGGTCGCGGACCAGCTGGCCCAGCTGGACCGCCTCACCTCCCTCGCGACGCTGGAGAACGTGTCCATCGGGCTCATCCCGCAGAGCACCCGCGCGCTCACCTACCTTTCGCACAGTTTCGTCATCTACGCGGCGGATGACGCCCTGGAACAGGAATCGATCGTGATCACAGAAGCGATCCACGCGCGAGTGACCGCGCACAAGCCGGAGGACATCGCGCTTTACGAGGACCGATGGTCGTTGCTCCGGCAAATGGCGGTTTTCGACGATGCGAAGCAAGATCTTCTCTCCGAAATCGCGGCGAGCCTGCGGAGGCTGCCGGAATGCACATGACGAGCGAGTTCGCTCCGGCCGGTCGGCGACCGGACAAGACGGGACCGGCGGCGCGTCCGCGCGGGGCGTCCGCGTCGCCGGTCCCCCCTCATCAGCGCAGGTCGAACTCGCCGTCCTTGGCCCCGGCGAGGAACGCGTTCCACTCGGTGCCGGTGAACCAGAGCACCGCCCCGTCCGGGTCCTTGCTGTCGCGGACGCCGACCCAGTGGGCGACGGTCACCTCCACGCAGTCGCCCATGCCCTCGCTCCGCGTGCTCTTGCGCCAGAGGCCGGCGGCCAGCCTGCTGTCGGAACCACCCATTTCCGTTTCCCTTCTTTTCGGCGGCGACCACTCGGCCGCTCTGAAAAGAGCATCGGACGGGCATCCAGGTGGTTTATCAATGGTTTCTCCGGCGCCTTTCAGGAGATTTTCCAGGTGACTTTCCAGGTGGTGCGATGAGAAACGCGGCGGCGCCCGGCGAACAGCCCCCGGCGGACCGGCCCGAACCCGGCGAGATCGCGTTCACCGTCCTGGGCAACGTCCGGGCGGAGCTGGACGGCTCGCAGATACCGCTCGGCGACCAGAAGAGACGCCTGGTCCTGGCCATCCTGCTGGAGCAGCCGGGAATGCTGGTCTCCAGCGAGGTGCTCATCGACCGGGTGTGGCCCGAGGCGCCCGCGAATCCCCGCCAGATGCTGCAGGACCACATCACCAAGCTGCGCGGCAGCCTCGACGCGGCCAAGAAGGGCGCCCGTTCACTGCTACCGCGAAGCGAGAGCGGTTATCGGGTGGAAGTCGATCGCCGGCAGGTCGATCTTTGCCGTTTCCGGGACTTCGTCAAGAACGCCAAGAGCGCCAGGGGACACGACGACCTGACAGCGGCACGCCTTTACCGGAATGCGATGCAGCAGTGGGGGCCCCTGCCCGACGGACCGTGGACGGCGAAGCCGTTCGGCGGCCTGCGCGACAGCGAATGGATCGATTCGACCCGCTCCTCCCTGCGTACCGAGTATTACCAGGCGCTGACGTCCTGTTTGGAACTGGAACTGCGTATAGGGGACCCTGCCGCGCTCGTCCCCGAATTGCAGCGGCTGACAGCGCGTTCCGATCCGCCCGACGACGCTCTCGCCGCACTGCTGATGCGTGCGCAGTACTTGTCGGGGCGGCAGGACGATGCCCTGAACATGTACCGGCGGCACCGCTCCCGCTCCATCGAAGAGGTCGGGCACGAACCCGGCGAAGCGTTGCGGCGCCTGCATCAGCAGATCCTCACCGAGGAACTCCCGCTGCGGCCGCCCTCCAACGCATCACGCGATCGCGACACCCCGGAAGGAGTCCACGTGGACCGAGCCGAGAGCGAGCAGGAGAGCACAACAACCCAAGACGCCCCTGCCTCACCCGGCGGGTTCTCCCAAGGAGCGGACGAAGCGCCGCAGGGTTCCGAGGCGCACCGCGGGATCGAGGAGATCGGCGAGGTCGCCGCCATGGCCGTCGCGGAAAGCGCCCGGCGGGCGCTGTCCGGGAGAGTCGTGATTCAGGCTCCCGTCGAGCGCAAGCTCGTGGACAGGGTGCAGCGGGAATTCGGGCCGGACACTCCGGGGTTCCGCGCGCTGGCCGCCGTCGAGACCGCGCCCGACCGGGCAGGCGCCGTTCAGGAGCTGCGGGACGCACTGGTCGCGCGCATGCTCAGCCACGGCCCCTTCTTGAAATCGTTGCGGAAACTCATCGACAGGCTCGACAAGGCCCCGTCCCAAGGAACCGGCACCGTCGTCAACGCGAACCGCGTCGGCAAGGTCGTGACGTTCAACGGCGACGTGCAGATGGGCGACTGGAACTGCTGAACGGTTCCGCCCCGCACATTCCTGTCCGCACGGACTCCACCCCGCACAACCCCATACGCACGGAATCCAAAGGTTACGAGCCATGAGCCAACCCGACGACGGAGCGAAGAGCAGGGAGCCGGCGGAGGAACAGGAAAGCGGCGGCGCCGAAGAGCAGCAGAAGCCCGCCGAGCCCTCTGCCCGGCAGGACGAGGAAGCCGCCTCCGGCGAGGGGTACCCCGCCTCGGAGGAAGAGGCCCTCCGCGCACTCGGCGAAGGCGAGGACTCCGGCCGCCCGTCGCAGCACGCACAGTATCTGGACATCATCAAGCAGATCACCGAACGGTACGCGGGTGACGCCGCCGGGCCCTCCATCGGCACGCTCGCGCTGTTCCAGGACACCGTGGAGTTCGGCGGAGACTTCAACACGGGCGGCGCTGCGCGGCGGCGACGGGCATCCTCCAGGATCGATCTCGACCGGCTCGGCTCGTATCTGACCGGCTTCGTCGAGCCTCCGAACTTCGCCCCGGCGGTCCAGGTGCTGCGCGAACGGCGTTTGCTGATCTTGGCGCTCCCGCCCGGCACCGGGCGGGAGGCGGCCGTCTACAACCTCCTGGACCGGCTCCCCAACCCGGGAAACGGGAACACGCGGCCGGAATCGATGCTGCTTTCGGAGACCGCCCCGCTGGACACGCCGGGCTGGCGGCCGGACATCCGGCACGGCGCGTTCGTGGTGGACCTCGACGGCGCCATCGACGCGCACCGGCAGGACGGGGGCCTCACCGCCGACCGCATCGACGAGCGCTGGATCGCCGAGACGGCCGCCGCGCTGCGGGAGACGCACGGCTACATGATCGTGCTGACCGGTCCGGCGCGCGGTGCGCTGCTGGAAGCGGCGGAGCGTTCCGCGCACGTCGTCACGATGCTCGGCCGTGTTCCCCCAATGCAGATCATCGAACGGCGGGTGCTCGGCGCCGACCACGATCCCGTCCGGCGCCGGGAGTTACACGCCAAGCTCACGGCGTGCGGCGCCGAGCGTCTCCTGCACGAATACCCCGAACCCCGCGTGGCGGCGCGGATCGCCGAAGCCGTCGACACCGGGCTGAACCTGACCACGGTTGTCCAGGAGCTGCGCGACCCGACTGGCGAGGTGCACCGGCGGCTCAGCCGATACCAGGACCCCGAGTACGTGAGCTTCGCCGTGGCGTCGGCGGTGCTCGAAGGCTCGGGCTACCTCACCGTGTCCGACGCGGCGCTCGATCTCTACGCGATGCTCGTCCCGGACGAGGAGACTCCACCGCTGTCGCGGATCAGGTTCCGCGACCGGCTCGGCGCGGAGCAGAACTGGATCGAGGTCGCCGTCTCTCCCGGCGAGGACGGGCGCCCCGGTACCCCCCAGGTGCGGTTCCGCAGGCCGCTCTTACAGCAGGCCGTCCTGGAGTACGCCTGGACGTACCTTGACAGCGACCGGCCGGCGTTCGTCCTGTGGCTTCGCCGGCTGGTGACGCATTCGGACGTGGAGGTCCGCGCCCGCGCCGCCGTGGCCGCGGGCATGCTCGCGGGCAGCGACCCGGCGCACGCGCTGCACCGGCTCGTCCGGCCGTGGGCGCTGGACGGCTCACCGCTGCTGCGCCAGGCCGCCGCCACCACACTCGACCTGCTCAGCACCAGGCCGGGGCTGGCCGGCGAGATCTGGACCCTGCTGGATTCGTGGGCCGCGGAGGGCGGCACCGGGGCGCTGCCGCGGCGGCTGGCGCTCACCGCCGGTGCCGCCGCCGGACAGATCATGGGCAGCCGCGATCCGGACCGCGCGGTGTCGGTTCTGCGCGCGGCCCTCGACCGCGACGACTGGGCCCTGCTGCCCACGGTCGCGGCGAGCCTGCTGCAGCTGATCGAGTTCGGCCGGGCCCGCGAGGTCCTCGCGGCGCTGCTGGAGTGGAGCGCGGCACAGGATACGTCCCCGCTGGTCACCAAGACGTTGTCCGCCTTCGTGTTCGCCTCGACGGAACCCGCCCCCGAACTCCGTCTGGCGGTCCGCGCGACGGCGGACGAACCGCGAAGAAACCGGTCGAGGCTCGGCCTCCCGGCCACCGACGAGGACGCCGCGCCGCTCCTGCTCACGCACGCCGCCGAGCACCACGCGCAGCTCGTCGCGCTGTGGGCGCGGTCCCTGGCGCGCAACCCGGTGAAGACGCAGGCGCTGGCGAGGCTGCGGAGCTGCATGGAGACGCACGCGGACCGGGACCCGGCGGTCCGCACCCAGATGCGCGAGCTGCTGGTCGGGGTCGCGGCGCAGCCCGGCCAGCACCGGGAGCGGCTGCTCTACTACCTCGGCCTCTGGGCGGACGACAGGAAGCGATCCAACAAGACGGCCGCCTACATCCGGGCGACCCTCCTGCGCGGCGGGACGTCCCGCCGGCACACCACCGCACACGCCACCCCCCGGACGGAGAGGTGACCATGGACCACACGACGTACGACCCGATCATCGAGGTGCGGGCGCTCTCGCGGGTCAGGGTGATCGCACCGCGCGCGCCGGAGGTCGACGAGGCCCTCGTGCTCGCGCCGAGACGCGGCCCGATGCTCACGATCCGGCACGGCGACCCCATCCCGGGCGCCCGGTTCGCCGACTACCGCCGCCTGTACCTGGTCGACGTGGCCGAGCACCGGTTGACCCTGGACTTCGCACTGCTCAGCCGCGACCACACCTTCGCGTTCAACGCGCGAACCACCCTGACCTGCCAGGTCACCGCTCCTGAGAAGGTGGTCGCCCGCAACATCCGCGACATGAGCGGAGCGCTGTACGGACCGTTGAAGACCATTCTGCAGGAGGCCGCCAAGCGTTACGACATCGGCGACTTCCACCCCGCGCAGGAAGCACTGAACCGGGAGATGCGCTACTTCACCGGCGATGCGGCGATCCGGCTGCACGGCATCCATATCGAGCTGCTGGTGGACGAGGAGGAGGCCGCCGAGAGCGGGCGGTCGTTCCGTGACGTGATCCGCGAGCAGCGGCTCGCGGACGTGAAGATCGACCACCAACTCGATCGGCTGCGCAGCACGGGCGTCGAAGGGCTGATCGCCGACATCCTCGAAAGAGAGGGGCCGGCTGCGGCACTCGCACGGATCCGTGAGATCGAGGGGGAGGAGCGGAGCGAGATCCTCAACGCTTGGGAGACGGTGCTGAAGCACACCGACGAGCCCGTCGAGCCGTACCTCCTGATCGAGGCGCACAAGGAACTTTTGGGGAAGTACATCGAGGGCTCTTCAGCGCCCTTCGGCGGCACCCGCTCCGGGCGGCTGCGCGGCTCGATGAAGCCGAGCATCATCGGCAGCATCGAGCCGCCGCACGAGCCGCCGCACGAGGTGGCGTCCGCGGAGGAGCCGGGCGGCTCCCGTCCACGGCCGAGGCGGGACGACGAGCACCACGTGCCCCTGACCGATGCCGGTGCCGAGACGCCGACCGGCCCGCCCGACGATGAACCACCGGGCGGCCTCGGGGACTCGCCGAACCTCGCGGACACGGGGCCCCGGCGCGACTCGGGCACGCGCATTGACACGGCGTGGGACTCGGACGCCGCGTGGGAGCAGTCGGCCGACGACACCGAAGCCGACGACGCCGCCTCCGGCGCAAGCCCCGGCGAAGGCCCAGTGAGCCGACTGCGCGGTTTCCGCACAGGGGAGCCCGGGCGATGAACGACCCGGGGCAGCTGGTGCCCGGCCCGCGGGAGTGGTCCTGCGAGTTCGGCGACGCGGCGGCCGGCGGAGTCTGGACCGAGGCCGTCCCGGGAAGCGGGCAGGACGCCGAGCCGCTGTTCGTCCATCACCATGCGACCGGGCACGGGATCATCGGCGTCTTCGACGGTTCCGGTGGTGCGGGATCGACTCCCGCCTACTGGACCTCCGATGGGAAGCCGCGCACCGGCGCATGGCTGGGAGCGCGGG
The DNA here is from genome assembly GCF_044326375.1 of Actinomadura sp. 3N508. Taxonomy (NCBI): domain Bacteria; kingdom Bacillati; phylum Actinomycetota; class Actinomycetes; order Streptosporangiales; family Thermomonosporaceae; genus Actinomadura; species Actinomadura sp. 3N508. The sequence continues at coordinate 350,296 of NZ_JBIRAX010000005.1, forward strand.
TGGCCAGGACCGCGCTGGAGTCCTGGTTCGGCGTGTCCGTCCAGGACCGGGCGCGGTTCGAGGTCGCGGATCTGGAAACGCGACTGGCCCAGATGCTGGCGGCGATGCGGCCGACGACACCGTCCCGGATCGTCGGGCGCATGCATAAGGAACTGCCCACGACGATGGCCGCGCTGCAATACCGGCTGCAGCACGGAGCCGCCGACTGCCGGGCCCTCTGGGCCGGGGACAGCCGGGCCTACGTGCTGACGCCGGGCGACGGTCTCCAGGTCCTCAGCCGGGATCACACCGAGGAGGAGGACGGCCTCGTCCAGCTCCTGCAGGATCCGCCGCTCGCCAACGTGATCTGCGCCGACGCGCCGTTCTTCGTCCAGGAGCAGCGGCTGTCCTTCGAACTGCCGTGCGTGCTGCTGTGCGCGACCGACGGCTTCTTCGGCTACGTGCAGACGCCCGCCCACTTCGAGTACCGGCTCCTGGCGGTGCTCCAAGGTTCGGAGTCGATGGCGGACTGGTGCAGGCGGCTCGGCCGGGAGATCTCCGGCTACGCGGCGGACGACGCGTCGCTCAGCGTGGTCGCGCTCGGCTTCGCCGGCTTCCCGTCCCTGCGCGCCGCGTTCGCCGGACGCGGCCGGCACCTGGAGCACCTGTACTGGCGCGGCCGCCCGCGAGAGAGCCCGGGTCCCCTGGACGGGAGGCGCCCGGATGGTCCCGGCGCCGAGGAGCGGGCCGACCGCCGTGAAAGGGAGTGGCGGCAGCAGACCTGGGACAGCTACCGGGGCGTCTACGAACGCCTCATGCCACCACCGGCCTTGGAGAGGGAGCATGAAACTCGGAGACACGATCAACGGCTACCGGGTGATCACCCGGCCGGGGAACGACGACGCGGGTAAGAGCGTGTGGGCGTTCGCGATGAAGGACGGTTCGCAGTACTTCATCAAGCGCTTCCTGGAGCCGAAGCGGCCTCGCAGCGGCTCGACGGCCGGTTCACGGAGCAGGGAGCTGCGGCTTCAGGAGTGCCGGGAGTTCGAGCGGCGGCAACAGGAAGTCGCCGACGCCCTGGAGAAGCGGCACGGCCTGCCGGGAACCGGCAACCTGGTCGTCCCCCTCGACTTCTTCGCGGACGGCTCGACCTACTACAAGGTCACCGAGAAGGTCGACGTCGCCGACCGCCGACCGGAGTCGTTCTCCCCGAGGGAGAAGCTGACACTCCTGCGGACACTCGGCCTCAGCCTGCAGTCGCTGCACGGCATCGGGATCGTGCACGGGGATCTCAAACCGACCAACATCTTGATCCAGCGCAAGGCCGACGACTCGGCGTTCTACCGCGCCCGCCTCATCGACTTCGACGACGCGTACATCTCCGGGCACCCTCCCGCCGCCGGAATCATGGGAGGAGACCAGTTCTTCGGCGCACCCGAGTTCATCCGCTACCTGCACGGAGACTCGACCGTCCGGGCGCGCGACCTGACGGTGGCCGCCGACGTCTTCTCGCTGGCCCTGCTGACCCACCACTACCTCACCGAGAGCCCGCCCGGTCACGGCGACGCCTTCGCCGCGCCCGCCGAGGCCGTCGCGGCGGGCCGGTCGTTGAGGTGGGACACGAGGCTGAGCGAGCCCCTGCGGGACCTCCTCACCGCGATGACCTTCGCCGCTCCCACGGAGCGTCCCGATGTGGGCGAGTTCCTGGAGACGATGAAGGATCCGGCCCTCTGTGCGCTGAGCGCCCCGGCAACGAAGGCCGAGCCGGCGACGAAGGCCGAGTCCGCGACGGAGGCCAGGCCGGTGACGCGCCTGCGTGGCAGGGGATCAGGAGATCCGCGGAAGGGCTCACCGTCCTCGGCGAAGCCCGGCCCGTCGGTGTCCACCACCGCGGCGGTTCCGGCGCCGTCCCCCGACAAGATCTCCCGGCTGCGGATCAACCTCGGCGGCGATGACCGCTCCTGACCCGGATTGGAATCGACATGACCGACGACACCGGCCAATACCGCGGCAACCTGCGTTACGCGGTCGACATCGTGATGTGCATCGACGCGACGGCCAGCATGGGGCCCGTCCTTGATGAGGTCAAGAACAGCGCGCTGTCCTTCCCGGCGCGGCTCAAGGCGGAGATGGCGCAGAAGCGCAAGGCCATCAGCCAGTTCCGGTTGAAGGTCATCGCCTTCCGCGACTTCGCGGACTTCGCCGATGACGCGATGGAGGAGAGCGATTTCTTCGCGATCCCGGATGATCTGGCCCAGTTCGAGTCGTTCGTCCGCGGGCTGACACCGGAGGGCGGCGGCGATGCGCCCGAGTCGGGGCTGGAGGCGCTCGCACTCGCGATCCGGGCGCCGTGGGAGCGCGGCCTGGACCGCCGCCGCCACGTCATCGTGATGTTCACCGACGCACCCGCCCACCCCCTCGGAGACCCGAAGGCGCGCGCCGCGCACACCTACCCCGCCGGGCTACCGCTGGACGGGGACGCGCTGCTGGAGGAATGGGGTTACGCGCGGAGCCAGCAGGCCCTCATGGAGAACTCGGCCAAGCGGCTCGTGCTCTTCGCCCCCGACGAGTTCCCCTGGAAGGACATCGCGGATGAGTGGAACATGACGATCCTGTTCCCCTCGGCGGCGGGCCAGGGGCTGGAAGAGGTCGAGATGAGCGAGATCATCAACACGATCGCGAACAGCATCTGAGATGAAGCGAAAGCTTGGAAAGGCCAAGCACGCCGCCGAACCGTCCGGAGACGAGCCGAAACAGTCTCAGGATGCCGCCGGGCAGACCGGCGAGTTCGCGACGGCTCCCGGAGAACCGCTGACGGCGGATAGGCCGGTGCTGAACTGCCGAGGGGCCGAGTTGGCGTTCGACGGTCAACGCGTCGAACTGGCCGTGCCCGGCGCAGGGCATCAGAGCCTGCCGATCGGCTGGTGCGTCCGAGTTGCGGTGCGGCCGCTCCCTGGGGCGCGAACACTCCAGTTCGTGCTGCACTTCGCGCTCGGAGCACCCTCAGCGCCCGACGCCGGAAGCGCGAAGGAATCTCCTGTACTGATCGTCCTGCGGCTCTTTGTGGACGAGCCCTACCTGCACGATGCGGAAATGATGGCGGAACGGCTCAGTCGCTGTGTACCGCGACCTGCGCCCACGGAGGCACGGCCTACCGTCTGGTACGCCACGCGGAACGAAGAGTGGGCGTTCTTCTCTCCGATGACCGGCACTGTCGAGGTGCGCGACGGCCTGGCCGGTTGGGCGCGGAACCGCGGATCCGGCCACGCCGCGAGCCCGTGAAGGGGTGAGCACCGTTGGCCTCACAGTGGCACTGCGGCTCCTGCAGCACCTTCAACGCGGGAGATGCGGAGGAATGCATCGGGTGTTTCTCTCCACGGGCGTCCGCGAGCAGTGGAGGCACGGGAGCCGCGCCGCCACGGGGCGGCCCTCGGCTCCGCGAGCCGGGTGCGGAACGTCCCAAGCCGCCGGACGAGATCTTCGTACCGCCCACGGGCGCCGGGTACCGGCCGGGGACTCCGAGGCCCGCAGCACCGCCGCCCCCCGCCGGCCCGCCCCTGCCGCCAAGGGGCGGGTCACGCGCCGGAAGGAAGCTGCTGGCGGGCGTTCTCGCGGCAGTGGTCCTGCTCTTTTCGATGAGCCGCCTCGATGACCTCACGCGGTTCGTTCGGGAGCACATTCCCACCGAGGAAGCCAGTGCCGGCACCTGTCCGCAGCAGGTCGCCCCGCAGATGCAGGACAGTACGACCCTGGATCTGGTGGTCGCCTACCGGACGGACGAACACGACGTGATGATCTGCCGAACGTCCTCGGGCGAGTACGTCTACCACGGGGAGGTGACGGGGGACCCTTCCTCATCGATCGATCTTCAGGCCGAAAGGACGTCGCGCGGCTACATCGCTCACAACGGCAGCTACACCTACGAGATCCGCGGCCGAAAGATCATCATCAGACACGGCGGCAAGGTCATCGGCACCGAGGTCGGGAATCGTCTCTCCCCCTGACCTGCCGTCCCGCCCGGCGAAAGGCCGATCGGCGGTTTGGTGGGAGACGTCCGGGCCGCTGGGAAGTTTCACCCCGGTCGGGTCTCCGAGCCCATGAGTTCTTCAGCGCGGCTCCAACAAGGTGAGGGAGCCGATTAGGCGTGGGCGCAGCGCTCGTCTCACATCGACAGGGCCGGAGATGTGGACGTTCAGCGGCAGTGGGCGGACTCGGTGTCGTGCAGGTTCCCGCGCCGGCCGCGTCGGTGCTGTCCGCTCGGTGGGTGGCCTGTGGTGGGGCTGATCAGCGGTGAAGCCTTTCTGAAGCTTTTGTGAATGCGGTCGACGTGACGATGGTGCAGCGATCAGCTCGCCGGCGCCGGTCAACGTGGTCGAACGCCGGCGTGGCGGTGACACACCGACACTGAGGAGTACGGCGCATGCCACGGCACGATTCCGGGCCTTCACACGAGGCGACCGGTGAGCGGGACGGCGGTACGAGGCCGCGCGGGCTGAAGCTCGCCGGTGCCGCTGCCGCCGTCGTTCTCTGCGCCGGGGCCGCGTGGGTGGCCACCGATGATCGAACCGGCTCCGCCGAGAACGCGGCGTCCCGCGGCGAGCAGCGCGTGACCGCTACCGGTGACGAACTGCTGCACCGGGCCTCGGAGCGGCTGATCGCACGCTGCATGGCCCGGCATGGCTTCGCCTACACCGAGCAGCCGCCGCCCGCGCCTACCGAGCCGGACTTCCGGTACGTGCTCGGCGATGTCGGCCGTGCCCGCGCCCATGGGTACGGAAGCCTGCTGGGCAGGCCCGGTGCGTGGGATCAGGACGTCAACTCCGGGCACCTGGCGAAGCTGACACCTGAACGGCAGCGTGCCTGGCAGCGAACCCTCATGGGGTCCGGACGCGGGCTTGCCGTGGACCTGCCGGACCTGGGCCGGTTCTCGGCACCCGACAACGGCTGCACCGCCGAAGCGTCGCGAGCTCTCTACGGGGATCTCCCCGGCTGGTACCGCGTGCGGCGGATCGTCGACCACCTCGGCAGCTACGTCGCCGGCAAGGTGACCGCGGCCCCCGAGTACCGGACCGGGCTCGCGGCCTGGGCCGGGTGCGTGCGCGGGCGCGGGTATGCGGTGTCCTCCCCGCGCGAGCTGCGTGCACTCGTCGCCCCTGAGGGGGCGAGGCCGGCCGGTGAGCAGGCCGGGGAACGCGAGATCGCCGCGGCCAGGACCGAGGCCGAGTGCGCCGCCTCCACCGGGTTCTCCCGGACCACCGGGGCCCTGGAGCGCAGGTACCGACCGGAGATCGAGAGGAGGTTCGCGCGCGAGCTCGACGCGCTGAGGTCCTTCGAGCACAGAGCCGTTCCCCGCGCCAGGCAGGCCCTGGCCGGGAGCTGAGCCCCGCAGAACCGTTCGACGGAAACGACCGAAAGGGAAGTCTCGTGATCAAGTCTCTCAAGGCCCTGGCCATCGGCCTGCCCATCGTCGCCGCGACGCTCGTGGCGGTCCCCGGCACCGCCAGCGCGGACCTGGGCCAATGCGGCCGGGGCTACTTCTGCGCCTGGGACAATGACGGGTTCAAGGGCGCCTTCGCCCAGTGGTTCGGGAACTCGCGGAACTGGGGCGACAAGAACATGAACGACCGGGCCGATTCGGTCTTCAACAACGCCCGGTCGAGCAGCACCGTGCCCGACAACGTCGCGGTGTACATCCACGCCGGCTACTCGAACATGGACATCTGCGTCCTTCCCGGGGAGACGTACGACGCCGGGATGAACGACAACGACTACTCCTCCCACCAGTGGCTGCACGGATGCTGACGGACCGGCCGTAGCGTCGTGACCGGGCCCGCGACGGGGAAGCGGGCCCGGTCACGAGGGAGGGCCGGTACGGGGAACACCGGCCGCGCCTTCGGGAGAGGCGAGGAAGTCCTGCAGCTGGCGGTGGCGGAACTGGTACGTGGCGCCGCTGACGCGCAGCAGGTGGGCCTCGCAGGCCCAGTCGAGGAAGGTCCAGAACCGGAGGGGGAGCAGGCCGCGGGCGGCCGCGACCAGCAGGCCGATCATGGTTCGGGACCAGGCGATGGCGCCGAAGGACAGGCCGAAGGCGATCCCTCCGATGATCGCGCTCGCCAGCGACACGGGCAGGTCCTGATCGATGATGAACACCAGGAACGCGGCGACGCCGCCGGTGAGGCCGAACGCCACGCCGATCGTCGGATTGCGGTGGAGGGCCTCACGGGGGTGGGCCAGCTCCGCGTCCTTGCTCCAGCCGCCCGTGGCGATCCGGAACACCAGCCCGAGCGCGACCGCCAGCGCGAAGGCGCCGGAGAGCCCCGCGACCAGCGGGACGGGGCCGGCGCCTGACAGCCGCAGCGGCGGCAGCCCCGTGAGGGCTCCGCACAGCCCGAAGCCAAGCAGGCTCAGGGGGCCGGCGCGGGCCGCCTGGGCCACGGTCAGGCGTCCGGCCCGGCGTTGCCCGGCGGCGGTCAGCCCGACCACCGCTCCGAGCACCGCGCCGCCCAGCGCTCCGGCGGCGACGGCGAAGCCGGGGCCGAAGACGCGGCCGCCGGTCAGCGCGAGCCCGCACAGGCCGCCGAGGACACCGGCCGGTGCGGCCGCCACGGCACCGATCAGGCCGCCGGCCGCGCGCCGCCGCCAGGGGACGTTGGCGCGCCCGCCGGCGGCGGCCGGCCAGGGCGACAGCGACAGGACGGTGGCGATGGCCACCCAGCCCGCCATCAGCGCCAGCGTGAGCACCTGTCCCGGAGCCGGCCGGTCGAGCAGGTCGCCGGTGCGGTCGAGTCCCGAACCCACCCAGAACGCCGCCATGGCGGTGATCGAGAGGGCCAGGCAGCACAGGCCGTGCAGCAGCCGGATCCGGCGGCGCCCGCCGATCGGCCACAGCAGGTGCGGGACGAGGTCGGTCGCCGTCAGGCCGGGCGGGGACCGGTCCGCCGAGGCGTGGACGGCCTGCCAGCGCAGGTGGGAGGCGAGGTGCCCGAGCCAGGCGCGCACCTGCTCGGGGCTGTATCCGGCGCCGTGCCCGCTGCGCGGGGTGAGCCTGGCCGCCGCGGGGACGTAGGCGTCCAGGAGCTTGCGGGTGATCCGCTCCGCCTCCGCGCGGGGATCGGCGTCCGGGTCGGCGCGGAGCAGCCCGTCCGGGTCGGCGCCGGACTCCACGGCGGTCGCGGCCAGCAGCAGCGGCCACGGTGTCGCCAGCGCGATGTGGGCGGCCTCGCCCGAGGCCCCGGACAGGGCCGCGAGGATCTCGTCGCGGTACGGGGCGCAGCCGTGCCCGTCCGGCCAGCGGGTGCGCAGGTACGAGCCGATCTGCTCCTTGGTCAGCCGGTGCAGGTGGACGCGGGTGGAGTTGTCGAGCCCCGTCCGCGCCCCGGCCAGCTGGGCGTAGCGGTCGGAGCGGCAGGTCACCACGGCGGCGCCGGGCCGCCTTCCGGAAAGGTCGCTGTACCGGTTGAGTTCGGCCAGCAGCGAGATGGCCCGGCGGGGCGGGCCGGTGGACGGTTCCGGATCGAGCTCGTCGAGCCCGTCGATGACGGGCAGGACACGGCGGTCGCGCACCAGCCGCGCCGCGTCCCGGCCCGCAAGCCCGTGGTTCTGCACGAGCTGCTCGGCGAGCCAGGGCTCGAATGCCTCTCCCGACCTCCAGCGGGCCGCGTTCAGCCGAACGGGGACCATCGACCGGTCACCGGCCGGCGGGCCGGCCGCGAGGAACGGCTCGACCAGCTGCAGCACCAGCTCGATCGCGAGGACGGTCTTGCCCGCCCCGGACGGCCCCACGACCAGCAGCCGCGGTGGGCTCAGCGTGGCGAAGAACGTCCCGATCCCGTCGACGCTCTCCCCGGCGTCGGCGGAACCCGGGCCGAAGGAGACCGGTGCGAGGCTGTATCCGCCGAGCAGCCCCTTGCGCGCCCGGTCCTCCTCGTTGGCCACCCGCCGCGCCAGCAGTTCCATGGCCGGGTCCAGCGCCGGACGGTGACCGGCCGCCGACGCCGCGGCCTCCTCGGGCACCCCCTCTGGCGCGGTCTCGGCGGGCACCCCGTCCGGCGTGGCCTCGGTGGGCACCCCGTCCGGCGTGGCCTTGGCAGGCGCCCCGTCCGGGGTGGACGAGGTCGGGGTCGGCGCGGTCAACGCCGCCCTGGCCACCCGCCAGCGTTCCAGCTCACCGGGGATCCGCCCGGCCGGATGGTCGCGGTAGCGGAAGCAGGCGGTGACGAACGCGCGCACGAAATCCCAGCGCGGCAGCCGGTCGGTCTGCCGCAGCGTGTGCGAGACCGTGCTCTTCGGCAGCAGGTCGATCGTGGCGCCCTCGGGCGACTCGGTCTGACCGCCGAGCTGCCGCAGCCTGCTCAGTGACGGCTCGCCCGCCCACTTCCTGAGCTCGACCAGGGTCTGCACGAACTCTTCGGCCGTGCCCGCCCCGGTGGGATCGGGCGGTGGCGAACCTGGTGGGAACGGATGGTCCTCGGTCATCCGGTCACCAGCGTCCAGTCGAACCGCGACCGGGTGCGCCGGAGCCCCCGGGCGTCCCGGCAGGTCCCCTCCAGCGTCTGCACGTGGCGCGACTCCATGAGGAAGTTGCGGGCCTCGTCGTTCTCGACCAGCTCCCGGCCGACCGAGATCGGGACGAAACCGTGCCGGGGAATGAACACCCACCGGCCGCGATCCCAGTCGTAGGGATCGAACCAGTGGTGCCTGACCGTCCCGGACAACCGCACCTCCGCACCCGATCTGGTCAGGACGAAGGAGCCCCGCGAGCGCAGCGAACTCATCCGGCTGACGTAGAACAGCTCCGTGCCGATGAACGCGTTGATCCGTGCGTCCCAGTAATCGTTCAGCCATGACGACTCACCGTCGGGCAGCCTCCGGGCCGCCTGTTCGAGCTGCCTTTCGAACCTGCGCCGGTTCTTTCGCTCCGCCTTCCGGATCACCCGGAACGACCGGATCCAGCGCTGCGGCAGCGTCCGGGACTCGGCGGCCCCGTCCAGGAAATGGTTCAGGAAGTCGGACGCCATCGGATGGAACCGCCGCCCGTCCTCGACGATCGACCGGAACAGCTCGGCGAGCTCGGGAGTCGGCCTTCCGGTCCTTCTCCTGAAACCTCGAATGAACATCACTGCTGTGTCCGTCCGTGAAGTGGCGGTCGTGTCATCGGCACACGCGCTGGAACTTTTCCCCCGGCACATACCGGTTCCATTCGCCCCGAGTGAAGGAACGGCCCGCGGCCGCGCAGGCCGCGGCGGCCGGGTCCGCCGGCATGGCCACATGCCAGATCCGCGCGGTGCCGTCGGTGTCGACGGCGGCGAGCCGGGTCCCGTCCGGCGCGTAGTCGAGGACGTGCACGTAGTCCGTGTGGCCCGTCAGCGGGGCGCCTATCTGGCGTTGGGTCGCCACGTCCCACAGCCGAACGGTCTTGTCCGCCGACCCGGTCGCCAGCGTGGTTCCGTCGGGGCTGAACGCGGCCGCGTAGACGTTGCCGGTGTGGCCGGTCAAGGTGCTCCCGATCTGCCGGCGACGCGCCACGTCCCAGAGCCGCACCGTTCCGTTGGGGGAGGTGACGGCCAGCGTCTCTCCGTCGGGGCTGAAGGCCACGTCATGGCTGACGCCGCTGTCGATCGCGCCGTTCAGCGGCGCGCCGATCTGGCGGCGGGTGGCCGTGTCGAAGAAGCGTACGGTGCGGTCCTCCGGGCTGGCCGTGGCCAGGATTCGCCCGTCGGGGCTGAACGAGAGCGCCGTGATGGACTCGGTGTGTTCGGGAATCGTGATCCCCTGCCCGGATTCACGCCGCTGCGCTACGTCCCAGAAGACGAGGGAGCGCTCTGCCCTGATGGCCAGCAACCGCAGGTCGGGGCTGAAGCTCGCCCGCCAGTTGCGCTTGTCGGTGAGAACGGGCGGGCCGATCTGACGTTGCGTGGACGTCTCCCACAGCCACACCGCGTTGTTGCCGACCGTGGCGAGCCCTTTCCCGTCCGGCCCGAATCCCACCTCGGTGAACACGGTGTCCGGGACGCCGCTCGGGTACAGCGGACGGCCGATCGGCTGCTGGGTGGCCGCGTCCCATATCCGGACGGCGCGGTCGGCGGCCTTCGATTCGGGTCTGAGCCCGGGACCGGGGGCGGCGAGCGTCGCGCCGTCCGGGCTGAACCGGACATCGGACATGGCCGGGATCGAATGGCCGATCTGCCGGTGCGGCACCGGGTCCCAGAGCCGCACCGAGTCGTCCAGATCCGTGGCCGCGACGAGCCTTCCAGCGGGGCTGAACGCGACCTTCTCGCCATAGATCCGCTGCTCGTTGAGCGGCGGCCCGACCGGACGGCGGCCGGGGAAGTCCCAGAGCCGGATCTGGCCGTTCTCGCCGGAAGTCAGGAGCCTCGTCCCGTCCGGGTTGAAGGCGACCCCTCTGAAAGGGCGGCCCTCCCGGGTGTCCCGGAGAGGCGGCCCGATCTGGCGCCGGGTCGCGGTGTCCCACAACCGGACGGTCGAGTCGCCGGCGGTGGCGAGCGTCCTGCCGTCCGGGCTGAGGGACATGCCGACGACGTCATCCGTGTGACCGGTGAAATCGTCGCCGATCTGGCGGTGCGTGGCGGTGTCCCATGCCCGCGCGGTGTCGTCGGCGCCGGCGGTGTAGAGGCGCTTTCCGTCCGGGCTGAAGGCCACCGCGTTGATGCCCTTGCCGGCGTCGCTGGACGGACGGCCGATGACGGGGGAGAGCCGCCGCCGGCCCGGGACGTCCCAGAGAGTGATCGTGCCTTCATAGCTCGGCGTCGCGAGGAGCCTGCCGTCAGGGCTGAACGCCATCGATCGCACGGACGCGGTGAACCCGGCGCTCTCCTCGCCCATGCTCAGCGGGCCGCTGAGGGGACGGTGCGTGGCGACGTCCCAGAAGCGGATCGTCGTGAAGCAGCCCGTCGCCAGAGTCTTTCTGTCCGGGCTGAAGGCCGCGTGCATTCCCGTCGCGCAGTCATCGCCGTCGTGGACGATCGGGGCGCCCCGCCGCCGGCGGGACGCCGCGTCCCACAGCCGCACGGACCCGTCGACGGTCCCGGTGGCGATGATCTTCCCGTCCGGGCTGAAGGTCAGCTCGGTGACCTTCCCGCCCTGAGGGGGGAGGGCGCCCCGTTCCGTGCGCGTCGCCGCGGCGAGCAGGCGGTGCCGGGCCTCGGCGGAGGGGGCGATCCGCCACGCGGTGACGGCCAGCAGCGCGGAGACGGCGGGATCCTGCTCGATCTCGCTCTGCATCAGCAGCTGGCGGGAAACGGCCACCCTGCGCTGGGCGTCGGCGCGGTCGGCGGCCCTGACGGCGATGCCCGCGGCGGCCACGGCCAGCACGGTCAGGCCCGCCAGCGAGGCCATGATCAGGCGGCGGCGCCGACCGGCCCGCCGTGCCGCCGAGGTGGAGGCCGCCAGGAACGCGGTCACGGTGGGCCCGGGGGGCGGGAAGCTGCCCGGGTCGCGTTCCCATCGGCGCTCGCTGTCCTGGACGGACAGGAGGCGGGCGCCCCGGTACAGCATGTCCGGGTCGCGGTACTGCTCGGCCCACGCCTCGGCGTCATCGATCAGCTGGTCGTACACGCGCTGCGCGGTCAGATCGGGCTCGATCCACTGCCGGAGCCTGGGCCAGGAGGTGAGGAGCGCGTCGTGCGAGATTTCGGCGGCGTCCTCGTGCAGGGTGAGCAGCCGCCGGCCGGCGAACGCCGACACCAGCGCGTCCACCGCCACCCGATGCTCCTCGGTGTCGCCGGACGCGGCGGTGTGGAGCTCGCGCAGCGTCACGCGACGCCGCGCCAGCCGCCCGCCCGCCGTGATCAGCGTCATGCGGCGGAAGATCCGCAGTGCCGTCTTGCGGTCGCCCGGTGCCAGCGTCTCCAGCACGTCCTCGGCCGTGCGGCGCACGGCGTCGCGGACCCTGCCGGACTCCTCGTAGCCGCGGACGGTCAGGCGGCCGTCCTCCCGCCTGTCCCAGGTGTTCCGCAGCGCCTGGGACAGCAGCGGCAGCACGCCCGCCTCGTACCGGTCGCCGCCGCGGTCCGCGCGGAGCTCGCCCAGGATGGTCTCGACCAGGCCGGGTTCGATCTCCAGGCCGGTGGCGGCGGCCGGGCCGGTGATCGCCAGCCGCAGGTCGTCCTCGTCCATCGGCTCGACGATGACCTGGCCGTCCTGGATGGCGTGGGCGAACCGGGGGTAGGCGGCGCACCGGTCCCAGTAGTCGGCGCGGAGGCCGATGACCACTCCGGCGGCCGCGGGCCCGGCGGCCAGCGCGTGCAGGGCGCGGACGTAGGCCTGCCGCGCCGCCTCGTCGGTGACCAGGGTGAACAGTTCTTCGAACTGGTCGACGACCAGGATGAGGCGATCGGCGCCGGAGAAGACTTCATGGGGATCGTCCAGAAGGCGCTGGTGCGTCTCACCGGGATCGCCACCGAACGTCCGCGTCCATGCCTCGGCCAGAGCACGCAGCGGAACGGAGGTCGGAGTGACGATCAGCCGTGGCCAATCCGCTGATTCCTTGAGCGGCGGCGCGCCTTTCGCTAATGCCGGGATCAGGCCCGCCCTCAGCAGCGACGACTTGCCCACACCGGAAGCACCCGAGACGAGCAGGATGGTCCCCTGCCCTTCCAGGCGCGGTGCCAGCCGGTCAAGGAGATCGCGGGTCGCCTGGACGCGTCCGAAGAATAGATCCGCCCGGTCGGCCTCGAAAGGAGCGAGCCCCTGGTAAGGGCACTCGACCTCACCGGACGAAAGCGGAAGGGAACCGACCGTTACCTGCTCCCTCGTCTCGCCGCCGCTGTCGTCTTCCCCGGAGACCATGGCCAGTATTCTGACCGATCATGACGGTCGAGTGGAATGCGATTCCGAACATCATCACGGCGTGCCCGCCAATGGGATATGCGCCGGGCGCGGCGGCATCCGCACCAGCAGATCGGCGTGCACCCGCTGCAGGGACGGATCGGGGTCCACGCCCAGTTCGGCCGCCAGCCGGAGACGGATCGTCTCGTACCGCGCCAGCGCCTCGGCGCGGCGTCCGGCCAGGCCGAGAGCGATGAGCAGCCGCATCCACAACGGCTCTCGCAACGGATACCGTCCGGCCACCTCACTGAGTTCCGCGATCAACTCGAAGTGCCGGCCGGCCGCCAGATCCAGGTCGAATCGCCGCTCCAGCGCGGTCAGGTAGCGCTCGAGCAGCCAGGAGGCTTCCGACTCCTCAAGCCGGGCGGACGGCACCCCCTCGAAAGGCTCCCCCCGCCACAGCGCGAGCGCCTCCCCGAGCCACATCCGCTCCACCGTGGCGTCCGCCGCCGCATCGGCCTTGCGCAGCATCTCGGTGAACCGGAGCGCGTCGACCTGTTCAGGCTCGGTGCGCAGGACATATCCATTCGGGGACGAACCGATCGACTCCGCGCCCAGCGCGTTCCTCAGCCGCGCGACATAGGTCTGCACACTCCGCCGGACGTTGCCCGGCCGATCCCCGTCCGTCCACAATGCCGCCGCCAGGTGATCGACCGAGGCCGTATGCCCTGACGAGAGCGCCAGCACCGCCAGCAGGGCCCGCAGCCTGCCCGCCGTCAAGGACACCGCACGTCCGTTCACCGCCACCTGGAATGGACCCAGCACCCTGACGGATATCTCCGATTCCCCGTTGCGTCCGCTCACGTTACCCCCGTGTATGAACATCCAGCCCCCGTTGCCTCCGCCCCGAGGAGACCCCCGCACATCGAATATGCGTCCGGCCGTCCAGAGAACCGGCGGAACGAAATTGGACGGGATTAGACGAACGACCACGACGCCAGAAGGTGTAGCGGGTGGTGCACGTCCGTTCTCCTGGAGCTTCCTCGCCTAGCCACGGGCCGTCGGCGCAGATCAGCTCTGCGAACTCAGGCTCAAGAAACTGCCAAGTGCAGTTAAAGGTATCCAATGTCGTCTTGAAGACCAGGGCGTTGTCGCGGGCCTTGATCCTCCTCTGGCGGGCCCGGCGTAGTGGTTCATGCGATCCGGTGGAACACCTCGTCAAGCAGGAAGGCGCGTGCCGGATGTGCAGGTCAGTACGCATCTCTGTCAGGGAGACGGCGGGCGGCCCGCGGCGGTGGGTTGACACGACGAAGAGCAGATACTTATACTTTGAGTTGCAAGTTTCCTTCTTGTTCGGCCCACATGCCCCGGGCTTGGAGAACCCGGGGATCTTCGGAGGTGAAGCAACGATGCTGCTGACGTCGATCGACCCCTTCGTGCAGGAGTTCGAGCGCCAGTTCGACCGGGCCGTCCGCCAGGTCACCGGGCACGCCAACGGCACGAGCATGCCGATGGACGGCATCCGCCGCGCCGACGACGTCGTCCTGCGGTTCGACCTGCCCGGCATCGACCCCGGCTCGATCGAGGTCACCGTCGACCGCGGTGTCCTGTCGGTGACCGCGCGGCGCGAGGAGGAGTTCGGCGAGGACGAGCGGGTGTTCGTCCGCGAACGGCCGATGGGCTCCTTCACCCGCCGCGTCTACCTATCCGACCACCTGGACGCCGACAAGATCGAGGCCGCCTACAACAACGGCGTGCTGGCCGTGCGGATCCCGGTGCTGGAAAAGGCCCGGCCCCGCAAGGTCGCCATCCAGCAGAGCGGCGACAACCACAAGTCCATCCAGGCTTGAGCCTGCTGGTCTCCGGCTCGCCGCGCATGAGCCGGCGGCCACTGCCAGTAGCGGCGAGCCGGCGTACGGCCCCGCCTCGGCGAGCATCGGCGTTCAGGGTCACAGCGCCGGCTCGCCGAGCGGGGCCGCCCGCCTTCCCGACCGGTCGGCGCGGCTACACCAGTCACCCGGCAACCGGTCGCGCCTGAAGGGTCATGAACGAAGGGAGGGGCCTGTGACGCTGCCCATGGACGACGAGCACGCGGCTCTGTTCACCGTGGGGCAGGTCGCCGACATGCTGCACGTGCAGCAGGCGTTCCTGCGCCGCATCGACGACCACCAGGTCGTGTCCCCGCAACGCTCGGCGGGCGGGCAGCGCCGCTACTCCCGGTATGAGATCGGCCGCATCCAGCAGGTCGTCGGCATGGTGGGCGAGGGCATGACCCTGCCTGCCATTCGCCGCATTTTCGAGCTCCAGCATGCGCTGGCCGAGGTGACCCGCGAACGCGACGAACTCGCCCGCCGGCTGAACGAGCTGAGCGGCCCGGGTAGCGCGGCTGCTCCACCCTGAACGCACGATCCGGGGCGCCGTGCGAGCCAAGGGTGCGGTGCAGTCCGAGCGCGGGGACGGGAGGGAGGAGCGCCATGCACTTGACCATCACACACCGCCGTCACCTGGACCTGGCAGTGGTGGTCCTGGCCGGTGAGATCGACGTGGCCACCAGCGCCCACCTGCGCGAGAACCTGGCCCGCCTGGTCGCCTCCGGCGCCCGCCATCTGATCCTGGACCTGCGCGCGGTCCCCTTGATCGACTCAGGCGGGCTCGGTGTCCTGCTCGCACTGCACAACCACCTGCAAGCCCGCCACGGCTCGGTCACTCTCGCCGGTGTCAACCGCGGCGTCCGCGTCGTCCTGCGGGACACCCAGCTCACCCGGGTCTTTCCCATCTACGCCTCAGTCGACGTCGCCATCCACGCCCACCAAGCCACCCAAGCCACCCAAGCCACCCAGGCCGGGCATCAGCCGACGGCAGCGCCCCGCACCACCCATGACCACGGCCTCGGCGGGTTCTGACCCGGAGTCTCCCGCGGCGCCAACGGCCGCCGCCGATCACCGTCACCGCCACGGTCCACCGAACGACAACCAGAGCATGGGAGGCGAAGACCCGATGACCCCCGCCCTCATCCTGCGCAAGACCCGGACCACCGCCGACTACGTCCGCACCCACACCGGTGCGTACGACGAACCAGCTTTTACGCGTTGCTGCGTGACCTGCTGCCCGGTGGTGGCGTGTGCCTGCCCAAGTGTCGGCTTGGGCGGCTGGCCGTGACCTGCTCGCTCGTGCAGGTCCAGACGGCGTCGACCCACGGCGAGTCGGACCGGCGCGTCCCGAAGCGCAGTTCCACGGACGAAGGATACGCCGCATCGGGCAACCACGCCGTGCCGGACGGATCAGCGTCATCCGGTCATGGTGGACGAGCACGCCGCCTCCAGCCCCGCCTGCCCCCGAAGCCAGCCCTGTAGGGCTCGAGACTGTGAATCGGCACTGAGACCTGCAGCGTCTTGGATTATTGCGGACGTCATCTGACCTGAATGTGTCCTAGGGTCGCTGTCATGGAGATGCGGCACGACGCGCAGCGGACCTACCCGGCGGGAGTCACCTCGTGGATCGATGTCGAGCATCCCGACCTCGCCGCCGCCCGTGAGTTCTACAGCGGCCTTTTCGGGTGGACGTTCCTGAGGGTCGGGGGTGGAGGTTTGCAGTACGTCGTCGCGCAGCTCGATGGCCGGGATGTCGCCGGGCTCGCCGAGCGTGCCGATGCCGCCGTGCCCGGCAGCGGAGGTTGGAACACCTACGTCGCGGTCGACGACGCGAACCGGACCGCGGCTCAGGTGACCGCAGCGGGTGGGCGTGTCGTCCTTCCTCCGACAACGGCCGGCGATGGCGGACGGCTGGCGCTGTGCGAGGACCCCGGCGGCGTGCCGTTTCGGCTATGGGAAGCCCGCAACCGCCCAGGTGCCCAGCTGACCAACGCACCCGGCACCTGGAACTTCAGCGATCTCCACTCGGCCGATCCCGCAGGGGCCGCCGACTTCTACACCGCGGTGTTCGGCTGGCAGGTCACCGACATCGGGTTCGGTGCGATGATCCGGCGACCAGGTTACGGCGACCACCTCGCCGCGACCGTCGATCCTCACATCCACGAGCGCCAGGCAGCGATCGAGGCGCCACCCGGCTTCGCCGATGCGATCGGCTGGCTGACGGCGGCCGCTGCCGACGAGCAGCCTGGCTGGCACGTGACCTTCACCGTTACCGATCGCGACGACACCGTCGCCAAAGTCGAGCGTCTGGGCGGCACGGTGGTGAGCACCCAGGACACCGACTGGACCCGCGCCGCGGTGGTCCGCGACCCGCAGGGCGCCGCCTTCACCACAAGCCAATTCACCCCACCGGCGAACTGAAGAGAGCTCAGCGGGCTAGAGGGCTAGAGGGCTAGAGCCGACTTACCAGGCACAGCTGCGCCTTCCATTCCGGGATTTCGATGATGACGCCAAGGTGCCCGTTGGGCAGCCTCCATCGGCCGACGGCGGCGAAGCGTTCGGGAAACGAGTCGTCGGGACACTCAATCGTCATAGAGCGTGTTGACGGCGGCTGAGAGTGAGGGCTGCCCACCGTCGGCGCGGTGACCACCGATCACCAAGCACAACACGTGCTCGTCGGTAGACCAGCGCGTACCTACTTGCAGCCCCTTGGTTCAGGTGCCTGAGGCCGTGTAGGCGGCGAGGATGCAGTGGGGGTGTCGGTCGAGGTTGTTGCGGGCTCGTTCCTAGCACATGGTGGTGCGTGGGTCGGTGTGGCGTGCGGCGATTCGCACGTCGCGGGGGTCGACGCCGGCGTCGAGCATGGTGGTCACGAAGGTGCGCCAGAGCATGTGCAGGGTCCATCCGCGGTAGACGCACCACAGATGCCGCTGCGAGCCGCCGCAGTCTGCGAGTTGTGGCGTGCCGATCCATGCGGGTCCCGCGGACCTGTCCAAGAACGCGGAATTGTTGGTGCTCCGCGACGAGAACCAGGTGCTGCGCCAGCAGATGCGTGGTCGGCCGCGGTGGGAGCACGCCGACCGGCTGTGGCCGGCGACGGTGACGCGGCTGGTGAACCGGCGGCAGTGGTCCGAGGTCTTCCCGGTCGACCCGGCCACGGTCCTCCGATGGCACCGCAACCTGGTCGACCGTAAGTGGACCTTCACCGACCGGCGCCGGCCAGGACGACCGCCCGCCGGCCTTCGCCCCAGGCGGCTACCGCGGCCGCCATGCAGTGGAGTGCGGTATCAACCGTCTCAAGCGGCACCGGGCCGTGGCGACTCGCCATGACAAGCTCTCCGTCCGCTACCAGGCCGTCGTTGAGATCACCCGCCATCAATGAATGGCTCCACCTACTTCGAGACACGGCCTAGGCCGCGTGACCGAGCCGGCGCGAGACCTTCGGCCGAGCCAGGCGACTTCGCGGAATCGAGTGCTCAGTTGATGGCTTCTTACTCGTAGGCGCGCGGCCGGACGGCTGAGCCCCCGAGCGAAGGAAGGACCGGTTATGGTGGCCGTTCGCAGGCGGTGGATCGGGCTGATTGTGCTCACCCTGCCCACGCTGCTCATCTCGATCGACATGACCGTGCTGCATCTGGCGGTCCCGCACTTGGGCGCTGACTTGGGCCCGACGGCGAACCAGTTGCTGTGGATCCTGGACATCTATGGCTTCATGATCGCGGGATTCCTGGTGAGCATGGGGGTGCTGGGGGACCGGATCGGGCGGCGCAAGGTCTTGCTGGCCGGCGCGGCCGCCTTCGGTGCGGCGTCCCTTCTGGCCGCGTACTCCACCACCGCCGAGATGCTCATCGTGTCCCGCGCATTGCTCGGCGTGGCGGGAGCGACGTTGATGCCGTCGACCATGTCGCTGATCCGCAACATGTTCACCGACGACGCGGAACGCACCAAGGCCCTGGCCGTATGGATGGGCGGGTTCATGGTGGGGTCCGCGATCGGTCCGCTGGTCGGCGGGCTGCTTCTGGAGTTCTTCTGGTGGGGCTCGGTCTTCCTGCTGGGCGTTCCGGTGATGGCGATCCTGCTGCTCGCCGGGCCGTTCCTGTTGCCCGAGTACCGCGACCCGGAGGCCGGACGGCTCGACCTTCTGAGCGCCGTCCTTTCCCTGGGCACCGTGCTCTCGCTCATCTACGGCATCAAGCGCATCGCCACCCATGGCACGGACGCGACAGTGGCGGTGACCATCGTGGCCGGCCTTGCCCTCGGCGTGGTCTTCGTGCGTCGACAGCGGCACCTGGCCGACCCGATGATCGATCTACGGCTGTTCCGCTACCGCAACTTCAGCGTCTCGCTCGCCTCGATGATGGTGGGGCTCATCGCGATGGGCGGCGTGATGCTCTTCGTCAACCAGTACCTGCAGCTGGTCCGGGGCCTGTCGCCCCTTGAAGCAGGTCTGTGGATGCTGCCGCAGGCCGCTTCGGTGCTGC
The DNA here is from genome assembly GCF_044326375.1 of Actinomadura sp. 3N508. Lineage (NCBI taxonomy): Bacteria > Bacillati > Actinomycetota > Actinomycetes > Streptosporangiales > Thermomonosporaceae > Actinomadura > Actinomadura sp. 3N508. The sequence continues at coordinate 369,413 of NZ_JBIRAX010000005.1, forward strand.
TGAGCACCCAGTTCGCACCGAGGGTCGTCGGCAGGTTCCGCCCGGCGATGGTGCTGGCGGGATCCATGGGCGTCGTCGCGGCCGGCGTGCTACTGATCAGCACCGGCAGCCTGGCATGGGTCATCCTTGGGCTGGTCGTGATGGGCCTGGGCTTCGGCCCTTGGATCCTCCTGGCAATGGACCGGATCATCTCCACGGCACCCCCGGAGCGGGCCGGCGCGGCCTCGGCGATCTCCGAGACCGGCCAGGAGTTCGGGCTCGCCGCCGGACTGGCATTGCTCGGCAGCCTGGGAACGGCGATCTACCGGAGCGACCTGAGCGACTCCCTGCCCACCGGGGTCCCGCCCGCCGCCGAGAGCGCGGCCCGGGAGAGTCTCGCCGGCGCCGTTGAGACCGCGGAACGGCTTCCCGGACCGGCCGGCCCCGAGATGCTGGATGCCGCACGGGACGCCTTCACCACAGGACTACAAGTGACGACCCTGATCAGCGCCGCCATCGTCGCCGCCGGAGCGATCGTGATCGGTCTGCTGACCCGCCACGAACAGGCCCCCGTTCGCGAGGAGGCCGATAGCACGCCGGAGACGTCTGACGCCCTCATCTGAATCTCACGGATCGCTGCCCGGCTCTCCAGGCGCGGCTTGCGCCGCGACGGGATCAATGCAGAGCACACCGGCAAGACCGGTGACTTCACCTCCCGATGATCGGCGTTTGAAATCACGGGCCGTACAGGACCCTGCTCCGAGAAGGAGCGTGCCCTGGGCCTCGATCACCGAAACCCTGGTCTCCCGCAACAACCTTGCCATCGGAGTGCTGGACGAGTCGGGTCAGGAGAAGGGGCGTCCACGGGATTGGACTCGCGCTGCGGTGCTGGGAAAGTCAGTGCCTGCCCGGATGTGCGAGCGGCAATGGTTGGGCGACCATCGGGGCGGGACTGAAGACGAACCCCGTACTCGTTCGACGAGAGGCTGCTCTGGCTCTCATCGAGTTCTGATCCTGAGCAATTTTGATTCTGGCAGGAAGCGCTTCCGCAGGGGGTCGACGATGGGCGGCAGCTCATAGAAGGGCTGGTGGGCGGACGGCGGAGTGTGCGCGTGTCGCCGGATCGATAGAGGACGCGAGGCCGGCGCGCGGCGGTGCGTTGGCACGCCACGCGGGCGGTCACCTCACCGCGGGACGGACCCTCCGGCGCGCCGCCGAGCTGACCGGGTCCGCGAAAGCCCGCGCGAGACGGCTCCTGCTGGCGGCGGCCGGCCCCGCTCGGCCGGACGGCTGGACCTGGTCGGGGCTGGGTACGGACTATGGTGCTGCGCGACCTCGGCTAAGACCAAGGGGTTTGCGGGGTGCTCGTCGGCAGCGTCAGCCTGCGGAGCGCCACCGTGGACGGTCAGCGGGGCGAGGGGGGTGTCGATGGCGTCGGTGAGTCGACGGGCTCGGTTTCCGCTCAGGCGAGGACGTGGAGTCCCTGCATGAGAGCGAGCAGAAGACGCGCGCCGGCTCCGCAATCGATGTCGGGGCGGACTTCGCCCCGATTTCCAGAGGCAGGGAGCTAGGGCTCCGGGGCCGAACGGGCGCGGCGGCCTACGGCGTCTGACGGCCGGCGGCCTGGACCTTGCCGGCCAGGCCGCGCGGAACTCGGGTGCTGTAGATGCCGCGGCCGAAGGTGGCGGCGATGAGGCGGCTGGAGGACGCCTGGAATTCGATGTCGGTGATCGCGGCCAGCGGGAGGTCGCCGAGGCGGAACCAGAAGCCGCCGGACGGCGGCCCGGCGTACACGCCGACATCGGTGGCGATCAGCAGCAGCCCGTGCGGGCCGATGACGATGTCGTTCGCCGGTGCCCCGGGGAGGTTGCCGCTGATGTCGCGCCAGGTGTCGCCGCCGTCATCGGAGTACAGGACGTGCCCGCCTGTGCCGTTGGCCCGGTAGCCGGAAAGGGTGGCGAACATCCGGCGGGCGTTCTGCGGATCGATTTCGACTCGGGTGACCCAGGGCTGGTCCTTCAGTGCCTGCGACCAGTGGGCGCCGTCGTCGCGGGTGAGGGAGATGCGGCCGTCGTCAGAGCCGACGACGACGGTGCCCGGGGCGGTCTTGGCGGCGGCCACGGTGGTGAGGGTTCCGAACGGGTACACCTCGTCGCGGCCGGGTCCGCCGGTGAGGTCGGGGCTGATCGGGGTGAAGTCGAGCCCGTTGGCGGACCGGTTGAGCCGGTCGCCGCCGAAGTAGACGACGCTCGGATCGGCCGGGTGCAGCTCGATCGGGCTGAACCAGTTGAAGCGGTCGGCCGCCGCCCCGCGCAACTCGGTGAGGGTGTCGCCGGCGTCGTCCGAGCGGAAGCAGGCGCCGAACTGGTAGCAGCTGTAGAGGATGTCGTGGTTCTGCGGGTGGATGACGTTGGCCTCACCGTCGCCGCCGAGGAACTCGTTCCAGCGCGGGCCGTTCCAGGTGCGCACCGAGCCGTTGTCCTGGGTGCCGCCCGCCATACGGGTGACGTCCTGCGCGCTGGCGGTCACGCTGTAGAACTGGGTGTACGGCTCGCTGGCCGCCTTGATCCAGGTCTGCGTGGCGCCATTGGCGTCGGAACGGTAGAGGCCGCCGTCGTTGCCCTCGTACACCCGGCCGGGCACCTTCGCGTCCCAGACCATCGCGTGGTGGTCGACGTGCATGCCCTGGTTGACCTTCCACGTCCGGCCGGCGTCGGCCGACTCGCGCAGGCTGGCCGAGGGCATGTAGAGGTGGTCGCGGTCCGCGGGGTCCACCCAGAGGTGGCCGGTCCACCAGAAGGGGACGTCGCTGGCCGGCAGCGTGCCGGTCCTGAACGAGCCGCCGCCGTCGTCGGAGACATAGAACCCCTTCACGTCGCCGAACTGGCTGAACGTGGAGGTCAGCACGTACACCCGGTCCGGATCGCCGGGCGCCACGCCGAGGCCGATGCGCCCGAGCCGCGGGTCGGACCGGAGCCCGATGTCGTCGCCGGGCGTCGGCGTGACGATGTTCTCCAGCCGCCGCCAGGTGCTCCCGCCGTCGTCGGAGCGGAACAGCCCGGAGCCGACGCCGCCGTAGCGCCGCAGGTCGGGCTTCCTCCGGCGGTCCCACATCGACGCCCACACACGCCGCGGATTCCCCGGGTCGATGACCACGCTGTTGGCGCCGGTGGTGTCGTTGGCCCCGGCCAGCACCAGCGTCCAGGTACGGCCGCCGTCCTCCGAGCGGTAGACGCCGCGCTCGCCGCCCGGCCGGAACAGCGACCCGGTCGCGGCCACGAAGATCCGCCGCGGGTTCTCCGGGTCGACGGCGATCAGCGAGATGGTGGCGGAGTTCCGCAGGCCGAGCCGCGTCCACGAGCGCCCGCCGTCCGTCGACTTGTAGACGCCGTCGCCCTCGTAGGTGATGGAGCCGCCGCCGGGGTTGGCCTCGCCGGTCCCGGCGTAGATCGCCCCGTCGGAGCCGGCCGCCATCGCGCCGATGGCCTGCGGGTTGCGCCGCGGCCACACGGAGGTCAGGGTGGTGCCCCGGTCGGTGCTCTTCCAGACCCCGCCGCTGGCGGCGCCGATGTAGACGGTGTCCCGCCGGTTGGGATCGACGGCGATCCCGGTGACCCGGCCGCCGATGTTGGCGGGCCCCTCTGAGCGCCACTCGACCGGCAGCCTGGGCCCCTTCGCAGCCGCTTCCGAAGCCCTGACCAGGGCGCGCTCCGGCAGCCCGAGATCGCCGGAGGTGTCCTGCCGGGCCTTGAACTCTCCCGGCGCCATCGGCCCCCGCGGCCGTGGCGGAGCGGCTGGCGTCGCGGTGTCCGCGTCGGCCGGCACGGCGGCTAGGACGGTCGCCGGAGCCAGGATCATGATGAGTGCCAGGACGCGGGTCGCATGCCTTGGCCGGAGCGGAGAGCGCGGCATCCCGTACCTCCCGGGGGATCGGCATTGATCATTTCCGTCCCCTCTCGTATCCCAGGCCGCGAACCGAGTAAATAGCGCAGGGTGCCCGGCCTGAGCCGGTCAATCGCGGGTGAGTCTCTTCCTCGCCGCCCTTCGCCCCATGACCTCGTCGTTCAGGACGACATCCGCGCGCGTGACGGCACGGCCATGCCCATATCCGCCATTCCGGTTTCCGGGTTCGACGTAGTACCCGTGGAGCCGTCCGCGTGGCACGCGTGGCGAGGAGATGCGTGTTCCGTCATGAGTTCGCCCGGCTCGCCCTGGAGCACATCTCCGGCATGAAGGCGGGCCTGGACATGGTGGTCCTCGCCGGCGCCGCCCGGTGACCACGCAACCCCTGAGCTCTGCCATGCGTCGGCGCCGCGACCCTTCCGACACCACGGCCGCCGAGTGGGCACTGATCGAACCGCTGCTTCCCGTCCCGGCCTGTCAGATCCCACCGGCGGCCGCCCCGAAGCCCACCCGCGCCGCGAGATCGTGCACGCGATCCGCTGCGTGGTCGACAACGGGATCAAGTGGCGCGCGCTCTCGCGTGACTTTCCGCCCTGGTCAACGGTCTATAGGTAATTCGCCCGTTGGGCCCCGAAGTTGGGAAACCCACGACGCTGTCCCGTTCCTGTTCTGGGGACCCAATCCATGTCGGCCAGACACCCGACGCCCGGCTTTCTCCCGCCTGAGCCGCCGGCCGCGAATGATCACGAGTCTTCCGGCCCGCAGTCAATTCTTTTCGTCCTCCGCCCCGCATCACCGCGGAATATGTGTGCGTTTTTGAACCGATTCTCCGCGTGGTACGTGTGTGGTGTGACGGCGTCGTCGACGTGCGCCGGCTTGATGAACACACATGGGAGGTTGCACCATGCGACGACTCGCTCGTGGCCGGGTGGCGATCGACGCGGCCATCGGCCTGCTCACCACCGCGGCCGTGGTCGCGCCCTTATCGGTGGCCGCACCGGCCGACGCGGCGGCCGCGTGGCGGAGCGCCGCGTCCCCTGGCGGGCGCACGGTCTACGTGACGAACAGTGCGAACGTCGGCGGCGCCGCCAATGTCACCCGCTTCTCGATCGGCGGCACCGGCGCCCTGACGCCGGTCGACGCGGTGGCGCTGGGCGACCGCGGCGGGGCGCGCAGCATGGTCTTCACCCCCGACCTGCGATTCGCCTACCTGGCGAACACCCTGGTCAACCGGGTGGTGAGGTTCCGGATCGGGCCCGGTGGCGCGCTCGAACGTCTCGGTGAGGTCGAGACTCCGGGACCGTTCGCGATGGCGATCGCCCCGGACGGAAAGACGATCTACGTGAGCAACTCCGGCACCCGCATGGTGTCGCCGTTCACGGTCGGGGCAGGGGGCGAGCTCGATCCGCTGCGCCCGGTGGACACCGGGGCGGAGGCCGCCAAGGGTGTCGCCGTGACCCCCGACGGACGGTTCGTGTACGTCAGCCACGGCTCGCCAAGCGACACCACGCCGACCGTGATGACCGGCTTCGCTCTGCGATCGGACGGCTCCGTGGGGCGCGAGGTCGCGCGGAAGGAGATCGGGATCTCCGGTGCGGAGACCGTCATCACCCCGGACGGCCGTTTCGTGTACGTCGTGAACCAGGGCTCGAACGATGTGCACGGGTTCCGCATCGGCTCCGGCGGCACCCTGACTCGCGTGCCGCGCTCACCCGTCGACGGCGGCGACTTCCCGGAGGGCGCCGCGATAAGCCCGGACGGACGCGGACTGTACGTCGCCGCGGTCGGCGTGGAGAGTAACGACCCGGATGCGCGCGCGGGCCAGGTGCTTGGTTTCACGATCGGCGACGACGGGAGGCTTACCGAAACGCCTCGGCGCGTCACGATGGCCAGTCCGATCGGCGTCGGGTTCTCGGTGGACGGACGCCATCTGTATGTCAGCGATTACACCGAAAGCATCGTCAACGCGTTCGCGGTGGCCCCGGACGGCACTCTCGACCTCATCCAGACGGCTGCCTCGAATGGCCCGCGCCCTGCTTTCCACTCGGTCAACGTGCTGCCCTCGCGCAGGACTGCGCCCGCGCAATAGGCGAGCGGAGCGTCAGGCACGGCAGCAGTCCGGAAGCGACCGCCCTCATCGGCACCGCTCTGGTCGAATCTTTCTCCTGCTGGAGGGCACGGCCCGGTAGTGCCGGACAGACGGCACGCTCAACACTTCAACTGCGCAGAGGACTGTTCTAGTAGCACGTTCGTGTCTATGTTTCTTCGGTATCGGGGCCTCACGACCTGTCCGGCACCAGACAACGCCCCCCGCACGCTCCCCGAACTTGGAGGCCCGCAGTGGCGCTCTCCTTCCTCGACCAGCGGCACACCGTCGCGAAACCGGGCTACAACCGCTGGCTGATTCCGCCGGCGGCGCTGGCCGTCCACCTCTGCATCGGCCAGGCGTATGCCACCAGCGTCTACAAGACCGCCCTCGTCGAGCATTTCGACGTCAGCCTCACCGCGATCGGCGTCATCTTCTCCATCGCGATCGTCATGCTCGGCGCCTCCGCCGCGGTCATGGGCACCTGGGTCGACCGGGTCGGGCCGCGGCGCGCGATGTTCACCGCGGCCTGCTTCTGGGCGTCCGGGTTCCTCGTCGCCGCGCTGGGCATCGCCACCGGGCAACTCTGGCTGGTCTACCTCGGCTACGGGTTCATCGGCGGCATCGGCCTGGGCATCGGCTACATCTCGCCGGTCTCGACGCTGATCAAATGGTTCCCGGACCGGCCCGGGCTGGCGACGGGCATGGCGATCATGGGATTCGGCGGTGGCGCGCTGGTCGCCTCGCCGCTGTCCCGCAGGCTGCTGTCCCTCTACGACCCGGACGGCTCCCCTCCGTCCGGCGCGGCCGTCGCCCTGCTCTTCGTCACGCTGGGCGCCGCCTACTTCCTGGTGATGATGCTCGGCGTGTTCAACGTCCGGGTCCCCGCCCCGGGATGGCGTCCGGCGGGCTTCGACCCGGCGTCGGAACGCTCCAGGACGATGGTCACAGCGCACAGCGTCTCGGCGGCGTCGGCCATCAGGACACCGCAGTTCTGGCTGCTCTGGACGGTGCTGTTCTGCAACGTCACCGCGGGCATCGGCATCCTCGAGCAGGCCGGGCCGATGATCAGCGATTTCTTCCGCTCGGGCGCCTCGACCTCGGTGTCGGCGACCGAGGCGGCCGGGTTCGTCGGGCTGCTGTCGATGTTCAACATGGCCGGAAGGTTCGTCTGGTCCTCGACCTCGGACTACATCGGCCGCAAACCCACGTACGTGGGCTATCTCGGCGTCGGGATGGCCGCCTACGTCCTGCTGGCGCTGTTCGGCGACGCCTCCACCGCGTTCTTCATCGCCCTCGCCGCGCTGATCATCTCCTTCTACGGCGGCGGGTTCGCGACCGTCCCGGCCTACCTGCGGGACCTGTTCGGCACCTACCAGGTGGGTGCCATCCACGGCCGGTTGCTGACCGCGTGGTCGGCGGCGGGCATCGCCGGACCGCTGATCGTGAACCGGTTCCTCGACGCTCGCGGAGAGCCGGGCGCCCTGGTGGCCGCCGACTACCGGCCCGCCCTCTTCACCATGGTCGGAGTTCTCGCGATCGGATTCGCCGCCAACCTGTTCATCCGGCCGGTGGCCGAACGACATCGCACGTCCGCGGCGGAGCCCTCGGTCTCCGACCCCAGCCCCGCCACCTGACGACCGCTCCGGCCCGACACCGAAGGAAGAGCGCACCAATGGCAGCAACCGAGGACCGCGGCCCGGACGACGGCCGGACCGGGAGGGGCGCCGCGGATCTGCCGCGGCTCGTCATCTCGTGGTCCATCGTCGGCATCCCGCTGATCTACGGCGTCGTCGAGACCATCCGGGCGATCCTGCCCCTGTTCGGCCAGTGAGGCAATGTCACCGACAACGGCGTCCCGCTCGGGCGCGCCGGGCAATTGATCGTCCTTGCCGACCCGGCCAACGATCACGGACTTCACGAGCCTGGGGCACCTCAGAGGCCGCACGTCACGGCGCGCAGCGCGCCCTAGGCCGGCCCGCGCTGCCATCAGGGGCACGATCGCCTAGCAGCGGAACGCTGCCGATTGGGCGCTGCTGCGGTGGGGAGCCGCAGGCTGGAGGCCCGGGAGCAGCGTGCTCCCGATTTCGGGACCAACTGCACCAAAACGAAAGAGCCCAGGTCGGCGTTCGTGGCCTGACCTGGGCTGATGTGGTGGGCGATACTGGGATTGAACCAGTGGCCTCTACCGTGTCAAGGTAGCGCTCTCCCACTGAGCTAATCGCCCTTGCGAGGTGGAGACGGGATTTGAACCCGTGTACACGGCTTTGCAGGCCGTTGCCTCGCCTCTCGGCCACTCCACCAGAAGGAGACCCTCTGGTTCACAGCCTGAAAGGCCCCTCAGAGCGGAAGACGGGATTTGAACCCGCGACCCTCACCTTGGCAAGGTGATGCTCTACCCCTGAGCCACTTCCGCTTGCGCCGCTTGGCGGCGACGGGGAAAACCTTAGCGCGTCCTGGGCGGTTCCCCAAACCGGTTTCGCGACCGGATGCTTCGACCTGCGACGAAGGATGCGTCGCCTAGTGTCGGGGCATGGGCACGGAGCACGTTCTGAGGGCGGACTTCGCGCCGGTCGCGGCGCTGCTGGCGGACCGGGCGCGGGCGGCGATGCTGACGGCGCTGCTGGACGGGCGCCCGCTCGCCGCGGGGGAACTGGCGCGGGTCGCGGGCGTCGGCGCGCCGACCGCGAGCGCGCATCTGGCGCGGCTGCTGGACGGCGGGCTAGTGACGGTGGTCAAGCAGGGACGGCACCGGTACTACCGGCTGCGGGGCGGGGAGGTCGCGCAGCTGATCGAGGCGCTGTCGCGGATCAGCCCGCCGATGGAGGTGCGGAGCCTGCGGCAGTCGCGGGACGCGCGGCGGCTGCACGAGGCGCGGACGTGCTACGACCATCTGGCCGGGGAGGCGGGGGTCGCGTTGTTCGCCGCGCTGGTGGACGGCGGGCTCATCGAGGCCGCCGGCGACGACGCGTTCGAGGTGACCGAGAAGGGCGCGGAGCGGTTCGGGGCGCTGGGCCTGGACGTGGCGGCGCTGCGGAAGGCGCGCCGCAGGTTCGCATGGCAGTGCCTGGACTGGACGGAGCGTCGCCCGCATCTGAACGGTGCGCTGGGCGCGGCGCTGACGGCGCGGATGATCGAGCTGGGCTGGTTCGAGCGGGGGACGACGCGCCGGGCGCTGACCGTGACGGAGAAGGGGCTGGCGGGGCTGGCCGATTCGTTCGGTTGCGTCCTGCCGTGAGATCCGGCCCAGGCGGGTGGGGCAGGCTCGAAACGGGGCGGCGCGGGCCGTACTGTGGGCCCATCGGCTGGGTGGACGCGGCCACCATGCGCGGCGCTCTCGCGGGCATCACGCGGGGCCGGTCCGCTTTGCGAAACGGTGCGAGACCGGGCCGCGGGCGGCTCGGCTTTGGAGGTGGCATCCGGTGACGGCGCAGGTCCCGATCTGGCTGAACGGGGAACTCGTCGACCCCGAGCGCGCGACGGTGTCGGTGTTCGATCACGGCATGCTCGTCGGCGACGGGATCTTCGAGACGGTGAAGGCGACGGATGGGGAGCCGTTCGCGCTGACCCGGCATCTGCGGCGGCTGGCCCGTTCCGCGGCCGGCCTCGGCCTGCCCGAGCCCGACCACGACGCCCTCGCCCAGGGCACCCTCGAAGTGCTGGCGGCGGCGCCGAAGTGGCCGCTGTCCCGCGTCCGCATCACCTGCTCCAGCGGCCCCGGGCCGCTCGGGTCGGCGCGCGGCGACGCCGGGCCGACGGTGTCGATCATCGCGGCGCCGCAGGATCCGTTCCCGGCGACGGCGGACGTGACGGTCGTGCCGTGGGTGCGCAACGAGCGCGGCGCGCTGTCCGGGCTCAAGACCACGTCCTACGCGGAGAACGCCCTGGCCCTCGCGTACGCGAGGGAGCGCGGCGGCGGTGAGGCGATCTTCGGCAACACGGTGGGGAACCTGTGCGAGGGGACGGGCTCGAACATCTTCGTCGTCCTCGGCGGGCGGCTCGTCACGCCGCCGCTGCCGTCCGGCTGCCTGGCCGGGGTGACGCGCGCGCTGGTGCTGGAGTGGTGCGGCGGCGAGGAGGAGGACATCGCGCTGGACGACCTGTACCGCGCGGACGAGGCGTTCCTGACCTCCACGACCCGCGACGTCCAGCCGATCCGCGCGGTGGACGGAACGGTCCTGCCCGCCGCGCCGGGCCCGATCACCGCGAAGGCCATGGCCGCGTTCGCCTCCCGTTCCGCCGAGCTCATGGACCCGTGACCGAGCGCCGGTCCCTGACCGCGAGGCGGTCGCCGACCGGGAGGCGGTTCCGCTCGCCTTCACGATCCAGGACGCCACAAGCCACTCCCTGACGATCAAGGACGGGGGATCCGGATGACGGTGACGGTGCATCGAGGGCGTTGGAGCCTGGAGGACCGCCTGGAACAAGGGCTCCGCGAGCTGCCCTTCGACGTCCGGCCAGGGACGGCTTCGCTCACGGTCGAGTTGTCCTACGAGGGAGGCGTCATCGACCTGGGCTGCCACGGCCCGGACGGGTTCCGCGGCTGGTCCGGTGGGGCGCGGCACCGGTACACGGTGAGCGCCGAGTGGGCGACGCCCGGATACCTGCCAGGGGAGATCGAACCGGGCACGTGGCACGTCTGGCTCGGCCTGCACCGGATCCCGCCGGACGGCGTCCCCTATGAGGTCAGGGTCACCACTTCCGGGACGGTTCCGCCGAGGACGGACGAGACACCGCCGCCGCCACGGCCGGAACGCCCGCCCCGCCGGGAGCTGCCCGCGTCGGACGGCATGCGATGGCTCGCCGGTGACCTGCACTCCCACACCGTCCACAGCGATGGGACGCTCACCGTCCACGAGCTGGCGTGCCTCGCCGCGTCCCGCGGGCTGGACTTCCTCGCCGTCACCGACCACAACACCGTCAGCCACCATCCGCACCTGCCCGCCGCCGGGGCGCACGCCGGGATCGCGCTGCTGCCCGGCCAGGAGGTCACCACCGACCTCGGGCACGCGAACGTGTTCGGCGACATCGGCTGGGTCGACTTCCGGCGGCCGAGCGCCGACTGGGCCGCGTTCGCCGACGCGCGCGGCGGGCTCATGTCGATCAACCATCCGCTGAGCGGGGACTGCGCCTGGCGCCACCCGCTGCCGTCCGCGTCCCGGCCCCGGTTCGCCGAGATCTGGCATCCGAGCTGGTGGGACCGGCGCTGGGGCGCGCCGCTGGCCTGGGCGGACGTGTGGCGTCCCGGCGGCGTCGTCCCGCTCGGCGGCAGCGACTTCCACGACCCGGACCAGGTCAAGCAGGTCGGTGAGCCCGTCACCTGGGTCCTCGCGGAGGACGGCGACGTGCTGGGCGGTCTCGCGGCCGGCCGGACGTCGATCTCCGCCGGGCCGGACGAGCCCGTCCTGCTGCGCGTCGACGGCGAGCTGATCGCGATCGGCGCGGACGGGACCGTCCTCGTCCGGCCGGACGGGCGGCGCGCCGCGATCCGGGGCGACCGAGTCCGGATGCCGGCGCACGGCCCGGGAATGCATCGCCTGGAGACCCACGAGAACGAGGTGATCGCACTGTGCGGGTAGAGGCCGCGGGGCAGGGCGAGGCTCCGGAGATCGTCGTCGTCCCCCACACCCACTGGGACCGCGAGTGGTACCTGCCGTTCCAGCGTTTCCGGCTCCGGCTCGTGTCGCTGCTCGACGGCGTCCTCGACCACATGGACGCCGACCCGCGCTGGCGTTTCACGCTGGACGGGCAGATGGCGGCGGTCGACGACTACCTGGAGATCCGGCCCGAACGGCGCGCCCGCGTGGCCGCGCTGGTCGCCGAGGGACGGCTGGCCGTCGGGCCCTGGCAGATCCTGCACGACGAGTTCCTGTGCTCGGGGGAGAACATCGTCCGGAACCTGGAGCTCGGGATGCGGCGCGCGGAGGAGCTGGGCGCCGCGATGATGGTCGGCTACCTGCCCGACCAGTTCGGGCACTGCGCGCAGATGCCGCAGATCCTGAGGCTGGCGGGGATCGAGCACGCGTGCGTGTGGCGCGGCGTCCCGGGCCGCGTCCAGACGCACGCGTTCGCCTGGGAAGCCCCTGATGGGACTTCCATCCGCACCCAGTACTTGCCCGAGGGCGGCTACGGCAACGCCGCGTCGATGTTCGAAGAGTTCGGCGACGGGCCGTCGAGCGGAGCTCGTCCGTTGGATGGTGGTGGGCGGGGGCTGGAGGACGGTGCGTCGCTGCTCCCGGACCGGGCCGCCGGATTCGCGGCGGCGATGGCCCGCTGGTATCCGCGCGGCGGGCCGCTGCTGGCCATGTACGGGGCCGACCACACCGCGCCCGCCGCCGACCTCGCCGACCGGATCTCCGGCGCCGGGCCCGGCATGCGCCTCGACACCCTCGCCGGGTACTTCGCGGGGGAGCCGGTGTCGGTGGACGGGCTGCCGCGCGTCCGGGGCGAGCTGCGGTCGCACGCCCGCGCCAACATCCTGCCCGGGGTGATCTCCGCACGCGTCCGGCTCAAGCAGCTGCTGGGACGCGCCGAGCGGATCGTCGAACGCTACGCCGAGCCGCTGACCGCCCTCTGGTACGCGGGCGACGCGCGCATCTTCCTCGACCTGGCGTGGCGGCGGCTCATCGAGACGAGCTGCCACGACTCGGTGACCGGCTGCGGCAGCGACGAGACCGCCGAGCAGGTCGCGGCGCACATGGCGGAGGCCGAGCAGCTCGGACGCGCCGTCTGCGACCTCGTCACCGCCGAGCGCGCCGCGTCCGTGCCTCTTGGCTCGCACCTGGTGTTCAACCCGACCCCAGTGCCTCGCACCGGCCTGATCACGGTCGACGTCCCGGCGCCGGACGGGGAGCCGGGTCTCGTCACGGGCGACGGGCGTCCCGTGCCGGTGCAGACCCTCGACATCGCGCCGACGGTGCTGGACGACGCCGTCCATCCGGCCTCCGACCTGCCCATCGTGCTGGAGCGCATCTACGGGCGGGTGCTGTTCGGGCAGGAGATCCGTGACTGGACGGTGTCACGGGACGACCGCACGCTCGCCTTCCACGTGACGTCCCGCGCCGACGTCCCCTTCGACATCGGCGACGTGCGGGAGGCGCTGCGCGGGGCGGCGGGGGAGTGGCGCGTCCGGATCCTGGCCGACCCGCGCCGCACCGTCGCCGCGCTGGTCGACGTGCCCGCCCTGGGCCTGACGACCGTGACCCCGACCACGCCAGATGGCCCGGTCGGTGTGGACGGCCCGGTCACGGCGGCGGAGAACGTCCTGGACAACGGCCTGCTGCGCGCGGAGATCCAGGAAGACGGCACGCTCGGCCTGCGCACCCCGTCCGGCGAGGTCACCACCGGCCTCGGCCGGATCGTGGACGGCGGCGACCTCGGCGACTCCTACAACCACGCCCCACCCGCCGCCGACCGGCTCATCGAGACCCCGCTGTCCGTGCACGTCGAACCCGTCTGGGATGGGCCCTTGCTGGCCGCGTATGACATCGTCCGGACGTACCGCTGGCCCGCGTCGGGCGACTTCGACGGCGACGCGCGCTCAGCGGCCGAGGAGGACGTCACCGTCACCACCCGGGCCGAACTCCGCGCGGGCGAACCGTTCCTGCGGCTGCGCGTCACGTTCGACAACCGCTGCGAAGACCACCGCGTGCGCCTCCACCTGCCGCTGCCGCACCAGGCCGCGTCGTCGTTCGCCGAAGGCCAGTTCACGATCACCGAGCGCGGGCTGACGGCCGAGGGCGGATTCGGGGAACGTCCCGTGCCGACGTACCCGGCGTCCGGATTCGTGGCCGCTGGCGGGCTCGCCGTCCTCGTGGAGCACGCCACCGAGTACGAGATCACCGATGGCGGACGGGAGCTGGCGCTCACCCTGCTCCGCTCGATCGGCCACCTGTCCCGCGACCACAACGCCTACCGCGACCAGCCCGCCGGCCCGCAGCTCCCGACCCCGCAGGCCCAGTGCCCCGGCACCCGGACGGCCACCTTCGCGATCATGCCGTACGCCGCCCAGCGTCCAGGCACCGAGCGTCCAGGCACCGACGTCCTCCGGGCGGCCGAGGCGTACCGGCACGACCTGCTCACCGCCGCCGGCTACGGCCCCGCCACCGCGCCGCCCCCGCCGCCCCGCGAGGGCGTCGCGATCTCGGGCGACGGCGTCGTCATGACCTCCCTCCGGTCCCGCGACGGCTGGATCGAGACCCGGATGGTCGCCCAGTCGGACGAGCCCACGACCGCCGTCCTGCGCGGCCCTTTCACCGAGGCCACTCGCGTCGACCTGCGCGGACGTCCCGGCCTGCCGATCGACGTCCACGACGGGACGGCCGCGCTGGCCCTGCGCCCATGGGAGATCGCGACGGTACGGCTCAGACCTTAGAAACGGACCGCGTGCGGGCCGCCGCCATGGCCGCGCCCACGATGCCCGCGTTGTTCACCAGCCGCGCCGGGACGATCTCCGCCCGCACCCCCGTGATCAGCGGGACGAAATGCGCGGACCGCCTGCTCACCCCGCCGCCCACGATGATCAGCGACGGGGAGATCAGCGCCTCCAGATGCCGCATGTAGATTCCGAGCCGCTTCGCCCACTTCTCCCAGCCGAGCCCCTCGTCCTCCCGCGCCTTGGCGGACGCGCGCTCCTCCGCGTCCCGCCCGCCGATCTCCAGATGCCCGAACTCGGTGTTCGGCACGAGGACGCCGTCGGTGAACAGGGCGCTGCCGATGCCGGTCCCCAGCGTGAGCACCACGACCGTCCCGCTTCGCCCGCGTCCCGCGCCGAGCCGCATCTCGGCGAGCCCGGCGGCGTCGGCGTCGTTGAGCAGCGTCACGTCCCGCCCGGTCGCGTCCGCGATCATGGACGCCGCGGCCAGCCCGATCCAGTGCTTGGACACGTTCGCCGCCGACAGCGTCACGCCGTCGATCACCACCCCGGGATAGGTGACGCCGACCGGGCCGTCCCACCCGAAATGCTCCACGATCTCGCGGATGACCTTGATGATCGGCTTCGGTTTGGACGGCCGCGGCGTGTCCACCCGGAACCGGTCCCTGGTGAACGAGCCGTCCGACAGATCGACCGGCGCCCCCTTGATCCCAGACCCGCCGATGTCGATCCCCAGCATCTCCGTGCCCATGCCTTCACTGTGCCCAATGGGGGCCACACCTACGAGTCTCTGCCTGGGGCCGCGCGTACGAGTCTTGGCTTGGGGTTGGCGCGTGCGAGCCTCCGCCTGGGGCGGGCCTACGAGTCCTCGACCAGTTGCAGGCCGACGACGCCCACGACGATGAGCGCGAGGAACCCCAGCCGGGCGGGCGACGCGCTCTCGCTGAACGCGAACATCCCCGCCAGCGCCACACCGACCGCGCCTAGCCCGACGAAGATCGCGTACGCCGTGCCGACCGGCAGCGTCCGCAGCGACAGCGACAGCACCACGACGCTGAGCACCGCGACCGTGAGCCCGATGACCGTCGGCCAGAGCTTCGTCAGGCCGTCCGACTCCTTCAGCGCCGTCGCCCACACCAGCTCCATCAGCGAGGCGACGACCAGCAGTACCCAGGCCATCAGGCGGCGTACCCCCCGTCCACGGCGATCGCCGCGCCCGTGACGTAGTCGCCGCCCGGACCCGCCAGGTGCGCGACCATCGCGGCGATCTCCTCCGCCCGCGCGTACCGGCCGAGCGCCGTGAACCCCCGCTCGAACTCGGCGTCCGGCGAATCGGCCGGATTCATCTCGGTGTCGGTCGACCCCGGCTGGACGACGTTCGCGGTGATCCCGCGCGGTCCGAGATCGCGGGCCAGGCCCCGGGTGAGCCCGGTCAGCGCCGACTTGCTCATCGCGTACAGCGTCCAGCCCGGGTAGGGGACGCGCTCGGCGAGGCTGCTGCCGATGTTGATGATCCGCCCGCCCGGCCCGAGATGGCGGGCCGCCGCCTGCGACGCCACGAACGCCGCCCGGACGTGCAGCGCCAGCGTGCGGTCGAGCTCCTCGGCGGTGACGTCCTCCAGCGGCCCGAACGGCGCGATCCCGGCGTTGTTGACCAGGATGTCGAGCCGTCCGAACTCCGCCGCCGCCCGGTCCACGGCCACGGCCGCGGCTGAGACCGCCGCACCGTCCTCCAGCTCCGACCTGCCGCCGTTCAACGGACGATCTCCGCTCGACGGACCGTCCGCTAGCCCCCGCCCGCCGCCGTTCAACGGACGAGCTTCGCTCGACGACCCGGAGAGGTCGGCGGCGATGGCCAGCCCGCGCCGTCCGGCCGCCTCGATCCCGCGCACGACCTCCGCGGCCCGTTCCGGGGCCCGCACGTACGTGACGGCGACGTCCGCGCCCTCCCGCGCCAGCCGCAGCGCGATAGCGGCGCCGATGCCGCGCCCGCCTCCGGTCACCAGAGCTGCGCGTCCTGCGAGTTCAGCCGTCATGTCCAAGCCTCCGGCCCTAATTGGAGAAGTTTCCGTTTAGTGAGGTTAACCGGAGAGTTCTCCGGATACAAGTCCGGTTAGTCTGCTGTGCTGTGCCGAGAGGGGACGGAATGCGCGAGCTGCCGGTCGTGGGAAGCCCGCCCGCCGAGCGCGCGGACGCGGCGCTCAACCGGCGCCGCATCCTCCGCGCCGCCGCCGAGATGATCGCCACCCGTGGCCCCGAGGCCGTCTCCATGGACGAGGTCGCCCGCGCCGCCGGCGTCGGCGTCGGCACCGTCTACCGCCGCTTCGGCGACCGCGCCCGCCTCGTCTACGCCGTGATCGACGAGCGCGAACGCGACTTCCAGACCGCGTTCATCCAGGGCCCGCCGCCCCTGGGGCCCGGCGCGTCCCCGTCCGACCGCCTCCGCGCGTTCCTCCACGCCCTCGCCGACCGCACCGAGGCCCAGGCGGACCTCCTCCTCATGGCCGAGTCGGGCCCGTCCGACGCCCGCTTCCGGGACGGCTCCTACGGTCTCTACCACCGGCACGTGGCGATGCTCCTCGACGAGATCCGTCCGGGCGCGGACACCGCCTACCTCGCCGACGCGCTCCTGGCCCCCTTCGCCGCGAACCTGTTCCTCTACCAGCGCCGAACCCGCGGCATGCCCCTGGACCGCATCAAGACCGGCCTGGACACCCTCACCGAAACCCTGCTCACGACACCGCCCGGCACCCTGCCCACCGACCGTCCGAGAGCCTGATCGCCGGCCGATCCTGAGCCGAACCTTTAACCGGACGGCCACGGCCCCTCAGACTGGGCACGTGAATGACTTCGATCTCCTCGTCCTCGGATCGGGCCCCGGCGGGCAGCGCGCCGCCATCGCCGCCGCCAAGCTGGGCCGCAAGGTCGGCATCGTCGACCATCGCGACATGATCGGCGGCGTCTGCATCAACACCGGGACGATCCCGTCCAAGACGCTCCGCGAAGCCGTCCTGTACCTGACCGGCCTCAACCAGCGCGAGCTGTACGGCCAGAGCTACCGGGTCAAAGAGGACATCACGGTCGCCGATCTGGGGATGCGCACCCAGCACGTCATCGGCCGGGAGACCGACGTCGTCCGCAGCCAGCTCGCCCGCAACCGCGTCGCCGTCCTGCCGGGCCACGGCCGGTTCCTCGAACCGAACGTGATCGGGATCGCCGGCAACGGAGGCCGCGAGCAGAAGGTCACCGCCGACCGCATCGTGATCGCCACCGGCACGCGCCCGGCCCGCCCCGACACCGTCGCCTTCGACGACAAGACGATCATCGACTCGGACGGCATCATCAACCTGGACCGCATCCCCGAGACGATGGTCGTCGTCGGCGCCGGCGTGATCGGCATCGAGTACGCCTCGATGTTCGCCGCGCTCGGCACCAAGGTCACCGTCGTCGAGCGGCGCGAGCGGATGCTGGAGTTCTGCGACCTGGAGATCATCGAGGCGCTCAAGTACCACCTGCGCGACCTGGCCGTCACGTTCCGGTTCCGCGAGAGCGTCGCGTCCGTCGAACGGATGCCGCAGGGCGCGATCACCGTCCTCGAAAGCGGCAAGCGCATCCCCGCCGACACCGTCATGTACTCCGCCGGACGGCACGGCATGACCGACGAGCTCGGCCTGGACGCCGCCGGCCTGGCCGCCGACGACCGCGGCCGCATCAAGGTGGACGAGCACTACCGCACCGACGTCCCGCACATCTACGCCGTCGGCGACGTGATCGGCTTCCCGTCCCTCGCCGCGACGTCCATGGAGCAGGGGCGCCTAGCCGCCCACCACGCCTGCGGCGAGCCCGTCGCGGAGATCCACGAGACCCAGCCCATCGGCATCTACACGATCCCCGAGATCAGCTTCGTCGGACGCACCGAGGACGCCCTCACCGAGGCGAAGATCCCCTTCGAGGTGGGCGTGTCCCGCTACCGCGAGCTCGCCCGCGGCCAGATCATCGGCGACTCCTACGGGATGCTGAAACTCCTCGTCTCACCCGAGGACAGACGCCTCCTGGGCGTCCACGTCTTCGGCACGGGCGCCACGGAACTGGTCCACATCGGCCAAACGGTCATGGGCTGCGGCGGAACCGTCGATTACCTGGTCAACGCCGTGTTCAACTACCCGACGCTCGCCGAGTCCTACAAGGTCGCCGCGCTCGACGCGATGAACAAGATGCGCCACATCGCCCGGCTGTCCTCCTAGGACGGCCAGAGCAGGTTCTCCAGCTCGGCGTCGATGTCGATGAACTCGGTCTCCTCGCCCGCCGGGACGGTCTGGTACGTCCGGTGCAGGAAGTCGGCCAGCGGCGACAGCGGCACCTCGAACAGCGCGTCCCCGAACGGGGACGACAGCCCGATGTTGAGCGTGCCGTCATCGGAGCCGGGCCAGACCTCCACGTCCCCGTCCCCGACCTTCCGCACGATGCCGACCGTCAGGAGCTCCCTGGCGAAGATCCACTCCACCGGCTCGTCATCGCCGACGTAGAAGGCCATCCGGATCGCGTACGGATCGTCGGCCGCGTACTCCAGCCCGGCGAGCAGGGGAACGGTCGTACGGTCGGGGACGACGAGCCGAAGGCCCAGCTGCGCTGAGACTGTGGTGTTCATAGGCCATTCCCCATAACGTCGTGTCCCGCAGGCGGGGCTCCCCGTGAGTGCTTGTCCTCCCCACGGACATCCCCGCGATCTATGACGCCTAACTGCCTGATCGCGGCCGAACATTCCGGCGTCCCCGGCGTTTGTGACTCATCTCACCGCGCCTGACCTGCGCAAAGACGGATGTTTCCCGCCATGTGCCCCCGTCCCGGCCGAACGATCGGTGCGGTAAAACCTCTGTGTTCCCACCCCCGTCCACCTGCCTTTAAGGTAAATCCGTGGCAATCAAGACCGAAAAGGAAGCCCCACCCACACAGCAGCGCCGCCTGCACCGGTTCCGCGAACGGGTCCGGCGCAACCGGCTCCTGAACACCGCCTGGCGCCTCGGCGTCTTCGCGGTCGGCTCCGCCGTCCTCCTCGGCGGCCTCGTCATGATGGTCACCCCCGGCCCCGGCATCCTCGGCATCGTCGTCGGCCTCGCCATCCTCGCCACCGAGTTCGCCTGGGCCCAGCGCGCCCTCCAGCGCGCCAAGGCCGCCGCCGACCGCGCGAAGGAACAGGCCCTGGACCCCCGAGCCCGCCGCCGCAACCTGGTCCTAGGCACCCTGACCGCCGTCCTAGCCGCCGCCACCCTCACCGCCTACCTGGCCCTCTACGGTCTGGTCGTCCCCTGGAACATCGAAAACCCCACCTTCTGGACGTGACCGTGAAGGCGCACACATCCCCCAACATGCGCTAGAGTTTCCGACGTCCAGGGCGATTAGCTCAGTGGGAGAGCGCTTCGTTCACACCGAAGAGGTCACTGGTTCGAACCCAGTATCGCCCACCCGCAGGTCACGGCCTACTTCTCGACTTCCGAGGAGGGGGCCGTTTTCTATCCCATGCGTTCCTGGTGCGTGATCATTTAGATAAGACGCATCGTGCGCACCCCGGCCGGAGCGTGGCCGGATGGTGACAGCAGCCTCTCGCTGTGAACCGGCAGGGCGTGATCCAGCGTCGTACTCGCGTCCCCCGCCGCGGACTCTGCGAGAGGAACTTCCCCACATGAAGAAGATCGCGGTGCTCATCGCCCTCCTGGGCGGTCTGCTGCTGACCGGCTGCGCGGCACCGCAAGAGGTGTCCACCAAGCCCGGCGCCCCCACGTCCGCGGCCAAGGCCGGCGGGAGCGAGGAGCCCGACGAGGGCGACAACGTCACCAAGGTCGGCACGTGGGCGACCGCTGAAGACGGCCTCTCGTTCCGGGTGGCGAAGCTGAAGCGCGCCAAGGTCGGCGCCTACGCCGCGGGCGGGAAGCCCGGCGGCCCGGCCGTCATCGTCACCGTGCAGATCCGCAACACCGGCAAGACCCGATTTGACACGACGATGTTCCAGATCGGGACGCGGGTCGGCGCAGACGGCACCGAGGCCGACCAGGTCTTCGACAGCGAGCGCGGCTACGGGGACGGGTTCACCGGCACCGTCGCGCCCGGCCGGACGGCCACGGTGAAATACATGTTCGCGGCCGAGGGTGCGGCGGACCTGAAGACGGTCAGCGTGGAGCTAACCCCGGGCTTCGAGTACGAGAGCTTCACCTTCGAGGGCGCGGCGACCTGAGCTGGTGGATCTGAGCCCGCCCGTTGACTACTCGTCGGCGGGCGGTTCGCTGTCCGGGACCTTCACACCGAAGAGGTCACTGGTTCGAACTCAGTATCGCCCACCCTGCAGACACCCAGTTCAGAGGCCCTTTCGATCTTCCGGAAGCGGCCTCTTCGTCGTTCTGATGCATGCGACGTGCGTGGGCGCGCGGCGGTCCCTGTGCCGGGCACCAGGCCCTAGGGGCACCCGCCACGGTGCTCCCGCAACGCGATCGGGGCTGCCACTGGGGAACGAACCGGGCGAACTTCACAGAAGATGGCTCGGGCACGGGATAGCGTCACTGTTCAGTAATTCGCGACCATCTCCGTTGGGTTCTGCCCGTGTGTGACCGGCGTGCCCAGTCAGCTCGCCGACCTGTTCAAGGAGGACGCGGACATGCAGAGTGGCGGCGCTGCATGCGTCCGATCATCTGGGGAAGCGGGGTCTGCCGCTGGCGGAGGTGCTGGCCGAGGTCGTCGCGGACGAACACGTGCCGATGTGCCGTAGCTTGCGGCGCTTCGGTACAAGGACACTGGGCTGCGGCAGCGTGAGGAGTGGGAGCAGCCCTGGGAGGACCAGCGAGGATGACCGGACGGGGAAGCGGCTCGACATCGCGGTTCCGCCGAAGTACGCGCCGAAGGAGCGGTTCATTTCGTATCTGGGGCAGTCCGGACGCAGATGACTCGTTGCTGCTCGGGTGGGCCGGCTGGGATCACGAGGATTAGGCGCAGGCCATTGGCAACCTCGTCAATGACCGGGCCGAGGTCGGGCCTGGGACTCGGAGAAGCTGGCGCCGCTGCTGGCGGGCCTTTGTGAAGTGCTGCCGTGGGTGAAGCAATGGCACGGGCGAGGAGGACGCCGAGTGGGGTGGCGTCCGGGCCGAGGAGACTGAGCGGTAGCGGGCCGACGCTGTGACGAAGCACTCGGTAATTGCTATTTCCTGACACCCCCGGGTGGGAGGCGCCTCCGCGAGGCGCAGGCCGCCCGGGGGTCGTCTTGACGACGGGATCTGCTGTGGGATCAAGCGAAAGAAGTCAACGGCTCTGGAGGTGGTCATGCCTGGGCGCGGCGGTTTTCAGCGTCTCGGGGGCCTTGCTTCTCTGGCTGATGAATCTTCTTGGAGATCGGGCTGTCCGTGCCACCTATCGGGCATGTGACGTGAACCCGTTGACGGCGCAGTGGACGAAAGGGTATCCGTTCATTGTTCCAGTGTTCTCGCTGACGGCATTCGTGCTCGCGATGATCTCGGCCCTGGTCGCATTTACCGCCGTGCGGAGGTCGCCCTTCTGGGCGAGCTTCATCAGCGTCCCCTCGCTATTCCTGGCTTTCCTCTTGCTGACTCCGGCCATCTGGCGAGTACAGGAGTACGACGATTATCCCGGTCCGGAAATCTCGACACTCAACGCTCCATGCGCCGGGGGATCGGCGGCCCGGGCTGTGGTGGTGCCGCGCGCGGGGTCATCCACTGATCTTGATGCGTTCGGCGCTCTATCCTTGATCGCGTAGCCGTTCGTTCCCGAGACCGTCCCTCAGGGGAGCCATCATGTTCGCGCTCGTCCTGCTGTTGGGTTCTCTGGCCGGGCTGGTCGTCGGCGTGGTGGCGGTCGCGCGCGGCCTTGTGGCCGTGGTTCGGCATGGACGGCGTGCGCGGGCTGGGCTGCTGCGTGGGGGCGCGCTTCTCGCCTTCGGAGTGGCCGTCGGCGCGTACGCCTGGGGTGCAGCGCACCGCGTCCCCTGGGAAATCGTGCGCGGGTCCGGGAACCGCGTCGCCGCCTCGGACGGACGAAAGGCCAGGTGGACGCAGTGTTCCGCACCGCGTTCCGGGAGGGTGCGCGATCTGCCCGCATTCTCTCGGCCATCCCGCAGATCGTTGATACGACCGCCGAAGCGGAGCGATAACGGTTCAGGGTCGCGTTTCCCCATCTAGCGGGCGCGGGTAGGGCGTTCTCTCTAAATTTCCTGGTGAACGGGAGAAGAGGGGCGTATCGCTTTGATGGAGGGTCCGGAATGGTCGCAGCGGGGGATCGAGCAACGGGCGGGACGGTATCCGCTGCGGGTGGAGGCGCCGATCCTGCGGGCGATCGAACTGCTGGTCCCGGGGATCTCGTCCGTGACCAGGTACGTCCGCTACTACGCCCTGTACGCGGCACTCGGCGCCCACGCGGCGGAGCATGACCTGGACGGTGCGGCGAGCCTGCGGCTGCTGCGGCGCAGCGAGGTCGTCCTCGCCGGGGTGTCGCGCCTGTACGACGACCCGTACGGCCGGCCGGGCATGGCGCACGCCGTCGACGAGGTGCGGCCCTCGCTCGACGGCGACGTCCTCCACGTCGGCGCGGCGGCCGAATTGGACGGCGACCAGGCGTACTCGTCGCGGCGCTCCGGGTCCTGGGAGACCTACCTCGGACCCAGCGCGGTCCTCGGCACGGCCGTCAACGAGGATGGCGCGCCGTGTCCCGGCAGGCACGTCTGCCCTCCGGAGGTCGCGGCCCTGTTCGCGCCGCTGTGGCGCGAGTCCGGCGCGGACGTCCTCGACGGCACGCGGCTGGAGGCGCTCGCGCCGCTCGCGATGCAGGCCCCGGAACGCCCGGAGGCCGGCTGGATGCGCGGGCTGTTCACCGCGACCCGGGACGGCCGCCACGACCCGGAGGAGTGGGGGACCGACGACCGGCGGCGCCGGGCGACGTTCCGGATGCTCGGCCGTGCCGCGGGCCTGCACGGCGGCGACGCGGCCCACGGCTGGGAGGAGTGCGTCCGGTCCGCTGTGGCCTTCGGGAACGAGGTCGAGACCGATCCGGTGCTCCGGCGCGTGGACAACGTTCTTGGGTGGCGGGGGCTGCTGCTGCGGAACTACTCGGTCGGCGCGTGGCGGCGGCTCTGGGCGGCGCTGGTCCGGTCGATCGGATCGCAGGACGGCGAAGCCGACCGGAGCCGGGACGAGCTGCGCGCATGGCTGGCCGACCCGATGCCCGCCACGTCCTTACGGGCCTGCCTCGGCGAGCTGCCCGCCACGATGGCGGGCGGGCATCCGGCACCGGCCGAACGCCAGATCACGCAGGACACCGACCGCCGCGACCCGCTCCTGAACGTGAGGCTGCTGCTGGCCGGCGGGCGCCGCGCCGGTGAGCTGTCCGGCGAGGCGCGGACGACGTTCCTGGGGGCGCAGCACGACATCCTCAACCCGCTGTGGGTGGCCCGGCTGATCGACGACTTCGCGGACCGGCCGATGCGGGACCTGTCCGTCCGGCTCGTGGACGACATGCTCGCGCAGGCCCGACGCGTCGCGCTGGCCAAGACCCGTCCCGACGCCAACGGGCGGATGAAGGTGTTCTCCCGCGTCCACGAACGGGGCGGCCGCTACTACAAGACCGGCGACGAGGGCGACGGCGACATCGGCACCCGCCTGCACCAGACCGGGGACATCGCCGAGCAGCTCGGCCTCCTCGAATACCGCGCCGAGGACGAGACGGCGTCGCTCACACCGCTCGGCGCCGAGCTGCTGGAGGTGGGGGAATGACCTGGGAGTTCACCTCGCCGCTCACGCTGCTCGGCGAATGGCGCGACCGCACCGACGAGGCCGAGCTGCACGAGCTCCTGCTGCTGGGCTTCACCGTCGACCTGCCGTTCCTGGAGAAGACGCTGGTCCCGACCGCGCGTGCGCTCGGCGCGCGGATCACGGTGATCGGCGACGCGGGGCAGGGCCTGTACGACCCGGTCGACGTGCGGATGGCCGGACGGTCCTACTTCCACGGCCTCGCCGCCTGCCGCGGCGCGTTCCACCCGAAGCTCGCGCTGCTGATCGGCGCTCGCGAGGCCGTCGCGGCGGTCGGCTCGGGCAACCCGACCATGGCCGGATGGGGGTACAACGACGAGCTGTGGACCGTCCTGCGCGGTCACGACACCGGCGCCCCCGAGTCGTTCCGCGAGCTGAGCCGGTGGCTGGCCGCGTTGGGCGGGCCCGTGCCGATGCCGCGGTACGCGGCGGAGCTGCTGGCGGAGATCTCCGCGCGGCTCGCGGAGTTCCCCGCCGTCCGGCATCCGGCGCGGGTGCTGCATAACCTCGGCACCGGGCTGATCGACCAGCTGCCCGACGGGCCCGTCGACGAGCTGCATCTGTACGCGCCGTTCGTCGACCGGAGCGGCCGTGCCCTGGCCCGGATCGTCGAGCGGTTCGCGCCGTCGCGGGTCGTGCTCGGTGTTCAGGAACGCTGGAGCAGCTACGACGGGGACGCCGTCCTCGCGTCGCTCGCCGGTTCGCCGGGCGCAGAGCTGCGGCTGCTGGCGGAGCAGGTGCCGCGCCACGGCAAGCTGCTGGAATGGCGGACCGGTGACCGGTGGACGGCCCTGACGGGCAGCGCCAACCTCACCGGCGCCGCGCTGCTGGACAACGTCGCGGGCGGCGGCAACTGCGAGCTGGGCGTGCTCGCGGAGGTGCCGTCGCCACTGCTGCCGGAGGGCACCGCCGTCGCCGTCACGCATCTGCGCGGGCGGCGCACCGTCCGGCCGGTGGAGGCACGCCCGAGCCTGCTCGTCCTCGGCGCGCTGCTCACCGGCGCGGGCCTGCTCCAGGTCACTCTGGCGCGTCCCTATGACGTGGACGTCGCCGTCGAGGTGTCGCCGGACGGCTCGCCCGGGTCGTGGACCACGGTCGGAACCGTCCCGGCGGGGCGCACCTCGCAGGAATTCGCCGTCCCCGAGTTCGCGGGCGCCGTGGTGCGGATCGCCGACCCGCACGCGGGCGGCCGGGCCGAGTCGCCGCCCGTCTTCGTCGTCCACCCCGCGCGCTGCGCCCGGCGCCAGGCGGACGCGAACCGGCCGCGCCTGCGCCACGGCTACACCGAGGAAGAGATCTTCACCGACGAGGAGCTGGGCCGCCGGTTCCGCTACGACCTGCTGCGGCTGTCCGACCTCGTCGCCGAGAACCGCACCGCGCTGCCCGCCCGGTCCGCCGCCGCACCGGCGCAGGCGTCGGCCGTCCACGACCGCTACGCCGCCTACCTGGACGAATGCGAGCGGACCATCGGGCGGCCCCTCACCCTGAAACTGTTCGGTGGCACGGGCACCCCCGATCTCACCCTCGGGCCGCGCTGGGGGCTGACCGCCGAGGCCGTGACCGACGACGAGGACCCGGACGGGCCGGACGGCGACCCCGAGGAGTCCCCGCCGCCGGTGATACCGCCCGACCGCAAGCGGGAGTGGCGGCAGTGCGCCGTCCGGGCCGTGGACCGGACCGTCCCCGCCGGGCGGGAACCGGCGCCGATGATGCTGCGCGTCCTCGTGGCCCGGCTGTTCGTGCAGCTCCTCGGTCACGGCGTCTGGGAACTCGACGACGACTCCTGGCGCGCGCCGCTCGCCCGGCTGACGGAGGGCCTGGCGCCCCGCGCCGAGGACGAGGTGCCGGACGGGGCCGTCCAGCACGTCACGGCGGTCACGGCGGTGTGCATGGGGCTGCTGCTCGGCGGCGCCTCGCTCACCGGCGGGAGCCCCCGCGACCTCCTCGCGGCCCGCACCTGGCAGGCCGTCAAGGACCGGGTCTCGGCCGCGGAGACCGACCTGGCGGGCGACCTGCTCATCCCGCCCCGGCTGGCGCACGCCACCGTGCTGGGCCGCTCGGGGTGGGAGCGCCTGCTCGACCTGGCCCGCTCCGACGACCCGGTTGCGCTGATCATCGCGGAGCTGGCCGAGGATGAGCTGACGCTCGAAGCCGACCGCGGGATCTACCGCGTCACCGGGAGGTTCACCAACCCCGTCCCGGTGGCCGCCCGCGTCGCGACCCTCCTCGGGCGGCATCTGGAGACCGTCCTCGTCCACGCCGTCACCGGCGGCCGATGGACCTTCGTCGCGTGGCGGCGGCCCCGGCTCGTCGTCGCCGGTTCCCGGACCATGTGGCCGGGCTGGCGGGTGTACGAGGTACCGCCGTCGGGGACGCCGGAGTCACGGCTGACCGGGACCGAGGGGCCGCCGCGGGCCGGTCTCGTCGCCGGGCCGGTACCGCTCGTCCGGACGCCGCCGCCGGCCGCGCTGGATGTCCTCGAACGCGCCGGAGCCGACCCCGACGACGTCGTCGGAAGGCTCCGCGACCACGGAATGTGACCGGCTTCGCCCGCCCCGCGCTCTCCGGGCCCGGCGAGCGTCGTAGCACCGGAGGCGGCGACCACCCGGGACATCGCCGTCGAACTCGACTACGTCGGCTCGGTGCCCAACGCCGCGACCGTGATCGCCGCGCTCCACCGCGGCGAGAAGCGAGGGAACCTCGCCGGACGACGTTCGTGCGAAGTGATCTTCCGGTCGTGTCGATCCGCGGGCCGCCCGTTCGACCTGTGAGTGGAAGGACTCCGGGACGACGAGCCAGGAAGTTGATGATCATGAAGAGATTGCTTGCCGCCCTCCTCGCGGGCGTTCTGGTCTGCGCAGCGGCGGTCGGCCCGGCAACGCCGGCGGTGGCGCAGGAGCCGCCTCCTCACGAAGGCACCATCAACGGTGCCCGCTACCGAGTTGAGATGCCGGAACGTTGGAACGGCACGCTGGTGCTCTACAGCCACGGCTACCAGCCGGAGGGCTTCGTCTTCAACCAGGTGTTCGTTTCCAACAACGAGCAGACCCGGGAATGGCTGCTGGACAACGGCTATGCGCTGGCCGCCTCGGAGTACCAGAACAAGGGCGTCGGCTACCTGGTCAAGGAAGCGATGAACGACCAGCTCGCGCTGCTGGACTGGTTCAACGCCAACGTCGGACGGCCACGGCGGACCGTGCTGAGCGGCCAGTCAATGGGTGGAGCGATCGCGACGCTGCTCGCCGAGCGGTATCCGCAGCGGTTCGACGGCGTGCTGAACCTGTGCGCCCTCTACGACCCGTTGAACACCTTCAACACCGCTCTGGACGTCAACTTCGCGGTCAAGACGCTCCTCGCTCCCGGCCAGGACATCGACCTGGTGAACTCCGCCGACCCGCCTGGCGGACGGGACGCGCTGGTCGCCGCGATCGACCAGGCCCGCGAGACCCCTGCGGGACGCGCCCGCCTCACGCTGGCCGCCGCGCTCGGCAACGTCACCGGCTGGTTCCACCCGCAGGAGCCCGAGCCGACCGACATGGCCGAGTGGACCCGGCAGCAGTCCGAATGGGTCAAATGGGCGAAGGTGCACGGCAACGGCACGGCCGCGTTCGCCGACATCGCCGAGCGGGCGGGCGGCAATCCGCTCTGGAACGCCAGCGTGAACTACTCCGGGCAACTCGCCCGCTCCAGCCAGCGGCGCGTCGTCGAGCGGGCGTACCGGGAGGCGGGCCTGAACCTTCGCACCGACCTGGCCAAGCTGGCCGACGCGCCGCGCATCGCACCCGAGAAGAACGCGCTCGGCTACATGTACCGGTACGGGGTGCCGACCGGGCACATGCGGGTGCCGGTCGTGTCGCTGCACACCACGGGAGACGCCGGTGTTCCCCCGGACCAGGACCGCTGGTACGCCGGACAGGTCCGCGGCAACGGCCACCCGAGCCTGCTGCGCCAGCTGTACGTGGAACGCGGCGGGCACTGCTCGTTCAACGCCGCAGAGGAGATCACCGCCCTGCGCACCCTGCTGACCAAGATCGACACCGGTGACTGGCCGCGAACCGGCACCCGGCACCTGAACGCCGCCGCGAACCGGTTCGATCCGCACTTCCACCAGGTCGCGGAGTACGGCAAGGAGAACAAGGTCATGCCGCCCGCCTTCACCCGCTACACCCCGACCCGCACCCTCCGCCCGTCCCGGTGACCACCGGGCACACTCATGGTCGCCGGTGAAACACCGACACACCGGCGACCACGCCCCCCTTTCCGCGTTCTGCGTGCATCACGAGAGCCGAGATGAGATCACGAGTCGGGACGTCCCAGCGCGTCGAGTACGAGGTCGAGCTAGGCCCGACTGGCCAGGGTGTCAGGGCGGTACACGTTGAGAACCCGGGCGCGGCTGTCCAGCATGCAGTCTTCCGTGGATGAGCGCCCAGGTCGTAGGCCCCTCGAGTTCATGATCTGATCCGCATTCGCGACTCCGGGCGGAGATCCGACCACTGACTGAGGCGAACTCGGCATGGGCCTGCTCGATGGTGAGCGCCTAGTCAGGCCGTCGCCTGGTGGGCAGATTTCAGTTGCTTGATGGACGCGGGCCCTCGCGTGTCAGCTGCTACTTCTGCGAGCCCAGTCCGGGTGGTTAGTCCAGGAGCCGTCACCGCCGTGCAGCTCGTGCAGCACGCTGATCGCCTGTGGGGGTGACGGACCGTTGGCGTGGGCGTAACCTCCGGCCCGCCAGCGCGTTCCGTCGCCCATACCCCACACCTTCCTCGGGAACAACGGCGGACGCAACGGGGCGCCGGATGCGGTCAGGGGCTCGGCGCGCGTCAGGGCACTACGGATAATCGAGGCGACTCTCGGGAGGCGCCGCATGGGCGAGACGTCGGCCACCGCCATTACGAAGGCCGATGTCAGGGCCTTGCGGAAGTATCTCCGGGATCAGTGGCGCGGTGATCCCGGCGACCTGGACGGTCCGCTGGGCGCGCTGGTCGGGCAGGGGAGCGCGGCGGCGGTGCGGGCCGCGCTGAGCCGGTGGCTGATCCGGCACCGCGCCACCGAGGGGATCGGCGCGGATGACGCCTGGCTGTGGCTGGACTCGATAGGCCTCACCGGTGACCCGGTTCCCATCGCCACCCTGGCGGCCGAGGCGGACGTCAGCACCAAGACGATCAACCGGCGGCTCGACCGGATCGACGGGCGGGTCGCCCGGTTGATGAACGGGCGGCTGCCCGCCCTGGGCGACACCGCACTGGCCGCGCCGGGCGCGATGCTCGCGCTGCGGGCGCAGGCGCTGATGGCGCGCGAGCCGGAGCGTGAACTGGACGCCATTCACGCGCACCAGCAGCGGTCTCCAGAGTTTCGCGGCGGCCTGCGCCAGGCGCCGGTCACCTCGGACAAGGACAAGCGGTACCGCGACTCCTTCCGTGTGACCGAGCGGCTGAATACGATCGCGCACCGTCCCGCGCTGCCACCCGACCGCAGGCGTCCGACGGTGTACGCGGCCGACGGGGTCGCCCTCACCGACGATCCGCACCAGGCGGTGGCGCAGCTCGAGCATTCGGTGGCCGCGCGCCGGCCGGAACTGTTCGAGTTCCTGGTCGCCCACACGAGCCGGCTGGTTCCCGACGCGGCGTCGGCCGGGGCCGAGACCAGGCTTCGGTTTCTACGCGCGGCGTACACCGTCCTGCGGGACGCGGAGAACCTCACTGCGCTGCGCTACGCCCAGGCGTGGGAGGCGGAGGAGATCGAGCATCATGGGGCGAGGCACCTGAACGTCCTCGTGGCCCGCGCAGGGCAGGCCCACATCCACCAGATGTTCGGCCACTACCAGACCGCCTTCGACCTCTATCGCGGCGTGGTGGAACGGGCAACGCTGTACCCGCCGTCAGGCGAGCGGGAGCAGATCCTCCAGAACGTCAACGACTGGCTGGGGCAGGTGGTCTTCTCGGGGGTGCTGCGGGGCGGTTCCCGGGACGTCTTGCGGGTCGCGCTGGCGCGGATGGGGGCGATCGCCGACGAGGTGCCGGGCAACCTGGAGATCCAGTTCGGGCTGGCCCGGCGCCGCTTCGAGCTGGGCGTCGCGGAGAGCACGGAGAATGCCCGCATCGTGGCGAAGCCGGTGGCCCGGCGCACGGCGCGTGCCGTCATGCGCGACTTCGAGGGGCTGCTGGGCATCACGGACGGGGCCGTCATGCTGAACCGCAAGCTCGCGGGGGCCGATCTCGGGGTGCTGTGGGGCATCCGGGACCGCGACATCGGCGCGGTGCGCTACTTCGTGTCCCAGTTCGAGTCCGTCCAGTCGGAGCAGGGCGGGTACGCGAACCTGCTGTACCGGATCGACCAGCGGATCAAAGCGTCGGCGAAGGCGTGGCCCGCGCTGGAGGAGATCCCTCCACTGCACGGGGTCGCGAGCCCGTTCCGCAACCCGGGAGCCATTCCGCGCCGTGCGACGGGCCTCATGGTCTATCCGCGGCCCGAACATCGCCGCTGAGCCAGGGTGTCCCACATTCGCGAAGTTCTCCGCCGTCGCTGGTTCCGGGTGGAGGTGACCTGTGGAATCTGCACCAAGTCTTAACGGACATGGGAGCAGCGATGAGACGGACGACATCGTTGGCACGGCGGCACCGGGCGGCGCGGTGCCGCAACGCGGCCGTGGCGGCGGCGTTGGGCGCCGCGACGGTCGAGCTGGCCAGTGCCGTCGAGCCGGGCTGGCTCGCGGCGGGTGCCGCCGCCGCGATCGCGGCCCTTGGCGCGATTCTGGACCGTCTGACAGAGCCGCTCGACGAATCCGAGGACACTGAAAACGGCGACCAGGGGGCTCACTGAAATGCAGCACACGAACGCGAACGCGAACCCGGCCGTCCTCGAACGGCGCCTCCTGCTGGCGGGTGCCGTGCTGGCGCCGGTCGCGCGGCCCGCGGACGCCCGGGACGCCGCGGTCGACCTGCTGGCGCGGGCGGAACGGGCGGTCGACGTCACCGACATCGGTGCGGCCCGCCGGTTGCTGGCGCAGCTCGCGGCCGGGGCCGGGGCCGGGCGGGGCTTCGGGCACGGCGGCGAACTGTGGCGGCGCTGCCTCGCGGTCCGGGCGGTGACGTTGCGCGACAGCGGACGGGGCCGCGCGGCGGTGCCGGTCTACGGGCGGCTGGTCACGCTCAGCCGCGCGGCCCGCGATCCCGGTCGCTACGGGACGGCCGTGATGGGCGCCGTGGTGTCGCTGATGAACGAGGGACGCACCGGGTGCGCCGAGCGGCTCCTCCGGGCGGAGCACTCCGGCCTGGCCGCCACCGGCGACCGGCGGATGGCGATCGAGGTCGCGTTCTGGCAGGCCCGCGTCCTGGAGGACCGCGGGCACCTCGCCACGGCCCGGGAGCTGGTGGCCCGCCGGGTCCTGCCGCTGTCGGCGGCACACGAGACTCCGGACATGCAGGTGGCGCGGCACGTGTTCGCCTGCCGGCTGGCCCTCGGCACCGCCCGGCCGGACTGGGGCGCGGCCGAGCGGCACCTGGACCAGGCGCGGGACCGGCTGGACAGGCGGACGAGGGCCCTGCGAGTGGGGCAATACCTCACTGCGCATGCCCTCTTCGAGCTCCGCGCCGGCGCGTCCGACCGGGCACGGTCGCTTGCCCGGGACGCCGCAGACACCCTGACCCGAGCCGGGATCCGCAGTCCTCACCTGACCGCCGTCCGGCACGCCCTGGACGCCCACTCGTCCGTCCAATCCGTGGGGAAGCACGCGGCGCTTTAAGGATCACGTCGATCGACGCTGAAGGTTGATCGTCTGAGCGGCTCATCCGACGGACCTTGCGGGCGCGCATCAGCCACGTCCGGCTCTGTACTGGTCTCGGCCGCGAACTCGCCAGGATCGTGCCGCGGCTTCGCAACTTCCGGGACGGTGATCTTCCCAGGAATTCCGGGCGACGTCAGGCTTCGCGATCCCGGGTGGTATCGGTCTGATTCCTGAAAAGATCTGGTCGGGGTGGTTATGGCCCGCTAGCAGGCCTTCACCCGCCTGGGTGGTGTATCGCCGGGGACGGGCGAGGAGCGAAGGGGAAGGGGGCGGTGCCCGGAGCCCTGGAGAGGTGCTGGGAGGCGGGTACCGGCTCGTGGACCGGCTCGGGCGTCGGAATGTCCAGGTGGCACGCTTCGCGGGGGTGTGTAACTATTGTCCGCGCTCGGGAGCCGGTACCGGCGGCTCGTGTCCGGGCTACGGGGAACGGGAGATCGAGTGGTCGTCGCGGATGTGCGCGGGCGAGGACGGGCTGACTGATGGCCCATGCGCGTCCTCCTTCCAGGTCCTCCGCGCGGCGCCGGTACGTCGTGCTCGGCGCCGTCTCAGCGATCGTGCTTTTCGTGGCCGTGGGGTACGCGGCGGCCAGGCCGTCCGACGGCGGGGGTCCGTCCGCCGCTCCGGCGACCACGGGTGTGGGCCCGGAGGCCGGGGCTCCGGCACAGAGCCTGGGACCGCCGGACTCGGTCGGGGTGGGACGGAAGAGCACCGCCACACCGTCCGAGTCGCCATCGACCGCGACACCGACGCCGTCGTCCGCCACGCCCACGCCGTCCAGTAGTGGACGCGATACGCCGACGCCTACGCCGCCCAGGAGAAGGCCCGGCACTGCGGCATGGACGCCGGGTGTCCACTACCGTCCCGGCGACGCGGTGACCCACCGCGGCGGCGACTACGTCTGCCGGCAGGCCCACACCGCGCAGGCCGACTGGCAGCCGCAGGACACTCCAACACTTTGGCGCTCGGCCTGAACCGGCCCCACCGACATCGAGGCCGTTCGTGGCCAGGAGCGCTTGATCCGCGAAGCCAAGGGCACGACGTCCGCCCCCGGTCTGGACTGCGACACCGCGTACGGCCAACTGCTTCGCCGGATGACCAGCCCCGACGCAGGTGTCCAGTACGCCGTGGTGGTGCCCTCCTCGGCGCTGAAGGCCGCACTGCGAGTCCCACGGCGTGTCCGTGATCTGCTCCAGGTGACGGTGTACGAGGTGTGCGACGACTTCACGGTCATCCCGCACTGACGCACAGCGCGGCCGCAAGGACGTCCTCTGACGGGCGGGATGGGTCTTCGCCTGAATTCTCCGTATTCGTTTTATTTGTGTTCGGTTGTGCATCATTATTGGGTGATGCGCTTCTCTTGTTGATCTGGTTTAGTGTGGGGTCAGTTTTGCTGGCAGCTTGATTGGTGGGTCCTTCTTTAAGGGTTGGGTTTGGTTATTGTTGTGGTGGTGGCAATGGGGAGTTCTTGCGGTAAGCGTGTGTTCAGATTGGGGGCGGTAGGACGGGTCGCTTCTAATCTGTGGGGGCAGCGGGATGAGGTATCGGTGGGTTCGGGGTGCGGTGGCGCTCGGGGTCGCTGCTGTCGGCGCGGTCTCGATCGGGCATGCGGGGGCCGCGGAGCGGGTTCCCGGTTCGGTTCTGGTCGAGGAGTCGTTCGCTGGGGCTACCGCGGATTCGCGGTTCATCGGGTACGGGGCGGCCTGCCTGACAGGCGCGCGGCGCGGAACGTTGGAGGCGGAGGCCACTAATCATCCGCTCAGGGGGTGTCGCCGGGATCCGGTCGGGCCAGTGCCGCCCGGTAATGCGGCGCCGCGTGGATATCTACAGCTCACTGATGCGCACGACGAAGTGACCGGTGCTGTTCTGTTCGACTCGCCGATCCCTGCGCGGGAGGGATTGGAGGTGATCTTCGAGCAGTGGCAGTACGGGAATACCACTCGGGCGCCCGCTGATGGGATCTCGTTCTTCCTGACGGACGGTGCTCGGCGGCTCAGTACGCCGGGTGCGTTCGGCGGGAGCCTCGGTTACGCGCAGAAGTTGCCGGGCGGCAGACCCGATGCGCAGTTCGTCCCCGGGGTGGACGGTGGGTATCTCGGCATCGGGCTCGACGTGCTCGGCGAGTACTTCGGCGACGGGGAAGGGCGCGGGAACGGCTGCGAGCGGCGTTCCCCGGCCGGGACGTCGTTCCGCCCGCCCGCTCCCGGCCCTAACGTCGTCAGCGCGCGTGGGCCGGGGAACGGTGTCACCGGGTACTGCCTGCTCGACGCCACGACCAGCCACAAGAGAGCGAGTGGGGTCTGGTCATCGTCGCTTCCTGGGCGGCTGCACGGGGATCTGAGAGCGATGCCCGCCAACGTCACGGCGAAGCGAGCCGAACGGCTGCTGGAGCCGGTGAAGAGGGTCGTCAGGGTGGCGGTGCCGGCTGGACGGGATCCGGTCGTGACGGTCGATATCGACTTTCGGGATGGTGGCGGCTTCAAGCGGGTTCTGCGATTCGCCGCGCCTCAGCCCATGCCGGATACCTTCAAGTTCGGTTTCGCCGCCTCTACGGGGCCTCTCACCGATGTGCAGCTCATTCGGCGAGTCGTTCTGCGTTCCATGCAGCCGGCGGAAGAGTCCTAGCCGGTCAGGTGTGGCTGGTGTCTATTACGCAGAAGCGGTTGCCTTCAGGGTCGGCCAGGACGATGAAGTCGGGGTTCTCGGGATAGAGGTCCCAGTCGACGTGACTGGCGCCCAGGGACACCAGTCGTTCAACTTCGGCGGCCTGGTCTGCTGCGTTCTCCGCGTAGAGGTCTAGGTGTACTCGGGGATGTGCCTGGACGGGTGTGTCGCTCAGCCCGAGTGCGAGGTTGGGGCCGTTTCCGGTTGGCGGGACCAGGACCGTCCACGCGGGGTCTACTTCGTCGCGTGGGACGTATCCCAGAGCTTCCATCCAGAACGCGGCTGCGCGGCGTACGTCCGACGCTCCTAGAACTATGGATCCGAGGATGAGCATGCGCTAAGCCAAGCAGGTCACGCATCGTCCATCGGCGTGCCGGTCGAACTCGCGGCGGACGCGGCGATGCTCGGGAGGGCGGCCCAGGTCGCGGGGACGTCGAGTTTGCGGGCGGCGTAGGCGAGGGTGCGCAGTTCCTCGCCGAGGACGTCGTCGTACTTCTCGATGACCTTGTCGGGGACGACAACGGCGAGCGCGCCCGGCTCCGGGGGCGGGTCCGCGGCGAGGGCGGTCAGGTGGTCGATCGCGTCGCCGGGTGCGGTGCCGGCCAGGACGAGGACGGCGCCCTGCCGGTCGACCGGGACGCCGCGCTGGTGCAGGGCGAGGGACAGCGTGTTCATGATCGTGTCGCCGCGCAGCGGGACCAGGAGGGTGTCGTCGCCCCAGCCGATGACGGGCGTCGCGGCGAGGGCGAGGCGCCGGTAGGCGGTGCGGGCCTCGGTGAGCAGGCGTTGCGCGCCGGCGTCGAGGTAGGCCGGAATCGTCTCCGACTCGTAGATCAGCCTCATCTCGCGCCTGATCCGGTCGTGCACGTCGGCGGGGCCGCCGGTGAACTGGGGCGCCTTCCCGCCGCCGGACGGTGCCAGCTCGACGACCTTGCCCGCCGGGTCGACGTCGACGATCCTCCAGCGCCGCCCGGCGAAGATCATGAAGTCGCCGGGGGTGAGCGGGAACGCGATGGGCAGGGAGCCGAGCGTCCGCCCGGCGGTGACCAGCCGGTACTCCTCCGGTGCGTGGAACGCCGCGTAGAAGGAGTGGTGGTTGACGATGCGTTCGCCTTCGCCGCCGTGCAGGAGGAGCCCGCTGCCGTCCTGGCGGAGCAGGTCGGCCTCGCCGAGGTCGCGGAGCAGGGCCTTGAAGAGGACCGGTTCGACGTGCTGGAACGGGCCGCGTGCGCAGAGGGCACGGTAGGCGTCCTCCGGGAGCACCCCGCCGTGCTGGGCGATCAACGACAGGATCTGCTGCACGAGGGTGGACAGGTGCAGCCCGCCGCTCTCGGGCGGTTCGCACCAGCGGTCCAGCAGCAGGCCGACCACGGCGATCATCTGGACCAGCTGGGTGCGCAGCTCGTCCTGCGGCGGGGACGTGGACGTGAGCTCGGGTTCGAACGCGTACATCCGCAGCGTCGCGGGCCCGCTCCGGCGGCCCGCGCGGCCGAGGCGCTGGCGGAGCGCGGCCACGCCCGGCGGCGGGCCGATCTGCGCGACCGACACGATCGAACCGATGTCGATGCCCATCTCCAGGGTGGACGTGCAGACGGCCGTGACGGGCCGGGAGCCGTCCTTGAGCCGGGCCTCGGTGTCCTCCCGGATCTCCTTGGAGAGGCTGCCGTGGTGCGGGACGAACTCGTTCGGCACCCTCGCCTGCTCGCCTCGCCGTACGAGGAGGTCGGTGAACAGCTCGACGTTCCCCCTGGAGTTGGCGAAGACCAGGTTGTTGGAGCCGCGCAGGACGGCGAACAGGTGGTCGGCGATGGCGCGGATGCCACCGCCGGCGGCTTCGTCGTCCGGTTCCGAGCCCGGTCCCGGTTCCGAGCCCGGTCCCGGTTCCGAGCCCGGTCCCGGTTCCGAGCCCGGTCCCGGTTCCGGCCGTTCGGGACGGCGTGGCGTGTCGTTCAAGAAACCCTTGAGGTGGAGGCGCAGTTCCTGGCCGTCGGACGCCGAGTCGATGAGGCGTACCCGGTCTCCGCCGCCGGGGCGGAGGAATTCGGCCGCCGTGTCCATGTCGCCGAGCGTCGCAGACAGGCCGACGCGCGGGATCCGCCGCCGGACGGCGAGTTCCAGCCTGTGCAGCAGCGAGCGCAGCTGGGCTCCCCGTTCGGTGCCGATGAAGGAGTGCAGTTCGTCGATCACGATGTGCCGGACGCTGCCGAACATCGCGAGGACGCGGCTTCCGCGGTTGGCGAGCAGGGCCTCCAGCGACTCGGGCGTGATCAGCAGGATGCCCGTGGCCTGCCGGACGAGCCGTGCCTTCCGGGCGGCGCCCACGTCCCCGTGCCATCGGTGCACCGGGATCTGCAGGTGGCCGCACAGCTCTTCGAGACGCTCGAACTGGTCGTTGATCAACGCCTTCAGCGGCCCGACGTAGACGGCTCCGAAACCGCCTCCCTCGTCGCGCGGTCCTGCCAGGGCGGAGCAGATCGGGAGGAAGGCGGCTTCGGTCTTTCCCGCCGCCGTCGCCGCCGAGATGAGGATGTCGTCCTTCCCTGCGAGGATCGCCGGGATGGCCGCTTCCTGCGCGTCGTGCAGCGCCATCCACCGCCTCTGCCAGATCCATCGCTGGACGGCCGGGTGCAGCAGGTCGAAGGAGCGTGAGCCGCCGTCAGAGCTTGAAGGTCGTGAAGTCGTCATCGCGCTGCGGGTCACCGGGTGGCGGGTCGTCGTCGGGGTCGTCCTCGTCCAGCGGGGCCAGGTCGGGGTTCTGCTCCGGTGCGAGGGTCACCGACCCGACCAGGCTCTGCCAGTCCGTGCCGGGGTTCTGCTCCAGGACGGCCAGCAGGTCGCAGAACGCCATGATCGTCGTGCGCGGGGTGCGGAAATAGGCGTCGCCGATCTTCTCCGAGCAGTGCCGCATGAAGGCCATGACGGCCTCGTCGGGAAGGACGTGGGCGCCGGCGTCACCCCCGGCGTGGACGTGACGCAGCTTGGTCAGCAGGACGTAGAAGTCCTCCTGGGTGAGGGGCTGCAGCTCCAGGACGGGGCCCGTCAGGTCGACGAGGCCGTCGGCGGCGAAGGCGTTGTCGGCCAGCCGCGATTGGAGCGCCGGGTAGCTGAACAGCCCGCGCCTCGAATCCCGGAGGAACTCGGGGGTGCCGCCGAACAGGAAGCCCAGATGCCCCGTGCTGCCCTGCAACGTGTCGTTGAGGATCCGGAGGATCTGCTCGTAGTTGGCGTTGCGCGCCCTCGTCGAGGCCAGCTTGTAGAGGTTCACCATCTCGTCGGCGCAGATGAGCAGGCCGTCGAAGCCCGCCAGCCGGACGAAGCGGCTCATCAGCTTGAGATGGTCGTACATCGTCCCGTCGTCGATGATCGTGCGGACGCCGAGCGCGGCGCGGGCGTCCGTCCGCGTCGCGTACTCGCCGCGCAGCCACCGGACGGCCGCCGACTTCAGATGCTCGTCGCCGCTGTCGTGGCCGCGCCAGTAGGCGCCGACGACCTCCGCGAAGTCGTACCCGCCGGTGAGCTCGGACAGGTGCCGCATGCGCGACCGGATGACCTGGTCGGGCGTCTCGCCCGTCCGCTCCGCCTCGGCCAGCGCCGTGGACACGAAGCGCTCGACGACGCCGGGGAGCGCGCCGCCGTCGGGCTTGGACCGGCTCGCGAGGTTGCGCATCAGCTCGGCGTACAGCCCGCGCGCCTGGCCGCCGGTGGCGTGCAGCCGCCGGTCGGGGTTCAGGTCGGCGTGCGCGGTGACGAGGCGCTTCTCCATCGCGATCGACCGGACCAGGTGCAGGAAGAACGTCTTGCCGGCCCCGTAGTCGCCGATCACGAAGCGCAGGGCCGAGCCGCCGTCGGCGATGCGCTCGACGTCTGCCAGCATCGCGCGCACCTCGGCCACGCGGCCGACCTGGACGTGCTGCTGCCCGACCCGGGGAACGACGCCCGCCCGCAGGCTCTGCAGCAGGGCGTCGCGCTCACGCGGCCGGATCCGGACCGGCGCGGCGGGGCGCGGGTCCTGCGCCGCGTCGGCCTCGTGCGTCGTCACAGCATCGCCTCCAGCGCCTCGCGGTTGATCTCCAACGGGTCGTCTCCTTCGATCACTGGTTCACCGGTCGTCTCGTAGGCGGCCTCGTTGAGGCGGTCGATCGCGCCGTCCGGGAGCACCCGGTGCGCGGCCGCCAGCTCCTCCCACGAGGCCCTCGGCAGGGTCGGGTGCGCGGGCAGCGCCCTGATCAGCCGGGAGTGGCCGCCGTCCA
Organism: Actinomadura sp. 3N508; assembly: GCF_044326375.1. NCBI lineage: Bacteria > Bacillati > Actinomycetota > Actinomycetes > Streptosporangiales > Thermomonosporaceae > Actinomadura > Actinomadura sp. 3N508. Next base: position 408,249 of record NZ_JBIRAX010000005.1, read on the forward strand.
GCCCGGCCACCGGCGCGACACCCGGCGGGGGCGGCGACGGCGCGGGCGCGGGGTCGTCGTCGCCGAACACCGAACCCAGGAGCGCGGAGACCTCGGCGGCCTCGGCGATGCGCGCGGCCAGCAGCGACTCGTCCAGGCCGAGCCCGTGTCCCCGGTGGACGCCAGGCCCAGCGGCGGCGGGTTCGGCGGCCGGGGGCGGGACGGCGTGTCCGCGCTCAGGCCGGCCCGGACGCACGACCACCGGATCGGACGCGGGCGGCGGAACCGCGGGCGCCCCGTTCATCTCGGACGCCGCGGCGCGGAGGTGCTCGTCCATGACCTCCGGTGCCAGGCCGAGGAGCTTCGCGATGCGCCGCAGCGTCTTCACCTCGGCGGGGTCGATCCGGCCGTCGGCGGCGGCCACGGCGGACAGGAACCCGGCGAGATGCTCGCGCTGCCTCTCCTCGACGGTCTCGATGCGCCGCGCCAACCCGGTGAGCTTCACCTCGGTCGCCAGCAGCCAGCGCAGATGCGCGCGCAGCCGGGTCCGTTCGGCGCGGGTCAGGTCGAGCGCCTCTTCCAGGTGCCCGATGAGGAGTTCCTTCTCCTCGACGGCGACGTGACCGTCCGCCAGGCTGACCGCCGCTCCCAGGTGCAGCAGCAGGGACGCGGCCCGGTAGGCGTGCGACGGCGCGGCGTCCACGGCGTCGTCGACGTGGAAGAAGACCACGGAGCCGCCCTTCGGCACCGGGCCGCCGAACCGCGGGTCGGGCTCCAGGCCGATGCCCGCGTGACCGAGGAGGCGGGCCAGCGCGATGACGTCCTTCTTGGCGGGCTCGTCCGCTCCCGACCAGCGGAGGAGGTCGGCCGCCGGGACGGCCGACATGGCGAAACCGCCCAGCCGCGACCGGGCCCATTCCGTGAACGCGCCGGCGTCCCCCGAGCCGAGATCCAGCAGCTCCTCCGGCAGGAGGGCGGCGGCGGCCAGGGTGCCGCGCAGGCCGGGGTCGCGGCCGATGACGCGGCTGTAGGCGTCCAGGCTCTCGGCGCATTCGTCGGCGAGGGAGGCGAGCCGCCGCAGCGGCAGGGCCTGGTCGAACACGTCCGGGACGCCCGGGACCTCCAGCGTCACGGGTCCGCGGAAGCCGCCGCTCGCCGGACGGTAGGCGAAGGCCGGCGGCGGCCCCGCCGGCTTGATGTGGAACCCGCCGAGATGGCGGTCGTCGTAGCGCACCGCGAAGAGCTCGGCGAACTCCCCGGGGCATCGTTTGGCGGCCGTCCGCGGCGAGTGGGCGGGGTGGGACGTCACCCAGGCGAGAGCCCATTCGGCGGGCACCGGACGCCTGCCGCGCGCGAACTCGCCGAGCCCGACGCGCAGCCGCGCCGATGGCCGCCGCCGGTCGGCCTCCGGCGCGGGACCGGCGCACGCGGCTCCGTCCGCCGCCGCCACCGAAACGGCCTCGATCAGCCTGCGGAATCCGGTGGCGTAGCCCTGGAATGAGGCGTCGGATCCGAACAGCTCAAGCAGCCGCTCCACCTCGGCCTGGATGAGCGGGAGCTCCGCCGCGCGCGCCGTCTCGTCCTGCCGCAGGTCGACGAGGACGCGACGCTCCAGGCCGTACAGGAACAGGAACGCGTACCCGACGGACACGTCCCGATGCCGGCGTCCGGCCTCCAGCCAGCGCAGGTAGGCGGCGCGGCAACCCGGGGCGATCTGAGAATAGGACGGCCAGTAACCGAGGTCTCGGCCTGTCCAGTCGGGCGACCCCAAGTCGACCGGCAGCCGCGGGTCGATCAGCGCGGGCTCGACGTCATGCCCGGACGCGGCGGCGAGGTCCGTGCCCACGTACAGCATGCCGCCCGGCAGCGTGCGCCCCGCGACCCGGCACGTCTGCCCGGGCGCCGACCATCGGCCGGCCGAACCAGCCTGCTCAACCGCCTGTCCAACGCCCTCTCCGGCCACCCATGACACCTTGAGCCCCCTCGTCCCGTTCAGCGCCCCCGCGGATGCGCTAGAGATGACGCTCCCGCTCGCCGTCCGGATGACAGCGAAGCAGGCCCGGCCCCGGCCCGAGGTGCTCCTTGTCCGCATCCGGTCACTGTGTGCGATCTCGGCGGTCGTGCGGGGTGGTTGTAGCTCTAGGATGGGGCGACCAAATCGCCGAAATTATGGGCGTTGGCGAGCAATCGAACAGCCGGCCGATCCACGGCCGATGCCCGCCGGGTCGGTCGGCGCCGGACACCGGGGTCCGCGCCGCAGAGGTCACGGAGGCCGCGTCGTGAGCATCGCCGGTGAGACGGCCTCCCAGACGCAGACCGGGACGCAGGCCCTCGCCCGGACGGGCCGTGCCTGACATGCGGGGGTCGGCCGCGCCGGTGCTGGAGCTGCGCGGCGTGTGCAAGACGTTCGGCGGCGCCCACGCCCTCACCGACGTCGATTTCACGTTATCGGCGAGTGAGGTCCACGCCGTCGTCGGGATGAACGGCGCGGGCAAGTCCACCCTTGTGGAGACGATGTGCGGCGCCATCGTTCCCGACCGGGGCACCGTCCATGTCGCCGGGCGCCGCCACACCGCGCTGACCCCCCGCCGGGCCCTCGCGTCCGGGGTGAGCATCGTCCATCAGAAACGGTCGCTGGTCCCGGGGTTGACGATCGCCGAGAACCTGCTCCTCGGCCGCCTCCCCACCCGGTTAGGCGTGGTGTCGTGGCGGGACGCGCGGCGGAAGGCGGCGCGTGCCCTCGCCGAACTCGGCATCGAGATCCCCGTCGAACGAATCGCCTCATCGCTCGATCCCGCCGAGCAGACCCTCGTCGAGATCGCGCGGGAGGTGCATCGGGGCAGGCGCATCCTGATCCTGGACGAGCCCACCGCCACACTCGGCGCCGCCGACGCCGCGCGGATCCACCACCTCGTCCGCACGCTCCGCGCCCGCCGCACCGGCGTCGTCTACATCTCCCACGACCTGGACGAGGTCCTCGGCCTCGCCGACCGGATCACGGTCCTGCGGGACGGGCGCCGGGTCGTCACCGTCCCGGCCGCGGACCTCGACCTGCCCGCCCTCGTCCGCGCCATGGCCGGCGACAGGCTCCGCAAACAGACCCACGACCGCCCCGACCGCCACGACGACCGCGCGGCCGTCACCGACGAGCCCGTTCTCGAACTCAGCGGCCTGACCACCGGACGCCTGCGCGGGTTCGACCTCGCGGTCCGCGGCGGGGAGATCACCGCGGTGCTCGGGCCGTCCGGCGACGGGCAGTCCGAGCTGTTCCCGCTGCTCAGCGGGCTTCGCCGGGCGGAGTCCGGACGGGTGCGGATCGGCGGGCGCGACGTCCCGTCCGGCAATGTCGGTGCGGCGCTCGCGGCGGGGATGCGCTGCGTGCCCGGCGACCGGCTCGGCAACGGCCTGGTCCCGGGGCTCGGCGTGGACGAGAACCTCGACCTGGTCCGCCGCGGCCTCCGCCGCACCTTGCTGGTGCGGTGGAGCCGGATCCGCGCGCATGGGCGCGCCGCCCGCGACCAGTACGGCATCACGGCCCTGCACGCAGACCCGCCCGTCGCGGCGCTCTCCGGCGGCAACCAGCAGAAGGTCCTGCTCGCCGCCCGGCTCGGCACCGAGGTGACCGCGTGCCTGCTGGAGGAGCCGACCGGCGGCGTGGACGTGGCGTCGAAGGCCGACGTCCAGCGGCTGATCGGCGGGCTGGCCGCGCGCGGCGCGGCGGTCCTGCTCGTGTCCGGCGACGTCGACGAGGTCGCGGGGCTCGCCGACCGGGTCGTGGTCGTCCGGGACGGCCGGACGGTCGCCGACCGCCCCACCGCCCAGGTCACCCGCGACGACCTGCTCGCGCTGATCGCGGGAGGGCGCACGCCATGATCTCCCTCGGCGCCCTCCGCGCCCGTGCCCGCGCCCGTGCCACCACCGTGACGCTTCCGGCGGGCCTGACCCGGCACCTCGGGCTCCTGACCGTCCTCCTGCTGATCGGCCTGTTCGCCGCGCTGAAGAGTTCCGCGTTCCTGACCGGCGCGAACCTGCTCAACGTCTCGCAGCAGGTCGCCGTCACCGCCGTCCTGGCCGCCGGGCTCACCCTGCTCATGACCGCGGGCGGGATCGACTTCTCGCTCGGCTCCATCGCGGCCGTGACCGCGGGCATCGTCGCGCGGCTGATCGCGTCCGGGACGGGGGAGTGGACGGCGGTGCTCGCGGGCCTGGCGGTCGGCGCGGCGATCGGGTTCGGCAACGGCGCGGCCGTGACGGTGTTCGGCGTCGCGCCGTTCGTCGTCACGCTCGCGACGTCCACCGTGCTCGGCGGCGTGGCGCTGCTGATCATCGACGGGCAGAGCGTGTCGATCGGCGACCATCTGGTCGGGCTCGGGTTCGGCGAGGTGCTCGGCCTCGTCCCGGCGACGGTGGTCGTCGCGGCGCTGGTCTGCCTGGGCGCCTGGCTGATCATGCGCTGGACGGCGTTCGGCCGCAACGCCTTCGCCATCGGCGGCAACGAGAACGCGGCGCGTCTCGCGGGCATCCCGGTCGCGCGCACCAAGCTCCTCCTCTACACGCTCGGCGGCCTGCTCGCCGGGCTCGGCGGCGTCATGCTCGTCGCCCGGCTCGGCGCGGCGAGCCCCGGCACCGGCGGGCTCCAGCTGGAGCTGACCGTCGTCGCCGCCGTCGTGATCGGCGGCACCGCGCTGACCGGCGGCAGCGGCACCGTCGCCGGGACGGTCCTCGGCGTCGTGCTGCTCGGCGTCGTCGCCAACGCGCTCAACCTTCTCCAGGTGGACGCGCACTACCAGGACGTCGCGGTCGGCGGCGTCCTGCTCGTCGCGGCCATCACCAACCATCTGCGCGGTCGAATCTCGCTGAAAGGGTTTTCATGATCGATGTCTCACGCGGACGCCTCCGCCGGACGGCGGTCCTGACCGCGGCGCTCGCCGTCGCCCTCGGGTTCACCGCCTGCTCGGTGGACGACGGCGAGAAGCAGGGCGCCGTCCCGTCCGGGAAGAAGATCAGGATCGGGTTCGTCAACGGCAACCGCATCGAGTTCCACATGTGCCTGGAGAAGGCGCTGCAGGCGCGGGCCGCCCAGAAGGGCGTCGAGGTCGTGACGGCGAACTCCGCGGCGGACCCGACCCGGGAACTGGCGAACATCGACGACATGATCGTCAAGAAGGTCGACGTCATCGTCGTGCAGACCGTGCACGTCGACGCGCTCCGGGGCGGCGTGAGCCGCGCCAACCGGGCGGGCATCCCGATCTTCCTCACCGGCGTCACGGGCGGCATCGACCAGTCGAAGATCCTCGGCGCGGTCGTCGCCGACGTCAACCAGGTCGGAAGCTCGCTCGGCGCCTGGCTGGCCCAGGACACCGGCGGCCGCCCCGCCGAGGTCGCGGTCATCGGCGGCGCCCCCGGCGGCGCCGCCGAGCTGATGACCGCCGCGTTCAAGAAGAGCGCCGGGACGCAGGCGAAAGTGGTGTTCGAGCAGCCCGCGTTCTGGCAGCGCGCCAAGGCGCAGGACGTGGCGGAGAACCTCCTCCAGGCCCGGCCGCGCGTCAAGTACGTCTTCGTCCACAACGAGGACATGGCCTTCGGCGCCGAGGCGGCGTTCCGGGCCGCGCGCCGCACCGACATCGAGATCCTCAGCAACGGCGGCACCCCCGACGGCGTCCAGGCGATCAAGGCCGGGCGGTTCGCCGTGACGGTCAGCAACACGCCGAAGGACATCGGCGAGATGGCGGTGGAGAACGTCGTCGCGCTGCTCCGCAAGGAGCCGTCGGCCAAGAAGATCGACAACGTTCCCCAGCTGGTCGTCACCAAGGCCAACACGGACAAGGCGCCGCCCTACTGCGCCGTCTGAGCGATCCGCCCTGGGACGGTCTCAGCCGTCCCTAGGCGGTCGTTCGACGCGGTCGGCGAGCCGCTGCCGTCCCGGCCCCGAGAGCTCCGGGACGATGCCGCGCCGTCCCGCGATCACCATCAGCAGCGCTTCGGCGGGCCCGCGCACGTCCGGCCCGGACCCCCGCGACCAGTCGAGATCGGTCGCCACGAGCCGCACGCCCCGCGCCCTCCAGAAGCCGCCGATCGCCGGCGACCTCAGCGCGCCCCGCAGCGCGGGCAGCAGCCGCTCCGCCGGGATCTCGCGGGACCTGCCGAGCGGGCGGCGGATGTCCTGGTGGTGGATGACCCCGTCGGTCAGCGCGATCAGGCCGCTGAGCCCCGCGGTCAGCCCCGTCGGCTGGAGGCGCCGCCTCAGCATCGCCAGGAGTTCCTCAGGCGTCCGCGTGCCGGCCCCGGCGACGCCGACGGCGTTCGTCCGGCTCACCGTGAAGCGCCCCTGGGCGATCCGTCCCGCGAGCTCCCGGACGCCCAGGTCCTCGTAGCTGATCATGTGGGCGACGACGTCGCGCACCCGCCATCCCGCGCACAGCGACGGCGCCTCCCACTGCTCGGGCGTCAGCGTCTCAAGGAACGCCGCGAGCTCGGCGCGCTCGTCCCGCGCCAGCGGCTTCAGGTCCATGAGCACCTTGCCTAACGCACACCGGTGCGCCCCGGCAACCTGCGCCCCGCCCCGGCCCCCGAACGGATGCGGCGGCGCTTTCAACGCTGGCTATCGGTGAGGAGTTGATCACGGAGAAGACTCAAGTTGATCTTTAAAACGGACGTCCGGTAAGTTCTTTTGCAGTGGACCAAAAGTTCACGTTTCACTGGGGAACAAGGAGAGTACGTGAAGCAGCGCATGGGCCGGATTCTCGCGACGGGCCTCGTCGCGACGTCGCTGACCGGGATCGGCACGCTCGTGCTGGCAAGCCCGGCCAACGCCGAAAGCAGGTGCGCGACCAGCACGAAGGAGTACCCCACCAACGGGTTCAACGCCGACGTGAAGGTCGAACTCTGTTTCAACCGCAACTGGGGCGGCCCGGGCGGCAGCAACAGCTACAAGTGGGCGACCGCAAAGGTCAGCTGGGGCGATTCGGGGTCGGGCAAGTTCGAGAACTTCGACGTGCAGGTTCGAATCGAGCAGAACGACTCCGACGTCAAGACGAAGACCTGCGATTTCACCTCGGCGATCAACGGCAGCAGCTCTGGCTCCGCGACCTGCCGGCTTCCCGGCTCGGGGTCTTACGTGAACATCAGCGGCAACAGCGCCGACGGGCACGTCGTGGCCAACGTCAACGACGATGGTGACGGCAACAAGACCTGGGGCCTCCAGGGCACCCCGCTGCTCTGACCCGCCGCGAACACCGAGGGCCTCGTCCGATGCTCGGACGAGGCCCTTCTCACCGCGCAACGTCATCGATGGGACCACGCCTCGATGACGGCCCGCGCAAGGCCGGGCGGATCCGCCGCGTGGACGATCTGCCACCGCGTCCCGCCGGGGACGACGGCCCACCATTCGTTGGTCGACGCGCCCCACCAGCAGACGACGCCGTCGAACCGCGCCTGCAGCTCGGCGATCACGGCGCCGTCCGACCGATCCGGCTGGGCCGGGGGAGCGGGCCGCGCCCCGCCCGCCCCCGGGCCCTGATGCGACCGGGCCGCGAGGATCGTCGTCACATACGGGATGAGAATCCGGATCACCCTGGCCGCGGCGACGTCCGGCCTGGTGTGCGGCGCCAGATCCTCACCCGTGCTCGACCGGAACCACCAGAGGCCGCTCTTCGTGCCGGGCACGAGCCTGACGCTCTCCCCGAACTCCGGGATGGACGCCTCGGTGACGCGCACGAGCGGCTGGGTCCCCGTGTAGCAAGGGACGGCCTTCCACCCTTTTCGCGTGAGTTCCTCTACAAGTCGGTCGAGATGGGCCGTTACTGGCTTAGCGGGAACGGTCGCGTAGGCGCGATGCGGCCAGTTCCATTGGACTAGCACCGGTCCCACCTACTGCGCTGACCCGTGGTTCGACCGGTCGCGCGACTGAGTTCGGTGGCCAGAGCCTTACGAAGCTCTTCCGCAGTGCTACGAACAATGGTCGCGTCTACACCGGCCTTAGGGTCGTGCAGAGTGGCGACCCAATCTCCGAGTAGTCCGTCGTGGCGCGTAGCACGCCAGATTCGATGCCCCTGGAAGTCCTCCCGGAGCCGAGCCAACGCCTGCTCAGCGGCGTTAACGGGCAAGTTCATGATCGGCTGAACCTTCGCTCTGATTTCTGTGCGTTACCGCTCCCAATCTTCCTGTAATCGGGTTATCTTCAAGAAGAGCAAGAAGCCCGGCGCGAGAAAGCCCCCGCGTGCGATGAGAAAGTCGCAGCGCTTTCGGATCTTGGAGGCTCCCATGCCCCGTCGCCCCCGCGACCCCGGTGTCCCGTGCTCGCCGACCGAGTACTTCGGTACGGAATTGCGGGCTTATCGTGAAGCGTCCGGATTGTCCCGGCCGCAGCTCAGCGAGAGGCTGGGATTCACCCCGCAGTGGATCGGCCAGGTCGAATCGGGCAATTCCGCACCTTCCGAGGAATTCGCCGAAGCCTGCGACACGTTCTTCGGGACGAACGGGGTGTTCCACCGCATCTGGAAGTGGATTCAGGAACTCGGCAGATTGCAGGTGCTGCCTCCAGGGTTCCGTCCCTATGCCGAGGCCGAGGGTGACGCGTCCTACGTCAAGGCGTTCGCGCCTTTGCTGGTTCCAGGGCTATTGCAGACGCCCGACTACGCTCGAACGGTGCTGGAGGTCGGTCAGCGGCCCGGGAAGATTGAGGAGTTGCTTGCGGTCCGCATGGAGCGCCAAGAGCTGCTCGCCAAGGAAGACTCGCCATGGTTCCTTTTCGTGCTGGGCGAGTACGCTCTCCGACGGAAGGTCGGAGGCCGCGAGGTCATGTGTGGGCAGCTCGAACGGCTCCAGGACCTTGCAAGCCAGCCGCATATCACGCTTCAGGTCGTCCGAGACGATGCCCCCGTCTACCAGGCGAGCGGATTCGTGCTTCTGGAGTTCAAGGAACGCGCCAGCATGTGCTATATGGACAGCGGAGGCGGATACGGTCCCCTTCTGGAGAACCCTCGCGACGTGGACGAGCGTGCCGTAGCCTTCGATCAAGTGCGATCTGCCGCACTACCGGCCGGCGACTCCGTGCGTTTCGTTCGCGCGGTCATGGAGGGTCTATGAACGTGGTCAACCTGTCGTCCTGCATCTGGCGTAAGAGCAGTCGCAGCGATTCGTCGGGTGCGGAGTGTGTTGAAGTGGCTTCGATCCCAGTGAAATGGCATAAGAGCAGCCACAGCACTGGTACCGGTGGTCAGTGCGTCGAGGTAGCACCGATGGTGCCGATCTCCTCTGCGGAATGGAAGAAGAGCAGTCGGAGTGACAACACCGGGGGGCAGTGCGTCGAGGTGGCGGACTTGGCGGCGGCGGTGGCCGTGCGGGACTCGAAGGACCCGGATGGGCCGAAGCTGGTGTTCGGCCCCGCCGCGTGGCAGGCGTTCGCGTCCAAGGTCAAAGCCGGAACCCTAGACCTGGCCTAACCACCACCCCCCGACCAGACAGCGCCCCCGGCCTCCGTCCACCCGACGGACCGGGGGCTTCGTACTTGGAGAGCAGCCAACGACGGCGATGCGCGAAGACGCTGATCAGCCCTGAAGGCGAGTATTCGTCCTAAGTGATCGCGCACGCGGCTACTGCGGTGGACGGGGCACGCCTGTGTGTTCGGCCAGGCGCGGGAAATGCGACCAGACCGCCGCCGGGTCCGTGAGATCGATCCGGTCGCCGGTCGGGTCGATGCCGGGCTTGCCGGTCGGAGGAAGGCCGCCGCCGCAGTCACCCGTCAGCTCTTCCCACATCTCCCAGACCAGCATGCCGAACTCCTCGGCATCGCCGCGACGGGCCTCTTCGGCGTCCTCGGCCAGGTCGGCCAGGCAATCGGGATCAGCCGCGATTCGATCCACGACCGCGCGGCCATGGCTGATGATCCAGGCGCGGACATCGCTGAAGAAGTCGTCACTGACAAACCCCAGCAGGACCCCGGCGGCATCCCAGATCGGCCAGGTGAACACCCGCTCGTTGACGTCCGCATACCGATCGCGATACGCCAGCAGGACGTCGACCGAGTTCGCCCGGAAGAACTCGCGCAGCAACTGGACCTGGCGAGCCAAACTACCTCCGCCGTCCCGGCGGGCACCCTCGACCAAACCCCAGAACTCATCCTCGGTCATGGCGGGAAGCTACAGTCCGCCGCCGACACTTCAGCCGTTTGACAGGGGCACGCCATATTTCGCTCTAAGGGCCGCCGACTCGGGGCCTGTCCGGGGCGAGCGGTGCCCGGCGTGCTCGATGCTGGCCACGACATCGGCGAGGACGCATCGGACCGGGGGCGCACATGGTCAAGGGCCGGCTACGCCGTGCGCTCCGCCGCCTGCTGCGCCAGCGCAGCAGGCGCGCGGCGTCACAGGACCCCGCGCTGGTGGGGTTGCTGGCCGGCAGCCGGTTCGCGGGGCTGCCGCCGGAGGAGAACGCTATGTCCGCCGAGCAGGCGCGGCGCGCGATGGCCTTCCTCCTCGACCTGGCCGAGCAGATGTTCCGCGTCGGGGCGGAGACGAGGCAGATCGAGATCTCCGTGATCGCGGTCGCCGCCTCCTGCGGCCTGCACCCGCTGGAGCTCAGCATCGTGGGCCACACGGTCGTCCTCCAGCATGCCCCGCCCGGCAGCGATCCACGGGTCATGATGAAGGTCGCCCGGTCCACCGGCGGCCGGGACCTGTCCCGGTCGGTGCGGCTCCACCACATGGTGGACGACATGGTCCGGCACCGCCTCGACCTGTCCGGCGGTGAACGGACCCTTCAGGAGATCAAGCGCCTGGAATCGCGCTGGCCCCTGGGTGTGCGGCTGGCGGGCCGGGCGGTGCTGGTCTCGTCCGTCACCCTGCAGGCCAACGGCACCTACGCCGGCGTGCTGTTCGCCGTGGTCGTCATGGTCGTCATCGAGCGCGTGGGCCGGACACTGGCCCGCGGCGGCGTCCCCGGCTACTACGCCACCTTCGTGCAGGCGGCGCTGGTGGCGGGACTCGGCATCCTGGCGCTCGACTTCGAGATGCTGTCGCTGCGGGCCTACGCCAGCGCGACAGCGGCCAACCTGGTCCTGCTGCTGCCGGTGCGCTCGGTGGTCTCCCTCTCCCAGGACGCCATCACCCGCTTCGGCACCACCGCCGCCGTGCGGCTGATCAACGTGGTGATGGAATTCGGCGCGCTGTTCGCCGGGATCGCCACCGTCGCCTTCGTCGCCAGGGACGTGCAGGTCGTCGGGCACGCGCAGGGCGTCCAGTTCCCCAGCCTGCCGATCTGGCTCGCCGTCCTGGCGGCCGCGGTCGGCGCCACCGCCAGCGGCGTCGCCTCGCAGGCCCCCTTGCGGCTGCTGCCGTTCGCCGCCCTGATGGGGACGCTCTCCATCACCATCCGGGTCGTCGGCAGGCAGTACATGAGCCTGCCGCCGCCGCTGGCCGTGCTGCTCGCCGCCATCGTGCTGGGTACCGTCGCGGGACGTCTCGCGTCCCGGTTCCGCCTCCCTCCGGGCGCGCTGATCACACCGGCCATCAGCGCCTCCCTGCTGCCCGGCCCCGACATGTACCGCAGCCTGTCGGCCTACACCGCGGGAGCGGGATCGTCCCACGCGGGATTGCAACTCCTCAGCGCCGTGACCGTCACCGTGGCCATCGGCGCCGGCGTCGTGCTGGGGAACATCCTGGGCGCCAAGAAGGAACTGCGGGAAGAGCAGACCCCGCAGGAGCAGTGAACCGCGCCCGGCAGTGCCCGACGTCGGTAGGCGGCGTGGTCCCTGCCGCCGGCGATAGGTTGAGGGACCATCACTCACGTCCATCCGAGAGTTCAGCCAGGAGGGCCGTCCGATCACGGCGATGCCCGAGAAGCCGCCGCATGTTCGCGCCGATCTGCGCGAGGCGTTCGCGGCGCTCGATGTGATGCCGGGCTTTGACGACTACACCCATAGCGCCTCGGTCTCGCTCGGGGAAGACCTGCACGTTCCGGCACCGCTCGAAGGCGTCTTGCCGACCGGCGAGTTCTGAGGCTCCGTCGTCGCGCTCGAACGTCCCGTCCTCGGGGGGCTGGAGCGAGGGTGGGACAATGGGGGCATGACTGAGCGAAAGCCCGCTGGGCTCAGCTTTGAGTCTTGGATCGACGGGCAGATCCGCGAAGCGGAGGAGCGCGGCGAGTTCGACGGGCTGCCGGGCTCGGGGAAGCCCTTGCCGGACGCGGGAAGGCCGCTCGACGACAACTGGTGGATCAAGCAGAAGCTGGCCGGCGAGGGGCTCGTGGCCATGATCCATCCGACGCTGTCGCTGCGCAGGGAGATCGAGGACGTTCTCGAAGCGGCGCTCAAGGCGCCGTCCGAGCGAAGCGTGCGGCGGATGCTGGAGCCGGTCAACGAGAAGATCGCCGCCAACCTGCGGTTTCCGCCGCCGGGTCCGGCGCTCGGGTACCGGCCGATCGACGTCGACGCGGTCGTGGCGCAGTGGCGGGAAGCCCAGAGCGCGCGTGTGGAGCGGTCACAGGGCGCGGCGGGGGAGAGCGGCGGCAAGGCGAGCGGTGGCCGGTGGAGGTTCCGTTCTCGTCGGCGGCGTCGCGGCTGAGCTGGGCGGGCGGCGGCGTCCGGGCTCGATACTTTGCTCTTGCGCTAAGTGTTTTGTAGGCTGATACTTAGCTTCATGGCACAGTATTCGGCGGAGATCGACGGGGTGTTCGTCGCGCTGGCCGATCCGACGCGGCGCGGGGTCATCCGGCGGCTCGGGCGCGGGCCGACGAGCGTGGGCGAGCTGGCCCGCGACTTTCCGATGACCCTCCCGTCGTTCATGAAGCACGTGCGGACGCTGGAGGCGAGCGGCCTGATCCGCACCGAGAAGGCCGGGCGGGTGCGCACCTGCGTGCTCAACCGGGAGCGCCTCGCCCTCGTGGACGACTGGCTCGCCGAGCAGCGCCGGATCTGGGAGGGGCGGACCGACCGGCTCGAACGCCTCGTCACCGATGAGATGGAGGACACCGATGAACCCCGATCTTGACCTGGCCCTGGAGCGGGTCATCCGCGCGCCGCGTGGGGTGGTGTGGGACGCGTGGACCGACCCGGTCCGGCTGGCGAAATGGTGGATCCCGGCCCCGGCGGTGTGCCGGGTCGACCGGCTGGACGTCCGGCCCGGCGGGGCGTTCGTGACGCGGATGAGCGAGGACGGGACGGAGTTCGTCCCGCAGGTCGACGCGATCTTCCTCGCCGTGGAGGAGCTGGAGCGGATCGTGTTCACGAACGCGATCGACAGCGCCTGGCGTCCCGCCGATCCCGCGCCGGTGCCGATGACGGCGGAGATCAAGCTGAGCGATCACCCGGACGGCACGGACTACCGGATCGTCGTCCGGCACGGCGACCCGGAGGCCCGCGCCCGGCACGAGAAGCTCGGCTTCGCCGAGGGGTGGGGGACGGTCGCCGGTCAGCTCGCCGAGTTCGCGGAGAGCGAGGTGCCGGGATGAAGATCGTGCTCACCGAGTTCGTGTCGCTCGACGGGGTCAGCCAGGGGCCCGGCTCGGCGTCCGAGGACACGAGTGACGGATTCACCAGGGGCGGCTGGCTGGTGCCGCACATGGACGAGCTGTTCGTCCGGCGGACGTCCGAATGGCTGGACCTCGCCGACGGGCTGCTGCTCGGGCGGCGGACCTACGAGGCGTTCGCGCGCGACTGGCCGCAGATCACCGACCCCGACGATCCCTACACCGAGCGGATGAACTCGCTGCCGAAGTATGTCGTGACCAGCACCCTTAGCGAGGGCAGCTGGAAGCCCACGACGGTGCTGCGCGGTGACCCGGTGCGGACGGTCGGGGAGCTCAAGGAGCGGCCTGGACGGGAGCTGCAGATTCACGGGAGTGCGCGGCTCGGCCATGCGCTGCTGGCGGCCGGGCTCGTCGACGTGCTGCGGCTCGCCGTCGCGCCGGCCGTGGTCGGGGCCGGGCGGCGGCTCCTCGATCATCCGGGCGTGCCGGTGGGGCTGCGGCTCGTCCAGCACGAGGTGACGGTGAACGGCGTGCTGCTGCTCCAGTACGAGGCCGTCGGCGCGGCCCCCGTCGCGGAGTACGAGGGCGTGACGGCCTTCGTCTGACGGCGCCTAGCCGATCTTGACGGCGAACAGGGCCAGGCTCACGCCCGTCGCGACCACGAGCGTGATCAGCCAGGCCAGGATGAGGGTCTTCCAGCGCCTCCAGAGGTTCCCGAAACCCTGCGGGCTGCCGGCCAGGTCGGGTCTCCACAGTTCGACGAGCAGCCTGCTCCCGAAGGCACTGAAGGCGACGATTCCCGCCCAGGCCCACCACTGCACGTCGACCTCGGCGGCGGAGGCGGTCGGCAGGGCCACCACCGTGGACGCGGCGATCATCGCCAGCATCAGCCAGAGGGAGCGCAGGATGGCGCCGCCGCCCGCGAGGCGCAGTGCGATCGCGGTCGACAGCATCGGCACCAGCACGAAGATCGGGGCCACCAGCGCGAGGATCACGAAGACCACGAGGACCGAGACCGCGAGCAGCAGGAGGAACCCGGCGGCGACCTTCTCGATGAACGACATCTCCGGGGGCAGCGCGCCGGAGACGATCTCCCCGATGGCCGGGAAGCCGACATGGATCAGGAGAACGAAGAACAGGAGGGCGGCGAGGGGAACCGCGACCGCCGCACCGGCCAGCGCGCCCGCGGCGGCGGCCGCCGACCGGGCCAGCGCCAGACCGGTGATCCCTCCACCGCCCGCCCGGGGCGGCGCCAGGGGCCCCGGACCAGACGGACCGGGCGGGCCGAATGGTCCATGCCCCGACATATAACGACCTCCCCGCGTTCAGGGCAATATCAGATGATCTCCGACGGTAGCCGTCGTGTTACAGACTCCGGCTGCGGCGGTGAGGTCGTCACGCGCGCGACGGATTCATGTCGGTTCCGGCAGGCCGAGCGGCAGGTGCGTGCCGACCATCCGAGCTTGCGCGCATGCGATGCTCGCCGAGCCCGGGCCTGGCCGGGGTCTGAGACCCCTCCCGGAAGTGCGGGCGAACAATGGGCGCAATTCGCGGCTGATGGGGAGTGCCCATGGTGGATCGTCCGATGTACGCCTCGCCGGAACCCGCGCCGCCGGTGCGCGTTCACGACCCGCTGGCGGTCGCCCTCGGCAACGCCTCTCTGCTGGGTGTCGGATACCTCATCCTGGGGCGGCGCAAGACGGCCGTGGGCACCGGGATCGTCACCCTTGTCCTCGCCTCCGTTCTCGTCTCGGCGGCCCGGTGGTGGTGCGAAGCCCTTGTGCTTGTGTG
This sequence comes from Actinomadura sp. 3N508, assembly GCF_044326375.1. Taxonomy (NCBI): domain Bacteria; kingdom Bacillati; phylum Actinomycetota; class Actinomycetes; order Streptosporangiales; family Thermomonosporaceae; genus Actinomadura; species Actinomadura sp. 3N508. The sequence continues at coordinate 423,480 of NZ_JBIRAX010000005.1, forward strand.
GTGGGCGGCCGTCATCGCGCATGGATGGTCCGCGGCGGGCGGACGCGGCGCAGGGGCCACGGTTCCCCGGCAGCGGATGGTCGCGGCCGGTGTCACGGTGCCCGTGCTGCTGGCCGTCGGGCTGCTGCGGTTCGACGCGTCCAGGATCGAGCAGCGCGTCGCCGAAGCGCGCGAGGGCGGCGACTGCGCGCGGGTGCTGAACGACGGGGCGAGCGTCTGGTTCGGGCACCGCGTCGCGGGTGCGCCCGTGGCGCTGCGCAGCGACGAGGCCGTCGAGGCGTGCCGGCGGTTGCGGACGGCCGAGGCGAAGCTCGCTGCCGGATTAGCAGGCGGTGACACCGGCTCGGTGAAGGCGGGATTCGACATCCTCGCCTCGGTGCTCGCCGAGCCCGGCCATGGGAGGACGGCCGGGACGGTCCTCGACGGATTCCTCGGCCGCCTGCCCACGAACGACGCGTGCCGCACGGTGGCGGTGACGGATTGGCTCCACAACCGGCGGCCCAGCCATGACGCGCTGGACCGGTCGGCGGGCGCCGTCACCCGGGCCGCGCCCGCGGCGCTCGTCGGCTGCGGTGACGATCTCATGAAGGCCAAGGAATGGACGAACGCCCGCGCGCGGTATCAGCAATTGCTCGACCAATATCCCCAGGACGGGCATGCGGGCGCGGCGAGGAATGGGGTCAGGCAGGCCACGCTTTCGATTGAGCTGGCGCACGTCCGGAGCCTGCTTGAAGGGTCGTCGACTGACGAGCAACCCGCCTATTGCAGTTCGCCGGCGAAATACAGCGGCGCCCGCCCCTACGGCAGGGGAATCAACCGGGCGCTGTTCTACGGGAACGACGGCTACACGGACGATCTCCCCGGAAAATGGCGCGTCAGGGATCCTGCCAGTGCCGTGCTCGTCGTCTGCGTGGGGGAGCGGAAAAAGGGGAGCGTCGTCGAGTCATGCACCTATCGGAGCAGGAGCTCCGGGAAGTTGTACCAGGTGCGCTTTCACAAGGTCGCGCTTCCGGTGAAGGTGTACGAGCTGCGGACGGGAAGGCTCGTGGCCGACCGGAGAGTGCAGATCGGCGGCAGGAGCTGCCCGTCGGTCATCAAGTACAGCTCGGGTTTTCTCGACGATTTCGGCCCGGATCCCGACCGGTACGTGAACCCGTCCAAGGGGGACGTGCGCGCCGCCTTCGAGCCGCTGATCGACCGGTGACGGTGGGTGGCTGGATGCGGTCAGTCGGTGAGGGTGGTGCGAGACTGTCGCGGGGTGTGGTTACCCTGCCGTGATCTGGTGGTTCACGTGGTGTCCGGGTGGGGTGCATGGGCGAAGAGGCGGCGGGACGGATCGTCGGGCGGGTGCTGGGGACGCAGACGGCGACGCCGCTGTCGTTCTGGGTCGGGCTCGAACCGGGAACGGTCCTCCAGCTGGACGAGGTCGTCGCGACGACCCGGGAGGTGCCCGGACGCGGCGAGGTCCTCATCGCCGGGGTCGTCACCAACGTCGAGGCGAGGCACGAGGGCGCCGCGTACGACTCGGACGTGTTCCTGATCGTCCAGGGCGTGCTGCCCGCGGCGGTCGTGGAGTCGGCCGAGGTCACGGTGACGCGCGTCGAGCCCGAGGTGTACGTGCCGCCGCTGCCCGGCACGGTCGCGCGCCGGGCGGGGGAGAAGGAGCGGGAACGGGCGCTGTACTTCGACGTCATGGAGCGGCGGGTGCCGGTCGGGCTCGGCCGCGACGGCGAGCCGATCCACGTCAACCTGGAGTTCCTGGACGGCACTCGCGGCGCCCACGTATCGATCTCCGGCATCTCCGGCGTCGCGACGAAGACGTCCTTCGCGACCTTCCTGCTCTACTCGATCTTCAATTCGGGTGCGCTGGGCGCCGAGGCGCACAACACCAAGGCGCTGATCTTCTCCGTGAAGGGCGAAGATCTGCTCTTCCTCGACCACGCCAACAAGCGCCTCGACGACAACGCCCGCGCCGCGTACCGGAAGCTGGGCCTGGAGCCGGGACCGTTCGGCAGCGTGCACGTGTTCGCGCCGCCGCGTCCGGGCGACCCCAACGGGACCCCGCACGTCTCGGCCCGCACCCAGGACGTCAGCCCGTTCTACTGGACGCTCGCCGAGTTCTGCCGCCAGGAGCTGCTCCGGTTCGTGTTCGCCGACGCCGAGGACGAACGGGCGCAGTACACGATGCTGATCGGGCAGGTCGCCGCCCGGCTGGCGAGGCTCGCGGAACCGGTCGGCGGCGCCGTCAAGCTGCGGGCCTCCGACGACGCCGAGCCCGTCGTCTGCCGCACCTACGACGATTTCGTCCGGTTCATCGAGGAGACGCTGACCGACGAGGGCACGCGCCACGCGTGGGGCGCCGGGCTCATGGGCCTCGGGACGGTGAACGCGTTCCTGCGGCGGCTGCGTTCGTCGGTCCGGCCGCTGTCGCCGATCGTGCGGGGCGATCTGTCGTCCGACGCGTCCATCGACACCGAAGCGCAGGTCACCGTCGTCGACCTGCACAACCTGCCCGAGCGCGCGCAGCGGTTCGTGGTCGGGGTGGTGCTGCGCGGCGAGTTCGCGCGCAAGGAGAGCACGGGCAGCGCCCGGCCGCTGCTGTTCGTGGTGCTGGACGAGCTGAACAAGTACGCGCCCCGCGAGGGCGGGTCCCCGATCAAGGAGATCCTGCTGGACGTGGCCGAGCGCGGCCGGTCGCTCGGCGTGATCCTCATCGGCGCGCAGCAGACGGCGTCGGAGGTGGAGCGCCGTATCGTCGCGAACTGCGCGGTGCGGGTCGCGGGACGGCTCGACGCGGCGGAGGCGGCGCGCGGCGAGTACGGCTGGCTGCCCCCGGCGGCGCGGGCGCGGGCCACGATCGCCAAGCCCGGGACGATGTTCGTCGGGCAGCCGGAGATCCCGGTGCCGCTCGCCGTCGAGTTCCCGTTCCCGGCCTGGGCGACCCGCCCGGCCGAGGCCGAGGCGCGCGCGCCGTCGCGAACGACGGCACGGGTGGTGCGCGATCCGTTCGCGGGGCTCGGCGACGCGGGCGACGACGACGAGGTTCCCCCCTTCTGATGCACCTGGAGCGGAGATGAAGTTCCTGCACACCGCCGACTGGCACGTCGGCAAGGTGCTCCGGGGCCGGTCGCGGTTCGACGAGCACGTGAAGGTGCTGGACGAGCTGGTCGGCGTCGCCCGCGAGGAGGACGTCGACGCGGTCATCGTCGCCGGGGACGTGTTCGACGGCGCCGTCCCGACGCCGCCGTCGCAGGCGCTGGTGATGAGGACGCTGCTGGCGCTCCAGGAGGGCGGCCGGGAGGTGGTCGTCCTCGCCGGGAACCATGACGATCCCCGCCTGCTGGACGACGTGTACCGGCCGGTGCTGCGGCAGCTCGGCATCCGCGTGATCGGGAAGATCCGGCGCCCGGACGACGGCGGCCTCCTGTCGTGGACGGCCAGGACCGGGGAGCCGGTCAGGCTCGCGGCGATGCCGTTCCTGTCGCAGCGGTACGTCGTCCGGGCGCTGGAGGCGCTCACCGGCACGCCCGACCAGCACAATCGCGACTACGCGCACCGGTTCGCGCTGCTGGCGCAGGCGCTCGCCGAGGGCTTCGAGGCCGACACCGTCAACCTGGTCGCGGCGCACGGGACGCTGCCGGGCGGGCGGCTCGGCGGCGGCGAGCGCGAGGCGCAGACGATCTTCTCGTACTACTTCGAGTCGGCGGCGTTCCCGCCGACCGCGCACTACGCCGCGCTGGGCCACCTGCACCGGCGGCAGCGGATGCCCGGCCCGTGCCCCATCTGGTACAGCGGGTCGCCGATCGCCGTCGACTTCGGCGAGGAGGAGAACACACCGGGCGCGCTTGTGGTGGAGGCGTCGCCGGGACGCCCCGCCGAAGTCCGCGAGGTGGCCTTGAAGAGCGCCCGCGTCCTGCGCACGGTCACCGGCTCGCTCGGCGAGCTGGAGGCGATGGCGGGCGGGCTCGGCGACGCCTGGCTGCGCGCCGTCGTCGCGGAGAAGCCGCGCGCCGGGCTCGCCGACGACGTCCGGGAGATCCTCCCGAACGCGCTGACCGTCGACGTCGACGAGGCGTTCCGGCCCACCGCCTCCCGGCGGCGCACGACCGTCACGGGCGCGAACGCCCCGACGCCGCGGGAGCTGTTCCGCGCCTACCTCGACCACAAAGGGCACGAGGACGAACGGGTCGTCGCGCTGTTCGACCGGCTTTACGACGAGCTCGACGGCGAACTCAACGAGCGGGAGGGCTGATGCGTCCGCTGTGCGTCCACATGGACGACTTCTGCAGCTACCGCGAGCCGACGTCCGTCAGCCTGCACGACGTCGACTACTTCGTCCTGGTCGGGCCGACGGGGTCGGGGAAGAGCACGGTCATCGACGCGATCTGCTTCGCCCTCTACGGGTCGGTGCCCCGGTGGGGGAAGGAGAACGTGATCCGGCTGGCGCTGGCGCCGTCCGCCAACTCCGGCCGGGTGGCGCTGGTGTTCGAGGCGGCGGGCCGCCGGTACGGGGTCGTCCGGGCGCTGGCGCGCACCAAGCAGTCGGTGACGACGAAGGAGGCGCGGCTGGACGAGCTCGACCCGTCCGTCGACCCGGCCGAGGGCATCGAGGAGATGCTCGCCGCGCAGGTCCGGACGATCGCCGACGGCCCCGACCCGGTGACCGCCGCCGTCGAGCGCGTCACCGGCCTGGAGTTCCGCTATTTCACGCAGTGCGTCGTCCTGCCGCAGGGCCGTTTCGCCGACTTTCTCCAGGCCGAACCGAGGAAGCGGCAGGACCTCCTCGTCCAGCTCCTCGACGCCGGGACCTTCGAGGTCATCATGAAGCGGGCGGGGGAGGAGGCCAAGGTCGCCGAGGCGCGGGCGCAGGCGGCCGAGGCGCAGCTGGCGAAGGTCGGCGGCGCGGACGAGGCCGCCGAGACGGCGGCGCGGCAGCGGGTGGAACGGCTGGAAACACTCGGTGAGCAGGTCCGTTCGGCACTGGACGAGCTGCGCCGCACCGACGAGACCATCCGCGACCGCGACGCCGGCGCCGCCGAGGCCGCGCGCTCGCTCGGCGCGCTGGCCGCCCTCGCCATGCCCGAGGACGTCCCGACCCTGGCGGACGACCTCAAGACCGCGACCGGCGCGGCGGAACGGGCGGCGCGCGAGGCCGCCCGGCACGAGGAGGCGGAGTCGGCCGCCCGGGAACGGCTCGCCGGGCTCGGCGACAAGGCCGCCCTCGACCTGGCGGCCAGGGCGCACCGCGATCACGCCCGGCTCACCGAGGAGATCGAAGCCGTCCGCGTGGAGGCGGAGGAGGCGCGCGGAGCGGCCGCCGACGCCGAAGCGGACGTCGCCGTCGCGCAGGCGAACCTCCAGCAGGCGCAGGACGAGCTGCAGCGCACGCGCGACGCCCACACCGCCGCCGATCTCGTCCAGCGGCTCGCCGTCGGCGAACCGTGCCCGGTCTGCCTGCGCGAGGTCACCGAACCGCCCGAGCGGCACGCCCCGCCCGCGCTCGGCGCCGCCGACCGCAACGTGAAGGCCCGTGCCCGCGACCTCGACACCGCGCAGGACGCGCACCGGAGACTCGAACGCGAAGCGGACCGGCGCGACGAGAAGCTGGCCGGGCTGCGCCGGCAGCTCGACGCGCAGGACGAGCACATCCGCGCGCACCCGGACGCCGGTGACGTCCAGCGCCGCCTCGACGCGATCCGCACGGCCGAAGAGGAAGCCGGGCAAGCACGGCAGGACCTGCTCACCGCCCGCGCCGACCTGACCAAGGCCGAACGCCTCCTCGCCGGGCTGAACGAGGAGGCGAGCAGAGCACAGCGCGAACTGGACGAGGCCCGCGACACCGTCGTCGCGTTCGGCGCCCCGGCCGTCGTCGACCGGGCCGACCTGCACGCCGCCTGGACGTCCCTGCTCGCCTGGCGCGACCAGGAGGCGGGCCGCCGCGGCGAAGCGGCCGAGACCCTCGCGAACGAGCTGAGCGACCTCCGGGCCCGGCGCGACGACCGGCGCCGCGCGCTCGCCGCCGAGCTGGACGCCCACGAGATCGCCGTGCCCGCGACCATCGACACCGACACCGTCCGCGAGGCCGTCCTGAACGCCCGGAACCAGGCGGAGAACCGGCTGGCGGACGTGCGGCGCGACCGGCGGCGCGCCGAAGAGCTGGCGGACGAGATCCGCAAGCACCGGCAGGAGACCGCCGTCGCGCAGGAACTCGCCCGGCACCTGCGCGCCAACAACTTCGAGAACTGGCTGTGCGGGGAGGCCCTGTCGCTGCTGGTCGACACCGCGTCCGAGACGTTGCGGGAGCTGTCGGGCGGGCAGTTCGAGTTCGTCCTCGACGAGAAGAACGCGATCGAGGTGACCGACCACACCGAGGCCGGGCTGCGGCGCAGCGTGCGGACGCTGTCCGGCGGCGAGACCTTCCAGGCGTCCCTCGCGCTCGCGCTGGCGCTCTCGGACCAGATCGCCCGGCTCGGCGGCGGCGCTGCCCGCAGCCTGGACTCGATCTTCCTGGACGAGGGCTTCGGCACCCTCGACCCGGCGACGCTCGACACGGTCGCGACGACGCTGGAACGGCTGACGTCAGGGGGTGACCGTATGGTCGGCATCGTGACGCACGTTCCGGCGCTCGCCGAGCGCGTCCCCGTCCGGTTCGACGTGTCGCGCGACCACACCGGCTCGCATCTGGAGAAGAAGAGCACGTGACCACGGCACCCCCGGCCGGGACGGCCGCCCCCGTCCCCGCCCCCGCCATCACCGTCGACCCCTGGGACCCGGGGTACGCGACCTCGCTGACCGCGGAGGCGATCGGCGAGCTGGACGCGTCGCCCGTCCAGCTCGACCTGGACGTGGAGCTGCCGTCCGGGCGGTGGCGTCCGATCGCCCCCGCCGCCGAGGGGCTCCCGCCCGCCGGGCTGCTCGTCGCCGACGGGGTGCGCCGCATCGAGGCCCGCGTCTGGGTCGGCCACCCGGAAGGCGCTCCCGATGGGGAGATGCCCGCGCCGGGGATCGCCGCGTCGTGCGCCGCCGGGCTGGTGCGCTGCACGCCCGGCGGCCCGGCCGAGCTGGCCGAGGTGGACGTGCGCCGCTCGCTGTTCACGCCGTCGCCGCACGCCGCCGACCTGACCACCTGGGCGGGCACGTACACCGCGGTGCGGGCCAAGGGCGGCGCCGCCGAGCAGCTGTCACAGGCGCTCCAGCAGCAGCTGTCCGATATCGAGGTCGGTCTCGCGACCCGCTACCGGACGGCGTCCGGCCACGACGGCGACCTCCTTATCGTGGACGGCCCTCTTAGGGGCCGCGCCCACCTCCCGCGCACCATCGGCTACGTGAAGACGCACCACGCCGCCTACCTGAAGGGCGCCGAGCTGGCCGTCCTGACGGCGCTGCGGCCGGGCGAGCGCACGCCCGTGTTCCTGATGACGACGAGCTGGGCGCGGCATTCCTGGTATCTGCGGCTGCCGACGCCGTCCGCCGCCCCGTGGGCGGGCATCGCGCGCTGCGAGGCCGCCCCCGACCTGCCCCGCGACGCGGTCGTGGAGCTCGCCGACCACAGCGCGGCGATCATCCCCGGGCTGGCCGGGGTCGACTACAAGGATCCGCGGGCGCCGCAGAACCTCGTCCCGATCGGCGGCCTGGAGAAGCTCCTCCGCCACCGACTCGGCGACGCCGGGCTCCTCTACCGCGCCCTCCGCACCGCCACGGCCCGCCGCCCCTAGGAGCCGCGAACGCCGGCGAGGCGGACGGCGATCTTATCCTCGATGTCCTTGGGGGCGCTCCCGGCGTAGCCGTTGAAAACGGTGGAGAACACGAGCAGGCGGCCGTCGCGGCCCCGGACGTAGCCGGACAGGGCCGTGACGCCGGTCAGCGTGCCCGTCTTAGCGTGGACGTTCCCCTCCGCGGCGGTGCCCCGCATCCGTTTCGCGAGCGTCCCGCCGGTCAGCTTGCCGGGCTTCCCGGCGACGGGCAGCGACGCGTACCAGGCGTCGAACCACGCCTGTTCCCGCGCGTTTCCCAGCAGGGTGCTGAGAAACCTGGGCGTCACCCGGTTCGAGCGGGCGAGGCCCGAGCCGTCGGTCATGGTGATCTGCGACGTGTCGGCGCCGAGCCGTCCGGCGTGCGCGGTGACGGCGGGCAGCCCGGCCGCCCAGCTGCCCTCGCCAGCCACCTTACGGCCGATCGCCTTGACGAGCGTCTCGGCCATGACGTTGTTGCTGAGCTTCATGAACGGCTTGGCGAGCCGCGACAGCGGCATGGACGTGCGCGTCGCGAGCGTCTCGGCGTCCGCGGGCGTCCGGCCCCGTCTCGTCTCGCCCGCCACGCGGACGCCGTGCGCCTTCAACGCGCGGCGGAACACGTCCCCCGCGTAGAGCGTGGGCCGCTCCACCGTCCGCAGGACGCGGGCCTTGGGCGCGCCGGCCGGGAACCTGCCCGTGATCCTGATCGTGCCGGAGCCGTTGCGCCGCTTCACCGCGAGGGTGGGCGACGACCCGCGCGGCCCCGTCGTGGCCCTGTTATCGATCTTCACCGTGCCGGTGGCCGGATGCAGCCCGGCCTTGACCCGCCTCCCCGGCCGGGAGGCGGCCACCCTGACCTCGATCGAGCCCGCGTCGAAGTCGGCGTTGGGGGAGACGGTCAGCGCGGACGTCCGCGCCGCGTACGCGTATTGCAGGTCGTCGGGCTCCCAGCCGTCCGGGACGCGGTCGGCGTCGAACCAGGTGTCGTCCGCGACGAGGTCGCCCTTGACCTCCTTGACGCCCTTCTCCGCGACGGCGGCGGCGAGCCGTCCATAGTCGGCGGCCCGCATGGTGGTGTCGCCGGTGCCCTTGAGGTAGAGGTTCCCGCCCCCGGTGCTGACCGTCGTCCGGAACCGATAATCCGTGCCGAGGATGCCGAACGCGGCGGCGGACGTGGGCAGCTTGTTGTTCGACGCCGGCATGAGCCTCCCGCCGCCGTCGCGGTCGTACAGGACACTCCCTGACCGGGCGTCGCGCACGACCACCCCGGCCTTCGCGCCCTTGAGGCGCCGGTCCTTGAGGGCGGCGTCCAGATCCCTGCCGAGCTCGCCGTCCAGCCCGGCGGCACGGCTCTCACCAGGGGCGACGTCGGCGGGAGCGGGGGCGGCACCGCCGACGACCAGGCTCCCGGCCAGCGGCACGGCCACCCCGAGGCTGCGGATGATCATGTCGCCGGAGTCTAGGGGTCCCTCTTCTACTACGCGCGGTGAGCGCGCAGACTTGGCAGAAGGAGGGCAGGCACATGGACGAAGCAGAAAGGATTCAGCGACCGCACGTCCTGTTCGGCTTCGACGGGACGGCGGAGAACGACGCCGCGCTGCGCTGGGCGGTCGACGAATCGGGGCGGCGCGGCCTCGACCTGGTGATGTGCCACTGCTGGCACTGGCCCTACGCGAGCGGCCACGTCGACCGCGACGCGGAGGCGATCAGGAAGCGGGCGGGGGAGAACCTGCTGGAGCGGGGCGTCCGGCGGGCCCGCGAGCTCGGCGCGGCGGCGGTGCACGGGCGGCTGATGCGCGGGCCCGTGACCGAGGCGCTGCTGCGCGCGTCCGCCACCGCGGAGCTGGTCGTGATCGGCGCGCACGAGCGGCCGGACGAGGGGGCCACGGCGCTGGAGGTCCCCGCGCGGGCGGACCGGCCGGTGATCGTCGTCCCGGACGGCAGCGGCGGTCGGCACGAGCTGGTCGTGGCCGGCGTCGACGGGACGGCGCGCTGCGACGCCGCGCTCGGGTTCGCCTTCGAGGAGGCGGCCCTGCGCGACTGGGACCTGCACGTCGTCTACGGCTGCTGGGAGCCGGGCGCGGTGGCCGAGGCCGAGCTGGCGCTGTTCAACGACCGGGAGCTGCTGGAGAAGACGCGCGCCGCCGAGCTGGAGGAGGCCGTCGCGCCGTGGCGGGAGCGCCACCCGGCGATCGGCATGCGGGTGTCGCTGCTGCTGGAGCGCCCGTGCGAGGCGCTGCGGGACGCGGTCGGCGACGCCGGTCTGCTGGTCCTCGGCGACCGCGGCACCGGCTCGGGCCCGCTCGGCGCGACCAGCACCCGGATGCTCGGCCACGCCCGCTGCCCCGTCGCGATCGTCCCCGGCCGCAGGGCCGGGTGACGCCCGGCCGGGGGACGGGCGCCGGGGTGCGCTACGGCTTGCGGAGGACGCCGCCGTACTCGGTGAGGTCGCGGTTGAGCCGGGACGCGCCGTCGTACGGCTGCAGCTCGGCGGGCACCGGCGCCAGCGCCGGCTGCTCCGGGTCGGGACGCCAGTCGACGATGTCGACGATGCCGGGCTCGACGGGCTCCAGCCCCTTCGGCAGGAGCGCGTCGGTCTGGGCGCGGTCGCGGGTCTGCCAGCGCAGCCCGGCGCCGTTCGAGCGGGAGTCGATGTCGGCGGCGCGCTCGCGGTCGGAGCAGACGATCCCGGTGAACGCCAGATGGCTGCCGGAGACGGCGCGGTCCATGATGGTGCGCAGGATGCGGGGCGGGTCGTCGGCGTCGACCAGATGGTGGCCGACCGACAGGAACAGCACCGCGACCGGCTTGCTGAAGTCGATGAGGCGCTTCACGTCCGGGTGGGCGAGGATGGCCTCCTGGTCGGACATGTCGGCGGTGATCACGGCCGTGGAGCCGTCGATGGCCAGCAGCGCGCGGGCGTGCACGAGCACGATCGGGTCGATGTCGACGTAGACGACGTTGGCGTCCGGCGCGAACCGCCGCGCGACCTGGTGCACGTTGTCGTTGGTCGGCAGCCCGCACCCCATGTCGATGAACTGCCGGATCCCGGCCTCCTGCGCCAGGTACCGCACCGCCCGGTACAGGAACTGCCGGTTCTGCCTGGCGAGGTCGATGAACTCGGGAAAGTCCGGCAGGTTCTGCAACATGAACTGGCGGTCGGCCTCGTAGTGATCCTTGCCGCCCAGGGCCCATCCGTAGATGCGGGCGGCCGTGGGCACGTCGTGGTGGATCTCCACGGGGATGACCTCGTCTGCAGCCACGGCGTACTCCCGACCGTCCGAAAAGCGAATTGTCCAGCATCTCAGAATAGCGGTCCATGTCCCGTTCCATGGCGGAACCGGGGAGAAACGATCATGGTTTTCCGACGAGCGCGGCGGTGGCGGCCAGCGCCGGGTCGGCGGGCAGGGCCGGGTCGAGGATCAGCTGCAGCATCAGTCCGTCCAGCAGCGCGGTGACCAGCATGGCGGTGCCCTCGCGGCGCTCGGCGGGCCAGTCCGGGCACAGCTCCGCCAGCCGCGCGGCGACCCGCCCCCGGACGGCCCGCGCCCAGTCCCGCCGCTCCGCACCCATCCGCGGATCGCGCAGCGCCCTGACCAGCAGCTCCGCCGCCAGCCGCAGGTTCCGCTCACCGGCGATCATGTCCGGGACGAGCTCGCGCAGCGCCTGCACCGCGGCCGGGGTGTCCGGCGCGGCGAGCAGCGCGTCCAGCACCGGATCGATGATCATCTCACCGGCCCGCTGCGCCACCGCGACATGCAGCCCGGGCAGCCCGTTGAAGTAGTGGTGCAGCAGGCCCGGCCTGATCCGGGCGCGGTCCGCGACGGCGCGGGCCGTGATCGCGGGCCAGCCGCCCTCGGCGAGCAGATCCAGGCCGATCCGGACGAGCTGGTCACGGCGCGCCCGGCCGCGAGGAGTCGCCGGGCCCCGGGCGCCGGGCGGGTCCTCCTGCGTCATGCCTTTCAAGCTATCCCAACGGTTGCACCGTGCAAAGATCACCGGCGGTCGGCCGAGCGGAGCTCGTCCGTTGAATGGCGGTGAGTCGGCCGGATGCGCCACGCGACCTCGTTGCACTGTGCAAGGATGGGGCCCTTTCAAGATCTGGAGCGCGGTCCGCTCGGAGGCGTGAGGTGAGCGACGACGGGGTGTCCGCCGCCCTGCCCATGTCGATCGACATCACGATCGAGCGCGGCTGCATCGTCGTCCGGCTCGGCGGCCATCTCGTCAACGACAACGTCCCGCGGCTGAACCGCTGGATGAACCGCATCGGGCGGCTGGAGGGACGCGTCCTCGTCGCCATGGACCTGCGGGGCGTCGTGGGCTGCGACTCCACGGGCGTCGAGGCGCTCGTCGACGGCGCCGGGCGCATCCGCCAGTCGGGCGGCTTCCTCATCGCCGCGAACTACCCCGACGCGTGCGAGGCGTTCGCCGGACGGGCCGTCCTGGAGACCCGCCCGTCCGTCCACGACGCCATCGACGAACTCCACGCCTGGCTGTCCTGACTTCTGGTCAGGACACGCGGTCGCGCTCGGCGGCCAGTTGCAGCGCCACGTCGATGATCATGTCCTCCTGGCCGCCGACGTACCCGGCCTCGCCGACCTTCTGCAGGATCTCGTGCGCCGGGACGCCGTAGCGCTCCGCCGCCCGCTCGGCGTGCAGCAGGAAACTGGAGTACACGCCCGCGTAGCCCTGCGTGATCGCGCCCCGGTCGGCGAACGGCAGCCGGTGCAGGAACGGCTTCACCACCTCGTCGGCCGCGGCCATCACGCCCTGCACGTCCACCCCGGTCGGGACGCCGAGCCGCTCGAACGTCGGGACGAGCACCTCGGTCGGCGAGTTGCCGGCGCCCGCGCCGAGCGCGCACAGCGCCCCGTCGATCTGCAGCGCGCCGTTCTGCTGCGCGAGCACGGAGTTCGCCACGCCCAGCGACAGGTTCTGGTGGCCGTGGAAACCGACCTGCGCCTCGTGCCCGATCTCCTTCACCAGCGCGCTGATCCGCTCCTGCGCGTCGCCGAGGACGAGCGCCCCGGCGGAGTCGACGACGTAGACGCACTGCGCGCCGCCGTCCACCATGATCCGCGCCTGCTTCGCCAGCTCCTCCGGCCCGACGCGGTGCGACAGCATCAGGAACCCGACCGTCTCCATGCCGAGGTCGCGGGCGGCGGCGAAGTGCTGAAGCGACACGTCCGCCTCGGTGCAGTGCGTCGCGATCCGCGCCACCGAGGCGCCCGCGTCGTGCGCCAGCTTCAGGTCCTCGACCGTGCCGAGCCCCGGCAGCAGCAGGACGGCGATCTTCGCGCGGGTCGCCTCGTCCACGGCGGCGGCGACGAGCTTGACGTCGTCCTCCAGCGAGAAGCCGTAGTTGAACGACGAGCCGCCGAGACCGTCGCCGTGCGTGACCTCGATGACCTCGACCCCGGCGCCGTCCAGCGCGTGCACGACCCCGCGGACCTGCTCCTCGGTGAAGCGGTGCGCCATCGCGTGGCTGCCGTCCCGCAGCGTCGAGTCGGTGATGCGAATCTTCTGGATGTCCGTCATGAGGTGGCCTTCCTGCGCGCGAGCTGCTCGCCGACGCGGGCGGCGGCCGCGGTCATGATGTCGAGGTTCCCCGCCCAGGGCGGCAGGTGGTCGCCGTTGCCGCGTACCTCCAGGAACACGGCGACGCGCGCCATCCCGTTCCAGATGTCGCGGGGCTCGTCGAACTGCGGCTCCGCGCGGAGCGAGTAGCCGGGCACGTAGGTCTGCACCTCGGCGACCATCTTCCCGATCGACTCGGCGATGGCCTTGGCGTCGGCGTCCGGCGGGATCGCGCAGAACACCGTGTCCCGCATGATCATCGGCGGTACCACCGGGTTCAGGATGATGATCGCCTTGCCGCGCCCGGCGCCGCCGACCTTCTCGATCGCGCGGGCCGTGGTCTGCGTGAACTCGTCGATGTTCGCGCGGGTGCCCGGCCCGGCGGACCGGGACGCGATCGACGCGACGATCTCCGCGTACGGCACCGGCACCACCGACGACACGGCGTGCACGATCGGGATCGTCGCCTGCCCGCCGCACGTGATCATGTTGAGGTTGGCGGCGTCCGACAGCGTGTCCAGGTTCACCGGCGGGCACACGAGCGGGCCCGTCGCGGCGGGCGTCAGGTCGATCGCGGTGACCCCGGCCTCCGCGTAGCGGGGCGCGTTCGCCAGATGCGCCTTCGCCGACGTCGCCTCGAACACGAGGTCGGGCAGCGTCGGCTGGTCCAGCAGCCAGTCGACCCCCTCCGCCGACGCCGGGACGCCCAGCTTCCGGGCGCGCTCCAGGCCGTCCGACTCCGGGACGACCCCGACCATCGAATGGACGTCGATCAGCTCGCTGCGCATCAGCTTGACCAGCAGGTCGGTGCCGATGTTCCCTGGTCCGACGATCGCCGCCGTCAGCTTGCTCACGATGCCTCCTCCTTTCCGAACCGGGCGGTGACGGTACCGATCCCGGCGAACGTCGCGGTGATCGTCTCGCCGGGCGCGACGGGGACGGCCGCGGTGACCGACCCGGGCAGCACCACGTGCCCCGCCTCCAGGGCCACGCCGCGCTCGCCGAGGACGTTCGCCAGCCACACCAGCGCGTTGATCGGCGACCCGAGCACCGCGCCGCCCGCACCCGTGTCGACCAGGTCGCCGTCGCGGCGGAGCAGGCAGCCCATCAGCGACAGGTCCAGGCCGTCCAGCCGGACCGGACGGGTGCCGAGCACCACGCCGCCGCTGGAGGCGTTGTCGGCGATCGTGTCCGGCAGGGTGATCTTCCAGTCGGCGATGCGCGAGTCGATGACCTCCAGCGCGGGCAGCACGTACTCCACGGCGGCGACCGCGTCCGCGGCCGTCGCGCCCGGCCCCGACAGCGGGCGGCCGAGCACGAACGCGATCTCCGGCTCGATCCGCGGCTGCAGGAACCGCCCGGTGTCGATCGGGGCGCTGTCCTGGAAGAACATCGTGTGCAGCAGGACGCCGAAGTCCGGCTGGTCCACGCCCATCTGGCGCTGCATCGCCGCCGACGTCAGCCCGACCTTGTGGCCCTTGATCCGCGCGCCCGCCCGCGTCCACGCCTCGACCTGCGCGAGCTGGACCGCGTAGGCGTCGGCCACCGTCATGTCCGGATGGCCCGCCGTCAGCGGCGCGATGGGGGTGCGGGTCGCGTACGCGTCGAGCAGCGCGGCCGCGGCCTTCTCCACGGAACCCGGGTCCATGGACCGTCCTTTCGTCGTCGCGCACATCGTCTGGGGTACGCGACGAGCCTGTCCCACCTGGGGCGATGCGGGCAACGCGCGCGTCCCGCGTGGTGGGACACTTGTTTCATGGAGGCTCGATGACCGGAGCGGAGCGAGGATCTTCGGGCCGACTCTCCGGGGGGCTGGGGGCCGTCCCCCAGAAAGGTAGGGCTCGATGACGTCCGGCGACGACTCGTTCCTGCGCCGCGCCGTCGCCGTGCTGGGCGCGTTCCGCGCCGACGACGACGGGCTCGGCGCCGCCGAGCTGGCCCGCCGCAGCGGCCTGCCGAAGTCGACGGCGCACCGGATCGCGCTCGACCTGGTGGAGGCCGGGCTGCTGGAGCGGCGCGGCACGCGGGTGCGGCTCGGGCTGAAGCTGTTCGAGATCGGGCAGCGGGTGCCGCGCCAGCGGGTGCTGCGCGACGCCGCCGTCCCCTACATGTCGGACCTGCGGGAGGCGACCCGGCAGACCGTCCACCTGGCGGTGCTGGAGGGCGGCGAGGTCGTCTACGTGGAGATCCTCGGCTCGCCGGGCGGGCCGCGGCTGCCGTCCCAGGTCGGCGGGCGGCTGCCCGCGCACGTGACCGGGGTCGGGAAGGCGATCCTGGCGTTCTCCCCGCCGGACGTGGCGAAGGCCGTCCTGGAGTCTGATCTCGTCAAGACGAGCGAGCGGAGCGTCACCGCGCCCGGCCTCCTCGCGAAGGAGCTGGAGCGGATCCGGCGGGAGGGCGTCGCCTACGACCGGGAGGAGTCGGGGAAGGGCATCGTGTGCGCGGCGAGCCCCGTCCTCGGCCCGGACGGGCTGGCGCTCGGCGCGCTGTCGGTGTCGGGCTGGTCGACGAAGATGCGGCTGGCCGTGGTCGCCCCGGCCGTCCACACCGCCGCGCTCACCCTGTCGCGGACGCTGGGCGGCGAGCCTTAGCCATCGCCTTCCGGCAGATGGCGGGCGAGGAGTTGCGCGAGGTGCTCGCCGTCGCGGTCGGAGAGCTCGCGGAGCTGGGTGCGGCAGCTGAACCCGTCCGCCAGCACGACGCCGTTTTCTCCTGTTTTCCGCACGGCCGGGAGCAGTTGCTGCTCGGCGACCGCGACCGACACGTCGTGATGCCCCTTCTCGACACCGAAGTTTCCAGCGAGCCCGCAGCAGTTTCCGAGGCGGTCCACAGCAGCGCCCGCGTCCTTGAGGAGGGCGGCGTCCTTCGTCCAGCCCATGACGGCGTGGTGATGGCAGTGGGGCTGGGCGATCCCTTCGACGCCGGACAGGTCGGGCGGCGTCCAGCCGGGGGTCTCGGCGAGGAGTTCGGCGAGCGTGCGGGTCGCGGCGGCGACCTCGCGGGCGGCGGCCGCGTCCACCCCGCTCAGCAGCTCTTCCGCGTCGGAGCGCAGCACGCCCGTGCAGGACGGCTCCATCCCGACGACCTTGGCGCCGCGCCGGACGTGGGGGAGCAGCGCCCGGACGGTACGCCTGGCCTGCGCGCGCGCCCCGTCCAGTTGCCCGGTCGAGATCCAGGTGATCCCGCAGCACACCGGACGCTCGGTGACGGACACCCGGTACCCGGCGTGCTCCAGCACCTTCACGGTCGCCTTCCCCACCTCGGGGGAGAAGGCGTCGGTGAAGCTGTCGACGAACAGCACGACCTCACCGTTGCGCCCCTGCGCGCTCGTGTGGGACGCGAACCAGCGGCGGAACGTCACGGGCGCGAACGCGGGCAGCGTCCGGCGCCGGTCGATGCCCGCACCCCACGCCACCAGCGGTTTCACCACCCGCGCCCGCATCGCCACATTCATGATCTTGATGACCGCCGGGATCTTGGCGGCGAGGCGCGTCCAGCGGGGGAGCCGGCCGAGCGCGTAGTGGGAGCGCGGCCGGAGCTTCCGCCGGTAGCGCCGGTGCAGCGCCTCCGCCTTGTAGGACGCCATGTCGATCCCGGTCGGGCAGTCCGAGGCGCATCCCTTGCACGAAAGGCACAGATCGAGCACGTCGTGCAGGGCCTCGGATTTCCAGCCGTCCGGGCCGAGTTTCCCGTTGACGACCTCTTGCAGCACCCGGGCCCGTCCCCGCGTCGAGTCCTTTTCCTCCCTCGTCGCCAGGTATGACGGGCACATCACCCCGCCCGCGCCGGTGTTGTCGGCACGGCATTTGCCCACTCCAGTACACCGGTGCACGGCCCGCGAAAGGTCACCGCGATCGTCCCGGAAGGCGAGACCCAGCCCGCGTTTCAGCGGGACGACCTGCGCCGGACGCAGATCCGCGTCCACCGCCGCCGGGCGCACGATGATCCCGGGATTCAGCAGATCATCCGGGTCGAAGACGTCCTTGACCGCCGAGCACAATGCCAGCGCCTCGGCCGAGTACATGTGCGGCAGCAATTCGCTCCGCGCCCGCCCGTCGCCGTGCTCGCCGGACATGGTGCCGCCATGCCGCGCCGCGAGCGTCGCCGCCTCGTTCAGGAAACTGCGGAAAACACGCGTGCCCGCTTCGCCGTCTCGCCCGAACGGGAAGTCGATGCGGACGTGAATGCACCCGTCCCCGAAATGCCCGTAGGGAACGCCGAACAGGTCATAGCCGTCCAGCAGCGCCTCGAGTTCGCGCAGGTATTCGCCGAGCCGCTCCGGCGGGACGGCCGAGTCCTCCCAGCCGGCGTGGGCCTGCTCGCCGCCGGGGGTCCGCGCCACGAGCCCGGACCCGTCCTCCCGGATCCGCCACAGCGCGTCGCCGAGCGCCATGTCCTCGACGAACATCGAGTCGACACAGCCCGACTCCTTCACGACCCGCCGCGCGGTGGTGCGCAAGGCCCCGATCTCCGACCCCGCCAGCTCCACGAGCATCCACCCGGACCCGCGCGGCAGCGGCGGCACCGCGTCCGGCCCGCGCCGCTCCCGCACCACCCCGGTGATCCGCGAGTCGAGACCCTCGCACGCCACGGGCCCGAACGGCAGGATCGCCGGGACGGCGTCGGCGGCCTCCGCCATCGACCCGTACCCGAGCACGACCAGCAGCCGGCATTCAGGCTCGCGCACCATCCGGATCCGCGCCGCCATCGTCAGGGCAAGGGTCCCCTCGCTGCCCACCAGGGCCCGCGCGACGTCGAACCCGTTCTCGGGCAGCAGATGCTCAAGCGAGTAGCCGGACACCTGACGCCCGAACCGCCCGAACTCCGTCCGGACCACCGCGAGACGCTCGCCGACAAGCCCTCGAAGCCTCTCCAGAACCGCGCTCTCGGCCCCGGCGCCCGGCATGTCGCCGAGCCGCAGCCGCTCGCCTGACCCGGCGACGACGTCGAGCCCGAGCACGTTGTCGCTGGTCCGCCCGTAGCCGAGCGCCCGCGACCCGCACGCGTTGTTGCCGATCATCCCGCCGAGCGTCGCCCGCGTCCGCGTCGACGGATCGGGCCCGAACCGCAGCCCGTGCACCGCCGCGACCTGATGCAGCCGCGCCTGCACGATGCCCGGTTCGACCAGCGCCGTCCCCGCCTCCGGGTCGATCTCCAGCACCCGGTTCAGGTGCCGGCTGACGTCCACGACCACGCCCGGCCCGACCGCGTTGCCCGCGATGGACGTCCCGCCGCCCCGCATCGTCAGCGGCACCCCCGCGTCCCGGCACACGCCGAGCACCTCCGGCAGCTCGCCGGCCTCCCGCGGCGTCACCACCACCTGCGGCGGGACGCGGTACAGCGAGGCGTCGGAGGAGTACATCGACCGGGCGAGCGCGGAGTCGTCGACCCCGCCGATCCCCGCCCGCCGCAGCGCGGCCACCAGTTCGCCGCGCTCGGTGCTGTTCTCGGGACGATCCGTCACGGTTCCAACGGTAGGTCACCCGGCGGAGTAGAGACCCCGCACCTGCGCGTTCAGCCGGGCGAGTCCCAGCAGCGCGTCGATCGAGGGCGTGCGGACGCCGACCTCGCGGGCCAGCTCGGTCACCGCCGTGACCAGCGCGTCCAGCTCGATGGGACGGCCGGCGTCGGCGTCCTGGAGCATCGAGGTCCGGACCGCGCCGAGCCCGCGGCTGATCGCGTGCCGGTCCTCGGGGTCGGTGTAGATCGGCAGCCCGATCTGCGCGCCGACCTCCGCCGCCTCCCGCATGCACGCGGTCGCGAACGCGCGCACGAGCGGATCGTCCAGCATCCGGTCCATGGTCGCCCCGGTCAGCACCGACAGCGGGTTCAGGGTCATGTTGCCCCACAGCTTGAACCACACGCTCCGCTGGATCCGCTCCGCGACCTCCACCTCGAACCCGGCCCGCCGCAGCGGCCCGGCGATCGACTCGACCCGCTCGTACCCGCCCCCGCGCGGCTCGCCGAGGATGACCCGCTCACCCGCCGAATGCCGGACGACGCCCGGCTCCGGGCACGACACCGACAGGTGCAGGACGCTCCCGACGACCTGCCGCGGCGGCAGCTTGGCCGACACGATCCCTCTGGGATCGATCGAGTTCAGCCGGATGTCCTCGTCGAGGCCGTAGAAGAACCACCACGGGATCCCGTTCATGACGGGCACGATCACGCTCCACTCCCCGACGAGCCGCGCGATCGCACCGGCCGCCCGGGGCAGCGCGGTCGCCTTGACCGCGGTGACCACCACGTCCTGCGGGCCCAGCTCGGCGGGGTCCTCGACTACCTCCACCGGGATGGGCTCGGACCGTCCGGCCTCGTCCAGGAGCAGCAGCCCGCCCCGCTTCCGGACGGCCTTCAACGTCTCCCCGCGCGCGACCGCGACCACGTCGACACCGGCCCGGCCCAGCCGCGCCGCGATCAGCCCGCCGACCGCACCCAGCCCGAACACGCACACCCTCATGGGACGCCCTCCTCAGCTCGACGGCGGCGAGCGTCCCCCGGCCGCCGCCGATCACCGACCCCGGTTTCAGGAATTGGTGCGGGGACTGCACTGCCAGGAGCCGTAGCGGTCACCGTTCTTCTTCCGCACGACGCAGACGCGGATTCCCCGGTTCTCGCCGAACGAGTAGTTGCAGTGCCGGTCCGGGCTGCCAATGCCGGTCGTGTCGTAGCAGCCGGTGCGGAAGTCCCGCCAGTCCCAGATGTCACCGATGTTGATCTTCGTCCAGCGCTGGAGCTTGGCGTGCACGGAGTAGCCGTCCGCGTCCTTGTCGAGGACGTAGAGGTGCTCACCCATGCCGCCCCGGACCACTCTCCCGCGTAACACGTTCATGATCGCCAGCATCCAGCGGAAGCCCACCCCCGTCAACGCCCTGTCTCCACGGGGTTTCGCGATCGTCCCTTGACCTCAGGCCCGGTCGAATTCCCACCGCGAACGCCGATCGTCAAGGCAGGACCCGGGGAGGGACCCATGGCCGAGACGCCCGAGACCACCGACATCCACCCCGCGGCCCGCTCCAGCGAACGTGTCGCCGGTGATGCGAAGGTGAGCGCAGGTCACGGCCCGTAGGATCGGTGACGCCGTCCGCCGAGTTGGAAAGCGTGACCATGACCGTCTGGCATGAGCAGCAACATGAGCCGATCACCTGGGAGATGTTCCTCGAGATCGACGAAGACATCCGGCGGGACATGGAGGTCGTCGATGGCTACGTCGTGCCGCGCGAACAACGTGGCCGCGATCATCAGAAGGTTGGCACCCGGCTCTCCATGGCTCTCGAACAAGCGGCGGTGGAGCAGATCCGGCGGAGCGGCCGGGCAGAGTGCTATGAGACGAACACCGAGGTCGATGCCCTTCTATGGGACGTGCCACCCACAGCGCGCAAGCCGGATGCGGTTCTGCATCGCTGCATTCCTGAGTTCGAGCAGCTCGCGGCCGAGCACGTCCTGATCGCGGCCGAGGTGCTGTCGACGTGGTCGGGACGGCGTGACCGCGTGCACAAGATGGGCGACTACGCCGATGCGGGCATTCCGCATTACTGGCTGGTGGCCTTCGACAAGGTGGGCGCACTCTCCATCGAGCGCTATGCCTTGACGGACGGCTCGCACCGGTACACGCACATCGCGACCACGCACCGGGACATGGGCCCGGTCGCCGTCACCGCGACGGACCCGTTCCCGATCGAGATCCTGTGGGAGCACCTAGAGGTGGCGCCCCGCGTGTGACCTTCACTGATCGCGTCGTCAGCCGGTGGTGACCTTGGTGGGGGTCAGTCTCACGGTCACCCATCGCGGGGTCCGAGCCTCCGAGGCCGGGACAGGGGAGGGCCGTGGTCGGGTGGCCGGGCGGGCAGTCCCTGGGTGTGATGAGTTTCGGGGGGTTGCCGGGTCTCACTCTCTAGACGGGTTCTACGAGCTAGGAGAGGTTCATGGGGAAGGTCATCTACGGGATGCACACGTCGGCCGACGGCTACGTCGAGGATTCCGGCGGCGGTTTCGGGTTCCTGACGCCGGCCGAGGACGTCCACCAGGCGGCGAACGACCAGATCCGGCGGGCCTCGGCGCTCCTGTTCGGGCGGCGGCTGTACGAGATGATGGAGGAGCCCTGGACGCGGCAGCTCGGCAAGGAAGGCGCCCCGGCCGTCGAGCGCGAGTTCGCCGGGCTGTACAAGGAGACGCCGCGCTACGTCTTCTCCGACACCCTCCAGAGCGTCCCTGAAGGGTGCACGCTCGTCCGCCGCGAGGACGCCCGGTCGACGGTGACGCGCCTCAAGCAGGAGGTCGACGGCAACCTGGAGATCGGCGGCCCGGAGCTGGCCGCGTCCATGGTGGACCTGATCGACGAGTTCTGGGTGTACGCGTTCCCCGTGATGATCGGGGGCGGCAAGCCGTTCCTGCCCGTGGGGAAGGAACTGCCGCTGCGCCTGGTCGAGCACCGTTCGTTCGCCTCGGGGACCATGTTCCTGCGCTATGTGCGGGCCTGACATCAAGTGGTGGTGTCGGACGCGGCCGGGACAAGGCGGCACAGGGCGTCCGCCAGTGGGAGGAGTGCGACGAGGAGCCCGGCCCGTAGCCGCCGAAGGCGCGGTCGTACAGGGCGAGCAGCGAGGTCACGGCGTGGTCGGAGAACCGCCGAGGTTCGCGGCGATGCCGTGCGCACCGAACGCGGTGGCCGGTCATCGGTTCTCCTCGGCGGTTGAATCCGGTACCGGGGTACAGGCTTACCGTGAAGACATGGAGCTGACGCAAGTATCGACGGGGCCGGACGGTGATGGGTGGACGCCGCAGGCGTGCAGTCTGCCGACCGCCGAGCGGCCCTTGCGGGTGGCCGAGTTCGATGCCCTGTTCGCCGACGCCGTGACCACCGTCCAGCCGGAGGGGCCCGGCCGGGTGCGGCTGGAGTTGCGCGCCGACCCGCTGGTGGCCGGACGGGCCGCCGAGCTGGCGGCCCGGGAGACCGGGTGCTGCTCGTTCTTCACCTTCACGCTGACCGCGACCGGTGGCGCACTGGCATTGCAGGTCGGCGTCGACGAGCGCCACGTCGAGGTGCTGGACGCGCTGGCCGCCCGCGCCACCCGCATCAGTGGCGGGACGCGGCCGTGACCACCGCTGATGGCGGCCCGTTGCGCAGCGGGCAGGTCGCGGCCGCGGCCGGGGTGAACCAGCAGACGCTGCGCTACTACGAGCGGCGCGGCCTGCTGCGCGCGCCGGAGCGGACGCCGGGCGGGCACCGGTTGTATCCGGCCGAGGCGGTGACGCTGCTGCGGGTGATCAAGACCGCGCAGCGGCTGGGCTTCACTCTGGAGGAGGTCGCCGAACTCCTGGAGGCGGGTCATGGACATCGGCACCGTCGGCGGCGTCCGGATGCCGGGCTGCGGGAGAGCGCCCAGGTCAAGCTGGCCGAGGTCGAAGCCAAGATCGCTGATTTGCAGGTCATCGCGGGCACGCTGCGCCAGGCCCTGGAGGCCGGGTGCGACGATCTGGTCGCCTGCGCCGCCGAAGAGGGTTGCCCGCTGCCGTTCGCCGACCTCGCCGGGCAGTAAAATATTGCGGTATTATTTTCTGTATGACGCGCCATGCCGACGCCGACACCAGGCGCAGTGAGGTCGCCTCCGCGCTGGTGAGCGTGGTCGCCGAACGGGGGCTCGCGCGGACCACGCTCGCCGACGTGGCGCGGACGGCCGGTGTCTCCGTGGGCCTCGTCCAGCGCTACTTCCGCTCGAAGGACGAGCTGCTCAGGTTCGGCATCGAGTACGTCTACCGGCGCGCCGAGGAGCGCACCGCCGCCGTGCCGGTCCAGCCGCCGATCCGCGAGTTCGTCATGCGGCTGATGGAGACGTTCCTGCCGCTGACGGACGAGCGGCGCGCCGAACTGCGGGTCTGGCTGAGCTTCGTGCAGGCGTCGCTCACCGACCCCGGCATGGCCGCCATCCACCGGGACGCCACCGCGCGGCTCCTGCGGGGCGTCGAGGAGGCGCTTCGGGGCGCGCAGCGCGCCGGCGAACTGGCCACGGACGCTGACGTCGAAGCAGAGGCGATGGCACTCGTCGCATTCGTGGACGGCCTGTGCCTGCACCACGCGGCGACCGGGGACGGGTTCGACGCGTCCAGCATGAGCGCCGCGTTGAGCGCCTACGTCGACCGGCTGTTCGACCGATGAGCACGACGCTCGCGCTCGCACTGACCGGGCTGGCGCTGCTGGACAGCACCAGCTTCGGCACCCTCCTGATCCCCATCTGGCTGCTGCTCACCCCGGGCCGCGTGCGCACCGGCCGGATCGCGATCTACCTGGCCACGGTCGCGGCGTTCTACTTCTGCGTCGGCGTCCTGCTGGTGCTGGGGGCCGGTGCCGCGCTGGAGGCGGTCCGGGAGGCGTTCGCCGACGTCCCGCCGACGCACCTGCGGATCGCGCAGCTCGTCGCCGGTGTCGCCGTCATCGCGTGGAGCTACCGGCTGGAGGCGCGTGCCCGCAGCCGGGCGGGCGAGCCGGGCCGGCTGCAACGCTGGCGGACGGCGGCCATGACCGCCCCGGAAGGCGAGGGCGTGGGCGGACGGGGCGTGCGCGGGCTGATGAGCCTCGCGTTGGTGGCCACCACGCTGGAGGTCGCCACGATGGTGCCCTACCTGGCGGCCGTCGGGCTCATCGCCAACGCCGACGTGACGTGGCAGGTCACCGGCGGGGCGCTGGCGGGCTACTGCGTCGTGATGATCCTCCCGGCCGTGCTGCTCGGCGCCGTCCGGATCGCCGCGCACGACCGGGCCGAGCCGGTGCTGCGGCGGATCAACGACTGGTTCACCCGCAACAGCGCCAAAGCCGTCGGCTGGACGGTCGGCGGAATCGGCATCGGGATGGCCCTGAACGCCGCGATCACCCTGCTCGCAGAACCCGGCTAGGCCCGTTCCTCCACGGGCGGGGCCTGAGACGACTCGGGGAGGAGGGTCTCCCTGGATACCTCTCCTGCGGCAGCGAGAGCGCGGCCCACGGGGTAGGCATGGGCGCTCGCCGGGAGATCTCCGCTCCGGCCGCTGAGCATCACGTCGACGCCGCCGACTGTGCCGTCCGGGACGGTGGGCCGGGGGAGACGCCGCAGCGTCTGGCGGGCGACCGCCTCCGCGCTGTCGTAGAGGGTCGTGCCTGCGGGCAACCGCTGCAGAATCTCTGGCGCCACCAGCGGATAGTGCGTGCAGCCCAGGACCACGGCGTCGCAGTGATCCGGGGTTCGCTCGGCCGCGTCGTCGATCGCCTTGGACGCGGCGGCCACGTCCCCGTGGTCGATCGCCTCGGCCAGGCCGGGGCAGGCGACCTGCTCGACCGGCTTGCCGTTCGCGAACTCGGCGATCAGGCGCGCCTGGTAGCTGCTCGCCGTCGTCCGGACGGTCGCCCACACCGCGATGCTCCGTCCCGCCGCCGCGGCCGGTTTCACGGCGGGAACGGTCCCGATCACCGGCACCGCGGGCTCGATCTCCCGCCGCAGGACGTCGATCGCGGTGACCGTGGCGGTGTTGCAGGGCACCACGATCGCCTCCGCGTCCCGGTCGATCGCGGTGCGGGCGGCGCTGAACAGGCGGTCGGTGATGAAGGACGTGGTCCGCGGGCCCCAGGGCGCGCCTTCGGGGTCCATGAGGAGGAGCAGATCGAGCTGCGGGGCCAGATGCCGCAGCCAGCCGGCGGTGGAGAGGAGTCCGAGTCCCGAGTCGATCAATGCCACCTTCACGCCGGTCAAGCTATCAAGACCGCTCAGGCGGCGACGCGATCGGTCCGGCCGATCCGAGGCCGGGATCGTCCGGGGAGCGGGATATTCGAGCCGCGCCACCGCCGCCGCGCGGCGCCGAAGTCCGCATTAAGCCAGTGCGGGATCGTGCCCGGTTTGCGCCTGTAGCCTCGAAATGCGGGCGAGCGCTTTTCTGGGGGGCGTTGTGCGGTTTCGGATTCTCGGCCCACTTGAGGTGACGGACGGTGAAGCGCGTCTCGCGATTGGCGGACCGCAGCAGCAGGCGTTGCTGGCCGTGCTTCTGTTACACGCCAACCGGGTCGTTTCCACCGATCGGTTGATCGAGCATTTGTGGGCGGATCAGCCTCCTTCCGCGGCGCGCGAGTTGTTGCAGGGATGTGTCGCGCGGCTCCGCCGGGTTCTGTCCGCGGACGGCCGGCCGCCGCCGATCCTCACGCGTGCGCCCGGCTATGTGCTGGAGGCCCGGCCGGGCGAGCTCGACCGGGATCGGTTCGAGGAGCTGACCACGGCCGCGCACGCGCTCGCGGGCGACGGTTCCATGACCGCGCTGGACGAGCGTTCGGCACTGCTGACGCAGGCTCTCGCGCTGTGGCGCGGTCCCGTCCTGGACGGGCTCTCGCTGGACGCGTGCGGGCCGGAGGCCCTGCGCCTGGAGGAGGACAGGCTCGCGGCACTCGAGGACCGCGTCGAGATCGATCTGCGGTTGGGCCGGCACGCCGACGTCGTCGGTGAGCTGCGGTCCTACGTACGCCTCCATCCGCTGCGCGAGCGCTTCTGGGCGTCGCTTATGACCGCCTTGGCGCGGGCCGGACGCCAGAGCGACGCGCTGGCCGCGTTCCGGCGGCTCCGCGAGACTCTCGTGGACGAGCTGGGCGTCGAGCCGTCGGCCTCGCTGCAGGCGCTGCACCGGCAGATCCTGTCCGGAACCGAGGCGCCCACCGCCGCGAGCGACATCGCCGCCTCGATCAACGGCGACCCTGCGCCCGGACGGAACGCCGGGTCGCTCGCCGATCCGGCGCGGCCGCCGCGCCGGAGCCCCGGGGGCCCCGCCGGCACCTCGCGTCCCGACGGCAGGAGCCGGGCCGGCCGGGGCCACGCGCGCCATCGCGGACCGGCGCGTCCGGCCGAGCAGCTGGTGCGCTTCACCGCCGTGAACGGTCGCCGGGCCGCATGGTCCGCCGTCGGGTCGGGGCCCCTCCTGGTGATCGGCGGCTGGTTTTGCAGCCACCTGGAGCTGGAATGGCGCAACCCGCGCTTCCGGCGGTTCGTCACCGCGCTCGCGGAGCGTTTCACCGTGGTCCGGTACGACAGCCCTGGCAGCGGCCTGTCCGACCGGGACGCGTTGCCCAGCACCGACCTGGACGATGAGATCGCCGTCCTGGCGGCCGTGGTCGACGACGTCGCCGGGCCCGACGACGGGGTGGCGCTGTTCGGCGGCTCGTCCGGAGGATGCGTGTCGGCGGGCTATGCGGCGATGCGCCCGGACAGGGTTGAGCGGCTCGTCCTGTACGGCTGCTACGCCTACGGCGCGGAGATAACCGAACGCCAGGCGCGGGAGTCGCTCCTCTCGATCGTCGGCGCCCACGCGGGTGTCGGCTCCAGGCTGCTCGCCGACGTCTTCGTCCCGGACGGGACCACCGGGGAACGCGACGAGTTCGCCGCGTTCCTCCGGGCGTCCGTGACACCGGCCATCCTGGAGACCTCGCTGCGCATGGTCTACGGCTACGACGTCCGCGATCGGCTCGGCGGCGTGCGCGCGCCGACGCTCGTCCTGCATCGTCGCGAAGACCGCGCCATACCGTTCACGCTCGGCCAGGACGTGGCGCGGCGGATCCCCGGCGCGTCGTTCATAGCCTTGGACGGCAAGGACCACCTGCCGTGGCGGGGTGACTCGGCGACCTTGCTCCAGACCGCGCTCGGCTTTCTCCGCGATGGTGATCCGGCGCTCTGCCGTCCGAGCCTTCCGGCGGTGGAACGGCCCGTGGCGCCCGGCTGAGCGGTCCCGCGGAGAGGGTGAGCCGGCGGCCCTTGGCAGCCGATGGGAGACCGATGGGAAGGCCCGCCCAGCGCCTGCCCGGCAACCGTCCAGCGCGAGGCGGGACGCTCGGCAGGACGGGCAGGCATCCGGCCTGCCGTGAAGGGGGAGTTACGTTGTCTCACCTACGCAGAATGGTCGCGCTGCCCGCGGCCGGGCTCCTGTCGGCCGGGATGCTCGCGGGAATGGGCGGCACCGCGAGCGCCGCGGCCAGCAGCGCCTCGCTCAACATCGGCAAGGTCAGCGGCTCGAACCTCACCTGCCTGATCACCGTCCGCGGACACGCGCACCTGGTTCAGCCGAACGTCACGGGCCTGTTCCTGAAGGTCCGCGGCGAGGACCCGGTGGACGACGACGAGATCCTGGACAAGGGCGGCTTCACCAGTGACGCCGCGGGCAACTTCGTGATCCAGCAGAGGATCCCCTGCGAGTCCCTCGATGAGGATTGGGGCGTAGACGAGATCTACGTGAACGTCACCTACCGCGACCCGGTTCTCGCGAAGGCGTTCGTGATCAGGTCCAACACGATCAAGCAGAGCTTCTGACGGCTTCCGCCCGTCCCGATTCAGAAGGCGCGGACGGGTAGAACGGGCAACCCGCCGGTTCACCGGCGGGTTGCCACAGGGCCAGTGCCACCCTCACCCCGTGGACCGCGCCGACCCGTCCTTGATCACCCGCACCAACCCGGCGAACCCGTCCCCCGAGAGGGCGAGGTGCCCACCCTCCGGATCCTTGGAGTCCCGCACCCCGACCCCACGAGCAAGACGTCCCACCTCAACGCACTGGTGGTCATTGGTGCCGCCGCTGTGAGTGCTCTTCCGCCAGTGAACGATCATGAGTACTGCTCCAAGTACTTCTCGACGAGGGCGCGCGAAGCGGCTTCCGGGAGGGCCTTCGCGCCGATGCGCTCGAACCTAGTCGAAAAGTCTCGCACCTCACTGGGGCCCTCGATCAAGCGTCCGCCGTGTTGGGCTCCGGCGTAGGCGACGTCCCGCTCTTCCAGACAGATGATCTGGAAGGGCCCGTCGAATCCCTGGTGAGCGCCTGCGGCAGTAGGCACGATTCGCATGATGACGTTCGGCTGGCTCGCCATGTCGAGCAGATGCTCCAACTGCTGCTTCATGACCTCACGTCCACCGATGGGAGACCCCAGCACACTCTCGTCGACGAGTATCCAGAGCGTAGGCGCGTCCGAACGCTCCATGATCAGGCGCTGGCGCTCGACGCGCATGGCGATCGCGGCCTCGATGTCCTTGGTGGATTCCGTTTCGAGGAGCGCGCGGATGTAGCCCTCGGTCTGGAAGGGGCGGGGGATCGCCTTTCCGTGGTACGTCTTGATCGCGGTGGACTCCTTCTCGTATTCCATGCACTGGCGCGCCCAGTCGGGGTCGTGGGCCATTCGGGCGAACCAGAGCAAAAGCTGGAAGAGCAGGCCCGTCCCGTAGTGCTTGTCGAGGAGGCGCATGTGGTCCTCCTGCGGACGGCGCCGACCCGCTTCGAGGTTGGAAACGCTGGACCGCGCCGCTCCCATGATCTCGCCGCACTGGGCGAGCGACATCCCTGCCTTCTCCCTCATGAAACGCATGAAGAAGGCGAGGAAGTGCCACATCGAGATCCGGGGGTCGAGAGGCTCGCGGACGCGCGACATCTCATCTCCTTTGTTTTCAACTCGCACGACTACAAGGAGTAGCTAAGCATGTGCGGTGACCCTTGTCACACGAAATCGGAAAACGAGACAAGGGAGCGAAGATGGTCACGACGGTGGCGGGGGATTTGATCATCAAGTTGGCGGGTACGCCGGCGGCGGTGGGGATCGCGCGGATGGTCGTGGCCGCCCGGCTACGCAAATGGGACTATTCCCATATCCTCGACGATTCGCTCATCGTCGTCTCCGAGTTGGTCACGAACGCGGCGCAGCAGGCGCCGTACACGGAGATCCGGTTCCAGCTCAGCCGGGACCCGCAGGGCGTCATCATCGCCGTCTGGGACCAGTCGTCGGAAATGCCGAAGCTCCAGCCGATGAGCGAGCTGATCCTCGACGTGTTCGACCAGTCGGAGGAGTCGTTCGACGACAATGGCGGGCGTGGCCTGCACATCGTCCGGGCGCTTTCCGCATCGACCGGGGTCACGTGCGACCCGTTCGGCGGAAAGTGGGTCTGGGCGCGAATGATCCCCTGATCTTGGGCGTGCGATCGTGGGGGAGTATCTCCCCAAATGTCACCCAGGAGTGACTATGTCGCCACGTCCAACGTCCCTCTTACTGGTGCACGGTTTCTGGTTCGGTTCCTGGTGCTGGAGCGAGGTCATCGCCCGGGTGGCCGGTGCCGGTCGCGTGGTGCAGGCGGTCGATCTGGCGGCGCACGGGCTGCGCGCCCGGCGGCCCGCGTGCCTCGCCAAGCGTCCGTTCGACCCCGAGGAACTGGCCACCGAGGTCTCGCCCGTGTCGGGCCTCGGGCTGGACGAGGCCGGAGAGCTGCTGGTCTCGCAGATCCAGCGGCTCGCACAGGAGGGGCAGCCGGTCACGGTGGTCGCCCACAGCATGGGCGGGGCCGTCGTGACGCGGGCGGTGCAGGAGGTGCCGGAGCTGGTGGCGCACGCGGTGTACCTGGCCGCGTTCATGCCCGGCTCCGGCGTCCCGGCCGGCGAGTACGCGCAGTCGCCGGAGAACGCGGACAGTCTCGTCGCGCAGGTCGTGCGGGGTGATCCGGCGGTGATCGGCGCGCTGCGGATCGACCTCGCGTCCGCCGACGACGGGTACCGCCGCCAGCTCCGGGCCGCGTTCTTCGACGACGTCGACCACGACGCGGCGGAGGCCGCAATCGGGCTGCTGACGCCCGACAGCCCCCTCGCCATGCAGCTCGACTCCACCCGCCTGACCAGCGACGGCTGGGGCTCGGTGCCCCGGACGTACGTGATGTGCGAGCAGGACTGGGCGCTGCGTCCGGCGGTCCAGCGGCGGCTCATCGCCGAGGCCGACGCCGCGTTCCCCGAGAACCCGACGTCCGTCGAGGTGCTCGATTCCTCGCATTCGCCGTTCCTGTCGATGCCGGACCGGGTCGCCGACATCCTCGCGAAATTGGACTGACCGCCCCCTGGCATACGGAGGAGGGGCTCGGCCGCACGCGCGTACCGGGCCCCTTGACCACTCATGTTCCGTCATGCAGACTCGCTACAACCAGCGCACAACTGTGCGACAGGCGAACTTTCCGATGGTCCCTGTCCTCCGACGTCCGTCCACGGTGAATCGAGTCCCATGGCATCCCAAGGTGCGACGCGGGGCGGCCGGAGGGTCGCCGCCCCGCCTCACCCGAACCCGAAGGTCCCCGGCCTGCGGTTGCCGCCGCGCAGCTGCGACGCGCACTGCCACCTCTTCGGTCCCGGCGACGTCTTCCCCTATGCCGAGGACCGGGCGTACGACCCGCCCGACGTCTCGAAGGACGACCTGCGCCGACGCCACGACCTGCTGGGTTTGGGCCGCGCCATCATCGTCCAGTCCGCCGCGCACGGCACCGACCACTCGGCGCTGCTCGACGCGCTGCGCACGTATCCCGAGCGGTACCGGGGTGTGGCGCTGCTGACGCCGCGGACCACGCCCGCCGAGGTCGCCGCGCTGCATCGGGCGGGGGTGCGCGGGGTGCGTGTCCAGTTCATGCCGCACCTGGGGCCGAGCCCTACTCCCGACGAGTTGCGGGCGGTGGTCGATCTCGTCCGGCCGTACGCCTGGCACGTGGCGTTCCACATCAGCGGCGACGCGGTGGTGGACATGTTCGACACGCTCCGCTCGACCGGGATGCCCGCCGTCATCGACCACATGGCGCGGGTGGATCTCGCCACCGGGCTGGACGGTCCGCAGGTGGGGGCGCTGCGGCGGCTGCTCGACACCGGCGACGTGTGGGTCAAGCTCAGCGCGCCCGAGCGGATGTCGGCCGAGGGGCCGCCGTACGCGGACGCGGTCGAGCTGGCGCGCCTGCTCGCGGCGCAGGCGCCCGAGCGGTGCCTGTGGGGGACCGACTTCCCGCATCCGAACGTGCGCGAGATGCCCGATGACGGCGTGCTGGTCGATCTGATCGAGGAGATCGTCCCGGACGAGGACGCCCGGCACCGCATCCTCGTCGCCAACCCGGCCGGGCTGGCCGACTTCCCGCCGGAGCCGCGATGACCAGGTTGCATCCGCGCGGCACGGTCTTCACCCGGGCGCCCCGGCCGCCGGACGAGGTGCTGCGGGCGTATGACGGGCTGGCGGTGGCGTCCGTCCACGAGGCGATGGGTCAGCGGAATCTGCTGCGCGGCGTCCGCCCGCTGGCGCCCGGGACGCGTGCGGTCGGGCGGGCGGTCACGGCGCTCGACCTGGCCGGGAGCAACCTCACGCTCCACGCGATGCTGGAGGTGGCGGGGCCCGGCGACTTTCTGGTGTGGACGTCCCAGCACGGGCCCGTCGACTCGGCGGTGTGGGGCGCCAACGTCAGCGAGTCGGCCGCCGCGCGCGGGCTCGCGGGCGCGGTCATCGAGGGGCATGCCCGCGACATCGCCGACATCGAGCGCGTCGGGTTCCCGCTGTGGGCGCTCGGTGTGACCCCGGCCGCCACCGGCAAGACGCGCGCCGGGTGGGGCAACGTCCCGGTGGTGTGCTGCGGCGCGTATGTGCGGCCCGGCGATCTGATCGTCGCCGATGGCGATGGCGTCGCGGTCGTCCCGCTGGAGGACGCCGCGCAGGTCGCCGATGCCGCCGCCGCCCGGGATCTGCGCGAGGCCACGACGCTGACGCCGCGTGTGCGGGAGGGCGAGTCGCTGTTCGCGGTACGCGACTGGGCCGGAAACTTCCCCGCCGACGGCGGACGCTTCGTCGACGCCGCCTGGGACCAGTCAGTGAGCGAGAGATCGGAGAGTTGATGAAGGCCGTCGTCGCTACCGAGACCGGGCCGCCCAGCGTCATGAACTGGACGGACGCGGAACCGCCGAAACCCGCGCACGACGAATGCGTGGTGCGGGTCGAGGCGTGCGGGGCGTGCATGCACGAGGTGCTCGTCCGGCGCGGTCAGATGCCGGGCACTTTCCCGATCATCCCCGGGCACGAGGTCGTCGGCGAGGTGGTCGAGGTCGGTGCCGATGTCGTTGATTTCGCGGTGGGCGACCGGGTCGTCTCCAACCAGCGGCAGCGGGTCTGCGGGAAATGCCGGGAGTGCCGGATGGGACGCGAGACGCGCTGCCCGCGCAAGGTGTTCCTCGGCGACATCGGGCTGAACGGCGGCTACGCCGAGCTGGTGGCCGTGTCGGACGGGAGCCTGGTGAAGGTGCCGCCGGGCATCACCTCGCCGCACGTCGCGATCGCGTCCTGCGCCATCGGCACCCAGCTCAACGCGCTGCGGGACGTCGCGGGCCTGGAACTGGGGGAGACGGTCCTGGTCACGGGGGCGGGCGGCGGCGTGGGGCTGCACGCCATCCAGCTCGCGAAGGCGATGGGGGCGCGGGTCGTCGCGCAGACCACGTCGCCCGGCAAGGTCGAGGTGGTTCGAGAGGCCGGCGCGGACGAGATCGTCCTGGTCGAGCGGGGCGCAGACTACAGCGCGGACGTCATGGACGTCACCGGCGGGCGGGGCTGCGACGTCGTCCTGGAGAACGTCGGCGCGGCGTCGTTCGTGTCGAGCGTGCAGACCGTCGCCCTGCACGGGCGGCTCGTGCTGGTCGGCGAGGTGCAGAAGACGCCGCCCCGGGTGGAGGCGGACCTGGTCGGGTGGCGCCGCCGCGACATCTCGATCAGGTCGGCGGCCAGCACCACCCGGCGGCAGCTGGAGGACGTGCTGACGCTGATGCAACGGGGCGTGGTGACCCCCGTGGTGACCGATGTGCTGCCCATGTCGGAGGCGCCGAGAGCACACGAAATCCTGGAGAGCGGCTCGGCGACCGGGCGGATTCTCCTCGTTCCCGACACCGCCGGATGAATTGTGGGGAGGAACCGAAGATGGGAACTCGACCTCGTAGAGCGGGCACTCTGGCGTTTCGCGTCCTGGTGTCGTCCGTCGCGGTCGCGCTGGCGGCGACCGCGTGCGGCGACGACGCCGGTAACTCCAAGGAGAGCGGCGAGAATCTGCGCACCGTCAAGGTCGCCCTGTCCATCAAGGCGATGAACTCCAGCTTCGCCGCCATTCCGGTGGCCCGCTATCTCGGCTACTTCAAGGAAGAGGGCCTGAAGGTCGAGACGACGTTCACGCCCGGCTCGACCCAGGCGATCCAGGCCGTCGCCGCAGGGCAGATGGAAATGGCCGCGCCGGTGCCGCAGTCGCTCATCCCGGACGCGGTGAAGAACAAGTCCGACCAGCGGATGTTCTTCAACTGGGCGCGGTCGCAGGTGGCGAGTTTCGCCGTCGAGTCCGGCAGCCCCATCCAGAACTGGGCCGACTTCAAGGGCAAGAAGATCGGCGCGCAGAGCCTCGGCAGCGGGACGATCCCGCTGGCCAAGGCGCTGCTGCGCGAGCAGGGCCTCAACCCGGACACCGACGTCCAGTTCGTGTCGGTCGGGCTTGAGGCCGGTGCCTACCACGCCATGAAGAGCAAGCGGGTCGACGCGCTGATGCTGTTCGACTCGCAGTACGCGGCGATGGAGAACCTCGGCGCCAAGCTCCGCTATTTCAAGTCGGCGCTCGGGCAGCAGCTCTTCTCCACCGGGTTCTCCGCGAAGCAGTCGTACATGAAGGCCAACCCGAAGGTGATCGAGGGGTTCGGCAGGGCGATGGCCAAGGCGAACGTCTTCGTGACCGCCAATCCCGAGGCCGCCATCAAGATGATGTACGAGGTCTACCCGAAGACGAACATCCCCGGCGTCCCCGAGGACAAGAAGATGGAGGACAACAAGCGGATCCTCGCGCTGCGGACCACGCACATCACCAGCGGCGACCCGGCCGCCAACAAGAACTGGGGCGAGTTCCCCGAGGAGGGCGTCAAGGCGTGGAGCGACTTCTCCGTCTCGACCAAGCTGACGCCCACCGCTTTCAAGGCCGAGGATTTCGTGACCAACGAGTTCGTGAAGGCGTTCAACAATTTCGATGCCCAGCAGATCCAGAACGCCGCCAAGAGCTACAAGTTCGAGAGCTGAGGGCGACATGGGCGACATGGGCGATCTGAGCACCGAAGAGCACGCGGTCGAACTGGCCGGGCTGCGGCACGTGTTCCCCGGGCGGGGGCGCGGGCGGAAGGCCGTCCGGGACGTCGAGGCGGTCAAGGACGTCGACCTCACCGTCGAGCCGGGCGAGTTCGTGAGCATCGTCGGCCCCAGCGGCTGCGGCAAGAGCACGATCCTGAAGATGATCGCGGGCCTGCTGCGTCCGACCGAGGGGGCCGTGCGGGTGTGGGGCGAGCCGGTCACCGGGCCGCGCCGCGACATCGGCATCGCGCTGCAGGACGCGACCCTGCTGCCCTGGCGGGACGTGATGTCCAACTGCCTGTTCCCCGTCGAGCTGCACGGCAAGGTCGACGACGCCGCCCGCGAACGCGTGTCCGGCCTGCTGGAGCGGGCGGGCCTGGCGGGGTTCGAGTCGCGGCGCCCGAAGGAGCTGTCGGGCGGGATGCGGCAGCGCGTCGCGATCTGCCGGGCGCTCGCCGACGACCCGCGCCTTCTCCTGCTGGACGAGCCGTTCGGTTCCCTCGACGCCCTGACCAGGGAGCAGATGAACGTCGACCTCAACCGCATCTGGCGGGAGACGCAGAAGACCGCCCTGCTCATCACGCACGGGATCGACGAGGCGGTGCTGCTGTCGACCCGCGTCGTGATCCTCTCGGAGCGGCCCGGGACGGTGGTCGAGGTCGTCACGCCGCCGTTCCCCAAGGAGCGGACCAAGGAACTGATGGCCACCCCGGAGTTCGCCGAGGTGTGCGGACAGGTCCGCGACCGGCTGTTCGCGTCCGACGTGAAGGTCGGCGGATGACCGCCCCGTCCGCGACCGCCCCGCCGGACCCCAGGACGGGGGCGGCCGTCCGCTGGGGCTCGCTCGTGGTGGTCACCGGCGCCCTGCTGGCCGCCTGGCAGGTCCTGCCGTCCGGTGTGCAGGGCGACGGCAGTTCGGTGCCGAAGCTCGACGCGGTCATCAAGGCGCTCGGGCCGTCCGGCGAATGGGGCGAGTACCTGACCGCGCTGCGCACCACGCTCGGCGAGGCGTTCTTCGGGCTGCTGATCGGGTTCGTCGCGGGCGTGGTGCTGGGCGTGCTGCTCGGCGAGTCCCGGATCCTGCGGCAGGGCTTCTACCCGTACGCGCTCGCGCTGCAGGCGCTGCCGCCGATCGCGCTGGCCCCGATCTTCGTGATCTGGTTCGGGCTCGGCATGACGTCCAAGATCGGGCTGGTCGCCGCGGCGACGCTGTTCCCGATCCTGGTGAGCACGATGGCGGGGGTGGCGGAGACCGACCGGAACCGGATCGAGATGGCGACCGCGTTCGGCGCGTCCAAGGCCCAGATCCGTCGCAAGATCATCTTCCCGGGGCTGGTGGTGCCGATCTTCTCCGGGCTGGAGATCTCGGTGGTGCTGTCGTTCCTCGCCGCCATCGCCGGCGAGCTGATCAGCGCCAACGCCGGCGTCGGCGTGATCTTGCAGGTCTACCAGCGCGACTTCCGGCTGGCCGAGGAGTTCGCCGTGCTGATGATCCTGGTCGTGGTCGGGCTGGCCCTGGCGCTGCTCGTCCGCCTCGCCCGGCATTTCATTCTGGAGCGCATGCCCAATGAATAAGGTCACCGAGGCGCCGGACCACCGGCGCGTCCAACGGCGGGAGCCGCCCGCGCCGAAGCGGCCGCTGCGCTCCGGGCCGCTGGGGAAGGCCGCGTTCCTGCTGCTGCCGCCGCTGGCGGTCGGCCTCGCGGGGGTGCTGCTGATCCAGCTCGTGATCTCCCGGTTCGAGATCAGCGGGGTCGTGATCCCCGCCCCGACCGACGTGTTCGAGGTGATGCGCTCGGACATCTTCCTGGAGCAGGTCGGGCAGAGCACCTGGGAGACGTGGAAGGC
Organism: Actinomadura sp. 3N508; assembly: GCF_044326375.1. Taxonomy (NCBI): domain Bacteria; kingdom Bacillati; phylum Actinomycetota; class Actinomycetes; order Streptosporangiales; family Thermomonosporaceae; genus Actinomadura; species Actinomadura sp. 3N508. The sequence continues at coordinate 459,540 of NZ_JBIRAX010000005.1, forward strand.
GACGCTCATCGGGTTCGTGCTGGGCGCCGGGTCGGGCGTGCTGCTCGGCATGCTGATGGCCGAGTCGCGGATCACCCGGTTCGTCCTGTACCCGTACGTCGTCGCGTTCCAGTCGCTGCCGAAGATCGCGCTCGCCCCGGTGTGCGCGCTGTGGCTGGGCTTCGGGCTGACGATGAAGTTCAGCTTCGCGGCGATGCTCGCATTCTTCCCCGCCGTGATCGCGACGCTCGCCGCGCTGTCCACCGTGCCGGGGACGCGGCTGGAGATGGCGACGGCGTTCGACGCGAACCGGCGGCAGCGGTTCGTCCGGATCGCGCTGCCGTCCGCGATGCCGGGCATCGTGTCCGGGCTGGAGATCAGCATGGCGTTCGCGCTGATCGGCGCGATCGTCGGCGAGTTCGTCGCGCCGTCGGCGGGCGGGCTCGGGCAGCTCCTGCTCACCTACAGCGAGGCGATCAACGTCGCCGCCGAGTTCTCCGTGCTGGTGGTGCTGATGCTACTCGGCGTCCTGCAGAACAAGATCCTCTTCGGCGTGATCCGCGCCGGGACGGAACGCTTCTTCGAATCGTCCCGCTGACCGGCGCGGTCAGCGGGAGGCACCCGCCGGGCGGCGGCCGAAGCGGGACTGCAGGTCGGCGTCGACCTCGTCGAAGTCGCGTCCCTTCGTCTCCGGCACGAAGCGCGCGACGAACAGCAGGCCGAGCAGCGAGATCAGGCCGAAGATCCAGAACGTCTCGCCCTGGCCGATGGCGTGCGCGATCGGCAGGAAGACCAGGCTCACCACGAAGTTCGACGCCCAGTTCACGGCCGTGGACGCGCTCGACCCGGCCGCGTGCGCGCGGGGCGGGAAGATCTCGCCGATCAGCGTCCAGAACACCGGGCCGAGCCCGACGGCGTACGCGGCGATGTAGAGGACCATGAACACCAGCGACAGCACCGAGGAGAAGTCCGCCACGAACGCCAGGCCGAGCAGCGCCATCGTCACCGTCATCGCCGCCAGCGAGAACAGCATCAGCCGCCGCCGCCCGGCCCGGTCGATGGCGCGGATCGCGACGATCGTCATGACCAGGTTGATGACCCCGATGGCGATCGAGTAGACGATCGCGTTGGACGCGGTCAGCCCGGTCTGCTCGATGATCGTCGGCGCGTAGTAGATGATCGTGTTGATCCCGCCGAACTGCTGGAGCGCCGCGAGCGCCAGCCCGACGATCAGCGCGGGACGGACCTGCGCGGCCAGCAGGGTCCGCGCCCCGGCGCGCTGCTTCTCGTCCCGGCCCTGGACAGCGTCCTGGCGGCGCTCGGTCTCCTGGCGGTTCTCGAACCGTTCGATCAGCCGGTCGGCGGTCGCCGGGTTGGTGACCGAGGCGATCAGCCGCCGCGCCTGCCCCTTCCTGCCCCGCGCCAGCAGCCACACCGGCGACTCCGGCAGCGACCACAGCGTCGCCGCGACGATCACCAGCGCCGGGACGGCCCCGGCGCCGATCATCGCCCGCCAGTTCCCCGCCCCGGAGAAGACCACGTTCACCAGGTACGCGGCCAGGATCCCGATGGTGATCATCAGCTGGTTGAGGGAGAGCATCCGGCCCCGGACGCCCTTCGGCGAGATCTCCGAGAGGTAGATCGGGACGGTCGCCGACGCGGCGCCGACCGCCAGGCCGAGGACGAGCCGTCCGGCCAGCAGCACCCCGTAGCCGGGCGCGAACGCGGCGATGGCGGTGCCGATGAGGAACACCAGGCCCTCCAGGCGGAGCGCCTGCCGCCGCCCGTACCGGTCGGCGAGCCGTCCGGCCATCAGCGCCCCGGCCATCGCGCCGAGCACCAGGACGCTGACCACGCTGCCCTGCTCGAAGGAGTTCATGTGGAACTCGGACCTGATGAACAGCAGCGCCCCGGAGATCACGCCGGTGTCGAAGCCGAACAGGAACCCGCCGACCGCGACGAAGAACCCCCACATCCGGATCCTGCGCATGCCCTCGGCCGGGACCTCGGTCAGCGGTCCCTCGCCGGCGGGGGCGACGGAGAAGCCCTGCACAACACCCCCCTGTGATCGGCCGACGTCCGCTCGCACGAACCTCTACCCCCGGCCGACCGAAGGACCTATTCGGTTGGCATGCGATGCACAAAGCATCTTTGGGACCCGCTCAGGCCCGGGTGCGCGCGTGTTTCCCGGCGGGGGCCTTCGCGGGGGCGATGCCCGCGGCGGTGCGGCGGCGGTCCTTGCCGGGTGAGGGCAGGGCGAGCGTGATCGCCGCGGCGACCAGGGCGCTCGCGCCCGCGATCAGCATGCCCGCGTGGAAACCGTCCTCCGACGGCAGCGCGTGCCCGCCCAGATCGATCGTCATCTCCGCCAGGACGACGCCGACGACGGCGGCCGACACCGACGTGCCGACCGACCGCATCACGGCGTTGAAGCCGTTCGCGGCGCCGGTCTCCGACAGCGGCACGGCGCTCATGATGAGCGCGGGCATCGCGCCGTAGGCGAGCCCGACGCCCACGCTGATGACGCAGGTGACCGCCAGCACGCCCCAGGTCGAGCCGAGCAGCACGACCGAGGAGCCGTAGCCGAGCGCGATGACGAGGCTTCCCGCGCACAGCGTCACCTTGGGGCCGCGCGCCCGCGACAGCAGCGCGCCGAGCGGCGACACCGCCATCATGACCAGCCCGGCGGGCGCCATCCACAGCCCGGCCGCGAGCATCGACTGCCCGAGCCCGTAGCCGGTGGCCTCCGGTAGTTGCAGCAGCTGCATCACGATCAGCGACTGCGCGTACATGGCGAACCCGACCAGGACGGACGCCGCGTTGGTGAGCGCGACCTGCCGTCCGGCGGTGACGCGCAGGTCGACCAGCGGGTCGGCGGCGCGCAGCTCCCACCAGGCCCAGGCGGCCAGGATCACGACCGCGGCGGCGAACAGGCCGAGGGTGGTGCCGCTCGTCCAGCCCCAGTCGCCGCCCTTCGACACGCCGAGCAGCAGGCACACCAGCCCGGCGCCGAGCCCGGCCGCGCCGGCGGCGTCGAACCGTCCCCGCGCGCGGGCGGGCACGGCGGGCACCAGCCGCCAGATCAGCACGGTGATCAGGACGCTGAGCGCGGCCGAGCCCCAGAACAGCACCCGCCAGCTGGCGTTCTCGGCGAGCGCCGCCTCGACGAGCACCGCGAGATCATCGTCCGCGGCCTGGACAAGGTCCTCGCCGGCTGGACGCCGGACGACGTCGCCGCCTTCGCCGCCTACCTCAAGCGGTTCAACACCGACATCGAACGCCTCTCCGGACGCGCCTGGCCCCGTCCCGAGTGATCCGCCGCCCGATCCGATCATGGTTTTCCGAAGCCGGGCCCGGGAAGATCCCCCGGGAACCGACGGGGTGACTGCGAAGGCGGGCGGCACAGGTGACGAGCACGCGGCGGGAGACCGGGCCCGGCCCGGCGGGGCCCGAACGCCCCGGCACCGGCGCGAAGCCCATGGTCATGCTGGTCGTGGCCACGATCGGGTTCGCCGTGAACTTCTGGGCGTGGGCGCTGCTCAGCCCGCTCGGCCCCCGGTTCAAGGACTCCTTGGAGCTGTCGTCGTTCGAGCAGTCGCTGCTGGTCGCCGTGCCCGTGGTGGTCGGGTCGCTGGGACGGATCCCGGTCGGGGCGCTCACCGACCGGTTCGGCGGGCGGGTGATGTTCCCCGTCGTGTCGCTCATCACGATCGTCCCCGTCCTGTACCTGGGGCTGCTGGGCCATTCGTCGCTCGCGGCGCTGCTGGTGGGCGGGTTCTTCCTCGGCGTCGGCGGGACGGCGTTCGCGGTCGGCGTCCCGTTCGTCAACGCGTGGTTCCCGCCGGAGCGGCGCGGCTTCGCGATCGGCGTGTTCGGCGCCGGGATGGGCGGCACCGCGATCAGCGCGCTGACCACGGTCAAGGAGGTCGACCGCTACGGGATGGAGTTCCCGTTCGAGGTGATGGCCGCCCTGCTCGCCGTGTACGCGGTGGTGGCCTGGCTCGTCCTGCGGGAGGCGCCCGGGCGGACGCCGCCCTCCGAACCCCTCGCCGAGCGGCTGGCCGGGACGCTGCGGATGGGCGTCACCTGGCAGATGTCGGCGCTGTACGCGGTCGCGTTCGGCGGCTACGTGGCGTTCTCGGTGTACCTGCCGACCTACCTGAAGACGCAGTACGGCCTCTCACAGGCGGACGCCGCGAACCGGATGGCGGGGTTCGTGCTGCTCGCCGTGGTGATGCGCCCGGTCGGCGGCTGGCTGTCGGACCGCGTCGGCGCCGTGCAGGTGATGCTCGTGTCCCTGGCCGTGACGGTCGCCGGCGCGGCCGTCCAGGCGTTCGCGCCGCCGCTGATGCCGCTCGGGACGATCGCGTTCCTGGCCATGGCCGCCGCGCTCGGCGCCGCCAGCGGAGCGACGTTCGCGCTGGTCGCGCAGCTGGCCCCGGCCGGCCGGGTGGGCGCGGTCACCGGCGTGGTCGGCGCGGCGGGCGGCCTGGGCGGGTTCGTCCCGCCGCTGGTGATGGGCTCGATCTACGGCGCCTACGGCTCCTACGCCGCCGGTCTCGGGCTGCTCGCGATCGTCGCGGCGGCCGCGGCGGTGTTCACGGCCACGGTCGTCCGCCGGGCCGGGGGTGGTGGGGGATCGGGCGCGGGCGGGCGATAGCGTCCCGTCAACCGCGACCCCGTACCCCGTACTCGCAGCCCGGAGGCCCACTCGTGCTCGCCGTCACCGCCGCCGACGTCCGGATCTTCCTGCACGTGCTAGCCGCGACGATCTGGGTCGGCGGGCAGATCACGCTCGGTGCGCTCGTCCCGGCGCTGCGCGGCTACGAGGGCGTCACCAAGGTCGCCGCGCGCCGCTTCAACCTGGTCGCCTGGCCCGCGTTCGGCGTCCTCGTGCTCACCGGGATCTGGAACCTCACGGCGGGCGACCTCGGCGATGCCGCGCAGCGGACGCTTGAGGTGAAGCTGGTGTTCGTGCTGCTGTCCGGGGTCGCCGCGTTCCTGCACGCCCGCGCCACGTCCAAGGCCGGGCTCGCCGCCTGGGGCGCGCTCGGCATGCTGGGGGCGCTCGCCGCGTTGTTCTTCGGCGTCCAGCTCGGCTGACCCACGCTCAGGGCAGCCGCGTAGATCGTCTAGGTTTGCCCCATGAGCGACGCTGTGGCGGTGGGTCTGGTCGGCGCGGGTCCCTGGGCCGGGATGGTGCACGCGCCCGTGCTGGCGGCCGGGCCGGCGACGCGGCTGGCGGGGGTGTGGGCGCGGCGGCCGGACGCGTCCGCCCGGCTCGCCGCCGAGCACGGCGCGCCCGCGTTCGCCCGGATCGAGGAGCTGTTCGACGCGTGCGAGGCCGTCGCGTTCTGCGTCCCGCCGGACGTGCAGGCCGACCTCGCCGCCCGCGCCGCCCGCGCGGGCAAGGCCGTCCTGCTGGAGAAGCCCCTCGCGATGGACCTGGACGGCGCCCGCCGCCTGGCCGCCGCCGTCGCCGAGGCGGGCGTCGTCTCGCAGATGGTGTTCAGCCTCCGCTACTCGCGCGCCGCCCGCGCCTTCGTCGAGCGGGCGCGGTCCCTGGAGCCGTTCGGCGGGCACGGCGCGTTCATCACCTCGGGGCTGAAGGGCGGGCCGTTCGCCACCCCCTGGCGGCTGGAGAAGGGCCCGCTGCTCGACTACGGCCCGCACATCATCGACCTGCTGGACGCCGCACTCGGCCGGATCACCGCCGTCCACGCGCACGGCGACCGGCTGGCCTGGGTGGCGCTGACGCTGGAGCACGAGGGCGGCGCGACGAGCCAGGCGTCGCTGTCGATGGCGCGGGAGGACGAGCAGGTCCCGCCGCACATCGAGGTCTACGGGCGGAAGGGCACCGCGCGGATCGACTGGAGCGAACTGGACGACGACGCGTTCCCGGTGATGGCCGCCGAGTTCGCCGCCGCCGTCCGCGGCGGGCCCAGGCCCCCGCTCGACGCCGCCCACGGGCTGCGCATCCAGGAGGTCATCGCCGCGGCGGAGGCGCGGCTCACCGGCTGAGACCTGCGGAGATGCCATGCTTGACCCATGGCACGAACCATCGCGGAGATCCTCGCCGGCGCCCGTGACCGGCTCGAACGCATAGACCCGGCCCAGGCCCACGCGGAGTCGCTCGACGGCGCGGTGCTGGTCGACATCCGCCCCGCCGCCCAGCGGGCCGCCGAGGGCGAGGTGCCCGGCGCGCTGATCGTGGAACGCAACGTCCTCGAATGGCGGTTCGACCCCGCGTCCGACGCCCGGCTTCCCGAGGCGACCGGGCACGGGCTGCGCGTCATCGTGCTGTGCTCCGAGGGCTACACCTCCAGCCTGGCCGCCGCGTCCCTGCACGACCTGGGGCTGACCCGCGCCACCGACGTCATCGGCGGCTTCCGCGCGTGGCGCGCCGCGGGCCTCCCCACGACGGGCGGCGCGGTCGCCGCGCACTGACCGGGCGTGGGAGCGGCCGGGTCCCGGGGCCGGTGCAAGGGAGTGGTATCCACCTCGGGACCCGGTCGTCCCACTGTCCTCGCGGTGCTGGGTCGCCGCGTCGGAAACGACCGGGGGCGTACGGCCGGAATCCCTCTGGACGAATCGCGAGGAATTACGAGCCTAACTCCGCGCGTCAGCACGAGGTAATGACACGGTGCTTACAGTTGTTTCCCACCGCTGTGCAGAGCGTGCCGTGGCAAATTCACCCTCCGGGAATCGTGCCCGGCGGCCGATGTGGCCGACGTCCAGACCACAATGGGACACATGAGAGCGGTGGTCGTCTCCGACACCCACGCGCCCCGGCGCTGGAAGGCGTGCCCGTCGCGGGTGGCCGAGCACCTGCGCGGCGCGGACGTGATCCTGCACGCGGGCGACGTGTGCACGGCGTCCGTCCTGGACGAGCTCGCCGCGTTCGCACCCGTCCACGCCGTCCTCGGCAACAACGACGGGCCGGACGTCGCCGCCTGGGGCGCACCGGAGCGCCTCGAACTCGACCTCGACGGGCTCGCGGTCGCGATGGTCCACGACAGCGGCCAGGCCCGCGGCCGGACGGCCCGGATGCGCCGCTGGTTCCCCCGCGCGGACCTGGTCGTCTTCGGGCACTCGCACATCCCGCTGGACGAGACCGGCGACGGCGTCCGCATCTTCAACCCCGGATCGCCCACCGACCGGCGCCGCCAGCCGCACGGCACCATCGGCCTGCTCGACGTCGAGGCAGGCCGACTGACCAGCGCGAAGATCGTTCCCGTCACCTGACGCGGCGGCGCGAGAGCGCGTGCAGGCTGGGGCCGCGGGTCACGCGGCGAGGAAGGAGCCGAACGGCAGGTTGCGCACCAGCCAGAACAGCAGGACGGCCCCGAAGAGCGCCCAGATCAGCGCGGGAGGGGACACCTTCGTCCGGGTGGGGCGATCCCGGGCCCGTGCCAGCGTCCACCGGAGCCAGAAGAACGCCAGGAGCGGAAGCGCCGCGACGGTGAGGACGTTCAGCCCGAGGGCGTCGTCGACACGGCCATGGGCGAGGGCGTTGATGGTGCGCAGCGAACCGCAGCCAGGGCACTGCAGCCCGGTCACCGCAAGGAACGGGCAGGTGGGGTAGTGGCCGTCCTCGTTCGGGTCGACCGCGGCGACATAGGAGACCGCCGCGACCGCCAGGACCAGGACGGCGCCCGGCCGGAACAGGCGGAGCGCCCCCGCGACCGCGCCGCGGTCGCGGGGCTCTCCCCGGATTTCGGACGAAGGCCCGCCCGGCCGGAGCGGGGCGGCCCGGCGGACCGGCTCCACGGCTCAGCTGCTGGCGATCGAGAGGTTGTAGATGAGGGACAGGACGCCCACGACCAGGCCCACGACCACGGTCACGGTGAGCCACGTCTTGGCGTTCTTGGACGCCTTGTACGCGCCGGCCTGGTCCCCGGCGGCCCACTTGGAGTTGACCTGCGTGGAGAAGACGATCGACACGATCCCGAAGGGGATGCAGCAGAAGATCGTCGCCAGGATCGTCCAGACGAGGTAGTTCGGGGGCGGGGCGCTCGCGCCGTACTCGGGGCCGGTGGGGGGTGGCGCGGGTGGGTAGGCCATGGAGGAACCTCCGTGTGTGGGCTGGGTAATCCAAGTAGGTAGATGATCGCCGGGCACGTCAAGTTCCCGCCAAGCTGCAGGAACTTTCCGGCGCGGGCAGCGCCGGGCGGCGGTTTGACGTGACGGCCCGGAGCGCGTAGCTTAACCGGCCGCGCCCGATCTTGCGGGATATTTTGAGAAAGGTCCGATTTGACAATCGGGCCGGATCTGATGGAATGACCGGTCGGCTGTATTCGGCGGGAATGGCCGCGAAAGCGTCGCGGCGGTCCCCTTCCGCGTGATGATTCTTCTCACTCTTTCGCACATCGCCGCGGCGGCCGGGGCGCTTCGATTCCGGGTCGCCTTCGGCGCATGTCGTGGAGCCGCAAAGTAGGCTGCAAGGGTTGCAAGGATCCACGAACCATCTTCGAGAACAGTGACGGACGTGATGAGCGCGGAAGACGACGCCCGCGGCGGTGAAGACCGTGAGCGGCGGGGCGACAACGGCAGGCGGACACCGCCCGCCCGCCGTGGGGGCGACGCCCGTGGCGGGCCCGGAGGCCCCGGCTCACGCAAGGGCGGCGCCCCTCGGGGAAACGCCCCCCGCGCAGGAGGACCCCGCGCAGGAGGTCCCCGCACAGGCGGCCCCAGAGCGGGCGCCCCGAAATCAGGCGCCCCGAAATCAGGCGCCCCGAAATCGGGCGCTCCGAAATCGGGCGGGTTCCGCGCGGGCGGTCCGAAGCGCGGCGACCGCGGACGTCCGGCCACCGGCGGCTGGAAGGACCGGGACCGAGACCGCGAACGTTCGGACCGGGGCCGGACCGACCGGGAGCCGCGCGGCAAGCGCGACGACCGCGCGCCAGGCCGTCCGTTCAAGCGCTCCGACGACCGCGACCGGCGCGGCGCTCCGCGTGACGGACGCTCCGACGACCGCCGGGAAGGCCGCCCTGCCGGCCCCCGAGGCCCGCGCACCGGCCAGGGCCAGAGCCAGGGCCAGAAGCGCTGGTCAGGGGGCGGCCAGCGGCCTGCCGGTGGCGGCGGCCCGCGTCGCGAAGGGCGTCCGGGCGGTCCCCGGACGGGCGGCGGCCAGGGCGGCGAGCGCCGTTACGAGGGACGCCCCCAGGGCCGCCGGTTCCAAGACCGTGACGAGCGCGGCGGCGGCCGCGGCGAGCGGCGCCCCGGAAGCGGTGGCGGCGGTGGCGGCGGACGCCGGTTCGAGGGCAAGCGCGAAGGACGTCCGGGAGACCGTGACCGGCGCGGCGGCGGACGCCCCTCGGGCCCGCCCCGCAACCGCGACGACCGGCGGGCGCGCTTCGACGAGCGTGAACGTCCGGCACCGGTGCACGACGACCCGCTCCTGCCCGACGACGTCACCGGCGAGGAGCTGGACACCGACGCGCGCATCGAGCTGCGCACGCTGCCGAAGGACCTGGCCGCCAAGGTCGCCCGCCACCTGGTGATGGCGGGACGGCTCGCCGAGGAGGAGCCCGAGCAGGCCTACAAGCACGCGCGGGCGGCGCGGCGGCTCGCCTCGCGGGTCGGGATCGTCCGGGAGGCGGCGGGCATCGCGGCCTACCACGCGGGCGAATGGGCCGAGGCGCTCGCGGAGCTGCGGGCGGCGCGGCGGCTGAGCGCGGGCGACGACGCATACCTGCCGTTGATGGCCGACTGCGAGCGCGGGCTGGGCCGTCCCGAACGCGCCCTGGACCTGATCAAGTCGCCGGAGGCCGCGAAGCTCGACCCGATGGGACGCGTCGAGCTGCGCATCGTGGAGTCGGGCGTCCGCCGCGACCTCGGGCAGCATGAGGCGGCCGTCGTGACGCTGCAGATCCCCGAGCTCCGCGACCGGCGGTGGCGCCCGTGGTCGATGCGCCTCTTCTACGCCTACGCGGACGCGCTGGCGGAGGCCGGCCGCGCGAGCGAGGCGGCCGACTGGTTCGCGCGCGCCGCCGCGGCCGACCGGGACGGCGAGACCGACGCCGCCGAGCGGTACGCCGAGATCGAGGGCCTCCACATCCTCGACACCGAAGACGCCGAGGATGTGGAGGAAACGGCCGAAACCGGGGACGCCGCGGAGACCGAAGTGGCAGAAACCGTGGAAGCCGGGGAGACCGAAGCGGCGGAAGCGGCGGAAGTGGCCGAAGTGGCCGAGGACGCGTCGCCGGTCGACATCGAGTTCAGGCCCGCCGAACCCGAGCCCGTGGAGACCCCGGACGAGCAGGCCCCGACCGCACCGGCCCTCTTCCTGGAGCCGAAACCGGACGGCGAGGAGGAGCCCCCGCAGGGCGGGTGACGCCGTCAGGCGTGCCTGTCCAGGGCGTGCATGATGCCCGCGACGTTGCTCTCGGCGCTGTTCAGCACCTCGTACTTGGCGGCCAGTTCCGGGTCGGCGTCGTCGCGCGTGATGGCGTAGCGGTCCCTGGTGCGGTCGGCGACCATCGCGACCGCGTGGTCGAGGTCGAGGCCCTGGTCGCGGGCGTCCTTCACGGTGTCGACCCAGATCCGCAGCTCCTCCGCCGACCGCTCCAGCGTCTCGCCGACCTCCGCGACGGGCCCGTAGTGCGCGAACAGCAGCCGCTGCGGGCCCAGCGCCCGGAACAGGCCGAGCGAGGTCAGCGCGGTGTCGAGGTCGAAGTCCGGCGGCGGTGTCGCGGGCCGCACGTCCGCGGTCTCGGGGATGTAGATCCCGGCGGCGTCGCCGACGTACAGGTCGCCGGTCTGCGAGTCCATCAGGCCGACGTGGTGCTTGGCGTGGCCGGGGGAGTAGTGCGACTCCAGCCGCCGCCCGCCGCCGAGGTCGACGGCGCCGGTGTCCTCGACGGCCCGGATCCGCGCCGCGTCGGTCGGCTTCAGCTCCCCGAACAGCGTGTCGAGGCTGTCGCCGTACACCATCCGGGCGCTGCGCATGAGCCGCTCCGGGTCGGCCAGGTGCCGGGCGCCCTTCTCGTGGACGACGACCTCCGCCCCCGGGTACATGCGGGCGATGTCCCCGACGCCGCCCGCGTGGTCGAGGTGGATGTGCGTCACCACGACGGACGCGAGATCGTCCGGCCCGACGCCCAGCTCGTGCAGCGCCCGCCGCACGACGGGGGCCGAGCCGGCCGTGCCCGGTTCCACCAGGCACGGCCGGTCGGACAGGATCAGGTATCCGGCGGTGATGCCGGTGTAGCCGGCCATCCGCGTGTCGATCTCGTAGACGTCCCCGCCGAGCGGCGTGATCGTGGTCGTCGTGTCCATCATTTCCTCACGGATCGAGGTCGAGGAGGCGCAGGACCAGGCCGGTGCGGGGCTTGGGGCCGAACGAGGTCGACTTGCGGGGGACGCGTTCGCCCTCGCCCGCGACGGCCAGGACGTCCTCGACCTTGAGCGGGTTCAGGATGACGGCCGTCCCGCCGGTGCGCCGCGCGCGGGCGAGTGCGGCGGGCGCGTCGTGGTGCACGATGTCGATGGCGTTCTCGTTCTCCGGGACGTTCCACACGTTCCCGATGAGCAGATGGTCGAGGACGGCCGTGTCCAGCCCGCGCCAGCGCGGCGAGTGCCCGGACGGCATGGCGCGGCCCAGCGCACCCGGATCGGGGTCGGTCAGCAGGTGCAGGACGTCCCCGCCGCCGAGCAGGAACGCGGGACGCGGCGCCCCGGCCAGGGCCTCCAGCGCGGCGGCCTCGTCGACGAAGTCCGTGACGCGGAACACCTTGCGCGCGCGTTCCACGGCCTGGCCGGGCGGGAGGCCGGGCAGGACGCGGTGGATCGCGTCCAGGTTCGGCGGGTAGCGCGTCGAGTCGACCAGCATCGCCAGCCCGGCGTCCCACGGCCCGGCCCCGTCGCCGCCGGAACGGTGCCGCGCCTGCAGCGCGCGGTAGGTGGCGTACCTGTGGTGGCCGTCCGCGATGAGCGCCTGCCTGTCACGCAGGTCGGCGGCGACGCGCGCGTGCAGCGCGGGGTCGGCGATGCGCCAGAGCCGGTGGGTGAGCCCGTCGTCGGCGAGGAAGTCCATCAGCGGCGTCCCGGCGGTCGCCTCGTCGACGATCCGCGCCGCGTCGCCGCCGCCCTCGTACACCAGGAAGATCGGCTCCAGGTTGGCGTTCGCGGCGGTCATCAGCGCGAGCCGGTCGCGGACGGGCCCCGGGAAGACGTTCTCGTGCGGCAGGACGACCCCGTCCGACTCCGCGCGCAGCCCCAGGGCGCCGATCAGGCCGCGCTGCAACACCCGCTCGCCGTCGGCGGCCTCGTAGACGTACAGGGCCGGGTCGGCGTCGATGGTGAGCGCGCCCTCGTCCAGCCAGCGGCGCAGCCGCCGGCCCGCCGTGTCGTAGCTCTCCCCGGCCGCGCGCGGCAGGTTCAGCCGGACGATGTTGTGCCCGCCGCCCGCCAGCAGCCGCGTCGCCGCCGCGTCGTCGATCAGGTCGTAGGGGGGCATGGTCACCGCCGCCGGATCGCCGGCCACCTCCGGGACGAAGCGCACGCCGCGGAACGGCGCCAGCTCCAGGCCGCCGCCGGTCCGTGGCCCGGACGTCCCGAAGACGCGGGCGCTGAACTCCTCCGGGCCGAGCCCGTCCGGGCCTAATCCGCCCAGATCGAGCCCGTCCGGATCGGTTCCGGAGGGGAGGTCGTCGTCCATTCTGGGCATGCTAATGGTCGGAGGGCGTCCGGCTGCCTGGCGGGTACGGTCGAATTCCGAGGGGAGGTCCATGTGAATCATCAAGGGTCGGAAAGGCCGGAGGATTCCCCGCGGGACGGTCCCGGCGCACAGGCCGACCAGCCCGCCGGCGGCGTCTACGAGTGGTACACGCGCGGGCTGGAGCTGCTCAGGTCGGGCAGCGCGGGAGCGGCGCTGCAGCTGCTGACCAGGGCCGCCGACGCCGAGCCCCGCTCGCACAGCATCCGCGAGGCGCTCGCCCGCGCCCAGTTCGGGGTGCGGCAGTACGACGCGGCGGCCGAGAGCTTCCGGTGGATCGTCGAGGAGGAGCCCGCCGAAGACTACGCCCGGTTCGGGCTCGGGCTGGCCCTCAGCCGGTTGGGCGACTTCGAGGGCGCGGTGGAGCATCTGGCGCTCGCCGCGGCGATGCGTCCCGAGAACCGCGACTACGCGAAGGCGCTCCAGCACGCCAGGGCCACCCTCAAGTTCCGGCGCTGAAAGCGGAGATGACGAACTTCTTGAAGAACAGCGATCGCCCCCTCTGCGAGGCGTACGACGTCGCCCTGCTCGACCTCGACGGGGTCGTCTACATCGGCCGCAGGCCCGTCCGGGCGGCGGCCGGGTCGCTCGCCAAGGCCCGCGCGGCGGGGCAGCGCCTCGCGTTCGTGACCAACAACGCCTCGCGGACCCCGTCCGCCGTCGCGGAACTGCTCACCCACGTCGGCGTCCCGGCCGACGCGGACGACGTGGTGACCTCCGCCCAGGCCGCCGCCCGGCTGCTCGCCGAGCGGCTGCCCGCCGGGTCCGAGGTGCTCGTGGTCGGCGGCATGGGCCTGCGGCACGCCCTGTACGCGCAGGGCCTTCGCCCCGTGTCGACCGCGTCCGGGCGGCCCGCCGCCGTCGTCCAGGGCTTCCACCCGGACATCGGGTACGGGCTGCTGTCCGAAGGCGCGCAGGCCGTGGCCAGGGGCGCGCTGTTCGTCGGCTCCAACGGCGACCTGACCATCCCCGGCGGCGACGGCCCCCCGCATCCCGGAAACGGCTCCCTGCTGCGCGTGATCAGCTCCGCGACCGGCGTCGAGCCGATCGTCACCGGCAAGCCCGAACGGCCGCTGCACCAGGAGTCGGTGCTGCGCACCGGCGCGCGGCGCCCGCTCGTGGTCGGCGACCGCCTCGACACCGACATCGAGGGAGCCCGCAACGGCGACGCCGACAGCCTCCTGGTGTTCACCGGCGTCACCGACCCCATGCAGGCCCTCACCGCCCCGCCGAACCGCCGTCCCACCTACCTGGCCCCTGACCTGACCGGCCTCCTCGTCCCGCACCCGGGGATCGTCCGGGACGGCGGCGCCCACCACTGCCGCGGCTGGACGGCCCGCCACGACGGCGAAGCGTTCACGATCGACGGATCAGGCGACCCCTACGACGGCCTGCGCGCCCTGGCCTCCGCCGCCTGGGAATCCGACACACCCCCGCCCACGGAGGCCCTCACCGCGCCGCTGAAGGCTCTCGGGCTTTAGATCACAGAAGTTTCCTGAGGCGGAGGAGGTCGAAGATGCTGGCCTCGATCTTGAGCCTGCCCTCGGCCCACGCCTTGGTGGGGTTCAGCCGCTCGGCGGCCATGGCGACGAGGTCGTCGCTGTTCACCGTGAGGCGGACCTGCGCGTCCCGCGGGTCGCCGTCGAGCTCGAACGGGTCGAGCCCGCCCGCGTGGACCCGGGTGCGGTAGACCAGCCCGAGGTCCGGGACGTGGCAGCTGATCGTCCGCTCGACCACGTGCTCGGCGAGCCGGTCGGCGTCCACCTCCGCCAGGCGCGCCGCGATGCGGCCGAGCGCCGCGCGGCACTCCTCCTCGTTCGCCATGGTCAGGCCGTTCCCCGTTCCCTCGACAACGATGTCGTTCAGGGACGGTAGCGTTCGGGATGAGGCGGAGGCGACTCGTCCGCGGGCGCGGAGGGTCCACCAGGAGGTGAACGTGATGTCCGACGAGGCCGCGGCGGAGCCGGCGGTCCCGGCGGCGGAGCATGCGGCGCAGGCGCCGCCCGCCCCCGAGGAGCCGGAGTTCCCGGCCGTCCCGCCGCCCGACCCGACCGGCGACCCGCGGGTGGACGCCGCCGTCGCCCGCCTCGGCGAGCTCGGCGCGCGGCCCGTCGCCGAGCACGTGGAGATCTACGAGGACGTCCACCAGCGGCTCCAGGAACTCCTCGCCTCCGCCGACCAGGACGAGCCGGGGCCCGCGCAGCCGCCGCAGGTGCCGCAGGTGCCGCAGCCGGCGCGGCCCGCCTTTCCCGACGCGCTGCGCCCGCGTCCATGAGCCGGGCCGATGAGCGCTAGGCGCCGCCTGGACGCGGAGCTGGTCCGGCGCGGCCTGGCGCGCTCGCGCGAGCACGCGGGCCGGCTGATCGGCGACGGGCGGGTCCGGGTCGGCGGGCGGACGGCGGAGAAGCCGGCCACGCAGGTGGAGACCGGCGCCGCGATCGTCGTGGCCGACGCCGACGACGGCCCCGACTACGTCTCGCGCGGCGGCCACAAGCTCGCCGGCGCCCTCGCGGCGTTCGAAGGCCTCGACGTGAAAGGCCGCGTGTGCCTCGACGCGGGCGCGTCCACCGGCGGGTTCACCGACGTCCTGCTGCGCGCCGGAGCCGCGCACGTGTACGCGGTCGACGTCGGCTACGGGCAGATCGCCTGGTCCCTGCGCACGGACGAGCGCGTCACCGTCCTGGAGCGCACGAACATCCGCGACCTGACCCCCGGCATGCTCGGCGACACCCCGCCCGGCCTCGTCGTCGGCGACCTGTCGTTCATCTCGCTGAAGCTCGTCCTCGGGCCGGTGCGCGCGTGCGCGGCGCCCGGGGCCGACTTCGCGATGATGGTGAAGCCGCAGTTCGAGGTCGGCAAGGACAAGGTCGGCGCGGGCGGTGTCGTCCGCGACCCGGAACTGCGCGCCGACGCGGTGCGGGGCGTCGCGGCCCATGCGCAGACACTCGGCCTCGGAGTCCGCGGGGTGACGGCGAGCCCGCTGCCCGGCCCGTCCGGGAACGTGGAGTACTTCCTGTGGCTGCACGCTGAGGCCCCGCCACTGGACGAGGCCGACCTCGCCAAGGCCATAGCGGACGGCCCGCAATGATCGACTTCGACCCGCGCCGCGTACAGCAGGCGTCCGAACAGGGAACGTCTGTCCGTGGGACGTTCGTCCAGATGTCCGTACGCGTGATCGCGGCGGGGAGTGGGGCGAGAGCATGAGCAAGAGGTCGGTGCTGATCGTCACGCACACCGGGCGGCCGGAGGCGGTGCGCAGCGCGCAGCTGGTCATCGAGCGGCTCAGCGAGGCCGGGATCTGCGTCCGGGTCCTCGACGGCGAGGCCGCCGCGATCGGCGCCGCGGGCGTCGACGTCATGCCCAGCAGCGCGGCCGCGGCGGAGGACGCCGAGGTCGTCATGGTCCTCGGCGGGGACGGGACGCTCCTGCGCGCCGCCGACCTGACCCGCTCCGCCGGGACGCCGCTGCTCGGCGTCAACCTCGGGCACGTCGGGTTCCTCGCCGAGGCGGAGCGCGACGACCTCGCCGCCACCGTCGACCGCGTCGTGACCCGCCGCTACGACGTCGAGGAGCGGATGACCGTCGACGTCACCGCCCGCCTCAACGGCACCGTCATGGGCGCGACGTGGGCGCTGAACGAGGCGAGCATCGAGAAGGCCGAGCGGGAGCGGATGCTGGAGGTCGTCGCCGAGATCGACGGGCGCCCGCTGTCGAGCTGGGGCTGCGACGGAGTGGTGTGCGCGACGCCGACCGGGTCGACCGCGTACGCGTTCTCCGCCGGGGGCCCGGTCGTGTGGCCGGAGGTCGAGGCGATGCTGGTCGTGCCGATCAGCGCGCACTCGCTGTTCGCGCGCCCGCTGGTGGTGTCGCCGCGCTCGCTGGTCGCGGTGGAGGTGCTGCCCGGCACGCCGCGCGCCGTGCTGTGGTGCGACGGGCGCCGCACGCTCGACCTGCCGCCCGGCGTCCGGGTCGAGGTCCGGCGCGGCGCCGAGCCGGTGCGGCTCGCGCGGCTGCACCTCACCCCGTTCACCGACCGGCTCGTCACGAAGTTCGGGCTGCCCGTCACGGGCTGGCGCGGGCGGGTCAGGCAGCCCGCCTATCCGTCCCCTCCGCTGGGGGACTCGCAGGTCTCCGACGCCCCGCCGCTCGGCGGGGAGGCGCCCGGCGATCAGAGGGGATAATCTCCACTGGCACTAATCCGACGAAGTCGCCCGGGGGGTGCGGAGGGCCGGCCCCCTTCGGAGGACACTGATCCGGGATCTGTTTGCGGAGGGTTGTGACGCTGGTGCGTCCGATGGTGGATGAGGTGCGGATCGAGGGCCTCGGAGTGATCGACGAGGCCGTTCTCGACCTGTCTCCGGGTTTCAACGTCGTGACCGGGGAGACCGGGGCGGGCAAGACCATGGTGGTCACGAGCCTCGGGCTGATGTTCGGCGGGCGCGCCGACCCGCAGCGGGTGCGGCCCGGCGCGGACCGCGCCCTCGTCGAGGGCCGGATCATCGTCGATCCCGGCGGGCGCGTGGTGGAGCGGGTGGAGGAGGCCGGCGGCGAGCTGGACGACGGCGCGCTGATCGTGACCCGGTCGGTGTCGGCGGAGGGCCGGTCCCGGGCGTTCCTCGGCGGCCGGTCCGTCCCGGTGAACGTGCTGATCAACCTGGCCGACGACCTGGTCGCCGTGCACGGGCAGTCCGACCAGCAGCGGCTGCTGCAGGCGTCCCGGCAGCGCGGCGCGCTCGACCGGTACGCGGGCGCCGCGCTGACCAAGCCGATGCGCGCCTACACCGCGGCCTACCAGCGGCACCGGCAGGTCACCGCGCTGCTGGACGAGCTGACCACCCGCGCCCGCGAGCGCGCCCAGGAGGCGGAGATGCTCCGCTTCGGCCTGGAGGAGATCGAGAAGGTCGACCCGAAGGAGGGCGAGGAGGCCGACCTCGCCGCCGAGGAGGAGCGGCTCGGGCACGCCGACGCGCTGCGCGGCGCCGCCGACACCGCGCACGAGGCGCTGCTCGGCGACCCGTCCGCCGCGATCGAGGCCGCGAACGTGACGAGCCTGCTCGGCCAGGCCCGCAACGCGCTGGACGCCGTCCGCGACCACGACCCGGAGCTGGCGGCGCTCGCCGACCGGCTCGCCGAGGCCGGCTATCTCGTCAACGACGTCGGCACCGACCTCGCCGCCTACGGCGAGTCCGTCGACGCCGACCCGGCGCGGCTCGCCGTCGTCCAGGAGCGGCGCGCCGAGCTGACCGCGCTGATCCGCAAGTACGGCGGGACGGACGCCACCGCCGCCGAGGTCCTGGAGTGGGCGCGGCGGTCGGCGGCGCGGCTCACCGAGCTGGAGGGCGACGACGACCGCATCGACGAGCTGCGCGCCGAGCACGCCGAGCTGACCGGGCGGCTCGCCGCCGAGGCGGGGGAGCTGACCGAGGTCCGCACCCGCGCCGCCGAGCGGTTCTCCGATGCCGTCACCGAGGAGCTGACCGCGCTGGCGATGCCGCACGCCCGTGTCAGCGTCACCGTCACCGCGACGGGCGAGTACGGCCCGCACGGCATCGACGAGGTCGAGGTGCGGCTCGCGCCGCATCCCGGGGCCAAGCCGCTGCCGCTGCACAAGGGCGCGTCCGGCGGCGAGCTGTCCCGGGTGATGCTGGCGATCGAGGTCGTGTTCGCGGGCGCCGACCCGGTGCCGACGTTCGTGTTCGACGAGGTCGACGCGGGCGTCGGCGGCAAGGCCGCGGTGGAGATCGGGCGGCGGCTGGCGCGGCTGGCCCGCAACGCGCAAGTGATCGTCGTCACGCACCTGCCGCAGGTCGCCGCGTTCGCCGACCGGCACCTGCTGGTGGAGAAGTCCGACGACGGGACGGTCACCAGCAGCGGCGTCACCGCCCTCGACCAGGACGGCCGCGTCCGGGAGCTGTCGCGGATGCTCGCCGGCCTGGAGGATTCCGAGCTCGGCCGCGCCCACGCGGAAGAACTCCTCGCCATGGCCGCCGCCGAGCGCTGACCGGTAACCGCGCGAAAACTACAGAGAGTACGTGAATGGACACGCCTGGACACTCGTCGTTTCCAGTAGCGGGTCCCGTGCTCTGGCAGGATGGCAAGTGATGAACGAGCCGTCACCCACCACAGAGCGGCGCGTCCGGCTGGCGCAACGGCTGCCGCGGCGCGTGCTCGCGCTCGGCCTGACCCGGGACGACGGCCTTCCCGGGGTCAGCGGCACGGTGCGGCTCGACCGCCGCACCAAGGACCTCACCAAGCGCCTGCAGCCCGGCGAGATCGCGGTGATCGACCACGTCGACCTCGACCGGGTCAGCGCCGAGGCGCTGGTGGCGTGCGAGGTCGGCGCGGTCGTGAACGTCGCGCCGAGCATCTCCGGCCGCTACCCGAACCTCGGCCCGCAGATCCTGCTGGACGCCGGCATCCCGCTGGTGGACGACGTCGGTCCCGAGATCTTCACCAAGCTGCAGGAGGGCGAGCAGGTCCGCGTCGAGGGCGCCGTCGTGCACAAGGGCGACGACGTCGTCGCCAAGGGCACCGAGCAGACGCCCGAGAGCGTCCTCACCGCGCTGACCGAGGCGAAGGCGGGCCTCGCGACGCAGCTGGAGGCGTTCGTCGCCAACACGATGGAGTACGTCAAGCGCGAGCGCGACCTGCTCATCGACGGCGTCGGCGTCCCCGAGGTCACCACCAAGCTCGCCGGGCGGCACGCGCTGATCGTCGTCCGCGGCTACCACTACCGCGAGGACATCGCGACCCTGCGGCCCTACATCCGCGAGTACCGGCCCGTGCTGATCGGCGTGGACGGCGGCGCCGACGCGCTGCTGGAGGCCGGCTACCGCCCCGACATGATCGTCGGCGACATGGACTCGGTGTCCGACGACGCGCTGACCTGCGGCGCCGAGATCGTCGTGCACGCCTACCGGGACGGCCGGGCGCCCGGCCTGAAGCGCGTGCACGAGCTGGGCCAGGAGGCGGTGACGTTCCCCGCCACCGCCACCAGCGAGGACATCGCGATGCTGCTCGCCGACGACAAGGGCGCCACGCTCATCGTCGCGGTCGGCACGCACGCCAACATGGTCGAGTTCCTCGACAAGGGCCGCGCCGGCATGGCCAGCACGTTCCTCACCCGCCTGCGGGTCGGCAGCAAGCTGGTGGACGCCAAGGGCGTCTCCCGGCTCTACCGCAGCCGGATCTCCACCTGGTCGCTGCTGTTCCTCGTCCTCGGCGCGTTCATCGCCATCGTCACCGCCGTCGCCATGTCCCCGGCGGGGGACGTCATCAGTCCCCTGCTCGCCGACCGCTGGCACGCCTTCGTCTTCTGGCTGACCGGACTCTTCACGTGATCGATTTCCGCTACCACCTCGTCTCCATCGTCGCGATCTTCCTCGCGCTGGCGCTCGGCATCGTGCTCGGCTCCACCACGCTGTCGGACTCGGTGAGCGAGACGCTGCGCCAGCAGGCCAACGCGGCGGCCAAGACCGCCCAGCAGGCCCGCAACCAGCAGCGCCAGCTGCAGGACCAGGTCAACGGGCAGGAGAAGTTCGCCCAGGGCCTGGCGCCGCAGATCGTCGCCGAGCGGCTCAAGGGCCAGTCGCTGCTGCTGGTCGAGACGCCCGGCGCGGGCGACGACAGCATCGAGCGGGTCGGCGAGCTCGCCAAGAACGCGGGCGCCGCCGTCACCGGGCGCATCACCGTCCAGAAGAAGTTCTTCGGCGACGACCAGCGCAACACAGTGGAGGAGCTTTCCACGCAGCTGAAGCCCGACGGCGTCGAGTTCCCCGGCAACGCGACCACCTACGAGAAGGCGGGCATGGTCCTGGCGGGCGCGCTCGTCACCAAGGACCCCGCCAAGTCGGGCCGGGAGGACGCCTCCGGCGGCGCCGTCCTGAACGCCTTCAAGGAGGCCGGGTACATCACCGAGAGCGGCAAGCCCGGGCAGCACGCGACGCTCGCCGTCATGATCGGCCCCGCCACCCCGTACGCCTACGACGGCGGCGGCGACGACAACAAGGCGCTGATCTCGCTGGCCGCCGCACTCGACGCCGCCGGGCGCGGTACCGTCGTCGGTGGCCCGCCGACCTCCGCGCAGGAGGGCGGGCTGATCGCGGCGCTGCGTGACTCCGACGCCGAAGACGCTGTCTCCACCGTCGACGTGGTGGACACCGCCTCCGGGCAGGTCGTGACGATCCTGGCGCTGCAGAACGAGATGAGCGGCAAGTCCGGGCAGTACGGCACGGGCGCCGGAGCGGGCGGCTACCTGCCGTCCCCGGCGCCGGCCGGGAAGAACGGGTGACCTGAGATGAAGCGGAGCACCTCATGAAGCGCAGCACCTCCGGCGCCGCGCGGACGGCGCGGCTGCTGGCCGGGGCGGGCCTCGGCGCCGTCGCCGCGCGCGCCGCCTACGTCGCGCTGACACGGCGCCCGCCCGGCCTGAACGGGCTCCCGGGCGAGGAGGTCTGGGGCCGCACCAACCACCGCGGCGAGCCGGTCACGCTGCTGGAGGGGCCCGCGGTCGTCGCGGGCGCCGCCGCGGCCGGGTTCCTCGCGCCCGGCGTCGAAGGCCGGATGCGCGCCGCCGCGCTGCTCGCGGGCACCGGGTCCGCGCTGCTCGGCGGGTACGACGACATCGCGGGGTCGTCCTCGTCCCGCGGCTTCAAGGGCCATCTGGCCGCGCTCGCGCGCGGCGAGGTCACCAGCGGCGCGGTCAAGATCCTCGGCATCGGCGCGACCGGTCTCGCCGCCGCCGCGATCGCCGGGTCGCCCGCCCCGTCCCGGCCGGGACGCGCCTTCGACGCCCTCCTCAACGGCGCGATCATCGCCGGGGCCGCGAACCTGATGAACCTGTTCGACCTGCGCCCAGGGCGCGCCATCAAGGTCGGCCTGATCACCGGGGCGCCGCTCGCGCTGACCAGGTCCGGCTCGGCGGTCGTGGCCGCGCCGCTCGGCGCCGCCGCCGCGCTCCTGCCCGAAGACCTCGGCGAGCGCGCGATGCTCGGCGACACCGGCGCCAACGCGCTCGGCGCGCTGCTCGGCCTGTCCGCGACCCGGCTCGGGCGCGGGCCCCGCCTCGCCGTCCTGGCCGGGCTCGCCGGGCTGAACGCGGCCAGCGAGTTCGTCAGCTTCACCAAGGTCATCGCGGGCAACCCGGTGCTGAACCGCATCGACATGCTCGGCCGCCGTCCCGCCGCCGCGGCGCACGTCCCGGCCCCCGCCGGGGAGGCCGAGAAGCCGGACGACGCGTTCCGCCCGGCGGGCGACGGCGTCGCCGCCGACCCGGCCTAGCAGCGCCGCCCCCCGACCCCGACGAGTGAGCCCGCAGACGACCGTGTCCCCTGTGCTGCGCCGCCTGACCGGCGGCCTCGCCGGCGCGGCCGTGGTCATCGCGGTCATCACCGTCCTGGCGCGGCTCGCCGGGTTCGGCCGCACCTACGCCTTCTCCCAGACCGTCACGACGTCCTGCCTCAGCCAGGCGTACTTCACCTCGACGCAGTTCCCCAGCATCGTCTACGAGATCGTCGCGGGCGGCGCGCTCGCCAGCATGGTCGTGCCGGTCCTCGCGGGCCCGGCCGAGCGCGGCGACCGCGAGCAGGTCCGCCGGATCGGGTCGGCGCTGCTGACCTGGATCGTCGTGCTGATGGTGCCGCTGTCGGCGCTGATGGCGCTCGGCTCCCGCCCGATCATGGAGCTGCTGGTCGGCGGCGACCTGAAGGGCTGCTCGCGGAACCAGATCGTGGACGTCGGGTCCACCATGCTCGCGATCATGTCGGCGCAGATGGTGATGTACGGGATGGCGGTCGTCCTGTACGGGCTGCTGCAGTCGCACCGCCGGTTCGTCGCGCCCGCGCTGGCGCCGCTGATGTCGAGCCTCGTGGTGATCGCCGCGTACGTCGCGTACGCGCCGCTCGGCCGCGGCCATGAGAACGACCTGGCGGGCCTCCCGCTGGACGCGGAGCTGACCCTGGCGATCGGCACCGCGCTCGGCGGCGTCGCGATGGCCGTCACCGCCGGTATCGCGGCATGGCGGCTGAAGCTCCGCCTGCGCCCGACGCTCCGTTTCCCGGACGGCGTCGCGCGGCGCGTGCGGCGGCTCGCGCTCGCCGGGCTCGCGACGGTCGCGGCGCAGCAGCTGTCGGCGCTGCTCGTCGTCCGGCTCAGCTACGAGGGGACGGGCGGCGCGCTCGCCAACTACCAGTACGCCTGGGCGATCTACCTGCTGCCGTGGGCGATCCTGGCCGTGCCGATCGCGACCAGCGCGTTCCCGATGCTGTCGGCGCGGATGAGCGCGGGCGAGCAGGACCGGTTCGACCAGGTCACCGCGTCCACCACCCGCGCGGTGATCCTGGTGTCGTGCGCGGGCGCGGCGGCGCTGGCCGCCGTCGCCGTGCCGATCGGCGCGGTGTTCAACCCCGGCCACCCCGACCAGCAGGACGTGCTGTCCCGCGCGGTGCTCGCGTTCGCGCCCGGCCTGCTCGGCTACGGGCTCGTCGCGCATCTCCAGCGCGTCCTGTTCGCCTGCCACCGGGGCCGGATGGGCGCGGCGGCGATCGTCACGGGCTGGCTGGTGGTGATGGCCGCCGACGTCGTGCTCGTCCTGACGGCCGACCGGCAGTGGGTGGTGGCGGCACTCGGCATCGGCAACGCGGCCGGGATGACCGTCGCGGGCGCGCTGCTGCTCGGAACGCTCCTGCGCGCCCGGGGCGCCGCGGCCGTGGCGGGGGTACCGCGCGTGCTGGCCGCCGGGCTGGCGGGCGGCGCCGCGGGCGGCGCGGCCGGCTACGCGGTCGCCGCGCTCCTGGGGACGGGCGGCGAGCTCCGCAGCGCCGGGACCGGCATGGTCGCCGCGCTCGCCGCCGGAGCCGTCTTCCTGATCGTCGCATTCGTGATCGACGGCCGTGATCTGCGGGCCGTCCTGAGCCGGAGGATCACCCGCCATGTCTGAAACGGTCAGGTCCAACACGGGGGAGCTGGACGGGCTGCGCGTCGCGATCGTCCTCGGGACGGTCGCGGGCGGCGTCGGCAAGCACGTCCGGTCCACCGCCCGGCGCCTGGCCGGGCGCGGCGCCCGCGTGCTGGTGTGCGGGCCCGCCTCGACCGAGGAGCTGTTCGGGTTCGCGGGCGGCGGCGTCCGCTTCGCCGAGATCGACATCGCCAACCGCCCCCGCCCGCTGAACGACGTCAAGGCGGCGCGGCGGCTGCGGACACTGCTGAGCGGCGCGGACGTCGTCCACGCGCACGGCCTCCGCGCCGGCGCCCTCGCCGTGGCGGCGCGCGCGCGGATCGCGCCGGGCCCGATGCGCCTCTCCCGCGGCGGCCCGCCGCTGGTCGTGACCCTGCACAACGCCGTCATCACCGGCGGGCGGACCGCCGCCATCTACGGGACCCTCGAACGCGTCGTCGCGCGCGGCGCGACCCGCGTCCTCGGGGTGTCGCCCGACCTGGAGGAGCGGATGCGGTCGCTCGGCGCCCGGTCGGTGGGGCACGCGATCGTCCCGGCGCCGCCGCCGCAGGCGCCGCCGGGCCCGGCCGTCCGCGCCGACCTGCGCGCGGAGCTCGACGTGGGGGACCGGCCGCTGATCGTCACGGTCGGCCGGCTCGCCGAGCAGAAGGGCCTGCCGACCCTGCTGGACGCCTCCCGCGCCTGGGCCGGCCGCACCCCGCCGCCGCTCGTCGCGATCGCCGGGGACGGCCCGCTGGAGGACGAGCTGCGCGCCCGCATCGAGGCCGAAGACCTGCCCGTCCGGCTGCTCGGCCGCCGCTCGGACATCCCCGGCCTGCTGGCCGCGTCCGACGTCGCGGTCGTCCCGAGCGTGTGGGAGGGGCAGCCGCTGGTCGTCCAGGAGATCCTGCGGGCGGGACGTCCCCTCGTCGCGACCCGGGTCGGCGGCATCCCCGGCATGGTCGGCGCGGGGGAGCGCCCCGCCAACGGCGGCGCGGGCGGCCCGCTGCTGCACGGCCCCGAGAGCGAGGCGGCGCTGCTCGTCCCGCCGGGCGACGCGGACGCGCTGGAACGCGCGGTGAGCCGCGTCCTGGACGACCCGTCCCTCGCCGCCCGGCTCGCCTCCGCCGCCGCGCAGCGCTCGGCCCTGCTGCCCGGCGAGGACGACGCCGTCGACCAGCTCGCCGCCCTCTACCTGGAGCTTGCGGACGACCGAATCTGAACGATCCGTCGCGTCGGGAACTCCGGCGCGGAAGATCGCGTTGTAGGGGGCAGTGGAGGGGAGTATCCCCGCGCACGGTTCCCGTCAATACGGTCGGTCCATACCGGCCCGGGACCGGGGCCCAGCGGACGTCGATTCGTACCCGGGCGGGAGAGACCTCCAGCGCTCGTTCATGTCCGCTGGAGGTGTTCGTCCTTGTCCGTCTCACCCTTGGTGTGGGGTCTCACGATCGCTGGGATCCTGGCCATCATCGCCGCCGACCTGTTCCTGATCCACCGTAACGACACGCGCGAGTTCACGACCCGCCGCGCCGCGTTCTGGTCGGCGATCTACATCGGCCTCGCCGTGGCGTTCGGCGCCGGGGTCTGGCTGTTCTCCGGCGGGCAGCACGCGGCGGAGTACTACGGCGGGTTCGTCACCGAGAAGAGCCTCAGCGTCGACAACCTCTTCGTGTTCATGGTGATCCTCGCCCGCTTCGCGGTGCCGAAGCACGCCCAGCACACCGTGCTGATGGCGGGCATCGTGATCGCGCTCGTGCTCCGCGGCCTGTTCATCGCCGTCGGCGCCGCCGCGATCTCCACGTTCACCTGGGTCTTCTTCGTCTTCGGCGCGTTCCTGCTCTGGACGGCGATCGGGATGGTCCGCGGCGGCGACGAGGAAGAGCTCAAGGAGAACTTCCTGCTGCGCTGGGCGAAGCGGGTCATCCCGACGTCCGACGACTACGACGGCTCCCGGTTCGTCACCCGCCGGAACGGCCGCCGGTACATGACCCCGATGGCCGTCGTGATGATCGCGATCGGGTCCACCGACGTGATGTTCGCGGTCGACTCCATCCCGGCGATCTTCGGGCTGACCACCGAGCCGTACCTGGTGTTCACCGCCAACGCGTTCGCGCTGATGGGCCTCGTCCAGCTGTACTTCCTGCTCGGCGGGCTCACCGACCGGCTCGTCTACCTCGCGCACGGGCTGGCGTTCATCCTCGGCTTCATCGGCGTGAAGCTGATCTTCCACGCGATGCACGAGTACGGCGTGTCCTGGGCGCCGGAGATCCCGATCTGGCTGTCCCTGGCCGTGATCGCCGGAACGCTCGCCGCCACCACGGTCGCGAGCCTCACCGTGGGCCGCAAGCCGCCGGAGAAGGAGCCGATCGCCGTGGACGAGAAGGCGCCGGTCGCCGCGGACGAAGTGGACGCCTCCGCGACACGCGACGCCTGAGCCCTTACCTCCCCCTCGACCGAACCCTGTTCTAGAATGAGAATCAACAGTGGTTCGAGGGAGGGTGTCGAGGCATGGGCATCGGGCTGACCGAGGAGCACGAGGCGCTCGCCGATTCGGTGCGCGGCTTCGCCGAGCGCAACATTCCGGCGGCGGCGGTCCGGACCGCCCTGGACGCCGATGCGGAGAGCAGGCCCGGGTTCTGGCGGCCGCTGGCCGACCAGGGCCTGCTCGGCCTGCACCTCGACGAGGAGCACGGCGGCCAGGGCTACGGCCTCCTGGAACTGGCGATCGTCCTGGAGGAACTGGGCCGCGCCGCCGCGCCCGGACCGTTCCTGCCGACCGTCCTGGCGAGCGCCGTGATCGACGCGTCGGGCAACCCCAAGGTGCGCGCCGAACTACTGCCCGCCCTGGCCGACGGGACGAAGACCGGCGCCGTCGCGCTGGACGGCGCCCTGACCGCCCGCCGCGACGGCGACGCGCTCGTCGTGTCCGGGACGTCCGGAACGGTCCTGGGCGCCGGTCTCGCCGACGTCCTGATCCTCCCCGTGGACGGCGACCGGTGGGTGGCGGTCGACGCCGCCGACACCACGGTCACGCCCGTCGCCAGCCTCGACCGCACCCGCCGCGTAGCCGCCGTCGAGGTCAACGGCGTCCCCGTCGGCCCCGACCGCGTCCTGGACGGCGTCACCACCGCCCACGTCCGAGATCTCGCCGCGGCCCTGTTCGGCGCCGAGGCCGCGGGCCTCGCCGGCTGGCTGGTGGCCACCGCCGCCGAGTACGCGAAGGTCCGCGAGCAGTTCGGCCGCCCGATCGGCCAGTTCCAGGGCGTCAAGCACAAGGCCGCCCGCAGCCTGATCGCGCTGGAGCAGGCCCGCGCCGCCGCCTGGGACGCCGCCCGCGCCCTGGACGAGGACGCCCCCGGCGCCGGATTCGCCGCCGCGGTCGCCGCCGTCATCGCCACCGACGCGGGCGTCCGGACGGCCCGCGACGCCATCCAGATCCTCGGCGGCATCGGATTCACCTGGGAGCACGACGCCCACATCTACCTGCGCCGCGCCTCCACGCTGCGGGCGCTGCTCGGCCCGTCCAAGGAGTGGGCCGCCAAGGTCGCGGCGCTGGCACTGGACGGCGGCCGCCGCGAGGTGATCCTCGAACTGGACGAGGACGCCCAGCCGCTCCGCGAACGCATCCGCGCCGAGATCGCCGGCCTGGCCGCCATCGCCGACAAGGACGAACTGCACCGCAAACTGGGCGACGAGGGCTGGACGGCTCCCCACCTCCCCAAGCCCTGGGGCCGCGCCGCCGGACCGGTCGAGCAGATCCTCATCCAGCAGGAGCTGAAGGCGGCCAACGTCAAGGGCCCCAACATCGGGATCGGCGCGTGGCTGGTCCCGTCGATCGTCCGGTACGGCACGGACGAGCAGAAGGAGCGCTTCCTCCGCCCGACCCTCCAGGGCCGGATCGTGTGGTGCCAGCTGTTCTCCGAGCCCGGCGCCGGCTCCGACCTGGCGTCCCTGTCGATGAAGGCCGAGCGCGTCGAGGGCGGCTGGCGGCTCACCGGCCAGAAGATCTGGACGTCGCTCGCCCAGCACGCCGAATGGGGCTTCTGCGTCGCCCGCACCGACCCCGACGCCCCCAAGCACGACGGCATCACCTACTTCCTCGTCGACATGCGGTCCGAGGGCGTGGACGTCCGGCCGCTACGCGAGCTGACCGGCGACGCCCTGTTCAACGAGGTGTTCCTCGACGGCGTGTTCGTCCCCGACGACCGCGTCGTCGGCGAGGTGAACCAGGGCTGGCAGGTCGCGCGGAACACGCTGTCCAACGAGCGCGTGTCGCTGGCGACGGGCGGCGGCCTCGGCATGGGCGTCCCCGAGCTCCTGGCGTTCCTCCGCGACCGGGACGTCGACGCGGTCACCGCCCCGGACGTCGGCGCGCTCGTCGCGCAGGGCCAGTCGATCGACCTCCTCGGCCTGCGCACCACCCTCAAGCAGCTGAACGGCGTGGAGCCGGGCGCGGAGGCCAGCGTCCGCAAGCTCCTCGGCGTCCAGTTCAACCAGGACGTCGCCGACCACTGCTGGGCCGCCCAGGGCGCCGCCGCCACCACCGAGGTGCCGCTGGCGGAGAGCGGCATCATGGCCCGCGCCATGCTGTTCTCCCGCGCGATGACGATCTACGGCGGCACCACCGAGGTCCAGCTCAACATCATCGGCGAGCGCCTCCTGGGCCTCCCGAGAGACCCCGAGCCCGGCAGGTGAGCCGTCAGCCTCGCGGCCGGAACGTGTACGTGACGTTGATCAGAACGATCGCGGCCAGGGCGAACATCAGGCCGGGGAGGCCCGCGTTGATGGCGGAGATGGCGCTCAGCGGGATCGCGGCCAGCAGCGACAGCACCGCCATGGCCAGGCTGTGATCCCCGTCGCCGCGAGCACGCTCCACCGCCGCCCGGCGCCGGAGCCTGGGCGGGGCCGGGGCCGGGCGGGCGTCGAGGCTCTCCTCGATGCGGTCCACGACCGTCTCGATGAAGGCGTCGTCGTAGTCGGGGCCCAGCTCGCGCCGGGCCGCCATCGCCGCCTTCAGATCGTCGCGTGGCAGCCGTGGAGTCGTCATGATTCGGTTATAGGCAAGGACGGGCCCCGGCTGCCTCACCCCCCGGACCGAATCACCGAGTACCCCGCAGGTAGCAAGCATCCGCAGAAGGGCAAGGGATGACCGACGGAACGTTCGCCTCGCCCGCCGACGCGGCCCGCAGGCTGGCGGAGGTCCGCTACCTCGCGGACGAGTCGATCGCCACGACCGTGTACCTCGCGCAGGCGCTCGGCAAGCCGCTGCTCGTCGAGGGGCCCGCCGGGGTCGGCAAGACCGAGCTGGCCAAGGCCGTCGCGACGGCGACCGGCGCCGAGCTGATCCGCCTCCAGTGCTACGAGGGGCTGGACGAGGCCCGCGCCCTCTACGAGTTCAACTACAAGAAGCAGCTCCTGGCGATCCAGGCCGCGCCCGCAGACCGGGCCTGGCAGGAGACCCACGACGACATCTTCTCCGAGGAGTTCCTGCTGGAGCGGCCGCTGCTGGCCGCGATCCGCCGCACCGGCCCGACCGTCCTGCTGATCGACGAGGCGGACAAGGCCGACATCGAGGTGGAGGGCATGCTGCTGGAGGTCCTGTCGGACTACCAGATCACGATTCCCGAGCTGGGCACGGTCGGCGCCGTCCGCCGCCCGTACGTGGTGATCACCTCGAACGCGGCGCGGGAGCTGTCGGAGGCCCTCAAGCGCCGCTGCCTGTACCTGCACCTGAACTATCCGGCGCCGGACCGCGAGCGCGACATCGTCCTCGCGCAGGTGCCGGGGATCGAGGCGGAGCTGGCCGAGCGGCTCGTCCGCACCGTCGGGACGCTGCGCGACCTGGAGATCAAGAAGGCCCCGTCGATCGCCGAGACCGTCGACTGGGCGCGCACCCTGCTCGCGCTCGGCCTGGACGACCTGGACGAGGCCGCCGTCGCCCGGACGCTCGGCGTCGTCCTCAAGCACGTCTCCGACCAGGAGCGCGCCGCGAAGGAACTGGGCCTGTCATGATGAGCGAAGCGAACCGGGGGGTGTGGGGGGTCGCCCCCCACGGAAAGCGCTGATGGCTTCGCTCGTCGATCGGCACACGGGGTTCGTCGCGGAGCTGCGGCGGGCCGGGCTGCCGGTGTCGGTCGCCGAGGGGCTGGACGCCGTCCGCGCGATGCGGGCGGTCGACCTGCTCGACCGCGAGTCGCTGCGCGCCGCCTACGCCGCGACGGTCGTCAAGCGGCCGCAGCACCGTCCGACCTTCGACGCGCTCTTCGACCTGTGGTTCCCCGCCGCGGTCGGCGACGGCGCCGGGAGCACGCCCGGCCCGGACCGCCCGCCCCGGACGCTCGACGACGCCGGACGCCCCGTCCCGCCGCCCCTCGACCCGCTGGTCCAGGCCCGCCGCGACGAGCTCGCCGACCTCCTCCTGTCCGGCGACGACGCCGGGCTCCGCCGGTTCGCCCGCCAGGCCGTCGCCGAGTACGGCCGGACCCCCGGCCAGGAGTCGTGGTTCTCCTCCGGCGTGCTGCGCGCCCTCTCGCCCGGGACGCTCATGGCGCGGCTGCTCGACGCCGTCCTCACCGGCCAGGAGCGCGGCGGCATGGCCGAGCGGGTCGCCCGCCGGACGTTCCGCGACCGCATCGCCCGGTTCGAGGACCTCGTCGCGGGCGAGGCGCGGCGCCGTATCGCCGAGGACACCGGCGTCGAACGCACCGCGCGGCTCGCCGTCCGGCCGCCGCTGGAACGGCTCGACTTCGCCGCCGCCCGCCGGGACGAGCTGGCCGCGCTGCGCCGCGAGGTGCATCCGCTGGCGCGCAGGCTCGCGGCGCGGCTCGTCCAGAAGCAGCGGCACGGCAGGCGCGGGCGCCTCGACTTCCGCCGGACGGTCCGCGCGTCCCTGGCCACCGGCGGAGTGCCGCTCACCACCCGCCACCGGCCGCGCCGCCCGCACCGGCCCGAGCTGGTGGTGCTGTGCGACGCCAGCGATTCGGTGTCGGCGTTCGCGCACTTCACGCTGCTGCTGACGTTCGCGCTGCGGGAGCAGTTCAGCAGGGTCCGGGCGTTCGCGTTCATCGACGCCACCGACGAGATCACCCGGTTCTTCGCGCCGGGCACGGACGTCGCGGACGCCATGACCCGCCTCGCCGCCGAGGCCGACCTCGTCTGGATCACCGGCCGCTCCAACTACGGCCACGCCATCAAGGTGTTCGACGAGAGGTACCGCGACGCGATCACGCCCAAGACGTCCCTGCTGATCCTCGGCGACGCCCGCTCCAACTACGGCGACCTGGCGCTGCCGGTCCTGCGCTCCATGGTCCGCCGCGCCCGGCACGCCTACTGGCTCAACCCCGAACCCCGCGGCCAGTGGGACACGGGCGACTCGGCCGCGTCCCGCTACGGCGAGCTCGTCCCGATGTACGAATGCCGCAACCTCACCCAGCTCGCCGCGTTCATCGAGGAACTCGCGTGATCGCCACCGCGAGGACCGCGCCCGCGAGCGCGCCGGCCGCGGACACGAGCAGCGCGACGTTCGTCCCGTGGGCCAGGTCGGACGGCCCGGTGCCCGACCCCGTCGCGATGGCCCCGACGATCGCCACGCCCACCGACGCGCCGACGTAGCGGGCTGTGTTGCCGGCCCCGGACCCCATGCTCGCGCGGCCGGCCGGGACGCTCTCCACCGCGAGCCGGGCGAGCATGGCGTTGGCGAGGCCGCTGCCGATCCCGGCCACGGCCAGGCCGGGGACGAGCCGCCACCAGTGGCCGCCCGGGGCCAGCCCGAGCATCGCGAGTTCTCCTGCCGCGCCGAGCGCGAGCCCGGCGCCGAGCAGCCGCCCGGCGGGCAGCCGGGCCGGGAGCCGCCGGGCCTGCAGCGCCGCGGCGAACGACAGGCCCGACCAGATCGCCAGGACCAGCGCCGCCGCGACCGTGGACAGGCCCAGCACCAGCGCCATGATCGTCGCGAGATAGCTCATGACCCCGATCACGGCGAGCCCGGTGACGAGCGCCCCGACGGTCGACAGCAGGAACGCGGGGCAGCGGAACAGCCGCAGGTCGAGCATCGGCTCCCGCCGCCGCGCCTCGATCGCGGTGAACGCCGTGAACAGCACGGCCGCCGCCGCGAACAGGGCCAGGACGGCCGGACGCGTCCAGCCCGTCCGCCCCCACGTGATCGCGGCGACGAGGGCGCCCACGCCCAGGATCATCGTGGCCAGGCCGGGCAGGTCCAGACCGCGCGGGCGGGCGGCGCGCGACTCCTCCAGGACGAGCGCCGCCGCGCCGAGCAGCACGGACGCGAGCGCCGCCGTCCAGTACCAGAGCCGCCAGCCGCCCGCCTCGGCCAGCCCGGCGGAGGCGATCGGGCCGAGCGCGATACCGAGGCCGAGCATCGCGCCCCAGACCCCGGTGGCGTGCGCGCGGCGCGGTCCGGGCTCGAACGACGCGGCGACGATGCCGAGCCCGGTCGCCAGCAGTGCCGCGCTCGCCGCGCCCTGGACGATCCGCCCGGCGACGAAGACGCCCGCGTCCGGCGCGACGGCGCAGGCGACGCTGGACACCGCGAGCACCCCGGCGCCGATCAGGAACATCCGCTTGCGGCCGTGGTCGTCGGCCAGGCTGCCCACGGCCAGCAATGCCGCCGCGAGACCGAGGCTGATCGAGCTCATGAGCCAGATCTGGGCGGTCGCGCCCGCGTCGAGCCCGCGCGCCGTGTCCGCCAGGACGGCCATCGGCGCCGTGTAGTTCATGAGCGCCAGCAGCGTCGCGGCGGCGGGCACGGCCAGCGCGGCGGTGGAGCCGGGCACGCGGTGCGCGGACCGCGGTGTCGCGAGAGTCGTCATCCCCACCCCACAAGTTCAGTGATTGAACCAACCTGGGCGACGGTAGCACGATTAGGTTCGGTCAATGAACCGCCGGGGCGGTAGTGTGGTGCGCGTGGCACTCGGCAAGGACTACGCGGCGCAGGACTGCTCCCTCGCCCGCGCCCTCGAGGTCGTGGGCGAGCGCTGGACATTGCTGATCGTCCGCGACGCCTTCTACGGCGTGCGCCGGTTCAACGACTTCCACGTCCATCTGGACGTCCCGCGCGCCGTGCTGTCCGCGCGCCTGCAGTCACTCGTCGAGACCGGCCTGCTGGCCAAGGAGGGCCACGACTACGTCCTGACGCAGATGGGGCGGGACCTGTGGCCCGTCGTCCACACGCTCGCCCGCTGGGCCGAGGACCACCTGTCGTCCGAGCCGACCCGCTACTTCATCCACATCGCCTGCGGCACCCGCATCGGACCGGACGGGACATGCGCCTCCTGCGAGCGCCACGTCCCCCCGGAAGACCTGGAGGTTCACGCCGGCCCCGGCGTGCGGCGCCGCACCGACCCGGTCAGCGTGATCCTGCGCTCCCCGCACCGCCTACTCGACCCGATCCGCACCTAGGAGTAGGTGCCGAGGGCGCGGGCGATCAGCTCGGCGACGGCGTCGGGATCGATGTGCTGGCCGGTGAGCCCGGCGAGGTTCTCCTGGTAGATCAGGACGGCGGTGAACGTCGCGGCGGCCGCCTCCAGCCGGGCCTGGTCGCCGCGGGCGCCGGGATGGGCCAGCTCCAGCGCGCGGCGCGCCCGCAGGAACACCTCGGAGTTCAGCCGCCCGAGCCGCTCCCGGACGGACTTGTGCGTGTCGGCCTCGCGGAACAGGATGCGGCGCATCGCGGGGGAGGCGTGCAGCGGCAGCCGCCGGGCCAGCCGCGACAGCGTGCCCGCCGGATCTCCGGGGACGGCCTCGACCGCGGCCTCCGGGCCGTCCGGCAGCTCCTCGACGAACGTCCGCTCGTCGACCAGCGCCACCAGGACGTCGATCTTCTGCGGGAAGTAGTGGAACACCAGGCCCTTCGGGACGTTCGCGTGCCCGGCGATCCGCGCGGTGGAGCTGGCCTCGTAGCCGCGGTCGGCGAACAGCGCCTCGGCGGCGTCCAGGATGCGGGTGCGGGAATCGGCCGCCCGCTCGCTCATCGGCTACCGTCCCCCCGCACGCCCGAGCGGTCCCGGGCGCGTGCGCGCCCGGGACCGTCCCGGAGTCTCGATCAGGCCGCGGCCTCGCCGCCGCGCGCCTGGGTGGCTCCCCACACGCCGACGATAGTAGCGACACCGCCCGTGATCCATGCCGTCCACGCGGCGGCGTCCGAGCCGTCGAACCCGAACGCCCACGGCGAGACGAAGATCAGCAGGGCGAACGCGGTCGCCGTCCAGGCCGTGGGGCCCGCGCTGCCGAGCAGCGCGTAGAGCCCGGCCATGGCGAGCAGCGCGCCGAGCACCATGAGCGGCTGCTGACCTGCGTTGTCGCCCCACAGTTCCGGGGCCAGGAGTGCGACGAGGCCGGCCAGGAAGGCCACCCCGTCCTGCCAGGCGAACTTCTGCATTCGGCCACCTCCGCGGGGTCGGGTCCGTTCTCCGTTCGGAATGGATCGTTCCCTGACTGACCGACCGGTCAACCTATCGCGACGGCCTGACCAGCCCCTCCTGGAGGTGACGACAACGGGACCGGAGGCCAGAGGTCAGTGGCCCCGGGCGATCCATTCGTCCAGGTGCGGGGCCTCCGCGCCGATGGTGGTGGAGTCGCCGTGGCCCGTCCGCACCTCGGTGCCGCCGGGCAGCGCCAGCAGCCTTTCGCGGATCGAGTCGATGATCGTCGGGAAGTCGGAGAACGAGCGCCCCGTCGCGCCGGGGCCGCCGTTGAACAGCGTGTCGCCGGAGAAGACCATCCCCAGGTCAGGCGCGTGAAGACAGACCGCGCCAGGGCTGTGGCCCGGCGTGTGCAGGACGGTCAACTCCGTGCCCGCCACCGAGATCACCTGCCCGTCGGACAGGTCGCCGTCGGGCGACGCGTCCGGATGCTTCTGCTTCCACAGCATCAGGTCGTCCGGGTGCAGCAACACAGGGGCGCCCGTGAGCGCCCTCAGCGCGGGCGCCGCGTCGATGTGGTCGTCGTGGCCGTGAGTGGACACGATCGCCACGAGCCGCCGCCCGCCGAGCGCCGCCGCGATCGCGCCCGCGTCGTGCGCGGCGTCGATCACGATCGCCTCGGTGTCGTCGCCGACGATCCAGACGTTGTTGTCGACGTCCCAGGTGCCGCCGTCCAGCGAGAACGTCCCGGACGTCACCAGGTGGTCGACACGGGCCGGCATCAGAGCATCACCACCGAGCGCAGCACGTCGCCGTGGTGCATCTTCTCGAACGCGGCCTCGACGGCGTCCAGCTCGATCGTCTCGGACACGAACGCGTCCAGATCAAGGCGTCCCTGCAGGTAGAGGTCGATGAGCATGGGGAAGTCGCGCGAGGGCAGGCAGTCGCCGTACCAGGACGACTTCAGCGAGCCGCCGCGCCCGAACACGTCCAGGAGCGGCAGGTCGAGCCGCATCTCCGGCGTCGGGACGCCCACGAGCACGACCGTCCCGGCGAGGTCGCGGGCGTAGAACGCCTGCTCGTAGGTCTCCGGACGGCCGACCGCGTCGATGACGACGTCCGCGCCGAACCCGCCGGTCAGCTCCCGGACCGTCTCGACGACGTCCTTGTCCTTCCCGTTGACGGTGTGCGTCGCGCCGAGCGAGGACGCGGTGGTGAGCTTCCGCTCGTCCAGGTCGACCGCGATGATCGTCGCCGCGCCCGCCAGCCGGGCGCCGAGCACGGCCGCCGAGCCGACGCCGCCGCACCCGATGACCGCGACCGAGTCGCCCCGCCCGACCCCGCCCGTGTTGATCGCCGCGCCGAGCCCCGCCATCACGCCGCACCCCAGCAGCCCGGCCACCTCCGGCTTCGCCGCGGGGTCGACCTTCGTGCACTGCCCGGCGGCGACGAGCGTCTTGTCGGCGAACGCGCCGATGCCGAGCGCGGGGGACAGCTCGGTGCCGTCCTCCAGCGTCATCTTCTGCGCGGCGTTGTGGGTGTTGAAGCAGTACCAGGGACGTCCGCGCAGGCAGGC
Source organism: Actinomadura sp. 3N508 (assembly GCF_044326375.1). Classification (NCBI taxonomy): domain Bacteria; kingdom Bacillati; phylum Actinomycetota; class Actinomycetes; order Streptosporangiales; family Thermomonosporaceae; genus Actinomadura; species Actinomadura sp. 3N508. The sequence continues at coordinate 495,128 of NZ_JBIRAX010000005.1, forward strand.
GCGGCACTGCCCGCACACCGCACGCCAGTTCAGGACCACGAAGTCGCCGGGCTCCACCTCGGTCACGCCGTCGCCCACCGACTCGACCACCCCGGCGGCCTCATGCCCGAGCAGGAACGGGAACTCGTCGTTGATACCGCCCTCGCGGTAGTGCAGGTCGGTGTGGCAGACCCCGCACGCCTGAACCGCGACGACCGCCTCCCCGGGCCCGGGATCCGGGACGTTGATCGTCTCGATCCGCACCGGCTGCCCCTTGCCCGGTGCGACGACCCCGCGTACCTGCTGCGCCATGCTCGCGCCTCCCGTCCACTCGGTGTCCCACGACCCTATCCGGCAGGTCGCCGCGCACATCGGGACGGCCTACGAGCATGACCGTCACGGCGAGGCCGCGGGCGTAGGACACCTGAGGGGACTCTCGGTGATGATCCTTTTACGGTTTGCCAGCGGATGGATAGAAGCGTACGTTTATATGTGCGGCATGACGTGGGACATCAATCTGCACCCGGAGGTCGAAAGCTGGTTCTTGGATCTGTCCAAGAACGATGCGGAAAGTGCTGATCTTGTCGAAAAGGCGATCGACTACTTGGCCGAGTGCGGGCCTGCCCTCGGCCGGCCGATGGTGGATCGTATCCAGGGGAGCGCGGTTCACAATCTCAAGGAACTCAGACCTGGGTCCACTGGCATGAGTGAGGTGCGGATTCTGTTCGTCTTCGATCCGATTCGCGAAGCCATCCTCCTCGTGGCCGGTGATAAGTCCGGTCAGTGGAAGCGCTGGTACGAGCAGGCGATTCCGCTGGCTGAGGAGCGTTATCGCGAGCATCTGGAGAACTTGGAAGGGGGCCGGCGATGAGCGGCGACGCCGTCAGTTGGCGGGAGACGAAGGCCAAGAGGCGGGCGGCTCAGCCTGAGGTCACCGATGAGGAGTGGGCGGCGCGTGACGAGGCGGCGCGGTACGCGACCGAGGCGTACGTGCTCGGGTACCACCTGCGAGAGCTTCGGGTGGCCAGGGGCCTCACGCAGGCGGAGGTCGCCAAGCGGCTGGAGGTGTCCCAGGCGCGCGTCTCCCAGATCGAGCGCGGCAGGATCCACAACATGGAGGCGATCCGGGCCTATGCGGCGGCACTGGGGGCCCGGGTCTCGCTGGTGATCGAGTGGGAGGACGGGGTCATCAAGGTCGCCTGACGTCCGTCAGATGAAGTGGATGGTCTTGAGGCGGTCGGCGGCTTCGCGGTCCAGGATGGTGACGCCCTTCGCGGGGGGTAGGGGGGCGCCTTTGCGGGCTCGGTCGACCAGGGGGTACCAGCGGCGGCAGTGGCGGGCGAACGTGGCGGCGGTGACGACGCGGCCGCGGGCGACCTGGCCGGCGCGGGCCGTGCGGGGGTCCACGTCCAGGAGGATGAGGTGCAGCCAGTGGCCGCGCCGGCGGGCCAGCCAGGCGAACAGGTGCAGGATGTGCGGCCAGGTGCCGCGGGTGTGCGCGACGACGCCGTGGCCCGCGATGATCGCGCGGGCGATGCGCCACACGTGGGTGGCGTGGATCAGCGGGGTCCGCAGCCGGGCGGGCACGGGGCGCAGGATCCGCGCCCACCAGTTGCGCGCCTGGCGGGAGTCGATCACGCGGACGTCGCCCGCGGGGACGGGGGCCGTCTCGTCGCCGCGCAGGCCGTAGAGGCGATCGAGCAGGGTCGTCTTGCCGGCGCCGGGTAGGCCGGCGACGAGCACCAGGGAGCCCGCCGGGTAGCACAGGACGGGTCCCGGGTCCACCGCTTGAAGTTCGTGGATGGTCGTCTCCCGTGTCGGCCCCGAATGTGGTTGGAGCAACGAATGCTCACGAGCGCTTGTTCCGGCCGGGGCGTTCCGTCCCGATCGCAGGGCCGCTTGATCACCAGCCGCGGGAGCGCCATTCGGGGAGCGATGGGCGTTCGCGGCCGAGTGTCGAGTCCTTGCCGTGGCCGGGGTAGAACCAGGTGGCGTCCGGGAGCCGGTCGAACACGCGCTCCTCGACGTCGGCGAGCAGCTGCTTGAAGCGCGTCGGGTCGCCCCAGGTGTTGCCGACGCCGCCGGGGAACAGGCTGTCGCCGGTGAACAGGTGCGGGCGGTCGGCCAGCTCGCCGCCCGCGTCGTACAGCAGCGCGATCGAGCCGGGCGTGTGGCCGCGCAGGTGGATGACGTCGAGGGACGCGCGGCCTACGGTGATCGTGTCGCCCTGCTCGACCGGCTCCGTGACCGGCTCCGGCAGCGCCTCGACGTCGCGGGGATGAGCCACGACGGGCGCGCTCGTGGCGCGCACCACCTCGCTCAGCGCCATCCAGTGGTCCTGGTGGCGGTGCGTGGTGACGATCCGCGCGAGGGGCCCGTCGCCGATCAGCTCCAGCAGGCGGGACGCCTCGTTGGCCGCGTCGATGAGCAGCTGCTCGCCGGTGGCGGTGCAGCGCAGGATGTAGGCGTTGTTGTCGTACGGGCCGACCGCCACCTTCGTGACCGTCAGCCCCGGCAGCTCCCGCACGTCGGGACGGCCGCCGACGTCGACGTTCCCGGTGTAGGTCATGGGGGTCCTTCCCGTGGGTGGATGCGTGACCCATCTTCCATCATCGTCCGCCGGGCGTTGGCCGGTGGGCCGATGAGTCACCAGACGCAGCCGAACCGTGCGTTCACGGACGGACGTTACCGTCTTGCCGCCGCATGATGGTCAGTGGAAGATCGTGTCCACTGGTGAGGACGGTGAAGGTTGGTTACCGCATTCCGTCCCGGACCGGACAAGGAGACGCCCGAGGACCTCCTCGGGCACGCCTGTACGCTGGTCCGGCTCTGCGGCCGGGACTCCGCCATCGCGGCGGTGTTCCTCGCCCTGGTGCTGGCGGGGACCGCGTCCCGGCTGGCGGCCGGCCCGCCGGGGCCGGCGGCGCTCGCGCTGCTTCCGGTGCTGGCGGCGTCGTTCGCCGTCTCGGCCTCGTACGCGATCCGGTCGCGGCGGACGCTGCTGGCGGTGCTCGCCGGGGTCCGCGGCCGCACCGGCGCGCCGGTCGACCCGGGCGTACCGTGGACGCCGTTCGGGTCGGCGGCCGCGCTCGACGTCCGGGTCCGCGACGCGGAACTGCGGCGGCTGCTGTCGGCGGCGCACCGCTGCGGCGAGCTGTCCTGGCAGGCCGTCGCATGGGCGGCGGCGACGTCGGTGCTGTTCCTGTTCTGGACCATGGCGGCGGCGATGACGGGAGGGTGACCGGGTGACCGACGACGTTCCCGCCGAGGGGATGCCCCCCGCTCCGCGGTTCAGCCTGGACGTCCGGCCGGGCAGCTTCTGGGAGCGGCTGGCCCCGACCGACCGGCAGGCCCTGCGCGCCATGGGCCGCCGCACCGACATCCCGCCCGGCGGCATGCTGTGCCACCAGGGGTCGGTCGCGCCCGCCGTGTACGTGGTGTTCAAGGCGTCGCCGCGCGCCGCGAGCAACGCCGTCGCCAAGGAGTTCGTCGACTCCAGCGACGGCGACGAGTCGATCATCGATCTGTTCGGCGCCGGGGACATCGTCGGCGTTCTCGGCCCGTGGGGGCACCCGCAGCGCGGCACGGTCGCCGCGCTCGACCACGTCGCGGCGCTGCGGGTCGACCGCCGCAAGTTCCGCAGCCTGCTGGCCGCGAGCCCGCAGGTCGCCGAGGCGATGATGCACGCGATCTCCGAGAGCGTCACGTTCGGCGGGCGGCGGCACGCGGTCCGGGCCGCCGACCATCCGCAGCGGCTCGCCTACCACCTGCTGGAGCTGGCGCACCGGTTCGGCGAGCCCGCGCCCGGGCAGGGCACCCGGATCCCGCTGAAGCTCAGCCAGGCGGAGCTGGCGAACTGGGCGGGGATCTCGCGCGAGACGCTGGTGCGCTGGTTCCGGCTGTGGCGGTCCAGGGGCATCCTCGGCCAGCGGCCGCGGCCGCTGACCGTCCTCGACACCGAGCGGCTGCGCCGCGCCGCGAGCCCCTGGGGCGACGAGTGGCCCGCCGTCGAGCACGAGCCCGCGCGCGAGCCGGCGGCCGAGGCCGCCGCCGGGATCGCGGCGCGCGAGCCGGTGCGGCTGGCGGGCGGCGGGGCGCCGGAGGTCCTGCTGCCCCCCGACAACCCGTACTTCGCGGGCCGCGCGATCAGCCTCGGGAAGCTGGACCTGCTGGTGGGCCAGTCGGAGTGGCCGCGCGCCGTGATCGTGCAGGGGATGGCCGGGGTCGGCAAGACGACGCTGGCGCTGCACTGGGCGCACCGGGTCGTCGACCGGTTCCCCGACGGCGTCCTGTTCGCCGACCTGCGCGGCACGCGGCGCAGCCCCGTCACCCCGGCGGAGGCGATGGGGCAGGTGCTGCGCGCGGCGGGCGTGCCCGGCGACCAGCTTCCGCGGACGGAGGCCGAGCTCGCGGCGCAGTGCCGCTCGCTGCTCGCCGACCGGCGGATGCTGCTGATCCTCGACAACGCGTCCCGGCCCGAGCAGATCAGGCCGCTGCTGGCCGCGGCGACGTCCGGGCTGGTCGTCGTGACGAGCCGGCGGCGGCTGCCCGACCTCCTCGAAGGCGCCGACATCCGGACGCTCGAGCTGGGCGAGATGGCGCCGCAGGAGGCCGTCGACCTGATCTCCAACGTGCTCGGGCCTGGGGACGCCCGCGTCCGCGACGAGCACAAGGCCGTCGTGCGGCTCGCCCGCGAATGCGGCCACCTGCCGCTCGCGCTCGGCGTCATGGCGGGGCGGCTGGCCGAGAACCCCGGCGAGTCCATCGCGGCGACCGTCCGGCAGCTGGCCGAGCGGGACGCGCAGGACGCGCCCGGCCTCACGGGCGCCGGGCTGAGCGAGGGCGCCTCGCACGGCGCGTCCGGGCCCGGGTTGCAGGCCGTGCTGAGCCCGACGTTCGACGTCGCCTACCGCAGCCTGCGCGGCGACCAGCGGGAGGCGTTCCGCAGGCTCGGCCTCATCACCGGCCCCGACTTCACCCCCGCCGCGCTCGCCGCCCTCCAGGACCGGACGGTCGACGAGGCCCGCGAATGCCTGGAGGGGCTGCGGCAGGCGTACCTCGTCCAGGACGTCCGGCCCGGCCGGTACCGGATGCACGACCTGCTGCGCGACTTCGCCCGCGAGCGCGGCCTGCGGGAGGACTCCGACGGCGAGCAGATGGCGGCGCAGCGGCGGCTGCTGGCCGGATACCTCGCCGAGGCGCGCGGGGCGGGCGCGGCGCTGGCGATGCGGCCCCGCCCGGCGGTGCACCGGAGGGAGGCGCGCAGCCGCCCGTCCACGCCCGCCGAGCGCGTGGCCGGGCTCGCCTGGTTCGAGTCCGAGCGGCGCAACCTCGTCGCCGCCGTCCACCAGGCCGCCCGGCTCGGCCTGCACCGCACGTGCTGGGAGCTCGCCGACGCCCTCTTCGACTTCCAGGAGTTCCGGCGCTACAGCGAGGACAACATCGCCGTCCACCAGGCGGGCCTGCACGCGGCCCGCACCGAGGAGGACTGGGCCGCGGCGGCCGTCATGCTGCACAACCTGGCCATGGCGCACTTCGAGCTGGGCGGGTCCGTCCAGGCCATCGGGTACGGGGAGGACGCGCGGCGCGGGTTCCGGGCCGTCGACCCGCCCGACCGGTACGGGGAGGCCGTCACCTTCGCGACCCTCGCCGACGTGCACGTGGCGCTGGGCCGCTACCTGACGGCGATCGACCACGCGCGCCGGTCCCTGAGCATCCACGAGCGGCTGCGCGACGAAGGAGGACACCAGGGGGACAGGGGAGTCGCCAAGGGGCACGACACCCTCGCCCGCGCCTACCTGGGCCTGGCCGACTACGAGAAGGCCCTCGACCACGCCGCCAAGGCGCTGGGCGTGCGGCGCCGTGTCGACGACCAGCCGGGCGTGGCGGAGACGCTGCTCACGGTCGCGCAGGTCCATCGGCGGCAGGGGAACGTCCACGAGGCGGTCTCGCACGCGCTGGAGGCCCTCTACATCCGGCAGGAACTCGCCGACATGCACGGCGCCGCGCAGGCGCTCACGGAACTGGCGCGCATGAACGCCGCGCTCGGCCTGCGCGACATGGCCCAGCAGGACGCCGAACAGGCTCTGCGCACCTACCGCGCCCTAGGGGCACGCCACGGCGAGGCGCGTACGCTGACCACGCTCGGCATGCTCATGTGCGACGCCACCAGGTTCGCCGAGGCGTTCACCTACTGCGGGCAGGCGCTGCGCCTGCACCGCGACACCAGCGACCGGCACGGCGAGGCGGAGGCGCTCGCGCAGATCGGGATCGTCCACTGGCGGCTCGGCCGGTACCGGGAGGCGCGCGAGCACCTGCTGCGCGCCGTGGAGATCCGCCGCGAGATCGGTGACCAGCACGGCGAGGCCCACGACCTGGAGCACCTGTCGGTGGTCATGCGCCGCCTCAGCCGCCACCAGGAGGCGTTCGTCCTCGGGCTGGAGGCCCTCGACCTGTGGCACCAGCTCGGCGCGCAGGGCGGCCTCGCCGGGACGCTCGGCAGCCTCGCCCGCACCTACTCCCACCTCGGCCTGCCCGAGGACGCCGAGCGCGCCGCGCGCCAGGCGCTGAAGATCCGCGAAGACGGCGGCGACTGGTACGGCCTCGGCGTCGGCAAGGACACCCTCGCCGCCGTGCTCCGCCGCGCCGGTCGCCCCGAGGAGGCCCTGGAGCGGGAACTGGAGGCGCTGCGTTACCTGCGCGAGGTCGGCGACCGGCACTCCGAGGGCACGGCGCTCGTCCACCTCGCCGTGATCCACCTCGACCTCGGCCACGCCGACGAGGCCCTGGAGACCGGGCGGCGGGCCCTCGACCTCGCGGCCGAACTCGGCGACACCCGCGAGCAGGCGTACGCGCTGCACACCATGGCCCGCGCGTCGCAGCTGCTCGGCAAGCACGCCCGCGCCGTCGAGCACGTCAACGCCGAAATCGTCATCCGCCGCGACATGGACGACCAGCGGGGCCTGCGGCGCGCGCTGGAGCTGCTCCGCGACTCCCATCTCGCGCTCGGCGACCGGGCCGCGGCGGACGACTGCGTCCGCCGCGTCCGCGCCCTCGACAGCTGGCTCGAATCGGACCGGTCGCTCGATGTGTGACATCGGGCCTATGAGACGTGTGACATAAGCCCTACGACATGTGACATAAGACCTAGTCCATCTGCGCAGCGCCGCGTTCACTGGACCTTGACGGACCGCGCGGGGCTCTGTCCCGGCCGGGGTTCGGTGGAGGAGGCGAGATGGAGACCACCCGGTTCTGGGACGTGCTGCCCGCGCGCGCCCGGGAGGCGCTGCTGCGGGCGGGGGCCCCGGTGGTGATCAGGCCGGGCGCGTTCCTCATGCGCGAGCACACCCGCGCGTCCCAGGTCTTCGTGCTGCGCGCCGGCGCCGTGAAGGTATGGGTGGACCGCGACGGCGACATGGCCATCCTGGACGTCCTCGGCCCCGGCGACCTGGTCGGGGAGATGGAGGCCGTGGACGGCGGCATCCGGCACGCCAACGTCGAGGCGATGACCCGCGTCGAGGCGCTCGTGCTGCCCGCCGCGCGGTTCCGGGCCGTCCTGGACGCGCACCCCGGCTCGGTGTGGGCGGTCGCCGCCGTCCTGTCCGAGCGGCTCCGCGACTCCAACGACATGCGCGTCGCGCACTTCCCCGACGACCCCGAACGGCGCCTCGCGACCCGGCTGCTGCGCCTGGTGTCGCGCTTCGGCTCCCCGGTCAAGGAGGAACGCCCGGACGGCGCCCCCGATGGCGTCCCCCTGGAGCGGGACGCCGTGCCGGACGAGGGCGGCGTCCAGGTCAGGGTGCCCGTCTCCCAGCAGGATCTCGGCCGCTGGGCGGGCATGGGCCGCCGGAAGGTCGCGCAGATCCTCGCCGCAGAACCCGTCCGCGGCGGGCTGACCGTGGCCCGGAACTCGATCGTCGTCCGCTCGGTCGACGCGCTGCACCGGCTCGCGGGCCACGACACGGATTAACCGTCCTCCAGCCCCCACCCACCACCATTCAACGGACGAGCTCCGCTCGGCTGACCGTCCTCCAGCCCCCAACGAGCTGACCGTTAGAACCCGGTGGTCTCGTGCGGCCAGGGCGGCGGGACCGGGAGCGGGCCGTCCGGGCGGAGGCTCACCCCGGCGCCGTCGGAACGGCCGCTCAGCCAGCCGAGCAGCGCCCGCCCCGACCCGGACGCCTCCGCCCCGCCGGGCGCCCAGCCCAGATCGGCGGACTCGCCGGAGTCGGTCGCGGTGATCCGGAGCCCGGCGAGCTCGCCGCGCAGCTTCTCGGGCAGCGCGGCCATGTCCGTCAGCGTCCGGCCGAGCGCCCAGCGGACGTAGGGCTCGGGCCAGTCGGCGGGCCCGTACCCGGCGGCGAGGTCGACGTGGTGCGCCTCCACCTCGTGCCAGCGCCGGTACAGCACGTACCAGGCGGGGTGCGGCCAGCCCTGCATCGCCTTCACTTGAGCGTTCCACGCGTCCTCTGGCATCGCGCGGGCCAGCTCGGTGAACCGGGCCTGTGTCGCGCGGACGTCCTCGATCAGCTCGTCGCGCCCGCGTCCGGCGCCCGCCTCAAGGTCGGCGTTGCGGGCCTCCATGCTCGGGTACTGCGGGATCTGCACGCCCGTCCGCGCCCATTCGAGGAGATTCCACAGCGAATCGGCGTTGCGGGCGATGTGGGTCGCCACATGGCCGCGGCTCCACCCCGGCAGCGCCGACGGGGCGCGCAGATCCCGGTCGCTCAGCTCGGACAGCGACCCGATGATCCGTTCCACGCCCGGACCCAGCTCGTCGATGACCTCGCGCCATGCCGGCCAAGTCATGAGACCCTCCCTCGCCCGAAAAGAGCCTCCATCCTGTCGCACCCGTGCGCGCCGTGTCACACAATGGTGATCATGGAGCTTCCGATCTGCCTGACCTGCGGCGTCCAGTACGCCGGGCCCCGCCCCGACTGCCCGATCTGCGAGGACGAGCGCCAGTACGTCGGCTGGGACGGCCAGCGCTGGACGACCCTGGACGAGCTGCGCACCGGCCACCGCGGCAAGATCGCCGAGGAGGGCCCGGACGTCGTCGGGATCGGCTGCGAGCCGGCCACCGCCATCGGCCAGCGGGCCCTGCTGGTGCGCGCGCCGTCCGGGAACGTCCTCTGGGACTCGATCACCTACATCGACGACGACCTCATCCGCCAGGTCAGCGACCTGGGCGGGATCTCGGCGATCGCGATCAGCCACCCGCACTTCTACGGCAGCATGATCGAGTGGGCGCACGCGTTCGACGCGCCCGTCTACATCCACGAGGCCGACCGCCGCTGGGTGGCCCGGCCGGACGACGCCGTCGTCTACTGGACGGGCGACACCCACGAGCTGGCCGACGGCCTCACCCTCGTCAACGCGGGCGTGCACTTCGACGGCGGCCAGGTCCTGCACTGGCGCGACGCCCGCGCGGTGTTCTCCGGCGACATCCTCCAGGTCGTCAACGACCGCGACTGGGTCAGCTTCATGTACTCGTACCCGAACCTCATTCCGGAGCGGCCGCGTACCGTCCGCCGCGCGCTGCGCCTGCTGGAGCCCTACGACTTCGACCGCGTCTACGGCGCCTGGTGGCGGAAGATCGTCTACACGGACGGCAAGCAGGCCGTCCAGCGTTCCGCCGACCGCTACCTGACCTACGCCCTCGACGACGAGTAGCGGGCGCGCGGGGGCGTTCCGGTGGCGGGTGGTGTTCGAACACGTGTACGGTGCGAGAGTGCCGCCCGGACGGGCGGGGAGCATCGTGAAATGCGGCGGCGACCGCCGCTGTTACAGCCTCGGGGGATTCTGTCGTACCCCCTGGCTAGCCTTGAGACCGACATGTCTCTCCCCATCGCCGCGCCCCAGAACAGGAACCGGAAGAACGCCGTGCATGACCGACTCATCGTGCGTGGAGCACGCGAGCACAACCTGAAGGACGTCTCGCTCGACCTCCCGCGGGACTCCCTGATCGTGTTCACCGGTCTGTCGGGCTCCGGGAAGTCGAGCCTGGCGTTCGACACGATCTTCGCGGAGGGCCAGCGCCGGTACGTGGAGTCGCTGTCGGCCTACGCCCGCCAGTTCCTCGGGCAGATGGACAAGCCCGACGTCGACTTCATCGAGGGCCTGTCCCCGGCGGTGTCGATCGACCAGAAGTCGACCAGCAAGAACCCCCGGTCGACGGTCGGCACGATCACCGAGGTCTACGACTACCTGCGGCTTCTGTACGCGCGGATCGGGCACCCGCACTGCCCGGAGTGCGGCCGCCCGATCAGCCGGCAGGCGCCGCAGCAGATCGTCGACAAGGTCCTGGAGCTGGAGCCCGGCGCCCGCTTCCAGGTGCTCGCGCCCGTGATCCGCGGGCGCAAGGGCGAGTACCTGGAGCTGTTCCGCGAGCTCCAGTCCAAGGGCTACTCCCGCGCCCTGGTCGACGGCGAGATGATCCGCCTCGACGAGCCGCCCAAGCTGAAGAAGCAGGAGAAGCACGACATCTCCATCGTGGTCGACCGGCTCTCCGTGAAGGACTCGGCCCGGCAGCGGCTCGCCGACTCGGTGGAGACCGCGCTCGGCCTCGCGGGCGGCACGATCGTCCTCGACTTCGTCGACCTGCCCGAAGGCGACGAGCACCGCACCCGCATGTACTCCGAGCACCTCTACTGCCCCTACGACGACCTGTCGTTCGAGGAGCTGGAGCCGCGGTCGTTCTCGTTCAACTCGCCCTACGGCGCCTGCCCCGACTGCACCGGCCTCGGCACCCGCATGGAGGTCGACCCCGAGCTCGTCATCCCGGACGAGGAGCTCAGCCTCGGCGAGGGCGCCATCCAGCCCTGGTCGAACGGGCACGTCAGCGACTACTTCCTGCGGCTGCTGTCCGCGCTCGGCGACGCCATGGGCTTCGACCTGAACACGCCGTGGGACCGGCTGCCCGCCAAGGCGCGCAAGGCGATCCTGAACGGGCACGAGACCCAGGTCCACGTCCGCTACAAGAACCGCTACGGCCGGACGAGGTCGTACTACACGTCCTACGAGGGCGTGATCCCGTACATCCACCGCCGCCACGCCGAGTCCGAGAGCGACTCCAGCCGGGAGAAGCTCGAGGGCTACATGCGGGAGATCCCGTGCCCGACGTGCGAGGGCGCCCGGCTCAAGCCGGTCGTGCTCGCCGTCACCATGGGCGGGATGTCGATCGCCGAGGTCGCCGCGATGCCGATCGGCGAGGCCGCGAAGTTCCTCCTCGCGATGGAGCTGAACGAGCGCGAGACGCACATCGCCGAGCGCGTCCTCAAGGAGATCAACGCGCGGCTCGGCTTCCTGCTCGACGTCGGCCTCGACTACCTCACCCTCGACCGCGCGTCCGCGACGCTCGCGGGCGGCGAGGCGCAGCGCATCCGGCTCGCGACGCAGATCGGGTCCGGGCTGGTCGGCGTCCTGTACGTGCTGGACGAGCCGTCCATCGGCCTGCACCAGCGCGACAACCACCGGCTGCTGGAGACGCTGATCCGGCTCCGCGACATGGGCAACACGCTGATCGTCGTCGAGCATGACGAGGACACCATCGAGGCCGCAGACTGGATCGTCGACATCGGCCCCCGCGCGGGCGAGCACGGCGGCGAGATCGTCGTGTCCGGCACGCTGGACGAGCTGAAGAAGTCCGAGCGCTCGCTGACCGGCGCGTACCTCGACGGGCGCCGCGAGATCGGCGTCCCGGAGATCCGCCGCCCGCGGACCCGGGGCCGCGAGGTCACCGTCAAGGGCGCCCAGCAGAACAACCTCCGCGACGTCGACGTGTCGTTCCCGCTCGGCGTCTTCACCGCCGTGACCGGCGTGTCCGGCTCCGGCAAGTCGACGCTGGTCAACGACATCCTCTACAACGCGCTCGCGAAGAAGCTGAACGGCGCGAAGACCGTCCCGGGCAAGCACAAGCGCGTCAACGGCGTCGACCAGCTCGACAAGGTCGTGCACGTCGACCAGTCGCCGATCGGGCGCACCCCGCGCTCCAACCCGGCGACCTACACCGGCGTGTTCGACCACATCCGCAAGCTGTTCGCGCAGACCACCGAGGCGAAGGTGCGCGGCTACCAGCCGGGCCGGTTCTCCTTCAACGTCAAGGGCGGGCGCTGCGAGAACTGCTCCGGCGACGGCACCATCAAGATCGAGATGAACTTCCTGCCGGACGTCTACGTCCCCTGCGAGGTCTGCCACGGCGCCCGCTACAACCGGGAGACGCTGGAGGTCCACTACAAGGGCAAGACGATCTCCGAGGTGCTCGACATGCCGATCGAGCAGGCCACGACGTTCTTCGAGCCCGTCACCGCGATCCACCGGCATCTGAAGACGCTCAACGACGTCGGGCTCGGATACGTCCGGCTCGGCCAGCCCGCCCCGACCCTGTCGGGCGGCGAGGCGCAGCGCGTCAAGCTGGCGTCGGAGCTGCAGAAGCGCTCCACCGGCCGGACGATCTACGTGCTGGACGAGCCGACCACCGGCCTGCACTTCGAGGACATCCGCAGGCTCCTCGGCGTCCTGAACGGCCTGGTCGACAAGGGCAACACCGTGATCGTCATCGAGCACAACCTGGACGTCATCAAGACCGCCGACTGGATCATCGACATGGGCCCCGAGGGTGGCTCCCGCGGCGGCACCGTCGTCGCCACCGGCACCCCCGAAGATGTGGCGGCGGTGGAGGCGAGCCACACCGGCCAGTTCCTCGCCAAGCTCCTCTCCTGACCGGCGACCGGTTCGGGACACGCCCGAAATTTCTCCGGGATCGCTGAACCATCCGGGTGGGCACGGCCGTGTTGTGGGGTGAGGCGCTGAAAGGCGCGTCCCGCAGGAGGAGAAGGCCGCCCGGAAACGGGCGGGAAGGCGCACCGGAGGGCGGCCGCGGTCTCCATCTCGCCGCCGCTGACGGGGGAGCGGCGGGGCGGGCTCCGTCCGAACGCGGGACCGGCCGGGCCGGCGGCGTGCGGGGACATCCCCGCGGGCAGGGACGCCGCGGGTCCGGTCCGCCGGTGCCGGGCCCCTCCCGGTCAAGGCGGAGGGGCCTCCCGGACGGCAAGGCGGGACAGCGATCCGGCGCGCCCGCCGAGGCCCAGGTGCCGGCTCCCGGCAGGCCGGAGTGCCGGCTGTGGGCGTGTCCAGGAGGGCTCTGGGCGGGTCGCCGCAGGTCGCGGGCCGCCGTCCAGGATCATGGACCGTATGACCAACGCTGAGGGGATCGGCCGCCGCACGGTGCTGTGCGGGGCCGGAGTCGCCGGAGTCGCCGCGCTGGCCGGGTGCGGCGGCGACAAGGAGAAGTCCGCCGAGGAGCTCAAGGGCAAGGAGATCGCCAAGGTCGCCGACGTCCCGGTCGGCGGCGGGAAGATCAACACGACGGAGAAGATCGTGGTGACGCAGCCGAGCCAGGGCGTCTACAAGGCGTTCACGGCGGTCTGCACGCACCAGGGCTGCACCGTCGGCGGCGTCGCCAACGGCCTGATCAAGTGCGACTGCCACGGCAGCGAGTTCAAGATCGCGGACGGGGCGGTCCAGCGCGGCCCGGCCGACAAGCCGCTGAAGGAGTATCCGGTGCAGGTCAAGGGCGGTGGGATCGTCGTCACCTGATCATCGGCGTCCGGTGAAACTGGTTCGGAATTGAACCATCTCGGTGACGCGTACGTGCTCCCAGGTGACGTACCGGAATCGAGATGTCACCGGAGGGCGAGCATGCCAGAGGGGTCCGAGACGCGACTGGACGGGACGGAGCAGGCGCCGGGGGACGCGGCGGCCGGGGGAGGCACCCGCAGAAACCTGCTCATCGGAGCGGGCCTCGCGGGCGTCGCCGGGCTGGCCGCGGCCTGCGGCGGCTCCGGCGACGACGACGCGGGCGGCTCGGCGGACACCGGCACGGGCGGCGGCTCGGGTGGCGGCGAGCAGACCGGCGGTGGTGGCGGTGGTGGCGGCGGGGGCACGGCCCTCGCGGCGGCCGCCGACATCCCGGTCGGCGGCGGCAAGATCTTCAAGGACGCCGAGGTCGTGGTGTGCCAGCCGGCGCAGGGCGAGTTCAAGGCGTTCTCGTCCGCCTGCACGCACCGCGGCTGCGCCGTCGGCTCGGTGTCCGGCGGCACGATCAACTGCCACTGCCACGGCAGCAAGTTCAAGATCACGGACGGTTCGGTGGCGAACCCGCCCGCCGACAAGCCGCTGGCGGAGAAGAAGATCAACGTCCAGGGCGGGCAGATCACGCTCGCCTGATCGTCTTCGCGTGCGCCGGGCCGTCCTCGCCGGGGACGGCCCGGCCGCCGTCACGGCCGCCGTCCCCACCGCCGTCACGGCCACCATCCCGGCTACGGGCCAAGTCACCGGCCAGGTCACCGTCCCCGCCCGCGTCGTCCCCGGGTCGGGTGGGCTCCGGCAGCCCGACGCGGATGCGGGGGAGCGCCTCGGGATAGTGGTGGCGGATGTGGGAGATGAGATGCTCGCGCACGTCGCAGCGCAGGTCCCAGGTGCTGGCCGAGTCCGCCGCGCTCATCATCGCGCGGATCGTGACCAGCCCGTTCGGCTGGACGTCCACCGCCTGCAGGATCCATTCGCGCCGGTCCCACAGCGGGTTGTCGCGCAGCGCCGCGTACAGCTCGGCCCGCAGCTCCTCGATCGGGACCGACCAGTCGACGTGCAGGTCCACCGAGCCGAGCAGCCGGGACGAGTGCCGCGTCCAGTTCTCGAACGGCTGCTCGGTGAAGTACGACACCGGGAAGATCATCCGCCGGTCGTCCCAGAGCCGCAGCGACACGTAGGACAGGGTCAGCTCCTCGACCAGCCCCCACTCGCCCTGCACGACGACGACGTCGTCCAGCCGCAGCGCGTCGCTGAACGCCAGCTGCAGCCCGGCGAGCAGGTTGCCCAGCACCGGCCGCGCCGCGATGCCGACGACCAGCCCGGCGACGCCCGCCGACGCCAGCACCCCGGCGCCGACCGCGCGCACCCCCGGGAAGGTGAACAGCGCGGCGCCGAGCGCCAGGACCACGATCAGCACGGTCGCGATGCGGCGCAGCAGCAGCATCTGCGTGCGGGCCTTCCTGGCCCGCCGGTTGCGCTCGCCCTCGATCCGCATCAGCCGGTCGAGCGGCGGGTCGCTCAGCGCGTAGCCGATGCGCAGCACCAGCCACGTCGTCGTGCCGATCGCCGCGATCCGCAGCACCTGCCGGACCGCGTCCTCCGCCGGGTCGGCGAGCAGCCGGAACGGCATCGCCGTGCTGCACCCCACGACGGCGGCGAACGCGAACGCGGGCGCGGCGACCCGCCGGGCGGCCAGCCCGGCGCCCGGCCAGCGCGCCGACAGGCGTCCGGCCAGCAGCCGCCGCCCCGCCTCCACGACGATCACGGCCGCGGCGACCGCCGCCGCCAGGACGATCCAGGCCCAGAACGCGGACACGTTCGCTCCGACCTCCTCCCACCGGACTCGGCACTCTCTTCCGACGTTCTCTTTCCCAGCGTTTTGCGATCATGTGAAACGACCGGCGAGATCTCTGTCACCTGCGGAGACATCATCGGATCCGCCGCGCGGCAGCACGGCGTGTCGGTGCCGCCCACTAGGCTTTCGAACGTGGCAGATCCGGCGACCTACCGACCCGCCCCCGGCTCGATCCCCGAGTCCCCCGGGGTGTACCGGTTCCGCGACGAGCACGGCCGCGTGATCTACGTGGGCAAGGCCAAGAGCCTGCGGCAGCGCCTCAACTCCTACTTCGCCGACTACTCCGCGCTGCATCCGCGCACGCAGACCATGGTGCAGACGGCCGCGAAGGTCGACTGGACGGTCGTCGCCACCGAGGTCGAGGCCCTCCAGCTCGAGTACTCCTGGATCAAGGAGTTCGACCCGCGGTTCAACGTCCGTTACCGCGACGACAAGTCGTATCCCTACCTCGCCGTCACCCTGAACGAGGAGTTCCCGAGGGTGATGGTGATGCGCGGTGCCAAGCGCAAGGGCGTGCGCTACTTCGGGCCGTACTCCCACGCGTGGGCGATCCGGGAGACGGTCGACCAGCTGCTGCGCGTGTTCCCCGTGCGGACGTGCAGCGCGGGGGTGTTCAAGCGGCAGCACCAGCTCGACCGGCCCTGCCTGCTCGGCTACATCGGCAAGTGCTCGGCGCCGTGCGTCGGCCGCGTCACGCCCGACGAGCACCGCCTCCTCGCCGAAGACTTCTGCGACTTCATGGCGGGCCACACCACCCGGTTCATCAAGCGCCTCGAACGCGACATGCGCGAGGCCGCCGTGTCGCAGGAGTACGAGCGCGCGGCCCGCCTCCGCGACGACATCCGCGCCCTGGAGCGCGCGCTGGAGAAGCAGGCCGTCGTCCTCGCCGACACCACCGACTGCGACATGATCGCCTTCGCGGAGGACGAGCTTGAGGCGGCCGTCCAGGTCTTCTACGTGCGCGGCGGCCGGATCCGCGGGCAGCGCGGCTGGGTCGTCGACAAGGTCGAGGACGTCACCACCGCCGACCTCGTCGAGCACTTCCTCATCCAGATCTACAGCGAGAGCGAATCGGTACCGCGGGAGGTGCTCGTCCCGGCCCTGCCGCCGGAGGAGGAGGCGATGACCGAGCTGTTGACCGAGCAGCGCGGCGGGCCCGTCCGGCTCCGCGTCCCGCAGCGCGGCGACAAGAAGTCCCTGCTGGAGACCGTCGCGCGCAACGCGCACGAGGCGCTCAAGCAGCACAAGACGCGCCGCGCGTCAGACCTCACCACCCGCAGCCGCGCGCTCCAAGAGCTCCAGGACGCCCTGGAGCTTGACGACGCGCCCCTGCGCATCGAGTGCTACGACGTGTCGAACCTTCAAGGCACCAACGTGGTCGCCTCGATGGTCGTGTTCGAGGACGGCCTGGCCCGCAAGAGCGAGTACCGCCGGTTCTCGATCAAGGCCGTCGAGGGGCAGGACGACGTCCGCTCCATCCACGAGGTCATCACCCGCCGCTTCAAGCGGTACCTCGCCGAGAGCGAGAAGCTGGGCGAGCTCGATCACCTCGGCGACCCTGACGAAGAAGGGGCGCACCAGCCGATCGACCCGGAGACCGGCAGGCCGCGCAAGTTCGCCTACCCGCCCAACCTGGTGCTCGTCGACGGTGGCCCGCCGCAGGTCGCCGCCGCGCAGCGGGCGCTCGACGAGCTCGGCGTCGACGACATCGCCGTCTGCGGCATCGCCAAGCGGCTGGAGGAGATCTGGCTGCCCGGCGAGGCCGACCCGGTGATCCTGCCGCGCAACAGCGAGGGCATGTTCCTCGTCCAGCGGGTCCGCGACGAGGCGCACCGGTTCGCGATCACCTTCCACCGGCAGCGGCGGTCCAAGTCCATGACGGTGAGCGAACTCGATAACGTTCCGGGTCTGGGCCCGGCGCGCCGCGCGGCGCTGCTGAAACACTTCGGATCTCTGAAGCGGCTGAAGGACGCGACGCCCGAGCAGGTCGCCGAGGTCCCGGGGATCGGCCTGCGCAGCGCCGAGGGCATCGTCGCGGCGCTGCACGGCGCCGCGGTCCCGCGCGGGGGCGACGGGACGCGCGGTGACGGCACGGGCGGAAACGACGGGGAGCACACGGGGAGAGGGTCATGACCAGCGAGACGAAGATCCCGGACATCGTGATCGTCACCGGCATGTCCGGGGCGGGCCGCAGCACCGCGGCCAAGTCCCTGGAAGACCTCGACTGGTTCGTGGTCGACAACCTGCCGCCCGGGCTGCTGGCCACGATGGCCGACCTCGGCGGCCGGGTGAAGGACGCCGTGCCCCGCATCGCCGTCGTCGTCGACGTCCGCAGCCGCGCGTTCACCGAAGACCTGCACTCCTCCATCGCCGAGCTGGAGGCGCGCGGCGTCCACCCGCGCGTGGTGTTCCTGGAGGCGAACGACGCCGACCTGGTGCGCCGGTTCGAGAGCGTCCGCCGCCCGCACCCGCTGCAGGGCGACGGCCGCCTCGTCGACGGCATCGCCCGCGAGCGGGAGCTGGTCCGCGAGGTCCGCGCCGAGGCCGACCTGGTGATCGACACCAGCGGCCTCAACGTGCACGAGCTGCGCAACAAGATCATCGGGTTCTTCGGCAACGACACCGGCGAGACCAGCCTCCGCGCGACCGTCGTGTCGTTCGGCTACAAGTACGGGCTGCCCGTCGACGCCGACCTCGTCGTCGACTGCCGGTTCCTGCCGAACCCGCACTGGGTGCCGGAGCTGCGGCCGAAGACGGGCCGCGACGCCGCCGTCCGCGACTACGTCCTCGGGCAGCGCGGCGCCAAGGAGTTCCTGTACGCCTACGCGGAGGTGCTGCGGCTTCTCGCCGACGGCTACGAGCGTGAGGGAAAGCACTACGTGACGCTGGCCGTGGGCTGCACCGGCGGCAAGCACCGTAGTGTGGCCATGGCGGAACAGATCGCCGCCCGGCTGCGGGACGAGGGCATCGAGGTGCAGGTCGCCCACCGCGACCTCGGCCGCGAGTAGAATCCCCGTCCGGCCCCTTGTTGGGGGGCGACCCCCACAACCCCCGGGAAACGAACCGGCGCCCGGCGGGTCCCGGACGAGGAGAGCAGGTCGACGCCACGGTGAAGCCCAACGGCCCGAAGGTCGTCGCGCTCGGCGGCGGCCACGGCCTCTACGCCTCGCTGTCGGCGCTGCGCCGCGTCACCGACCGGCTGACCGCGATCGTCACCGTCGCCGACGACGGCGGCTCCAGCGGCCGGCTCCGCCGCGAGCTCGGCGTCCTGCCGCCCGGCGATCTGCGCATGGCGCTCGCCGCGCTGTGCGGCGACGACGAGTGGGGCCAGACCTGGCGCGACGTCGTCCAGCACCGGTTCCGCAGCGAGGGCGACCTGCGCGGCCACGCGGTCGGGAACCTCCTCATCGTCGCGCTTTGGGAGCTGCTCGGCCAGGAGGGCGCCGTCGACGGGCTCGACTGGGTGGGGCGGCTGCTCGGCGCGCACGGCCGCGTCCTGCCGATGGCGGCCGTCCCGATGGACATCGTCGCGGAGGTCCGCGGCGCCGACCCGTCCAGGCCCGACGAGATCACCCACGTGAAGGGGCAGGTCGCGTGCGCGAAGACGCCCGGGAGCGTGCTCGGCGTCTCGCTCGTCCCGGCCGACCCGCCCGCCTGCCCGGAGGCGCTCGCCGCCGTCGACGACGCCGACTGGATCGTGTTCGGGCCCGGCTCCTGGTTCACCAGCGTCCTGCCGCACCTGAAGGTCCCGGCGCTGGCCCGCGCGCTCGCCGGGTCCCGCGCCCGCCGCGCCGTCGCGCTGAACCTGGCGCCGCAGCCCGGCGAGACCGACGACTTCTCCCCGCAGACCCACCTGGAGGTCCTGCGGGCGCACGCACCCGGGCTGAGCGTGGACGTCGTCCTCGCCGACCGCGGGGTGGTGGACGACCCGGCGGCCCTCGACAAGGCCGTCCAGGAGATCGGCGGGCGACTCGTCCTCGCCGATGTCGCGGCCGACGACGGGTCCCCGCGCCATGAACCGGCCCGTCTGGCCCAAGCCTTCGTACAGATATTCAGTGAGTGACGTCCGGCACCGCCGCGATCGGCGAGACTGCTGGGAGTCCGATAGGGGGAGGGGTCCGAACTCATGGCGATGACCGGTGTGGTCAAGGACGAGCTGAGCAGGCTGACGATCATGAAGCCGTGCTGCCGCAAGGCCGAGGTCTCGACGCTGCTGCGCTTCGCGGGCGGCTTGCACCTGGTCAGCGGGCGCATCGTGATCGAGGCCGAGATCGACACCGGGGTCGCGGCACGACGGCTGATCAAGGACATCGCGGAGGTCTTCGGGCACACCTCCGAGGTCGTCGTGCTCGCGCCGAGCGGGTTGCGTAAAGGCAACCGCTACGTCGTCCGCGTCTTCCGGGAAGGCGAGTCGCTCGCCCGGCAGACCGGGCTGATCGACAACAACGGGCGGCCCGTCCGCGGGCTGCCGCGGCACGTCGTCGCGGGCGCGGCGTGCGACGCCGAGTCGGCGTGGCGTGGCGCGTTCCTCGCGCACGGCTCGCTGACCGAGCCGGGCCGGTCCATGTCGATGGAGGTGACGTGCCCGGGCCCGGAGGCGGCGCTCGCGCTGGTCGGCGCCGCCCGCCGGCTGAAGATCCACGCGAAGGCGCGCGAGGTCCGCGGCGTCGACCGGGTCGTCGTCCGCGACGGCGACGCGATCAGCGCGCTGCTCACCCGGCTCGGCGCGCACGACAGCGTCCTCGCCTGGGAGGAGCGCCGGATGCGCCGCGAGGTCCGAGCCACCGCCAACCGGCTCGCGAACTTCGACGACGCGAACCTGCGCCGCTCCGCCCGCGCCGCCGTCGCCGCCGGCGCCCGCGTCGCCCGCGCGCTGGAGATCCTCGGCGACGAGGCGCCCGAGCACCTGGTGAAGGCCGGCCGGCTGCGGCTGGAGCACAAGCAGGCGTCGCTGGAGGAGCTCGGCCAGCTCGCCGACCCGCCGCTCACCAAGGACGCCATCGCCGGCCGCATCCGCCGCCTGCTCGCCATGGCCGACAAGCGCGCCGGCGACCAGGGCATCCCCGGCACGGACGCCAACCTGACCGCCGAGATGCTCGCCCCCTGACCCCTCGGCGCCGAGTTCAGCGCGGGGTGGCGTCGCCGCGCAGGACGCGGTGGACGAGATCGTCGCGGAGCTGCCCGTAGCCGGTCTCCGCCCAGACGCTTTCGGCCGGGTCGGCCTCGTAGTAGGGGACGTCGCGGCCGTTCCTGCGGTCCATCAGGACGTCCGGCGTCTCCTTGCCGCGCACCGCGCGGGCGCACGGCCGGCAGCTGCTGACCCGCAGGCTCTTGCGCGACCCGATCGGCCGCCATTCGATCCTGGTGGCCGCGTCCCCGTGCAGCGGGTTGAAGAAGCACAGCGGCATCGGCGGGATCTCCGGCTCGCCGTTCGCGACGGCCTGCGCGGAGGCGAAGGCGTCGCGGCCCTGGTCGAGCAGCACCAGGACACCGGCGAGGTCCGGGACGCCCCGGGCGGCGTCGAGGGTCTTGCCCGCGGCCTGGTAGGCGTCCAGCGCGCCGGTCATCAGGGTGCGGGCCCGCTCGCCGGTGGTGGGCACGGTGCTCTCGTCGAGCAGCTCGCCGAACGCGATGACCTCGCGGGACGCCTGCTCGCGCAGCTGGTCCTCGTTCGCGCGCCGCGCGGTGGCGAAGACCGTCCGGGGCATCAGCAGGCCGCCGCCCTCCCGCCGGACGGACGCCATCCGGCGCCGCCGCCACAGCAGGAACCCGCCCATCCCGACGACCGCGAGGCCCGCCGCACCCGCGCCGAGGGGAAGGGCGAGGCCGTCGTCGTCTGTTCGGCCTGCCCGGGGCTCGCCGGTCCGGTTCGCGGCCTCGCGCCGCTCCTTGCTGCGCCGGTCGATCTCGGCGGAGACCCGGTCGTACTCCTGCTTGCCGGTGCCCGCGATGATCAGGTCGGTGACGCGGGACAGCCGGGCCGCGAGCGTCGCGTCGCGCATGGTGCGGTCGAGCGTGACCGCCCAGGCGGCGTCGCGCGCCTGGTGGTCGCCGCCCCACTCGCGGGCGGTCAGGTCCTGGCTGTCCTCGCGGAGCGTGATGAAGATCCCGTCGCGGCCGAGCCGGTCGTGCACGACGGTGACGAGCTGCTCGGCGTCCGCCCAGGTGCCGCCCGTGACCAGCGGGACGAGCACCACGTAGATCGGCGCCGGCGCCTGCTTGAACTTGGCGATGAGGCCGCGCCGCTCCGCGTCCGGCAGCGCGGACGCGATCGACGGGTCGACGTACACGGGGGAGCGGCGCAGCGCCGCGGCCAGCCGTTCGCCGGGGGACGGTTCACTCAACACCGAGGTACCTCATCACACGAGGAAGGAACTTCTTGCCGTTCGCGCCCCACGCCGTATCGCGCCACACGCCGGGGATCGCGGTGTGCGGGCGGCCCCCGATCTCCATCAGGTGGTGCCTGCGCAGCCCGCCGCGGCGCGCCTGGCAGGCGCCGCAGAGCGGGCACGGCTTCGGCAGGACGCCGTCGCCGTCCAGCTTCGGGACGTACCCGCGCCCTGTCGAGTCGCCGTGCAGCGGGTTCACCAGGCACGGGACGGGCGGGGAGGCGACGTTCCGGGTCAGCGCGGCGCGGCCCCGGCGGGCCAGGACGATCGCGCCGGCGAGATCGATGGCGCGCTCCTTGTCGTCCTTGGCGTCGTCGTAGAGAATCTGCGCGGCGTCGTAGGCCGACACGGCGAAGTCGCGCCCGCGGTCCGCCTCGGCCGTGCCGAGCAGGTCGCGGAGCCGCCTCAGCTCCCTGGACGCGTTGCGCCGCAGCCACCGCATCCCGGGCCTCCGGGGCGCCCAGGGGTGCTTCTCGACCTCGCTCGCACCGGACCGTCCCCTGCCCGGCCGTCCCCCGCGGACCAGGGCGAGGACGCCGATGCCCGCCCAGTACAGCAGCCCGGCCGTGAGCGGCCCGACCAGCAGGAGCCCGGTGAGGAGCGGGCCCTGGACCTCGGGGTCGCTGGGCGTCAGCTTGTTCTCCTCCCCGAACGGATCGGGGCTGGAGTACAGCCGCGGCGTGGACGGTGACGCCGACGGCGCGACGGCGTACCCGTTCAGCCGCTGGACGAGACGCTCCGCGAGCCCCTCGAACGGGCGGTCATAGTCGGCCGGACGCGAGGAACCCGGCTCGTCCTCGTCCAGCGGAGAGAAGTCGTAGTCGCGCGGCACCTGGAACGCCTCGGACTCCAGGCCGCCGCGCGAATTGACCATCAGGTACAGCCCGTCGCGGCGTGACCGGTCGTGCAGGGCGAACAGGAACGCCTCGTCGCGTCCCTGCGACTCCGAGTCGTTCGGGTTCGGGATCACGACGACGTAGACGGCGGTGCCGATCTGCTCCGCGGTCTGCTGGACGGCCTGGCGCACCCGCCCGCGCTCGGCCGCGTCGAGGGCGCCGCTGACATCGGGGTCGACGAACAGCGGGTCCTTCGCCAGCGCGGCGGCGACGCGGTCGAGGCGCCGGCCGGCGTGCGGCGGATCGTCCGCGGCGGCGGCGACCGGCCCCACGCCCATGATCAGGACGACGAGCAGCGCCGCGACGCGCGCGCTCCTCATTTCCGCCCCCTGCCGCCGCCCCGCGTGCCCTTGCTCTCGCCCGTGCGCCTGCCGCGGCTCGGGCCGCTCCGGTTCGCCCTGCGGACGCGGCGGGCGACCAGCAGCCCGAGAAGCGGCAGCCCGGTGAGCGCCGCCCCGCCGCCGAACGCGGCCATCTCGACCCGGTCGGCCCGCCGGTCGGCCTTGTCGTCGGCGTCCAGCGCCTTGCGGGTCGCCGACTTCGGCCGCGGCCGCGGATGATCGCGCCGCTCCCTGGCCTGGCCCGACAGGGCGATGTCCACGAACCGCCCGATCATGTCGACTGCGCTGACGTCATAGGGCAGCTCGAACTTCGCGGCCCACCAGGCGTCGTCCACCGGAAGGCGCCGGGAGCCGCCGAACTGCCGGGCCTCGCCGTGCCCGCCGGACGGGTCGACGACGACGTAGACCCCGTCCTTGCCCAGCCGGTCGCGGAGCAGCACCGTGAGCGCGTCGGCCCGGTTCTCCTCCCCGAGGCCGAGGGTCGGCGTCACCGCCACGTAGGCGGGCACGCCGAGCCGGGCGACCGACGCCCTGATCCGCGCGGCGGCGTCCGGGGGCAGCGACCGCGGCGCGTGGTCGGTGACGTACACCGGGTCGCGGCGCAGCGCCGCCGCGAGGTGGTCGGCGCGGGACAGCTGGCCGGCACGTTCCAGCGGCGCCGCGGCGGCGGGCCCGGCCCGGCCCGCGAACAGGCAGGTCAGAACCCCGCACAGGACGAGGACGAGCAACCGGGCGGGGCGCATGGAGCGGGATTCTACTGATGACCGGCGAAACGCCCTCAACCGCCGGATCTCCCAGGCCATCCGGTGTCGGGCTACCCGCTGGTCATTGGATAGGGTCGAGGCTGGGGGAGATCCCCGAAAAGACGTAGCTGACAGTCCGGCTGACCACCGGGCGCTTAGACGTGCGAGGAGCCGTTCCGTGACAATCCGCGTAGGCATCAACGGGTTCGGCCGGATCGGCCGGAACTTCTACCGGGCCGTGAAGGCGTCCGGCGCCGACATCGAGATCGTGGCGGTCAACGACCTGACCGACAACGCCACGCTCGCCCAGCTGCTCAAGTACGACAGCATCCTCGGCCGCTTCCCCGAGGAGGTGCGCGCCACCGCCGACGAGATCGTCGTGGGCGGCAAGGCGATCAAGGCGTTCGCCGAGCGCGACCCCGCCAACCTGAAGTGGAGCGACGTCGGCGCCGACGTCGTCATCGAGTCCACCGGCTTCTTCACCGATGCGACCAAGGCCAAGGTGCACGCCGACAACGGCGCCAAGAAGGTGATCATCTCCGCGCCGGCGAAGAACGAGGACGTCACGCTCGTCCTCGGCGTGAACGACGACAAGTACGACCCGGCCAGCCACACGGTGATCTCCAACGCGTCCTGCACCACCAACTGCCTGGCCCCGCTGGCGAAGGTGCTGCACGACAGCTTCGTCATCGAAAAGGGCCTGATGACGACGATCCACGCCTACACCCAGGACCAGAACCTCCAGGACGCCCCGCACAAGGACCTGCGCCGCGCCCGCGCCGCCGCGCTGAACGTCGTCCCGACCTCCACCGGCGCCGCCAAGGCCATCGGCCTGGTGCTGCCCGAGCTGCAGGGCAAGCTGGACGGCTACGCGCTGCGCGTCCCGGTGCCGACCGGCTCCGCCACCGACCTGACCGTCACGCTGTCCCGCGAGGTCACGGTCGAGGAGGTCAACGAGGCGTTCCGCACCGCCGCGGAGGGCGCGCTGAAGGGCTACCTCACCTACACCGAGGACCCGATCGTCTCCAGCGACATCGTCACCGACCCGGCGTCCTGCATCTTCGACTCCGGGCTGACCAAGGTCATCGGCGACCAGGTCAAGGTCGTCGGCTGGTACGACAACGAGTGGGGCTACTCCAACCGGCTCGTCGACCTCGTCAAGCTCGTCGGCTCGCAGCTGTAACCCGCGACTGCGACCCGCAGCCCTTCGCGCCGTGGCCGCCCACGACCGGCAGTGCGGCCACGGCGTGTCCATGTACGGAAGGACACCGCATCCCGATGCGCACCATTGACGACCTGGACGTCGAAGGCCGCCGCGTCCTCGTCCGGGCCGATCTGAACGTCCCCCTGGAGGACGGCGCGATCACCGACGACGGGCGGATCCGGGCGAGCCTGCCGACGATCGAGGCGCTGCGGACCAGGGGCGCCAAGGTCATCGTCTGCGCCCACCTCGGCCGCCCCAAGGGCGAGGTCAAGCCCGAGTTCTCCCTCGCTCCCGTCGCGGCGCGGCTCGGCGAGCTGCTCCGCGTGGACGTCGCGTTCGCCACCGACGTCGTCGGCGACTCCGCCCGCGCCACCGCCGGCGCCCTCCCGGACGGCGGCATCGCGCTCCTGGAGAACCTGCGCTTCGAGCCGGGCGAGACCAGCAAGGACGACGCCGAGCGCGGCGCGTTCGCCGACCGGCTCGCCGCCCTCGCCGAGATCTACGTCGGGGACGGGTTCGGCGCCGTCCACCGCAAGCACGCGTCGGTGTACGACGTGCCGGAACGGCTCCCGCACGCCGCGGGCGGGCTGATCGTCGCCGAGGTCGAGGTGCTGAAGCGGCTCACCGAGGACGTCGAGCGCCCCTACGCCGTCGCCTTGGGCGGCTCGAAGGTGTCCGACAAGCTCGGCGTGATCGACAACCTGCTCGGCAAGGCCGACCGCATCCTGATCGGCGGCGGCATGGTCTTCACGTTCCTCAAGGCCCAGGGCCACGAGGTCGGCAAGAGCCTCCTCGAAGAGGACCAGCTCGGCACCGTCCGCGAGTACCTGCGCCGCGCCGAAGAATCCGGTGTCGAGTTCGTGCTCCCGGTCGACATCGTCGCCGCCACCGCGTTCTCCGCCGACGCCGAGCACGACGTGGTCGCCGCCGGCGCGATCCCGGCCGACCGGCTCGGCCTGGACATCGGCCCCGAGTCCGGCAAGCTGTTCGCCGCGCGCCTCGCCGACGCCCGCACGATCTTCTGGAACGGCCCCATGGGCGTGTTCGAGATGGAGCCGTACGCGAGCGGCACCCGTGCCGTCGCGCAGGGCCTCATCGACTCCGGCGCGTTCACCGTGGTCGGCGGCGGCGACTCCGCCGCGGCCGTCCGGCGGCTCGGCTTCGACGAGGCCGCCTTCTCCCACATCTCGACCGGCGGCGGCGCCAGCCTCGAATACCTCGAAGGCAAGACGCTGCCCGGCCTGCAGGCCCTGGAGGACTGACCGATGGCCCCCGCGACTCCCTCTTCCGGCAAGCCCGACGCCCGCAAACCGCTGATGGCGGGCAACTGGAAGATGAACAACAACCACCTTGAGGCGATAGCGCTCGTCCAGAAGATGGCGTTCGCGCTCAAGGACGCCGACTACGCCGCCGTCGACGTCGCCGTGATCCCGCCGTTCACCGCGATCCGCTCGGTGCAGACGCTCATCGACGCCGACAAGTACCCGATCGAGTACGGCGCGCAGGACGTCTCGCCGCACACCTCGGGCGCCTACACCGGCGACATCTCCGCGGCAATGCTCGCCAAGCTGCGCTGCACCTACGCGCTCGTCGGGCACTCCGAGCGCCGCCAGTACCACGCCGAGGACGACGCGCTCGTCAACGCCAAGGCCAAGGCCGCGCTCTCCGCCGACCTCACGCCGATCCTGTGCGTCGGGGAGGGCCTGGAGGTCCGCAAGGCCGGCGGGCACGTCGCGCACGTGATCGAGCAGCTGGACGGCGGCCTGGAGAAGATCATCGCCGACCAGGTGCGGCGCACCGTGATCGCCTACGAGCCGGTCTGGGCGATCGGCACCGGCGAGGTCGCCACCCCGCAGGACGCGCAGGAGGTCTGCGCGGCCATCAGGACGCGGCTCGCCGAGCTCTACGACGGCGGAGTGGCCGACGAGGTGCGTATCCTGTACGGCGGCTCGGTGAAGGGCGGCAACATCGCCAAGCTGATGGCGCAGGCCGACGTGGACGGCGCCTTGGTCGGTGGTGCCAGCCTGGACCCGGGAGAGTTCGTCAAAATCTGCCGGTACCGGGATCTTCCCGTCTGATCAAACTGATCAATTACGCGTGAACCGGGGGTTCTTGCCGAACCAGCGGGATGTTCGTCGTACCCTTCGTAGCTGACGGGTAAACCGCCCGGCCGGACCCACCGTCTGAACTACAGACCGTCCTGAACTACAGACAAGGCGCTGAATCGTGATCATCGCATCCTCCATCGTGCTCATCGTCACGAGCCTGCTGATGGTCGTCCTCGTCCTCATGCACAAGGGCAAGGGCGGCGGACTGTCCGACATGTTCGGCGGCGGCATCTCGTCGTCCCTGGGCGGGTCGTCCGTGGTCGAGCGCAACCTCGACCGGCTGACGATCGCCGTCGGCGTCCTCTGGTTCGCCTCGATCGTCGCCCTGGGGCTCCTGTTCAAGGGCGACGCCTGAGCAACCCGTTCCACCAAATGCGAACGCCGCGCCGTCCCAGGAGGTCACGGGCGGCGGCGGAAGACCAAGCGAGGAGTACTCCGTGGGTAGTGGCAACGCGATCCGGGGCAGCCGTGTCGGGGCCGGTCCAATGGGAGAGGCGGAACGTGGCGACGCCGCCCCCCGCGTATGGGTGACCTTCTACTGCGCCAACCGGCACGAGACCCGTCCCAGCTTCGCGACGGACGTCGCGGTTCCCGAGACCTGGGACTGCCCGCGCTGCGGGTTCCCCGCGGGGCAGGACTCGGACAACCCGCCGGCCCCGCCGAAGACCGAGCCGTACAAGACTCACCTGGCGTACGTGAAGGAGCGCCGCAGCGACGAGGACGGCGAGGCCATCCTCGAAGAGGCGCTGGCCAAGCTGCGCCAGAAGCGCGCCGCCGTGAAGCAGGCCCTGGAGTCCGCGAGCCGCTGACGGCCCGCGCCCCTGAGCACCGCGTGGCCCGGCCCCCTTGTGCGGGGGCCGGGCCGCGCGCTTTTCGCCGCCCCGGGGGCGAGGACGCGCCGGGCCCCGATCCGCCGCGCGGTGACCCGGGCGCACGCCAGCAGCGGCTTCCCGCCGCGCTCCCGGTACAGCGGCACCGGGAGCGACGCGGAGAGCGAGTCGGAACGGCGGTTCGCGCTCGCGCTCGCGCTCGACTGCATCCTCGACGGCCTGGCGGCCCGCCGCCGCTGAAACGCCCGTCCGGCACCGATCCCCGCGCGGGCGAGGGGCGTGTCGGTATGATGGCGGGCACGTGACTGGCGCAGTCAAGGTGGACTCGACCACCGGGGAGCGAAGCAGTCCGCACACCGCGCGCCTGGGTGTACGGGTCCCCATCCGCCGGGGTGCCCGAACCCTGGCGCGGACAGCGCGGAGGCATCCCATGCACCAACCGGCCGTTCCCCACCTGCACGACCAGGACCCCGAGATCGCCGGGCTGGTCGAGGACGAGGCCCGCCGCCAGTTCGAGAAGCTCCGGCTCATCGCCTCGGAGAACTACGTCTCGCCCGCCGTCCTGGAGGCCGCCGGGACCGTCCTGACCAACAAGTACTCCGAGGGGTACGCGGGCAAGCGGTACTACGAGGGCCAGCAGTTCGTCGACCCGATCGAGACGCTGGCGATCGAGCGCGCGAAGGAGCTGTTCGGCGCCGAGCACGCCAACGTCCAGCCGTACTCGGGGTCGCCCGCCAACCTCGCCGTCTACATGGCGTTCCTCGACCCCGGCGACCCGGTGATGGGCCTGTCGCTGCCGATGGGCGGGCACCTCACCCACGGGTGGTCGGTGTCGGCGACCGGCAAGTGGTTCCGGCCCGTCCGCTACGACGTGCGCGCCGACACCGGACGCGTCGACATGGACCAGGTCCGCGACCTGGCGCTGAGGGAGCGGCCCAAGCTCATCTGGTGCGGCGGCACCGCGATCCCGCGGACCATCGACTTCCCCGCGTTCGCCGAGATCGCCCGCGAGGCCGGCGCGGTGCTGGCCGCCGACATCGCGCACATCGCGGGCCTGATCGCGGGCGGCGCGCACCCGTCCCCGGTCGGCCACGCCGGCGTGATCACCACGACCACGCACAAGACGCTGCGCGGCCCCCGCGGCGCGATGATCCTCTCGGCGGCCGAGCACGCCAAGGCGGTCGACAAGGCCGTGTTCCCCGGGCTGCAGGGCGGCCCGCACGACCACACCACCGCTGCCATCGCCGTCGCGCTGAAGGAGGCGTCGCAGCCCGGCTTCGCGACGTACGCGCACCAGATCGTCGCGAACGCCAAGGCCCTCGCCGCCGCGCTGCTGGAGCGCGGCTACGACCTGATCTCCGGCGGCACCGACAACCACCTCATCCTCATCGACCTGACCAGCAAGGGCATCGGGGGCAAGCCCGCCGCGCAGGCGCTCGACCGGGCCGGGATCGAGCTGAACTACAACGCCGTCCCGTTCGACACGCGCAAGCCGTTCGACCCGTCCGGGCTCCGCGTCGGCACCGCCGCGATCACCACCCGCGGGCTCACCGAGGAGCACATGCCGCGGATCGCGGCCTGGCTGGACGAGGTCGTGCAGGCCGCGTCCAAGCAGGACGAGAGCGCCGTGGAGCGGGTCGCCGGGCAGGTCCGCGAGATGCTCGCGTCCTACCCGATCCCCGGCTGGACGCCCACGCCCTGACCGGCCGGGCGCCTAGGCCCCGCGCAGGATCGTGATCATGCGCCAGGCGGCGGGGTCGGTGAGGGCCACCGCGTCCGCGCCGGCCCCGAAGTCGCCGTGCCGGGCCAGGACGTCCAGGCCGCCCGCGAGGCGGATCGCGGCGTCCAGCTCGGTCGCCGTCCAGAACCGGTACGGGACGACGTCGCGCAGCACCCGCGTGGCGCCGTCCCCGGTGATGGTCATCGTGACGTGGTCGTCGGCGATCTGGGTGACCGGGTCGAGCCGGTCGCCGGGCTCGCCCCACCGCACGCTGGCGTGGACGCCGCCGCGCTCGACCGTCCAGCCCGTGCTGACGCTCGGGTCGTCGGTGAGCCGGTCGCGCGGATGCGACATCTCCACGATGTACAGGCCGCCGGGCGACAGGTGCGCGGTCACCCGGCGCAGGTGCGCGACCAGCGCGTCCAGCGTCATCAGGTGGGACGTCGAATCCAGCATCGTCACGACGAGATCGAACCGGCGGCCCAGGTCGAACCGCGTCATGTCGTCTTGGACGACCGTCACCTCGACACCATCGCGCGCCGCCGCGCGGGCCGCGTAGGCGCACATCTCCGCGTTCAGGTCGAGCGCGGTGGCGGCGAGGCCGCGGCGGGCGAACTCCCGGGCGTGCTCGCCCGGCCCGGCGGCCAGCTCCAGCACCGTCGCGGGCGGCGCGCCGTGCTCGGCGCACCAGGCGAGCAGCGCGTCCACCTCGGCGCGCACGTCGCGGAACGAGCAAGCCAGCTCATACGCCCACGGGTCGTCGTAGATGCCGCTCACCGGGCCATCCTGCCAGGCCGGACGCCGCGCCGGGACAGGTGTCACGCGAGCGACAGATCATCGTGCGGCAAGGGTTTCACATTCCGGACGGGGACTTGAGCCGCCCGGGCCGACCGCCTAGCGTGCGGTAAGTGATCGACCCCGTGAGCGGTGAGCACGTCAACGACCGACCATCCCGCGGTCCGGCCACGACCCGGCTCCCGCTGCTGCTCCCCGGCACGCTCAGCGACGAGCAGCTGGCCGTCTACGAGGCGGTGACCGGCGGCCCCCGCGGCACCGGCTCCGCACGCACGACCCCGTCCCCGGAGGACGACGACCCGGACTCCCCGGCGGCCGGACCGGCGGCGGAACCGCCGTTCGGCCTGGCCGACGAGTCCGGGCGCCTTCTCGGGCCCTTCAACGCGATGCTCTACAGCCCGTCCGTCGGGCTGCCGCTGCAGGACCTCGGCGCCGCGCTGCGGTTCCGCACCGCGTTCACCAAGCGCGAGCGGGAGATCGCGACGCTGGTCGTCGCCGCGCACCTGCGCTCGGACTTCGAGTGGTACGCGCACGAGCGGATCGGGCGCCGCGCCGGGCTCGCCGACGGCGAGATGGACGCGCTGCGCGAGGGCCGCGCGCCGATGCTCGCCGACGTCCGCGAGCGCGTCGTGTACGAGGCGACCCGGCAGCTCGTCGCCGACGGCGACCTCGCCGACGCCGTGTTCACCGAGGCGGCGACGACGCTCGGCCGGGTCGCCGTCGTGGAGCTGGTCACGCTCGTCGGGTACTACCGGGCGCTGGCGCTGCAGCTGCGCGTGTTCCGGGTCGGAGTCCCGGACGGCGAGCCTGCGCCCGAATGGCCCGCCGCCGGTGGCCGGGCCACGGAGGACGGGCATGAGTGAGGTCCTGCGCACGGTGCGGCTCGTCCTGCACCCCGTGTCCATGACGGACCACGGCGCGCTGCTGACGCACTGGACGGGCCCGCTCGTCCGGCGGCACCTCTTCCACGACCGGCTGATCTCCGCCGTCCAGGTGTCGGAGATCATCGACTCCAGCGAGCGGGACTTCGCCACCGAGGGCTACGGGCTGTGGGCGCTGCGCCCCGCCCGCTGGTCCGGCGGGATCGACGGCACCGACGTCCGCGCGCCCGCCGCCGGTGACCCGCTGATCGGCGTGGCGGGGCTCAGCCACCACGACGGCCCGCTCGGCCACGGCGTGGACGTGGAGATCCTCTACAGCCTCGAACCGGACCACTGGGGCCGGGGCCTGGCCGCCGAGGCGTCCCGCGCGGTCCTCGACTACGCGTTCGGCGTGGTCGGCGTGCACCGGGTCACCGCCGAGATCGACACGGCGAGCCCGGCGTCGGCGGAGATCGCGCTGCAGCTTGGGATGCGCCGCCGCCCGGACGGCCCCGCCGGACCCGACGGCGCCGCCTACTACGCCGCCGACCGCTCCCGCTGGATCGGATCCCGCCGCATCGTCGACGCCGTCCCCTAGACGAGGTCTTGAACGTCCCCGTACGAGGGCACGGGGTGGTCGCGGACCTCTCCGGTGACGGCGAGGGCCGTGGCCACCGTCGTTTGCAGCGCCTTGCGGAACAGCAGCGAGCCGGTGCTCACGCGGTGGACGCCGAGCCGGGCCAGCCGCTCGTACTCGGTCTTGCCGGGCATGAACAGCACGTTCAGCGGCACGTCCGCGGCGTCGAGGACGGCGCGGATGTCGGCGTCGTCCACGATCCCGGGGACGAAGATCCCGTCCGCGCCTGCGGCGGCGAACGCGCTGGCCCGGCGCAGCGTCTCGTCCCGGTCCGGGTCGCCCAGCCAGAACGTGTCGGTGCGGGCGTTGAGGAACACCTGGGGCGCGGCCTGCTTCACGGCGGCGATGAGGGCGGTCTGGTGGTCGAGCGGCGCGAGCGTCCCGTCGGGGCGTCCGTCCTCCAGGTTGATCCCGGCGATCCCGAACGAGGCCAGCTCGGTGACGAGTTCGGCGACGTCCGTGGCCCGGGTGGAGAACCCGCCCTCGATGTCGACGGTCACCGGCACGGGAAGGCGGGCCAGGACGCTGGCCAGCGCGATGGTCTCGGCGCGGGTGCCGCCCGCCGCGTCGGGCTTCCCGGCGGCCGCCGCGACGCCGAGGCTCGTCGTCCCGATCGCGGGGAACCCGGCCCTGACCAGCGCGGCGCCGCTCGCGAAGTCCCACGCGTTCGGCAGCAGCAGCGGACGATCACCGTGATGCAGATCATGGAAACTCACCGATGGGCCTCCGTCCCGGGCCGAACGTCAGGTGGAACCGTTCCCGCCGGCCGGGATCGAAACGGCCGGGCCGCCGCGCCAGGACGGGAAGGGGCGGGTCCCGGTGGCCACCTCGAAGGCGGCGCGCGCGAGCAGCCGGGTGGAGTCGAGCGTGGGCAGCGGCGACACCTCGGGCGTGACCAGCAGCGGGATCTCCGTGCACACCAGCGCGACGGCGTCGCAGCCGCGTTCGGCGAGCCGCCCGATGACCTCCGCGTACGCGCGGCGGGACTCGTCGGTGAAGACACCGTTGACCAGCTCCGCGAAGATGATCCGGTGCACGGTGTCGCGGTCGGCGGCGTCCGGGACCTCGGCGGCGATGCCGCGCGCCGCCAGCTCACGCGGGTAGAGCGGGCCGTCCATGGTGTAGCGGGTGCCGAGGACGCCGACGCGGGTCCGCCCGTCCCGGGCGGCCTGCTCGGCGACCACCTGCGCGATGTGCAGGCCGGGCAGCGGCAGGCCGGTGCCGGGACGTTCGAGCGCCATGTGCGCGGTGTTGTCCGGGCAGACGAAGAAGTCGGCGCCCGCCGCCGCGAGCCGCCGCACGCTCTCGGCGAGCGTCGCGCGGATCGGCTCGTGGTCTCCGGCGTCCCAGGCGGGCATGCTCCGCGCCAGCGCGATGAGGTCGAGCGTCACGTCCGGGTGGTCGTCCGGGCCCAGTTCGCGGAATCCCTCCTGGCAGAAGGCGCGCAGGCACAGCGCGGCGCCTTCCATGCTGTGGGCGAGGATGCCGAGGTGCTTCATGCTCTGTCCTGTCCGGTGCGGTACGGCGTGGTCACGCGTCCATCATCGTCCAGGACGTGCGGTCAGCCCCTCCTGACCGCGCTGATCGCGAGGGTGGTGTAGGCCACGAGGAGGCCGCCGCCGAGCCGGTCGAGGACGGGGGCGACCCCGTCCCGCACCTCCGCGAGCCTGTCCGGCGGGAGCCGTGTGAAGGCGCCGAAGGTGGGCAGCTGGTCCAGCCACTCGTCGCGGGTGTACGACCGCTCCCAGCGGAAGCGCCGGCGGTCCGGTTCGCCGAACGCGCCCGCCCGGTGCATCCCGGCGGCGGCCTTGTCCAGGCCGGGGGAGTACAGGTCGGCGGCGGGCCTCGTGAACGTGCCGAAGTCGATCGGTGAATCGGGGATCACCCGCCGGCAGACGTCGGCGAGGGCCTCCGCGACCTCGGACGGAAGCTGCTGCGCGTTCCAGAACACCGACAGCAGGCCGCCGGGCCGCAGGATCCGCGCGGCCTTGGCGGCTCCGGCGTCCGGGTCGATCCAGTGCCAGGCCTGGGCGGCGACGACCGCGTCGAACTCCCGGCCGGCCGGGTCCCAGTCCTCGAACGTCGCGACGTCGGCGGCGATCCCGTGGCGGCGCGCCAGATCGGCCATGCGCGCGTCGGGCTCGACTCCCAGGACCTCGGCGCCGGCGGCCCGGAGCTGCCGGGCGGCGATCCCGGTGCCGCAGCCGACGTCGAGGACGTCCGGGCCGGGCGCGGCGGCGACGATCCGCTCGATCAGCTCGGCGGGGTAGCGGGGGCGGGCGCGGTCGTAGCGTTCGGCGTCGGCGCCGAACGACTCCGCCATCTCCCGGTGCCGATGGGGCTCGTTCCCGGAGGGTTGAGTGGGCATGCGCCCACCTTAGTGGGCACGTGCCCACTCGGCCATCTCAGGGTACGGGGACGAGGCCGCCGTCCACGCGGAGGTCGATCCCGTTGATGTAGCCGGCGAGCGGGCTGGCCAGGAACGCCACGGTGGCGGCGATGTCGTCCGCGGTGCCGAGCCGGCCGGCCGGGTTGGGCGCGTACTCGGCCGTCACCCGCGGCTCCAGCTCCTCCCAGGTCCGCGGCCGGCCGCGGCGGGCGGCGCCGTCCTCGAACAGCCTGCGCATCCCCGCGGTGACGATCACGCCGGGGCTGACGGTGTTGGCGGTGACGCCCGTGCCGGTGAGGTGCCGGGCCAGGCTCGTGGTGAGGTTGACGACCGCCGCCTTGGCCGCCGAGTACTCGACCAGGTTGGGCAGGGGAGTGGTCGCCGCCCGGCTGCCGAGGTTGACGACCCGGCCCCAGCCGCGCTCGCGCATGCCCGGCAGCACGGCCCGGATCACGCGGACGGCCGACAGCACGTTTCCGTTCCACGCCGCCTGCCACGCCTCGGGGCCGGCGTCGTCCCAGTCGTGCTCGGCGACGGGGCCGGCGTTATTGACCAGCACGTCCACGCCCCAGGCGGCGGCCCGCGCCGCGACCTCGCCGGCCGCGGCCTCGTCGGTGAGGTCACCGAGCACGACCTCCGCGCTGCCGCCCGATGACCGCACCTGTCCGGCGACCGTCTCCGCGCGTTCCGCGTGCCGGCCGTGCACCAGCACCGCGCATCCCTCGGCCGCCAGCCGCAGCGCCACCGCCGCGCCGATTCCGCCGCTGCTCGCCGTGACCAGCGCCTTCCGTCCGCCAAGCTCCAGATCCATGGCCCCCGACCCTAGCCGGGACCACCGACGCCCCCCGGGGGGCGCGGCAGGCCGCTGTTAGGGTGCACAGGTACTGTTGATCTTGGCGAAGGAGGCCGGCGGTGGCGTGTCGGATCAGTGAGCTGGTGCTCGACTGCCGCGACCCGGAGGCGCTGGCGGCGTTCTGGTGCGAGGTGCTGGGCTTCGTGGTGCTGCACCGGGAGGACGGCGACGTCGAGGTCGGCCCGAAGGAGGGCTTCGGCGGGCTCCAGCCGACGCTGCTCCTCAGCCGCAGCGACGACCCCAGGAGGGGCAAGCTGCCGCTGCACATCGACGTCAACCCCACCGACCGCGACCAGGACGCCGAGCTGGAGCGGCTGCTGGCCGCCGGGGCGCGGCACGCCGACGTCGGGCAGACCGGCGAGGAGAGCTGGGTCGTCCTCGCCGACCCCGAGGGCAACGAGTTCTGCCTGCTGAGGCGCCGCCTCGACTGATCCGCCCGCGCCGGTCAGGCCGGGGCGTGGCGGGTGAGGACCAGCTGGTCGCCCGGCAGCGGGCGGGCCTCCAGGAGGCGGAGCGGGACGGGCCCGCGGCCCCCGAACACCGGGGTCCCGGCCCCGAGGACGGCCGGGCCGAACATCAGGTGCAGCTCGTCGACCAGCCCGGCGGCCAGCAGATCGTTCCACAGCGTGCGGCTGCCGAACATCAGGATCTCCTTGCCCTCTGCCTTCTTGAGCTCGGCGATCCGGGCGTGGGCGTCGGCGCGCCGGACGATCTCGGTGTTGTCCCAGGGCGCCGTCCGGGCCGGGGTGAGGGTGTCGGAGACGACGACCTTGCCGATGGCGTCGTTGAGCCGGGAGATCTCGCGTTCGACGGGCGGCTGGGAGGCGTCGTCGGCGATGGGCGGCCAGTAGCTCTTGAAGCCCTCGTAGCTGCTGCGTCCCAGCAGGAGCGTGTCGGCGGCGCGGAGGCGTTCGGCGTTGTACTCGCTGAAGCCCTCGGCGAAGGGAAGGCCCATGACGTCGTTGCCGGGGCCCTCGTAGTAGCCGTCCAGCGAGACGATGTTGGTGACGATCAGCTTGCGCATCGGTTTCTCCATGTGGTTCAGGTGTTTCACAGGGGGAGAGACACGGCGTGCCGCGGATTCATCGGTCAGGCCGGGATTTCTTCCGGGAGGCCGAACAGCGGGTACAGCGCGGGGTCGAGGAAGGCGGAGATCCGGGTGATCCGGCCGTCGCGGAGGCTGAGGACGTTGATCGCGCCCATCCGGAAGCGGCCGTCGGGGTTCCGCTGGTAGCACGCGAATCCTGGCTGGCCGTTCACCTGGAGGGGGACGAGGCGCCAGGGCGTCTCGAAGACCCGCTCGGCGAAGAAGCGGGCGACGTCGTCGCGGCCGTCGAACCAGGCGGGCAGCGGCGGCATCGTGAACCGGACGTCGTCGGCGAGCAGGGTGACGAGGGCGTCCACGTCGGCCCGTTCCCAGGCGGTGACGAACGCGTCGATCAGCTCGCGCCGCCCGTCCGCGCCGAGCGCGGCCAGCTCGGTCTGCTGGCTGGGCCCGGGCACCCGCTCCTGGACGGCCTTCCGCGCGCGCTGCAGGGCGCTGTTCACGGCCGCCGGGGTGAGGTCCAGGAACGAGGCCACCTCGGCGGCGGAGAACTCCAGGACCTCGCGCAGGATCAGCACGGCGCGCTGCGTCGCGGGCAGATGCTGCAACGCGGCGACGAACGCGAGCTCGACGTTCTCGCGCTGCGCGAACGACGCCTCCGGGCCGGGCTCGTCGGCGGCGACGTCGTCCGGCCACGGCTCCAGGAAGACCGGGCCGGTGACCGGCTCACCGAGGTCGCGGACGTCGCGGCGCGGCGGCCCGTGGTCGGGGGACAGGACGCGCCGCGGACGCTTCGAGGCGAGCCGCAGGCAGGCGTTGGTGCTGACCCGGTACAGCCAGGTGCGCAGCGAGCTGCGCCCCTCGAACCCGGGGAGGCCGCGCCAGGCGGCGAGCAGCGATTCCTGGAGGCCGTCCTCGGCGTCCTGGAGGGAGCCGAGCATGCGGTAGCAGTGCGCCTTGAGCTCGGTCCGGTACCGGCCGACCAGGACGTCGAACGCCGCTTCGTCTCCGGCGCGTGCCCGGGTCAGGAGTTCGGCCTCGTCCACACGGGGAGCCTAGCCGGTGACGGGGGCCGTGGTCAGCCGTCGTAGGTGTGGACGAAGCGGGCGAGGAGGCGGGCGAACTCGGTACGTTCGGCGTCCGTCCAGTCGCTCATGGCCTTGGCGAAGTGCTCCTGGCGGGTGCGGCGGGTGGCGTCCACGACGGCGCGGCCCTCGGCGGTGAGCTCCAGGTGGATGCGGCGGCCGTCCTCCTGGGAGGCGACGCGGCGGACGTAGCCGGACTTGACGGCCTCGGCGACGATGCGGCTGCCGCGCGAGGCGTCGACGCCCAGGCGGGCGGCGACCAGGCCGACGCTCATCTCCTGGCCCGCGTCGTCGGGGCCCTCGTCGATGACGTCGACGACGTGCAGGACCTGGACGTCCACGGGGAGGTTGTGGTCCCGGATCGCGGCCCGGCCCAGCCGCTGCCGCGACATCCCGCGCCGCAGCTTGACCATGCTCCGTTCGACGGCGTCCAGTGCCTCCTCGCTCATGCCGGCCAGTCTAGCTAGGTTGCGCAGCTCATATGCATGTGTTAAGCATTTAAATGCTCAGAGCATATGAATGAGGAGTGCAGATGGTTTCGACGATGCCGCCCCGGCACCGGCTGGTGGTCTTCGGCGGGCTGATGCTCGCCGGGCTCATGTCCTCGCTGGACGCGACGGTGCTCGGCACCGCGCTGCCCGCGCTCGTCGGGGACCTCGGCGGGCTCGGCCGGATGGCCTGGGTGTCGACCGCGTACGTGCTGGCCACCAGCGTCACCGTGCCGCTGTCGGGACGGCTCGGCGACCTGTTCGGCCGCCGTCCCGTCCTGCTGGTCGGGCTCGCCGGGTTCCTGGCCGGGTCGGCGGCGTGCGGGGCGGCGCCGTCCATGGACTGGCTGATCGCGTTCCGCGTCGTGCAGGGCGCCGCCGCGGGCTGCCTGATGAGCTCGATGTTCGCGCTGACCGGCGACCTGTTCGAGCCCAGGGAGCGCGCCAAGTACCAGGGCTACTCGGCGCTGATCTTCGCGGTGTCGAGCATCGCCGGGCCGCTGGTCGGCGGGTTCCTCACCGACCACGCGTCCTGGCGGTGGGTGTTCTACGTCAACCTGCCGCTCGGCCTGGCCGCCATCGCCACGACCGTGCTGTTCCTGCGGCTGCCGAAACCGGAGGGCAAGCCGCGGGTCGACTACACGGGCATCGTGCTGCTCGGCGCGGCGGTCACCTGCTTCACGCTGTTCACCAGCTGGGCGGGGACGCGGTACGCGTGGGGCTCGCCGGCCGTCCTCGCGCTGGCGGCGGGCTCGGCGGCGCTGTTCGGCCTGTGGCTCCTCGCCGAGCGGACGGCGGCCGAACCGGTGATCCCGCCGCGGCTGTTCCGCGACCGCTCGTTCGCCGTGGCCTGCGCCGTCGCGGCCGTGGGCGGCGCGACCGGGTTCGGGCTCGCGATCTACCTGCCGATGTTCTTCCAGGTCGTCGGGGGAGCGGGGGCGACGGAGTCGGGGCTGCTGCTCCTGCCGATGATGATCGGCCTGCTGATCGCGTCCATGGGCGCCGGGCGGCACATCGCCCGGACCGGCCGCTACCACCGGCTGCCCGCCGCGAGCATGGCGCTCAGCGCGCTCGGCGTCGCGCTGCTCGCGACCATGGACACCGGCACCGGCCTGCTCACCGCCTGCGCCTACATGGCGGTCCTCGGGTTCGGCGCGGGGCTGTCGCAGCAGGTGGTCATGCTCATCGCGCAGAACGCGGCGCCGCGCCGCGACCTCGGCGCGGCGAGCGCCGGGGTCTTCGCGACGCGGATGCTCGGCACCGCGGCCGGGATGGCGGTGTTCGGCGCGATCGTGTCGAGCCGGTTCGCCGAGGAGGTCGGGCGCCGCGTCCCGGCCGGGAGCGTCCCCGCGTTCCGCGACGCCGTCCGTCCCGAGGTGCTGGACACGCTGCCCGGGCCGGTGCGGGACGGCGTCGCCGAGGCGTTCGCCGCCGCCTTCTCCGACCTGTTCCTGGCCGGGCTGCCCGTCCTCGCGGTGGGACTGGCTGCGGCGCTGCTGCTGCCGGACGTCCCGCTCGCACCGCGCGGCCCGGGGCCGAAGGGCTAGCCGTCGAGGGCGGCGTCGTGGACGAGCAGCGCGATCTGCACCCGGTTGTTCAGCTCCAGCTTCGTCAGCAGCCGCGACACGTACGCCTTCACGGTCGCGACGCTGAGCGACAGCTCCGCGCCGATCTCGCTGTTGGTGCGGCCCTGCCCGACGAGGGCGGCGACGGCCCGCTCGCCGTCGCTCAGCCGCTCCAGCAGCTCCCGGGCGCGGGCCTGGCGCGGGTCGGCGCCGGAGCCCGCGACATAGGACATCATCTTGCGCAGCACGCCCGGCGACATCATCGGCTCGCCCGCCGCGACCTGCCGGATCGCCCGGATGATCTCCGGCGGCGGGGTGTGCTTCAGCAGGAACCCGCTCGCGCCCGCCCGCATCGCCCGCATGATGTGGTCGTCGGTGTCGAACGTCGTCAGGATGATGATCTCCGGCGGATCGCGGCGGGAGCGCAGCAGCTCGGTCGCGGCGAGCCCGTCCAGCCGGGGCATCCGGATGTCCATCAGGACGACGTCGGGCCGGTGCTGGTTGACGGCGCCGACCACCTCGGCGCCGTCGGCGACGTCCCCCACCACGGCGAGTTCCGGGTCGTTCGACAGCATCATCGACAGGCCGGCCCGGACGAGCGCGTCGTCGTCCACGATCAGGACGCGAACGGGTGGGGAGTCCATCCCGCCACCCTATTGCCCCGGCGCCTCAGGACCGGTGCACGCGCCGCCCGCTGACCTCCAGCGCAGGCAGCCTGAACCACGCGTCGCGCTCCCCGCCGGGCCACGGCTCGACGAGCGCGGTCCGCTCGAGCTCCTCGTCCGACAGGGGATGCGCGCCGCCGCGCAGCAGCACGCTCCAGCCCTCGCGGCTCGACTCGTCGAACCGGTCGACCTCGAACGCCGCCCGGACCTCCCCGCCGGGCACGGCCGTCAGCAGGCTCCGGTTCAGGCGCCCCCCGGCGGACGTGCGGAAGATCACCGCGTCGCCGTCCAGGGCGTAGTTCACGGGGACGACCGTGGGCCCCTCGCCGTCGTCGAACGCGACGCGGCCGACCGAGCCCTCGGCGATGAGCCGCAGGCATTCGGCGCGGTCGAGCTCTTCGAGGACGGGCCGGTCAGAGGAGTTCGCTGCCATGGACGTGTCCCTTCCCGGCTCGCCGCGCGCCATTCGCGATCTACAGCGGGAGGCGGGCGTG
Source organism: Actinomadura sp. 3N508 (assembly GCF_044326375.1). Classification (NCBI taxonomy): domain Bacteria; kingdom Bacillati; phylum Actinomycetota; class Actinomycetes; order Streptosporangiales; family Thermomonosporaceae; genus Actinomadura; species Actinomadura sp. 3N508. The sequence continues at coordinate 535,659 of NZ_JBIRAX010000005.1, forward strand.
CAGGCGGAACCGGCCGTCGCCGGTGCGGCCGTGCTCCAGGGTGCCGCCGAGCAGCGCCACCCGCTCGGCGAGGCCGACGAGCCCCGCGCCCGCGCCGGGCATGGCGAGCGCGGGCGGGCCCGGCGAGCTCGGCGGGACGCCGTTGACGACCTCGATGTCCAGGTCGGTCCCGGCGTCGAGAGTGACCCGGACGGCGGCGCCCGGCGCGTGCTTGCGGGCGTTCGTCAGCCCCTCCTGGACGATCCGGTACGCGTGCCGCCCCACGCGCGACGGGACGCGCCCCGGGTCGGGGACGTTCTCCTCCAGCGTGACCCGCCCCCCGGCCCGCTGCGACTCCTCGACGAGCCCGGACACGTCCGCGAGCGTCGGCTGCGGCCGTTCCGGGTCGGCGCCGGGCGTGTCGCGCCGCAGCACGCCGATCACCTCGCGCAGGTCCTCCATCGCCTCGTAGGCGCTCTGCCGGATGATCCCGGCCGCCTCGCGCTGCGCGGCGGGCGTGTCCGGGCGGAACTCCAGCGCCCCCGCGTGCACGGCCAGCAGCGAGATCCGGTGCGCGAGCACGTCGTGCATCTCGCGCGCGATCCGCTCGCGCTCCAGCAGCCGCGCCTCCTCGACCCGCAGCCGCTGCTCCGACTCCGCGGACCGGGCCCGCTCGTGCAGCGACACGATCAGCTGCCGCCGCGACCGCACCAGCATCCCGACGGCGGCCAGCACCGTGTAGCCGAGGACGAACACCAGGGACGCCTCCCAGCGCTCCCGCGGGCTCGACATCGAGTTGTTCGCCAGCTGGAACAGGCCCAGGACGATCGCCGAGTTCAGCACGGTGAGCGCCACGGCGGGCTGCCAGCGGCGGTGCACCGCGACGCTGAACAGGCTCAGCGCCGTGGCGCCCCACGAGACGGAGTTGGTGACCTGGTAGAACGTCAGGAACAGCGAGACCCAGACCGGCCACCGGCGCCGGAACAGCACCAGCACCAGGATGCCTGCACCGCCGAACACTGCCTCCCGCACGTCGTGGGCCAGGCCGGGCGGCGCCGGGGCCTCCTCCCGCGCGCCCGCCAGCACCAGCAGCCCGATCATCAGGGCGGCCGCCGCGACGGCGACGTCACGGCTCCACTCGCGCGCGGACCTGCGGAGAATCACGCCATCACGCTAGCCGCCGCCGGGCGGCGCCGCAGTGGCCGCAGGTCGCCGCACCATCGACTTTGGTATCGGGCGTAGCGCCTGGGCGGGCGGGGTCAGGCCGTCCGGCCGATGCGGACGCGCCACAGGTCCGGGCCCGACTCCTCGTACTCCCAGCTGAACGCGTCCGGGTGCGCGGCCTCGAACTCGCGCCGCAGATGCTTGGGATCGTGGTTGTTGACCAGCGCGAACGACTCGCCGGGCGCGAGCCGGGAGAAGCGCGCGAAGATCCGCGGATGCCGCTGCCCGCGCGGGACCTCGCGGACGTCGATCTCCGCGGGCCGGTCGAGGCGGCCGCCGTCCAGCAGGGTCCGCAGGTCGGCGGTCATCAGGCCGAGGTCGGCGCCGGGCAGCTCGGCGAGCGCCGGCAGCAGGACGGTCTCTTCCACGGTGAAATGGACGGACAGGAGGGCCGCGAGCGTCCGGGCCGCCGCGGCGGGGTCGGCGGCCGTGCCGAGCGCGCCGATGCGCCGGTCTATCTCGGCCGCCGCGGCCCGCAGCGCGCGGACCAGCAGCCGGGTCTCGGGCGCGCCCGCCGCCGGGGCGTAGAGGGCCTCGTCGGCGGCGGCGAGATGGCGGCGCAGCTCCCCGGCGCAGAACCCCTCCGCGATGCCCGGCTCGTGGTCGGCGAGCGAGGCCAGCCGGCCCCGCAGCCGGTCGTGGATGTGGCGGACGGCGGCCGCGGCCGACACCGCCGGATCCGTGCCGGTCCCCTGGATGAACACGTCGGGCATGGCACCCCTCCTCGGTTTCACCTGATTATTACAGGTACTATTTGTAAAAATAATCCGGGGTCCAGGGAGTGCGCCGTGACCTATGTGATCGCCGAACCGTGCGTGGACGTGAAGGACCAGGCCCGCGCGGCCAGGCTCGGCGCCCTCGACGTCGATCACCCGCTGATCGCCGCCGTTCCTCCGGCAGGGGAGGGCTGACCGGCATGGCGCCCGACCGTCCCCGCAGACGCGAGGTTCTCGAAACGCTGCGTTCCGCCGCAGGGCCGCTCGGCGTCGCCGACGTCGCCGATCGGCTCGGCGTCCATCCCAACACCGCGCGCTTCCACCTGGACGCCCTCGCCGCCGACGGCGCCGTCGAGCGGACGGCGGAGCGGCCCTCCGGCCCCGGACGCCCCCGCACCGTCTACGCCCCGCGCCCCGGCATGGACCGCGGCGGCGCCCGCGGCTACCGGCTGCTCGCGCGGATCCTGCTCAGCCGCCTCGCGGCCGGCGAACCCGGCGCCGCCCGCGACGGCGCGACCCGGGCCGGCCGCGACTGGGGCCGCTACCTCGTCGACCGGCCCCCGCCGCCGCGGCGGGCGACCGCCGAAGAGGCGTCCGGACGGCTCACCGCGCTCCTGGACGACCTCGACTTCGACCCCGAGACGCGCGGCGACGTCGTCCGGCTGCGGCACTGCCCCTTCCTCGAACTCGCGGAGGAGTTCGGGCCGCTCGTCTGCGACGTCCACCTCGGCCTCATGCAGGGCGCGCTGGCCGAGCTCGGCGCGCCGCTTGCCGCCGACCGGCTGGAGCCGTTCGCCGAGCCCGGCGCGTGCGTCGCGCATCTGCGCCGGGCAGGCGGCTAGCGTCAGCCGCCGAGCTTGGCGACGGTGAGGAGGACGGCGGCGTCCTCCAGCGCCTCCAGGCTGTGCCGCGCGTCCGGGACGATGAGGAGGTCGCCGGAGATGCCGTCCCAGGAGTGCTCGCCGCTCGCCAGCCGCACCCGGCCGTGCAGGACCATGACCGTCGCCTCGCCCGGGTTCTCGTGCTCCGCCAGCACCGTGCCCGCCGTCAGCGCGATCAGCGTCTGCCGCAGGACGTGCTCGTGCCCGCCGTAGACGGTCGCGGCGCTGCGTCCGGTGGAGCCGTCCGCGGCGCGCTTCAAGTGGTCCCGTACCTGTGCGTCCAGCGAGAGCTTCTGCATGGCACCCAGTGTGCCCACCCGTCCGGAAAGGACGCGCAGGGGGTCACCCGAGGGGCGCGGACTTGACGGGCTCGCCGGTCGCGGCGCCCGCCAGCCAGTCCTGCCAGGACTTCGCCCACGGCGTCGGGCCGTTGCCGAACCGCAGCTGCCGCGAGGTGCCGGTCACCTTCACGATGTCGCCGCGCTGGGAGAAGTCGTAGAAGAACTTGGCATCGGAGGGGGAGACGTTCACGCAGCCGTGGCTGACGTTGTCGTTGCCCTGGGAGTCGGTCGACCACGGCGCGGAGTGGACGAACGTCCCGCTGTAGGTCAGCCGGACGTTCCAGTTCGTCTTGATCCGGTACTCGCCGGGGTTCCCGGTGGTCGCGGAGTCCATGACGATCCGGCCCGCCTTCTCCTGGACGATCATCGTGCCGCTGTAGCTCTCGTGGCCCGGCTTGCCGAGGCTGACCTTCATCGACCGGACCGTCCGGCCGCCGTCGGTGACCGTCGCGCGGTGCTTCTTCGCGTCGATGGTGGTGATGTGCTCCGGCCCGACGGTGAACGACACGCTGCGGTCCTTCATGCCGTACATGCCCTCGCCGGCCTTCAGGCCCGCCAGGTGCGCGACGACCTTCACCTTCTGCCCGGGCCGCCAGTACTCGCGGGGCCGGAAGTCGACCTCCTTGTCGCTGACCCAGTGCCAGGCGCCCTCCACCGGCTCGGACGCCTTGACCTCCAGGGCCTTCTCCACGGCGACCTTCCCGGCCTTCGTGCTCACCGGCCTGGACAGCAGCAGCTGCACCGGCATGCCGACGCCGACCTTCTCGCCGTCCAGCGGCGACATGCCGCTCTCCAGCTTCTTCTGCGGCGTCAGCGTCGTGAACGTGGACGTCGCCGTGCTCTCCTTGCCGCCCTCGCCGGTGCCCTTCGCGGTCACCGTGTACGTCATGGACGGACGCAGCGTCCACGACGACTTCCACGACGAACCGTCGGCGGCGAGCGTCCCCTGCGCCTTGGTGTTCTTCTTGCCGTAGGTGAGGGTGACGCTCGTCAGCTTCCCGTTGTCGGCGGTGACGGTGACGGGCTTGTCGGGTTCGACCTGCTGGGCGCCGGTCGCGGGCGTGATGGCGAGCTTCACGGCGTCCTCGGCCGCCTTGCCGCCGCCGTCTCCGCCGCCGCCCCCGGACGAGCAGCCGGCCACGGCGATGGCCGCCGCCCCCGCGATCGCCACGATCGCCGTTCCGGTCCGGGCCTTCAGCACCAGAGCCCTCCTCACGCTCGACGGGTCCCTTTGTCAGGGTATGCACGGTTTTACGCAAGGCATGCGAAAGCCTGGAGAACGGCCGGGTTTCGCCTGGTCGTGGGCAAGGATCGGTCAGGGCCAGGGGGACGCCAGGCCCTCCGCGCCATGGGGGAGGCGGGCGGCGGCGGCCCTGTCCAGGAAGAACAGCGTGCCCTGCCGGCCCCGCGCCCCCGCGACCGGCGCCCGGACGGGCGACGGCTCCGTCAGGCCGAGCCGGACGGCCTCCGCCTTCGACCCGCCCGCCGCCAGCAGCCACACCTCCTCCGCCGCCCGCAGCGACGGGAGCGTCAGCGAGATCCGGGTCGGCGGCGGCTTCGGCGCGTCCCGCACCGCCACCACCGGACGCTCGTCGCGCAGCGCGGGCATCTCCGGGAACAGCGACGCCACGTGCGCGTCCGGGCCCACGCCGAGCATCAGCACGTCGAACGGCGCCACGGCCTCCCCGGGACGGGCGGCGGCGCGCAGCTCGGCGGCGTAGCGCCCGGCGGCCGCCTCGGGGTCGTCGCCGTCCGGGCCGTCGGCCGCGGGCATCGGGTGCACCCGCGCCGGGTCGACCGGGACGTGGTCGAGCAGCGCCGCGCGGGCGCCGGTCTCGTTGCGCTCCGGGTCACCTGTGGGGCAGAACCGCTCGTCGCCCCACCACACGTCCACGCGGCCCCAGTCGACCGCGTCGCGGGCGCCGGACGCGGCCAGCGCGGCGAGCACCGCCGTGCCGACGCCGCCGCCGGTCAGCACCACCGACGCCGAGCCGCGGGCCGCCTGCGCGTCCACGAGCCGCGTCACGAGCCTGGCCGCCACGGCCTCGGCGAGGACGTCCTGGTCACGGTGCACCAGTACCGACAGGGGGATCACGCGTCCTCCGCGTGGTCGCGGCCCTGCTCGGCCGCCTGCTCGATCGCGGGCCCGGTCTGCGCCGCGTCCGCGGTCGCCGACAGCGGGTCGCTCGCGGTGCCCTCACCCGTCGTCCCGCCCGCGAGGTCCTTGGCGAACCGGCTCGCGGCCTCGCGGTACACCTCGTCGGGGTCGAGCCGGCGCAGCTCCTCGGCCAGCAGATCCGACATCGGGCGGCGCATCAGCGCCACCTGCCGGTCGGGCTGGCCGGGCCGGCACAGCGTCGCGACCCGCCCGTCCGGGCGGTGGATCACGATGTCGCCGCCGGTCGTCACCAGCCGGACGCCGGTGATGCCCGGGCCCTCCGACACCGCCCGGTCCATCGGGACGCCGAGCCGGATCGACAGCCACGCCGCCAGCAGCTCCGCGCTCGGGCTGTCCGGCTCTGCCGCCACCTCGCCGGACACGATCTCGTCGTGCTCCTGGTCGAGCGCGGCGGCCAGCAGCGACCGCCAGTTCGTCAGCCGCGTCCAGGTGAAGTCGGTGTCGCCCGGCCGGTAGCCGCTCGCGAGCTGCGCGAGGGTGCCGAGCCGGTCACGGGCGGCGTAGGAGTCGGTCACCCGCCGCTGCGCCAGCTGCCCGAGGGGGTCCTTCGCCGGGACCTTCGGCACCTTGCCGCCCGGCCACCACGTCACCACCGGGGTGTCGGGCATCAGCAGCGGCACGACGACCGAGTCGGCGTGCTCGGCCAGCGGCCCGTACATGCGCAGCAGGACCGTCTCGCCGGGCCCGGTCTCGCCCATCCGGATCTCGGCGTCGAGGCGGGACGAGCCGCCGCGCGGGTCGCGGGAGATCACCGTCAGCACCCGGCACGGATGCTCGCGGGCCGCCTCCGTCGCCGCGCGGACCGCGTCGTACTGCGCGGACTCGTCGGTCACGATGATCAGGGTGAGGACCATGCCGACGGCGGGGCCGCCCATCAGGTGCCGCGACTGGGTCAGCGCGTCCTGGATCTGCCGGGTGGTGGTCCCCGTGAGGTCGATGTTCATCTAACGCCCCGTTCGTTCATCTCGCGCCCCGTTCGTTCGTCGAAGCCGTTCGCGTCCAAGGCCGTTCGCGCCTGTGGAGCGGTCCCGGCTAGAGCCGCCGCCACGTGCGGCCGTCGCGCGCCATCAGCTCGTCGGCGCTGTCGGGCCCGTAGCCGCCGGACTTGTACTGGTCGAGGCCGCCCCGGCCGGCCCAGAAGTCCTCGATCGGGTCGAGGATCCGCCAGGACAGCTCGACCTCCTCCTGGCGCGGGAACAGCGGCGGGTCGCCGATCAGCACGTCCAGCAGCAGCCGCTCGTACGCCTCCGGCGAGGTCTCGGTGAACGACTCCCCGTACGCGAAGTCCATGTTGACGTCGCGGATCTCCATCGACGTGCCGGGCACCTTCGAGCCGAACCTGACCGTGATGCCCTCGTCCGGCTGCACCCGCATGACCAGGGCGTTCTGCCCGAGCTCCTCGGTGTCGGTCTCCGAGAACGGCAGGTGCGGCGCCTGCTGGAACACCATCGCGACCTCCGTCACCCGGCGGCTGAGCCGCTTGCCGGTGCGCAGGTAGAACGGGACGCCCGCCCAGCGCCGGTTGTCGATCTCCAGCTTGACGGCCGCGTAGGTCTCGGTGCGGGAGTCGGCGGGGATGCCGTCCTCCTCCAGGTAGCCGCGGACGTTCACGCCGCCCTGCCAGCCCGCCGCGTACTGCCCCCGCGCCGTGGACGCCTCCAGATCGCCGGGCACCCGCACCGACGACAGGATCTTCGCCTTCTCGGCCCGGACGGCCTCCGCGCTGAACGACGTCGGCTCCTCCATCGCCGTCAGCGCCAGCAGCTGCAGCAGGTGGTTCTGGATGACGTCGCGGGCCGCGCCGATGCCGTCGTAGTACCCGGCCCGGCCGCCGATGCCGATGTCCTCGGCCATCGTGATCTGCACGTGGTCGACGAACGAGCGGTTCCAGATCGGCTCGAACATCGTGTTGGCGAACCGCAGCGCCAGGATGTTCTGCACGGTCTCCTTGCCGAGGTAGTGGTCGATCCGGAAGATCGACTCCTCGGGGAAGACGCGGTGCACGGTGTCGTTCAGCTCGACGGCGGTCTTCAGGTCGCGGCCGAACGGCTTCTCGATGACGACCCGCCGCCACGACCCCTCCCTGCGGTCGGCGAGCCCGCTGCGCCGCAGCTGCTCGACGACCTTCGGGAAGAACTTCGGGGGGATCGACAGGTAGAACGCGTAGTTGCCGCCCGTGCCGCGGGTGTCGTCCAGCTCCTTGACGGCCATCGACAGCGCGTCGAACGCCCCCGGGTCGTCGAACGTGCCGGGGACGAAGTGCATGCCCTCCGACAGGTGCGTCCAGACGTCCTCGCGGAACGGGGTGCGGGCGTGGGCCTTGACGGACTCGTGGGCGATCTCGCGGAAGTCCTCGTGCTCCCAGTCGCGGCGGGCGAAGCCGACGAGGGAGAAGCCCGGCGGCAGCAGCCCCCGGTTGGCCAGGTCGTAGATCGCGGGGAGCAGCTTCTTGCGCGACAGGTCACCGGTGACGCCGAACAGCACGAGCACGCACGGTCCGGCCACGCGCGGGAGTCGCTTGTCCCGGGGGTCGCGGAGCGGGTTGGCCGGGCTGATCAGTGGGTCGGTCACAAGGTCCCCTTCGTCGGTGGTCGCACTGCTCGGTCAGTCCCCTTCTCTGGCGGAGTCGAGGAGCCGGGCGAGCCCCGCCCGGCGGTCCTGCAGGTGCAGCCGCACCACCGGGCGGCCGGCGGCGCGCGCGTCGCGGGCGTCGCCGAGCGCCCTCGCGAGCTGCAGCATCCCGAGCCGGTGGTGGCGTCCCGGGACCGGCACGTCGCGGACGACGTTCCCGGTCACCATCAGATATACGCCACCATCACGGTGATCATTCCAGATGGCGGGGTGACCCGCGCCCCAGTCCACGGTCACCGGGCGGCGCGACCGGACGGCGAGCAGCGCGGCCAGCCGGCGCACCTGCGCGCCCTGCCCGGCCGCCTCGTCCGGGTCCAGGTAGGCGACGATCGCGAGATGCTCCTCGGCGCCGACTCGGGCGGCGAGCGCGTCCATCAGCGCGGGCAGGTCCGGCGCGGTCATCAGCTCCGGGACGGTCGTGAACACCTCCACGGACCGGCCGGGGGCGCCGTCGGTGAGCAGCGGCGCGCCGGTCCCGTCGTCGAGCGAGAGCGTGGCCGCGCCGTGCCGCGGTGCGAGCGGGTCCAGCTCCATCAGGTAGGACGCGACGGCCGCCGCGTACTCCCAGACGACGAGCTGGGCGGCGAGCGGGCCGGTGACGGTGGCGTCGTCCTGGCGGGGGCGGCCGTCGAACGTCACGAGGAACAGGTCGTCGGCGGGCCGCAGCGGGAGGCCGCCGTCCTGGACGACCGGCGTCAGCCGCCCGCCCGCCGTCTCCTCCAGCAGTAACGCGACCCACCGCGCGAGGCCCGGCAGCGCCGCCGGGTAGCCGCCGAGCACGGCCGTGCGGCGCCCGGCGCGAACCGCGCCGCCGAGGATCGCGCCGAGGACGAGCCCCGGGTTGTTCTCCGGCCGGGTGAGCGACGGCAGGACGGCGGTGGCGTCGTCGAGCAGCGCCGGGACGTCGGCGCCCGCGAGGGCCGCGGGCACCAGCGCGTAGGGGGACAGGGCGCCGAACGGGGTCGGCGCGGGCGCCTCGATCAGCGGATGGCCCGCCTCGGCGGCGTGCTTGGCGGCCGCGGCGCGCGGCTCGGCGACGGTGACGAACCGCCGCGCGACCTCGGCGGGCGGCAGGTCCAGCACGTCCTTGAGCATTCCCTCCAGGACCTGGCGGAGCGCGTCGGAGGCGGGGTCGTCGCCCGTCACGACGATCAGCGTCCGGCCGAGCCGCTCCGGGTCGTCGGCGAGGCGCAGCAGCGGGCCGGGCTCCGGCCCGTCGAGGACGGTGAGCGGCATGATGGGGGAGCGCGGCTCATCGTCCGCCTCCGCCCCGGCCAGGCGGTGCGCGGCGACGATCAGTTCGGCGGCGCGGGCGGGGGCGCCGTGCCCGAGCAGCGCGACCTCGGTCAGCCCGTCCGCGCGGGCCCGCAGGCGCAGCTCCGCCGCGCGCTCCAGGGCGGCGCGTCCCGGCCCCGGCTGGCTTGGCCAGCACAGCGCGCGGCCCTCCGCCACGGCGGTCGCGGCGGACGGCCACAGCGTCGGGTCCTCCGAGGCGAGCCGGACGGGCACCTCGTCGATCCAGAGCCTGCCCAGCACCCGCTCGGCGGCCGCCCGGAGCGGTCCTCGGGCGGTGATGGCCGTCTCCCCCGAGACGACGCCGGTGAAGCTCACGGCCTGCGCGCTCCCGCCACCGCCCGTACCGCCTCGGTGAGCCTGCCGGCGCCGTCCACCGGGTCCTGCAGATGCAGCCGGATCACCGGGAGCCGCCGCCTGCGCAGCGCACGCAGCTCGCCGAGCGCCCGCGCGATCTGCAGCTTCGCGAGGCTGTAGGGGCGGCCGGGGACGGGCTGCGTGGCGAGCGTGTCGCCCGGCGCCGGGTCTCCGGTGATGATGAGGAACGCGCCGTTGCCGCGGCCGTCCTTGTGCACCGGCCCGGTGGCGTGCGGGTAGGCGGGCCCGGGCCCGTAGGCGACGGGACGCCCCGACGCGCGCGCCAGCGACGGCGCCAGATAACGCCCGGAGAAGTCGCCCAGGTACGTCATGACCGACAGGTAACCGTCGGACGGCACCGACGCGACCAGCCCGCCGAGGACGGTCTGCAGCTCGGCGCCCGGCGGCCATGGGAAGTCGGCGTGCACCTCGATGCCGTCCTCGACGTACACCGGCCGCTCCCCGGACAGCGGCCCGTCGCCCGCCGCGCGCAGCAGCGACGCGGCGTCGTCCTCGGCCTCCTGGACGACCGTGCCGCCCGCCTCGAACGGGTTCACGCCGAGCAGCCACCCGGCGACCGCCGTCGCGTACTCCCACATCAGGAACTGCGCGCCGAGCGGCGCCCACACCGAGGTGTCGGACTCCTCGTCGGCCGCCGACCGCGGGTTGATCGACACGCCGTGCACGTCGGGGAACGCGCCGCGCCCGCCGAGCGCCTCCAGCGCCAGCACGCCCTTGCCGTGCTTGCCGGTGCCGACGGCGAGGAGCTGGGAGATCCAGGCGCTCAGCGCGCCCGTCCCGCCGGGCTCGCGCAGCAGCACCTTGTCGCGGGCGAGGCCGCCCTGGCCCTGCTGCGCGCAGCCGCCCAGGATCGCGCCGAGCAGCAGGCCCGGGTTGTCCTCGTCCTTGCCGAGCGAGGGCGCCAGCGACGCCGCCTCCTCCAGCAGCCGCTCCGCGTCGGCGCCCGCGAGGACGGCCGGGACCAGCCCGTACGCCGACAGCGCCCCGTAGTGCCCCGGCAGGTACGGGTCGGTCAGGCCGATCCGGTAGCCGCACTGGCGGGCGAAGTCGTGCAGCGGGCTGCCGTGGTCGGTGATGACGAGGAACCGGCTCGCGATCTCCCGCTCCGACAGGCCCCGCTCGCGGAACGCGGCCGCGAAGATCCTGCGGTAGGCGTCGCCTTCGAGCGACACGCCCGCCTTGCTGGCCAGCACGACCAGCGTCCGGTCGAGGCGCTCCAGCGCGAACGCGAGCGCGGCGGTGTCGCTGCCGTCAAGGACGGTCAGCTCGCCCGCCGGGCGGCCCGTCCCGTTCGCCTCCCGACCGGTGCCGCCGGGCGGCGCGTGCGCCTCCATGATCGCCTGCGCGGCGAGGCTCTCCGCGCCGACGCCGATCAGCACGATGTGGTCGAGACCCGAGTAGCGCGCCTCCGACACCAGGCCGTCCACCTGGCTCAGCAGCCCGCGGGAGGCGAACGGCAGGTCGAGCCAGCCGAGCCGGCTGTGGTCGACCGCGCGCCGGCCCCACAGCCGCGGGTCCTTCGCGGCCAGCGCGCCGGGGACGCCGCAGCTCACGAGGTAGTCCCTCGCCCGCAGCGCCGAGTCCAGCACGTCGCCGCGCGTCAGTACGTCGAATCCGGACACTGCACCCTCCCTCCCCCCATCGTTTCAGGAGAGAAAGGGCATTCGCGACCTTCTCCATCGATCTTCTTGGCGGCGGCGCCTGGACCGGTGGCCGGGTCAGGCCGGAGTAAGGGCGGCGGGTCAGGTCGCCGGGCCGGTCCGCCGGGTCAGGCGAGGGCCTCGGCGAGCTGGGCGAGGCCGTCCGCGCGGTCGCGCAGATGCAGGCGGACGGCGGGACGGCCGAGCGACCGGAGGACCCGCAGGCCCCCGAACGCCTGGGCGAGCTGCAGCTCCCCGAGGCTGTAGGGCCGGCCGGGGACCGGGACGTCGCCCGTGACGGCCCCGGTGAGCTGCAGGAACGCGCCGTTCCGCGGGCCGCCCTTGTGGTACTGGCCGGCCGTGTGCAGGGCGCGCGGACCCCACCCGAACGTGACGGGCGCCGGACGCCGCCGCACCTTCGCGCACCGGGCGGCCAGCAGCGGCCGCAGCCCGGCCGCCGCCGCGTCCCCGGCCCGGTCAAGGTAGGCGACCGCGGCGAGGTAGCCGCCGTCCGGGACGTCCTCCAGAACCGCGTCGAGGGCCTCGGTCAAGGTCTGCGCGCCGCGCAGCACGCCCTCGGGGGCGTGGACCTCCACCGCGCCCGCCACCAGCTCCGGCGGCCGCGCCACGACCGTGGGCGCCGCGCCCTCCTCGGAGCGCAGCAGCGCCGCCGTGCTCTCCACCGACTGGGCGACGTCGGGCTCGGCGAACGGATCCACGCCGATCACCCGGCACGCCGCCGCGACCGCGTACTCCCACAGCAGGAACTGCGCGCCCAGCGGACCGGCGACGCTCACACCCGCCTCCCGGCCCGGGCCGGGCTCGTCGGGGCGGCGGCCCAGGATGACGCGGCGCAGGTCGTCGGACAGCTCGAAGCCCGGCGCGTCGACGCTCTCCACCACGACCGGCAGCAGGCCCTTGCCGTCCTTGCCCATCGCCCCGGCGACCAACTGCTCGGCCCACCCGGCGAAGCCTTCGAGGCCCGAGCCGTAGTCGGCGATGACCAGCTTGTCGCGGGCGCCGAGCGCCGACGAGGCGAGCGCCGCGCCCAGCGCCAGCGCCGGGTTGTCGTACGGCTGCCGGAGCGCCCGCGCCAGCCGGGACGCCTCGTCCAGCAGGACGGTCACGTCCACCCCGGCGAGCGCGGCGGCGACGAGGCCCCGCGCGCCGAGCGCACCGAAACGCGCGTCGACGTCGGCCTCCGCGTGGACGAGGTGATGGCCCCCGTCCTGGGCGGCCTGTTCGAGCGCGGATCCCTCCTCGGCCACGATCACGAACCGGCGGGCCAGCTCGGCGCCGCCGAGCCCGGCCTCGGAGAACGCCCGCCCGAAGACGCGGCGCAGCGCCTCCGTCTCGGCGCTCTCACCGGCCACGACGACGAGCGTCCGCGCCAGGTCGCCGGATAGCACGCCCGACACCTCATGCGGGTCGGACGTGTCCAGGACGATCAGTTCCGTCTCTCCAGAGCCGCCGGCGGTGCGGAACATCGCGTCGGCGGCGAGCGCGGAACCGCCCGCGCCGAGCAGGACGACCCGGTCGAGACCGGCCTCGCGGGCCTCGGCCGCCGGGTCGGCCAGCCGGGCCGCCAGCGACCGCGAGGCCTCCGGCAGGTCCAGCCAGCCGAGCCGGCGGGCGGCGAGCGGGGCCGCGTCGGGCCCCCACAGGTTGGCGTTCCCGGACGTCAGCGAGCCGGGGACGCCGTCGGAGACGAGACGGTCCAGGACCGTCTCGCTCTCGTCGACGACGGCGCCGCGGATGGTGACCGAGATCCCCCCGGCGGTCACCACCGAGGTCACGCGCCGGCCCTCTTGGCTTCCAGCTCGCCGGTGATGGAGTCGAGCAGCTCCTTCCAGGAGGCCGCGAACTTCTCGACGCCCTCCTCTTCGAGCACCTTCACGACGTCGTCGTAGTCGACCCCGGCGTCCTTCAGCGCCGCCATGTGCGCGCGGGCGTCGTCGTAGGAGCCGCGGACGGTGTCGCCGCGCAGCTGCCCGTGGTCGGCGACCGCCTCCAGCGTCGCCTCCGGCATCGTGTTGACCGTGCCGGGCGCGACGAGCTCGTCGACGTACAGCGTGTCGGCGAGGTCGGGGTCCTTCACGCCGGTCGAGGCCCACAGCGGACGCTGCGGGCGCGCCCCCGCGTCCTTCAGCGCCTTCCACCGGCCGGTGCCGAACTTCTCCTCGTACAGCGCGTACGCGAGCCGCGCGTTGGCGAGGCCCGCCTTGGACTCCAGCGCTTTCGCCGCGTCCGTGCCGATCTTCTTCAGCCGCTTGTCGATCTCGGTGTCGACCCGGCTGACGAAGAACGACGCCACCGACGCGATCTTCGACAGGTCGTGGCCGTTCTCGCGGGCCTGCTCCAGCCCGGCGAAGAACGCGTCGATCACCTTGCCGTAGCGCTCCAGCGAGAAGATCAGCGTCACGTTCACGCTGATGCCCTGCGCCAGCGTCGCCGTGATCGCGGGCAGGCCCGCCTCCGTCGCCGGGATCTTGATGAACAGGTTGGGCCGGTCCACCAGCCACCACAGCACCCGCGCCTCGGCGACCGTCGCGCGGGTGTCGCGGGCCAGCCGCGGGTCGACCTCGATCGACACCCGGCCGTCGAGGCCGTCCGTCCGGTCGTACACCGGGCGCAGCACGTCACAGCCCCAGCGGATGTCGCGGGTGATGATCGCGCGGGACGCCTCCTCGACGTCCATGCCGAGCACCGCCAGGTCGCGGACCTGGTCGTCGTAGGCCGTGCCCTTGCTCAGCGCCTTCGCGAAGATCGTCGGGTTGGACGTGACCCCGACGACGTTGCGGTCCTTGACCAGCTCGGCCAGGTTGCCCGACTTGAGCCGGTCGCGGCTGATGTCGTCCAGCCAGATCGACACGCCCTCGTCCGAGAGCGCCTTCAGAATGTCGCTCATCGTCTCCTACCTTTCTGGGGGGCGACCCCCAGACCCCCGGGGCGGAGCCCCGAAGATCCTCGCTTCGCTGCGGTCATCGAGGCTCCCTAGTTGCCGGTGGTCTCGCCGCGCCCCGCGTGCCCGACGCCCGCCCTGATCAGGCTGGCCTTCGCCGCCGCGACGACCCGCTCGGCGGTGATGCCGAACTGGAGGAACAGCGTCTTGTAGTCGGCGGACGCGCCGAAGTGCTCCAGGCTCACCGCCTCGCCGGCGTCCCCGATGAAGGTGCGCCAGCCGAGCGCGACGCCCGCCTCGACCGACACGCGGGCGCGGACGCCGGGCGGCAGGACCTCCTGCCGGTAGGCGTCGGTCTGCGCCTCGAACCACTCCACGCACGGCATCGACACGACGCGGGTCGGGGTGCCCTCGGCCTGGAGCGTGTCGCGGGCCTCCAGCGCGAGCTGCACCTCGCTGCCGGTCGCGATGATGATCACATCGGGCTGCCCGCCGTCGGCGTCGGCGAGCACGTAGCCGCCCTTCGCGGTGCCCTCGGCGGACGCCAGCGCGCCGCCCCGGTCGAGCGTCGGCAGCTTCTGCCGCGTCAGCGCGAGACCGGCCGGGCGGTCGGTGTGGGTGAGGATCGTCCGCCACGCCACCGCGGTCTCGTTGGCGTCACCGGGACGGACGACGTCCAGGCCCGGGATCGCCCGCAGCGCCCACAGGTGCTCGACGGGCTGGTGCGTCGGGCCGTCCTCGCCGAGCCCGATCGAGTCGTGCGTCCACACGAACGTGACCGGCAGCTTCATCAGCGCCGCCAGCCGCACCGCCGGGCGCATGTAGTCGCTGAACACCAGGAACGTGCCGCCGTAGGGGCGGGTGCCGCCGTGCAGCGCGATGCCGTTGCAGATCGCGGCCATCGCGTGCTCGCGGACGCCGAAGTGCAGCGTGCGGCCGTAGCGGCCGCCGGGGAACTCCTTGGTCTGGAACTCCTCGGGGATGAACGACGGCTCGCCCTTCATCGTCGTGTTGTTGCTGTCGGCGAGGTCGGCCGAGCCGCCCCACAGCTCCGGCAGCACCGGCGCCAGCGAGGCGAGGATCTGCCCGGACGCGGCGCGCGTCGCGATGTCCTTCCCCGCCTCGAACGCCGGCAGCGCGGTCTCCCAGTCGGACGGCAGCGTGCGCGCAGCGATCCGGTCGTACTCGGCGGCCCGCTCCGGGTTCGCCGCCCGCCACGCCTCGAACGTCGTGTTCCATTCGGCGTGGGCGGCGCGGCCCCGCTCGCACACCCCGCGGGCGTGCGCCAGGACGTCCTGCGCGACGTGGAAGCTCTCCGCCGGGTCCAGGCCGAGGATGCGCTTGGTCGCCGCGACCTCGTCCGCGCCGAGCGCCGAACCGTGCGCCTTGCCGGTGTTCTTCTTGTTCGGCGCGGGCCAGCCGATGATCGTCCGCAGCGCGATGAACGACGGCCGGGACGTCTCCGCCTTCGCCGCGGCGAACGCGGCGGCCAGCGCGGCGACGTTCTCCTCGTAGTCGCCGTTCTCCGTCCAGTCGACCTGGTGGACGTCCCACCCGTAGGCGGCGTACCGGGCCCGCACGTCCTCCGACATCGCGATCGCGGTGTCGTCCTCGATCGAGATGCGGTTGTCGTCCCACAGCAGGACCAGGTTCCCGAGCCGCTGGTGCGCGGCGAGCGCGCTCGCCTCGTGGCTGATGCCCTCCTGGACGTCGCCGTCGGACGCGAACGCCCAGACCGTGTGGTCGAACGGCGACTCGCCCTGCGCCGCGTCCGGGTCGAACAGGCCGCGCTCGCGGCGCGCCGCCATCGCCATCCCGACGGCGTTCGCGATGCCCTGCCCGAGGGGGCCCGTCGTCGTCTCCACGCCCGCGGTGTGCCCGAACTCCGGGTGGCCGGGGGTGAGGCTGCCCCACTTGCGCAGGGCCTTCAGGTCGTCCAGCGTCATCGGGTAGCCCGACAGGTACAGCTGGATGTAGAGGGTCAGGCTGGAGTGGCCGCAGGACAACACGAACCTGTCCCGTCCGGGCCAGTGCGGGTCCGTCGGGTCGTGCCGGAGGAAGCGCTGGAAGAGAAGGTAGGCGGCGGGCGCGAGGCTCATCGCCGTCCCCGGGTGGCCGGAGCCCGCCTCCTCGACCGCGTCCATCGCCAGGGCGCGGACCGCGTCCACCGCCCGCCGGTCTTGGTCGGACCACTCAAACGTGCTGTCTGCCCTGCTCACGGAACGCCGGGCTCCTCTCGAACCGGTGTACGGATGTGCTGTGTGCGCCGCCCGCGCGTGCCCGTCCCTAACGGCGGTAACGTCCGGCGGTGCGGCGCCTCTTCCCGCCGGCCCCGTGCGACGCCCCGTCCGTGACCGGCGAAGATCATGACTCGCCCTTCGCGAGCCTATCGCCAAGCACCCCTGCCCGGACGTACCGGCGCCTAACACGCGCGGGCCCCCTGGCGAGGGTGATCAGGTGACCCGGTGCGTGACCCCCGGAGGGGGCGCACTACAGTGATGGCGCGGTTGACGACAGCGGCCGCGGCAGGAAGAAGCCGGAAGTTGCATCCAGCCGAGGCCGGCCCGGATCGCGGGGGCGCCGCCTTGGTGGTACGCGACTTTCTCATCCCTAGTTGGACGTGGACCCGATTGTGACGGTGCTCAGTAACAAGCGCGAAGTCGAGGTCGACCTCGACGACCAGGTGCCGGGGGCGCCTGCGTCCTCGCTCGTGCCGGTGACCGCAGACCCGGCCCTCGACCTGGCCCCGCCCGCGCGGCGGACGTTCGGCGCGAGCGTGCGCGCCTACGTCGCGCTGACGAAGCCGCGCGTGATCGAGCTGCTGCTGATCACCACCATCCCGGTGATGTTCCTGGCGTCCGGCGGCGTCCCGGAGCTGTCCACCGTGCTGCTGACGCTGGCGTTCGGCACCATGTCCGCCGGCGCCGCCAACGCCATCAACTGCTACATCGACCGCGACATCGACGCCAAGATGCGCCGCACCCGGCGCCGCCCGCTGGCCCGCCACCAGGTCACCCCCGCCCGCGCGCTGATCTTCGGGGTCGGGCTCGCGGCGCTGTCCACGGCTGGGTTCCTCGTCGCCGTCAATCCGGTCGCCGCCGCCGGGTCGCTGTTCGCGATCCTGTTCTACGTCTTCGTGTACTCGCTGCTGCTCAAGCGGCGGACGTCGCAGAACGTCGTGTGGGGCGGCATCGCCGGGTGCATGCCCGTCCTCATCGGGTGGGCGGCGGTCACCGGCGGCGTCGCCTGGACGCCGTTCGTGCTGTTCGGCGTCGTGTTCCTCTGGACGCCGCCGCACACCTGGACGCTCGCGATGCGCTACCGCGACGACTACGCGGTCGCCAAGGTCCCGATGCTGCCGGTCGTCGCGACCGAACGCCGCGTCGTCACCGAGAGCCTCGTCTACACCTACGCCACCGTGGCGTGCTCGCTGCTGCTGTGGCCGGTCGCCGGGATGGGCCCGGTTTACGGCGCCGTCGCCGTCGTGCTCGGGCTGGTGTTCCTCGCAGAGGGCCACCGGCTGCTCCGCGCGGTGCGGGCCGGGGTGACCGGCGTCCACCTCCGGCCGATGCGGTTCTTCCACCTGTCGAACGTCTATCTGGCGCTGCTGTTCACGGCCGTGGCCGTCGACCCGATCCTGTACTAGCCGCTCCCCGGCGGCGCCGCCCGCCGCGGGCGGGTCTCCGTCCGCCCGTACCGGCCGTTACGCTTTCGCCACATGACGCATGTGGACCCCAAGGCGGTGCTCGAAGGGCGGATTCCGGGCCGGCCGCCGCTCGGAATGATCCTCGGGATGACCGTCTCGGGCGTGTGCGTCCTCATCGCGCTCGGCCTCACCGCCGCGCTCGGCGGGGCGGGGTTCTGGGTGGGGGTGCTCCTCGCCATCGTCCCGATCCCGATGCTGATCGCGCTCGCGCTCACCCTCGACCGGCTTGAGCCCGAGCCGCCGCGCGCGCTCGTCTTCTCCTTCCTGTGGGGCGCGGGCATCGCCGTGCTCGGCGCGCTCGTCCTCAACACCGCCGGGCTGCTGTACGTGACCGTCCCGATCTTCGGGGAGACCGAGGGCCACTTCGTCAGCGCCACGTTCGGCGCGCCGCTCATCGAGGAGACGCTGAAGGGCGCCGTCCTGTTCGGCCTGCTCTGGTTCCGCCGCAACGAGATCGACGGCTTCGCGGACGGGATCATCTACGCCGCCATGGTCGGCCTCGGCTTCGCCATGATGGAGAACATCACCTACTACATGCGCGCCTACGACGAGGGCGGCGCGCAGCAGCTCACGGCGGTGTTCGTGCTGCGCGGGCTGATCGCGCCGCTCAGCCACCCGCTGTTCACCTCGATGACCGGGCTCGGCGTCGCCTACGCCGCCACGCACCGGCGGGGCCAGTTCGTCGCGCCGGTCGCGGGCCTGCTCGGCGCGATGATCCTGCACGGGCTGTGGAACGGCGGCGCGTCGCTGGGGCTCGGCGGCCTCGGCGTCGTCTACGCGCTGGACTTCTGCGTCCTCGTAGCGCTGATCGTCATCGTGTTCGTGGAGCGCCGGGGGACGGTCCGCCGGATCGAGGCGTACCTGCCGATGTACGCGGGGACGGGCCTGGTCACCCCGCAGGACGTGCGGATGCTGCGCTCCATGCCCGCCCGCCGCGTCGCGCGCCGCTGGGCCCGCAAGGTCGGCGGCAAGACCGCGGCCCGCGCGATGACCGACTACCAGCTCGCGGCGACGGAGCTGGCGCTGCTGCACAAGCGCGCCGACCGGGGCGTCGCCGACCAGCGCTGGTTCGTCGCCCGCCGCGACTCGCTGCTCGGCCTGATGTCGCTGGCCAGGCAGGCGTTCCTGCGGACGCCGCCGCGCTTCGGGGCGGCGGGCCCGCCGTGGGCGGGCCAGGGGCCGTCCGGATTCACGCAGCCGCCGCCCGGGCCGCCGCCGGGCCCGCCCGGCCCGCCGCCCGGCCCCTACAGGACCTGACCGGGGGGCGGATCAGGGGCACGGGCGTCCGCCCATACGATTGGTGCCGTGGCAGAGCGACCCTCCTCCAATCTCCTGAACCGGGCCTGGGACGCCGTGTGGCGTCCGACACCCGGGTCGCTGCGGCTGCTCGCGCTGCTCGGCGTCATCGGCAACGTGGCCATCGTCGTCAGCGGCGGCGCCGTCCGGGTCACCAAGTCCGGGCTCGGCTGCCCCGACTGGCCGCGCTGCTCCGGCGACAGCCTCGTCCCGACGCACAACCCCGAGCACCACGTGCTCAACATGTCGATCGAGTTCGGCAACCGGATGATCACCTTCGTGGTGCTGGCCGTCGGCGCGCTGGTGTTCGTCGCGGCGCTGCGGCTGCGCCCGCGCCGCGAGCGCCTGGTGTGGTGGGCGCTGGCACAGCCGATGAGCGTGTTCGCGCAGGCGCTGATCGGCGGGATCGTCGTCCTGACCGAACTGCACCCGGCGGCCGTGTCGCTGCACTTCCTGGTGTCGCCCGCGCTGCTCGTCTTCTGCGTGACCCTGTGGATCCGGTCCGGCGAGGGCGACGGGCCGCCCCGCCCGCTCGCCGGGCCCCGGACGCGCCGTCTCGCCACCGCGCTGCTGGTGTCCTGCGCCGCCGTCATGGTCGCGGGCACCGTCGTCACCGGCACCGGCCCGCACGCGGGCGACGCCGACGCCCGCCGCTACGGCTTCGACATCACCGACGTCGCCCGCATCCACAGCGTCCTCGCGTGGGTCACCACCGCCCTGGTGGTGCTCATGGTGATCGTGCTGCACCGCACCGGGGCTCCCGCCGCGGCGCGCCGCCGCGGGCACGAGCTCGCCGGGCTCATCGTCGCGCAGGGCGTCGTCGGCTACGTCCAATACTTCCTGGGCGTCCCGGAGGGCCTGGTGCTGCTGCACATGCTCGGCTCGGTGCTGATGTGGCTCGCGGCGTTCCGGCTGTGCTTCGCGCTCCGGGACCGCGGGCCCGACCCCGCGGCGGCCGAACCGGCGGCGGCTCCCGCCCCGGTGGCCGAGGCTCAGCCCGCCTGACCCTTCCGCAGGAACTCGCGGAGCCTCTCCAGCGGCCAGGTGTTGATGACGTCGTCGGGCGTCAGCCAGCCGCGCTGCGCGGTGCCGACCCCGTAGCGGATGTTGCGGTGGTGGCCGAGGGAGTGCGCGTCGGTGTCGACGGAGAACTTCACGCCGAGCCGTTTCGCGCGGCGGACCAGGTCGGCGGGCAGGTCGAGCCGGTCGGGGAAGGAGTCGATCTCCATCGCGGTGCCGGTGCGGGCCGCGGCGCGGAACACCTCGTCCCAGTCGGCGTCGACCGGCGGGCGGCGGCCGATGCTCCGGGCGGTCGGATGCCCGATGACGTGGACGTGCGGGTTCTCGCACGCGCGGACGAGACGGCGCGTCATCGCCGCCTGGTCCTGCGTGAAATGGGAGTGGACGGACGCCACGCACACGTCGAAGGCGGACAGGAAGTCGGCGTCCCAGTCGACGCCGCCGTCCGGGTCGATGTTGAGCTCGGTGCCGTGCAGGAGCGTCAGGTCGCGGTACCGCTTCTGCAGCTCGGCGACCTGGCCGCGCTGGGCGAGCATCTTCTCGTCGGTCATCCGCTGCATCACCAGGTCGGGCGCGTGGTCGGTGATCGCGTAGTACTCCAGGCCGCGGGCGTGCGCGGCGGCGACCATGTCCTCCAGGGAGGCGACGCCGTCGGTCAGGTCGGTGTGGCTGTGCAGGTCGCCGCGCAGGTCGCCGACGGTGACGAGCCGGGGCAGCTCCCCGGCGAGGGCGGCCTCGATCTCGCCGGTGTCCTCCCGGAGCGTCGGATGCACCCACGGCAGGCCGAGCCGCTCGTAGACCTCCTCCTCCGTCTCCGACACGATCAGCTCGTCCGACTCGGCGTCGAACAGCCCGTACTCCGACAGCTTGAGGCCCGCCTTCACGGCGATCTCGCGGGTGCGGATGTTGTGCGCCTGCGACCCGGTGAAGTACTGCAGCGCGGCGCCCCACGACTCCGGCGGGACGACCCGCAGGTCGACCTGCAGCCCCTTGGCGGTGCGGATCGAGGTCTTCTTGTCGCCGCTCGCGATGACCTCCGCGACGAACGGCAGCGCCGTGAACGCCTCCATGATCGGGTGCGGGTCGCGGGACGCGGCGAGGACGTCCACGTCGCCGATCGTCTCCCGCATCCGGCGCAGCGACCCGGCGTGCTCGCAGCGCTCCACCTGCGGCAGCCCGGACAGGGCCGCGACGACCTCGTCCGCGATGCTCGCGGCGGCGTCGACCAGGACGCGCTCACCGGCACTTCGCATCAGCTCGATGCCGCGGAGGATGTTCTCCTCCGTCTTCGCGCCGAAGCCCTTCAGGCCCTTCAGCCGCCCCTCCTTGATCGCGGCGGCCAGCTCGTCGACCGAGGAGATGCCGAGCTCCTCGTACACGGCGAGCGCCTTCTTCGGGCCGAGCGTGGGGATGGCGGTCAGCGCCCTGACCCCGGCGGGGATCTGCGTGCGCAGCTCCTCGACCTGCCGGATCGTGCCGGTCTCGTTGTAGTCGAGGACCTTCTTCGCGATCGCCTCGCCCACGGTAGGGATCTTGCGGAGCCCGGCCAGGTCGAGGCCGGAGATGTCGTTGGGATGGCCGGCGATCGCCCGCGCCGCCTTCTCGTACGCCCTGATCTTGAACGCGTCGCCGCCGGTGATGGACAGCAGGTCGGCCAGTTCCTGGATGAGGGCCGCAGCCTCGTCGTTCGCCCGTGCCATGCCTTCGAGTCTAGAAGCCGGGTCGGACGTTCCCTGATCGGACGGGGCCTCAGCGCAGCGGTGCGACGGGGCCGTTCGGGTCGTCCATCCGGGCGCGCAGGACCTCTTCGGCGATCGCGGAGACCTGCTCCTCCGGCAGCAGCCTGAACCCGTCCTCGGTGACGACCGCGATCGTCGGGTAGATGCGCCGCGTCATGTCAGGGCCGCCGGTGGCGGTGTCGTCGTCGGCCGCGTCGTACAGGGCCTGGACGCACACGGTCGCCGCGTCCTCCAGCGACAGATCGTTCCGGTAGAGCTTCTTCAGCGAGCCGAGCGCGTAGGGGGAGCCGGAGCCGTCGGCGTGGAACTCGCGGGCCTCCTGCGGGGCGCCGGTGATGTCGTAGGTGTAGATCCGGCCCTCGCCGGTGTCGGGGTCGTAGCCGGTGAACAGCGGGACGACCGCGAGGCCCTGGAGCGCCTGGGCGAGGTTGGCCTGGATGACGGCGCCGAGGCGGCGGGCCTTGCCCGGGAGCGACAGCGGGACGGTCTCCATCTTCTCGTAGTGTTCCAGCTCCACCTGGAACAGCCGGACCATCTCCAGCGCGAGCCCGACCGTCCCGGCGAACGCGACGGCGGAGTACTCGTCGCCGCGCTGCACCTTGTCGAGGCGGCGGTAGGCGATGCGGTTGCCCTGGGTGGCGCGCCGGTCGCCCGCCATCATGACCCCGCCCGGGAACGTCAGCGCGAGGACCGTGGTGCCGTGCGGCAGCTCGGGGACGTCCCCGTCCGGCACCCGGTTGACGGGCAGCAGGTCGGGGGAGTGGACGCGCAGGAAGTCGACGAACGACGCCGACCCCGCCTCGAAGAACTCGGGCGGGATCCCCTGGTCCTCGGTCCGGCCGATCACGGCGGCTCCTCTCCGCTGGACGATCCTTGATCCGATCCTTCCACGCTGCCACAGCCCCCCGCCACTTACGCCTTTGCCTTGTGGGGGGACGACCCCCCACGCCCCCCGGTTCGCTGCGCTCAGGCTTCGGGCGCTTCCGGCGGGTCTTTCTGGCTGCGGGTGGCACCCGCGCAGGCGACTATGACGCAGCAGATCGCGATCCACTGGCGCCCGGTGAGGATCTCGCCGAGCAGCGCCATCCCGACCAGCGCGGCCACGGCGGGCTCCAGGCTCATCAGGATCCCGAAGACGCGGGCGGGCATCCGCCGCAGCGCCTCCAGCTCCAGCGAGTACGGGATCACCGACGACAGCAGCCCGACACCGAGGCCGATCAGCAGCAGCCACGGGTCGAGCAGGGCCGACCCGCCGGACGCGACGCCCAGCGGCAGGATCGCGATCGACCCGATGACGCTGGCGAACGCCAGCCCGCTGGAGCCGGGGAACCGCTGCCCGGTGGCGGCGGTCAGCAGGATGTAGGCGGCCCAGCACGCCCCGGCGAGCAGCGCGAACGCGACCCCGACCGGATCGAGGTCGGCGGCGCCGCCCCTGGCTAGCAGGACCACGCCCGCCCCGGCCAGCACGACCCACAGCGCGTCCCTGGGACGCCGGGACGCGACGATCGACACCGCCAGCGGCCCGAGGAACTCGATCGTCACGGCCACGCCCAGCGGGATCCGCGCGAACGACTGGTAGATCGAGAAGTTCATCAGCGCCAGCGCTAGCCCGAAGCACGCGGCGATGGCGAGGCTGGAGCGGGAGTGGTCGCGCAGGATCGTCCGCAGCGCCTTGCGGGTCAGGATGCCCAGCACGATCGCGGAGGTCAGCAACCGGATCGTCACCACCGCGCTCGGCGGCAGCCGGTCGAACAGGTGCTTGGCCATCCCGGCCCCGACCTGCAGCGAGATGATGCCGAGCAGGATCAGCGCGGGCGGCGGCACCGACCCGAGCGACAGCATGCGGCCGCGCCCGGCCGCCCGCGTCGCCCCGCCGAACGACCCGGGCGCCTCAGCGAGTGCCATCCGCTACTCCCATTTGAAGAACCTTGCGGCCAGGACGAGGCCCGCCGCGGCCCACACCGCGAGGACGAGGAGGGGGGTGGCGGGGAGGGCGGTACCGTCCTGGAGGACCTCCCGCAGGCCCTCGGCCAGCGCCGAGATCGGCAGCAGCTCCAGCGCGCTCTGCACGCCGCTGGGGAAGTCGTCCAGCGGGAAGATCACGCCGCCGGCGGCCAGGAGCAGGATGTAGACGAGGTTGGCGGCGGCGAGGGTGGCCTCGGCGCGCAGCGTCCCGGCCATGAGGAGCCCGAAGCCGCTGAACGCGGCCGTCCCGAGCAGCAGCAGGACGATCACCGAGCCGGGGTCGCCGGCCGGGTGCCAGCCGAGCGCCAGCGCCACCGCGCAGATCACGGCGGCCTGCACCGCCTCGACGGCGAGCACGGCGAGGGTCTTGGCGGCGATGAGCCCGCCGCGCGGCAGCGGCGTCGCGCCGAGCCGCTTCAGGACGCCGTAGCGGCGCTCGAAGCCCGTCCCGATCGCCTGCCCGGTGAACGCCGTCGACATCACCGCGAGCGCGAGCACGCCCGGCGCGAGGAAGTCGATCCGGCGGCCGGGCCCGAGGTCGAGGAGGGACGTGGCGCTGAACAGCACCAGCAGCACCACCGGGATGATCAGCGTCAGCAGCAGCTGCTCGCCGTTGCGCAGCACCGCGCGCACCTCGAACCCGGTCTGGGAGAGGATCATCCGCGGCAGCGGCGCGGCGCCGGGCGCGGGGGACAGATCCATGGTCACGAGCGGAGCTCCCGTCCGGTCAGTTCGAGGAAGACGTCCTCCAGGGTGCGGCGCTCGATCCGCAGGTCTTCGGTCATGACACCGTGGGAGGCGCACCAGGCGGTGACGGTGGCGAGCAGCTCGGGGTTCACGTCCGCCTCGATCAGGTAGTGCCCGGCGGGCGACTCCTTGGCGGCGCTACCGGCGGGCAGCGCCGACAGCAGCTCCTCCAGCCCGAGGCCGGGCCGGGCGCGGAAGCGCAGCTGCCGCTCCGCGCCGGTCAGCTCCTCGGGGGCGCCCTCGGCGACGACCTTGCCGTGGTCGACGATGACGACGTGGTCGGAGAGGCGCTCGGCCTCCTCCATGTTGTGCGTGGTGAGGACGACAGAGACCCCGGCGGCGCGGAGCTCCTCGATCAGCGTCCAGGTGGCGTGCCGGGCCTGCGGGTCGAGGCCGGTGGTGGGCTCGTCGAGGAAGACCAGCTCCGGGCGCCCGACGACGGCGACGGCCAGCGACAGCCGCTGCTGCTGGCCGCCCGACATGCGGCGGACCTGCGCGCGGGCGTGCCCGGCGAGCCCGAGCCGCTCCAGCAGCGCGGACGCGTCCAGCGGCGCGGCGTGGAACGAGGCGGCGAGCCGCAGGAACTCGCCCGCGCGGGCCGTTCCGGGCACCCCGCCCGACTGCGGCATCACCCCGACCCGCGGCTTCAGCGCCCGCGCGTCGGCGACCGGATCGAGGCCGAGGACGCGGGCCGTTCCCGAGTCGGCCCGCCGGAACCCCTCGCAGATCTCGATCGTGGTGGTCTTGCCCGCGCCGTTCGGGCCGAGCAGCGAGGTGACCGCGCCCCGGGCGGCGGTGAGCGACAGGCCGTCCACGGCGGGCGGCGCGCCGCCGGCCGGGCCATAGCGCTTCACGAGCATGTGCAGCTCGACGGCGCCGTCTCCGGGGGGTGTCATGCCCACGAGTTTAGGTCGGCTGTATTCATGGCGGTGCCCTCCTCCTTCGGCCCTGGCGGGTCTCCATCGTCGGGCTCCGCGTGCGATCGCTGCATCGCTCCGTCTCGCCTGGCGGCTCGCTGCGCGATCAGTTTCTCACTCCGCTCGAGACCGCCTTCGGTCGCGATCGCGACGTTCGAGGTTGTCGCGTGGTTGCGGTGACGGCTGGTGTCGGCGTGGAGACGGATCTAGTTTCCGCCACGTGCGGCGGGGAATTGACCGCCTGTCGCCGGGGCGGGGGCCTGGGACCGGCGGCTGGGGCTCGTCATCGGCGCCGGGTCCCGAGGAGGTGGGGATGGGGTTCCATGTCGACTCGGAGGTCGGACGGCTGCGGGGGGTGCTGCTGCACCGGCCCGAGCTGTCGCTGAAGCGGCTCACCCCGTCCAACGCCGCCGACCTGCTGTTCGACGACGTGCTGTGGGTCAAGCGCGCCGTGGAGGAGCACGAGGAGTTCGAGGACGTGCTGCACGCGCAGGGCGTCCGGACCTACCTCGTCCTCGACCTGCTGCGCGAGACGATCGAGAACCCCGAGGCCCGCGTGCACATCCTCGACGCCGTCGTCGACCCGCACTGGTTCGGGCCGCTCGCCGTCGACGCGATCCGCAACTGCTTCGACGCCATGGACGCCGCCGAGCTGAGCGCGTTCCTCGTCGGCGGGATCACCAAGCGGGAGATGCTGGAGCGGATGCCCGAGCCCGCGTCGATCGCGTTCCACTCCATCCCGCTGGACGGGTTCATCCTGCCGCCGCTGCCCAACCACCTGTTCACCCGCGACACGTCCTGCTGGATCTACGACGGCGTGTCGATCAACACGATGCGCAAGAAGGCGCGGATGCGGGAGACGGTGAACATGGAGGCCGTCTACCGGTGGCATCCGCTGTTCGCCGACGGCTACGGCAGGCCCGGCACCGAGGGCGGCTTCCACGTCTGGAACAAGGGCATGGAGATGGCCCCGGCGACGCTGGAGGGCGGCGACGTCCTGGTCATCGGGAACGGAGCCGTCCTGGTCGGGATGAGCGAGCGGACGCAGCCGCAGGCCGTCGAGATGCTCGCCCAGTCGCTGTTCGCCGCCGGTTCGTGCGGGCGGATCGTCGCGCTGCGGATGCCGCAGAAGCGGGCGTTCATGCACCTCGACACCGTGATGACCATGGTGGACCACGGCGTGTTCACCAAGTACGCGGGGATGGGGATGCTGCCGTCGCACACCATCGAGCCCGGTGACACCGAGAAGGAACTCAAGATCACCGACCATCCGCCGGAGGACATGGACCGGGCGATCGCGGCGGCCCTCGGCCTGGACGCGATCAAGGTCCTCGTCCCGACGCAGGACGTGTTCGCCGCCGAGCGCGAGCAGTGGGACGACGGCTCAAACGTCCTGGCCGTGTCGCCCGGCGTCGTCGTCGCCTACGAGCGCAACGCGACGGGCATCAACCATCTGCGCCGCAACGGGATCGAGGTCATCACGATCCGCGGCAGCGAGCTCGGCCGCGGGCGCGGCGGCCCGCGCTGCATGTCCTGCCCGATCGAGCGGGACGCCTGACGCCCACGACCGGCAAGGAGAGTCATGGGGTTCAACCTTCGCGGGCGCAGCCTCCTCAAGGAGCTCGACTGCACGCCCGGCGAGTTCGGGTTCCTGCTCGACCTCGCCGCCCAGCTGAAGGCCGCCAAGTACAGCAGGGCGGAGAACCCGGCGCTGACCGGCAGGAACATCGCGCTGATCTTCGAGAAGACCTCCACCAGGACCCGCTGCGCCTTCGAGGTCGCCGCGCACGACCAGGGCGCCCACGTGACCTACCTCGACCCGAGCGGCACCCAGATCGGGCACAAGGAGTCGATGAAGGACACCGCGCGCGTCCTCGGACGGATGTTCGACGGCATCGAATACCGGGGTTCCAGCCAGAAACTCGTCGAGGAACTGGCCGAGTACGCGGGCGTCCCGGTGTGGAACGGCCTGACCGACGATTGGCACCCGACGCAGATGCTCGCCGACATGCTCACCATGCGCGAGCACACCCACAAGCCTCTGCGGGACGTCACGTACGCCTATCTGGGCGACGCCCGCAACAACATGGGCCACTCGTACGTCGCGGCCGGTGCGCTGCTGGGGATGAACGTCCGGATCGTCGCGCCGCGCGCGCTCTGGCCGGACGAGGAGACGGTCGTCAAGCCGTCCAGGGCGGTCGCCGCCACCACCGGCGCGGAGATCACCCTCACCGAGGACGTCCAGGAGGGCGTGCGCGGAGCCGACTTCGTGATCACCGACGTGTGGGTGTCGATGGGCGAGCCCGCCGAGAAGTGGGACGAGCGCATCGCGCTGCTGCGCCCATACCAGGTCAACGCCGAGGTCATGCGGGCGACCGGCAACCCGGACGCGAAGTTCATGCACTGCCTCCCCGCCCTCCACAACCGGGAGACCGCCGTGGGCGAGGAGCTCTACCGAAAGACCGGCATGGAGGGCCTGGAGGTCACCGAGGACGTGTTCGAGTCCGCCGCCTCGATCGTGTTCGACGAGGCGGAGAACCGGATGCACACCATCAAGGCGGTCATGGTCGCGACGCTCGGCTGAGGCGCCGGGGGCGCGGGCCGGAGACGAGGGGGAGGGACACGATGCGCGTGGTCGTCGCGCTCGGAGGGAACGCGCTGGTCAAGCGCGGTGAGACACCGGACGCCGGGTTGCAGCGCCGCAACGTCGACCGGGCCGTGCGGGCGCTGGCGCCGCTCGCCGAGCGGCACGAGCTGATCGTCACGCACGGGAACGGGCCGCAGGTCGGGGTGCTGGCGCTGGAGAGCGTCAACGACCCGAACCTGACCCGCCCCTACCCGCTCGACACGATCGGCGCCGAGACGCAGGGCATGATCGGCTACTGGATGCTGCAGGCGCTGCAGAACGCGCTGCCCGGCCGCCAGGTCATGGCGATGATCAACCAGACGCTGGTGTCGGCGGTGGACCCGGCGTTCGAGAACCCGACCAAGTTCGTCGGCCAGGTCTACGACCGCGACGAGGCGGAGAAGCTCGCCGCCGAGTACGGCTGGACGGTCCGCCAGGACGGCGACGGCTGGCGCCGCGTCGTGCCGTCCCCGCGCCCGCAGCGGGTGATCGAGACCCGGCTGATCAGGGAGCTGGTCCGGCTCGGGACGGTCGTGGTCTGCGCGGGCGGCGGCGGCATCCCGGTGTTCCGCAACGACGTCGGGCGGCTGGAGGGCGCCGAGGCGGTGATCGACAAGGATCTGACCGCGTCCGTCCTGGCCGAGAGCATGGACGCCGACGCCCTGCTCATCCTCACCGACGTGCCGCGCGTCATGCGCCACTACGGCACCCCCGAGCAGGAGGAGATCGTCCACACCACCCCCCACGAGCTGCGCGCCGAGGACTTCCCCGCCGGGTCGATGGGCCCGAAGGTCGAGGCGGTGGCGAGCTTCGTCGAACGCACCGGGGACATGGCCGCGATCGGGCGGCTCGACGAGTGCGTGCGGATCCTCGACGGCGATGCCGGGACGATCGTCACCCCCAACGCGACCTGGCCGCTGGCGAGCACGCTGTGAAGACCGGCACGGAGACCGCGCCGGTCTCGTTCGCGCGGAGCCTGCTGCGGACCAAGCCCGTCGACCGGATCGTCGCCGAGGGCGGGCAGGGCGAGGGCGGCGAGCTGAAGCGGACGATGAGCCTCCTCCAGCTCACCCTCTTCAGCGTCGGCGCGACGCTCGGCACCGGGATCTTCGTCGTCCTCGGCGAGGCGGTGCCGCTGGCCGGGCCCGCGGTCGTGCTGTCGTTCGTCCTCGCCGCCGTCACCGCGCTGTTCTCGGCGCTCTCCTACGCCGAGCTGGCCGGGACGATCCCCGTCTCCGGCTCGTCCTACTCCTACTCCTACGCCACGCTCGGGGAACTGGTCGCGTGGGTGTGCGGCTGGTGCCTGCTGCTGGAGTACGCCGTGTCGGTGTCGGCCGTCGCGGTCGGCTGGGGCTCCTACCTCAGCGCGTTCTTCGACGACGCCGCCGGGTTCACGATCCCGGAGGAGGTGGCCGGGCCGCCCGGCGAGGGCGGGATCGTCAACCTCCCCGCCGTCGTCGTGGTGATGCTCGCGACGTTCCTGCTGCTGCGCGGGACGTCCGAGAGCGCCACCGCCAACACGATCATGGTGTTCCTGAAGATCGGCGTGCTGCTGTTCTTCTGCGCGGTCGCGTTCACCGCGTTCGACTCGGGGAACCTGAGCTCGTTCGCGCCGATGGGCTTCGCCGGGATCAGCGCGGCCGGGTCCAAGGTGTTCTTCTCCTACATCGGCTTCGACGCCGCCTCCACCGCGGGCGAGGAGGCCAAGAACCCGCGCCGCGACCTGCCGCTCGCGATCATCCTGTCGCTGGTCATCGTGACCACGATCTACGTGCTGGTCGGCCTGGCCGCGGTCGGCGCCATGCACTGGGAGCGGTTCGACATCAGCGGCTCCGAGGCGTCGCTGGCGGCGGTGCTGGACGAGGCGACCGGCGAGACCTGGCCGTCGATGATCCTCTCGCTCGGCGCGGTGATCGCCATCGCGAGCGTCGTGCTCACCGTCATGTACGGGCAGACCCGCATCCTGTTCGCGATGTCGCGCGACGGGCTCGTCCCGCCCGTGTTCCAGAAGGTCAGCCCCGGGCGCCGCGTCCCGGTCGCCAACACCCTGATCGTGGCGGCGTTCATCTCGATCCTCGCCGCCGCGATCCCCCTCGGCCGCCTCGTGGACGCCACCAGCATCGGCACCCTGTTCGCGTTCGCGCTGGTCAGCCTGGGGGTCATCGTCCTGCGCCGCACCCGCCCCGACCTGCCGCGCAGCTTCCGGACCCCGTTCTACCCGCTGACCCCGCTCCTCGGCGTCGGGTTCTGCGTCTACCTCATGGTCGGCCTGGGCGGGGTGACGTGGCTGGTGTTCCTGCTGTGGAGCCTCATCGGCCTGGCCGCGTACTTCCTGTACGGCCGCCGCCACTCGCGACTGGCGGACGGACCCGCGGGAAGGGGCACGCCATGAGGATCCTGGCCGGCTACTCCTCCGACGACCGCGGCACCGACGCGCTCGCGCTGGCGGCGCTGGTCGTCCGGGCGGCGGATGCGCGGCTGGTGGTAGCCAACGTCCATCCGCCGCCGTGGCCCGCGCGCGGCCCGGGCTCCGTCGACGCCGAATGGGTCGCCTACCTCCAGGGCGAGTCGCAGGCCGCCCTCACCGAGGCCGCCGAGATCCTCGCCGCCTCGGACGTCCCGGAGTCGGACGTCACGCTGCGCGTCCACTCCCACCGGGGCAGCGGGCGCGGGCTCATCGAGGTCGCCAGGGCGGTCGGCGCCGACCTGATCGTGATCGGCTCGGCGCCGCGCGGGCGGCGCGGCCGCATCGCCATCGGCAGCACCGCCGACCAGCTCCTGCACGGCTCGCCCGTCCCCGTCCTGCTCGCCCCGCGCGGCTACGCCGACGACCCGCCGGGCCGGTTCGAGCGGATGACCGTCGCGTACTGGCGCCAGCGGGACGCCGACGGCCCGCTGGCCGCCGCCGCCGAGATCGCCGCCGCGCTGGAGGTGCCGATGCGGCTCCTCACGCTCGTGCTGCGCCCGCCCGGCATCGCGGCGAAGTTCACCGACAGCGGCGGCGTCCTGGACCGCCAGGCGGCCCAGGCCGACGACGATCTGCGCGACGCCGCCGCGCGCTTCGGCGGCGGCTCGCCCGTGGAGCGGCTGACCGCCGTCGGCACGGGCGTCGCCAAGACCCTCGGCTCCGTCGATATGCTGCCGGGCGAGGTGCTGGCCTGCCTGTCCAGCCATGGCGGGCCGCTGCGCAAGGTCTTCCTCGGGGAGGGCGCCCGCAAGATCGTCCGCGCCGCGTCCTGCCCGGTGCTCCTCATGCCGCGCGGCGCCGCCCCCGGCTCCGGTCGCGGACCCGCAGATTAGGTAAGGCTTACCTGCGTGAGGCACGACATCGGGAAACCGGTGTTTGCGGGGAAGTAATTACGGCACACTGATGTTGTGAAAAACGTGAGCGAGGACCGGACCAGCGCAGAGGCCGCCACCGCGCGGCCCCTCGGCGTGCCGTCCGTGCCCGCCCACGCGCCAGGCCACACCGAGCGTGACACACGCGCGCGGGTGGCCCGGCTCATCCTCGAGCACGGCCCGGTCACGGCGTCCACGCTGGGGGAGCGCGTCGGCCTCACGCCCGCCGCGATCCGCCGGCACCTGGACGCGCTGCTGGCCGACGGCATGATCGAGGTCCGCAAGGCACGGACGCCGCAGGCCAGGCGTGGCCGGGGACGTCCAGCCAAGTGGTTCGCGATCACCGACGCCGGCCGCAACGCGTTCGTGCACGCCTACGACGACCTGGCGACCAGCGCGCTGCGGTTCATCGCCGAGACGGCAGGCGACCACGCGGTCGCCGAGTTCGCCCGGCGCCAGATCGCCGATCTGGAGCAGCGCTACCGGCCCGTCGTGCAGCAGGCCCCGCCCCACCAGCGGGTCCGCACGCTCGCCGAGGCGCTGTCGGGCGACGGCTACGCGGCCGCCGCGGCGAAGGCGCCCCAGCCGGGCGGCGGCGAGCAGCTGTGCCAGCATCACTGCCCCGTCGCGCACGTCGCCGCGGAGTTCCCGGCGCTGTGCGAGGCCGAGACCGAGGCGTTCAGCCGCCTGCTGGGCACACCCGTCCAGCGGCTGGCCACGATCGCCCACGGCGACGGCATATGCACCACCCACGTCAGCCCCCGCTCGCTCTGCGGCGGCGACGAGGAACGCACACCGACAGATGACGAGGAGTCCGGAGGGACCCCCATATGACTACGGCAGCCCACCCCGAACTGGAGGGGCTCGACAAGTACAAGTTCGGCTGGGCCGACTCCGACGAGGCCGGGGCCTCGGCGCGGCGCGGCCTGAACGAGGACGTCGTCCGCGACATCTCGGGCAAGAAGGACGAGCCCGACTGGATGCTCGCCCTGCGCCTCAAGGGGCTGCGGCTGTTCGACAAGAAGCCGATGCCCACCTGGGGCTCCGACCTGTCGGCCATCGACTTCGACAACATCAAGTACTTCGTCCGCTCCACCGAGCAGCAGGCGGGCTCCTGGGAGGAGCTCCCCGAGGACATCAAGAACACCTACGACAAGCTCGGCATCCCCGAGGCGGAGAAGCAGCGCCTCGTCGCGGGCGTCGCGGCGCAGTACGAGTCGGAGGTCGTCTACCACAAGATCCGTGAAGATCTTGAGGAGAAGGGCGTCATCTTCCTCGACACCGACACCGGCCTGCGCGAGCACCCGGAGATCTTCCAGGAGTACTTCGGCTCGGTGATCCCCGTCGGCGACAACAAGTTCGCCGCGCTCAACACCTCGGTCTGGTCGGGCGGCTCGTTCATCTACGTCCCGCCGGGCGTGCACGTCGAGATCCCGCTCCAGGCCTACTTCCGGATCAACACCGAGAACATGGGCCAGTTCGAGCGGACGCTGATCATCGCCGACGAGGGCTCCTACGTCCACTACGTCGAGGGTTGTACCGCTCCGATCTACAAGTCGGACTCGCTGCACTCCGCCGTGGTGGAGATCGTCGTGAAGAAGGACGCCCGCGTCCGCTACACGACCATCCAGAACTGGTCCAACAACGTCTACAACCTGGTGACCAAGCGCGCCGTCGCCTACGAGGGCGCGACGATGGAGTGGGTCGACGGCAACATCGGCTCCAAGGTCACCATGAAGTACCCGGCCGTGTACCTGCTCGGCGAGCACGCCAAGGGCGAGACCCTGTCGATCGCCTTCGCGGGCGAGGACCAGCACCAGGACGCGGGCGCCAAGATGGTGCACGCCGCGCCGAACACCTCCTCCAGCATCATCTCCAAGTCGGTGGCGCGCGGCGGGGGCCGCACGTCCTACCGCGGGCTGGTGCAGATCCAGGAGGGCGCCGAGCACAGCAAGTCCACCGTGAAGTGCGACGCGCTGCTCGTCGACCAGATCAGCCGGTCCGACACCTACCCCTACGTCGACGTCCGCGAGGACGACGTCGAGATGGGCCACGAGGCCACCGTCTCCAAGGTGTCGGAGCAGCAGCTGTTCTACCTGATGAGCCGCGGCCTCACCGAGGACGAGGCGATGGCGATGATCGTGCGCGGGTTCGTCGAGCCGATCGCGCGCGAGCTGCCGATGGAGTACGCCCTTGAGCTGAACCGGCTCATCGAGCTGCAGATGGAAGGAGCCGTCGGCTGATGGGGCTCGATGTCAAGCCTCTCTCGACGCTGCACGACAAGGCGTCGTACGACGTCGGCGACTTCGACGTCCCGACCGGCCGCGAGGAGGAGTGGCGGTTCACGCCGCTGCGCCGCCTCCGCGGCCTGCACAACGGCACGGCCGACGCCGACGGCAAGGTCCTGGTCGAGGTGGAGGCGGCGCCGGAGGTGACCGTCGAGACCGTCGGCCGCGACGACGCCCGGCTCGGCAAGGCCCACGTCCCGTCCGACCGGGTCAGCGCGCAGGCGTGGAACTCGTTCACGCAGGCCACCGTCGTGACCGTGCCGAAGGAGGCCGTCGCGTCGGCGCCGACCGTGCTGCGGCTGCGCGGCGAGGACGCCTCGGCCGCCGCCTACGGCCACACCACCGTGATCGTGGAGCCGTTCGCGCAGGCCACCGTCGTGCTGACGCACCGCGGCCCGGCGACCTACGCCGACAACGTCGAGTTCGTCGTCGGCGACGGCGCCCGCCTCTCGGTGAT
Source organism: Actinomadura sp. 3N508 (assembly GCF_044326375.1). Classification (NCBI taxonomy): domain Bacteria; kingdom Bacillati; phylum Actinomycetota; class Actinomycetes; order Streptosporangiales; family Thermomonosporaceae; genus Actinomadura; species Actinomadura sp. 3N508. Next base: position 569,923 of record NZ_JBIRAX010000005.1, read on the forward strand.
CAGCCTGCAGGACTGGGCGGACGGCAGCGTCCACGTGTCCCACCAGCACGCCCGCCTCGGCCGCGACGCCCGGTTCGTCTCGCACAACGTCTCGCTCGGCGGCGACGTGGTGCGGATCTCGCCGTCCGTCGCCTACGAGGGGCCCGGCGGCGACGCCGAGCTGTACGGCGTGTACTTCGTGGACGGCGGCCAGCACCTGGAGCACCGCCTCCTGGTCGACCACACCGTCCCGAACTGCCGCAGCCGCGTCGACTACCGCGGCGCCCTGCAGGACCAGGACGCCCACGCCGTCTGGATCGGCGACGTGATCATCCGCGCGGAGGCGGAGGGCACCGACACCTACGAGCTGAACCGCAACCTCGTCCTCACCGACGGGACGCGGGTCGACTCCGTCCCGAACCTGGAGATCCTCACCGGCGAGGTCGCCGGCGCCGGGCACGCCTCGGCGTCCGGGCGCCTCGACGACGAGCACCTGTTCTACCTCCGGGCCCGCGGCATCACCTTCGACGAGGCGCGCCGCATGGTCGTCCGGGGCTACCTCGGGCAGCTGATCGAGCGCATCGAGGTCGCCGAGGTCCGGGAGAAGGTGCAGGAGGCCATCGAGGCCGAGCTCGACCGGGGGGCTCGATGACGTACGTGAAGGTGTGCGCGCTGGACGAGGTCCCTCCGGACGGGGCGCTCGCCGTCGAGGTCGACGACACGCCCGTCGCCATCGCGCGCAGCGGTGAGGACGTGTACGCCCTCAACGACATCTGCTCCCACGCCGAGGTCTCGCTGTCCGAAGGCGAGATCTACGACGGCACCATCGAGTGCTGGCTGCACGGGTCCTGTTTCGACCTGCGCACCGGCAAGCCCACCAATCCTCCGGCCACGCAGCCGGTCGCCACATACAAGGTCAAGGTCGAGGACGGCGACGTCTACGTCTCGCTCGCCGCCGACGACTGACGACCCCACGACAAAGGGACATCACGCACCATGGCCACGCTAGAGATCCGCGACCTCCACGTCTCCGTCGGCGACGGCTCCGACGGGGCGAAGGAGATCCTGCGCGGGGTCGACCTGACCGTGCAGGCCGGGGAGACCCACGCGATCATGGGGCCGAACGGCTCCGGCAAGTCCACCCTCGCCTACGCGGTCGCCGGGCACCCCAAGTACGAGGTCACGTCCGGGACCGTCACGCTCGACGGCGAGGACGTCCTCGGCATGTCGGTCGACGAGCGCGCCCGCGCCGGGCTGTTCCTGGCGATGCAGTACCCGGTCGAGGTGCCCGGCGTGTCGGTCTCCAACTTCCTGCGCTCGGCCGTCACCGCGGTCCGCGGGGAGGCCCCGAAGCTCCGCGAGTTCTCCAAGGACATGAAGCAGGCGATGGAGAACCTGTCCATCGACCCGGCGTTCGCGCAGCGCAGCCTGAACGAGGGCTTCTCCGGCGGTGAGAAGAAGCGGCACGAGATCCTGCAGCTGGAGATGCTCCAGCCGAAGGTCGCGGTCCTGGACGAGACCGACTCCGGCCTCGATGTCGACGCCCTCAAGGTCGTCGCGGAGGGCGTGAACCGGTTCGCGTCCGGCGAGACCGGCGTCCTGCTGATCACCCACTACACGCGCATCCTCCGCTACGTGAAGCCCGACTTCGTGCACGTGTTCGCCGGCGGCCGCGTCGTCGCCGAGGGCGGCCCCGAGCTGGCCGACGAGCTGGAGGAGCAGGGCTACGAGAAGTACGCGAAGGCGGGCGCCGCGCTATGAAACTGCTGCCGGAGGAGCTGAAGAAGGACTTCCCGCTGCTGCAGCGCACGGTGCGCGGCGGGCGCCCTCTGGTGTACCTCGATTCGGGTGCGACGTCGCAGAAGCCCGTCCGGGTCCTGGAGGCGGAGCGCGAGTTCTACGAGAAGCACAACGCGGCGCCGCACCGCGGCGCGCACCAGCTCGCCGAGGAGGCGACGGAGGGCTACGAGAAGGCCCGCGCGTCCATCGCCCGGTTCATCGGCGCGTCGACCGCCGAGGTCGTGTTCACCAAGAACGCCACCGAGGCGATCAACCTGGTCGCGTACGCGATGAGCAACGCCGCCACCGGCGGCCCGGAGGCCGAGCGGTTCGTGGTCGGCCCCGGCGACGAGGTCGTGGTGTCGGAGATGGAGCACCACGCCAACCTCGTCCCGTGGCAGCAGCTCTGCCGGCGGACGGGCGCGACCCTGCGCTGGTTCGGCATCACCGACGACGGCCGCCTCGACCTGGAGCAGCTCGATGACCTGGTCAACGAGCGCACGAAGATCGTCGCGCTGACGCACCAGTCGAACGTGCTCGGCACCGTCCCGCCGATCGAGCGGATCGCGGCCCGGGCCCACGCCGTCGGCGCGCTCGTCCTGCTGGACGCGGCCCAGTCGGTGCCGCACCAGCCCGTGGACGTCGCCCGGCTCGGCGTCGACTTCCTCGCCTTCTCCGGCCACAAGATGCTCGGCCCGACCGGCATCGGCGTGCTGTGGGGGCGGAGCGAGCTGCTCGAAGTGATGCCGCCGTTCATCACCGGCGGCTCCATGATCGAGATCGTCCGCATGGAGGAGACGACCTTCATGCCGCCGCCGCAGCGGTTCGAGGCGGGCGTGCCGATGACCGCGCAGGCCATCGGCCTCGGCGCCGCCTGCGAGTACCTCGCCGAGATCGGGATGGACCGCGTCCACGCCCACGAGGAGGCCCTCGTCGGCTACTCGCTGGAGCGGCTCACCGAGATCCCCGGCGTCCGCATCATCGGCCCCGGCACCACCGAGGCCCGCGGCGGAGCCGTGTCGTTCACCGTGGACGGCATCCACCCGCACGACGTCGGCCAGGTCCTCGACGACCTCGGCGTCGCGGTCCGCGTCGGCCACCACTGCGCGTGGCCGATCTGCCGCCGCTTCGCCATCCCGGCGACGACCCGCGCGACGTTCTACCTCTACAACACCCTCGGCGACATCGACGCCCTCGCCGACGGGGTCAGGCAGGCCCAGAAGTTCTTCGGCACGTCCTGAGGAACACCCCTGCGACCCGCCCTGTTGTAGCGAGAGAGCCACGGAGAGGACCCCATGCACCTGGAGGCGATGTACCAGGAGGTCATCCTGGACCATTACCGCAACCCCCACCACAAGGGGCTGCGTGAGCCGTTCGAGGGCGAGGCGCACCACGTCAACCCGACCTGCGGGGACGAGGTGACGCTGCGCGTCCATCTGGACGGCGAGGGCCAGGACGCCACGGTCGCCGACGTGTCCTACGACGCGATGGGCTGCTCCATCAGCCAGGCCAGCGCGTCGGTGATGTCCGACCTGGTCATCGGGAAGTCCGTCAAGGAGGCGATGGCGGTCGGCGAGGAGTTCCTCACGCTGATGCAGTCGCGCGGCCAGGACGTCGAGCCCGACGAGGACGTCCTGGAGGACGCCATCGCCTTCGCCGGCGTCTCCAAATACCCCGCCCGCATAAAATGCGCCCTGCTCGCCTGGATGGCGTGGAAGGACGCGACAGCCCGCGCACTCGGAGAGGCCCGATGACCGCAGCGAAGCGAGGATCTTCGGGCCGAACGCCCGGGGGTCTGGGGGGCGCCACCCAGAAAGGTAGAGCATCATGACCGAAACCACCGGCACGGCCGTTCCGGAGGAGGACATCCTTGAGGCGCTCAAGGACGTCGTCGACCCCGAGCTCGGCATCAACGTCGTCGACCTCGGCCTGGTGTACGGCGTCAACATCGCCGACGAGGTCGCGACCCTCGACATGACCCTCACCAGCGCCGCCTGCCCGCTCACCGACGTGATCGAGGACCAGGCGCACAGCGCCCTGGAGGGCATGGTCAAGGACGTCAAGATCAACTGGGTGTGGCTCCCGCCGTGGGGCCCCGACAAGATCACCGACGAGGGCCGCGACCAGCTCCGCGCCCTCGGCTTCAACGTCTGACCGCACCACCCGCGAAGGCCGCGTCCCCCTGCCGGGGCCGCGGCCTCACGTGTGCGTACGGCCGGGCGGGGAGCCCGGGTCGCCGCCCGCGACCGCTGCGGGGTCGGCGGGCGGGGCGGCGGGCTTGGGCTTGGCCGGCCAGAGGGTGTGGGTGATCGGCCAGAGGGACCAGATCGCCAGGACGATGCCGAGGCGGCCGAGCCAGCCGTCGAGGGCCGCGGTGCGGCCGGGGTCGCCGACCCAGGCGATCATCGCGAGGAGCAGGCCGCACGCGATGGCGGTGGCGATGACCGCCTTCCCGAACTCGCGCCACTCGTAGCGGACGCGGGCCCCGCCGTACTTCGGCTTGCCGCGGGGCGGCGGGCCGCCCGCGAAGCGGTGCGCGAAGCGCTCGTCGGCCCACCGGACCATGCTGTGCCCGAACGCGACCGAGTACCCGATGTAGGCGGCGGCGAGGCCGTGGGCGAAGCCCGCGGTCGCCCCGCCGCGCAGGTCGATCGCCGTCGCGACCAGCAGGACCAGATCGACCAGCGGGACGCACAGCAGCAGCGCCGCGCCGGTCCGGCGGAGCCGCAGCGGGTAGCGGGCGACGAGACCGGCGGCGAGGACGACCCAGAAGCCGATCTCGCAGCCGGCGATGATCGCGATGAGCACGTGAGGTCCTTTCTCGACGCTTCCATCGTCCCTGGTGAAGGGGCCGCGATCGTCCTCCGGGATGGGGGTTTCGGGGGTCGTCCGAAGGATGTACGCGGGCTCGTCAAGGCGGTGGACGACGCACGCGCGCGGGGATGCTGAGATGGACGGGTGCACAGGCTCACCACCCGTAAGGACGCGCTCGTCGCCGTGGCGGCGCTCGCGGGCGGTCTGCTGCTGCTCTCGGTGCACGGCTACTCGACATGGTCCGAGGACTGGGATCCGTCTCCGTGGGTGCGGCTCGTCCCGCTGCTCGGGCTGTCGTCGGCGCTGCTGATGCGGCGGACGGCGCCGCTGACCGCGCTGGCGGTGGCGACGCCGTTCAACTTCGCCGACGTGGTGATGGGGCCGAGCCTCGCCACCGCGATGATCTACGGTGACGCGCTGTACGCGGCGAGCCTCTACGGGCGGCGTCGGACGGCGGAGTGGCTGCTCGGCACGACCCTGGCGGCGTCGCTGGCCGTCGCGGCCGCCGCCGGGATCGGGATGGGCGACCTCGCCCTCGGCGTGGTGAGCGGGTCGGTCGCCGGGGTGGTGTGGGTCGCGCCGGTGCTGACGGCGATGGCCGTCCGGGAGCACCGGTTCCGGGCGGAGGCGGAGCGGCAGCGCGCCGAGCAGGTGGCGCGGCTGGCTGAGCTGGACCGGCGGGCCGCGGTGACCGCCGAGCGGGCCCGGATGGCCCGCGAGCTGCACGACGTGATCGCCAACCATCTGAGCGCCGTGGCGCTGCACTCCTCGGCCGTGCTGAAGGTGCCGAACCTCGACCGGGAGGGGATCGAGCGGGCCATGGAGGTCATCCGGGAGAACAGCGTCCAGGGCCTCGCGGAGATGCGCCGGATGATCGGGCTGCTGCGGGACGGCGACGGCGACGGCGGCGCGGAGGACCCGGCGGCGCGGCCGCGGCTGGCGGAGCTCGGACGGCTCGTCCGGCACACGGAGCGGTCCGACCTGTCGGCGCGGCTGGAGATCGCGGGGGAGCCGCCGGAGCTGCCCGCCGCGGTGGAGCTGGCGGCGTACCGGATCGTGCAGGAGGCGCTGACGAACGCGCTCAAGCACGCCGGTCCCGGCAGCACCGACGTCCGTGTGGAGTACACGCGGAGAAGCGTGGTGATCGACGTGCTGAGCCCGCTCGGGGAAGACGCGGCGCGGCTCCCGGGCACGGGCAGCGGGCTGGTGGGGATGCGCGAGCGCGCGGTGATGCTGGCCGGAGAGTTCGACGCGGGGCCCGACGGCGGGCGCTGGCGCGTGCACGCCGAGCTGCCGCTCGACCAGCAGTTCACGGAGACGTCATGATCGAGGTTCTGGTCGCGGACGATCAGGCGGCGGTGCGGGCGGGCCTGGTGCTCATCCTCGGCGCGGCGCCCGGGATCCGGGTGGTCGGCGAGGCGGCCGACGGGGTCCGGGCGGTGGAGCTGGCCCGGGAGCTGCGCCCGGACGTGGTGCTGATGGACGTCCGCATGCCCCGGCTGGACGGTATCGGCGCCACCCGGGAGATCGCCGGCATCACGGACGTGCTGGTGCTGACCACGTTCGACATGGACGAGTACGTGTTCGGCGCGCTGCGGGCGGGCGCGGCCGGATTCCTGCTCAAGGACGTCGACGCCGACAAGCTGGTGGACGCCGTGCGGACGGTCGCGGCCGGTGAGGGGATCATCGCGCCGAAGGTCACCCGGCGGCTGATCGGCGCGTTCGCCGCCCGGCCCGCGGCGGAGCGGGCCGTGCCGGGGCTCGCGGAGCTGACGCCGCGGGAGCGGGAGGTGTTCGCGTGCCTGGGGGAGGGGCTGTCGAACGGGCAGATCGCGGCCCGGCTGGACATGGCGGAGACCACCACCAAGACCCATGTCAGCCGCATCCTCGGGAAGCTGGGGCTGGCCAGCCGCGTCCAGGCGGCCATCCTCGCCCAGGAGACGGCCGCCTCCGGCCGTACCGGGACCGATCCGCACAAAGGATCACCCGGGGCGTTCTGACCCGGCAGCGGCGATCTCAGCGCGACAGGCTGCGGATCAGGTCGGCGACGCGGACGATGCCGAGGCAGCGGCCGACCTCGTCCACCACGACCAGGTCGTCGTAGACGCGCTCGTCCTCCCGCCCGGCGGCCCGCAGCGCCGCGACCGCCGGGACGGTGCGCGGCACGGGCCGGGGCGCGTCGGCGAGGCGCGCGGCCGGGCGGCGGGCGTGCAGCGCGTGCCCGTACGCGCCGGACAGGCGCAGCAGGAACCGCGTCCGGTCCACCGTGCAGCGGGGCCGCTGCCGTTCGTCGACCAGGATGATGCTGGTGATGCCGCTCTCGGCGTTCAGCGCGTTGAGCACCTCGCCCGCGGTCGCCGTGTGCGGCATTGTCACCGCCGGGAGGGTGAATTCCGAGACCCGCGGCCCGAGCCCGAGCCCCGGTTCGGGCCGGGCGGGCTCCTCGGCGGCCGCGACCGGGATGTGGACCGGCATCCCCGGCCGCCACTCCGGCGGCGCCAGCGCGGGTCCCTGGACGAGCCGCACCCCCGCGTCGCGCATGTGCAGCACCTGCTCGCGGGTCGCCATCTGCGGCGCCAGGACGTGCGTCTCCAGCCGGTGCGCCAGCTCGACCAGGCTCCCCACCAGCGCCGCGCGGCGCGGCTCCGACACCGACCGGCGCGCCAGCTCGGGGTCGAGTTTCAGCAGGTAGGACGCGCCGTCCACGAGCAGGTCCAGCGGCGCGTGCGCGGCGCCGAGACCGGCGAGGCCGACGAGGTAGCCGGTCCTGCGCAGCCCGGAGAGGGCGGCGGTGACGGGCGGGCGCGCCGCGGGCGGGAACCCGCCCGACACGCAGATGATGATCTCCTGCGGGCGGCGGCCGGTGTCGGCGAGCCCGCGGTGCAGGTCGGCGAGGAGGTCGTCGCCGCGGGCGAGGGTCTCGGTGCGCAGCCCGATCTGCAGCGGCAGCGGCGTGCGGAGCCCGGTGGCGGCGCGGGCGGCCTCGATCGCGCGGCGTACGTCCTCGGCCGCCGGATCGGGTCGCAGGGGGCCGGACGAGCCGGCCGGGGGTGCGTGGGCCTCGACCGCGACGACGGTTCCGGTGCCGAGGTCGACGACCGGATGGAACACCGCCCGTGCGGGGAGGAGGGCATCAAGTGCATCGACTGCGGACACAACCGCATCATGTCGCTGTACTTCGCGACGAAACCAGATGTGTCAGCCGAAGTTAACCCAACATTCGCAGTTCAGAGTACATTTCTCCTCCGCCGCCACGCTCGGTTCAGCGGCCGTCACTGGTTCGGCTGCAGAGCACCGTTCGGTACGCCGTTCGGGGACCAGCGGGCCGGGGCCCGATCCGGCGCGGGCCGTGCGGGCTCAGAGGCCGCGGCCGCCGGCGAACGCCGACAGCAGATAGGTCACCCCGGCGACGGCCGCGAGCCAGACGTAGGCGGTGATGTCGGCGCCGCGCAGCGCCTGGACGATCAGCCCCCCGACCACCGCGACCGTCAGCACGTCACCGGTCATCGCCGCGGCCCGCAGATGCGCGCGGGCCCGGGTGCCGGAGCCGAAGCCCTCGCTGATCGGCAGCGCCGGCTCGTTGCGCCGGTAGGCGAGGTAGGCGGCGTAGCCGGCCAGCGCGCCGAGCGCGACGAGGGCCGTCCCCGACCGCCCGTCGGCGGCCAGCACGGCCGCGACCACCACGCCGGCGCCGAGGACGAGCCCGGGCACGGCCCACCTGCTGAGGCTGCGGCGTTCGGGAGCGATCCACATGATGCTCATCCTTCCCGATCCGCGCGCGCGGCGAACCGTCAACGCGCCGGGCCCGTCGATTGTGCGGGACGCCCCCCGCGTCCCCAGCGGGAACGGACGCGCTTTTCTGTGGGGGGACGACCCCCCACGGCCCCCGCGAACAGCTGTATGTTCTCGCTTCGTGGCGCAATTTCGAATGAACGGCTCCAAGATGCTCGCCGTCGACCTCGGCGGCGAGACCATCAGGGCGCTGAACGGCTCCATGGTCGCCTACGAGGGCCAGATGACGTTCAAACGCCAGGGCATGACGGGCGGCGAGGGCCTGCGCGGCGCACTGAAGCGCAGGATCGCCGGTGAGGGCATGACCCTCATGGAGATCACCGGGCAGGGGACGGTGTACCTGGCGAGCGAGGCGACGGAGGTGACCCTCGTCCCGCTGGCCGGCGACACCCTGTACGTCGAGTCGGAGAGCCTCCTCGCCCTCGACGGGAACCTGCAGACCGGCGTCCATTTCGTCGGGCTGCGGGGGATGGGCACCGGGCAGGGGCTCGCCACCACCAAGGTGGAAGGGCACGGGACGGTCGCGATCCTGTCCCAAGGGCCCGCGATCGTGCTGGAGGTGACGCCGCAGACGCCGCTGTGCGTCGACCCGCACGCCTACGTCTGCCACCACGGGCAGCTCCAGCAGGACGTGGTCACCGACGTCAACTGGCGGACGGTGATCGGCCAGGGCTCGGGGGAGAGCGTGCAGTTCCGGTACCAGGGGCACGGCCTGGTGTACGTCCAGCCGTCCGAGCGCGGCGGAATCTTGGAGATCTGATGCCCGGATACCAGTCGATCAACTCCAAGATGCTCCAGGTGCCGGTCGGGCCGGGCCAGGAGGTCTACAGCAAGCGCGGCGCGATGCTCGCCTACACCGGCCCCGTGTCGTTCGCGCCGTCCACGACGGCCGGGCAGGGCATCGGCGGCACCATCGGCCGCGCCGTCGCCGGCGAGCGCAGCGCGATGATGCACGTCACCGGGCAGGGCAGCGTCCTGTTCGGGCACGCCGGCCTGCACGTCACCGTCATCGACCTGCAAGGCGCCGACACCCTCTACGTGGAGGCCGACCGGCTGCTCGTGCACGACGCGTCGTTGCAGGTCGGGACCATGTTCATGGGCGAGCAGGGCGGCGTGCGCGGCATCGTCCGCGGCGCGGTCACCGGGCAGGGCCTGTTCACCTCGACGCTCATGGGCCACGGCTCGTGCGCGGTGCTGTCGCACGGCGGGGTGATGGAGCTGCCGATCAGCCAGAACCGTCCCGTGCACGTCGACCCGCAGGCGTACGTGGCGCACCGCGGCCAGGTGCAGAACAAGCTCACCACGGCGGTGGGGCTGCGCGACCTCGTCGGACGCGGCTCCGGCGAGGCGTTCCAGCTGGAGCTGAGCGGTCTCGGCGTCGTCTACGTCCAGGCCAGCGAGAGGAAGATCTGACCGTGAGCACGTACGGCACGCAGACGCAGACCTGGAACCCGGTCACGCTCCCGTCCAACGACAACGTCAACCCCTACGCCTTCAGCGTCGACCTCAACGGGCAGTGGTTCGCGCAGAAGGGCAAGATGATCGCCTACTACGGGCAGATCAGGTTCGAGGCGCTGTCGGCGGGCGCGCTCGACTCCCTCGTCGCGCACACCTTCAACTCGCCGCTGTACGCGCAGGACTGGATCGTCGCGCAGGGGCAGGGGAAGCTCGTCCTCGCCGACCGCGGGTTCGACGTCAACTCCTTCGACCTGGAGAACGGGAACCTCACCGTCCGGGCCGGGAACCTGCTCGCCTTCGAGCCGGGCCTGGAGCTCAAGCAGTCGATCATCCCCGGGTTCCTGACGCTGATCGGCACCGGCCGGTTCGTGGCCGCCTCCAACGGGCCGGTCCACTTCGTCGAGCCGCCGATCAGGATCGACCCGCAGGCGCTGCTCGGCTGGGCCGACTGCCCGTCCCCGTGCCACCACTACGACCACTCGTACATGCGCGGGGCGTTCGGCGCCGCCCGGATGGTGTTCGGGATCGGCGGGCAGTCCGGCGAGGAGCACCAGTTCGACTTCACCGGGCAGGGCACCGTGCTGATGCAGTCGTCCGAGGTCGTGATGAACGAGGACGTCCTGCTGCGCGACCTCGAAGGTCAGATCGGGCTGGTCGGCACGTCGGGGCTGCAGCGGCTCCAGCGCACCATCACCCAGCGCCTGTCCGCCGAGCGCAGCTGAGCGGGCGGGGGCCCGGACGCCGTCCGGGCCCCCGCCCGCCGCCTCTCACGACTCCGGGTCGGGCGCGGGCTTCATCACGCGGAACGGCACGCCGAACGGGTCGCGGACGGTCGCGATCCGCCCGTACGGGGTGTCGGCCGGCGACTCCTCCACCGTGCCGCCACCGGCCTCGACCTGCCGCACCGCCGCGTCGGCGTCCTCGACCGCGAAGTAGGTGAGCCACGAGGCGACCTCCTCCGCGCCGCCGCCGAGGACGAGGCCCTCCCCGCCGAGCACGCCGCCCATGAACCGGCCGTCGGGCCGGGCGATGGTGGTGTAGTCGAGGCCCTCGGCGTCCTGCATCGGCTCGACCTGGTAGCCGAACAGCGCCCTGTAGAACTCGCGGGCGGGCCCGGCGTCGCCGGGGACGAACAGGTCGTTCCAGACGAACGACCCGTGCTCGTTCACGATCCTGGAGCCGGTGTGGCTGCGGCCCTGCCACAGGCCGAACTGGCCGCCCCGCGGGTCCTTGAGGATCGCCATGCGGCCCATGTCCATCACGTCCATGGCCGGGACGACGACCTCCCCGCCCGCGTCCGTGGCGCGCTTCACCGCGCCGTCGCAGTCGTCGGTGGCGAAGTAGACGCTCCACCAGTACACGTCGGGCTCTTCCTCGGGGTTCAGCATCATCCCCGCGACGGGCTCACCCTGCACCGTGCACGTGTGGTAGTGCCCCGCTTCGGGGCCCGCGTCCTCGAATTCCCAGCCGAACAGCGCCCCGTAGAACGCCTTGGCCCGGTCGAGGTCGGGGACGCCGATGTCGAGCCAGGTGGGCGTGCCCTCGGGTGAATTGCCGGTGACCTTGGTCATACGTCTCACGCTCCTTCGTGGCGGGACCCCCGGGCCCCTGTGCTCTCCGCCGCACGCCCGTGATCCTCATCCTGGCCTCGTCCGCGCCGTTCACACATCGCACGCGCCCCGATCGGCATGACCGGGTCCGGCCTGCCGTTCTCCAGCCCCCACCCGCCACCGATCAACCGGCGAGCTTCGCCCGGCCCCCGTCGCGTACACTTGGCGGATGGTTCCGCTCCCGAACTGACAGGCCGCCTCGAGCGCGCCCCAGCCGCAACGCCGGCTGAGAGGCGCGCTTATTCGTGCCTGTCCACCGAGCCGTCCGTCAGGGGAGCCCTGTCACTGTGATCATCGCGAAAGACATCGAGCTGCGCGCCGGGTCCCGGCTGCTGATCGAGGCCGCCACGTTCCGGGTGAACCCCGGCGACCGGGTCGGTTTCGTCGGGCGCAACGGCGCGGGCAAGACCACCCTCACCAAGGTGCTGGCCGGGGACGCGCTGCCCGCGCAGGGCGCGGTGACCTCGTCCGGCACCGTCGGCTACCTGCCGCAGGACCCCCGCGACGTCGACCTCAACGAGCTGGCGCGCGACCGCATCCTGTCGGCCCGCGGCCTGGACGAGGTGATCCGCAAGCTGCGCGCCGCCGAGGACGCGATGGCCGCCGCGACGGGCGCCGACCGCGACAAGGCCGTCCGCCGCTACGGGCGCATCGAGGAGCGGCTGCACGTGCTCGGCGGGTACGCGGCGGAGTCGGAGGCGGCGTCGATCGCCTCCAGCCTCGGCCTGCCCGACCGGGTGATGACCCAGCCGCTCGGCACGCTCTCCGGCGGCCAGCGGCGCCGCGTGGAGCTGGCCCGCATCCTGTTCTCCGGCGCCGACACCCTCCTGCTGGACGAGCCCACCAACCACCTCGACGCCGACTCGATCGTCTGGCTCCGCGACTTCCTGAAGTCCCACCAGGGCGGGCTCGTGGTGATCAGCCACGACGTGGAGCTGCTGGACGCGGTCGTCAACCGGGTGTTCCACCTCGACGCCAACCGCTGCGTGATCGACATCTACAACGTCGGCTGGAAGAAGTACCTCGACCAGCGCGAGACCGACGAGCGGCGCCGCAAGCGCGAGTCGGCCAACGCGCAGCGGCAGGCGTCCGCGCTGCTGTCGCAGGCCGACAAGATGCGCGCCAAGGCCACCAAGGCCAAGGCGGCCCAGCAGATGGACCGGCGCGCCAGGCAGCTCCTCGCGGGCGTGGAGGGCGAGCGGCAGGCCGACAAGGTCGCCAAGATCCGCTTCCCGGACCCGGCCCCGTGCGGTAAGACTCCGCTCACCGCGGAGGGTTTGTCGAAATCGTACGGATCTTTGGAGATATTCACCGACGTGGACCTCGCCGTCGACCGGGGCAGCCGCGTCGTCGTCCTCGGCCTGAACGGCGCGGGCAAGACGACCCTGCTTCGCCTGCTGGCGGGCGTTGACGAGCCCGACACCGGGACGGTCGTCCCCGGCCACGGCCTGCGGATCGGCTACTACGCCCAGGAGCACGAGACCCTGGACGTCGACCGGTCCGTCCTGGAGAACATGCAGTCGGCAGCGCCCGGCATGGCGCCCGTCGAGGTCCGCAAGATCCTCGGCTCGTTCCTGTTCTCTGGCGACGACGTCGACAAGCCCGCGGGCGTCCTGTCCGGCGGCGAGAAGACCCGGCTGGCGCTGGCGATGCTGGTGGTGTCCAGCGCGAACGTCCTGCTGCTGGACGAGCCCACCAACAACCTCGACCCGGCCAGCCGCGCGGAGATCCTCGGGGCCCTGCGCACCTTCGCCGGCGCCATCGTCCTGGTCACCCACGACGAGGGCGCGGTGGACGCGCTGGCGCCGGAAAGAGTGATTTTGCTGCCGGATGGGGTGGAAGACATCTGGAGTGACGACTTTGCCGATCTGGTGGCGCTCGCGTGACCTGCGAAGTGACTTCCGCAGATCTTTTCTGGCCGAGTGGGTAGCCGAACAGCCGGGAATGACTGATCATGGCGGGGGATAACGCAGCGGTCACCACATCACTACGGGAGGTACTCGTGGCCGAGACCCTCAAGAAGGGCACCCGCGTGACCGGTGCCGAGCGCGACAAGCTGGCGGCGGACCTGAAGAAGAGGTACGACTCCGGCGAGAGCATCCGCGCCCTGGCAGCCGCCACCGGCCGCTCGTACGGTTTCATCCACCGGATTCTGACCGAGTCCGGCGTCAACCTGCGCGGTCGCGGTGGCGCGACCCGGGGCAAGAAGTCCTGACCGGACAACGCCCCCGGATGAGCGCACGGCCCGACCCGTCGCCGCGGCCTACCGAGTAGGGTTCGGTCGCGGCGGCGGACGGGTTTCCGGGCCCGCCCCGTGGACGGCGGGGCGGGCCCCGCACGCTCATCGAGAGGAAAGACGCATGGGGGACGCGAGCACGAACGGCCGGCGGGAAGCCGTCAACGGCCCGCCCGAAACCGGTCTTTCGGTGCCGGATCTTGACGCGGCGGGGCTCCTCCTGGAGGTGGACGGCCCCGTCGCCACCGTCACACTCAACCGGCCCGAGCGCCGGAACGCCATGACCTTCGCGACATGGCGGGGGCTCGCCGCCATCGGCCGCGCCCTGCCCGCCGAAGTGCGCGTCGTCGTCCTGCGGGGCGCGGGCCCGTCCTTTTCCGCGGGCATCGACCTCGGCATGTTCTCCGGCGAAGGCGGCGGGCTCCCCGACGGCTCCGATCCCGACGCCGCCGACCGCTTCATCGCCGAGCTCCAGGAGGGCTACACCTGGCTGCGGCGTCCCGACCTCGTCACGGTCGCGGCCGTCCACGGCCACGCCATCGGCGCCGGGTTCCAGCTTGCGCTGTCCTGCGACATCCGCGTGATCGCCGACGACGCGAAGTTCTGCATGAAGGAGCCCGCGCTCGGGCTCGTCCCCGACCTGACCGGCACCAAGCCGCTGGTGGAGATCGCCGGCATCGGACGGGCGCTGGAGCTGTGCCTCACCGCCCGGACCGTGCACGCCGACGAGGCCGCCAGGATCGGGCTCGCCGAGACCCTCGTCCCGCGCGACGGCCTCGACGGCGCCGTCCGCGAGCTGGTGGACGCGCTGCTCGCCGTCGACGCGGGCGCCTCCGCCGCGACGAAGCGGCTGCTGTGGCAGGCCGCCGGGAACACCCTCGACCAGCAGAGCGCCGCCGAGCGCCGCGAGCAGATCGGCCGCCTCCGCGACCTGTCCGCCAGGTGACCCGGGACGCCCCTCAGACGAGAACGAAACGGCGGGCCGGGGGAGTGTGCCCCCGGCCCGCCGGCTCGTTTCAGGCGGTACCGCTTCCCTGCGCGGCTACTGGAGCGACTCGCGTCCGCCGCGCGCCAGCGGAAGCAGGATCCTGCTGACGCCCGGCCGCACGTCGACCTCGGTGCCGGCCGGGTAGCGCAGCGTGTAGTCGTAGTCGGTGGACAGCAGGATCACGCCGAGCCGGTGACCGGGCTTCACCACGTAGTCGGTGGGTTCGAGGTCCCACCGGAACGTGTAGGTCTTCCCGGGCTTGATCGGCTCGCTGCGGCTGAAACTGTGCCGGTTCCGCACGTCCAGCCAGCCCCGCGTGATGATCTTGTAGGGGGCCGTCTCCGTCTTCAGCGTCTGCCGGATCGTGCAGCCGACGTCGCCTTCGACGGTCTGCCCGAAGCAGACCTGCTCGGCGGTGTTGACCCGGGCGCCCGTCGGGCGGGTGTCGGTGCCGTAGTCGACCAGCAGCGCGGTCAGGTACGGCGACCGGCCGTCGAGCGCGGCCTGCACGGACAGGGACGGGATGCCGTTCACCCGGACTGGCTTGGCCAGCGGCCCCGTCAGGTAGGCGAGCCGGTTCGGGTCCGCCTCGTTCTCGTTGCCGAGGAGCTGGTCGGCCGTGCGGGTCTTGCCCGCGTCCACGAACGTCTGCGTCCTGCCGGGCCGCGGGAACAGGCCGAGGGTTCCCGGCTGCCCGTCCTGCCCCGATCGCGCGGCGTTCAGGCTGAGCGGGACGGTGCGGGTGCCGGGCACGGGCCAGTCACGGGCCGTCTCCCACGTGCCGTCCGGGTGCTCGACGTCCACCCGCGGCTCGCGCTCGATGCCGTTCTTGATGCCGTACAGGTAGCGGTCGAACCAGTGGTGGATCTGCCGCAGCCACTCCTCGACGCGCCAGCGGAACGGCGTGGCGTGGTTGGCCTGGTGCAGCCACAGCTTGCGCGGGACGCCCGCCTCCTTCAGGGCGTTCCACCACTGCACGGAGTTCTTGACCTTGACGTTCCAGTCGTTGAGCCCGTGCACGACCATGACGGCGGCGTTCACGTTCCGCGCCTGGTCGACGTAGTCGCGCTGCGCCCACACCTTGCCGTAGTCGCCGGTCTCGCGGTCCTGCGTCGCCGCGATGTCCTCGATGACCTTCGCGCAGACCTCGGGGTTCTGGCGGGTCAGCACGACCTTGGCGAGGATGTCGAGGTCCTCGCCCTGGAAGGTGTAGGGCGCGACGACGCCGCCGCCCGCGCGGTAGTAGTCGTACCAGCTGGAGATGCCGGCGATCGGGACGATCGCCTTCAGGCCCTCGACGCCGGTCGCGGCGGCCATGTTCGGCAGCGTCCCGTTGTAGGACTGGCCGATCATGCCGACGTTGCCGGTGGACCAGGACGCCTTCGCGGGGGAGCCGTCCGGCGCCCAGCCGCGGGCGCGGCCGTTCAGCCAGTCCACGGCGGCCTTGGCGCCCGCCTGCTCGGCCCGGTCGCCGGACGTCGGGCACCCGGTTGAGCCGCCCGTCCCGATGCTGTCCAGGTTCGCGATGGCGTAGCCGCGGGGCAGGAAGTAGTTGTCGTAGTAGCCGGGGAAGATCTCGGCGAGGCCGCGGAACGGGGCGGCGAGGCCCTTCTTGCGCGCGTCGTCGATGTCGACCGGGTGCATCGGGACGTCGTGGGTGCCGGCCCAGTACGGGCTGGCCTCCAGGATCGTCGGGACCTTGAGCCCGGCCGTGTCGGTCTCCTTCGGGCGCATGATCCGCATCCGGACGCGGTCGCGGACACCGTCGCGGTCGCTGTCGACGGTCGTCTCGATGTCCACGGTCTGGGTGACGGCGTCGGCGCGGGAGTAGATCGGCTTGGTCTCGCCGTTCTGCACCGAGGTCTTCGCCGCCGGAGCGGACGCGGGCGGCGCGGACTTCGTGGGTCCGGCCGCCCCCGCTGGGAGCGCGGTGAGGGCGAGCAGCGCGGCCGTGAAGGTGATCACGCCGGTGCCGCCGAGCGGGAGGCGATGGTTCACAGGGGGCTCCTGGGGGAGTGCGAGCCAGAAAAACGTAAAGATCATTAACCCGCAGTGCAGCGGTGAAGTCCATAAGCTGTTCTGCCCGCATCCGGCCGCCCCCAAGGCGTCACCACGGCGGCGTCCCTCGCGCGACCGGGTGGTTACGCCGTGAGCGGACGCGGGAAGGCCGCCGACCGGGCAGGCGTTGTCGCAACTGGATCCTGCGATGCTTACTTGATTACACATGCTTGATCACAGTGGCGTGATCGGGTACGGGCGGACCTCGGAGGCGCTTGATGGGAATGCCGGGCAACGGTTGGCAGGTGATGGCCTCGTTCCGCAGGGACGGCTCGGTCACCCAGCAGAAGCTCAAGCCCGGCACCGTCGGGCGGATCGCGGGCTACGCCCGGCCCTACGTCCGCGAGCTCGTGCTGTTCCTCACCCTGAACTCGCTGGCCGCGCTGATCGTCGTCGCCAACCCGCTGCTGCTGAAGGCGATCATCGACCGAGGCATCCTGCCCGGCCGGGAGGACCTCGTCGTCTGGCTCGCCATCGCCGTCGCCGGGCTCGCGCTGGTGGAGGCCGTCCTCGGCCTCGCCCAGCGCTGGTACTCGGCGCGCATCGGCGAGGGGCTCATCTACGACCTGCGCAGCCAGGTCTTCGCGCACGTCCAGCGGCAGCCCGTCGCGTTCTTCATGCGCGCCCAGACCGGATCGCTCGTCAGCCGCCTCAACAACGACGTCATCGGCGCGCAGCGCGCGATCACCACCACCCTGTCGTCGGTGGTGTCCAACGTGCTCAGCCTGCTCATGGTGCTGGTGACCATGATGATCCTGTCGTGGCAGGTCACGCTGATCGCGCTGCTGCTGCTCCCGATCTTCATCCTGCCGGCCAAGTGGGTCGGCAAGCGGCTGCAGCGCGTCAGCCGCGAGCAGATGGTGCTGGACGCCGAGATGGGCTCGCTGATGACCGAGCGGTTCAACGTCGCGGGCGCGATGCTGGCCAAGCTGTACGGGCGTCCCTCCGAGGAGGAGGAGAACTTCCGCGGGCGCGCCGCGCGCGTCCGCGACGTCGGCGTCGTCGCGGCCATGTACGGGCGGGTGTTCTTCACCGCGCTGACGCTCGTCGCGGCCCTCGCCACCGCGATGGTCTACGGGGTCGGCGGCTTCCTGGTCGTGGACGGCACCTTCGAGATCGGCACGCTCGTCGCGCTCGCCACCCTGCTGACCCGCATGTACGGGCCGCTCACCGCGCTGTCGAACGTCCACGTGGACGTGATGACCGCGCTCGTCAGCTTCGACCGCGTGTTCGAGGTCCTCGACCTCAAGCCGCTGATCCGCGACCGCGACGACGCCCGCCCCCTCGGCGATGCCCGCAAGCCCGCCGCTGCCCCATCGCTGGTGAAGGGGCCGTCGCTGGTGAAGGGCGCGTCGCTGGTGAAGGCCCACGAGGCGCCGTCGATCGAGTTCGACCACGTCGGGTTCGCCTACCCGTCGGCGGAGGAGGTGTCGCTGGCGTCGCTGGAGTCGATCGCCCGCACCGACACCGCGCCCGGCCGCGAGGTCCTGCACGACATCGACTTCACCGCCGCGCCCGGACGGCTCGTCGCGCTGGTCGGGCCGTCCGGCGCCGGGAAGTCGACGATCACGCACCTGGTGTCGCGGCTGTACGACGTGTCCGCGGGCGCGGTGCGGATCGGGGGCGTGGACGTCCGCGACGTCACCCTCGAATCGCTGCGCGCCGAGATCGGCGTGGTCAGCCAGGACGCGCACCTGTTCCACGACACGATCCGCGAGAACATGCGCTACGCCCGGCCGGAGGCGACCGACACCGAGATCCTCGCCGCGCTGGACGCCGCGCAGATCGGCGGGCTCGTCGCCGCGATGTCCGAGGGCCTCGACACCGTCGTCGGCGACCGCGGCTACCGGCTGTCGGGCGGGGAGAAGCAGCGGCTCGCGATCGCGCGGCTGCTGCTCAAGGCGCCGTCGGTGGTCGTCCTGGACGAGGCGACCGCGCACCTGGACTCCGAGTCCGAGGCGGCCGTCCAGCGGGCGCTGCGGACGGCCCTCGCCGGGCGGACGTCCCTGGTGATCGCGCACCGGCTGTCCACGATCCGGGAGGCCGACCAGATCCTGGTGATCGACGACGGCCGCGTCGCCGAGCGCGGTCGGCACGAGGAACTGCTGCTCCAGGGCGGCCTGTACGCCGAGCTGTACCGCACGCAGTTCTCCCACCAGCGCGACGAGGAGCGCCAGACCGAGCCGCTCGGCGCCGAGTGACGGTTCGGGTTCAGAGGTCCGAGCCGAGGCGGTAGCCGAGCCGCCGCAGCTCCGTCCCGGCGACCTTCTCGACCTGGGCGGCCTGCCGCGCCGTCAGCCGCTCCCGCCACGACCCGACCCCGGCGTCGTCGTCCCCGGGGCGGACCAGGCCGGACAGGGCCGTCCTGGAGATCGGCGCGTCCAGGTACTCCGACAGGGCCGCGCCGACGCGGCGTGGCCTGGCCGCCAGTTCCTCGTACCGGACGGTCAGCAGCTGCTCCTCCGGGACCTGCTGCCGCAGCCGCGCGCTGAGCCGCACCGACCCGCGCCAGCGCAGCGCGCACTTGACGGCGAGCGCGGCGCGCGGCCACCGGCTCCGCTCGGTGTGGTCCTCGACGCCGAAGAACGGGTTCGGGAACACGGTGTCGAGGTTCGCGAGGCCGGGCTTGAACCAGGCCAGGCAGCGCTCGTCGTCGAGCATTTCGGCGACCACGTCGCGGCCGTCCCGGATGAGCTGCACGAGCTGCGCGTCCGGGAAGGCGTCGAGCAGCACGTCGGCGCTGTAGATCAGATCGGGCGAGGCGTCGGCGAACCGCACGATCCCCGACGGCTCCACGCACGGCTCCGCCTGTTCGCCGCCGGGACGCTCGGCGGGTCCGGACCGCCCCGGCCGCCGTGGCGCGAGGCCGGCCAGCGCGCGGCACTCGTCCGGGCACTGCGCGCAGGCCCGGGCCGACACGAGCCACGCCTCGGCGCACGCGTCGCGCAGGACCCGTGCCGCGCCCTTCCCGCGCTCGGTCGCGATCGACGGCTGCCGCGCGAACGCGTACGTGACGCGCAGCACGCCATGACGGCCGGTGGTCAGATGGAACCCGGGCGAGCGTTTCACCGCACGCGCCAGCAGCTCCGCACCGGAGTGCGGAGCGCCCAGGATGAACACCGGGCGGCGGACCTTGGTGCCGTTGACCACCAGGATGTGCGGTGTCGACCTCATACCAGGCCCAAGTTTGTCACCTTTTGAAGACCGGTCCGTCCGTGACGCTCCGTGAGCTCGGCGGATATCCGTTCGGGGCCTAACATGTTGCGGGTGGACGCTCCCCAGACGCTCGCCGAGTTTCTTCCCGGCGCCGCGGCGATCACCGTGCTGACCGGCGCCGGAATCTCGACCGACAGCGGGATCCCCGACTTCCGGGGCCCCCAGGGCGTCTGGACGATGGACCCGGAGGCGGCGGAGACGGCCACGATCGACGCCTACGTCACCGTCCGGGAGGTGCGCCGCCGCACGTGGCGCTCCCGCCGCGACAGCCCGGTCTGGGACTCCGAGCCCAACGCCGCCCACGCCGCCCTCGTCGAGCTGGAGCGGGCCGGCCGCCTCCGCGCCCTGATCACCCAGAACATCGACGGGCTGCACCAGCGCGCCGGCACCTCCGCCGGCAAGATCATCGAGATCCACGGCTCCATGCGCGAGGCCGTCTGCCTGTCCTGCGACCTGCGCACCCCGATGCCCGAGATCCTCGCGCGCATCGACGCCGGCGAGGACGATCCGCCCTGCGCCGCCTGCGGCGGCATCCAGAAGTCCGCGACGATCTCCTTCGGGCAGCCGCTCGACCGGGACGTCCTCGACGCGGCGATCACCGCGGCCCGGTCCTGCGACCTGTTCCTGGCGGTCGGCACGTCGCTGACCGTCCAGCCCGCCGCCGGGCTGTGCCTGGAGGCGGTCGACCACGGCGCCCGGCTGGTGATCATCAACGCGGAGGAGACGCCCTACGATGACCTGGCCGACGCGGTGCTGCGGCAGCCGATCGGCGAGTCGCTCCCACGCCTCGCCCGAATCGCGCTCGGTACGGGAAGATGACCGGGAGATGATCTGTTGGGGGGTCGTGACCGGTCGCCTCTTCCACCGGCGTCCGGATCCTGACAAGCTCTATCCGTCGCGGTGCGAGGAGGGATCGGGTTGAACAGCGGGGGTGCCCGCGCGGAGGCGGCCGCGGAGCCGTCGGACGCGCCCGGCGCCGGCCTGCCGGGCGGCCCGGCCCGGTCCCGGAAGACCCGCAGGTACGGGCGATTGCGGCCCGGTGACCGGGTCGTCGTGATCGCGCCCAGCGGCCCCGCCGACCCCGCCCGCCTGGAGGCGGGCTGCGCGGCGCTCCGCGATCTCGGTCTTGACGCGGTGGTGGGCAAGCATGCCCTCGACCGTGTCAACTTGGGTGATTATGGACCGCTCCGAGATGGTTGGCACTGTTTGGCCGGGAGTGACGCCGACCGGGCCGCCGACCTCCAGCACGCCTGGTGCGATTTGCGCGTCCGCGCGGTGATCTGCGCCCGGGGCGGCTACGGCGCCACCCGCGTCCTGGACCATCTCGACTGGGACGCCCTCGCCGCCGCGACGGAGGCGTCCGCCGCGGGCGGCCGCGGGCCGAAGATCCTGCACGGCTCCAGCGACGTCACCGCCCTGCACGCCGCCTTCGGGACGCGCCTCGGCGTCACGACCTCCTTCGGCCCCATGCCCGCCGGACTGATCGCGGACCTCGCCCCGGCCGTATCGGAGGGCATGCCCGACGAAACGCTCGACGGCCTCCGCGCCGCCCTGTTCGGCGGCCCCGTCACGCTGTCCGGCACGCACGCGCTGCGTCCCGGACGCGCGGAGGGCCCGCTGACCGGCGGCACCCTGTCGCTCCTGACCGCCCTGCTCGGCACCCCGTACGCGCCGCCGCCCGCCGCCGGGCGCATCGTCTTCCTGGAGGACGTCACCGAGGCGCCCTACCGGGTCGACCGGATGCTCGTCCAGCTCCTCCAGGCGGGCTGGTTCGACGGCGCCGCCGGGATCGCGCTCGGCTCCTGGCGCGACTGCGGCGACCCCGCCGAGCTCGACTCGGTGTTCGCCGCGCGGCTCGGGCCGCTCGGCGTCCCCGTCCTCGCGGGCGTCGCGGCGGGCCACGGCCCGCGGCAGCGTACCCTGGAGCTCGGTGCCCCCGCCTTGCTCGATACCACCCTGCACGACACCAGTTCTCTTGATCCAGGTCCGGACCCCGCCGTGCCGCATGCCGGCGCGCTCACCCTTGTAGCGCCCCCAGGAGGTGCGCGATGAGCGGCCGCCACGCACGTTCCCGTCCATGGGACGACGGCACCCTCAACTCGCTGCTCGTACTCGTCGCCGAGAGCCTCGGCTACAGCTGCCGCCCAGGCCCCGGCGAGATCATGATGCTGGAGGGCCCGACGCGCCTGCCCGTCAACATGCGGGACGTGCGGCAGCTCGCCCGGCTCGTGCCCCGCACGGACTGGCCGGCCGTCGTGTCCGACTACGTCACCACCATCGTCACCTCGATGGAGGAGCCGCTCGACCTCAGCGACTTCGACCTCGCCCAGCATCTGCTGCGCACCCGCATCTACCCGGACGAGGCCGACAACGGCGGGCTGGCCGCCCGCCCGTTCGCGCCTGGCCTGATCGAGGTCGTGGTCGTCGACACGCCGACGTCCGTCCGGACGCTCAGCAAGGACGAGATGAACGGCTGGCCGGTGTCCGGCGACGCGCTGTTCATGCTCGGCCGGGCGAACGTCCGCGGCGACGGACCGCTCCAGGTCGACGAGCAGGACCTCGGCGGCGTCCGCGTCTCCGTCCTGCACGGCTGGACGTTCTACGTCGCCACCCACCTGGCGTGGCTGGAGGAGTACCTGCAGATCGGCCCGCACGGCGCGCTGGTCATCGCCCCCAACCGCAGCCTCATCGTCACCTACCCGCTCCGCCTCGCCGAAGGCCACCCGAGGGCCCGCTACAACACGGCCGTGGCCGCCGCGACGGAACTGCAGGCCCAGGCCCACCGCGCCTACGAGGAGGGGCCGGGCTCGCTCAGCCCGCACCTGTACTGGTGGCGCACCGGTGAGATGACCTACCTCGAAACCCGCTACGAGGGCGACCAGCTGGTCCTGCCCCAGGAGTTCTCCACCGTCCTGGCCACACTCGCCGCCGAACGCTGAGCCGCCCGCGGCTTGTGATCACCCCCGGCTCGCCCAAGAGCGGCCTTACTGCCGCTAGGCGCGGGCGGGTTCAGGCTTCGGATCGGGCTCCGCGGCCGGGTCCGCGTCCCGGGCGGGCTGCCTGATCGTCAGGGCGGGCAGGAACACGTGCGTCAGCGGGCCAATCGCCAGCGCGTAGAGGAGCGTCCCGATGCCGACGGTACCGCCGAGCAGCCAGCCGGCGGCGAGCACGGTCAGCTCGATCGCCGTCCGCACCACGCGGATGGACCGGCCGCGCGCGGCGATCCCGGTCATCAGCCCGTCGCGCGGGCCGGGGCCGAGTCCCGCGCCGATGTAGCAGCCGGTCGCGAACCCGCCGACCAGCACGGCGGTGACCAGGTACGCCCAGCGCGCGGCGAGCGCGCCCGGCTCGGGCAGCAGCCACAGGAACAGGTCCGCGAACACGCCGACCAGGACGACGTTGCTGATCGTCCCGATGCCGGGCCGCTGCCGCAGCGGGATCCACGCGAGCATGACCACCACGCCCACGATGATGATCCAGACGCCGATCGACAGGCCGAAGCGCCGGGACAGGCCCTGGTGGAAGACGTCCCACGGGTCGTTCCCGAGACCGGACGACACCTGTAGGGCGATCCCCAGCCCGTACAAGGCCAATCCGACGTACAGCTGCACCAACCGGCGCACCATCAAGGCCATTACCCCGCTCCAAAACCCATCAGTGGCATCGTCTCGACCACTCTGGCGCAGAGTGGCCTGGTACTTACAGGGCCAATATGGGAAAGTGGCTTGTGTGAACACACGGTATGTGAGCGGCCCGCACCTGGCCCGGCTGCTGGGCGGCGTCTCGGGGGAGCGGCCCGTCTACGCGGCGCTCGCCCGGTCGGTGCGCGGCCTCGTCCTGGACGGGCGGCTCGCCCTGCGCACCAGGCTCCCGGCGGAACGCGACCTCGCCGCCGCGCTCGGCCTCAGCCGCACCACCGTCACCGCCGCCTACGACCGGCTCCGCGACGAGGGCTACGTCGAGAGCCGGCAGGGCGCGGGCACCTGGACGGTCCTGCCCCCGGTCCGGATGACCTCGGCCGAGCCGCACGTCGCGGCGGCGGCGGACGGCGCCCGGCGCGGCGGCCGGTTCGGGATGGCCGATCCGGTGCCCGACGACCCGTCGTTCATCGACCTCGGCTGCGCCACCCCCGGCGCCCCGGCGATCTTCGACGAGGCCGTCGCCGCCGCCGTCGACGAGCTGCCCCGCTACAGCTCGGGCCCCGGCTACGAGCCCGCGGGCCTGGCGGGCCTGCGGCAGGTCATCGCGGACGGCTACGCGGCGCGCGGCGTCCCGACCCGCCCGGACCAGATCGTCGTCACCACCGGGGCCCAGCACGCGTTCACCCTGCTCGCGCAGGTCCTGGCCGAGCCCGGCGACGCCGTGATGGTGGAGCGCCCGACCTACCCGCACGCGCTCGGCGCGCTGCGGGCCCGCGGGACGCGGCTCGTCCCGGTCGGCGTCAACGAGGGCTGGGACGTCGAGCTCATCGCGGGCGCGATGCGGCAGGCCGCCGTCCGGATGGCCTACACGATCCCCGACTTCCAGAACCCGACCGGGCACCTCATGCCCGCCGCCGAGCGCGCCGCGCTCGTCGACGCCGCGCGCCGCGCCGACGCGTTCCTCGTCACCGACGAGACGTTCGCCGACCTCGCCCTCGACGTGGACGCGCCGCGCGAGCCGCCGCTCGCCGCCTACGACTCCGGCGGCCGGGTCGTCACGATCGGGTCGGCGTCCAAGCTGATGTGGGGCGGGCTGCGCATCGGCTGGATCCGCACCACCGCGCCGCTGGCCCGCCGGCTGACCATCGCCCGCGAGCCGTCGGACATGGCGAGCCCGGTGCTGGAGCAGCTGATCGTCCGGGAACTGCTGCTGCGGGTGGAGGAGGTCCGGGCCGAGCGCGCGGAGAGCCTGTGCCGGAACCGGGACGCGCTCGCCGCGGCGCTGCGCGAGCTGCTGCCCGGGTGGGAGTTCGGGCTGCCCGCGGGCGGCATGTCGCTGTGGGCGCGGATCGGCGCGCCGGTCGCGACGCGGCTGGCGGAGGCGGCCGAGCGGCTCGGCGTCCGGGTCGTCGGCGGCCCGGTGTTCGGCGTGGACGGCGTCCTGGAGGACTACGTCCGGCTGCCGTTCGTCCTGCCGCCGGAGACGCTGCGCCCGGCCGTGGAGCGGCTCGCGCTGGCCTTCCGCGAGGCGGAGGCGGCCCCCGCCGCGCGCCAGCTGCCCGCCTACGTGTGAAGGCCGGCCACGTGTGAACGGGCCGCCGGACGATCCGTCCGGCGGCCCGCCGCGCCCGATGGGCTACTGCACGTTCTGGATGTAGCCGACCAGGTGCTCCCGCTCGCTCTCCAGCTCGTCGATGGCGCTCTTGACCACGTCGCCGATGCTGACGATCCCGGCCAGCCGCCCGTCCTCGACGACGGGCACGTGCCGGATCCGGTGCTCGGTCATGGTGCGGCGCAGGTCCTCGACCTTGTCGGCGGGGCCGCAGCTGCGGACCTCCGAGGTCATGATGTCGGAGACGGGACGGTCGAGCAGCACCGCGCCGCGCTCGTGCATCCGCCGTACCACGTCTCGTTCGGACACGATCCCGGCGATGGACGCGCCGTCCGGCGAGACCACCACCGCCCCGATGTTGTGCTCCGCCAGGACGGCGAGCAGCTGCCGCACGGTGGCCTCGGGACGAACCGTGGCCACCGCGTCTCCCTTCCTCCGCAGGATGTCGCGAATCCGCATGCCTCACGCTCCGGTGCCGTTCCGGGCCCGTGCGGACCCCTGTCGCAACGGGGCGGGGCCGCTGGGCCTGTCCTGCCAAGGTCGCATGTTCCGGACCTTGGGGGAACCCCGCGCGGGTAAACCGTTCATCGGCCCACGTCGAGCCGGGCCAGAAGGCGCATGAGGCCGGGGGCCGCGCGCGACGCCGCGTAGCCGAGGCGTGCCTCCGGCGTGACCGGGACGACGGCCCTGTCCCGCAGGACGGCCGCGACGATCTCCTCAGCCACGCCGTCCGGGCCGAAGTTCCGCCGTGCGTAGGCCCGCGCGGCCCGCTCCTGGCTGCGCGCCTCGCCTTCCCCGTCCTGGCCGACGAACCGGGACGTCCGGGTGATGTTGGTGTCGACGATGCCGGGGCAGACGGCGCTGACCCCGATGCCCTTGCCCTTCAGCTCGGCGCGCAGGCACTCCGACAGCATCAGCACGGCCGCCTTGCTCGTCGCGTAGGCGGACAGGGCCCGGGACGGTGTGAACGCCGCCGCCGACGAGGTGTTCACGATGTGGCCGCCCTGCCCGCGCTCCACCATCTGCTCGGCGAAGAGCCGCGATCCGTGGATGACGCCCCACAGGTTGACGTCCAGGACCTTCCGCCAGTCGTCGGCGGTGTGGTCGAGGAACGATCCGGCCATGCCGATCCCGGCGTTGTTGACGACGACGTCCGGCACCCCGTGGTCGTGCAGGACGGACTTGGCGAAGTCCTCCATCGCCGCGGGGTCGGACACGTCCACCTTGAACGCGTGGCCCTCCGGGCCCAGCAGACCGGCGAGTTCCGCGGTCCGCTGGGCGGTGGCCAGGTCGAGATCGGCGGCGATCACCTCGGCGCCTCGCTCGGCGAACGCCAGCGCGGTGGCCCGCCCGATCCCGCTGCCCGCGCCGGTCACGACCACGAGCGACCCGTCGAACGGGCGCCTGCCCGGCACGACCCTAGCGCGCCGCAGCCCACGCGACTCGGTGGCGGTCAGGGGCCCGCCCTCGACGCCGGTGACGTGCTCGGCGATCCAGCGGGCGACGGCGTCCGGGTGGCTGCGCGGCACCCAGTGCCCGGCGGCGACCGGCCGCAGCGACAGGTTCGGGACGCGCCCCGCCAGCCCGCCGACCAGATGCGGCGAGACGAACAGGTCCCTGGTCGGGACGATGACCTGCGTCGGCACGTCCGTGCGCCGGTCGCGCGGCCGCGTCAGCCGCCGCACCATGTTCGCCCGGTACAGCCCGACGCCTGCCGCGCCGTCGCGCCCCATCGTCCGGGCCGGATGCCCGTCCCGCGCCGCGACGCCCTCGCCCGCCTCCAGCGCCCGCGTGAACGGCCGGGACATCCCGGCGAGCCACACCAGCTCCGGCAGCACCGGCGTCTGGAAGAAGTAGATGTACCAGGACCGCACGGCCTGCCCCGCCGCCCGCTTCAGGTTGGACGGCGTCGGGCGGGCCAGCGTCCGCCGCGTCCAGTGCGCGACGTGGTCCAGGCACGGCCCGGAGATCGAGGTGAAGGACGCGAAGCGCTCCGGCATCGTGCAGACCGCCTCCCACGACTGGATCGACCCCCAGTCGTGCCCCACGAGATGCACCGGGCGGCCTTGCGCGGTGGCGTCCAGCACGGCCCGCATGTCGGCCATCAGGTGCTCGAACGCGTAGTGCCTGCGCCCGAACGGCCTGGACGACGCACCCGCGCCGCGCACGTCGTACCGGACGACGTGGAACCGCTCGGCGAGCCGTCCGGCCACTTCGTCCCAGACGGCGTGCGTGTCCGGATACCCATGCACGAGCAGCACGGTGGGCCGCGCCCGGTCGCCCTGCTCGTAGACGGCCAGATCAACCCCGTCACCGCGCACGCGCCGCCCGCTGACGCCCGTCATGACAGCGCCTCCCAGCGGCGCACGTGCGGGAGGTCCTCGTCGAGCCAGTACGCGTCGTCCTCGGTGACCACGAGGATCTCCTCGAACTTCACGCCCACGCCCCGGAACCCGATATGCGGCTCCACCGCCCACAGGCCAGGCGTCGGCGGATGCTGCGACTGCGCGGCCCCGTTCCACAGCGGCGAGCGCCCTTCGAGACGCTCCTTGACGAGCTCGCGCCCGATGGTCTGCAGGAACCGCACGCCGAACGGGAACCCGACGCGCTTCGGAAGGATCCCGCCGATGATCCCGACCTGGTGGCCGATGACCCGTCCCGGGTACTTGCGGTGCCGGTTCTGGTAGCCCTGCCGGTCGATGAGCGCGTCCACCTCGGCGTAGATCTCGGCGAACGTGCGGCGCTCGCGGACAAGCTCGAGGATGAGCGTCCGGTAGGCGGCGAGATCGGCGTCCAGGCGCTCCCAGATCCGGTTCTCGCCGAGGACGCCGCCGTACCCGATGTCGGCGGAGTAGCCGCCTCGCACCGGGGCCATGTCGAGGATGTAGGGCATCCCCTCCTCCAGCCGCGTCCGGCTGGGGAGGAACTGCGTCGGGAGCTTGAAGCCGCGGAACGCCGTCCGGTCGCCGAACCAGGCGAACGGGGTGTGCAGCCAGTCGTCCACGCCGCGCTCGCGCAGCCACCGCCGCATCCGCCGGCACGCCTCCCGCTCGGTCACGCCCGGTTCGAGCGTCGCGGCGATCTCGTCGGCGCACCGGTAGCACAGGCGCTGGACGGCACGGAATCGCTCGAGCTCCGCGGCGTCGTGCACGCGGGCGAGCGCCACATTATTGGACACAGAGTTAATAAAGCGCCGAACGGGAGCCAGGTCAAGAGGCCCGGGCGTGAGGCCGGCCACCTGGCCGCTCACAGGTCGAAGCGCTCGGCTCCCGTGTAGACGTTCATGGTCTCTCCCCGCAGGAACCCGACGAGCGTCATGCCCGCGTCCTCGGCCAGCTCCACCGCCAGCGACGATGGCGCCGAAACGGCCGCCAGCACCGGCACACCGGCGGTCATCGCCTTCTGCGTCAGCTCGAACGACGCGCGCCCGCTCACCATCAGCACGGTCCCGGTGAGCGGCAGCCGCCCCTGGCGCAGCGCCCAGCCGATCACCTTGTCGACCGCGTTGTGCCGCCCGACGTCCTCCCGCAGCGCGAGCAGCCCGCCGCCCGCGTCGAACAGCCCGGCCGCATGCAGGCCGCCCGTCCGGTCGAAGACCCGCTGCGCCTCCCGCAGCCGTCCCGGCAGCTCCGCGAGCAGGCCCGGCGTGATCCGCAGCGGGTCGCCGGCCACCTCGTAGGGCCGGTCGGCGCGCAGCGCCTCGATGCTCGACTTCCCGCACACCCCGCAGGCGCTCGTCGTCGTGAACGCCCTGGTCATCGAGTCGTCCGGCGGCGCGACGCCGGGTGCGAGGACCACGTCCAGAGTGTTCTGCTCCTCGGTGTCGGCGCAGTACCGCATCGTCGCCAGATCATCCGCGCCCGAGATCACGCCCTCGGCGGCGAGGAACCCGGCGACGAGATCGAAGTCGTGCCCCGGCGTCCGCATCGTGATCGTCAGCGGCTTGCCCGCGACACGGATCTCCAGCGGCTCCTCCACCGCCAGCGTGTCGGGCCTGCGCCCCCGCGTCCCGGACGTGCTCAGCCGCAACACGGGCCTGCGCACGGTGATCCGCCCCATAACGGTCACCGTACCCGCCGAACCCCGCCGGGTCAGCGGCGGTCGATGTTCCAGTTCGCCACCATCGCCGCGAACGGCGGGATCACCATCGCCACCACCGACATCGCGACCGCGGCGGGCGTCGAGTACACCCGGACCACCGCCCAGGCCAGCACGAACAGCGCGAGGCACGTCCCCATCATGATCCCGTAGACCACCCTGCGGCGCCTCATGCACCCACGCTACGCGCCCCGCCCGCAGGGGCCGGGGGAGGAGAGCGGAGGCGTACGGGAATCGAACCCGCCGTCCCGAGGTGCTCGGGACCGTCGGCTTTGAAGGCCGGGGAGGCCACCAGGCGCTCACACGCCTCCGCCGGTGATCTTAGTGGGTGTACAGGGCGGCGATGGCGGAGGCGTACTTGGTGTGGACCACGCGGCGCTTCAGCTTGAGGGTCGGGGTCAGCTCCTCGCTCTCGGCGGTCCATTCGGCGGGGAGCAGGCGCCATGTCTTGACCTGCTGGACGCGGGCCAGGCGGGCGTTGGCGGCCTCGACGGCCTTGGTGATCTCTTCCAGGATGGTGGGGTGTCCGGCCAGTGCGGCCAGGTCGGTGGCTTCGATGCCCCGGGTGGCCGCCCAGGCGGGGGCCACCTCGCCGTCCAGGGTGATCAGCGCGACTACGTGGGGGCGGCGGTCGCCGTAGGCGAGGGCCTGGCCTATGAGCGGGTGCTCTTTGAGGTGGTTCTCGATCAGGGACGGGGCGATGTTCTCGCCGCCGGCGGTGATGATCAGTTCTTTCTTGCGGTCGATGACCGTGAGGAAGCCGTCGGCGTCCAGGCGGCCGACGTCGCCGGTGCGGATCCACCCGTCGGGGTCGATGAGGTCGGCGGTCGCGTCCGGGCGGCTCAGGTAGCCGGGGGTGCACGTCGCGCCGCGGACGAGGATCTCGCCGTCGTCGGCGAGGCGGAGTTCGACGCCTTCGAGGGGGCGGCCGACGGTGCCGAGCTTGAAGCAGTCGGAGAGGTTGGCGGTGATCGCGCCGGTGGTCTCGGTCATCCCGTAGGCGTCGAAGATCTTCATGCCGAGCCCCGCGAAGAAGCGGGCGACCTCCAGGGGCAGCGGGGCGGCGGCGCTGGACGCGGAAGTGACGCGGTCCAGGCCGAGGAGGGCGCGCATGGGAGTCAGGACGGCCGCGTCGGCCGCCTCGAAGGCGGCGGTGATCTCGGGGGTGGGGGTGTTGCCGTACTCCTGGGCCGTCACGTAGGCGCGGCCGGCTTCGAGGGCGTTGGCGACGGCCTGCTTCCTGGTCTCGTCCTGTTCGGCGGCCAGCACCGCCTGGATGCCGGCCATGATCTTCTCCCAGACCCGGGGGACGCCGAAGAACGAGTGCGGCCGTACCTGGCCGAGCATGCCGGCGAGCTGGGCCGGGTCCGGGCAGAAGTGGATGTGGGCGGCGAGCCGGATGGGCAGGTAGCAGCTGAGGACGCGGTCGGCGATGTGCGCGAACGGCAGGTAGGAGATCCCGGCCGGGTGCTCGGTGCGGGCCGAGCTGCGCTGCAGCATCTCCGCCTCGTGCAGCACCATCGAGTGCGTGATCAGGACGCCCTTCGGGTCCCCGGTCGTGCCGGAGGTGTAGAGGAGCGTGACGGTGTCGTCCGGTGACACGGTCTGCCAGCGGCGGTCGATCTCGGCGGGGTCGGCGGCCAGCTCGGCGCGGCCGA
Source organism: Actinomadura sp. 3N508 (assembly GCF_044326375.1). Lineage (NCBI taxonomy): Bacteria > Bacillati > Actinomycetota > Actinomycetes > Streptosporangiales > Thermomonosporaceae > Actinomadura > Actinomadura sp. 3N508. The sequence goes on from NZ_JBIRAX010000005.1 coordinate 600,862, forward strand.
GCCCGGTGAAGGCGTCCCAGGTGAGGAAGCGGTCGCCGGGCGGGCAGGCGGCGGCGTCCACGACGATGATCGTGCGGAGGGCGGGGAGGCGGTCCAGGACGGGCAGCCAGCGGTCGAGCTGGTCCTTGCCGTCCAGGACGGCGTACTTCGCGGCGCAGTGCCCGGCGACGAACGCGATCTGGTCGGGCGCCAGCGTCGCGTACACGGTGGTGGGGGTTCCGCCTGCGTGGACGGCGCCGAGGTCGGCCAGGACGTGCTCGGAGCGGTTCGGCATCATCAGCGCGACGACGTCGCCGGGCGCCAGGCCGAGGGCGGCGAACCCGGCGGCGATCTCCAGCGCACGGGTGCGCGTGTCCGCCCAGGTGAGGGTGGTCCATTCGCCGTCGACCCGGTCGGAGTAGGCGGGCCTGGCGCCGTGCCGCTCCGCGGTCTCGGCGAGGCTCGTGCAGATCGTCTGCCCGGCGACCGCCCGATCGAGGTCGGAACCCCGTCCTCCAGCCCCCACCCGCCGCCAATCAGATGACGAGCTCCGCTCGGCGCTCTCTTCCTGGATCCCCATGTCGCCCCTTGAAGTAAGTGATGACTTGCAGAAGGGAATCGCATCATGCCAGGCCGTGTCCGGACAAGGGGTGTGCGCATTTCCGTGCAGGTCGGGCGGGGATCTCCGCCCTCGGTGACCGTACCCGCACTGTCCGTTTGTTGATCATATGCGGTAGTTGTGCGTTAAATCTTCCAGTGACACGCCTCGCCCCCGTCGCCCGCCTCACGCAGTACGCACACGGCGGCGGCTGCGCGAGCAAGATCCCGCCCGCCGAGCTGGAGCGGGTCGTGGCCGGCCTCACCGGCGGCGGCGAGGACCTCCTCGCCGGGGGAGCGGACGGCGACGACGCCGCCGTGCTGCGGATCGACGGCGGCCGCGCCGTGGTGTCCACCGCCGACTTCTCCACCCCCGTCGTCGACGACGCCTACGACTGGGGACGCATCGCCGCCGCCAACGCGCTCTCCGACGTCTACGCGATCGGCGGGGAGCCGCTGATGGCGCTCAACCTGCTCGGCTGGCCCCGCGACCTGCTGCCCGCCGAGCTGGCCCGCGAGGTGCTGCGCGGCGGGCGGGACGTGGCCGCGCTCGCGGGCTGCGCGATCGCCGGCGGGCACAGCGTCGACGACCCCGAGCCGAAGTACGGGATGGCCGTGACCGGCATCGCCGACCCGGACCGGCTGCTGCGGCTGGACACCGGCCGCCCCGGCGTCCCGCTGTCGCTGACCAAGCCGCTGGGCGTCGGCGTCCTCAACGCCCGCCACAAGGCGACCGGGCAGGTGTTCCCGCAGGCCGTCGAGACGATGACGGCGCTGAACGCGGAGGCGGGCCTCGCCGCTTTGGAACGCGGCATCTCCTGCGCGACGGACGTCACCGGGTTCGGGCTCCTCGGGCACCTCTACAAGCTCGCGCGGGCGAGCGGCGTCACGGCCGTCGTGGACGCATCCGCCGTCCGGTACCTGGACGGCGCCCGGTCCGCGGTGCGGCACGGGTTCGTCCCCGGCGGGACGCGCCGCAACCTGTCCTGGGTGTCGCCGCACACCGAGTTCCGCCGGATCGCCGAGGAGGAGCGGCTGCTGCTGGCGGACGCGCAGATCTCCGGCGGCCTGCTGGTCGCGGGGGAGATCCCCGGCGGCACGGTCATCGGCGAGCTGGTCGCCCGCGGCCGCCGCACGCTCGTCGTCCGCTGACCAGGTTGCCGCGAGCTGGCGGTTTCGGGGGTTTCGTGTCGGCGTCCTTGGTTCGGGTAGGGCCCCGCGTGACCGGGCCTTCGCCAGGGCCTGGCACAAGGGGGGTCGAGCTTAGCTCGTCGTTGGAACGGCGGCGGGTGGGGCTGGAGGACGGGGGCTATGACTTTCGGGGGCCTTGCCGCGGCCGTTGTCCTGGGCGCGGTCGTCGGGGTGCTGGGACGGCTGGTCGCGCCCGGCAGGGAGAGCATGCCGGTGTGGTGCACGATCTCGGTCGGCATCGTCGCGGCGTTCGCGGGGACGGCCCTCGCCAACCTGTTCGGCGTGGTGTCGGGGGCCTGGAGCCTCTGGGGGACGGTCTTCCAGATCTCGATCGCCGTGCTGGGCGTGTTCCTGGTGGCGGTGTGCTGGCCCAAGCGGATCGTCCACCGGCCCAAGCCGCCCGGCCGGCCGAAACCGCCCTGAGTCAGGGGGCCTTGCGCAGGACGGGCCGCAGGTCGTCCAGGACGTCCGGGTCCTCGATCGTGGAGGGGACGGAGACCTCCCGGCCGTCCGCCAGGCCGCGCATCACGCCCCGCAGGATCTTGCCCGAGCGGGTCTTGGGCAGCGCGGCGACGACCGTGATCTCCTTGAGTGCGGCGACCGGCCCGATCTGGTCGCGGACCATGGCGACCAGCTCCGCGCACACCTCGCCGGGCTCGGCGAGGACGCCGCTCTTCAGCACGACCAGCCCGCGCGGCACCTGGCCCTTGAGGGCGTCGTGGACGCCGATGACCGCGCACTCCGCGACGGCCGGGTGGGCGGCGATGACCTCCTCCATCGTCCCGGTCGACAGCCGGTGCCCGGCCACGTTGATCACGTCGTCGGTGCGGCCCATCACCCAGACGTAGCCGTCCTCGTCGACGTGGCCGCCGTCGCCGGTGAGGTAGTGCCCCGGGTAGGTGGTCAGGTACGACTCCACGAAGCGCTCGTCGTCCTGCCAGAGGGTGGGAAGCGTGCCGGGCGGCAGGGGGAGGCGGATGGCGATGTCGCCGTCCTCGCCGTCCGGGACCGTCACGCCGTCCGGGCCGAGGACGCGCACGTCGTAGCCGGGGACCGGCACGGACGGGGAACCGGGCTTGACCGGCATCGGCTCCAGGCCGCGCAGGTTCGCCACGATCGGCCAGCCCGTCTCGGTCTGCCACCAGTGGTCGATGACCGGACGGTCCAGGACGCGCGACGCCCACCGGTAGGTGTCGGGGTCAAGGCGCTCCCCGGCCAGGAACAGCGTGTCGAGCGCCGACAGGTCGTGCCCGGCGAGCAGCGCGCCCTCCGGGTCCTCCTTCTTGATCGCGCGGATCGCGGTCGGCGCGGTGAACAGGGCCTTCACCCGGTGCTGCGCGGCGACGCGCCAGAACGCGCCCGCGTCCGGCGTCCCGACGGGCTTGCCCTCGTACAGGACGGTCGTGCAGCCGGTCAGCAGCGGCGCGTACACGATGTAGGAGTGCCCGACGACCCAGCCGACGTCGGACGCCGCCCAGAACACGTCACCGGGCCCGACGCCGAACACGTTCTCCATCGACCAGCGCAGCGCCACCGCGTGCCCGCCGTTGTCGCGGACGACGCCCTTCGGCCGCCCCGTCGTCCCCGACGTGTACAGGATGTAGAGCGGGTCGGTGGCGGCGACGGGCACGCACTCGGCGGGCGCGGCGGTGGCGACGGCCTCGTCCCACTCGACGTCGCGCGGCCGGGCGAGGTCGGCGTGCAACTGCTCGCGCTGCCGGATCACGCACCGCTCCACCTTGTGCTTGGCGAGGTCGAGCGCCCGGTCCAGCAGCGGCTTGTAGGGGACGACGCGCCCGCCCTCGATGCCGCAGGACGCCGACACGACCGCCTTGGGCCGGGCGTCGTCGATGCGGACGGCCAGCTCCCGCGCCGCGAACCCGCCGAACACGACCGAGTGCACCGCGCCGAGCCGCGCGCAGGCGAGCATCGCGATGACCGCCTCGGGGATCATCGGCAGGTAGATCACGACACGGTCGCTGCGGTCGACGCCCTGCGCGCGCAGCGCCCCGGCGAACCGGGCGACGAGGTCGGTCAGCTCGCGGTAGGTGTAGGTGCGGACGGTGCCGGTGACGGGGCTGTCGTAGATCAGCGCGGGCTGGTCGCCGCGGCCCTCCTCGACATGCCGGTCGAGCGCGTTGTCGCAGGTGTTCAGCTCGCCGCCGGTGAACCAGCGGTAGAACGGGGGCGCGCCGTCGTCCAGCACCCGGTCCGGCGGGACGAGCCAGCGGACGTCCCGCGCCGCCAGGCCCCAGAAGCGGGTCGGATCGGCGATGCTGCGTTCGTACGCGGCCGCGTAGGCGCCCATGTCGTCCTCCCGGTGCGGGTCCCTGGCCCCGCTCGGCGGTTCGGCCCTGTCCGGCGATCGGCCCCGTGCTCCGATCCGGGCCGCACCCCTATAGGGCATGGCGCGGGCCCGGTTCGTCAAGGCCCCGCGCCGCCCCGCGTCCGGCGGAGGAGCCCTCCGCGCCGGGCCTACGCGGCGCCTCAGTCGGGGTGGCGCAGGCCGTGCACGAAGGCGATGGCGGCGGCCAGGACGGCGCCCGCGGCGACGACCCAGAAGCACAGCTCGTAGGCGCCGAGCGTGGGCTCCACAGTGCCGGGAATGACCTGCCCGGCCAGGATCGACGCGGTGATCGCGCCCGCGATGCTGCCGCCCGCGACGCGGACGAGCGAGTTGATCCCGCTGGCGATGCCGCTCTGGTCCATCGGGACGTGCTGGACGGCGAGCGTCCCGAGGGCCGCGTACGCGATCCCGAACCCGGCGCCCTGCAGGGAGCTGAACGCGAGGACGTCGTACACGTGCGAGTTCGACACGGCCAGCCAGACGTAGCACAGCGCGACGAACCCGGCCCCGAGCGCGAGGGTGAAGGCGGGGCCGAGCCGGGCGGCGACCCGGCCCGCCATCGTGGAGCAGATCAGCATCGTGACCGTGTTCGGGAGCATGTAGAGGCCGACGTCCAGCACCGACCCGTCCAGGCCGTACCCGACGACGCCCGGCCGCGCCTGCACGAAGCCCGAGATCAGGGTGAACGCGGCGAACATGGAGAAGCCGAGCAGCGCGGACACGAGGTTGGCCGACAGCGACCGCGGCCCGACCAGCAGCGCCAGCCGCACCAGCGGCGCCCGGACCCGCAGCTCGGTCGCCACCCACGCCGCGCACAGCGCCGCCGCCACCGCGAACAGGCCGAGGACGCCGCCCGACGTCCAGCCCCACGCGTTGCCCTCGCTGATGGCGAGCAGCAGGCAGAACAGCATCCCGGCGAGCAGCGCCGCGCCCGCGTAGTCGGGCCGCCCGCCGCTCCGGCCGCCGACGTCCCTGGCCGCCACGGCCACCAGCACCAGCGCGGCGCCGGCGATCGCGGCGGCGATCCAGAACACCGGATGGTGGCTGGCGGTCCGGTCGGCGATCAGCCCGGTCACGATCATCCCGGCGCTGCCGCCCACGCCCATGGTGGCGCTGACGATCCCGATCGCGGTGATGATCCGCTCGCGCGGGAAGGTGTCCCTGATCATGCCGATGGCCAGCGGGATCAGCGACGACGAGACGCCCTGCACGGCGCGCCCGGCGATGAGCACGGGCAGCGACCCCGACAGCGCGCAGATCACCGAGCCGAGCAGCAGCAGGCTCAGCGCGAGCAGGATCATCCGCTTCTTGCCGTACATGTCGCCGAACCGCGTCAGCAGCGGCGTGGCGACCGCCCCGGCCAGCAGCGACGCGGTGAACACCCACGTCACGTCGGTGATCGGCGCGTCGAACGTGCGGCCGAGCTGGGGCAGCAGCGGGAGCACCAGGGTCTGCTGCACCGACACGACCATCCCGGCGGCCGCCAGCGCGAGCAGCGTGCGGCCGGTCCGCGGCGGATCGGCGGCGGGACTTCCTGCCGTCTCGCGCGCCGTGGCCCGGACCCCCGTCATGCCAACCTCCTGTTTGCTTAACTAAGTTAATGAATTGTAGAGGGGTAGGGTGAGCGGCATGTCGGCACCGGTCCCGCAGGACATCACGGACGCCGCGGAGCCGGACGACGTCGCGGAGATCGAGCGGGCGCTGAGCCGGGTCGCGCACCTGCTCACCCGGTTCCGGCAGCACGACCGCACGGTGATCGCCGCGGGCGTCCCGGTCGACCGCGCCGCCGTCCCGCTGCTGCGCGCCCTCGCCGAGCACGGCCCGATGCGGCCGGGCGAGCTGGCCGCACGGCTCGCCGTCGAGGCGCCGCACGTCACCCGGCAGGTTCAGCGGCTCGAGCGGGCCGGCTACGTCGAGCTGCTGCCCGACCCCGACGACGGCCGCTGCCGGCGGGTCGGGCTCAGCGGCCCCGGGCTGCGCGCGGTCGAGTCGATCCGCGCGTCCGGGCGCCGCTGGATCTCCGAGGCCCTCGCGGCCTGGTCGCCCGGCGACCGCGAGCGGCTCGCCGGGCTCGTGCACCGCATGATGGACGACTTCGAGGCCCATTCCGGCCACGCGGATCCCGGCCATGCGGAGGCCGCTGGGAGCTGAATCCGCCCTCTGTGCGGGATCTGGTTTTGCGGAGGCCCCGGGCGTCCATAAGGTTGCCTTCCGTGGACCTTCGTCTGCACTACCCCCGCGTTGATTTCCCCCGCACGGTGCCCTGCGCCCGTGCCTGGAAAGGCCGCTGATGCAGGTCGTCACCACCGCCGGCCACGGTGGGCACGGCAAGTCCGCGCTCGTGCGCGCCCTCACCGGCGGGGACGCCGGCAGCGCCAAGAAACCGGAAGAGCCCGGCGCTTGGACGGAGCTGCCCTCGGGGCGGCGCGTCGCGTTCGTGGACGTCCCCGGCGGCGAACGCGACGTCCCGGCGATGCTCGCCGGCGCCGCGCCCGCCCCCGCCGTGCTGCTGTCGGTCGCCGCCGACGAGGGCTGGATGCCGCAGTCGCAGGAGCACCTGGACGCCCTCGGCGCGCTCGGCGTCCGGTTCGGCGTCCTCGCCGTCACCCGCTCCGACGTCGCCGCCCCCAAGCTCGCGCTCCGGCAGGCCCGCGAGCGGCTCGCGGGCACCCCGCTGCGCGGCGTCGAGACCGTCGCCGTCAGCGCCCGCACCGGCGCGGGGATGGACGAGCTCGCCGCCGCGCTGGACCGGCTCGCCGGGCGGCTGCCAGTCCCCGACCCGGACGCGCCCGTGCGGCTCTGGATCGACCACGCCTTCACCGCGGGCCGGCAGAGCGTCGTCACCGGCACCCTCACCGCCGGGACCATCACGGTCGGCGACGAGCTGCTGCTGATGCCCGCGGGCGAGCGCGTCCGCGTCCGGACGATCGGCTGCGCGGGCGAGCCGCACGAGACCGTCGGCGGCGTCTCCCGCGTCGTGCTGACCCTGCGCGAGGCCGGCCGCGTCGGCGCCGGGATGGCGCTCGTCGCCGCCGGGGCCTGGACCCACACGACCTGCGTCGACGTCCGCACCCGCTTCGGGGAGGCGTCCGGGCGGCTGGCGCGGCGGATGACGCTGCACCTCGGGTCCGCGGCCGTCCCGGTGCGGCTGCGCCCGCTCGGCCCCGACACCGCCCGCCTCACCCTGAACAGCCGGCTCGCGCTGCATCTCGGCGACACCGGGATCCTGCGCGACCCGGAACGCCGGTCGATCGCCGGGGTGAGCGTCCTGGACCTGCGGCCGCCGACCCTCGTCCGGCGCGGTGCGGGCGCGGCCCGCGCGCGGGAGCTGGCGTCCTGGCCCGACCGGCCGGACGGCGCGATCGTGCTGCGCCGCCACGGCGTGCTCCGCCGCGCCGAACTGTCGGTGATGGGCTGCGCCCCGCCGGACGGCGCGGTCGCGCTGGACGGCGAATGGCTCGCCGACCCGGCGCACTGGGAGTCGCTGTTCGAGCGGCTCGCCGAGGAGACGAAGCGGCACGCGGCCGAGAACCCGCACGCGCCGGGCATCCTGCTGGAGACCGTCCGGCTGCGGCTGGGGCTGCCCGCCCGGCAGCTCGTGGAGGCGCTTGTCCGCCCGCCGCTGCGGGTGGAGAACGGACGCGTCTACGGCCCCGCCGCCGCGCGGCCGGTCTGGGCCGCGGCCGTCGAACGCCTCAAGGCGGAGCTGGCGGGCGCCCCGTTCGCCGCGCCCGCCGCGGACCGGCTGGCCGAGCTGGGCCTCACCGGCGACGCGCTCGCCGCCGCCGAACGCGCGGGCGCCGTCGTGCGCATCACCGCCGACGGAGACGGGGACGGCGACGAGATCGTCCTGCTGCCGGGCGCCGACCGGGAGGCGCTGCACGTCCTGTCCGGGCTGCCGCAGCCGTTCACGCCGGGCCAGGCCGGCGACGCGCTCGGCACGAGCCGCCGCGTCGCCGTCGCGCTGCTGCGCCACCTCGACGGCCTCGGATTCACCGAGCGCCGCCGTTCCTGACGCTCCACGCGGGGAAAACCGTTTGAACCGCAGGCCCCTGCTCTGGCCTTATAGATCATGGTTCGGTTCCCGTCGAGCAAGGAGAAGGAATGCCGTACCAGACCATCAAGGGCGGCCGCGTTCCCATCCGGATGTGGACCGATCCCAGCGCCGTCGAGGACCTCGCCCTCGACCAGCTCCGCAACGTGTCCGCGCTGCCGTGGGTGGAGGGCCTCGCGGTGATGCCCGACGTCCACTACGGCAAGGGCGCCACCGTCGGCTCGGTCATCGCGATGAAGGACGCGGTGTCCCCGGCGGCCGTCGGCGTCGACATCGGCTGCGGGATGACCGCCGCGAAGTCGTCCCTCACCGTCGAGGACATGCCCGACGACCTGGCCGGGCTGCGCTCGAAGCTGGAGAAGGCGATCCCGGTCGGCCGCGGCGCGCACAGGCAGGCCGTCGACCCGTCCGGGCTCCCGAACCTCAAGGAGCGCGGCTGGTACGACTTCTGGCAGGCCTTCGACGACCTGCACCCGGCGGTGCGGTCCCGCTTCGGCCGCGCCCGCCAGCAGATGGGCACGCTCGGCGGCGGCAACCACTTCCTGGAGCTGTGCGCGGACGACGGCGGCGCGATCTGGCTCGTCCTGCACTCGGGGTCGCGCAACATCGGCAACGAGCTGGCCGAGCAGCACATCGAGGCCGCCCGCAGGCTGCCGCACAACCAGGACCTGCCGGACAACGACCTCGCCGTGTTCCTCACCGGCACCGCCAAGATGGACGCCTACCGCCACGACCTCTTCTGGGCGCAGGACTACGCGCGCCGCAATCGCGCCGTCATGATGGCGCTCGCGCAGGACGTCGTGACCAAGCGGTTCGGCGAGCAGCGCTGCAGGTGGGACCAGGCCATCTCCTGCCACCACAACTACGTGGCGGAGGAGGAGTACGGCGGCGTGGAGCTGCTCGTCACCCGCAAGGGCGCGATCCGCGCGGGCGCCGGCGACCTCGGGATCATCCCGGGCTCGATGGCGACCGGCACCTACATCGTCCGCGGCCTCGGCAACGAGACCGCGTTCAACTCCGCCTCGCACGGCGCGGGCCGCAAGATGAGCCGCAACAAGGCCCGCAAGAACTTCACCGTGGACGACCTGATCGAGCAGACGCGGGGCGTCGAGTGCCGCAAGGACACCGGCGTCATCGACGAGATCCCCGGCGCCTACAAGGACCTGGAGGCGGTCATGGAGGAGCAGTCCGACCTCGTCGAGGTCGTCGCCCACCTCCGCCAGCTCATCTGCGTCAAGGGCTGAGGGTCACCCGCCCACGATGTAGTTCGGGGTGCCGCCCTCCGGCCCGGCGAACGACACCGAGTGGTACCCGATCGCGTAGCACCCGGCGCGGGGCTGCCACGCCCGGTAGCACCACCCGGCGCGCCGGGCCATCTGCACGATCGCGGCGGCCGAGGCGGGCGGCAGCCCGTAGGCGCCGGCACCGGCGGCGGTTCTCTGCTCGGGCTTGACCAGCCACCGCGCATCGCCGAACGCGGCCGGGGACTGCGTGTTGAGGGTCCGCAGCGCGGTCCCGAGCGCCGCGTGGTCGGAGTGATCGTCGCCCCACCAGGTCGTGTAGTGCCCGGCGCCCGGCCACTGCGGGGCGAAGCGCGCCGCCCACGACTGCAGCACCTGGGTCGCCCAGGCGGTGGTGACGGTGCCCGGCAGGTCCGCCGTCGTCGGGGCGGGCGCGTCGGCCCTGCCCAGGTGGACGCGCTCGGCGGGCACGCCGAGCTGCGCGCACGCCGCGACGAGCTCGCGGGTGCGGGCCGCGGTGAAATCCCCGAGGCTCAGCGGGACGTATCCCTCGCGCGGCGGGTAGTGGTAGCCGCCCCACCAGCCGCTGTCCGCGTCCCCGTTGATCATCGCCCGCGCCCCCGACGAGGCCCCGTTGGACACCAGGACGACGTGCACCGCCCGTCCGGCGAGGGCATGGCGCGCGATCACCTGTCCCATCCATAAGGTCTCGTCGTCCTGGTGGGGGGCGTAGAAGACGATGGGCCTGCCGGTGGGGTTCGCGGGTACGGGGTCGGTGGGCATGGGCGTCCCTTCGGGGGGCCGGACGGTGACGATCGCACGCGGCGGCGCGCGGCGCGCGGCGGCGGGCACTGGCGGGCGTTGGCGCGGGGGGGGCGGGAGCCGGGAGCGTCGGGGCCGGTCAGGTGAGGACGCCGTCGATGAAGGCCGTGACGTCGGCGAGCACCTCCTCCTGGTTGGTCTCGTTGAAGATCTCGTGCCGGGCGCCGGGGTAGAGGCGCTCGGTGAAGTCGGTGCCGCGGACGGCGTCGATCCCGGTCCGCGTGTCGCGCGGCCGGACGAGCTCGTCCGCGGCGCCGTGCATGTAGAAGATCGGCAGGTCGCCGAGGCCGCCGTGCTCGTTGACGCGCCGGAGCGCGGTGTCGAGGGCCCGGACGGTGGCCTTCCTGAACGGGCCGTGCCAGACGAGCGGGTCCTCGGTGTAGGCCTTCCCGACGGCCGGGTCGCGCGACAGCGTGGAGGTGTCGATCGGCTCGTCGGGCATCTCGTCGAGGGGGAGCAGCTCGTCCACGACGTGCCAGCGGCCGAGCACCGGCCCGGACAGCACCAGCGCGGCGAGCACGCCGCCGTGCAGCTGGGCGTACCGGGACGCGATCAGCCCGCCCATCGAGTGCCCGATCATGACGACGGGCAGCCCCGGATGGTCGCCGCGCGCCGCCTCGACGACCGTGTGCAGGTCGGCGACCACCTCGTCGTAGTCCTCGACCAGCGCGCGCTCGCCGGCCGAGCGGCCGTGGCCCATGTGGTCGGGGCCGCAGACGGCGGCGCCGTGCCGGGCGAGGACCTCCGCGACATGGTCGTAGCGGCCGAGATGCTCGCCGTATCCGTGCACGAGGACGGCGATGTACCAGGGGTCTCCGTCCGCCCAGATTCTGGCCGTGACGGAGCCCCGCGTCCCCGCGAACTCCCAGTTCCGTACCGTGGTCACGCAGCCTCCCAGATGCCGGACGGATGGTTACCGTCTCTCGTGGGGGCCGGATCGTCAACCACCGCAATAGGCTGGTTAGATCGACCGTAATCAGCAGGAAGGGGCGCCCGTGCTGGTCGACACCTTCGGCCGAACCGCGACGGACCTGCGGGTCTCCCTCACCGACCGATGCAACCTGCGCTGCTCGTACTGCATGCCGCCCGAGGGCCTGGACTGGCTGCCCAAGCCGGAGCTGCTCACCGACGACGAGGTCGTGCGCCTGGTCGGGCTCGCCGTCCGGGACCTGGGCGTCACCGAGGTCCGCTACACCGGCGGCGAGCCGCTGCTCCGGCGCGGGCTGCCCGAGATCGTGCGGCGCACCGCGGAGCTGGCGCCGCGGCCGCAGATCTCGCTGACGACGAACGGCATCGGGCTCGACCGGCTCGCGGGGCCGCTGGCCGAGGCCGGCCTCGACCGGGTGAACGTCTCCCTCGACACCCTCGACCCGGAGACGTTCAAGCGGCTCGCGCACCGCGACCGGCTGGACGACGTCCTGGCCGGGCTCGCGGCGGCGCAGGCGGCGGGCCTGGAACCCGTCAAGATCAACGCCGTGCTGATGCGGGGGATCAACGACCACGAGGCCGTCCCGCTGCTGCGGTACTGCCTTGAACACGGCTACCGGCTCCGGTTCATCGAGCAGATGCCCCTGGACGCCCAGCACGGCTGGACCCGCCACGACATGATCACCGCCGACGAGATCCTGGAGCGGCTGTCCGCGGCGTTCGCCATCGCCCCGGACGTGAAGCACGACCGCGGCAGCGCCCCCGCCGAGTCGTTCACCGTCGACGGCGGCCCGGACACGGTCGGCGTGATCGGCTCGGTGTCCAGGCCGTTCTGCGGCGCCTGCGACCGGGTCCGGCTCACCGCCGACGGGCAGGTCCGCAACTGCCTGTTCGCCACCGAGGAGTCCAACCTGCGGGACGCGCTGCGCGCCGGGGCCGATGACGCCGAGCTGGCCGAGCGGTGGCGCGCGGCGGTCCGGGCCAAGCGCGCCGGGCACGGCATCGACGACCCCTCCTTCCTGCAGCCCGCCCGGCCGATGTCGGCCATCGGCGGCTGAGCGTCCCGTGCCCTTCGACGCGGTGCTGCTGGCGGGGGGCCGGGCCCGGCGGTTCGGCGCCGACAAGCCCGCCGCGGCCCTGGGCGGCCGGACGCTGCTGGAATGGGCGGCGGGCGCCGCGTCCGGGGCGTCCCGGCTGATCGTGGTGGGGCCGCCGCGGGACGTCCTGCCTGGGGCGGTCGTCGTCCGGGAGGACCCGCCGGGCGCGGGGCCGGTCCCGGCGCTGCGGGCCGGGCTGGCGCGGGTGCGGTCGCCGTGGCTGGCGCTGCTGGCGGCCGATCTGCCGTTCCTGCGTCCAGGCCACGTCGCCCGGCTGCTGGACGCGGCGGGGGAGCGCGCCGGAGCGGTGCTGCTCGACGACGAGGGCCGCGAGCAATGGCTCGCCGGCTGCTGGCGGGCCGCGGCACTGCGGGACGCCCTCACCGCCTACACGGGCGCGTCGCTGCGCGGTCTCCTCGGCCCCCTCGACCCCGTCCTGGTCACGCTGCCCGCCGGCACGCGTCCGGCCTGGTACGACTGCGACACCCCCGAAGATCTGGCCGCCGCCGAGCACCTGCTTTGATCGTGTGAGAGTGGGCAGGTTCGGCTGGACGACGCCAGAAGGGGGACCCATGCCGGTGCTGGAGGACTGGATCGACGCGGCCTGCCGCGAACTGGGCCTGGAACGCTGCGAGATCGACCAGGGCCTGGTCCTGGACCTCGCCCGCGACGTCGCGCACGGCGTCGCGCGGCCCGGCGCGCCGGTCACGGCGTACCTGCTCGGCCTCGCGGTCGGGCGCGGCGCGCCCGCGCGGGACGCCGCCGCCCGCCTCACCGAGATGGCCGAGAACTGGAAAACCGGCGAGGCCCCCGCGTCCGCGTCGGATGTTCCGGAGCAGGCGGGCGAGACCGTCCTCGACGACGCCTAGCCCGCGTTCTCCGGGGGCGCGTCGCGGTCGGCGACGGGGACGACGTCCTTCAGGAAGTCGCGGCGGTCGAGGAACGCCGACAGGCTCTCGCGGTGCTCGTCGCACGCGAACCAGATCTTCCGCCGGTCCGGGGTGTGGATCTTGGGGTTGTTCCAGCGCAGCGCCCACACGGCGTCGGCGCGGCAGCCCTTGGCGGAGCACTGCAGTTCGTCGGGGCCGGATCCCGGAGCGGAGTCGGTCATCCGGCAACTCTGGCACAGCCCGCCGCACCCGCCGCCGCCCGCCTGCCCCTTCGCCTTCCGGGGCGGGCCCGCGTTTCGCCCGGTGATCTCCGGATAGGACCCTGCCGTGCGGACGGAGCCCACGGACGCCGGCGAGCGGGCGGCGGAGCGGCGGCGCCGCTGGAAGGCGCTCTCGGTCTGCCTCGTCGCGGCGTTCATGACGCTGCTGGACGTCAGCATCGTCAACGTGGCGCTGCCGTCGATCCGGGAGGGGCTCGCCGCGTCCGAGGCGGAGCTGCAGTGGATCCTGTCGGGGTACGCGCTGACGTTCGGGCTCGTGCTCGTCCCGGCCGGGCGGCTCGGCGACGCCCGCAGCCGCCGCGCCGTGTTCCTGTCCGGGCTCGCGCTGTTCACGCTGGCGAGCGCCGCCGCCGGGATCGCGCCGACGATCATGTTCCTCGTCGTGGCGCGGCTCGTGCAGGGCGTCGCGGGCGGCATCCTGAACCCGCAGGTCGCCGGGCTGATCCAGCAGCTGTTCCAGGGCGCGGAGCGGGGCCGCGCGTTCGGCGCGCTCGGCGCCGTCATCGGCATCGCCACGGCCGTCGGGCCGCTGCTCGGCGGCGGGCTGATCGCGATCGCCGGGCCGGACGAGGGCTGGCGCTGGGTGTTCTACGTCAACGTCCCGGTCGGCGTGGTGGCGCTGGTGCTCGCGTGGCGGCTCCTGCCCGCGCCGATCTACGGGGAGCGGCAGGGCCTGGACCCGCTCGGCGTCCTGCTGCTCGGCGTGGGCGTCGTGTGCGTGCTGCTGCCGCTCGTCCAGGCGCAGCAGTGGAAGAGCGACCTGAAATGGCTCCTCGTGCTCGCGGGCGCGGCGCTGATCGCCGCGTTCACCGCGTGGGAGCGCCGCGCGGGGACGCCGATGGTGGACCTCGGCCTGTTCCGGCTCCGCTCGTACGCGCTGGGCTCGGCGATCGCGCTGCTGTACTTCGCCGGGTTCACGGCGATCTTCTTCATCTTCACGCTGTACCTGCAGAACGGTCTCGGCTACAGCGCGCTCGGCGCGGGGCTCGCGATCACCCCGTTCGCGCTCGGGTCGGGCATCGCCTCCGCCGCGGGCGGCCAGGTCGTGGCGCGGTACGGGCGCATGCTCGTCGCCGCCGGGCTCGGCGTCGTCCTGGCGGGCCTCGGCGCGGCGTGGGTGGCGGTCGAGGTGCACCCGGGCTCCGGGGTGGCCTGGTGGACGGCGCTGCCGCTGCTGATCGCGGGCCTCGGCAGCGGCCTGGTCATCGCGCCGAACCAGACGATCACCCTGTCGCAGGTGCGGCACACCGAGGGCGGCAGCGCGGCGGGCGTCCTGCAGACGGGCCAGCGGGTCGGGACCGCGACGGGCATCGCCGCCACCGGGTCGGTGTTCTTCGCCACCGTCACCGGGACGGGCGGGGACTGGGCGGCCGCGTTCCGGCACGGCCTGATCGTCATCCTGGCGCTCGTGCTGGCGGCGCTGGCGGCGGCCGCCGCCGACCTCGCCGCGGGCCGCCGCGCCGTCCGCCGCTCCGGCTGAGCTACCGGCGGCGGAGGGCTCGGGCCGCCACAGCCGCGGCGGCCAGGCCGCCGAGCACGGACGCGGCCAGGACGCGGTTCTGGCGCCTGATCCGGGCCGGGATCTCCGCGTACGGCATCGTCGAGAACGACACCAGCTCGTAGCGGGACACGTAGCGTCCCGCCAGCCGCCGCTCCAGCGCGTGCGTCGCCGCCTGCTTCGCCCGGTAGACCGGCGACGACACGCGGTCGCGCATCTCGATGAAGTTGTCGAGGGCCATCTCGGCGATCGCGTCGGTGTTGGCCTTGCGGCGCTCCTGGTAGAGCGACAGCGCGCGGCCCCAGTCGCCGCCCGTCTCGGTCAGGCACCGGTCGATCTCGATGCAGTCCTCGAACGCGCAGTTGGCGCCCTGCCCGAAGAACGGGACGATCGCGTGCGCCGCGTCGCCGAGCAGCGCCACGACCGCGCCGTCGCCGTACCGCGTCCACGGCCAGCACCGGACGGTCACCAGCGACCCGACCGGGTTGTGCGCGTAGTCGTCCGCCAGGTCGGGCATGAGGCCCGCGACGTCCGGATAGTGGCGCTCGAAGTAGGCGGTGACCTTCTCCGGGGTGTCGAGCGCGGCGAAGTCGTCCTTGGGCCAGAACAGCGTGCAGGTGAACGACCGGTCGAGGTTCGGCAGCGCGATCATCATGGAGGTGCCGCGCGGCCAGATGTGCAGCGCGTCCGGGTCGAGCGCGAACCCGCCGTCCTTCGGCGGGACGGTCAGCTCCTTGTAGCCGTGCTCCAGGAAGTCGGCGTCGTCGCCGTCCAGCGCCAGTGATTTGCGGACCGCGCTGTAGGCGCCGTCCCCGGCGAGGACGACGTCGGCGGGCTCGGCGCCGGCGTCCTCCAGGAGGATCGTCCCGGCGTCGGCGTCCACGCCGGTGACGCGCTGGGAGAACCGCAGCGTGACGCCGGGCGTGGCCTCGGCGGTGTCCAGCAGCGACCGGTTCAGCTCGGCCCGGCTGACGGAGTTGATCGCGCGCTCGCCGTCCGCGCTGTACGGCTGGAAGTTCTGGCCGCCCGCCAGCGGGTGCACCATCCGGCCGTGCATGGGCAGCGCCTGCTTGAGCGACTGGTCGCGCAGCCCCACCTGCTCCAGCGCCGCAAGGCCGCGCGCGGAGATCGCCAGGTTGATCGAGCGTCCGCGTTCGGCGCCCGCGACGCGCGGGTCGGGACGCCGCTCGTACACCGTCACCGGGACGCCCCGGCGGCCGAGCAGCACCGCCAGCAGGCAGCCCGCCAGCCCCGCCCCAATGATCGCGACCCGCTCCTCGCCGCCGCCGTCACGCCCCATGGAGGGGGACCTCCTCCGTCTGGGACCTGACCTCCCACAGATCCGGGAACGCGGGAGCGAACAGGGTCTTGCGCAGGTAGTCGGCCCCGGCCGAGCCGCCGGTGCCGATCTTCGCGCCGATCGTCCGCTCGACCATCTTCAGGTGCCGGTAGCGCCATTCCTGGATGCCCTCGTCCACGTCGACGAGCGCCTCGCACACCTCCGCGCCCGGCCCGGACTCGTCGGCGTAGACGGCGACCAGTGCCTTCTGCACGCCCGCGTCCGGCTCCCACGGACGGGAGGTGTCGCGGTCGAGCGCCTCGCGCGGGACGGGGAACCCGAGCCCGTCCAGGTAGCGCAGCAGCGAGTCGAACATCGACGGCCGCGCCACCGCCGCCTGGAGCCGCGCGTCGTCGCGCAGGTCCGAGGCCGGGAACGCGCGCCGCCCGAGCACGGCCTCGATCTCGCGGAACTGCTCGCTCTGGAATCCGCTGGAGGTGCCGAGCGCGTCGCGGAACGAGGCGAACTGGCGCGGCGTCATCGTCTCCAGGACGTCCAGCTGCCCGACCACCGTCTTGAGGATCTTGGCGATCCGGCGCGCCGTGTGCAGCGAGCCCGCGCTGTTGCCCTCCTCCAGCCGGCGCTGCAGCAGCGCCGCCTCGTGCAGGATCTGCTTGAACCACAGCTCGTACACCTGATGGATGACCACGAACAGCATCTCGTCGTGGGCGTCCGTCCGGGTCTCCTGGCAGGACAGCAGATCATCGAGCCGGAGATAGCCGCCGTACGTCATCGTCGGCGAATCCGTCATCACGCCTCCTCGCGTCACACCGGATACAGAACCGCAGCATATGGGACGCCCCGTCCGCCGCCGGGCGCGCCCGTCCCGTGGACGCGCGTCAGTCGACGTCGCCGGCGGCGTGCCGGACGGGATGCAGCGCGGCGGTGATCTCGGCGGCCTGCTCGGCGGGCAGCGCGGCGATGCCGAAACCGGACTCGTTGAGCGCGAGGGTCGCCTCCTCGGCGAGCTCGCGTCCGGCGGGCGTGATGGCGGCGAGGACGACGCGCCGGTCGCCCGGGGAGGGGCCGCGGCCGACGAGGCCGCGCTGCTCCAGGCGCCCGATCACGTTGGTGACCGAGGCCGGGTGGACCATGAGGCGGGCGCCCATCTTGCCCATCGGGAGCGTTCCCGTGCGGGTGAAGGCGAGCAGCCGCAGGGCCTCGTAGGCGGCGAACGTCAGCGCGTACGGCTTGAGGACGGCCTCGATCCGGCTCAGCAGGAGCTGCTGGGCGCGCATCACCGAGGTGACGGCGGCCATGTGGTCGGCATGCTCGGGCCAGCGCAGGCTCCACTGGCGATGGGCCTCGGCGATGGGGTCGGGGGTGTCGGGCACCGGGCCACCGTACGTGGTCTTGACTGTCTCGCGCATGGAAACTACTTTAACTTCCAAATATTGGATGTCCAAGGGTTGAGGTGAGAGCGGTGACGGGGGACCTGCACAAGCCCGAGCACCCGGTGCGGTTCGTGACGGCGGCGGCCCTGTTCGACGGGCATGACGCGGCGATCAACATCATGCGGCGCATCCTGCAGTCGCAGGGCGCCGAGGTGGTGCACCTGGGGCACGACCGCTCGGTCCGCGAGGTCGTCGACGCCGTCCTGGAGGAGGACGCGCAGGGCGTCGCGATCAGCTCCTACCAGGGCGGCCACGTCGAGTACTTCGAGTTCCTGTCGCGCAGCCTGAAGGAGGCGGGCGCCGAGCACGTGAAGGTGTTCGGCGGGGGCGGCGGGGTGATCGTCCACGAGGAGATCGCGCGGCTGTCCGGCGCCGGGGTGCGGATCTTCTCGCCGGAGGACGGCCAGCGGCTCGGCCTGCCCGGGATGATCAACGAGCTGGTGCGCGACTGCGACGTCGACCTCGCCGCCGAACCCGTCCCGGCAGAGGCCGTGGTGGCGGGGGAGCGGCACGCGCTGGCACGCGCCATCACCTGCCTCCAGGCCGGGAAGCTGCCCGAAGACGACCGGGCGCTGCTCGCCGAGGCGGCGGGCAAGCGGCCCGTCCCCGTGCTCGGGATCACCGGCACGGGCGGCTCCGGCAAGTCGTCCCTCACCGACGAGCTGGTCCGCCGGTTCCGCGTCGACCAGCAGGACAAGCTGCGCGTCGCGGTGCTGGCCGTCGACCCGACCCGGCGGCGCGGCGGCGGCGCGCTGCTCGGCGACCGCATCCGGATGAACGCCCTCGACGGCGACCACGTCTTCTTCCGCTCCCTCGCCACCCGCGGCTCCCGGGAGCTGCCCGACAACATCGAGGACATCGTCGGCGCCTGCAAGGCCGCCGGATACGACCTGGTCATCCTGGAGACGCCCGGCATCGGGCAGGGCGACGCCGCGATCGTCCCGCTGGTCGACGTGTCGCTGTACGTGATGACGCCCGAGTTCGGCGCCGCGTCCCAGCTCGAGAAGATCGACATGCTCGACTTCGCGGACGTCGTCGCGATCAACAAGTTCGAGCGGCGCGGCGCCGCCGACGCGCTGCGCGACGTCTCGCGGCAGCTCGTCCGCAACCGGGAGGCGTTCGGGCAGCGGCCCGAGGACATGCCCGTGTTCGGCACCAGCGCCGCCACCTTCAACGACGACGGCGTCACCGCGCTCTACCAGCACCTGGGCGGCCTGCTCGGCGAGCACGGCCTGAGCCTGGAGGACGGCGTCCTCCCCGAGATCACCACGAAGGTCTCGACCGGCGCCGCGACCGTCATCCCGCCCGGCCGGGTGCGGTACCTGTCCGACATCGCCGAGACCGTCCGCGGCTACCACGCCGACACCGTCAAGCAGATCGAGGCGGTGCGGCGCGTCCAGCGGCTCGACGAGGTCCGCGCCGAGCTGGCCGACGCGTCCGAGATCGACGGCCTGCTGGCCGGGGCGCGCCGGGACGTGGCGCCGGAGAACGCCGACCTGATCGAGGGCTGGCCCGCGGTCGTCGAGTCCTACTCGGGCGACGAGCAGGTCGTGCGGATCCGCGACAAGGAGCTGCACACCAAGCTGACCCGCGAGTCCCTGTCGGGCAGCCGCATCCCGCGCGTCGCGCTGCCGCGCTTCACCGACCACGGCGAGCTGCTCCGGTTCCTGCGCAACGAGAACCTCCCCGGCCGGTTCCCGTTCACCGCCGGGGTGTTCCCCTTCAAGCGCGACAACGAGGACCCGGCGCGCATGTTCGCCGGGGAGGGCGACCCGTTCCGCACCAACCGCCGCTTCAAGCTCCTGTCGGAAGGCCAGCCCGCGACGCGCCTCTCCACGGCGTTCGACTCGGTAACGCTCTACGGTCGCGACCCGGACGAGCGTCCCGACGTGTACGGCAAGGTCGGCACGTCCGGCGTGTCCATCGCGACGCTGGACGACATGAAGGCCCTCTACGACGGGTTCGACCTGTCGTCGCCGACGACGTCGGTGTCGATGACCATCAACGGCCCCGCGCCGACGATCCTGGCGTTCTTCCTCAACACCGCCATCGACCAGGGACTGGACGCCTTCTACGAGGAGCACGGGCGGGAGCCGACCGAGGAGGAGGCCGCGCTGGTCCGCGCGCGCGTGCTGTCCACCGTGCGCGGCACCGTCCAGGCCGACATCCTCAAGGAGGACCAGGGGCAGAACACCTGCATCTTCTCCACCGAGTTCTCGCTGCGGATGATGGGCGACATCCAGGAATGGTTCATCGCCAACAAGGTCCGCAACTTCTACTCGGTGTCCATCTCCGGCTACCACATCGCCGAGGCCGGGGCGAACCCCATCAGCCAGCTCGCGTTCACTCTCGCCAACGGGTTCACCTACGTCGAGTCGTACCTGGCGCGCGGCATGGACATCGACGACTTCGCGCCCAACCTGTCGTTCTTCTTCTCCAACGGCATGGACCCCGAGTACAGCGTCCTCGGGCGCGTCGCCCGTCGCATCTGGGCCGTCGCCATGCGCGACCGGTACGGCGCCAACGAGCGCAGCCAGAAGCTGAAGTACCACGTGCAGACGTCCGGGCGGTCCCTGCACGCGCAGGAGATGGACTTCAACGACATCCGCACGACGCTGCAGGCCCTCATCGCCATCTACGACAACTGCAACAGCCTCCACACCAACGCCTACGACGAGGCCGTCACCACCCCGACGGCCGAATCGGTGCGGCGCGCGCTGGCGATCCAGCTCATCATCAACCGCGAGTGGGGCCTGGCGATGAACGAGAACCCGCTGCAGGGGTCGTTCATCATCGACGACCTCACCGACCTGGTCGAGGAGGCGGTGCTGGCGGAGTTCGACCGCATCAGCGAGCGCGGCGGCGTCCTCGGCGCGATGGAGACCGGCTACCAGCGCGGCCGCATCCAGGACGAGTCGATGCTGTACGAGCAGCGCAAGCACGACGGCTCGCTGCCGATCATCGGCGTCAACACCTTCCGCAGCCCCGGCTCCGGCGACGGGACGCCCGACACGATCGAGCTGGCCCGCGCCACCGAGGAGGAGAAGCGGTCCCAGCTCGACCGCGTCCGCGGCTACCAGGACGCGCACCGCGACGAGGCGCAGGCGGCGCTGGCCGCGCTCAAGGACGCGGCACAGGCAGGCGAGAACGTGTTCGCGGTGCTGATGGACGCGGCCCGCGTCTGCAGCCTCCAGCAGATCACCGACGCGTTCTTCGAGGTAGGCGGCCAGTACCGCCGCAACGTATGACGGTCGTTGATGACACCGGCGCCCCGGTCCCGATCCCGGACCGGGTGCGCCGGATCGTGTCGATCGTCCCGTCGCTGACGGAGACGGTCGCGGTCACCGCGCCGGATCTGCTGGTGGGCGCCACCGACTGGTGCACCCACCCGGCCGGCCTGGACGTGCCGCGCGTCCGGGGCACCAAGAACCCCGACCTGGAGAGGATCGCGGAGCTGCGGCCGGACGTCGTCCTCGGCAACACCGAGGAGAACCGCCCGGCCGACGTCGAGGCGATGCGCGCCGCCGGGATCGCGGTCTGGATGACGGAGATCCGCACCGTGGACGAGGCGCTGGCGTCGCTGCGCCGCATGCTCGCCGAGGCGTGCCGCGTCCCGCCGCCCGGCTGGCTGGACGAGGCGTCCGCCGCCTGGTCGGACGGCACGCCCGGCGAGCCGCGCAGCGCCGTGATCCCGATCTGGCGGCGGCCGTGGATGGTCGTCGGGCGCGACACCTTCACCGGCGACGTCCTGTCCCGCCTGGGCGTCTCCAACGTCTACGCCGGCCACGCCGACCGGTACCCGAAGATCCCGCTCGGCGAGCTGAACGCGTCCGGCGCCGACCTGGTCGTCCTGCCGGACGAGCCCTACCGGTTCACCGCGGACGACGGCCCCGAGTCGTTCCCGGGCATCGACGTCGCGCTCGTCAACGGCAGGCACCTCACCTGGTACGGCCCGTCCCTGGTCGGCGCCCCGGCCGCGCTGGCCCGCGAACTGGCCGCCGCCCGGAGGTACTGAGTCAGACCTGGAGGTCCTTGGCGATGATCGTCTTGAGGACCTCGCTGGTGCCGCCGTAGATGCGGGTGACGCGGGCGTCCGCGTACAGCCGCGCGATCGGGTACTCCAGGATGTAGCCGTAGCCGCCGTGCAGCTGCAGGCACTTGTCGACCACGCGGCCCTGCACCTCGGTGCAGAACAGCTTGGCGACGGCGGCGTCGGCGGGCGTCAGCTGCCCGGCGTCGAGGGCCTCGATGCAGCGGTCCACCAGCGACCGCGCGGCCTCCACCTCGGTGGCGCACTCGGCGAGGACGAACTTGGTGTTCTGGAACGAGGAGACGGTCTTGCCGAAGACCGTCCGGTCCTGCACGTACCGGCGGGCGAACTCCACGGCCGCCGCGGCGGACGCGTAGGAGCTGGTGGCGATGCCGAGGCGCTCCTCGGCCAGGTTGTGGGTCAGGTACTCGAACCCGCGGCCCTCCTCGCCGAGGAGGTCCTCGGCGGGCACCCGGACGTCGCTGAAGGACAGCTCGGCGGTGTCGGAGCTGCGCAGCCCGATCTTCTCCAGCTTGCGCCCGACGGCGTAGCCCTCGCTCCTGGTGTCGACCGCGAGGATCGACAGGCCGGCGCGGCGGTTCTCCGGGGTGGCGGGGGAGGTGCGGGCGACGACGAGCACCCGGTCGGCGAGGACGCCGCCGGTGATGAACGTCTTGGCGCCGTTCAGGACGTAGTGGTCGCCGTCGAGGCGCGCGGTGGTGCGCATGCCGGCGAGGTCGGAGCCGGCGCCGGGCTCGGTCATCGCGATGGCCGTCATCATCTCGCCGGACGCGAACGGCGGCAGCCACCGCTTCTTCTGCTCCTCCGAGCCGTACTTCAGCAGGTAGGGCAGGACGAGGTTGACGTGCACGGAGTACCCGCCGAAGGTCACCCCGGCGCGGGCGCACTCCTCGGAGACGACCGCCTGGTACTTGAAGCTGGTCTCGCCCGCGCCGCCGTACTCCTCGGGGACCTGGATGCCGAGCACGCCGAGGTCGCCGAGCTGGCGGTAGAAGTCGCGCGGCGGGTGGCCCGCGTCCTCCCAGTCGCCGAAGACCGGCGCGACCTCGGCCTCGATGAACGCCCGGATCGTCTCCCGGAACGCCTCGTGGTCCTCGTTGAACAGGGTGCGGCGCACGCGGGTCCCCTTTCGCTCCCTGGCCTGTCGGAACGCCCGACCTAATTCGAATCCCATTCTAGAACCAACCGCCGCGTGCCCGGGACGGCGGGCCGTGCCGTGCGGGTGAGGGACA
The DNA here is from genome assembly GCF_044326375.1 of Actinomadura sp. 3N508. Classification (NCBI taxonomy): domain Bacteria; kingdom Bacillati; phylum Actinomycetota; class Actinomycetes; order Streptosporangiales; family Thermomonosporaceae; genus Actinomadura; species Actinomadura sp. 3N508. Next base: position 623,802 of record NZ_JBIRAX010000005.1, read on the forward strand.
CCTGCGCGGGCCTCAGATCGCCGTGCACGGTCCCATGGGCGTGGGCGGCGACCCAGATTGTCGGCGGGCGGCGCGCATCCGCTCACGGTCTCCTGAGCGCTCCGCCCGCCCCCTGCGGGCGAGGCGCACGCCCGGCGAACGGTGCCGGGCCGGGCGCGCCGCGCCGATGGCCCCCCGGGACGGCGGGCGGGCCGCTCGGGATTTCGGACTTGGCCGGACCAGGCCACCGCCAGGGCTTGAGTTCTCCCGCGGATGCGCCTAGTTACGCGGGCGGGACGATCAAGGACGGTTCACGCGCGGGTCAGCCGGAACCCCGGGAACCGCCAGGAAGAACCCCGGACATTGAAAAGCGGCACCGGGTGGATACGGGGGCAATCCACCCGGTGCCGCATCATCGGTGTTCCGACGGGGGCCCGGAACACCGGCACGGGCGCTCCGACGGGGGACCAGAGCGCCGGTACAAATCGTACACCGAAACCCCCCGCGGTTAGTCAAGAGAATGTCACGACCCGATTTCTGGTCGCTGTCCGGAAACGGACTTCTGTTCGCGCCCGATGGGGTCACCAAAGGTCGCGGAGGGGGTCGGCTCCCGTCCGCCGTTGGCGAACACGACCGCGATGTAGGGCAGGAACAGCGCCCCGACGATGAGAAGGATCACCGCCCACAGCGGCGCGCCGGCCACCGCGGCCAGCACCGCGCCGACGAAGCACACGGTCCGGACGGCCATGGACACCAGGTAGCGGCGCTGCCGGTGCCCGATGTCGTCCGACAGTGGGAGCGGTGCGTCGGTGACCGTGTAGACCGCCGGCGGCCGATGGTGATTGACCCTCACGTTTCCACGGTAAGCCCAAGGGGTCCGGCAGGCGACAGCAGTACGGGTCAAAAGCCGGCACGGCCGAAGCAGTACGGGTCAAGCACGGGAGGCACGATATGACCGATCGCACATACCGGGTGACGGAGATCGTCGGGACGTCGCCGGAGTCGGTCGAGGCCGCGATCCGCAACGGCGTCAGGCGCGCCGGGCAGACCCTGCGGCACCTGGACTGGTTCGAGGTGACCGAGGTCCGCGGCCAGATCGAGGACGGCGAGGTCGCGCACATCCAGGTCACCATGAAGGTCGGCTTCCGCCTCGAAGACGCCTGACACGCGCCCCAGGGCCCGCCCGGCCCGCGTCAGGCGGGCCGGGACGGGCCGCGGGGAGTGCGGTGGCGTGCCCTCAGGACGCCTTAGACACCGTCGACATGTTGAAGTCGCTCACCCTGATGGCGGGCATGGCGGTGCGGGTGAAGTAGTCGGACCATTCGCGCGGCAGCGTCGGGACGGTCTCACCCACCTCGGCGAGGCGCGACAGCAGGTCGACGGGACTCTCGTTGAACCGGAAGTTGTTCACGGCCCCGACGACCTCGCCGTCCTCGACGAGGTAGACGCCGTCGCGGGTGAGGCCGGTCAGCAGCAGGCTCTGCGGGTCGACCGCCCGGATGTACCACAGGCACGTCAGCAGCAGCCCGCGCTCGGTGCGGGCGACCATGTCCGCCAGGGACGCGCCGCCGTCCGGGCCCGTCATCGCGAGGTTGTCGACGGCGGGGGTGAGCGGCAGCCCGGTCCGCTCGGCCGAGTGCCGCGTCTGGGTGAGCGAGGCGAGGTCGCCGCCGCGGATCCAGTCGGTGGCGCCGAGCGGGAGGCCGTTGTCGAACACCGACGTCTCGCGGCTGGACGCGTGCGCGATCACGAACGGCGCGCACTGCCGCCCCGCCGCGCCCGGGTCGCTGGACAGGCTGACGGGCAGGCTCGCGAGCTTCTCCCCGACACGGGTGCCGCCGCCGGGCGCGCTGAAGACGGTGCGGCCGTCCAGCGCGTCCTGCGCGCCCGCCGACCAGTACAGGTAGATCATCAGGTCGGCGACGGCGGACGGCGGCAGGATCGTCTCGTACCGCCCGGCGGGCAGGTCCACGCGCCGCTCGCCCCACGTCAGCCGCCGGTCGAGGTCGGCGGTCAGGGCGGGCACGTCCACGTCGGCGAAGTCGCGGGTGGCGACCCCGGCCCACGCCGAGCCGCCCGCGCCCTTGGCGTTCAGCTCCAGCAGCCCGGTCGGCTGGACGTGCCGCGCCCGCAGCCCCGCCGAGTTCCCGACGTAGGTCGAGGTCACGACGTGGTTGGCGAACCCGTACAGGCGCCGGCCGGCCGATTCGGCGGCGGCGAACGCCTGGCCCAGCGCGGGCGCGAGCCCCTCGTACACGCCGATGCCGGTCTCGGCCGGGCCGTCGTCCCATCCGTCCGCCGCGCCGGGCGGGCCTTCGGCGACGAGCGGCCGGGCGTCCTCGGCGGGCTCGTTCCCGGCGGCGTCGGCCTCGGCGGCGCGGACCAGGTCCTCGATGCCGGCGGCGTCCACCGCCGACCGAGACACCACGCCCGCGGCGACGCCGTCCGCGGTGTTGCGCAGCGCGATGACGGTGAGGCGGCTGGAGCGGGTCACGCCGTTGGTGGTGAGGGTGTTGCCCGCGAACCGCAGGTTCGCGGTGCCGGTCTCGTCGGCGATGACGACGCAGCCGTCCGCGCGGGACAGCTCCAGCGCCCGCTCGACGGCCTCGCTCGGCCCGATCCCGCTCACTGGCCGGCCTCCTTCAGCGCGTTGAGGATGTTGACTCCGCGGAACAGCGCCGACGGGCAGCCGTGGCTGACCGGCGCGATCTGCCCCGGCTGGCCCTTCCCGCAGTTGAACGCGCCGCCGAGCACGTAGGTCTGCGGACCGCCGACGGCCTCCATCGAGTTCCAGAAGTCGGTGGTGGTGGCCTGGTAGGCGACGTCGCGGAGCTGCCCGGCGAGCCGCCCGTTCTCGATGCGGTAGAACCGCTGCCCGGTGAACTGGAAGTTGTAGCGCTGCATGTCGATCGACCAGCTCTTGTTGCCGACGATGTAGATGCCGCGGTCGACGCCGGAGATGAGCTCGTCGGTGGACGGGCCGTTCTCGGCGGGCTGGAGCGACACGTTCGCCATCCGCTGGATCGGCATGCTGGACGCGGCGTCCGCGAACGCGCACCCGTTTGAGCGGCTCGCGCCGGTGAGGCGGGCGATGCGCCGGTCGGTCTGGTATCCGGTGAAGCGGCCGTCGGCGATGATGTCGAACGCCTGGGTCTGGACGCCCTCGTCGTCGTAGCCGATGGTGGCGAGGCCGTGCTCGGCGGTGCGGTCGCCGGTGACGTTCATGACCTTCGAGCCGTACTGCAGCTCGCCGAGCTTGTCGGGCGTGGCGAACGAGGTGCCCGCGTAGGCGGCCTCGTAGCCGAGCGCCCGGTCCAGCTCGGTGGCGTGCCCGATCGACTCGTGGATCGTCAGCCACAGGTTCGACGGGTCGATGACGACGTCGTACACGCCCGCCTCGACCGACGGCGCCGCGAGCTTCTCCGCGAGCAGCTCGGGGATGCGGGCGAGCTCGCCGTCCCAGTCCCAGTGGTCGCCGGACAGCCATTCCCACCCGTATCCGGCGGGCGGCGCGAGCGTCCGCATCGTGTCGAACAGGGAGCCGGAGATGCCGACGGCGTCCAGCGCGGGATACAGCCGGACGCGCTGCTGGGTGGTGACGGTGCCCGCGAGGTCGGCGAAGAACTTGTTCTCCTTGACCTGCATGAGCGTGGCGTCGACGTGGTCGACGCGGTCGTCGCCCAGCAGGCGGCGGCTCCACCCGGCCAGCAGCGCGATCTTCTCGCCGGTCGGGACGTCGAACGGGTCGATCTCGTAGGCGGAGACCCAGGTGCGCTCTCCGTGGACGGGTTCGGGTGCCAGCTCGATGGGTTCGCGGTTGACGGGCCTGGCGACGGCGGCGACCTCGACGGCCTGCGCGGCGACGCGGGCGGCGCCTTCCGGGGTCAGGTCGATGCCTGCGGCGAAGCCCCAGGTGCCGTCCTTGACGACGCGGACGGACAGGCCCACGTCGTCGGCGTCCAGCGCGGTCTCCAGCGCGGCGTCGCGGAGGTTCAGGGTCTGGCTGCGGATGCGTTCTAGGCGGAAGTCGGCGTGCTCGGCGCCCAGCTCCCGGGCCCGGGAGAGGGCCGCGTCGGCCAGCGCGCGGAGCGGCAGCGCGGTGAAGGAGGGATCGATGTCATGCACCCTCCGCAACCTACCCCCGGGCGCGGCCCGGGTACCGCCCGCGTTTCGCGTGCCGGCGCCCGTGAACAAACCGGCGTCGGCGGAAGTTGTCGGGTCGGCACATCCGCGGGGCCGGGCCCGGCCGCTAGTGTCGTGCCGCAGCCATCGTGCGGCGTGAACGGGAACGCGCAGCCTGAACGAGAGGGTCCTGATGAGTCGCTCTGTCCTCGTGACCGGGGGTAACCGGGGCATCGGCCTGGCCATCGCCCGCGAGCTCGCCGCGGCGGGCGACGCCGTGGCGGTCACCTACCGGTCCGGTGAGCCCCCGGACGGCCTGTTCGGCGTCCGGTGCGACGTGACGAGCGCCGAGGACGTCGACGCCGCGTTCGGCAAGATCGAGGCGGAGCAGGGCCCGGTGGAGGTGGTCGTCGCCAACGCCGGCATCACCAAGGACACCCTGCTGGCGATCATGAGCGAGGACGCGTTCACCTCCGTCCTCGACACGAACCTGACGGGCTCGTTCCGCGTCGCCAAGCGCGCGGTGAAGAGCATGATGCGCAAGCGCACCGGGCGGATCGTGCTGGTCTCGTCCGTGGTGGGCCTGACGGGGTCGGCGGGGCAGACGAACTACGCCGCGTCCAAGGCGGGCATGGTCGGGTTCGCCCGGTCGCTCGCCCGCGAGCTCGGGTCCCGCGGCGTGACGGTGAACGTCGTCGCGCCGGGGTTCGTCGACACCGACATGACGGCGGTGCTGACCGAGGACCAGCACAAGGCCATCACGGCCTCGATCCCGCTCGGCCGGATCGCGCGGCCGGAGGAGATCGCGAAGGCGGTGCGGTTCCTGGCGAGCGAGGACGCCGCCTACATCACCGGGGCCGTGATCCCGGTCGACGGCGGACTGGGAATGGGGCACTGAGGGTCATGGGCATTCTCGAAGGCAAGCGGATCCTGGTCACCGGCGTCCTCACCGACGCCTCGATCGGCTTCCACATCGCGCGGGTCGCGCAGGAGCAGGGCGCCGAGGTCGCGCTGACCGCCTACCCGCGCCCGACGCTCACCGCGCGGACCGCGAAGCGGCTCCCGTCCGGGCCCGACTCGCCGCCCCCGGTGATCGAGCTGGACGTGACCGACACCGCGCAGCTCGACGCCCTCGCCGGGAACCTCCGCGACCACGGCTTCGACCACCTGGACGGCGTCGTCCACGCGATCGCGTTCGCGCCGCAGACCGCGCTCGGCGGCACCTTCCTGGAGACGCCGTGGGAGGACGTCGCGACCGCCATCCACGCCTCCACGTACTCGCTGAAGTCGCTGACGATGGCGTGCCTGCCGCTGATGAAGGACGGCGGCTCCGTCGTCGGCCTGGACTTCGACGCCACCAAGGCGTGGCCGGTCTACGACTGGATGGGCGTGGCGAAGGCCGGGCTGGAGTCGTGCTCCCGCTACCTCGCCAAGTACCTGGGCCCGCAGGGCATCCGGGTCAACCTCGTCGCGGCGGGCCCGCTGTCGACGATGGCGGCCAAGAGCATCCCCGGGTTCGAGGGCATGACGGACATGTGGCCGAAGACCGCGCCGCTCGGCTGGGACATCAAGGACAGCGAGCCGACCGCGCGGGCGTGCGTGGCGCTGCTGTCGGACTTCTTCCCGGCGACGACGGGCGAGATCGTCCACGTCGACGGCGGCCTGCACTCCGTCGGCGGCGCCGGCTGAGCGCCGGTCACCAGGCGTAGGAGAGGCCCTTCCCACCGCGCGGGAAGGGCCTCTCGTTTCTCCGGGAAGGTCCCGGTCAGCCCGCTGCTCTGCGGCGGCGGAGGGTGCGGGCGGCGACGTTGAGGTTGAGCGCGGCCACGGCGCCCGCCGCTCCGGCCGCGGCGGCGACCCACAGCATCTGGCCGCTGTCGTCCCCGGACGCCGCGACGGGGGAGACGAGGCGCGTCTGCGGCTGTGCGGCCGTCACGCGCGGCGCCTGGGCGCCGGGGCCGGTGGCGAGTTCGGGCACGGGCAGCGCACCGGGCGGCAGGGCCGGATCGGATGGCGGACCTGCCGCGTACGGCGCGAACCCCGCGGAGCCGGACGGCCCGGACGGCCCGAACGGCCCGAACGGCACCTCGCCGCCCGGCGCCGAGGGGGCCTTGCGGGGCGCCTTCGCGGGCGGCTCGGCGCCCTTGCCGCCCGAGCCGGGCGCGGGCTTCGCCGGTTCGGCGGGCTTGTCGGGCGTCTTCGGCGGGGCCGGCTCCGGTTTCGGGTCGGGGCTCGACGGGAGGATCGCCTCGCGCAGGTTGCCGAGGTTGCACGCCCAGTTCTCGATGGTGCTCGCGGGGTCGGTTCCCTTCTTGCAGGTCTCCGCCGTCCCTGTGCCTGCGCGGCCTGAGGCGTCGGCGGCGCTCGCCGGGAGGAGCAGGACGAGCGCCCCAGCCGTGACCGCCGCGGACGCCGAACCGAGCCGCCTGAGCCGATGGGGCATGTCGCTCCTCCACCCGATGCCGGTCCCTCACCTTTGTTGACATCGTGTCCCATAAGGGTGGGTCCTTAAACCGCGGCTCGACGGTTTCTTTACCCCGCCACGACGTTCACTGGGTCACGAGCCGCGCGAGGCGGGTGCGGCGGGCGGGCGTCCCGGCCTCGCGGACGGCCCGCGCCAGCGCGGGCCCGGCCGCCTGCACGACCGACAGGTGCCGGCCGGCCAGCCCGAACGCGGCCGCGACCAGCGGGCGGGACAGGCCTTCGGGCGACATGACCGCGACCACGGCGGGACGGCGCGTCCCGCGGGCCTGCGCGACCGTCAGCGCCCAGCCGTGCCGCAGGCGGGACGCGTCCGCCGGGGCGACGACCGCGGCGCCGCCGGGGAACTCGACCTCCAGGCCGTGCGCGCCGCCGCCGGTGACCACCCCGGTCTCGCCGAGCGGGGCGTGCGGCAGCGGCGCGGCGACGACGACCCGGTCGCCCGGGTCCATCCCGCCGAACTTGCCGGGGCCGGGGTTCAGGCGCGCCTTCAGCGCCGCGTTCAGGGCGGTGGCGCCCGCGTCGCCGCCCGAGGCAGGGGCGACGACCTGGACGTCCTCGACCGGGATCCCGAGCGCGCGCGGGATCGAGTCGGTGACGAGCTGGACGGCGCGGTGCACCGCCTCTCCCGGCCCCTCGGCGGGCACGATGACGACCTCGCGTCCGGGCGCGTCCACGGCGACGAGCTCACCACCGCGCACCGCCTCGGTCAGCTCGCCGACCGGGCCGGACGGCGGCGCGGCGTCGAGCAGGACGACGGGCACCGTCTCGGACGCCTCCAGATCGTCCAGCGGCCGTCCCGGCCCGGCGGGCGGCGGGGCGGCGGGCTCGGCGCACAGCACCAGGTGCGCGCCGTCCTGGCACGCCTCGACGAGCACGGCGCACAGCTCGACGTCGAGCGCCGACGCGTCCGTCACCAGGATCAGGTCGAGGTCGAGCGGGTGCTGCTCGCCGCGGCCGTAGACGACGGCGCCCGGCGCGGCGGACGGGTCGTCCCGCGGCTCCAGCAGCCGGTGCAGGCTCGTCACGGCGGCCCCTGCCGGTTCGCCGAGCCCGGCGGCGGCGCGGTCGGTCGGCGCGGCGACGGCGGTGCGGACGCCCGCCCCGGCAGCGGCGGACGCGATGCCGAGCACGGTGGCGGCGAGGTCGCCGGGCGTCCCGCGCAGGACGCTCACGCCGGTGCGCAGCGCGGCGGTGAGCGCGAGGGAGCGGTCCTCGGGCAGGCCGTCGCGGAGGCTCTTGAGATCCGCGTCGTCCAGCAGCGGCACGGCGGTGAGCGTCAGCCGCTGGAACCCCTCGGCCGCGGCCTCCTCGGCGAGCGCCCACCGCGCCGGGCCGAGCGTCTCCTCCGGCTCGGGCGGCTCGGCGTCCTCCTCGAAGGACTCCTCGTCGAACTCGGGCTCCTCGGTGAGCGCGAGGACGTCCGCCTCGTCCAGCGCCGCCTCCACCGCGCCCCGCGGGTCGGGGACCTGGAGGCGCTCCAGCGCGGACACCACGTCGGCGGCGGGCGTGACCGTGTGCCCGCCGCGCGCCGCCTCGGTCAGCAGGTACAGCACGAGCGCCCGGCCGCGCCGCGGGTCGTCGGGCCGGGCGTCCTGGCCGAGGAGCGCGCGGGCGAAGTGGTCGGCCTGCGGCGGCCGCACGCCGGGGACGCGCAGCAGCCGCCACGGGTCCTCGCGCAGCCGCCCGGCGGCGCCCGGCCCGAGGAGCGCCGCCGCGCGGGCCGTGAGCGGGGCGGGGACGCCGGTCTCGGCGAACAGCTCCGCGAGGGCCCGCAGCCCTTCCTGCGCGGTCGGCTCGGGCCGTCCCGGCGGCGGATCGGCCGCGGGCCCGCCGGCCGGGGCCGGGGGCCTGGCGGCGGCCTGCGCGGCGGCGGCCTCGGCGGCGCGCATCGCCTCCGCGGCGCGCGCCGCCCGCTCGGCCGGAGACGGTGTGTCGTTGCCTTCGGTGTCGGTCACGGGCTTCCCGTCGCGGTGTCGGAGACGTCGTCCAGCGCCGCCCGGATCTCCTGCGGCAGCGTGAGGTCCTCGCTCTCCAGTATCGCGCCCAGCTGCGCCGCCGTCCGCGCACCGACGACCGGCGCGGCGACCCCCGGCCGGTCCCGGACCCAGGCGAGCGCGACCGCCAGCGGCGAGCGGCCGAGCCCCTCGGCGGCCGTCACCACCGACTCGACGATGCGGGCGCACTCGTCGTCCAGGTACGGCTGGACGAAGTCGGCGTAGTGCGAGGCGGCGGCGCGCGACCCGGCGGGGATCCCGGTGCGGTACTTGCCGGTCAGCACGCCCCGGCCGAGCGGCGAGGACGGCAGCAGCCCCGCCCCGGCGTCCACCGCCGCGGGCACGACCTCCCGCTCGATGTCGCGGCTCAGCAGCGAGTACTCCAGCTGCGCGGCCACCACGGGCGCGCGGCCCGGCCAGGCCCGCTGCCACGCCGCGGCCTTCGACACCTGCCAGCCCGCGTAGTTGGACACGCCGACGTACCGGGCACGGCCGGACGTGACGGCCTCGTCCAGCGCCGACAGGGTCTCCTCCAGCGGCGTCGCCGGGTCGTACACGTGCAGCTGCCACAGGTCGACGTGGTCGAGGTCCATGCGGTCGAGGGAGGCGTCCAGGGCGCGGAGCAGATGCCGGCGGGACCCGTCGTAGCGGCCGTTCGGCCGGATCGCGGCCTTCGTCGCGACGACGACGGTGTCCCGGTCGACGAGCTCGCGCAGCAGGTGCCCGAGGATCCGCTCGCTGTCGCCGTCGTTGTACACGTCGGCGGTGTCGACCAGGTTGCCCCCGGCCTCCACGAACGCGACGAGCTGCGCCGCGGCCTCCTCCGGGCCGGTGTCCCGCCCCCAGGTCATGGTGCCGAGGCCCAGGCGGGACACCAGCAGCCCGCTCCGCCCGAGGTGACGCTCCTTCATAGGCGGTCAATTTAGCGGTCCGCCACAGGTCTAGAGCCAGCCGCTCCGGCGCAGGCGGCGGAACAGCAGCACGCAGATCACCACGATCACCATCAGCACGACCGGGTACGACCACTTCCACTTCAGCTCGGGCATGTGGTCGAAGTTCATGCCGTAGATCCCGGCGATCGCGGTCGGCACCGCGATGATCGCCGCCCACGCGGAGATCTTTCTCATATCTTCGTTCTGCTGCTTGCCGAGCAGCGCCAGATGCGCGGTCAGGACGCTGTTGAGCAGCTCGTTGTGCGCGTCGACCTGCGTGTCGACGCGGAGCAGGTGGTCGAGGACGTCGCGGAAGTACTCGCGGGTCGAGCCGCACTCGGCGACCCGCCCCTTCGCGATCTCCTGCAGCACCGGGACCAGCGGGTCCTCCGCGCTGCGGAACTCCAGCACCTCCCGCTTGAGGGAGTAGACGCTCTCGGTGACGTCCCGCGCGCCCGGGTTGAACACCGCCTTCTCCAGCCCGATGATGTCGATCTCCACCTCGTGGGCGACGATCCCGTACTGGTCGACGACCTCGTCGCACACCGCGTACAGCACGGCCGTCGCGCCGTGCTTGAGCAGCTCCGGCGACTCCTCCAGCCGCTTGCGGACGGGCCCCAGCGGGTTGCCCGTGCCGTGCCGGACGGTGATGACGAAGTCCGGGCCGAGGAACACCATGATCTCGCCGACCTCGATGTCGGAGGTCGCGTCGATGTAGGACAGCGTCTTCAGCACGACGAGCAGCGTGTCGTCGTAGCGCTCCATCTTCGGCCGCTGGTGCGCGGACACCGCGTCCTCGGCGGCGAGCGGATGCAGCTGCAGCTCGTCGCGGACCAGCTCGAACTCCTCCTCGTCGGGCTCGAACAGGCCGATCCAGACGAAGCAGTCACCGTCCGCGCGGGCGAGGTCGAAGGCGTCGCTGATGTCGCCGTCGATGTCGCGGCGCGTCCCGTCGGTGTAGATCGCCTTGTCCACAATCACACGCGGCATTCTCCCGCATCCGCGCCGTGCGGAGGGCCGCGTCCCGCGATGACGGCCATCTCCTAGAGTGGCCGCTGTGACGACGCTTCTGCTGGTAAGGCATGGCATGACCGCGATGACCGGCCCCTTCCTGGCCGGATGGACGCCCGGCGTCCACCTCGACGAGCGGGGCCGTGCGCAGGTCACCGCACTCGCCGCCCGGATCGCGCCGCTGCCGCTCGCCGCCATCGTGACCAGCCCCCTGGAACGCTGCGCCGAGACCGCCGAGGCCATCGCCGCCGCGCGCGCCACCGGGGAGGCCGCCGCCGAGAAGATCGAGACCGACGAGCGGTTCGGCGAGGTCCGCTACGGCGACTGGACGGGCCGCCCCCTCAAGGAACTCGCCGAAGAACCCCTGTGGCGCGTCGTCCAGGCCCACCCGAGCGCCGTGAAGTTCCCAGGCGAGAACGGCGAGTCCCTCGCGGCGGCGCAGCACCGCGCCGTCACCGCCGTCCGCGACTGGAACGCGCGCATCGCCGCCGAACACGGCCCCGACGCCCGCTACGCCGTGTGCAGCCACGGCGACATCATCAAGGCGATCGTCGCCGACGCGCTCGGCCTCCACCTCGACCAGTTCCAGCGGATCCAGGCCGACCCGGCCTCGCTCACCGTCATCCGCTACACCGAAACGCGCCCGTTCGTCGTCCGCGTCAACGACACCGGCGGCGACATCACCCCCCTCATGCCCGAAACGCCCGGGGAAAGCGCCGGAAAAGACGGACTCGGGCCGGATGACGCGGTCCCAGGCGGCGGCGCGTAGGGTCTTTGTCATGCCCGTCATCTCCTACGACCTGCCGGAGCGGTTCGTGGCCGGCGCCGTCGGGCGGCCAGGCGACCGCGCGTTCTACCTCCAGGCGCGCTCCGGTCGCCGCGTCACCAGCGTCGGACTGGAGAAGTTCCAGGTCACGCTGCTGGCCGAGCGGCTGGAGGAACTGCTCGACGAGGTGCTGCGGCGCAGCGGCGGCGAGGCGCCGGTGCCGGCCGTCACCCCGTCCGAGCTGGTCGACGACGGGCCCCTCGACCAGCCGGTCGAGGAGGAGTTCAAGGTCGGCACGATGGCGCTGGCCTGGGACCCCGACGACGAGCAGGTCGTCATCGAGGCGCAGGAGGTCACCGAGACCGAGGAGGAGACCGAGGTCGGCGAGGACGACCCCGCCATCGCCGTGCTGCGCGTCCGGATCAGCGCCGCGCAGGCCCGCGCGTTCGCCGAACGCGCCCTGAAGGTCGTCGCCGCGGGACGCCCGCCGTGCCCGCTGTGCGGCCTGCCCCTCGACACCGAGGGGCACGTCTGCCCGCGCCAGAACGGATACCTCGGCTGAGATGACGCCCCCGCCACGCCCCGCGCCCCGCACGTCCCCGCCCGCCGGGGACGAAATGGGCCCGTTGTGCTGGATCATGGACGGCGTGGCCGGAAGAATGAGCACATGACGCAGTCCTCCCGGGACCGGGCGCCCGCGGGCGAGAGCGGCGCGTCCGGGCAGGCCGCCGCGGGCGGCGCGCCCCGCTGCCCGGTCTCCCCCCGCGACGTCGCCGCCGCCGAGCGGCTGCTGCGCGCCGGGCGGCTCGGCGTGGAGGGCCGGCTCGTCCAGGCGTCCAACGCCACCCTCTACTGCTCGATCGAGCACGACGGCAAGACCGCCGGCTGCGTCTACAAGCCCGTCGCGGGGGAGCGCCCCCTGTGGGACTTCCCCGACGGCACCCTCGCCGAGCGCGAGGTCGCCGCCTACGAGGTGTCCAAGACCATGGGCTGGGGCACCGTCCCGCCGACCGTCCACCGCGACGGCCCCTACGGCCCCGGCATGGTCCAGCTGTGGGTGGAGCCCGACCCCGACGTCGACCTCGTCGCCCTGTCCCGCTCCGACGACGAGGCCGTCCGCCGCATGGCGGTGTTCGACGCCGTCGTCAACAACGCCGACCGCAAGATCGGCCACCTGCTGCCCCCCGGCGACGGCCGCGTCTACGGCTGCGACCACGGCGTGTGCTTCTCCGTCGAGTACAAGCTCCGCACGGTCCTGTGGCAGTGGCGCGGCAAGCCCCTGACGCCCGAGGCCCTGGAGGCCCTCGGCCGCGTCAAGGAAGGCCTCGCCGGCGGCCCGCTCGGCACCCGCCTCTCCGAACTCCTCACCCCCGACGAGGTCGACGCCACCCGCCGCCGCGTAGACCTGATGCTCAAACACCGCATCCACCCCTACCCCCCAGAAGACTGGCCGGCGATCCCCTGGCCGCCGTTGTAGTGAGGGGGGACGACCCCCCACACCCCCCGTCACGAGCCGGTCGATCCTCACGCCACGGTGCGGGTGTGTTGTGACCGTGCGGGTCGCGGCGTGGCGCTCCGGTCGCCCGGCTCGCCGGGTCGTGCGACCTCCGGCGCTGGGCGCCTCCGGCCGCCCGACCCGTGACCCGGGCTGGGGCTCGGTCCGAGTGGGCGGGCTCTGACTCGTCCAAGGATCAGGTTGTGCAGGGTCGTGGCGCGCCGGGCGTGCCATTTTCGCGAGCCTGCCCATATCCGTCAGTGAGATTCCGTCCAAGCACCGTGTCCTGGCTCGTCCAGGAATCTGTGTGTGACCCCGGGCTTCGGGCAATTCGGGGTGGGTGGTGCAATTGGGGGCATGTGCACGGCGATCATCAGTGTTGATGCGTCCTCCCCGGTTCCTGTGCTGCTCGTCGGTGTGCGGGACGAGTTCGTCGCGCGGGAGTGGGAGCCGCCGGGGCGGTACTGGGCGGATCGGCCCGGGGTCGTCGCCGGGCGGGATCTGCGGGCGGGCGGGACGTGGTTCGCCGTGGAGCCCGGCGCGCCGCGGATCGCGACCGTCCTGAACGGGCGGGGGCGGATGGCGCCCGAGGCGGGGCGGTCCACGCGGGGCGAGCTGCCGTTGCGGGTGGCCGCCGACGGCAAGCTGGGGCGAATCGACCTGGCATCGTTTGACCCGTTCCACCTCGTCGGCGCGGAGCCTGACCGGGTGCGGCTGTGGAGCTGGGACGGTGTGGATCTCGCCGAGCGGGACCTCGGGCCAGGGCTGCATGTGATCGTCAACAGCGGGCTGGAGGGCGAAGGGCAGCATGAGGGGGAGACCGAGGACGCCTACATGGCGGCCCGTCTCGCGCATTTCCGGCCCCGGCTGGCAGCGGCGGCGCGTCCCGAGCCCGGTGCGGACGAGCCGCTGGCGCGGGCCTGGGGCGAGTGGCTGCCGCTGGTGAACGGCGACGGGCTGCCCCGCGCCGACCACCGGGCCCTCCTGCCGCTGCTCGACCTCGGCGACGGGCGGGTGTGGGGGACCACCTCGGTCAGCCTCACCGCTCTCCGCTCGGACGGCGTCCGGTACGACTTTTCCGCCTCGCCCGGTGACGCCGAGGCCTGGACCCGGGTGCTCTAGCCCTCTGGCATCTTCCAGGAACCGGCGGCGGTGTGCTGACGCTCGGTGTTAGCTTGGCCACTCATCGCGATCTGGGCGTGGGAGTGTGCCGGTGGCCGGGGGGCTTGGTTGAGCGGGCGCGTCGATGCCGGCGTGCGGCCGGTCGTCGAGCGCGCGGCGCCGGGGCCGGGGCGTACGCCGGCGCAGGCGGCTTGGGTGCGTTTTCGGCGTGATCGGGTTGCCGTCGCGTCCGTTGTTGTGTTGGTCGGCGTCGCTGTCTTCGCGTTGCTGGCGCCCTTGTGGGCGTACCTGACCGGGCATCCTTTCGACCAGACGTTCCCTGAGACTGGGCTCGACGTCGCGGGGCAGCCGCGCGGGCCTGGTGCGGAGTTTCCGCTCGGGGCCGATCAGCTCGGGCGGGACGTGCTCGTCCGCGCCGCCTACGGGACGCGCGTGTCCCTGGTCGTCGGGGTCTGCGCGGCGCTGCTCGCGACGGTCATCGGCACCGCGGTCGGGACGCTCGCCGGGTACGCGGGCGGCGCCGTCGACGCGGTGCTGGCGCGGCTGATGGACATGACGCTCGCGCTGCCCTACCTGCTCGTGGCGATCATGCTCGCGACGACGTTCCGGCCCGCGTCGGCCGCCGCCGGGCTCGCGCTGACGGTCCTGGTGATCGCGTTCTTCTCGGTCGCGGCCTCCGGGCGGGTGATCCGCGGCCAGGTGCTGGCGCTGCGGCGCAGGGAGTTCGTCGAGGCGTCCCGCGCGCTCGGCTCCTCCGACGCCCGGATCATGGTCGCGGACGTCCTGCCGAACCTGGCCGCGCAGGTCACCGTGCTGGCCTCGCTGCAGATCCCGGCGGCGATCGTGTTCGAGGCGACGCTGTCGTTCCTCGGCGCCGGGGTGCCGCCGCCGGTGCCGAGCCTCGGCTCGATGCTCGGGGAGGGCAGCGAGGTCTTCCGGTCCGCGTGGTGGCTGCTCGCCGTCCCGGGTGCCCTGCTGCTGGCGATCACGCTGGCGTTCAACCTGATCGGCGACGGGATCCGCGACGCCCTCGACCCGCGCGGCGGCGGACGGTGAGCCGGGGGCTGCCGCGGTTCGTGCTGCGCCGCCTGCTCTACTCGGCCGTGGTGCTGTGGCTGGTGTCCACGCTGGTGTTCGTGTTCCTGCACGTCTCGCCCGTGCCGGTGGAGCGGGTCATCGGCGGGCCCCGCGCGACGGCGGAGACGCTGGCGCAGATCCGCGCGAACCTCGGGCTGGACCGGCCCGTGCTCGTCCAGTACTGGCGGTTCGTGGCGCGGCTGCTGCGCGGCGACCTCGGCGACTCCTACATCAGCGGGACGCCGGTGTCGGCGCTGATCGCCGAACGGCTCTCCACGACGTTGTGGCTGGTCTTCGGCGCCGGAGTGCTGTGGTTCGCGGGCGGCGTCGGGCTGGGGGTGCTCAGCGCGGCCCGGGCGCGGACGCTGTGGGACCGGGCCTCGACGGCGTTCGTGCTGGCCGGCCTGTCCACGCCGCCGTTCGTGCTGGCCCTGGCGCTGCTGTACGTCTTCGCCACCAACCTCCACCTGTTCGAGGCGGGCCCGCCGATGCAGGAGAACTTCCTCCGGCGGATGATCCTGCCGTGGACGGCGCTGGCGTTCCTGATGCTCGCGTCCTACACGCGCCTGACCCGCGGCGCGATGCTGGACGTCCTCGGCGAGGACTACGTGCGGACGGCGCGGGCCAAGGGGCTGCCGGAGCGCCGTGTCGTGCTGCGGCACGGGCTGCGGCCGGCGCTGGCGCCCGTCGTCACCCAGGCCGGCGTCGATCTCGGCGCGCTGGTCGGGTCAACGATCGTCACCGAGAAGGTGTTCGGGCTGCAGGGCGTGGGGCAGCTCGTCCACCAGTCGATCGCGACCGGCGACACGCCGGTGATCATCGGGGTGACGCTCACGGTGACGCTGTTCGTGATCGGCGCGAACCTGCTCGTGGACATCGGCTACTCGGTCCTGGACCCCCGCGTCCGGCACGGGTGACCGGACACTCGCGACACTCGACCCATCCGGCCGTAAACCCGCGAACAGGGCATGGATAAGCTTTCGGTATGCGATCGTGGCCCGCCTCAGAAGTCCCCGGCCTCGCCGAAGCGGGCCTGCCCGCCGCGACCCGGCCGCTCCGCCTGCACGACACCGGGACGGGGACGGCCCGCCCCGCGGGCCCCGCCGCGCCCGGCGGCACGGCGCGGATGTACGTGTGCGGGATCACCCCCTACGACGCGACCCACCTCGGCCACGCCAACACCTACCTGGCGTTCGATCTCGTCAACCGCGTGTGGCGGGACCTCGGGCTCGGCGTCCACTACGTCCAGAACGCCACCGACGTCGACGACCCGCTTCTGGAACGTGCCCGCGACACCGGGCAGGACTGGCGCGAGCTCGCCGACCGGGAGATCCAGCTGTTCCGCGACGACATGACCGCGCTGCGGATCCTGCCGCCGGACCGGTACGTCGGCGCGGTCGAGGCGATCCCGCTGATCGTGGAGATGATCGAGAAGCTGCGCGGCCGCGACGCCGCCTACGAGCTGTCCGGCGACGTCTACTTCCCCGTCGCGGCCGACCCCACGTTCGGGCAGGTCAGCGGGCTGACGCGGGCGGAGATGGGGCCGCTGTTCGCCGAGCGCGGCGGCGACCCGGACCGGCCCGGCAAGCGCGACCCGCTCGACCCGATGCTGTGGATGGCGCAGCGGCCCGGCGAGCCCGGCTGGGACTCCCCGTTCGGCGCGGGCCGCCCCGGCTGGCACGTCGAATGCTCCGCGATCTCCATCGAGTACCTCGGGATGGCGTTCGACGTCGAGGGCGGCGGCTCGGACCTTGCGTTCCCGCACCACGAGATGAGCGCGTCCCACGCCGAGGTCGCCACGGGGGAGCGGCCGCACGCCCGCGCCTACGTCCACGCCGGGATGGTCGGCCTGGACGGCGAGAAGATGTCGAAGTCGCGCGGCAACCTGGTGTTCGTGTCGAAGCTGCGGGAGTCCGGCACCGACCCGATGGCGATCCGGCTGGCGCTGCTTGCCCACCACTACCGCGCCGACTGGGAATGGACGCGCGGCGGGCTGAACGCGGCCAACGCACGGCTGCGCCGCTGGCGCGCCGCGGTGTCGCGGCCGTCCGGGCCGCCCGCGGCGCCGGTCGCCGCCGCCGTCCGCGACCGCCTCACCGACGACCTCGACGCGCCGGGCGCGCTCGCCGCCGTCGACGCCTGGGCCGCCGCGGAGGGCACCGACGAGGCCGCCCCGGCGCAGGTCAAGGCGATCATCGACGCGCTGCTGGGCGTCGGGCTCTAGGCCGTCACTGCAGGACGTAGCAGTCCCAGTCGGAGGGGTTGCCCGCGTCGCCGCGCAGCCGCGCCTCGGCGTCGTGCCGGTACTGCGACGCGCACACCGTCGTCATCTCGATCGGGGTGTCGACGCCGATGTCGCCGTCGCTCGGCACGCAGTACCACCTGGGGCTGCGGAACTGGGTGTCCTGCTCGCGGGCCGCGCAGTACTTGGCGGGGCTGGGGGAGCCGAGCACGACCGGCTTCGGCGGCGGGTCGCTGGTGACCGGCGGGCCTCCGCCGTCGCCGTCCCCGGGCCGGGTGCCCTCGCCGGGGCCGGGACGCCCCGGCGCGGCCGAGCCCGCCGTGCGGGTGCGGCTCGGCTTGGGCGAGGACGGCCCGGTCGACGGCGCGGCCGTCGTGCCCGGGGCCGTCACCTGCCCGTGCGGCCCGCCGGCCTCGGGCGAGTCGTCAGGGGGCCGGTCCAGCAGGGTGTAGCCCGCGGCACCGGCGGCCGCCGCGACGAGCGCGGCGGCGAAGGCCGCGACGGCCGCCCGGCCGAGGCGGCGCCGCCTGCGGCGCGGCGGGTGGTCGCCGGGCCGGGCGCCGCCGGGGTTCGGGGCGGTGACCGCAGGCGGCAGAGTGTTCTCCCCGGCCCCGTCCCCGGCCGCCACGGGCGCTATGGGAGGTGCCGGGAGCGCGGACGGGGAGGTGGTGGCCGCGGACGCCGTGTCGAACGCGTCCTCGTGGCCGACGAGCCGCAGCAGCAGCTGCGCCGCCGTGGGCCGCGCCTCCGGGTCCTTCGACAGCGCCGCGCCGACCAGGTCGCGCAGCTCGCCGTCCAGGCTCCCGAGGTCGGGCTCGTGATGCAGGACGCGGTACATGACCGCGGGGATCGAGTCGGACCCGAACGGCGGCCGCCCGGTCGCCGCGAACGTGATCGTCGCGCCCCAGGAGAACACGTCGCCGGCGGCGCCGACGTCCTGGCCGGACACCTGCTCGGGCGCCATGTAGGCGGGGGTGCCGACGGCGCGGCTGCTGACGGCGCTGGCCGCGTCCAGCACCCGCGACAGGCCGAAGTCGATGACGCGCGGGCCGTCCGGGCCGAGCAGGACGTTGTGCGGCTTGAGGTCGCGGTGCACGATCCCGGCGCGGTGGATGGCGGTGAGCGCGCTGGCGGTGCTGACGGCGAGCCGGTCCAGCGCGCCGCCGGTCAGCGGCCCGTCCCGCGCGACGGCCCGGTTCAGCGCCTCGCCGGGGACGTACTCGCTGACCAGGTACGGGCTGTCGCCGGCGACCTCGGCGTCGAGGAACTGGGCGGTGCAGAACCGGGCGACCTGCTTGGCGACCTCCGCCTCGCGGACGAACCTGGCCCGCGCGGTGGCGTCGTCGTCGAACTGGACCCGCAGGAGCTTGACGGCGACGTGCCGGCCGTCCGCGCCCGCGCCGAGGTAGACCGTGCCCTGCGCGCCGGAGCCGAGCCGTCCGAGCAGCTCGTACCCGCCGAGGCGGGCCGGGTCGTGCGGTTGGAGGGGCGTTGCATCGGGCAACGGGGAGCGTCCTCTCGTCCGGTCCTCTGCGGGGCGGCTGCCCGCCAGAGTAGGCCCGCCAGCCTATAAAGGACCAGCGAAAAGCCGGTGACGCGACCGCACGATAGGCGGAAATGACCGAAATGCCGGGCTTATTGCGAGCAGTACGACCCCGCGAACGTGCTCCGAGGCCCGGGGGGTGGTCAGCCCGGGTCGCGGCGGCGCAGGTAGCGCTCGAACTCGCGGGCGATCGCGTCGCCGCTCGCCTCGGGCAGCTCGGTGGCGTCCTTCTGCTCCTCCAGCGTCCGGACGTACTCGGCGACCTCGGAGTCTTCCTCCGCGAGCTCGTTGACGCCGTTCTCCCAGGCCCGCGCCTCCTCGGGCAGCTCACCGAGCGGGACGGTCACGTCCAGCAGGTCCTCGACGCGGCGCAGCAGCGCCAGCGTCGCCTTCGGGGACGGCGGCTGCGCGACGTAGTGCGGGACGGCCGCCCACAGCGACACGGTGTCGAGATCGGCCTTGGCGCACGCGTCCTGCAGCACGCCGAGGATGCCGGTGGGGCCCTCGTAGCGGGCGGGCTCCAGGTGCAGCGTGCCGACGAGCCCGGCCTCGGACGCCGCCCCGGTGACCGGCACCGGGCGGGTGTGCGGAGCGTCGGCCAGCAGCGCGCCGAGCAGCACGACGTTGCGGACCTCGAGCTCCATCATCAGCCCGACCAGCTCCCGGCAGAACGACCGCCACCGCATGTTCGGCTCGATGCCGTGCAGCAGGACGACGTCCTTGCCGCCCGGCAGCCGCGCCCACGACACGCGGGTGGTCGGCCAGGTGATGCCGCGGGTCTCGCCGTCGATCATCTCCACGATCGGGCGGGTGACCTGGAAGTCGTAGTAGTCGTCGGGGTCGAGCTCGGCGATCGGCACGGCCTCCCAGGTGGCCTCCAGGTGCGCGATGACCCCGCTGGCGGCCTCCCCGGCGTCGTTCCACCCCTCAAAGGCGGCCACGAGCACCGGATCGACCAGTTCGGGCAGACTTTCCAGCTCGACCACGCGCTGCCTCCTTCCGACGCCCAGGTACAGCGTCACCGTCGGGGGCCGTCATTCCCGGGGGTCGGGGCCCCGCTCATGATCGGTGGCTGTCAGCCTACGTCCTGACGGTGACGTACCCCACCCTTCCGCGGCCCTGCACCCGCCCTGTACGCCCGCGGCGGAATACCGGACGGTTTCCCCGGCGGAATACCTGGGAGGCGCCGTCACTTACCGTCGGTGGTGTGGACGATCAGCACGTCACAGGGGGAGCGGTGCGACAGGTTCGCCGGGACGGACCCGAGGATGCGGCCCGCGAGGCTGTTCAGCCCGCGGTTGCCGATCACGACCAGCTCGGCCTCGCGGTCCTTCGCCAGCCGGGAGATGACGTCGACGGCGTCGCCCTCGACGGCGACCTGGTCGATGTCGCGCGCCCCGGCCGCGACGGCCCGCTCCCGCGCGGCGCGCAGCGCGTCCTCGGCGGGCGTGGACCCCTGCACCTTGTACGCCAGGTCCCCGAGCCGGTCGGCGGCGCCGGCGCGCTCGCGCGCGGGCATGGGGCTGTAGGCGGTGGCGAGCAGCAGCGTCGCGCCGGTGGCGGCGGCCAGCTGCGCGGCCCGCTCGACCGCGCGGAACGAGGAGTCCGAGCCGTCGGTGCCGACGAGGATGATGCGGTACGCGCTCATGCCGTTCCTTACCCGGTAGTAGGTTACTGGGGGCACGGTATCGGCCCGGTGACCAGTCCGTCACCGTCTCTTTGCACACACCGTCCAAAAGCGCGTCGCGCGCACGGCCCGGGAGCGGCCGCGCGCGGGCGGACCGCGAACCCCCGCAGGAGAGGAGAAACGTGACCCGTGGCGGTATGCAGGCCGTGCTGTTCGACATGGACGGCCTGCTCATCGACTCCGAACGCGTATGGCTCGAGGTCGAGTCGGAGGTCATGGCATGGCTGGGCGGCGAATGGACGCCCGCCCACCAGGAGCGCCTCGTCGGCGGCTCCCTCGCCGTCGCCGTCGACTACATGCTGGAGCTGACCGGCGCGGACGCCCCGCCCGAGGAGGTCGGCCGGCGGATGCTGGACGGCATGGCCGAGCGGCTCGCCGCCAGCGTCCCGATGATGCCCGGCGCCAAGGACCTGCTCGCCGAGATCCGCGAGGCGGGCGTCACCGCGGCGCTGGTGTCCTCCAGCCACCGCCGCCTCCTGGAGCCGGTGCTGGACGCGATCGGCCGCGAGCACTTCGCGCTGAGCGTCGCCGGCGACGAGGTGACGCGGACCAAGCCCGACCCCGAGCCGTACCTGACCGCCGCGGCCCGGCTCGGCGCCGACCCGGGCCGCTGCGTGGTGCTGGAGGACTCCCCGAACGGCGTCGCGGCGGCCGAGGCGGCCGGCTGCGTCACCGTCGCGGTGCCTGGCGTGCTGCCGATCCCGCCCGCGCCGGGGCGCACGGTGGTGGCCTCGCTGCGCGAGGTGAGCCTGGCGTCGCTGCGCGCCCTCCCCGCGTTCACCGGGCCCTGAAACGGCCGGGACGCACGCCCGGCGGGTGGCCCGGCCTGGTCACGGGCCTCCACCCGGCCGACGCCCAAACGTTGCCGGACGTTGACCTGATTCGTGGTGATTCGCCTGATTCGTCCTGCGGGAGGTGCGCCGGTGGTGGCAGGGGCCCCTGATACCTGCGAGGTGATCCCTAGGGGACGGATCACGCCGGAGGAGGAGGCCGGGCGCCCGGCAAACCGTCCGCCGGGAGGAACGCAACCCCCCTCCGGCGTGTGACGATGGAGGAAGAGCACCAGCGCAGGGACCGTAAGCGTAGGGATTGAGGGCCGGCATGAGCGACGCAGCCATTTTCGCGATCAGCCTCGGAGTGACCCTGCTGGGGCTGGTCATCAGCTGGGGGGCCTACCGCCGCCGCGGGGCGGGCGTGGGCGTGCGCGGCGCCGCGCTGTCGCTGGTGCCGCTCGCCGCGGCCATGACCGGGGTGACCGAGTTCTTCGTCGACCTGGCGTTCAGCCCGGTCAAGTGGGCGGGCGTCGCGGTGGCGGGGCTCGCCGTGCTCCTTTACATGACCTCGGGCGCCATGCTCAGCCGCCGCATGGACGCCGGCGGCGCCGGGGGCAAGGGCGGGAAGAAGGCCGCCGGCGGCGGGCAGGCGGGGCCGAAGTCCGCCGGGCGGTCCGGCCGGGCGAAGGGCGCCGTGGAGGGGCCCGCGCAGGGCGGCGGCGACCCCGAGATGGCGGAGATCGAGCGGATCCTGCGCGACCGCGGCATCTCCTGACGGACGACCGTCCGGCTGAGCCCGGGCTCCGTCCGGCTCCGTGAAGCGATCACGGCGGGCCGGGACGACCTCCTCGCGATCCGGGGGGCGTCCCGGCCGCCGCCGTGTGACCGGCCCGTCCGCACCGCCCTCCGTGCCAGGTCCCGCCCCGCGTGACGATCCGTGGTGACCGTGGTTGACCTGCGGAGGAACGGTCTCGGAACGGACTCAGTACGATAAAGCTTTCTGGTCTAGACCGGCTTCGTGTTGCCTGCCGGGGTAGTGGCGTACGTACTATTCGGGCGATTTGTCCGACGGGACGTCCGGACGCGTGTTGCCCAGATGACGACGAGATCACAAGTCAGATACGGGTACTGGCGAAGGTCGCTTCACGGATGGACAGTCGTGCCCGAAGGACTACGTTTCCCTTCAGCGAACGCGGCGTGACGGGCACGGAGGCCGGCGGATGATCTCCGCGGTCGCCGGCCGGACGCCGGCGGAATGGCCGAACCAGTGGCCGGACGGTAGGAGGTATGGAGCGTGGCCGCACCCATCGAGGTGACCGGGTCCGACAAAGAGGCTCAGCCGGAATCGGTACTGGCCGGCGTCGACCGGAAGAAGATCCAGGGACGCTCCCTCGGGCAGATCGCCTGGCTGCGGCTCAAGCGCGACAAGGTGGCGCTCACCGGCGCGATCGTCGTGATCGCCCTGATCCTCATCGCCATCTTCGGCCCCTACTTCGTCCAGGACCCGCTGAAGTACCACCAGAACCTGATCGACCCGACCTACAACCGTCCCAAGTACGGCTTCTGGCACTCGGGCATCAGCAGTGACCACTGGCTCGGCGTCGAGCCCGGCTCCGGCCGCGACATGCTGGCCCGCATCGTCCACGGCGCCCGGATCTCCCTGCTGGTCTCGTTCCTCGCGACCCTGATGTCGGTCGTCATCGGCACGGTCCTCGGCATCACCGCCGGGTACTTCGGCGGCTGGGTCGACACCATCATCAGCCGCGCCATGGACGCCTTCCTCGCCTTCCCGCTGCTGCTGTTCGCGATCGCGCTGGTCGGCGTCGTCGCCGACGGGGCGTGGGGGCTGAGCGGCAACGGGCTGCGCGTGTCGGTGCTGGTCGTGGTCATCGGATTCTTCAACTGGCCCTACATCGGCCGCATCATCCGCGGCCAGACGCTGTCGCTGCGCGAGCGCGAGTTCGTCGACGCGGCGCGCAGCATGGGCGCCAGCAACTTCTACGTCCTGTTCAAGGAGATCCTGCCGAACCTGGTCGCGCCGATCCTGGTCTACTCGACCCTGCTGATCCCGACCAACATCCTGTTCGAGGCGGCGCTGTCGTTCCTCGGCGTCGGCGTCATCCCGCCGACGCCGTCGTGGGGCGGCATGCTGACCCTCGCGGTGCCGATCTACGAGTCGGACCCGATGTACATGATCATTCCCGGTATGGCCATCTTCATCACCGTCCTCGCCTTCAACCTGTTCGGTGACGGGCTGCGGGACGCTCTCGACCCTCGGTCCAAGTGACTCGGGTTCCTTCGGACCCGTCTAATTGAAGGGGTGCGCCTGCACATGAACAAGATGAGACCGTTCGCGGTCCTTGCGGCCGGGGTGCTCGCGGCCGCGGGGCTCGCCGCCTGCGGCGGCGGCGAGGACGATGGCGGCTCGGGCAGCGGCCCGGGCTACAACGCCGGCGTCAACGAGGTCGTCAACAAGTCGGACAAGAAGGGCGGGACGCTCAAGCTCGCCAGCTCCGACGACTGGGACGCGCCGGACCCCGGCAACACCTACTACGCGTTCTCGCAGAACTTCGCCCGGCTGTACGGCCGCGGCCTGACCACGTTCGACCCGAAGGCCGGCGACGCCAGCCTGAAGGTCGTCCCCGACCTGGCCACCGACCTCGGCCAGGCCAGCGACGGCGGCAAGACCTGGACGTACAAGCTGCGCACCGGCGTCAAGTACGACGACGGCACGACCGTCACGTCCAAGGACGTGAAGTACGCGGTCGAGCGCAGCAACTACTCCAAGGAGCTGCAGAACGGGCCGAAGTACTTCAAGCAGTACCTGGTCGACAACGACCCGGCGTACAAGGGCCCGTACGAGGACAAGAGCGACGAGGGTCTGAAGTCCATCGAGACCCCCGACGACCAGACGATCGTCTTCCACCTGAACGAGCCGTTCCAGGAGTTCGACTACCTGGTCGCGATGTCGCAGACGATGCCGGTGCCGAAGGCCAAGGACACCGGCCTGAAGTACGAGTCCGCGATCGTCTCCAGCGGCCCGTACAAGGTCGACAACTACACGCGCGGCAAGTCGATGACGCTGTCGCGCAACACGCACTGGAACCAGAGCACGGACCCGATCCGCAAGGCGCTGCCCGACAAGATCGAAGTCCAGCTCAAGCAGAACGCGGACGACATCGACCAGCGGCTGCTCGCCGGCTCGCTCGAGATGGACATCGCGGGCGTCGGCGTCCAGTCCGGCACCCAGCCGAAGGTGCTGGCCGCCGAGCAGAAGCCGTACGTGGACAACCCCGTCCAGGGCTTCCTGCGCTTCATGTCGCTGAACGTCAACGTGAAGCCGCTGGACAACGTCAAGTGCCGCGTCGCCGTGCAGTACGCGACCGACAAGGTCGCCGCGCAGACCGCCTACGGCGGCCCGCTGGCCGGCGGTGACGTCGCCACGACGGTGCTGCCCCCGACGGTCGCGGGCTACAGCAAGTTCGACCTGTACCCGCAGAAGCAGGCCGAGGGCGGCGGTCTCGACCAGGCCACGCTGGCCAAGGCCAAGCAGGCGCTCCAGGAGTGCGGCCAGCCGAACGGCTTCAGCACCAAGATCTCGGCCCGGTCCGACCGGCCGAAGGAAGTCGCGATGGCGCAGGCCATCCAGCAGAGCCTGGCCAAGGTCGGCATCAAGACCGAGATCGTGCAGTTCCCGGCCGGTGACTACTTCTCGAAGTACGTCGGCGTGCCGAAGTACGTGCACGACCACGGCATCGGCATGATGATCATGGCGTGGGCGGCGGACTGGCCGACCGGCTACGGGTTCCTGCAGCAGATCGCGCACGGTGAGGCCATCAAGCCGTCCGGCGGCAACAACCTCGCCGAGCTCGACGACCCGGGGGTCAACAAGGCCCTCGACGACGCCATCCAGAACCCGGACGAGGCGGCCCGCCTGAAGGCCTATGGCGAGGCCGACAAGCTGATCATGCAGACGGCCGCGGAGGTCCCGCTGATCTACGCCAAGGCTCTGATGTACAGGCCGAAGCGTGCCACCAACGTGGGGATCACCTACTCCTACGGCGGCATGTACGACTACCTCAACATGGGCGTGACGGAGTAAACACCCCGCTCGACCATGCGTCCTTCTGAAGGCAGGTGAAGGCGACGCCCGCCGGCCGGGTCCGGACCCACAGGTCCGCCCGGCCGGCGGGTGGGGCCGAGCAATTTGTTCGCATACATCATCCGGCGGCTCATCGGCGCCGTCGTCATGCTGCTGCTGGTCAGCCTGGTGACCTTCGGCATCTTCTTCTGGCTGCCGAAACTGGCGGGACAGACCACCGACCAGATCGCGGCCGGGTTCGTCGGGAAGGCGCCGACGCCGGAGGCGATCCAGGACACCAAGGAACGGCTCGGCCTCGACGACCCCGTCCTCGTGCAGTACGGGGACTACCTCAAGGGCATCGTCGCCGGCCGGGACTACAAGGCAGGCCCCGTCACCGACCACTGCCCGGCACCGTGCTTCGGATACTCCTTCCGCAGCAGCCAGCCCGTCCGCGAGACGCTGCTCGACCGGGCCCCGGCGACGGCGTCGCTCGCGCTCGGCGCCGCGGTCATCTGGCTCGTCGGAGGCATCACCATCGGCGTCATCTCGGCGCTCCGGCGGGGAAGCCTCTGGGACCGCACCGCGATGGTGATCGCGCTGAGCGGCGTGTCGCTGCCCATCTACTTCACAGGTCTGGTGTCCCTGGCGCTGTTCTCCTACAGCATCGAGATATTTCCCGGCGGCGGCAGCTATACCAGCATCACCGCCAATCCGGTGAAATGGTTCCAGGCGCTGGTCTTGCCCTGGGTGACGCTCGCGTTCCTTTACGCGGCGATGTACGCGCGGCTCACCCGAGCGGGCATGCTGGAAACGATGAACGAGGACTACATCCGCACCGCCCGGGCCAAGGGTCTGCCGGAGAAGACCGTCGTGACCAAGCACGCGCTCCGCGCGTCGCTGACCCCGATCATGACGGTGTTCGGCCTGGACCTCGGCCTGCTCCTCGGCGGTGCGGTGCTGACCGAGAGCACGTTCGGCATCCCGGGCCTCGGCCGCCTCGCGATCGACTCGATCCGCAGCGGCGACCTGCCCATGGTGCTCGGCGTCACGCTGATCACGTCGTTCTCCATCGTGGTGATCAACCTGATCGTCGACCTGCTGTACGCCATCGTCGACCCGAGAGTGAGGCTGGGCTGATGACCGGCACCGCGCCCACCGCGGACAAGGCGGGCACCGGCGAGGCGCCCGCCGCGTTCCTCGAGGTCCGCGACCTGAAGATCCACTTCCCGTCCGACGACGGCCTGGTCAAATCGGTGGACGGGCTGTCGTTCCAGCTGGAACGCGGCCGCACCCTCGGCATCGTCGGCGAGTCCGGATCGGGCAAGAGCGTCACGAGCCTCGGCATCCTCGGCCTGCACAACAAGCGCAACTCCAAGGTATCCGGCGAGATCTGGCTGAACGGCAAGGAGCTAGTCGGCGCCTCGCAGACCGAGGTCCGCCGGCTCCGCGGCCGCGACATGGCGATGATCTTCCAGGACCCGCTGTCGTCGATGCACCCGTTCTACACGGTCGGGCACCAGATCATCGAGGCGTACCGGGTCCACAACGACGTGTCGAAGCAGGTGGCGCGCAAGCACGCCATCGACATGCTCGGCAAGGTCGGCATCCCCAAGCCGGACAAGCGGGTCGACGACTACCCGCACCAGTTCTCCGGCGGCATGCGGCAGCGCGCCATGATCGCGATGGCGCTGTCGTGCGACCCCGAGCTGCTCATCGCCGACGAGCCCACGACCGCGCTGGACGTGACCGTCCAGGCGCAGATCCTGGACCTGATCCGCGACCTGCAGCAGGAGTTCAACTCCGCCGTCATCATGATCACCCACGATCTGGGGGTCGTCGCGGAGCTGTCGGACGACATCCTGGTCATGTACGCGGGCCGCGCCGTCGAGTACGCCTCCGTGGACGACGCCTTCCACCGGCCGCTGCACCCCTACACGTGGGGGCTGCTCGGCTCGATGCCGAGGCTCGACCGCGAGCGCTCCGACCGGCTGCTGCCGATCGTCGGGTCGCCGCCGAGCCTGATCAACGTGCCGTCCGGGTGCGCCTTCCATCCCCGCTGCCCCTACGCGGACATGAACGACGGCAAGAGCACGACGGAACGGCCCGAGCTGATCGAGCTCGAACCCGGCCACAAGGCGGCGTGCCATCTGCCGCTGGAGAAGCGCCGGGAGATCTGGGCCGACGAGATCCGGCCGAAGCTGTGACGAGCACGGGTGGGAACGAGACTGTGGTGAGCACTACGAAGACCCCGGCGGACGCGGCCCGTCCCTTCCGGGAGGGCGAGACCCTCCTGGAGGTGGAGAACCTCGGCAAGCACTTCCCCGTCACGGCGGGGCTGCTGCGCCGGCAGGTCGCGGCGGTGAAGGCCGTCGACGGCGTGTCGTTCTCCGTCCGCAAGGGCGAGACCCTCGGGCTGGTGGGGGAGTCGGGCTGCGGCAAGTCCACCACCGGCCGGATGATCATGCGGCTCCTCGACCCGAGCTTCGGGAAGATCGTCTTCGAGGGGCACGACATCACGAAGATGTCGCAGGGCCGGCTCCGGCCGCTCCGCCGCGACCTTCAGATGATCTTCCAGGACCCGTACTCCTCGCTGAACCCGCGCAAGACGGTCGGCGCGATCGTCGGGGCCCCGTTCAGGCTGCAGAACATCGAGGCCAAGCAGGGCGTGAAGAAGGCCGTCCAGGAGATCCTGGAGCTCGTCGGCCTGAACCCCGAGCACTACAACCGGTACCCGCACGAGTTCTCCGGCGGGCAGCGGCAGCGCATCGGGATCGCCCGCACCCTCGCCCTCAAGCCGAAGCTGATCGTCGCGGACGAGCCGGTGTCGGCGCTGGACGTGTCGGTGCAGGCGCAGGTCGTGAACCTGCTCGAAGACCTGCAGAACGAGCTCGACCTCACCTACGTGGTGATCGCGCACGACCTGTCGGTGGTGCGGCACATCTCCGACCGCGTCGCCGTCATGTACCTCGGCAAGATCGTCGAGCTGGCGGACCGGGCCGACCTGTACGAGCGGCCCATGCACCCCTACACCAACGCGCTGCTGTCCGCGGTGCCGATCCCCGACCCCGCCCAGCGGGGCGAGCGGAAGCGGATCCGGCTGCAGGGCGACGTGCCGAGCCCCCTCGACCCGCCGCCCGCGTGCCGGTTCCACACCCGCTGCTGGAAGGCGCAGGACATCTGCAAGCAGGTCGAGCCGCCGCTGGTGGAGCTCAGCCCCGGCCACCAGGCCGCCTGCCACTTCCCGGAGAACACCACGGTCAGCGCCACCGACGCGGTCGCCAAGGCCGCCGTCGCGCAGGCCCCCGCGCCCGCCGACGACCCCGCCGAACCGACCGACTGACCGCGTCCGGCCCGACCAGATCGTCTCGTTCGCCCACGGTCGCACGGTCGCTCGTCCGAGCACGCGAAAGACCCGGCCCCTCCACGTGGAGGCGGCCGGGTCTTTCACGTCCCCCGCCGGGGTCGTTCGGTGGCGGCTATTCGGTGGCGGCTATTCGGTGGCGATGGCCTTCAGGACGTCCATCCGCCCCGCCCGCCACGCCGGCCACAGCGCCGCCAGCACCCCGATCACCGCGGCGACCACCAGGTAGACGGCGAGCGTCCCGTACGGGACGGCGAGGACGCCGAGGCCCTCGTCGGCCAGCGCGTTCTGCAGCGCCGCGCCGAACGCGACCCCGATGCCCATGCCGAGCACCGCGCCGAACACCGCGATCATGATGGACTCCAGCCGGATCATGCGGCGCAGCTGCCGCCGGGAGATCCCGATCGCGCGGAGCAGCCCGATCTCCCGGGTCCGCTCGATCACCGACAGCGCGAGGGTGTTGACCACCCCGACGGCCGCGATGATGACGGACATGATCAGCAGGATCGTCAGGAACGTCACGAACCCGTCGACCTGCTTGCGGGCGTCCTCCTTCAGCGCCGACTGGTCGGACACCTTCAGGTTCGGGTAGTCCTTCAGCGCCGTCTCCAGCGCGGTCTTGGTCGCCGCGGTCGTCGCCGCCGCGTCCACCACGATCGTGGCCACGGACGGGTTCACGGTGTGCCGCAGATACACCTGCGGGGACACCAGCCGGCTCCCGATCAGGTCGCTCCTGGTGTACACCCCGGTCACCGTCAGCTGCTCGGTCTTCCCGTCGGTGAACTGCACCGGCACCGCGGAGCCGACCTTCCAGCCGTTGTCCTTCGCGGTGTCCTCGTCCACCATGATCCCGGCGTTCCCGAGGTCGGTGCCACCCGACACGATCTTCAGTTTCGCGGCCTTCGCGACCATGGCGCCGTCGGCGGCCGTGAACCACGTGTTCTTCCCGGCGATCTTCGCGTCGCCCTCGTAGGCGGGCGAGGCGGCCGTCACCCCCGGCACCGCCGTGATCTTCTCCGCGGCGCCCGCGGCGACACCGCCCATGCCCTCCGACTCGACCAGGTAGTCCGCGCCGAACTGCGCGTCGATCTGGTCGTCGACCGACGCCCGCATCGTCGCGCCGAGCACGTTCACCGTGGTGATCAGCGCCAGGCCGATCATCAGCGCGGCCGCGGTCGCGGCGGTACGGCGCGGGTTGCGCAGCGCGTTCTGCCGCGCCAGCCGCCCCGGCGACCCCATCAGCCGCGCCGCCGGCGCGCCCAGCACCCGCAGCACCGGCACGCTGATCACCGGCGCGAGCATCGCGACGCCGATGAACACCGCGAACGCGCCCGCGCCCACCGGGATCACCGGGTTGCCGCCGTTGCCGGCCAGGCCCACCGCGATCAGGCCCGCACCGGCCAGGGTCAGCAGCGACCCGAGCGCGACCCGGATCCGCAGCGACCGCTGCGGCAGCGCGACGTCGTCGCGCATCGCCGCCACCGGCGGGATCTTCGCGGCGCGCCGGGCCGGGAAGTACGCCGACACCACCGTCACCACGATCCCGACCACGTACGACCAGATCACCGGCGTCGCGGTGAACGTCAGGCCGCCGTCACCGGCGTCCCCGACCTGCGACTGCAGCATCGTCGCCAGGCCCGCCCCGGCCACCAGCCCGAGCGTGGACCCGACGATCCCGACCGCGATCGCCTCGCCGATCACCGCCCGCGTCACCTGCGCGCGGGCCGCGCCGACCGCGCGCAGCAGCGCCAGCTCGCGGGTCCGCTGCGCGACCAGCATCGAGAAGGTGTTGAAGATGATGAACGCCCCGACGAAGATCGAGATGAGCGCGAACACGAGCAGGAACGTCCGGAAGAAGTTCATCATCGTCGCGATGTCGCTCTTGGACTCCTCGCGGAGCTGCTCCCCGGTGACGGCCTCCATCCCGGCCGGCAGGACCTTCGCGACCCGGTCGCGCAGCTCCGCCTGCGACGGGCCCGTGGAGCCCATCTCGATGTCGCTGAAGTAGCCGGGCTTCAGCATCAGCCGCTGCGCCGTCGGGGTGTCGAACGCGGTGAGCGTCGCGCCCATCAGGTTCCCGGCGTCGATGAGACCAACGACCCGCATCCGCTGCGGCGGGCCCTGCGTGAGGACCTGGACGGTGTCGCCGACGGCCAGCTTCCCCTTCTCCGCGGTGCGGTCGTCGAGGAGGACCTCGCCCGGCCCCTGCGGCGCGCGGCCCGACGCCAGGTCGTAGGTCCCGGTGCCGGTCCAGTTCGCGCCGATCTGCGGCGGCCCGTCCTGCGGCGTCCCGACGACCTTGCCGTCCTTGCCGACGACCGCCGCGTACCCGGTGACGTTCCCCTTCGGGTCCTTGACGCCCTCGACGCCCTCCAGCGCCTTCAGCACGCTCGCCGGGACCGGCTGCGCCGCCATCCCGTCGTCGTCGCCCTCCAGGACCTTCTTGGCGCGGACGTCGACGGCCACGTTCGTGCCGATCCGGCTGAACAGGTCGTCGAACTGCTTGTTCATGCTGTCGGTGAAGATCAGCGTGCCGGCCACGAACGCCACGCCGAGGATCACCGCGACGGCCGTCAGCACCAGCCTGATCTTGTGCGCCGCGAGGTTGCGGAGCGTGACCTTGCCCATCATCGCGCCGCGACCCCCGGCCCCTGCGCGCCCGGCTGCCCGGCAGACCGCGCGCCCGGCTGGGCGTCGGGCTGCGCGGGGCGGGCGGCGCCCGTCTCGAAGCCCTTCATCCGCTCCAGCACCCGCTCCGCCGTCGGCCCCTGCATCGTGTCGACGATCTGCCCGTCGGTCAGGAACAGCACCTGGTCGGCGTACGCCGCCGCGGACGGGTCATGCGTCACCATCACGATCGTCTGCCCCATGCCCCGCACCGAGTCCCGCAGGAACCCCAGGACCTCCGCGCCGGACTTGGAGTCGAGGTTCCCCGTCGGCTCGTCCGCGAAGATGATCGCGGGACGGGCGGCGAGCGCGCGGGCGCACGCGACACGCTGCTGCTGCCCGCCCGACAGCTCCGTCGGGCGGTGCTTCAGCCGCGGCCGCAGCCCCACCGTGTCGATCACCTGGTCCAGCCACTCCCTGTCGGGCTTGCGGCCGGCGATGTCCATCGGCAGCGTGATGTTCTCCAGCGCCGTCAGCGTCGGGACCAGGTTGAACGCCTGGAACACGAACCCGACCTTGTCGCGCCGCAGCCGCGTCAGCTGCTTGTCCTTCAGGCGGGTCAGCTCGGTGTCGCCGATGAACACCTCACCGGAGTCCACCGAGTCCAGGCCCGCCATGCAGTGCATGAGGGTCGACTTCCCGGACCCGGACGGGCCCATGATCGCGGTGAAGCGGCCGCGGGGAATGCCGACCGTGACCCCGTCGAGCGCGACGACCTGGGCGTCGCCGCGCCCGTACACCTTCGCGATCCGCTGGGTCCGTGCGGCGAAGTCGCCCGCCCCGGGCGCGGTCTTCGCGCCGGCGGTCGATGGGGCGGTGTTCGTCACGTGAAACTCCCGAGAGTGAGTGAGCTGGACTGGTTGCGTGTCGCGACCGCGCCGTCCCCCCGGCGATCCGACGCTCAAAACACTAGAAGGCGAACGATCTCGTGTGATGCCCCTCAGGAACGGACTTGCCGGTCCACCCAAGGCAGTAGAAGGGACCCTCCGCTCGTACCAGCGGAGTAGACCCGTCCATCCGGAAGACGGGGGCGTCTCAGGGGCCCACCCCGAACCCGCCGCGCCCACCGGCCCCGGACCCGCCGCACCACCAGGCCCGGCACCTGCGCCGATACGGGCACGCCGAGCCCTCAGGGACGTCCCTGAGAGCTCGGCACGCCTCCACGGCGCCCTACAAGGTCAGGCCCGGCCCCGGTACGGGTCAGCTCTGGCCCGGGCGGCTCAGACCCGTCTCGTACGCGTACACGACCGCCTGCACCCGGTCCCGCAGCCCCAGCTTCGCCAGGACGTTCCCCACGTGCGTCTTCACGGTCGTCTCACTCACCACCAGCTCCGCCGCGATCTCCGCGTTCGACTGGCCCCGCGCCACATGCCCCAGCACCTCGCGCTCCCGCTCCGTCAGCGTGTCCAGGCCGGGCGGCGGCGACGCGTCCCGCACCGCGGGCAGCCGCGTCGCGAACTTGTCCAGCAGCCGCCGCGTCACCGACGGCGCCACGATCGCATCACCCGCCGCGACGATCCGGATCGCCTGCACGAGATCCTCCGGCGGGGAGTCCTTCAGCAGGAACCCGCTCGCCCCCGCACGCACCGCCTCGATCACGTACTCGTCCAGATCGAACGTCGTCAGGATCAGCACCTTCGGATCGTGCGAGGCCGCACCCTCCCGGATGATCCGGCGGGTCGCCTCGATCCCGTCGACCCCCGGCATCCGGATGTCCATCAGCACCACGTCCGGCAGCAGCGACCGCGTCAGCTCCACCGCCGCCGCACCGTCCCCGGCCTCACCGACCACCGCGATGTCCGGCTCCGCCTCCAGGATGAGCCGGAACCCCGTCCGCAGCAGCGGCTGATCGTCGACGAGCAGCACCCGCACCGTCGTCATCGCGCCGCTCCACCCGCTCGGCGTCCCGCTCCGTCCATCGTGCCCGCTCCTCGCCTCACAGCGCCCTCGCCCGAACCTACGGCGCTCCCACCCGAACCTACGGGACTCCCGCCCAACCTACGGCCTTCCGGCATCTCACGCCTCCAGCGGGAAACGGGCCCGCACCCCGAACCCGCCACCGACCCGCGGACCGATCTTCAACTCGCCACCGTACAGCGCCACCCGCTCGTACATGCCGACCAGGCCGTGCCCCGGATTGGCGCCGTCCTCCGCCATGAACGTCGCCGTGCCGCGCCCGTCGTCCTCGATCTCCACCGTCAGGTCCCCGTCCCCGTAGTACAGCCGCACCCACGCCCGCGCCTGCGGGCCCGCGTGCTTCAGCGTGTTCGTCAACGCCTCCTGGATCAGCCGGAACGCCGCCACGTCCACCCCCGGCGACGGCGGCCGCGCCTCACCCTCGATCCACAGCTGCACCGACAGCCCCGTCTCCCGGACGTGATCCAGCAGCTCCCCGAGATCGCCCAGGCCCGGCTGCGGCGCCAGCTCCCGGCCCGCCCGCTCCGGATCCCGGTCCGTCCGCAGCACCCCGACGATCCGCCGCATCTCGCTCAGCGCCGTCCGCCCGACCTCCTCGATCGTCGACATCGCCTCCCGCGCGCTGCCCGGATCCCGGTCGATGATCCGCCGCGCCGCGCCCGCCTGCACCGTCATCACGCTCACATGATGCGCGACCACATCGTGCAGCTCCCGCGCGATCCGCGACCGCTCCTCGATCCGCGCCGCCCGCGCGTCGGTGCCCCGCGCCCGCTCCAGCCGCGCCGCGCGATCCTCCAGCTCGGCGAAGTACGCGCGCCGCAGCCGCAGGTTCCGGCCCAGCACCCACACCCCGATCAGCAGCACGAAGTTCGTCAGCATCTCGACCGCCGACGTCGACACCGGCAGGAGCGCGAGATACACCAGCAGATGCGTCAGCGCCACCAGCCCGCCCAGCGCGCTCTGCGCCAGCCCCCGGTGCGCGGCGATGCTGTAGATCGCGATCAGGTACGCCAGCACGTCCGACGCCGACGGCGGATAGTCCCCGAGCGCCAGCACCAGCTCGCCCACCACGATGAACAGCAGCACCGGCAGCGGATGGCGCCGCCGCCACCGCAGCGACATCGTCACCACGACGACGACCAGCACGCTCCACAGGTCCGGGTCCCGGAATGCCTCGAACTCCTCGGTCTTCGGCAGCTCCTGCAGCAGCATCTGCGGCAGCCCCGCCAGCAGCAGCCCGAACGCCAGCAGCGTGTCCGCTGCCAGCGGACGCGCCTGCAGCCAGGCGCGGAAGGAATGAAGACCACGGATGCGGGGTGACACGACTCTCACCCTAGGAGGTCGCGCCAGGTCGTGAGCCATCCTGTACGCGGATCCGCAGTCCTCCCCAAGGAGGACGCATCCACCGCCCCGATCCGCCTGCGGACACCGCCCCGGCCCCACCCAGCCCCTACGCCCCACCCACTCCATCCACCCCGCGACCCACCCTGCGCCTCCGGGCGCCAGAACGGGTTACGGGCACTCGGCAGGGCTACAGGTCGTCGCGCTCACGGGCCGCGGCCTGCACGCCGGACACGCCCTCCAGATCGGCGGGAGACGGACGGCGCACCGGCGCCGCCGGCAGCGGCGGGGGAGTGCCACCGAACTCCGGGCACCGCTCCTTGTGGTCACACCAGTCGCACAGCCGGCCCGACCGCGCCCGCCACTCGCCCGTGTCCATCGCCCGCCGGATCGCCTCCCACAGCGCCTCCACCTTCCGCTGCGTCGCCCGCAGATCCGACTCGTCCGGCTCGTACCGCAGAACCTCCCCGTTCCCCAGATACATCAGCTGCAGAAGACGCGGAACCCGCCCCTGCAGCCGCCACAGCACCAGCGCGTAGAACTTCATCTGGAACAGCGCACGCGCCTCGAAATCGGCGCGCGGCGCCGTCCCCGTCTTGTAGTCCACGATCCGCACGTCGCCGCTCGGCGCCACGTCCACCCGGTCGATGTAGCCCCGCAGCTTCAACCCCGAATCCAGCACCGTCTCCACGAACAGCTCCCGCTCCGCCGGCTCCAGCCGCTGCGGATCTTCCAGCGTGAAGTACCGCTCCACCATCCGCCGCGCCTGCCCCAGCCACTCCGCCCGCTCCGCGTCCCCGCCGTCCCCGTCCTCGAACAGCCCCGCCAGCTCCGGCTCCGCCTCGACCAGCCGCTCCCACTCCGGGCCCAGCATCTCCAGCGCCGCCATGGCCGTCCGCCCGCCCCGCGGAAGATCGAACAGCCGCTCCAGCACCGCGTGCACCAGCGTCCCCCGCACCGCCGCCCTGCTCGGCCGCTCCGGCAGCCGGTCGATCACCCGGAACCGGTACAGCAGCGGGCACGTCATGAAATCGCTCGCCCGCGACGGCGACAACGACCCGACCACCTCCACGGCCCCCGGCCCGTCCCCGCCCGCCTCCCCGCGCGCGGTCGGAACGGACGCCTCACTACCCGCCTCGGTCGTCGTCATGGCACAGCACACTAGGCGACACCCCCGACGAAATCCCGCACCCCGCCGGGCCCCCCGACCCCGACCACCCGGTCGGCCCGCGGCACCAGGGCCGTAGCATCGGTGGCGTGACACACAGCGCGCCCCCGACCGAGGGCAAGACGCCCGCCGGCGGCACCGGCCCCGGCGACGGCCCCACCCCGCGGCCCGGCCTCCTCATGGGCCGCCTCTTCGGCGTCCCCATCTTCGTCTCGCCCAGCTGGTTCCTGGTCGCCGTCCTCGTCACCGTCATGTTCGAAGGACAGGTCCACGACGTCGTCGAACGCCCCGCCAGCTACCTCGTCGCCTTCACCTACGCCGTCCTGCTCTACGGCTCGGTGTTCGTCCACGAACTCAGCCACGCCGTCACCGCCCGCGCCTTCGGACTCCCCGTCCGGTCCGTCACCCTCCACGTCCTCGGCGGCGAGACCTCCATCGAACGCGAAGCCCCCACCCCCGGCCGCGAGTTCCTCATCGCCTTCGCCGGCCCGCTCGTCAACCTCGTCCTCGCCGGCATCGGCCTCCTCGCCCGCGCCGTCGTCCCCATGCCCGACGTCGCGCTCCTCCTCGTCGACGCCCTCACCTTCGCCAACCTCCTCGTCGGCGTCTTCAACCTCCTGCCCGGACTGCCCCTCGACGGCGGCCGCCTCGTCCGCGCCGCCGTCTGGAAGGCCACCGGACGCAGCCGCAGCGGCGCCATCATCGCCGGCTGGGTCGGCCGCGGCGTCGCCATCGCCACCCTCATCGGCGGCGCCCTCCTCGCCACCTACGGCACCGGCGCGGGAGAGGGCATCGGCTGGCTCGCCCTCCTCTGGTCCGCGCTCGTCGCGTCCTTCATCTGGGTCGGCGCCACCCACGCCATCCGCGCCGAACACGTCCGCGACCGCATCCCCCTGCTGTCCGCCCGCCGCCTCGCCCGCCGCGCCACCCTCGTCACCGCCGACACCCCCCTCGCCGAAGCCATCCGCCGCGCCCACGAGGACCACGCCGGCGCCATCGTCATCGCCGACCACGACGGCAAGCCCCTCGGCCTCGTCAGTGAGAAGGCCGTCACCGCCACGCCCGAACACCGCCGCCCCTGGGTCACCGCGGGCGACCTCTCCCGCGGCGTCGACGAACGCCTCACCCTCCCCGTCGACATCTCCGGCGAAGACCTCATGGACGCGCTCCGCCGCGCACCCGCCTCCGAGTACCTCCTCCTCGAACCCGGCGGCCGCGTCTACGGCGTCCTCGTCGCCGCCGACCTCGACCGCGCCTTCGCCGGCATCTGACCCGCCGCGCAGGCCCCCGCGGACCGCGTCCAGACCGGGCCCCGCACGCCGCTAGCCTTGACGTTCATGAGCGAACCCCAGCCGAACGACCCCTCGACCACACCCGGCCGCGCCCCCCACGGCCCGTTCCGGCCCGGAGACCAGGTTCAGCTCACCGACCCCAAAGGCCGCATCAACACCATCACCCTCCAGCCCGGCAAGCTCTACCACTCCCACAAGGGCTCCGTCCCCCACGACGACATCATCGGCAGCCCCGAAGGCACCGTCTACCGCTCCACCGGCGGCACCGAATACCTCGCCTTCCGGCCCCTCCTCGCCGACTTCGCCCTCCGCATGCCCCGCGGCGCCGCCGTCATCTACCCCAAGGACGCCGCGCAGATCGTCGCCATGGCCGACATCTTCCCCGGCGCCCGCGTCGTCGAGGCAGGCGCCGGATCCGGCGCCCTCACCTGCTTCCTCCTCCGCGCCGTCGGCGCCCACGGCCTCGTCTCCTCCTACGAACGCCGCCCCGACTTCGCCGACATCGCCCGCGCCAACGTCGAAAGGTTCTTCGGCGGCCCCCACCCCGCCTGGCACCTCACCCTCGGCGCCCTCGAACACCACCTCGCCGAAACCGACGTCGACCGCGTCGTCCTCGACATGCTCGCCCCCTGGGAATGCCTCGACGCCGTCGCCAAAGCCCTCATCCCCGGCGGCATCGTCTGCGCCTACATCGCCACCACCACCCAGATGTCCCGCGTCGTCGAAGACCTCCGCGCCCACGGCGCCTTCGCCGAACCCCACGCCTCCGAGACCCTCCTGCGCACCTGGCACGTCGACGGCCTCGCCGTCCGCCCCGACCACCGCATGATCGGCCACACCGGCTTCCTCGTCACCGCCCGCCGCCTCGCCGACGGCGTCACCCCGCCCGCGCGCCGCCGCCGCCCCGCCAAAGCCGCCCACCCCGCCCCCCAAGGGGGCGCCGCCACACCGGACGGCGCCGCCACGCCCGGCGGCCCCACCGAGTCGTAGATCACACTCCCGCCGCCACGCCCACCCGCACCCGCGCGGCCACCACCCCACCGCGACACCACCGTTTACCCCCCCGGGGCCCCCCCCCCCCCCCCC
>NZ_JBIRAX010000006.1:0-542540 GCF_044326375.1 Actinomadura sp. 3N508
GTCCCATCCCGAACCCGGAAGTTAAGCCCTTCAGCGCCGATGGTACTGCATGGGAGACTGTGTGGGAGAGTAGGACACCGCCGGACATTTCCTATGGGGAAGGCCCCGCCGACAACGGCGGGGCCTTCCTTATTTGTCGGGGTT
Organism: Actinomadura sp. 3N508; assembly: GCF_044326375.1. Taxonomy (NCBI): domain Bacteria; kingdom Bacillati; phylum Actinomycetota; class Actinomycetes; order Streptosporangiales; family Thermomonosporaceae; genus Actinomadura; species Actinomadura sp. 3N508. The sequence continues at coordinate 145 of NZ_JBIRAX010000006.1, forward strand.
TGGTTTGTGGCCGCCGCCGGTGAAGGTGTCCCAGAGAATGGCGGCGGGTTCGGCGATGGCGAAGAGGGACTCGATGCGGGAGCGGTCGCCGTCCAGGTGGATGAGGGTCTGGATGCCGAGGAACATCGCGACCGCGATCATGCCGATGTCGCGTGACGGCACCAGTTCCTCGAACGCCGTTCCCTCGACGAGACGCGCCACTGCGGAAGCGGCGAAATCCGACCAGGAATCGACGTGCGCGAGCACTTCCGCACGCAGCCGCGGTGATGTCGCCGACGCTGTGACGAGTTCCTGGACGGCGTCGATGTGTCCCTTGTCCGCCATGTCCTCGGCGTACAGCGCGCGGAGGCGGGTGATGAGGTCGGCGGCGTCCGTGCAGGAGCCGAGGGCCTCCTCGTAGCGCGCCATCCTGGCCTGGCTCGTGTGCCGGAGGGCCGTGACGAGCAGGGCCTCCAGGTCGTCGAAGTGGTAGTAGATGACGCCCGGCGCGAAGCCGCCCGTACGGGCGATGGAGCGGGCGGTCGTCCCGCCGTAGCCCTCGACGGCGAGCGTCCGGATGGCCGCGTCGAGGAGACGGTTCCTGGTCTCCGCCCGTGGCGCCATGCGCTCAGATCACTTTCCAGGGCTTCACGCCCGCCTCGTCGAGGACGGGGTCGAGGCGCCGCGCGAGCCGCGCGAGATGGTGGCTCGGCACCTGCGGGTACAGATGGTGCTCCAAGTGGTACGTCAACTCCAGGAACAGGGCGGGGACGACGCGTCCGCGCAGCGTGCGGGTCTGCGTGAGCGGCGTGTCCCCGTAGTGCCGGTGCGGCAGGTGGACGGTCAGCAGCGGATACACCCAGCTTCCCACGATCATCATCACGGCGTACGCGAGAAGCCCGCGCGACCAGGCGACGCCGGCCGCGACCGCCGCGAACGGCAGCGCCGCCTCCGCCAGCAGCCACAGCCGCTGGCCCGCCCGGCTGCGTCCATACGCCCACCACCACAGGCGGGCGAGGAAGACCGGACCGTAGAGGATCGCGCCCAGCGCGGACAGGTCAGCAGGATATCCCTCCGGGTCGTCGTCGCTGGGGAACGTCCGGTGGTGTTGCAGATGTGTGGTGCGGTAGGCGTGACCACTCTCCAGCAGCACGGCGCCCAGCAGGAACAGGGCCGACTCCGTGGCGCGTCTGCCGAGGCCCAGGGAGCGGTGGACGACGTCGTGCGTCGCCGTCACCACCGCGACGAAGATCCCGAATGCGATGAGCGGCGTCGTCCACCACCATCCGGCGAGCCACGCCGCGACGAACAGGGCGATCCCGGCATACGGCAGGGACAGCGTGAGGGCGCGGCGCGGGCGTGTCGTGACGAGCAGGTCGGGGCCGAGCTCGGACAGCTTCGGCAGCGTCATCGGGTCACCGCCGCCCGCCGCGCGACCTTGCGCACCTCGTCCGCGACGATCCTGCTGCCCAGCGCGCATGCCACGGTGCCGAGGCCGGGCCAGGTCGAGTCGCCGACTAGCCATAGCCCCGGCACGCCCAGCGAATGCGGGACGGCGTTCTGGTTGGCGTTGCCCGGCGTCTGATGCGGCCCGCCGACCGCGCCGCCGGGCCGGAACGCGAATCGCTCGTAGGAGCGCGGCGTCCCGACGTCCCACACGCGTGCCCGCTCGCCGAGATTCGGATGGACGCGGCGCGCCAGGCCGACGAGACGTTCCCCGATCGCGTGCTTTTGGGCCTCGTAGTCGGCGTCCGGCAGGTCCTGCCAGCCGGCGAGCGAGGTGTGCGTGGAGATCATGACGGCGCGTTCGCCGGGCGGTGCGCTGTCGGTGTCGCCCCGCGCGGACACCGACACGAACATGTTGTTGCCGTCGCCGAGCGGCCGGCCGTAGTCGTGCAACAGCTGGTGGTGGGTGAACTCCTGTCCGGCGACCTCGGCGTCCGGGACGCCGAGGAACACGACGATCGCGCCGCCCAGCTCGTTCGCGTCCCGCTCCAGGTAGGGGCGGAGCGGGCCGGCGAGATCGGGGACGACGCGCGCGGTCGTGGCGGCGGGCAGCGCGCTCACCACCTGCCGGGCGTGGACGGCGCCGCGGGCGGTGTGGACGGTGAACGCCCCGTGCCGTCCGGATACCCGCTCGACCCGGCAGCCGACGCGGAGCCGTCCGCCCATCGCGCGGTAGTGCGCGGTGAAGCGCCGCCAGAAGCCGCGCATGCCGCCGTCGGCGCGGGTCAGGCCCGCGCCGCGGATCGTGACGCCGAGCGCGGCGTTGATGAGCGGCGCCCGGTCGACGGTGCTGTGCACCGTGTCCTCCACCAGCATCGACAGCAGCCCGACCAGCGGCGCGTCGCCGCGCAGCCCGTGCCGGGCGAGGGCGTCCCCGAGCGTGGTGTTCAGGTGGCGGGCGAGCGGGAGGCCGCGCGGGCCGAGCGCCCGCAGGTTGTGCACGGCGTCGGCGGGGCGGCGCATCGGCAGCCGGACGCCGGAGCGGCTCGCGTCCCAGAACACCTGCGCGATCCGGTCGAGCCGCGCCCAGAACGCCCGATGCCCGGGGCCGTCGCCGAGCGCCCGCAGCCGTTCGCGGTGCCATGCCCGGGTGTCGCGGTAGAGGGTGACCTTGCGGTCCGGCAGCCAGCCGACGTAGCCGGGCAGCGCCTCGCCGGGCACGGGATCCATCCCGATGCTGTCGAGCAGCTCCGCGCCGACGCCGCCTGGCTCGAAGTCGACCATCGTGGTCGCGCCCACGTCGAAGGAGAAGCCGCGCCGCCGGTAGTAGCCCGCGCAGCCGCCGACATGGCCGTGCGCCTCGATCACGAGCGTGGACACCCCGGCCGCCTGGAGCCGCGCCGCCGTGGCCATCCCGGCGAGCCCGCCGCCGAGCACGGCCACGTCGCACGACGCCGGGAACCGCGCCGCTCGCGGCGGACGATCCATCTGAACGCTTGTTCTGAACATGTGTTCAGAGTGCGCTCGGCGCGGCGTCCCGTCAATGGTCAGGACGAGCGGCGGTCGTTGCCGGGCTCGATCAGGAACGTGAGGGAGAGCATCGCGGCCCACGTCCAGATGGCGGCGCCTCCGGCGAGCATCAGGCGGTACTCGCCCGCCGGGAACGCGGCCAGGCCGAGGACGAGATAGACGGCCACGGCGGCGACGCTGTAGATCGTCCAGCCGCGCCGTCCCTCGCGGGCGAAGCGGCGGGCGAACACCAGGCACGCGGCGCTGAGCGCGAGGCCCATCCCGACCGGAGCGAGGTTGTGCAGCATGCCGTGCCAGCTGACCTCGCCGGCGCCGGCGGGGGTCCCGGCGGGGAAGCCGTCCATCGGGTCGGTGGGGAACACGCCCGCCCAGACCAGGCTCGCGCCATAGACGGCGATGAGCGCGGTGCCCCAGGCGCGCCCCGCGGAGCCCGGTGCCAGGACGCGGCGGAGCCCGGCGGCGGAGGCCAGCACGAGCACGCCGCTGACCAGGAAGTTGACGGTCTGGATCCAGCCGTGCTCGCCGAGGCTGAGCATGCTCAGCGGGTGGCGGGCGGCGTCGAACCCGTCGCGTGTCAGGGCCTGCGCGGCGATGAGCAGGACGAACAGCGGTCCCGCGACTGCGCCGCAGCCGAGCAGCACGCGGGTGGGGACCGCCAGCCGGGGCGTGGCCGCGGAGTTCAGCGTGTCGGTGGTCATGGCGGCCTCCAAAGCCGTTGAAATCGTCAGGTGTAGAGGGGGGTGCCGGTCTCCAGGAGGGTCTTCAGGTCGCTGAGCGTCTGGCTCCAGCCGCCGCCGGCGCCCGGTAGCTCGCCGTTGGTCTGCGCCGCGGTCTGCGGCGCGCCGGTGACGTCGTGGGTGACGGTCAGCCGCGAGATGCCCTGCTCGTCGTCCTCGATCTCGTAGGTGAGGCGGGTGGCGGGCTCGTCGAGGTACAGGGCGCGCCACGTCTGGACGAGCCTGCGCGGCGGTTCCGCCTCGATGACCTCGCCGTCGAGCACCACGTCCGGGGCGCCGTGCTCCTTCATGGCGTCGCTGGCCAGCCCGCGGAACACGCCACCGGGACGCAGGTCGTACTCGACCGGCGCCTGGTAGCCGTACTTCACGGCCCACTCCGGCTTGGTGATCGCGTCCCAGATGGCCTGCGGGGTCGCCTTGATGTACACGCGGTACACGTGGACGGTCCGGCCGTCGCCGGTGCTCGTCTCGGTCGTCGTCATACCGGACTCCAGTTCTCTCTTGAGGTCGGCGAGCGCCGCGGCGGGCCGCTCGGTGTACTTGCCGATCCACCGGTCGTGGATCAGCCGGATCGGCACCGGGTTGAGGAAATGCAGCTTCTCCCTGCCCGAGCGGCGCGCGACCACCAGCCCGGCCTCCTCCAGCACCCGCAGGTGCTTGGCGACCCCGAACCGGGTCATCTCCACCTCCGACTCCAGCTCGCCGAGCGTCCGCCCGTCCCGGGCGAACAGCAGGTCGAGCAGGAAGCGGCGGGTCGGGTCCGCCAACGCCTTGAACGCCAGATCGTCGTCCTTCACACCTGGAAAATAGGTGACCAAAAGGTCACATGTCAACCATGCTTCAGGAAACGGGTTGGTCCGATATCGTCGGGGGCATGCCGCTTTCACCTCGCCTGGCGAAGATCGTGGACGCGCTGCCGCTCGAACCCGGCATGCGGGTCCTGGAGATCGGCTGCGGGCCCGGCGCCGCCGCGCGGGCCGTCGCGGCGCGGCTCGAAACGGGGCACCTCCTCGCGATCGACCGGTCCGCGAAGGCGGTCGCTCAGGCGCAGGCCACCGGGGCGGACGAGATCGCGTCGGGGCGGATGAGCGTCCGGCAGGCCGCGATCGAGGACTTCGCGCTGGAGCCCGGCGAGGCCCCCTTCGACCTGGTGTTCGCGGTCCGGGTCGGCGCCCTCGACGGCCGCCACCCGGAGGCGGGTCGGGCCGCGAAGCGGTGCATCGCCGCGGCCCTGGCGCCGGGCGGGCGGGTCTTCATCGACGGCGGTGACCCGCTACGCGAACTGACCGTCTGACCCCGAGATCCTTGCCCCGGGGTCGGTGAGCCTAGAGGTCAGCGAGACAGGGCCGTGTCGAGGGTGGTCGCCCACTGGCGCAGCAGCCGGGTGCGGCGGGCGGAGTCGTCGGTGAGGAGGTCGGCCAGGCCCAGGCCGCGCACGAGGTCGAGTGTCGCCTGGACCGTCTCCCGGACGCCGGGGACGCTTTCGTCCGCGCCGAGGGCCTCGACGGTGAGGCGGTGCGCCTCCCGTCCGACCCGTGCCTCCAGTGGAAGGACCCGCGCGCGGAGCTGCTCGTCGGAGCTGGCCGCGACCCAGAGCTGCAGCGCGGCCCGGAACAGCGGGGTCGTGTACATCTCGCCGAGCATCATCACCACGTCCAGGGTGGACGGGCGGTGCCCGGACGGCACGTCCAGGCGCTTGCGCATCTGCGCAACCCGCACCTCGGACCCGTACTCGACCGCCGCCGTCACCAGCTCCTCGCGCGTCCGGAAGTGGTGCTGCGCGGCGCCCCGGGAAACGCCGGCGCGCGCGGCGACGACCGCGACGGTCGTCCCGGCCCACCCGACCGAGGCGAGGCACTCGACGGCCGCCTCGAGCAGACGGCGGCGCGTGGCGCGGCTGCGGTCCTGCCGCGGTTCGCGGAGTGCCTGCGTGGTCATGGAGTCCTCGGCTCGGTGGGCCCCCAGTCAACCAAAAGGTGCCGGCGAGAAACAAGCGTGAGCGCTTGATTCCTGATCCGGGTCGTGGGCGGCTTCCTGCCTGCCGACCGATTATTTGCAGACCCTGTCGGCTTCGTCGACCTTCTCCTTCTTGACCCAGCCGGTCACACTTTCGGAAGTGCCTGGGTTCACGGTGCCGAACCAGCGATAGGCCAAAGCGCGCGAGGGTGGTTTCTTGGACGGGTCCCGGAGGAACTCATCTCCCGCTTCTACGCCACCGATATCCTGTTCGGCATCGTTGAATACTTCGCCCTTCATGTTCACGAAGTATCGAATGCGGCAAACGATCACTTTTGGTTTGGGTGGCGGAGCGCGTCGTGTTTCTGGAGTTCGAGGTGAGGGTGGGCGCGTGGTACGCGAAATCCTCGTCTTCGAGGGTGAGGGGGTTGTGGGCGGGACTGGGGTGGCTGGGACAACTGTTGGTGTCGTCGGTACCGGTTCGATCTGGGCGCCCTCTGAGGGCCGGGAATCCGGTATGAACCTGATGACCGCTGCGATAATGACGGCGAGGGCGCCGATGATGGCCCCCAAGATTGTCGCCCTGGCCAGATACCTGGTGTCGCGAGTTACCGAATCGCCTTGCTGTTCTGCCTCAGACCGCTTTCTGTGCCGACCTAAGAGCCAGGAGAGTTTCCGCCTGCGATCGACCGCACGCCGGGAGCCCCTTCTTCTGCGCTCACTCATGTGCCAACAGTGTAATAGGGAGATCTTGAGTCGACGCTGGGTTTCTTCAGAAGCGCCGCTTTGCTTCGAGCCGCCTCCCGGTGAGCGCGACTCAACGATTGGCCGTAATTCATCCTAAGTGATTAAATGGTGTAGATACGCTGTAGTGCCGATTTGATCCGTATCGAGGCGCGGTCGGATGGCAGGTCTCGCGGGTCACAACGGCCGGCCGTCCCGCGAACACGATCTCTGACCCCCTCGGCGACCCCGGCGGGCTACCGCCGGGGTCGTCGTGCGCCTGTGACCGCAAGAACAATCATGCGTGATTGATTTTCTGTTTCCAGGCTGGCAAGGTTCGGGCCATGAGCCAACCGTTGCGGGTCGGCAACGCCTCGGGCTTCTACGGCGACCGGTTCTCCGCGATGCGGGAGATGCTGGAGGGCGGGCCGCTGGACGTCCTGACCGGCGACTATCTCGCCGAGCTGACCATGCTGATCCTGGGGCGCGGCAAGCTGAAGGATCCCGATGCCGGGTACGCGACGACGTTCCTGCGGCAGATGGAGGAGTGCCTCGGGCTCGCCGTGGAGCGGGGCGTCAGCATCGTCGCCAATGCCGGTGGGCTCAACCCGCGGGGGCTCGCGGAACGGCTGCGCGAGTTGGCCGGACGGCTCGGCCTAGAGGTGCGGGTCGCTCATGTGGAGGGCGACGATCTGCTCGCGCGGGCGGAGGAGCTGGGCTTCGGGCACGAGCGGTACGGGGCGCCGCTGACCGCGAACGCCTATCTGGGCGCGTGGGGGATCGCCGAGTGCCTGCGAGACGGCGCCGACGTCGTGGTGACCGGGCGCGTCACCGATGCCTCCCTGGTCGTGGGGCCCGCCGCCGCGCACTTCGGCTGGGGGCGGGACGCCTGGGACGCGCTGGCCGGCGCGACCGTCGCCGGGCACGTCCTGGAATGCGGGACGCAGGCCACGGGCGGCAACTACGCCTTCTTTGAAGAGATCTACAACGTAAAGGCGCCGGGCTTTCCGGTGGCTGAGATCCATGCCGACGGGTCCAGCGTCATCACCAAGCATAACGGCACGGGCGGAGCGGTGACCGTCGAGACCATCACGGCGCAGCTTCTGTACGAGATCGGCGGGCCCTCCTACGCCGGTCCGGACGTGACGACGCACTTTGACACGATCGAGCTGGCGCAGGACGGTCCCGACCGCGTGCGCATCAGCGGTGTGCGGGGGACTGCGCCGCCTCCGACCACCAAGGTGTGCCTCAACCACCTCGGCGGCCACCGCAATGAGATGACGTTCGTCCTCACGGGGCTCGGTATCGAGGCGAAGGCGGATCTCGCCAAGGCGCAGATGGAGGCCGCGTTCGGCGGTGCCGCGCCCTCGCGCGTCGAGTGGACGCTTCTCGGGGCCGCGAAGCCCGATCCCGCGACGCAGGGCGAGGCGACCGCGCTGCTCCGGTGCGCCGTCCTCGACCCCGATCCGGAGAAGGTCGGACGGGCCTTCAGCGGCGCGGCGGTGGAGCTGGCCCTCGCGGGCTACCCCGGCTTCACGATGACGGCCCCGCCCGGCAAGGCGAGCCCCTATGGCGTCTACACCCCTGCGTTCGTTCCGAACGAGGCGGTCGAGCATGTGGCCGTGACCCACGACGGCCGCCGCGTTCCCATCCCTCCTCCGCCGGCCACGATCGACACCCCGAACGGGGATGGCGCGGTCGAGGCGGGTGAACCAGTGGACAGCAGGCTCACGGTCCGGGCGCCGCTGGGGCGTGTGGCCGGGGCGCGGAGCGGGGACAAGGGCGGGGACGCCAATATCGGCGTGTGGGCCCGTACGAATGATCAGTGGCGCTGGCTGGAGCCTTTTCTCAGCGTCGAGCGGCTCAAGGAGCTTCTGCCTGAAACCCGTGGGCTTGTCGTCCGGCGGTATGTGCTGCCCAATCTTCGTGCGGTGAATTTCGTTGTTGAAGGGCTGCTGCAAGAAGGGGTTTCCGCATCGACTCGCTTCGATCCGCAAGGCAAGGCATTGGGGGAGTGGCTGCGGTCACGGCTCGTCGACATTCCGGAGGCTGTCCTTTGACGCTGAAGAGCACCCTTGACACGCGCGCACCGGAATACCGGGAACGGCGCCGCGCCATGCTGGAAAAGCTCGCGGCCCTCGACGCCGAGCACGCGAAGGCGCTGGAGGGAGGGGGCGAGAAGTATGTCACGCGGCATCGCAAGCGCGGGAAGATGCTGGCGCGGGAGCGGATCGAGCTGCTGCTCGACCCCGACTCGCCGTTTCTGGAGCTGAGCCCGCTCGCCGCGTGGGGCAGCGACTTTCCCGTCGGCGCGAGCGTCGTCACCGGGATCGGCGTGGTCGAGGGCGTCGAGTGCATGATCGTGGCGAACGATCCGACAGTGCGGGGCGGGTCGAGCAATCCATGGACGGTGAAGAAGAGCTTCCGGGCGTCCGATATCGCGCTGGAGAATCGGCTGCCCGTCCTCAACCTGGTGGAGTCGGGCGGTGCCGATCTGCCGACCCAGAAAGAGATCTTCATTCCGGGTGGGCGGATGTTCCGCGATCTCACGCGGCTGTCGGCGGCCGGGATCCCGACGATCGCGCTCGTGTTCGGGAATTCCACGGCGGGTGGTGCGTATATTCCGGGAATGTGCGACTACGTCGTCATGGTCAAGGAGCGCGCGAAAGTGTTCCTCGGCGGGCCGCCGCTGGTGAAGATGGCGACCGGGGAAGAGGCCGGCGACGAGGAACTCGGCGGCGCTGAAATGCATGCGCGGACGTCCGGGCTCGCCGACTACATGGCCGAGGACGAGGCCGACGCGCTCCGTCTCGGACGGCAGATCGTCAAGAACCTCAACCATCGCAAGCCCGGCCCGCCGCCGGGCCCCGGCACCGGTCCCGGCCCGGTCGAGGAACCGCTGTACGACGCGGAAGAGCTCGCCGGGATCGTCCCCGAAGACCTGAAAGTGCCGTTCGACCCGCGCGAGGTCATCGCCCGGATCGCGGACGGCTCGCGCTTCGACGAGTTCAAGCCGTTGTACGGGACGAGCCTCGTCACCGGCTGGACGCGCGTCCACGGCTACCCGATCGGGGTCCTGGCCAACGCGCAGGGCGTCCTGTTCAGCGCGGAGGCGCAGAAGGCGGCGCAGTTCATCCAGCTCGCCAACCAGAGCGACACGCCGCTGCTGTTCCTGCACAACACCACCGGCTACATGGTCGGCAGGGAGTACGAGCAGGCAGGGATCATCAAGCACGGCGCGCTGATGATCAACGCGGTGGCCAACAGCACGGTCCCGCACATCTCGATCGTGATGGGCGCGTCGTACGGGGCGGGCAACTACGGCATGTGCGGCCGGGCGTACGACCCCCGGTTCCTGTTCACCTGGCCGTCCGCGAAGTCGGCGGTGATGGGGCCGCAGCAGCTCGCGGGCGTCCTGTCGATCGTGGCGCGGCAGGCCGCCGAAGCGCGCGGGCAGGCCTACGACGACGAGCAGGACCGCGCGATGCGGGAGATGGTCGAGACGCAGATCGAGGCCGAGTCGCTGCCGTTCTTCCTGTCCGGACGGCTCTACGACGACGGCGTCATCGACCCGCGCGACACCCGCACGGTGCTCGGGCTGTGCCTGTCGGTCGTCCACAACGCGCCCGTGCGCGGGGCCGGCGGCTTCGGCGTCTTCCGGATGTGAGCGGGTGAGCGAGAAATGATCAAGAGTGTGCTGGTCGCGAACCGGGGCGAGATCGCGCGCCGGGTGCTGCGCGCCTGCCGGGAGCTCGGCATCGGGACGGTCGCCGTCCACTCCGACCCGGACGCGAACGCGCCGCACGTCCGGGAGGCGGACGTGGCCGGACGGCTGCCCGGCGCGTCCCCGGCGGAGACGTACCTGTCGGCCGAGCGGCTCCTGGCCGTGGCGAAGAGCGCCGGGGCCGACGCCGTCCACCCGGGCTACGGGTTCCTGTCGGAGAACGCCGGCTTCGCGCGGGCCGTCGCCGACGCGGGCCTGACCTGGATCGGGCCGCCGCCGGAGGCGATCGCCGCGATGGGCTCCAAGATCGAGGCGAAGAAGCTGATGGCCGCCGCGGACGTCCCCGTCCTGCCGGAACTCGACCCGGCCGAGGCGGGCGACGCCGGCTTCCCGCTGCTGGTGAAGGCGTCCGCGGGCGGCGGCGGGCGCGGCATGCGGATCGTCCGCGCGCCGGGCGAGCTGGACGAAGCCGTCGCCGGAGCGCGCCGCGAGGCGGAGTCGGCGTTCGGCGACCCGACCGTGTTCTGCGAGCCGCTGCTGGAGGGCGCCCGGCACATCGAGGTGCAGGTCCTCGCCGACGCGCACGGGACGGTCTGGACGCTCGGCGAGCGCGAATGCTCGATCCAGCGCCGCCACCAGAAGATCGTCGAGGAGGCGCCGTCCCCGGCGGTCGGGCCCGAACTGCGCGCCGAGCTGTGCGACGCGGCGGCGAACGCGGCCCGCGCGATCGGGTACGTCGGCGCCGGGACGGTCGAGTTCCTGCTCGCGCGCGACGGCCGGTTCTTCTTCCTGGAGGTCAACACGCGCCTCCAGGTCGAGCATCCGGTCACCGAGTGCGTGTACGGGGTGGACCTCGTCCGGCTGCAGATCGAGATCGCCGAAGGCGCCCGCCTGCCCGCCGCCGACGCGCCGGAGCCGCGCGGCCATGCCATCGAGGTCCGCCTCTACGCCGAGGACCCGGCGCGCGACTGGCGTCCGGCGAGCGGTGTCCTGCACACCTTCGAGGTACCGGGCGTGGACGTCGAGTTCGCCGTCCCCGCGTCCCCTGGGCCGGGCCTGCGGCTCGACAGCGGCGTGGAGACCGGCGGCGAGGTCGGCGTCCACTACGACCCGATGCTCGCCAAGCTGATCGCGTGGGCGCCGACCCGCGCGGCCGCGGCCAGGCGGCTGGCGGCCGGGCTGCGCGGCGCCCGCGTCCACGGGCTGCCGACCAACCGCGACCTGCTCGTCCGGATCCTGGAGGAACCCGGCTTCCTGGACGGCGACACCGACACCGGCTACCTCGACCGCATCGGCCTGGACCGGCTCGCCGCGCCGCTCGCCGGGGAGGCCGCCGTCCGGGTGTCCGCGCTGGCCGCCGCGCTCGCGCAGGCCGCGGCGGACCGGTCCGCGGCCGGGGTGCTCGGCGGGCTGCCGTCCGGCTGGCGCAACGTCCGGTCGCAGCCGCAGCGCAGGACGTTCGAGGGCCCGTCCGGGCAGGTCGTCGTCGACTACTACCTGCACAGGGACGGTCTGGTCTCCGAGCTGTGCCCCGGCACGTCGCTGGTGAGCGCGGCGCCGGAGCGGGTCGTCCTGGAGCATGACGGCCTGCGCGAGACGTTCGCGGTGACCATCGCCGGGGACGCGGTGCACGTCGACTCCCGCCTCGGCGCCGTGACGCTCCGGCCCGTTCCGCGCTTCGCGGATCCGAGCGGCCGGATCGCCCCCGGCTCCCTCCTCGCGCCCATGCCGGGGACGGTCGTCCGCGTCGAGACCGAACCCGGCGCGGACGTCGCGGCCGGGCAGACCCTCGTCGTCCTGGAGGCGATGAAGATGGAGCACCGCATCGCCGCCCCGTCCGCCGGCACGGTCGCCGAACTCAACGTCGCGGCGGGACAGCAGGTCGAATCCGGTGCCGTCCTCGCCGTCATCGAGGCGAGCGGCAAGGCGGCCGATACCGAAGGGAACGCGGAATGAGCTTCGTCGAGAGCGAGGAGCGCCGGGCGCTCCGGGCGGCCGTGGCCGAGCTGGGTGCCAAGTACGGCCCGTCGTACTACGTGGAGAAGGCCAAGGCGGGGGAGAAGACCGAGGAGCTGTGGGCCGAGGCGGGGCGGCTCGGCTACCTCGGTGTGAACGTGCCCGAGGAGTACGGCGGCGGAGGAGGCGGCATCGGCGACCTCGCCGCCGTGTGCGAGGAGCTGGCCGCGGCGGGCTGCCCGCTGCTGCTCATGGTCGTGTCCCCGGCGATCTGCGCCACGATCATCGCGCGGTCCGGCACCGCCGGCCAGAAGAAGGACTGGCTGCCGCGGTTCGCGGACGGCTCCGTCACGATGGCGTTCGCGATCACCGAGCCCGACGCCGGATCCAACTCCCACCGCATCACGACCACCGCGCGCCGCGACGGCGACGGCTGGGTCCTGAGCGGCCAGAAGACGTTCATCTCCGGGGTGGACGAGGCGGACGCCGTCCTGTTCGTCGCGCGCAGCCACGACCAGAAGGGCAACCTGCGGCCGTCGCTGTTCATCGTCCCCACGGACGCGCCCGGCTTCACCTGGACGCCGATCTCCATGGAGATCGTGTCGCCGGAGAAGCAGTTCATCTGCCACCTCGACGACGTCCGGCTGCCCTACGACGCGCTCGTCGGCGACGAGGACGGCGGGCTCCTGCAGCTGTTCGCCGGCCTCAACCCCGAGCGGATCATGGCCGCCGCGATGGGCGCCGGGATCGGCCGGCTCGCCCTCGGCAAGGCCGTCGCCTACGCCAACGACCGGCAGGTCTTCAAGACGCCGATCGGCGCGCACCAGGGCCTCGCGCACCCGCTCGCCGCCGCCAAGATCGAGCTGGAGCTGGCGCGGCTGATGGCGCAGAAGGCGGCCTGGCTCTATGACGCGGGCGACGACGCGGGCGCGGGCGAGGCCGCGAACATGGCGAAGTACGCGACCGCGGAGGCGGCGGTCCACTGCGTCGACCAGGCCATCCAGACCCACGGCGGCAACGGGCTCACCACCGAGTACGGGGTCGGGATGCTGGCGGGCGTCGTCCGGCTGATGCGGATCGCGCCGGTCAGCCGCGAGATGATCCTCAACTTCGTCGCGCAGCATTCCCTGGGGCTCCCCAAGTCCTACTAGCGGGTCAGGGGAGGAGATCGTCCAGCTGGGCGGCCAGTGATCTTTCCGCCGCCAGGCGGTTGTCGACGGCGGTGTGCGGGACGGGCGGCGGCTCGTCCGGGCGCATCCGGGCGGTGAACGCGCCGAACGCGGCGAGCTTGCCGGTGTCGCGGGGCGAGCCGCGCCGCTCCAGCCGGTGGCGGAGCGTGGCGGCGTCGGTCCTGATCCAGACGAGGCGCACGGGCGGGCCGCCGAGGTCGCGAATCCACTCCGCCCAGCGGGACGGCGCGCGGATCTGGCCGGTGAACGGGCCGCTCAGCAGCACCGGGCAGCCGTGCGCGCGGATCTCCCGGGCCGTCGCCGTCATCCCGGCGTACTCGTGCCGCTTGACGTGCTCGTCGTACCAGGGGCCCTCGCGCTCGCCCGGGTCACGGCCGGACGCCGCGAGGATCGCCTCGACGAACGGCTCGTAGAGCGTGTCCTTGTCGAGCAGCGCGGGGACGGGACGCAGCCGCGCCAGCAGCAGCTCCGCCACGGTCGTCTTCCCGCAGCCGGGCGGCCCCGCCACCACCCACACCGGGGCGCCCGCGACCGCGCCGGGCGTCACGCCGACAGGCGCATCCGGCGGGTCGCCAGCCGCTCGATGCGCTCCTCGTCGATCCCGTGGCCGAGGCCCGGCTGGGTGAGCGGCACGCCGACGACACCGCCGGACGAGCGGACCGGCGGCGTCACGAACACCGGCCCGCCCGCCGGGTCGGACACGTCGCTCGGCAGCGTGCAGCCCGGCAGCGACGCCAGCGCGACAGCCGCGGCCTGGCCGATGCCGAACGCGCCCGAGCCGCTGCACCACACGTCCCACCCGGCCGCGTACGCCAGGTCGTGGGCGCTGCGGGCGGCGGTCAGCCCGCCGAGCCGGTCGAGGCGCAGGTGCAGCGCGCGGCCCGCGTCCAGCGACAGCGCCGCGTCGAGGGTCTCCAGGTCGCCGACCGCGGGCGCGACCGCGCTGCTGAGGCGCAGCTGGAGCCGGGCGTGCGCGGCGAGGTCGCCGCCGGGGAACGGGCGCTCGATCACCGCGACGCCGTAGGAGTCGAGCGCCTCCAGGACGTCCAGGTGCTCGGGCGACTCGGTGTAGGCGTGGCCCGCGTCGGCGACGAGCGCGAGCGCCGGGTACGCCTGCCGGATCGCCCGGACGGGCTCGATGTCCCAGCCGGGACGGATGTCCAGCGTGACGCGGGTGTGGCCCGCTCCAACGGCCTGGTTGACGCGGCCCGAGATCGTGTCGAGGGTCGCCTCCGGCGAGATCCGCGCGCCGGTCACGATGGAGGTGCGGGTGCCGCCGAGCGCGTGCGCGAGCGGCAGGCCCCGCGTCCGGCACCACAGGTCCCAGCAGGCGGTGTCGATGGCGGCGGCGGCCTCGCGGGCGCCGAGGTCGGCGGCGGCGGACACGTCTTCCGGACGCTCCCACTCCAGCCCGATGAGGGCGGGGCCCATGCGCTCCTCGATGTCGGCCCAGGCGCCGCCGGCGTCGCCCGGCCCGGCGGGGACCGCCATCTCGCCCCACCCGACCGCGTCGCCGCCGGCCAGGCGGACGAGGACGCTCTCCGGCCGCCGTCCGCGCGCCATCACCACGCGGTAGGCGTCGCAGCCATGGATCTGGGGCACCCGCACCCGCCTTTCGAGGAAGTCGTCCTCCTCAATTCTCCCCCCGCCGCCGAGTGCGCAGGTACGGGCGCAGCGGGTGCCGCTCGTAGCCGCCGTCGTCCAGGCCCGCGAGGCGCTCGAAGGGGTTGTAGGAAGCCCAGTCCCCGCACAGCAGCATCGAAACGCCCGCGCACGCCCCGTAGAGGGGGATCATGACGGGGCCCAGGCACCAGGCGTACTGGGTCGCGTGGCGTCCCTCGTGCCGCAGCAGCCGCGACCGGCCCGCCTCGCGGGACACGCTCTCCAGGCGGGACGCGTCGCCGCGCACCAGGACGACGTTGCCGACCGTGAACGCGGGCGCGATCGGGAACGGCAGCCGGTACCCGCCGGCGAGCAGCAGACCGTCCGGGAGCCGGCGGAGGCGGCGGGAACCGGGCGTGCCGGTCGCGGCGAGCAGGAGCCCGAGCCCCGTCGAGAGGTTGACCGCGTTGACGACCTGGCGAACCCGATGCGCCCTCTTCACCTCACCAGTGTCGCCCGCCGCGCCCCCGGCGGGGGGATCACTTGGGGCAGCTGGAATCGAGGGAGACCGGCTTGCTGGGGACCTTCGGCGTCCCGCCGCCGTCCGGATCTTCCGTCGCGGACGGCGTCGCCCCGGGCGACGCGCTCGCGGTCGTGGTCGGATGGCTGCTCACCTGGCGGGGATCGCTGTTGATCGCCTCGGACGTCAGCTTGCGGATCAGGTCGAAGTCGGGGCTGCCGGTGTAGATCAGCGGCGGCACGAACTGCAGGCTGTTGATCTTCGCGCCGTCCTTGACCCTGTTGGACAGCTTCACCAGCGCGGGCAGCAGCTCCTGCGGGATGTCGGTCGACAGGGTCCGCTTCGCCGCGGCGGCGAGCTTGTCGAAGCTGGTCAGGACGGTCTGCGGGTCGGCCTGCTCGGCGATCGCGCGCATCAGGCACTTCTGCCGGCCCATCCGGACGTAGTCGCTGCTGTTGGTGCGCGACCGCCCGTACCAAAGGGCCTCCTTGCCCGACAGCTTCCGGTGGCCGGGCTCCAGCACGGCACCCTCCAGCCCGTACGGGATCGGCTGGTCGACCTTCATCGTGACGCCGCCCATCGCGTCGACGATGTCGGCGAACCCGAACATGTCGACGAGGATGTAGTAGTCGACGCGCAGGCCGAGCACACCGGCGATGGTGGCCTTCAGCAGCTCGGGGCCGCGGTGGTTCTTCGGGACGCCGGGCACCACGTCCGGGTGCTCCTCGGCGTACTGGTACACCTCGTTCAGCAGGCCCGGCGTCCCCGCGCCGTCGCCGGTGAAGCCGTAGGGGAACCGGTCGCGGGCCGGGCCCGGCGGGAACGGGACGTTCTCCAGGTTGCGGGGCAGGCTCAGCAGCACCGTGTCGCCGGTCTTGGTGTCGACGCTGGCGACGGTCATGCTGTCGGTGCGCACACCGGTGCGGTTCTCGGCGGCGTCACCGCCGATGAGCAGGATGTTGACGCGCGGCTGCCCGTCGAACGGGTCGTCGGCGTCGACCTGCCTGCCGTTCTCGGTGCCGGTGCGGAAGATGCTGGTCAGCGCGTCCCTGGCGACATAGCTCTTGTGCGCCGACCAGGCCGCGGGGACGGCGACGGCGAGGCACATCACGGCCACCGAGGACACGCCCAGCGTGCGGGCGGCGTTCGTCATCCGGACGGGCCGCAGCACCAGATAGGACCAGACCACGACGACCATCCACAGCAGGCCGAGCGCGACGAGCGCGGCGGTCAGCCGCTGCAGCATGTCCGGCTGGACGGCGAGCGTCGGCAGCTCGGAGCGGTAGACGGTGGCGGCGCCCGCGAACGCGACGACGACCACCAGGTAGAGGGCCAGCAGCACGCCGCCGGCGGCGCGGCGGCCGGTGACGAAGTGCGCCACCCCCCAGACCAGGGCTGATGCGAGCGTCAGCGCCAGCGCGCGGGCCAGCCCCCCGCCGCCGGACGCACGATCCGCGTCCCCCGTCCGGGCGCGCCGCCTCGCCGATCCCATGTACGCTCCGATTCCCGCCCACGCCGGATTAAGCCCCGGCTCACTTTAAGGACGCTCGGAACCGGGCAAAGGTTGCGTAGGAGACGGCCTCTGGCATACCGGCGTGGCGTCAGGTGCAGTCGTTGCTCAGGATGTGCAGCCCTTCCGCGCTCTGGGCGCCCGCGCCGGAGTCCCGCACGGCCCGCGCCGCCATCCTCCTGATCTGCGGATAGTCCGGCCGCCCGGTCGAGATGACCGGCGGCACGAACTGCAGGCTGGTGATCTCGGCGGTCCTGATCTTCGCGGCGAGGCCGACGAGGGCCGGGAGCAATCGCTGCGGCAGGTCGGTGTTGACGGAGTATTTGAAGACCTCGGTGAGGCGCTGGAAGCTGCGCAGCACGGTCAGCGGCCCCGCCTGCCGGGCCAGCGCCCACATCAGGCATTTCTGGCGGCTCATGCGGGCGTAGTCGCTGCTGCCCGTCCGGGACCGCCCGTACCAGAGGGCCTCCCGCCCGCTGAGCTTGCGGCAGCCCGGCCTCAGCACCCCCGAGGGCACCTGCTGCCGGGGGACGGGCACGGCGCCCGCCACGCAGACCCGGACGCCGCCGACCGCGTCCACGATCTGCCGGAAGCTCCGCATGTCCACCATCGCGTAGTACGCAACGGGCTGCCCGAGGATGTGGGTGACCGTTCGCTTCAGCAGCTCCGCGCCCGGATTGCGGACGTGCCCGCCGCCCGCCAGCACGGAGGGGTTCCCGGTGCCGTGCTCGTACACCTCGTTCAGCAGCCGCTCGGGCGCGAACGGGACCCGCTTCTCGCCCGACCACACCGGCACGCGCTGGAGGTTGCGCGGCAGGCTCATCAGCAGCGTGTCGCCCGTCCTGGTGTCGATGCTGGCCAGCGTCATGCTGTCGGTGCGGACGCCAGGGCGGCCCACGTCGGCGTCGCCGCCGATGAGCAGCACGTTGAGGCGCGGCGTCCCCGCCCACAGGCCGGGGGAGCCCGCCGCCGGTGCGCCCGCCCGCGCGGCCGGGCCGCCCGCCGCGCCCTCGGTGAACAGGCTGTCGACCAGGTCGCGCTGCAGGTACCCGTAGTGCGCGACGGTCAGCGGCGGGACGACGACGAGCAGGCACAGCACCGACACCGAGGTGCCCCCGGCCAGCCGCCACAGCGGTGACAGGCCGTCCGGGACCAGCACCGCGTAGGAGTGGACGATCAGCGCCGTCCACAGCCCGGCCAGCACGACCGCGCCGGCCGCCACCGCCAGCAGCCAGCCGGGCCGCACCGACAGCTCCAGGAACAGCGATCTGCCCTCGCCCGCGGCGGTCGCGGCGCCCGTGATCAGCAGCGCCTGCGCGAACACCAGCGCCGCGCCGAGCCGGACCCGTCCCGCCCGCAGGTGCGCGATGCCCGGCAGCGCCGGGGACACCGCGGCGATCAGCAGCGCCTGGACCAGGCCCCGCAGCGCGGCGTCCCGCTCGTGCCGTCCGTCCGGCTCGTGCTCTGCGTCCGGTGTGTGCTGTGCGAGCTTCTCGTGCTGTGGGTCCTTCTCGTGCTGTGCGTCCTGCTCCAGCCGGACATCGGCCATGCTCCGCCCCCTTCGGGGACGAAGACCCCCTTCTCCGCCCCACTGCTAAAAGCGTGCAGGTCAGAGCGGGGAAAGATCAGCGGCGAAGGCGGCGTGTCGCGAATGCCACGCTGATCATGGGGAAGCCTTCACCAACTGCTGGACAGCGGCATGCCTTCGACGAAGCCCGACGACCCCTGGACCCCGACGGTCGCCCGCTCGTGGAACTCCTCCAGCGTCCGGGCGCCCGCGTAGGTGCACGAGCTGCGCAGGCCCGCCACGATCGAGTCGATCAGGTCCTCCACGCCGGGGCGCTGCGGGTCCAGGTACATCCGGGACGTGGAGATGCCCTCCTCGAACAGCGCCTTGCGGGCCCGGTCGAACGGCGAGTCGTCGGCGGTGCGCAGCCGCACCGCCCGCGCGGACGCCATCCCGAAGCTCTCCTTGTACGGCCGCCCGTCGGCGGTGCGCTGCAGGTCGCCCGGCGACTCGTAGGTGCCGGCGAACCAGGACCCGACCATCACGTTCGCCGCCCCGGCCGCGAGCGCCAGCGCCACGTCGCGGGGGTGCCGGACGCCGCCGTCCGCCCACACGTGCCGCCCCAGCCGCCGCGCCTCGGCGGCGCACTCCAGGACGGCGGAGAACTGCGGCCGTCCGACCCCGGTCATCATCCGCGTCGTGCACATCGCGCCCGGGCCCACGCCGACCTTGACGATGTCGGCGCCCGCCTCGATCAGATCGCGGGTGCCCTCGGCCGTCACGACGTTCCCGGCCACCACCGGGACGGCGGGGTCGAGCGACCGGACGGCCGCCAGCGCGCTGATCATCTTGTCCTGGTGGCCGTGCGCGGTGTCGACGACGAGCAGGTCGGCGCCCGCCTCCAGCAGCGCCTTCGCCTTGCCCGCGACGTCGCCGTTCACGCCCACGGCTGCGCCGATGCGCAGCCGTCCGGCGCCGTCGACGGCGGGCTTGTAGAGCGTGGCGCGCAGCGCGCCGGTGCGGGTGAGGACGCCCGCGAGCCGCCCGGAGGCGTCCACGACCGGCGCGAGGCGGTGCCCGCGCTCGTGCAGCCGGTCGAAGGCCTCGCGCGGGTCGACGCCGTCCGGCACCGTGACCAGGTCGCGGGACATGATGTCGCGCAGCTGCGCGAACCGGTCGACGCCCTGGCAGTCGGCCTCGGTGACGACGCCGACGGGACGGTCGTCCTCGACGACGATCACGGCGTTGTGGGCGCGCTTGGGCAGCAGCGCGAGCGCGTCCCCGGCCGTGCTGGAGGGGCCGAGCCGGATCGCGGTGTCGACGACCAGGTCGCGTGTCTTGACCCAGCCGATCACCTCGGCGACGACCTCCACCGGGATGTCCTGCGGCAGGATCGCGAGGGCGCCGCGCCGCGCGACGGTCTCGGCCATCCGGCGGCCCGAGACGGCCGTCATGTTGGCCACCACGAGCGGGATGGTCGTCCCGCTCCCGTCCACGGTGGACAGGTCGACCTCCAGGCGGGACCCGACCGACGAGCGGCGCGGGACCATGAAGACGTCGTTATAGGTGAGGTCGTGAGCGGAATGCTCACCGTTCAGCAGGCGCACGGCTGTACTACACACCAATCGCGGGTCAGGGTGGCTGGGCCACCGTACATTGTCGGCCATACCCGGCCGTGCTCCGGACACGCCGCGCACCGTCCCCTTACGGCAGGCTGATCGAAGCGAACTTCGCGACGTGGTGAAAACGGTGCAACGTGAGGCTTGGCTCTCTGTAAAGTTACCTCTTGACGTAACTGCGCCCTCGATGCACTTTTCTTACATGTGCCTCACGCGGACGGCGGAACCGCCGTAGGGGCGTGACAGCAGAACACCGGGAGAGCGCATGCAGGTCACGCACGTGGACCCGGTCAGCCGCGCTCGCCCGCGCCGCGGGCCGCCGTCCTGGCCGCGCGGCGATCGGCACAGTGATCCGCGAACTGATCCGCGAACCGATCCGCGCAGTGATCAACGGAGCGATCAGCGGAGCGAGCCTTGCCACCGTGCGCGCCCGCCGCCGCTCCCCGCCGCGCCCGGTGCGCGTTGTGAGCCGGCCGCGTTGTGCTTTCGGACGGGATTATCCGGCGCCGGAAACGGCGCCGCGCGCAACCCGCCGCAGACGCTTCGACGGCCGCCGGGCGCGGTGAACACGAGCAAGATCAATATTTGACGTTATACCGTCCTGAAATGGAATGATCTTGCAGTTGTCGACAAACCGATTCATCTCCATCACATGTCGAGGAGGACAGCCGTGCTGGATGCGGTCGACGCCGTGCTCGTCCGCGAGCTCCAGCGGGATGGCAGGGCGACGTTCCAGGCGCTCGCCGACCGCGTCGGGCTTTCCCGCACGGCCGTGCGGGCACGGGTGCAGCACCTTCTCGAGACGCAGGTCGTCCGCGTCGTCGGCATCGTGCACGCCGCCGTCGTCGGCGCCGAGGCGGTCGGGCACCTCTCGGTCACCGTGGACGGCTCCGCGCGGGAGGTCGCCGCTGCCGTCGCCGAGCGGCCCGCCGTCAGCTTCGCCGCCCTGACCGCCGGCCCGTACGACCTGGTCGCGCAGGTGCGCACCCGCGACGACGCCGCGCTCGCCGCCGAGGTGGACCAGCTCAGGTCCGTCCCCGGCGTCCGCGCGGCGGAGGTGTTCCGGTCGGTGGCCACCGTGCGCGACACGCACGCGGTGGTGCGCGAGCTCGGCGAGGTCACCCTCGACGGCATCGACTGGCGGCTCCTGCAGGAGCTGCAGCGCGACGGGCGCGCCCCTTACACCCGTCTCGCGCACATCATCGGCCTGTCGCAGGCCGCCACCCGCGCCCGGGTGGTCCGGCTGATGCGCTCGGGCGTCATCCAGGTCACCGGCCTGGCCGATCCGCTGGCCCTCGGCGCGGCCGAGCTCGGCGGGTTCGGGCTGGTGGTCACCGGCGGGCTGCGGAAGGCCGCCGACGCGGTCGCCGCGCAGGACGGCATCCGCTACCTGGCGACCGGCTTCGGCCGCTACGACATCGTCGGGCAGGCCGAGGCGGCCTCGCGCAGCGAGCTGGTCGCCGTGCTGGACGCCATCCGGTCCGTGCCCGGCGTGACGGTCCGGGAGTCCTGGCACCACCTGGACGTGGTCAAGGAGTCCTACACGGTCGAGCTGCCCGAGCAACCCCTCAACGGGTCGGCCTGACACCACCGCCTCACCTTGTCGCCCCGGCTACGGCGCCCAGTCGTGGCCGGGGACACGGGCTCGGCCGCCTGCCCCGCTCCGCGCGGGGTCTACTCGCGGTGGAGCGCGGCCTCCTCCAGGTCCAGCTCGTGCATGACGCGGGTGAGGACCTCGTCGTCGATGCGGCGCTCGTCCCGCATCTGGACGAACACCCGCCGCTCCGCCGCGAGCATCTCCCGCCGCAGCCGCCGGTACGTCGCCGTCGGCACCTCCTCGCCTTCCGGGCCCGTCCCGCCGCCGAGCCGTTCCCACGCGCGCAGCTGCCGGTGCTCGGCGAGCTGCCGGAGCCGCTCCACGACGTCGGAGTCCAGGTCCTGACCGGCGGTCAGCTCGTCCAGGCGCTCCAGCGCCGCCCGCGCGGCGGCGTGCTGCGCGCCCGCCTCCGCGACGGTGTCGGCGTACCGCTCGCGGTCACTGGCGACGCCGAGCGCGCGGATCAGCGGCGGGAACGTCACCCCCTGCACGAGCAGCGTCCCGAGGACGGTCGTGAACGTGAGGAACAGGATCAGGTCGCGGCCGGGGAACGGCTCGTCCGAGGCGGTCGCGAACGGGATCGCGAACGCGGCGGCCAGGGACACCACGCCGCGCATGCCCGCCCACGACGCGATCGTCCGGCCGCGCCACCCCGGGTCCTCGCGCTCGCGCTGCCGCTTGGACAGCAGCCGCGGGATGTAGGAGGCGGGGAACACCCACACGAACCGCGCGACGACCGTCACCGCGAAGATCGCCAGCGCCCACCAGGCCAGCTCCGGCACGCTCCGCCCGGCCAGCCCGTCGATCACCGGCGGCAGCTGCAGGCCGATCAGCAGGAACACCACCGACTCCAGGATGAAGACGACGACCTTCCAGAACGAATGCCCGATCAGCCGGCTCGCCGCCGCCGACTCGGTCGCCCGGTGCCCCAGGTACAGCCCGCTGACCACCACCGCGATGACCCCGGACGCGTGCACGCTCTCGGCGATCAGGTACGCGGCGAACGGCGTCACGACCGCGACGCCGTTCTCCACCAGCGGATCGTTCAGCCGCGTCCGCAGCCAGTGCAGCGGCGGCCCGAGCAGCAGCCCGACGGCGGCGCCGGCCGCGGCGGCGAACAGGAACCGCCACACGCCGTCCAGCAGCGTGAAGCCCGCGCCGGTCGCCGCGATCAGCGCGACGCGGAACGCCGTCAGCGCCGTCGCGTCGTTGAACAGGCTCTCGCCGACCAGGATCGTCACCGTCCGGCGCGGCAGGCCGAGGCGCTGCGCGACGCTGACCGCCGCGACCGCGTCCGGCGGCGCCACGATCGCGCCGAGCACGAACGCCGCCGCCAGCGGCAGATCGGGGACCAGCAGGTACGCCGCGTACCCTACGGCGAACGTGGTGAACAGCACCAGCCCGACCGACAGGAACCCGATCGACCAGGCGTTCTCGCGCAGCCCCGCGTAGGAGCTCTTCCAGGCCGCGGCGAACAGCAGCGGCGGCAGGAACACATACAGCGCGATCTCCGGGTCGAGCTCGAACTCCGGGACCCCGGGCACGAACGCGACGGCCAGGCCCGCGATCACCAGGACGAGCGGCGCCGAGACCCCGGCGCGCCGCGCTCCCGCGGCCACGACCAGGGCGGTGACCGGAACGGCCAGCAGCCAGAGTGCGTGCGTCGTCTCCACTCGCCGAATGATCGCACGCGCCCTTCCCAGGGCTTGTATCCCCTCTGGGGGGACGACCCCCCAGACCCCCGGAAGTACGGTCAGTGGGCGTCGCGGCCGGTGTCCTTGGCGAAGGTGAGGAAGTCGCGGGCGGCGGGCGGCAGCTTGCGGTGCGCGTGGACGATCCCGGTCATCCGGGTGATCGGCGGCATGAACGACCGGACGGTCACGCCCTCGGTGTCGTCGATCTGGTTGCGGTACCACAGCAGCGAGCCCATCCCGGCGCGGACCCAGCCGATCCACGCGCCGCGCTCGTCGGACTCCACCGCGGCGACCGGGGTGGCGCCGACCCGGCGCAGCACGGTGTCGATCTCGGCGCGGCGGGCGCTGCCGCGGGCGGGCAGCACCAGCCGCATCCCGTCCAGCGCGTGCACCGGCACCGGCTCGCGCATCTTCAGCGCCGGCGGCGAGATCAGCACGACCTCACGCTGCTCGAACGGATGCGCGGTCATGTCGCCGGGCACGGGCAGGTCGGTGAGCGCGAGGTCGGCGCGGCCCGCGCGCAGCGCCGCCGCGACGCCGTCGCGGTCCTCGCAGCGGATCACCCGGACGCGGACGGCCGGCTGGTCGCGGGCGAAGCGGGGCAGGAGCCGGCCGGTCAGCTCCGGCTCCAGCGTCGCGGTGACGGCGATGCGCAGGTCGGCGCCGCGCCCGTTGGACCGGGTCACCGCCAGGCCCTCGATCGCGTCGACGGCGTCCAGCGCGACCCTGGCCTTGCGGACCACCTGCTCGCCGACCTCGGTGAGGGCCACGCCGCGGCCGGAGCGCTGGAACAGCTCGACGCCGAGCTCGCGCTCCAGCTCGCGGACGGCCCGCGAGAGCGCGGGCTGGGCCACGTAGAGAGCCTGGGCCGCCGACGTCATCGTGCCGTGGTCGGCGGTCGCCACGACATAGCGCAGCTGCCGCAGATTCATGCACCGACCGTATGCCAACCAACCCATTCGGTCTTGGACATAGCCGGAATCGGACCGAGATTGGACGCGATCCGACCTGGTGATCAAGCGGGCGGGTTCCCGGTGGCCTTGGCGGCGGCGGGCTCCGGCTCGGGCTGCAGCTGCGGCGCGCCGACCCCGCAGTGGCTGGTGCACTCCGGCTCGACGGCCTTCCCGGACGGGGTGCGGAGGGCGCCGTCGTCGACCGTCAGGAAGCTCAGCGCCGCCCCGGCGGCGAGCATCGCGGCGCACACGATCATCGCGAGCCGGAACCCGTGCGAGAACTCGGCCGGGTCGTCGTAGGCGGCGCCGGTCAGCCCGGCCAGCGGCGGGATCGCCGCCACCGTCAGCAGCCCCGCCGCCCGCGCCACCGCGTTGTTGACGCCGCTGGCCACGCCCGCGTGGTTGACGTCCGCCGTGGCCAGGACGGTCGCGGTGAGCGGCGCGACCACCGCCGCCAGGCCCAGCCCGAACACGACCACGGCGGGCAGGACGTCGCGCACGTACGAGGAGTCCGCGTCGATCCGGCCGACGAGCAGCATGCCCACCGCCGCCACGACCAGCCCGGCCGTCATCGGCAGCCGCGGGCCGATCTTCTGCGCGAGCGCGCCCGCCCGCGCCGACAGCAGCAGCATCAGCACCGTGACCGGCAGCAGCGCGGTGCCCGCCGCGATCGGCGAGAACCCTCCGACGACCTGGAGGTTCAGCACGAACAGGAAGAACATCACGCCCATCCCGCCGTACATGATGAACGTGATGACGTTGATGGCGGTGAACTGCCGGGAGGCGAACACGTCCAGGGGGAGCATCGGGCGCGGCGCCTCCCGCCCGGCGCGTCCCCCGCCGCCTCTGCCGCGGATCCTCTCGACCATCACGAACGCGACCGCTCCCGCGACGCCCGCCGCGGCCGTGGCCACGATGACCATCGGGGGCGCGTTGCCGCCCGGCGCCTCGGTCAGCGCGTACGTCGTCCCGGCCAGCGCGAGCGCCGCCAGCGCCGCGCCGAGCACGTCGAAGCGCCCGTGCGCCTCCGGGTCGACGCTCTCCGGGACGTGCCGGACCGCGACCAGCACCACCACGGCCGTCAGCGGCACGTTCAGCAGGAACACCCACCGCCACCCGGCCGCCTCCACCAGCCAGCCGCCCGCGAACGGCCCGATCGCGCCCGCCACGCCGCCGAGCCCCGACCAGGCCCCGACCGCGCGCGGCCGGTCGTCGGCGCTGAACGACGCCTGGATGATCGCCAGCGAGCCCGGGGTGAGCAGCGCCCCGCCCACGCCCTGCAACGCCCGCGACACGATCAGCATCTCGATGTTCATCGCCAGGCCGCACAGCACCGACGCGATCGCGAACCACACGACGCCGACCAGGAAGATCCGCCGCCGCCCGTACCGGTCGCCGAGCGAGCCGCCGAGCAGGATGAACCCGGCGAGCGTCAGCGTGTAGGCGTTCACCGTCCACTGCAGCCCGGCCATGTCGGCGTCCAGGTCGCGCGCCAGCCTCGGCAGCGCGACGTTCACGACCGTGGAGTCGAGCATCGCCACGCTCGACCCGAGCACCGTCGCCAGCAGGATCCAGCGGCCCGGCCCGGTGCCCAGCCGCACGTCGGGCATCAGACGATCAGTTCATCGACGAAGCACCAGCGCCAGTCCTCGCCCGGCTCGAACGAGCGGACGATCGGGTGCCCTTCCTTGTTGAAGTGCGCGGTGGCGTGCCTCATGGGCGAGGAGTCGCAGCAGCCCACGTGCCCGCAGCCCAGGCAGAGCCGCAGATGGACCCACCTGGTGCCCTCCGCCAGGCATTCCTCGCATCCCTGCGGGGTGTTCGGCGACGGGTCCTCCACCGGGAGGCTCTGCACATGTTCGCAAGTGGCCATACCTGAATCGTGCCACGGCCCCGGTCACGGCATCACCAATGAGCCGGGTCCGGGGGATCACCGATGATCTTCGTCCCCGGGGATCACCAATGGTCGGGGCTGAAGGGCTCGTCCTCGGGGCGGGCCGACTCCGACAGCAGCCGCAGGTCCGACTCGACCATCATCGTGACGAGCTCCTCGAACGTCACCGCGGGCTCCCAGCCGAGCTGCTCGCGGGCCCGCTTCGGGTCGGCGCACAGCAGGTCGACCTCGGCCGGGCGCGTGTACCTCGCGTCTAGGACGACGTGGTCCTCCCAGTTGAGGCCCGCCGTGCGGAACGCGAACTCCACCAGCTCCCGCACCGACTGGGTGTGGCCCGTCCCGATGACGAAGTCCTCCGGGGCGTCCTGCGCCAGCATCAGCCGCATCGCGCGCGCGTAGTCGCCCGCGAAGCCCCAGTCGCGGCGCGCGTCCAGGTTCCCCAGCCGCAGCTCGGTGGCCAGGCCCAGCTTGATTCGGGCCGCGCCGAGCGACACCTTCCGGGTGACGAACTCGGCGCCCCGGCGCGGCGACTCGTGGTTGAACAGGATCCCGCTGACCGCGAACATCCCGTACGACTCGCGGTAGTTCTGCGTGATGTAGTGCCCGTAGGTCTTCGCCACCCCGTACGGGCTGCGCGGATGGAACGGCGTCGCCTCGGTCTGCGGCGTCTCCCGGACCATCCCGAACATCTCCGACGACGACGCCTGGTAGAAGCGGATCTGCTCGCCGTCCGGCGTCCGGGACGGGCTGATGCCCGACACGACCCGGATCGCCTCCAGCGTCCGCAGCACGCCCATCCCGGTGACCTCGGCGGTCAGCTCGGCCTGCTGCCACGACATCGGCACGTAGGAGATCGCGCCCAGGTTGTAGACCTCGTCCGGCTGGACGTGCTCCACCGCCGAGATCAGGCTGCCCTGGTCGAGCAGGTCGCCGGTGGTGATCCGCACATCGCCGATGTGCTTGCGCAGCCGCGACACATGGGGGTTCGCCTGCCCCCGCACCAGGCCCCAGACCTCGTACCCCAGCGCGAGCAGATGCTCGGCCAGATACGAGCCGTCCTGTCCGGTGATACCGGTGATGAGTGCTCGCCTGGACAGCGGATCCTCCATGGATTAGGTCCGATGCCGTCCACCACGGGTGAACCCTTGGTGGACGTGAAATATGAGGTTAGCGACCTTGCCGCGACGCTGACGAGGGAGGGCGCCCTTTGAACCGAATTCGCTTCTGTTTACCGTCCTCCAGCGGCCGCCCCCCACCATTCGAGTGACGAGCTTCGTTCGACGGTCCGCCGCCGATGTGCCACGGTGAGACCATCATGAGCCCTCCAGAGACGCCGCTGCGGCTGAACGGGCGCGAACTCGGCCCGCACGCGATCATGGCCGTGGTGAACCGCACGCCGGACTCGTTCTTCGACAAGGGCGCCACCTACGGCTTCGACGCCGCGCTCGCCGCCGTCGACCGCGCGGTCGCGGAGGGCGCCGACATCGTCGACATCGGCGGTGTGAAGGCCGGCCCCGGCGAGGACGTCGGCGTCGCCGAGGAGCTGCGCCGCGTCGTCGGGCTCGTCGCCGCCGTCCGGGAACGGCATCCGGGCGTCGTGATCAGCGTCGACACCTGGCGGGCCGAGGTCGGCGAGGCCGTCGCGCGGGCGGGCGCGGACCTGCTGAACGACACCTGGGGCGGGCCTGACCCGCGGCTGGCCGAGGTCGCCGCCGGCCACGGCATCGGCCTCGTCTGCGCGCACGCCGGGGCCCTCGCCCCGCGCACCCGCCCGCACCGCATTGCCTACGACGACGTCGTCAGCGACGTCATCGCCCACGTCACCACCGAGGCCAAGCGCGCAGCGGCGCTCGGCGTCCGCCGGGACGCGATCCTCATCGACCCCGCCCACGACTTCGGCAAGAACACCCGCCAGTCACTGGAGATCACCCGGCGGCTCGGCGAGCTGACCGCGACCGGCTGGCCGGTCCTGGTCGCGGTGTCCAACAAGGACTTCATCGGCGAGACCCTCGGCCGCCCCGTCGACAAGCGCGGCGTCGGCACCATGGCCGTCCTCGGCGTCTCCGCCCTGCTCGGCGCCCGCGTCTTCCGCGTCCACGACGTCAAGGCCGCCCGCCAGGCCCTCGCCGCCGTGACCACCGTGACGTCCTGACCTGACCTCGGCGACCTCAGCCACCACCGCAACCCCGCAACGACCTCAACGCCTGCGATCGCGTCCGAAGGCAGGTTTCGAGCTTGCGAGAAACCTGATCGCGAAGCGAGCCGCCAGGCGAGACGAAGCGATGCAGCGATCGCGCGCTTTTTTCGACGATGGAGGGCCCCCAGGGCCCGAAGGAGGAGAAAAAAGCAATAAAACTAGTGCGCGACCTCGCGGCGGCGGGCCCGGTAGGCGGCGACGTGCATGCGGTTTCCGCAGGTTCGGCTGTCGCAGTAGCGGCGGCAGCGGTTGCGGGACAGGTCCACCAGGACGCGTGAGCAGCCGGGTGCCTCGCAGGTGCGCAGCCGGTCCAGTTCGCCGGCCGCGACCACGTGCGCCAGCGCCATCCCGCAGTCGGCGGCGAGGTGCTCGCCGAGCGGCGCGCCCGGCGCGAAGTAGTGCACGTGCCAGCTGTAGCCGTCGTGGTCGGTCAGGTGCGGGGTGGTGCGGACCTCGCCGACGATCGCGTTGATCTGCCGGACGGCGGCCGGGACGTCCGCGGCGCGGAACACGGCGTGGAACCGCTCGCGCAGGTCCAGCGCGCGGGCGAGGTCGGCGCCGTCCAGCTCGCCGATGTCGCTGAAGTCGTTGCGGTCCACGAAGGCGTGCAGGCCGGGCAGCCCGGCGAGGTCCTCGGCCCCGGACGCCGCCGGGCCGGTGTTGATCAGGTCGACGACGACGGCGAGCGCGTGCTCGGTGTCATGGGTGAAGATCACGATGGCTCCAGTCTCGGGACCCGGGGCGGTCGTGTGCCCGGCCGCACCGCAGGAGACCGTGCCGCCGGGGCCGGGGACGCGGCCCGTGGTGCACAACCATATGACGAGAATCCGGCACGTCCATGCGCACCCCGTGATGCGGCGCGTACGGTCCCGCATTTCGGGCGGGAGCACAACGGGGAAAGAGGACAGGTCCTGACGCCTGGAGGTGGTGCAACCGGTGCGGCCGGGGCGGGCCGTGTGGAGGCCGGGCGGTCAGCGCTCGTAGTTCGGGTCGGCGACGACCGGGTAGTAGGCGTCGGTGTGCTGGACGCGCATCGTGACGGCCGTCCCCTCAAGGGTGTAGTCGGCCTTCACCTGCCGGAACATCGAGTCGCTCGCCCACGGGCTGTAGAGCCGGCCGACGGTCGCGCCGTAGCGCAGGTGGACGACGTCGTACCCGCCCGACGGCATCGACTCCAGCGCCAGCCCGTCGGCGAGGGACACCGGGAACCGGAACTCCGAGGGGGCGTCCGGGCCGTGGATCACCGTGAGCAGCCGGACCCCGCTCGCGGTGGTCTGCGCGACGATGTCGGTGTCGACGTGCACGCCCACGAACACCCGCAGGCTCGGCCGCAGGACCTGCGCGAGGGTGTCGGCGGCGGCCACGTCGATGCCGAGGTGGATGCGCTGCCCGTCCTTGGTCGGCACCCACACGCCGTCGCGGGCGCGCTGGCCCCACGCGACGTCCGGGTTCTCCATCTCCTGCGGCTCGTTCTTGCCCCGCGCGACGAGAATCCTCGAGGCGGCGCTCATCGCCGCGGCAGCGCCATCCCGTGCATGCCTCATGGCGGGCCCCCTCGCCTTCTTCATCACTCGCGTGACTTCGTGCCTTGTCTCGGGTTTACCACGGGCAGGGCGGACTGGGCGTCCCATTGACCTGCCCCCGGCCGATTCGCGACGTTCGCCCCGCGCGTCGTTGGACCTTACACCACGCTTATAGGCGCCGGTCGTCCCGGGGCGGCGCCCATCAGCGCACCATCACGGGGTGATGACGGTGCGCATCCGAGCCTTTACGGAGAAAATACTTTGTGTCCGCCAGGGAGCCTCCGCATCATTGAACACGTCGAACGATTGCGACAAAGCACGAAGGGGTGAGCCACCGGTTAGGCGGCCGGTCTCCAAATCCGGCGGAAAGTGGGTTCGACTCCTACCGCCCCTGCTGAGCACGGACGATGGGCTTGTGGTGTAACGGAAGCACACCTCCTTTGCAAGGAGGCGATCAGGGTTCGACTCCCTGCTGGTCCACTCACGTCAGGCGCCGCGGGCCGTCTCGCGGAAGACGGCCCGCGGCGTGTCTCTGGAGGGTTGGCCGAACGGTAAGGCAGCAGTTTCGAAAACTGACGTCGAGGTGACACTCGAAGGGGTTCGACTCCCTTACCCTCCGCAATTCGTAACGGAATTCAGGCTCAGGCGTGTCTCTGTGGGGGGACGACCCCCCACGCCCCCCGGTTCGCTTCGCTCAGGCGGGCACAGGCTCTCCGGCGGTGATCGTCTCGGCGAGGTCGGCGAGCACGTCGCTGAGGCGGTCCAGGGCGTCCGCGATCCACGGCAGGCCCGCCGGGTTCGGCGAGGCCAGGGCCGCGAGGCGCTGCTCGTCGTCGTCGCCGTAGAGCTGGCTCGGCGCCACCCGCATCCGCAGCGCAGACGGGGCGTCCCCGAACGAACTGCCAGGCAGGACGCCGACTCCGTAACGTTCCAATAGCAGGTCTGTGAGGTCGGCCGCCGTCTCGACGCCGTGGTTCTCAAGCAGCCTGTCGCGGACCGGGCCGAAGTCCGGGTAGACGTAGAACGCGGCCTCCGGACGCGTGACGCGGGCTCCCGCAGCGGCGAACCGGTCCGCGACCGCCCCCGTGATCGCGGCGTGCAGCCGCCTGCTGCGGTCGACGTGCTCCACCAGCTCGGGCGGCTCGGCGAACGCGTACGCGGCCGCGTGCTGCATCGGCGCGGGCGCGCTGGACCACATCTCGCTCGCCACGCCCAGCAGGCTGTCGCGCAGCGCGCGGCCGAACGGGCCCTCCGGCAGCCGCGCGACGCCGAGCCGCCAGCCGCCCGCCGCCAGGTTCTTGCTCAGCGCGGTCGTCACCACGGTCCGCTCCGGCGCGTACAGGGCCGGGCTCGGGATCTTCCGGCCGGGCTCGTGCACCAGATCGCGGTAGATCTCGTCCGAGATGATCACCAGTCCGTGCTCGCGCGCCACCGTGCACAGCCGCCGGACGGTCTCCTCGGACGCGATCGTCCCCGTCGGGTTGTCCGGAAGCGTCACCACCACGGCCCGCACCTCGCGTCCCCGCGCGCGGGCCCGCACCACGGCATCGGCCAGGAGCGCCGGGCTCGGCACGCCGCCCTCGCCGCGCGGCGTGGCGACGCGGATCGGCTCGGCGCCGACCAGCGACGCCTGCGCCGCGTAGCTCACCCAGCTCGGCGACGCCACGACGACGTCGCCGCCGATCGAGGTCAGCAACGCGTACAGCAGCGGCTTGCTGCCGGGCCCCGCGACGATCATGGACGGGTCGGTGGGCAGCCCGCGCCGTGCCCAGTACCCGGCCGCGGCGCCGCGGAGCGCGGCCGATCCGGCGACCGGCCCGTAGCCGCCCCGTCCCGCGGCGGCGCCGAGCTCGCGGGTCAGGGCCGGGTGGATGGGGATCCCGGCCTCCCCGAAGCCGAGCGGCAGGACGCGCACGCCCTCCCTGCGCTTGCGGGCGATCGCCTCGTTCACCGCGAGCGTCGCCGAGAGGGCGACGGGACGCGGCGCGAAAGGTAGCGGCCGGACGGGTTCGGACTCTTTCTGGGCAGGCATGAACGCTCCATGGGCATGCGAGATCAGCGGTGGGTGAGAGCGGAGTCCCCCTGGACGACCCGGCCGGGTTCGATCTCATCCTTTCCCCCGATTAGCATCATTACAAGCGAGTCTCATCGATGGTGACAGTAAGCTGATCTGATGCTCGAACTCCGCCGCCTGCGGCTTCTCGCCGAATTCGGCCGCCGTGGCAGCATCGCCGCGACCGCCGCCGCCCTCGGCTACACGCCTTCGGCCGTCTCCCAGCAGCTGGCCGCGCTCGAACGCGAGGCCGGCGGCGTGCCGCTGCTGGACCGCACCGCCCGCAGCGCCGAGCTGACCGACGCCGGGCGCCGTCTCGCCGACCGCGCCGAGGAGATCCTCGGCCTCGTGGAGACCGCCGAGGCGGAGCTGTCGGCGCACTCCGAGACGCCCATGGGCCGGGTCGTGGTCACCGCGTTCCCCACCGCGGCCGTCGCGTTCGCGCCCGCGCTGGCGCAGAGCCTCGGCGAGCATCCCGGCCTGACGTTCGTGCTGCGGCAGACCCGGCCCGGCGACGGCATCCGGCAGGTGCAGAACGGCGAGGTCGACATCGCGCTCATCGACGACTGGACGGGCAAGGTCCCCGAGCAGTCGCCCGCCGCGCTGAAGTTCTTCCGCCTGCTCCGCGACCCGCTGGTGCTGGTCGTCCCGGCCGGGCACCGGATGTCGGATCCGGAGCGGCCGGTCGACCTGCAGCAGCTCAGGGACGAGCCGTGGATGGCCGCGCCGCCCGGGGAGCCGTCCCGGCAGGCCCTGGAGCGGCTCATGGACACCGTTGGCGGGGCCCGTCCCGTCCCGTGGGAGTTCGAGGGCCTGCACACGATCCTCAGCCTGGTGGCGCGCGGCATCGGGATCACCGCGGTGCCCGCGCTGGCGCTCGCCGCCGGTGATCAGGGCGTGGCCGTCCGGCGCATCCCGGAATGCACGCTGGCCCGCGAGGTCTACGCCGTGACCAGGGCCGCGAGCGTCCGCCGGCCGTCGGTGGCGGAGACCCTCAGGGCCGTCCACAGAGCGGCTCGCGACGTTCAGCCGGCCCCGCCTGAGGGGTGAGCGGACCACCGGCTACCGTCGGAAGTGAGACCTGGGTCACGCAGGTTCAACGCCGGCCGCATCCGGCCGCCGCCCGCACCGGACGCACGGCGAATCCGAACCAATGGGAGACCGCGAGCACGCGGACCGGATCACTCGAAAACGGACAGACGCGTGCCGAACTTCACGTACGGTGGTGCGAATCGTGACCACGACCGACTCCATGGACACCGATCGGGGAGCACAGCGCTCGATGGATCGACCGGCGAAACCTCCCGCCGCGGCCTTCCAGGCGGCGGAGACCCCCGCGCCGGCGGCACAGGCCGCCGACGCGCCCGGGGTTCCGGGCGAGGGCGGCGCGCACGCCGCCTTCGCGAAGGACGCCGCCCCCGAAGGGCACCACGTCTTCGAGCTGCCACGGGTGACGGCGCTGCTCATGCACGCGCTCCCACGCTTCGTCGAAGGGGTGATCGCGCCCGTCGCGGTGTTCTACGCCGCGCTGACCCTGCTGGGGCTGAACGGGGCGCTCATCGCCGCCGTCGCGTGGGTGTACGGCGGCATCGCCTACCGGTTCCTGCGCGGCCACCCGGTGTCGGGGATGCTGCTGCTGGCCGCGGTCGGCGTGACCGTCCGCGCGGCCACGGCCGCCGCCACGGGCAGCGCGGTCATCTACTTCCTGCAGCCGACGCTCGGCACGCTGATCGTCAGCATGTCGTTCCTCGCCTCCGTCCCGCTCGGACGGCCCCTGGCCATGAAGCTGGCCAGGGACATGGCGCCGATCCCCGAGGCGTTCCTCAAGCACGCCAGGGTGCACCAGTTCTTCCTGCGCATCTCGCTGCTGTGGTCGATGGTCCTGTTCACGAACGTCGCCGTCAGCCTGTGGATGCTGTTCAACCAGTCGATCGGCATGTACCTGTGGTTCCGCACCGGCATCGTCGCCGGGCTGGGCGCGATCGGCGTCGCCGTCTCGGTGTGGGGCTTCAGGCGCGTCGTCCGCCACGTCAACCGCGAGCCCTCGGCCGCCTGACCGGATCGACCCGACCGGTTCCACTTTGACCGGTTCTGACTGATCCATACCGGCTGAGCAGCGATTCTCCCGCCCGGCGGGCCGAACTTCCGGGCGGTTCGCGGCGTCTCCCTTCACAGGTACATTCACCAACTTGGGGTGAATTCACGGGGTTTGGGGGAGTTTGTCGTGACTCACGGTGGGCGGGGCATGCGGGTGGCGCTGACCGGCGGCGCGGGCGCGTTGGCGCTGCTCGCGGCCGGCTGCATGGCCGGCGAGGAGGGAAAGCTGGCCTCGGGGAACTCGGCCGACGCCGTGACGATCACGCCGGCCAACGGGACCGCCCAGGTCAGGCCGGACGGGACGATCGAGGTCAAGGCCGCCGACGGCAAACTGCAGAAGGTCACCGTCCAGGGCGAGGGCGCCACCATCACCGGGACGTTCGGCGGCGGGCACAAGACCTGGCGCTCCAACCGGACGATGACGCCGGGCACGTCCTACACGGTCACCGCGCAGGCGAGCGACGACGGCAAGACCCGCACCGCGACCAGTGCGTTCACCACCCTCAAGGCGGACAAGACGCTCTCGATCACCGACGTCACGCCGAACCTCAAGGGCGAGAAGGTCGGCGTCGGCATGCCGATCATGGTCCGGTTCGACCGCCCGGTCACCGACAAGGCCGCCGTGGAGCGGGCGCTGCGCGTCACCCCGGACAGGCCGGTCGAGGGCGCGTGGAACTGGGTCGCCGCCGACCAGGTCATCTACCGGACGAAGACGTACTGGCAGCCGCACCAGACCGTCCGGTTCCACGCGAGCCTCGCCGGGGTGAACGCGGGCGGCGGCGTCTACGGCGCCGAGGACGAGCAGGCCACCCTCACCATCGGTGCCGCCCAGATCACCAAGGGTGACATCGGCGACCACCACATGACGGTCACCCGCGACGGCAAGAAGCTGCGGACCATCCCGTTCAGCGCCGGCAACGGCCAGACGCGGGAGTTCACCACCACCAGCGGCGTCCACCTGCTGATGGAGAAGGGCAACCCCGTCACGATGACGTCCCCGGGCCGCAAGGAAGGCGACCCCGGCTACTACAAGACGGTCGTCAACCACGCGGTCCGCTTCTCCAACAGCGGCGAGTACGTCCACTCGGCGCCGTGGTCGGTCGGCTCGCAGGGCTCGGCGAACGTCAGCCACGGCTGCCTGAACGTCAGCCCCGCCAACGCCAAGTGGTACTACGACACCATGCAGCGCGGCGACGTGATCGAGCTGACCGGAACCGACCGCGAGGTCGAGCCGATGAACGGCTGGAGCTTCTGGCAGCTGTCCTTCGACAAGTGGGCGCAGGGCAGCGCGCTGCGGTGACCCGTCCCGCCCCATGCAACGCTTTGATCTCGGACGCCCGCCAAAACCCCGGGTCATGACATGATCCTCGGTTTTTGTCGTTATTGTCTCCCTGGTAGACGGCGGGTTCGGGAGGTCGCAGTGCAGCGGAGGATTTCCGCAGGGGTTCGGGCTGGTGCGGGGATGGCGGGGATCGTGCTGCTGCTCACGACGGCGGCGTGCAGCGGGGGAGAGAAGGAGGGCGGCGTCACCGTCGGCGAGAAGGCCGACGCGGGCGCTCCACAGGTGACGATCAGCCCCGGCGACGGCAACAAGAAGGCCGAGCCGGAGGACGGCGTCGTGGTGACCGCCGCGGGCGGCACCCTCGAGCAGGTCACGGTCACGTTCAAGGGCAAGCCGGTCGACGGCGAGATGGCCGCCGACAAGGCCAGCTGGAAGTCGCGCACGCTCCGGCCCGGCTCCTCGTACCAGGTCACCGCCATCGCCAGGAGCCCGCAGGGCAAGACCGCCACGGTCAACGCCGCCTTCGCCACCCTCAAGGCGGCGAAGGAGCTCGACATCCTCGACGTCACCCCCGGCAAGGGCGAGAAGGTCGGCGTCGGCATGCCGATCCAGGTCGTCTTCAACCGCCCGGTCGACGACAAGAAGGCCGTGGAGAAGGTCCTGGACGTCAAGTCGGCCAAGCCCGCCACCGGCGCGTGGCACTGGGCGAACGACACCACGGTGATCTTCCGGACGAAGAACGGCGAGTACTGGCAGCCCAACCAGAACGTCACGTTCTCGGCGAAGCTGTCCGGCGTGAAGTCGGGCAAGAAGACCTACGGCGTGGACGACTTCTCCCGCAAGTTCCGCATCGGCGACTCGCACATCGTCACCATCAGCACCAAGAAGAAGAAGGCCGTCGTCAAGAAGAACGGCCGCGTCGTGCGGACCTGGCCCATCAGCGCCGGCAAGGGCGGCCGCGTCGTCAACGGCGTCGACACCTACCTCACCACCAGCGGCATCCACCTCACCATGGGCAAGGAAAATCCGGCGATCATGACGTCGGAGTGGATGGGCGTCGACCCGAAGGACAAGAAGAACGGCGGGTACCGCGAGGTCATCCCGCACGCGGTGCGGATCTCCAACAGCGGCGAGTACATCCACTCGATGGCCGGCACGGTCTGGGCGCAGGGCCGCCAAAACGTGAGCCACGGCTGCATCAACTCCCCGCCCAAGGACGCCCAGTGGTTCTACAACTTCTCCTACCGCGGCGACCCGGTGATCATCACCGGCAGCAAGCGCGGGCTCGACGCGTGGAACGGCTGGAGCTTCTACCAGATGTCGTGGAGCAAGTGGGTCAAGGGCGGCGCCCTCGACCGCCCCGTGACCACGGGATGATGTTGACGTTCCGCGTCTAGGGGAACAAGCCCGACAAAGCCGTCGTCCGCGATGGGGAATCGGGTGAGCGATTTAAAGGGCCGTCCGCCGAGACTCAGGCGCCGTCTGCGCCGCGCGGTGCATCGCGTCATGCGCCGCGTGGCGCTGTGGTCCCTGCGCCCGCTGCGCTGGCGGCGCAGGGGGAGTGTCCCGGGCCCTGGCGAGCGGCTCCGTGTCCGCGTCCTGCTCCAGAACGCGCACGGGACGGGCGGGACGATCCGCACCGTGCTGAACCTGTGCGGGCACCTGACCCGTGACCACGACATCGAGATCGTCAGCGCGCTGCGGCGCAGCAGGCGCCCGTTCTTCGCGGTCCCGCTCGGCGCGACGGTCACCTACGCTGACGACCGGTTCGTGCCCAAGGGCAGGGCGGCCCGGCTCCTGGCCCGGCTGCCGAGCGTCCTGACGCCGGTGGACGAGGCGTCCTTCCGCCTCATGAGCATGTGGACGGACGTCTGTCTCCTGCGCGCCCTGTACCGCTCGCCGGCCGACGTCGTCATCGGCACCCGGCCGTCCCTGAACCTCCTCGCGGCCGAGCTCGCGCCGCGCGGCGCCGTGACGATCGGGCAGGACCACATGAGCCTGGACTCCTACCGGCCCGCGCTGCACCGGCAGGTCGTCCGCGGGTACCGGCGGCTGACCGTCGTCACCGCCCTGACCGAGGCCGCCCGCGCCGGGTACGCGAAGGCCCTCGCCGGTAGCGGTGTCCGCGTCGTGCGGATCCCGAACGCCGCGCCGCCGCTGCCCGGGCGCCCGTCCCGGCGCGAGGACAAGGTCGTGCTGGCCGCCGGGCGGCTCGTCGCCAACAAGGGCTTCGACACGCTCATCCGCGCGTTCGCGCCGATCGCCGCCGAGCAGCCCGACTGGACGCTGCGGATCTTCGGCCGCGGCGTGCGCCGCGACGAACTCGACGCGCTGATCACCGAGCTGGGCCTCGCCGGGCGGGTCGAGCTGCGTCCCGTCACCCGCGACCTGCACGGCGAGATGGCCCGCGTGTCGATCTACGCGCTGACCTCGCGCCGCGAGGGCATGCCGATGGTGATCATCGAGGCGATGGGGATGGGGCTGGCGGTCGTGTCGTTCGACTGCCCGCACGGCCCCGCCGAGCTGATCGAGCACGGCCGCGACGGGCTGCTCGTCCCGAACGGGGACGCGGGCGCGTTCACCGCCGCGCTCCGCGAGCTGATCGCCGACCGCGGTCTGCGCGATCGGCTCGGCGAGCAGGCGGTCGTGTCCGCGCGCGCCCACGACCTGGAGCGCATCGGGCCGCAGTGGTCGCGGCTGCTGTCCGGCTTCCATCCGTCCGCCAGGGCGTCGCGGGACGCCGGGCCGGTCGCGGACGGCACCGATCTGAGCGTCTCCGGCAGCGACCGCTGACTGCCCGCCTCAAGCGCGCTGGAGGATGCCGCGGACGAACGCCGCCTGACCCGCGTGCTGCAGCGAGTCGGAGATCACGCTGACCAGCCGCACGCCCAGCGTGACGGGCGGATCCCACGCACGGTCGACGATGCGTTCCAGGTCGGCGTCGGTCACCGAGGCCACATAGTCGGCCGTGGCGGCGTACACCGCCTCGTGGTAGCCGATCAGCAGATCCGGCGAGCCGACCCGCACCGACGCGACCTGCTCGGAGGTGTGGCCGTAGCCGGTGTCGGACGGGTCGAGCGGCAGGCCGAACCGGCCGGCCCAGCCGCCGTCCGTCCACGCCTGGGCGGTGCCCGCGACGTCGGAGATGTGGTCGTCCTGGACGCGGGTGAGGTGCCAGATCAGCCACGCGATCGAGTTGGCGTCGTCGTCGACGCGGTAGGCGAGCTGGTCGGCGGTGAGCCCGCCGGCCGTCTCGGCGACCTGCTGCCGGATGCGGTCGAACGCGTCGGTGAGAAGGAGCGCACTGGTCATTGATCAGACGCTACCCCGGTCCCGGCACCGCATTCACGTGCCGCGCGGCGGGCTCCACGGAGGCGCCGAGGACGGGGACCGGGGCCCGGGAGGGGAGGCGGACGGTGACGTCGAGGCCGCCGCCGGGGCGCGGCACGGCCGTCACCGTCCCGCCGTGGGCGCTCGCCGTCGCGCGGACGATCGACAGCCCCAGCCCGGACCCGCGGTCCGAGCGCAGCCGGTCGTTGCCGAGCCGCCGGAACGGCTCGAAGATCGTCTCGACCTCGTAGCCGGGCACGACGGGCCCGGTGTTGGACACCACGACCTCCGCCCAGCCGTCCCGGCTCCGCGTCGTGACCGACAGCGCACCGCCGTCGCGGTTGTGCCGCACCGCGTTCTCCACCAGGTTCTGCACCAGCCGCTCGACGAGCACGGGATCGCCGGAGGTGACGGCCCGGCCGAGGTCGCGCCGCGGCGTCAGCCCGCGCTCGCGCGCCTCGCGCGCCGCCTGGTCGAGGACGTGGCCCGCGACGTCGGCCAGGTCGAGCGGGCCCGCGTCGACCGCCACGCCCTCGGTGCCGGCGAGGGTGAGCAGCCCGTCGATGAGCCGCTCGTGCCGCCCGTTCACCACCAGCAGCGACTCGCCGAGCCGCTTGACGTCGCCGGTCGCGTCGGGGCGGCGCACGGCCACGTCGATGAGCGTCCGGTTGATCGCGAGCGGGGTGCGCAGCTCGTGCGAGGCGTTCGCGACGAACCGCCGCTGGCCGTCGAACGCCCGCGCCAGCCGGCCGAGCATCGTGTCGAAGGTGTCGGCGAGCTCCTTGACGTCGTCGCGGGGCCCCTCGTACCCGATCCGCTCGGTGAGGTCGTGGCTGCGCGCCACCCGCCCCGCCGTCTCGGTGATCTTGTGGACGGGCCGCAGCGCCCGGTCGGCGAGCAGCCAGCCGAACCCGATCCCGGCCGCGCCCACCAGCCCGAGGGCGATGCCGCCCTGCGTCAGCAGCGCGTTGAGCGTCTTGCGCTGGTAGTCGTCGCGGACCCTGACCATCGCGACCTCGACGCTCCGGTCGGTGGCCTCCACGCCCTGTTCCGGCGGCGGCAGCGGGGCCTTCGAGGTGCCGTCGAGCATCCGGGCCGCCTTCGGGACGGCCTGGTTGTCGAGGTTGTTCTTCACCAGGAAGTAGGTCAGGCCCAGCAGGAGGACGCCGGCGCCGATGAACAGGCCCGTGTACAGCAGCGTGAGCCGCATCCTGATCGTCGGCCGCAGCCGTTCGGTGAAGGTCATGGGATCCGGTACCCCGTTCCCGGGACGGTCTCGATGACCGGGGGATCGCCGAGCTTGCGGCGCAGCTTCATCAGCGTCACCCGGACCGTGTTGGTGAACGGGTCGGTGTGCTCGTCCCACACCTTCTCCAGCAGCAGCTCGGCCGACACGATCGCCCCGTCCGCGCGGAGCAGCTCGGCGAGCAGCCCGAACTCCTTGCGCGCCAGGTGCACGTACCGCCCGTCGCGGACGACCTCCCGGCGGGACGGGTCGAGCCGGATCCCGGCGCGCTCCAGCGTCGGCGGGGCCGCCGGGCGGGCCCGGCGGCCGAGCGCCTGGACCCGCGCCACCAGCTCCTCGAACGCGAACGGCTTGGTCAGGTAGTCGTCGGCGCCGAGCCGCAGCCCGTCGACCCGCGCCGGGACGGTCACGGCGGCGGTGAGCATCAGCACCCGGACGAGCGCGCCCGACTCCACCACCGCGCGGCACACGTCGTCGCCGTGCACGACGGGCAGGTCGCGGTCGAGGATCAGCACGTCGTAGTCGTTCACGCCGAGCCGCTCCAGCGCGGCGTCGCCGTCGTAGACCACGTCCACGGCCAGGGCCTCGGACCTGAGCCCGTCGGCGATCGAGTCCGCGAGCATCCGCTCGTCCTCGGCGATCAGAACCCGCACCCGTGCCGCCCCCTGCCGTCCTCCGAGACGCGCCCCGCGCGCCCTGCCGGGCCCCAGCATCGGGCAGCGGGCGTAACGCCGGCATAACGCGAACCGGTTACGCCGGGGTTACCGGTCCCCGGCTGGACTTGCGCTCGCCGCCGGCGCACCGCCGGCGGGGGAACGAAGAGGAGACCGACCGATGCGACGACGACGGACGTTCGCGGCGCTGGCCCTCGTCCCGGCGCTCGCCCTCGGCCCGCTGGGCTGCGGGAGCGAGGGCACGGGCGCGGGATCCGGCGGCACCGCCAAGGCCGTGAGCGACCAGCAGAAGATGCGCGACTTCGCCAAGTGCATGCGCGACAACGGCGTCGACATGGAGGACCCGGGCGGGGACGGCGAGGTCACGATCCGGCACAGCGAGCCGCCGGGGAAGGCCAAGGGCGCCGGCCCGAAGGTGGACAACGAGGTCGACGCGGCGCAGAAGAAGTGCCGGCACCTGATGCCGAACGGCGGCAAGCCGGAGAAGCCCAAGCCGGAGGAGATCGCCAAGCTGCGCGCCTACGCGAAGTGCATGCGCGACAACGGCATCCGCTCCTTCCCCGACCCGGGCCCCGACGGCGGGATGCTGATCAAGGCGAAAGAGGGCACCGAGATGGACCCGCAGAACCCGAAGTTCAGGAACGCGCAGAAGGCCTGCGCCAAGTTCCAGCCGGAAGGCGACCGCAAGGGCCCGCCGCCCATCGAGGGCAAGGAGTGATGGCGGGCAGGCGCGCCGCCGTCCTCGGCGCGGCGGGGGTCGTGGTGGTCGGCGGCGCGGGCCTCGCGACCGCCGGCCTGGGCGGCGGTTCCGGGGAACCGGCCGCCGCGCACGGCCCGCTGCCGCCCGCGACCGCGCCGATCGAGCGGACCACGCTGGTCGAGACCCAGGACGTGGACGGCACGCTCGGCT
This sequence comes from Actinomadura sp. 3N508, assembly GCF_044326375.1. Taxonomy (NCBI): domain Bacteria; kingdom Bacillati; phylum Actinomycetota; class Actinomycetes; order Streptosporangiales; family Thermomonosporaceae; genus Actinomadura; species Actinomadura sp. 3N508. The sequence continues at coordinate 41,594 of NZ_JBIRAX010000006.1, forward strand.
ACGGCGGCACCCGCACGGCGGCCGGCGCGGGAGGCGGCACGCTCACCTGGCTGGCCGCCGCCGGGTCGGTGATCTCGCGCGGGCGCCCGGTCTACCGCGCGGACGACAAGCCCGTGCCGCTGCTGTACGGCAAGCTCCCGCTCTACCGGACGCTCTCCACCGGAACCGAGGGCGACGACGTCCGGCAGTTCGAGACGAACCTCCGGGCCCTCGGGTACACCGGCTTCACCGTCGACGAGACCTACAGCGCGACCACCGCCGCCGCCGTGCGGCGCTGGCAGGACGACCTGGGCGTCGCGGAGACCGGGCGGGTGCAGCCGGGGGCGGCCGTCATCGCGTCCGGGCCGATCCGGGTGGCGGAGCGCAAGGCCGACGTCGGCGACCGGATCGGCGGGGCCGTCCTCACCTACACCGGGACGACCCGCGTCGTGAGCGTCGACCTGGACGTGCGGTACCAGCGGCTCGCGAGGAAGGGCGCCGCGGTCGAGATCGAGCTGCCGTCCGGCGACACCACGAAGGGGAAGATCACGTCGGTCGGGAAGGTCGCCAGGGAGGGCGGCGCGGAGGAGCCGACGACGATCGAGGTCACGATCGCGGTCGGCAAGCAAAAGGAACTCGGCTCCTACGACAAGGCGCCGGTCGAGGTGCGGCTCACCGCGAACCGGCACGACGGCGTCCTCGCCGTGCCCGTCGGCGCGCTGCTCGCGCAGGGCGACGGCGGGTACGCGGTCCAGGTCGTCCAGGACGGGCGCGTCCGCACCGTGCCCGTGGAGACGGGCGTGTTCACCGAAGGGCAGGTCGAGATCTCGGGGGCCGGCCTGGCCGAAGGCATGAAGGTGGGGATCCCCAGATGAGCGCGGTGGTGGAGCTGCGGGACGTCTCCAAGACCTACCCGGGCGGGGTGACCGCGCTGGACGGGGTGTCGCTGACGGCCGGGGCGGGCGAGCTCGTCGCGATCGTCGGGCCGTCCGGGTCGGGCAAGTCGACGATGCTGCACCTGCTCGGCACCCTGGACCGGCCGAGCGCGGGCACCGTCCTGGTCGAGGGCACGCAGGTGTCCCGGCTGACCGACCGGCGGCTGTCGGCGCTGCGCGCCCGCCGGATCGGGTTCGTGTTCCAGCAGTTCCATCTCGCCGCCGGGGTCACCGCGCTGGACAACGTCGCGGACGGGCTCCTGTACGGCGGCGCGCCCGCGGCGGAGCGCCGCCGCCGGGCCCGCCTGGCGCTGGACCGCGTCGGGCTCGGGCACCGGCTCGGGCACCGCCCGCACCAGCTGTCCGGCGGGGAGCGGCAGCGGGTCGCGATCGCCCGCGCGGTCGTGGGGGAGCCCGCGCTGCTGCTGGCCGACGAGCCGACCGGCGCGCTCGACTCCGCCTCGGGGGCGGGCGTCCTGGACCTGCTGAGCGAGCTGTCCGGCGGCGGGACGACCGTCGTCCTGATCACCCACGACCGGGACATCGCCGCGCTGCTGCCCCGCCAGGTGCGGATGCGCGACGGCCGGATCGTCCACGACGACGCGATGGCGGAGGCCACCAGATGAATCACGCCGACACCCCCGCGCGGCTCGGCCCGGCGGACGTGCTGCGCGTCGGCGCGGCCGGGCTGCGCTCCCGCCCCCTCCGGGTCTTCCTGTCCGCGCTGGGCATCGCGATCGGCATCGCCGCGATGATCGGCGTGGTCGGGATCTCCACGTCCAGCCGCGCCGAGCTCCAGGCCACCCTCGACGCGCTCGGCACCAACCTGCTCACCGCCGGGCCCGGCAAGGACTTCTTCGGCGAGGACGCCAGGCTGCCGAAGGAGTCGGTCGGGATGGTGGGGCGGATGCCGGACGTCGAGTCCGCGTCCGCCACGGCGGAGCTCGACGACGTCAAGGCCTACCGCAACGACCACATCCCGGAGGGGGAGAGCGGCGGCATCGGCGTCCGCGCGGCCCGCCTCGACCTGCCCCGCACGGCCGGCCTCACCATGGCCTCCGGAACCTGGCTCAACGCGGGCACGGCCAGATATCCGGCCGTGGTCCTCGGGGCGGAGACGGCGGAGCGGCTCGGCGTCGCGGCGCCGAACGTCCAGGTGTGGCTCGGCTCGCAGTGGTTCACCGTCGTCGGGATCCTGAACCCGAACCGGCTCGCGCCCGAGCTGGACTCCGCCGCCCTCGTCGGCTGGGACGCCGCCATGTCCCGCCTCGGCTTCGACGGTCACCCGACCACCGTCTACACCCGGGCCCGCGAGGACGCGGTCGAGAAGGTGCAGGGCCTGCTCGCCGCGACCGCCAACCCGCAGGCCCCGAACGAGGTGGAGGTGAGCCGCCCGTCGGACGCGCTCGCCGCGCGGGAGGCCACCGACCGGGCGTTCACCGGCCTGCTCCTCGGCCTCGGCGGCGTCGCGCTGCTGGTCGGCGGGGTCGGCGTGGCGAACACGATGGTGATCTCGGTGCTGGAGCGGCGCGCCGAGATCGGCCTGCGCCGCTCGCTCGGCGCGACCCGCGGCCAGATCAGGCTCCAGTTCCTCACCGAGTCGCAGCTCCTCGCCGCGCTCGGCGGGGTGGGCGGCGTCGCGCTCGGCATCGCCGTCACCGCGGTCTTCGCCGTGGCGCAGGGCTGGCCGACCGTCGTCCCGGCGTGGGCGATGGCGGGCGGGATCGTCGCGACCCTGCTCATCGGCGGCGTCGCGGGCCTCTACCCGGCGATCAGGGCCGCCCGCCTCCCGCCGACCGAGGCCCTCGCGGCCGGCTGACGATATCGCCAGGTGGGGGCGCCGTATGCGAACATATGTTCGTGTCAGATGGCGCCACGATCCTGCATGCCGATCTCGACGCGTTCTACGCGTCGGTCGAGCAGCGCGACGATCCCGGCCTGCGGGGGCGGCCGGTGATCGTCGGCGGCGGGGTGGTGCTGGCGGCCAGCTACGAGGCCAAGGCGTACGGGGTGCGGACGGCGATGGGCGGCGGGCAGGCGCGGCGGCTCTGCCCGCGGGCGGTCGTCGTCCCGCCGCGGATGAGCGCCTACAGCGCGGCGAGCAAGGCCGTGTTCGCGGTGTTCCGGGCCACGACGCCGCTGGTGGAGGGCCTGTCGATCGACGAGGCGTTCCTCGACGTGGACGGGCTGCGCCGCCCGCCGGTGGACATCGCCGTCCGGCTCCGGCGGGAGGTCGCCGAGGAGGTCGGGCTGCCGATCACCGTCGGGGTGGCGCGCACCAAGTTCCTCGCCAAGGTCGCCAGCGGCGTCGCCAAGCCCGACGGGCTCCTGGTGGTGCCGCCGGACGGCGAGCTGGAGTTCCTGCGCCCGCTGCCCGTGCGGCGGCTGTGGGGCGTCGGGCGCGCCACCGCCGAGAAGCTCGCGCGCTTCGGTGTCACGACGGTCGGGGACGTGGCCGACATGCCGGAGTCCACGCTGGTGACGCTGCTCGGCCCCGGCGCCGGACGGCATCTGCACGCCCTCGCCCGCAACCGCGACCCGCGCCCGGTGCGGACCGGGGTGCGGCGCCGGTCGATGGGCTCGCAGCGCGCGCTGGGCCGCCGGCGCCGCTCGCCCGCGGAGCTGGACGCCCTGCTCGTCGGGATCGTCGACCGGCTCGGCGGGCGGCTCCGCAAGGCCCGGCGGGTCTGCCGGACGGTCACGCTCCGCCTCCGCTTCGAGGACTTCGCCCGCGCCACCCGCTCGCGCACGCTGCCGCAGGCGACCGCCGACACCCCGCGCATCCTGGAGACGGCCCGGGGCCTCCTCGCGGCCGCCACGCCGATGATCGAGACCCGGGGGCTGACCCTGATCGGCGTCTCGCTCGGCAACCTCCACGACAACCGGGCGGTCCAGCTCGCGCTGCCGTTCGATCAGGCCATGGCGGTGGACGGCGCGGTCGACGGCGTCCGCGAGCGGTTCGGGCCGGCCGCGATCACCCGGGCCGTCCTGCTGGGCCGCGACCAGGGGATGTCCGTCCCGATGCTGCCGGACTGAACGTCAGGACGGCTCGATGATCCCGAGGCCGTCGGCGCCGACCTGCACGGCCGACTCGTCCAGCGCCGCCTCGGAGACCGGCTGGATCTGCCCGTCGAGGTCCAGGACGGGGCTGGCCTCCTTGTACCAGGACTCGATCACCGCGTTGCCCCAGAAGTCGCGGCGGCGGTCGTCGTGGACGTTCCACCGGTACGTCTCGTGGTCGGGGTCGCCGGTGTAGTAGTCGGAGGTGTAGATCTCCACCCGGTGCCCGTCGGGGTCGCGGAGGTAGACGTAGAAGGCGTTGGACACGCCGTGCCGCCCGGGGCCGCGCTCGATGTGGTGCTCCTTGCGCAGCGACCCGAAGATGTCGGCGGTGTGCAGCACCTGGTGGGACTCGTGCGTCGCCACCCCGAGATGGTGCAGGCGCGGCCCGGCGCCGCCGGTGAAGGCGACGTCGTGGACGGTCTGCTTCCGGTACATCCACGCCGCGTACAGCTCGTGCTCGTCGCCCTCGATCGTCTCCGAGCAGCCGAACCCGAGCGACTTGTAGTGCTCGTAGGCGGCGGGGATGTCGGGCGTGCAGATGTTGAAGTGGTCGAGCCGCGCGACCTGCGCGCCGCGGTGCAGGTCGTAGCGCTGGATGAGGCGCTCGCCGCGGGCGATGTCGTGGAAGAACTCCACGGTGAAGCCGAGCGGGTCGACGGCGCGGACCGCGTCGCCGACGCCGTGGGTGCCCTCGCCCGCGGGGACGCGCCGGACGGGACGGCCGAGCTCGGTGAAGAACTTCTCGGCGCGGTCGACGTCCTCGGGCGTCCGGACCCGGTAGGCGAGGTGGTCGAGGGCCGCGACCGGGCCCGTGCGCAGCACCAGCGAATGGTGGGTCAGCTCGTCGGTGCCGCGGAGGTAGAGGGCGTCGGCGTCCTCGTGCTGGACGTGCAGGCCGAGCATGTCGACCCAGAACCACCGGGCCGCGCCCAGGTCGGTGACGGCCAGCTGCGCGTACGCGGAGCGGACGACGTCGGGGGGAGGAGTGCTCATCATTTCTCCTGAACACCGAAGCGGGGCGTGTGCACCTCGCCGAGCATCACGTGGACGATCTTGGACTCGGAGAAGAAGTCGATGCTGTGCGCGCCGCCCTCCCGGCCGACCCCCGAGTCCTTCACGCCGCCGAAGGGAGTACGCAGGTCACGGACGTTGTGCGAGTTGATCCAGACCATACCCGAGGCGACGCCGTGGGCGATGCGGTGGCCGCGGCGCAGGTCGCTCGTCCAGACGTAGGCGGCGAGGCCGTAGCGGGTGGCGTTGGCGAGCTCGATCGCCTCGTCCTCGTCGTCGAACGGCGCGAGCGCCACCACCGGGCCGAAGATCTCCTCCTGGAAGATCCGGGCGTCGCGGGGGACGTCGGTGAACACGGCGGGCTGCAGGTAGTTGCCCTCGGGCAGGTGCGCGGGACGCGAGCCGCCCGCGATCAGCTTGGCCTCCCGCTGCCCGATCTCCACGTACTCCAGGACGCGCGCGTAGTGCTCGGTGTGCACGAGCGCGCCGACCTCGGTCGCGGGGTCGGACGGCAGCCCGACCCTGACCCGCTCGGCCCGCTCGGCGATCCGCCGGGAGAACTCCTCGTAGACCGGCCGCTCCACCAGCACCCGGGACCCGGCCGTGCAGCGCTCGCCGTTCAGCGAGAACACCCCGAAGACGACCGAGTCGAGGGCCGCGTCGAGGTCGGCGTCGGCGAACACCACGACGGGGGACTTGCCGCCCAGCTCCATCGACAGCGCCTTCAGGCCGTCGGCGGAGCACCGCATGATGTGCCGGCCGGTGTCGGTGGAGCCGGTGAACGACAGCACCGGCACGTCCGGGTGGTCGACCAGCGCCTGGCCGGCGACCTCGCCGATGCCGTGCACGATGTTGACCACCCCGGCGGGCACCCCCGCCTCGGTGAAGATCTCGGCCCACAGGGTCGCCGACAGCGGCGTCCACTCGGCGGGCTTCAGCACCAGCGTGCAGCCGGCCGCGAGCGCCGGGGCGAGCTTCCAGCTCTCCAGCATGAACGGCGTGTTCCACGGGGTGATCAGCCCCGCGACGCCGGTCGGCGTCCGGACCACGTAGTTGAGCTGCTGGTCGCCGACCCGGTACGCCTCCTCGCCGAGCGCGACGATCACGTCGGCGAAGTAGCGGAAGTTCTCGGCGGCGCGGCGGGCCTGGCCGCGCGCCTGCGTGATCGGCAGCCCCGAGTCGAACGACTCGAACGCCGAGAGCCGGTCCTCGCGCGCCTCGACGGCGTCGGCGATCCGGTTCAGGATCGTGGCGCGCTCGCGGTTGCCGATGGCGGACCAGGCGGGGAACGCCGCGCCGGCCGCCGCGACGGCGCGGTCGATGTCGGCGGGCCCGCCCGCGGCGGCGGTGGCGTAGGGGGCGTTGGAGACGGGGTCCACGACGTCGAAGACCGCGCCGTCGGCGCTGTCGGCGAACTCGCCGCCGATCCAGTGCCGGATGCGCTCCGGGAGTCCGTCGGGACGGTCGGGGGAGGAGGGGAGGGACATCGTGCTCTCTTCCGGTTCGTTGTGGGACGGCGCCGCGCGCCGGGATCGTGTCGTCAGATCCCGGCGGTGAGGTCGCCGCCCTGGTCGAGCAGTGCGCGGATGCGCACCTGGGCGTCGCCGGTCGGCGCCGCGAGCGGCGGCCGGACGTGCCCGGACGGGATCCGGCCCTGCCGCTCCAGCACCCACTTGGCGGGCGCCGGGTTGGTCTCGACGAACAGCAGGTCCACCAGGGGGTGCAGGCGGTAGTGCAGGTCGCGGGCGGCGGCGTGGTCGCCGGCCGTCCACAGCTCGTACATCCGCGCGACGGCGGAGGGCGCGAGGTTGGCCACGGCGCTGATGAACCCGGTGCCGCCGAGGGCGAGCAGCGGCAGGCACAGCAGCTCGATCCCGGACCAGACGAGCAGTTCGGGCCCGCAGGCGTGCAGGACGCGGGAGAAGTGCTCGAAGTCCTTGGTCGTCTCCTTGATCCCGACGACGTTGTCGAAGTCGGCGAACAGCCGCCGGACGGTATCCGGCGCGATGTCCACGGCCGTCCGGGACGGGACGTTGTAGATCACGAGCGGCAGGTCGGGGAACTCGCGCGCGACGGCCGCGTACCAGTCGTAGAGGGCGTTCTGGGTGGGCCGCGCGTAGTAGGGGGTGATGATCAGGGCCGCGTCGGCGCCGGCGTCGCGGGCCGCCGCGGTGATCTCCAGGGTCTCGTCCAGCTTCGCCGAGCCGGTGCCGGGCAGGAACGGGACGCGGTCGGCGACCTCGTCCGCGGCCGTCCGGATCGCGGCGATGCGCTCGGCCGCGGTCTGCGCGCTCGGCTCGCCGGTCGAGCCGCCGAGCGAGATCCCGTGCGAGCCGGACTCCAGCTGCCAGCGGATCAGGCCGCGCAGCGCGTCATGGTCGACGGCGCCCTCGGCGGTGAACGGCGTGACGACGGGCGCGATGGACCCGCGGATCGTGGCCGGGTCGGTGCGGAACTTCAACGTTGCTCCTCGAATGGTCAGCTGTGGTCGCGGCGCCAGGTCTCGTAGTGCTCGCGCCAGCGCGGCCCGAGCGGGTACAGGCCGTCGACGGCCTCGCCTTCGGCGACGCGCTCGGTGATGAAGCGCTCCTGCGCCTCCTGCTCGGCGGCGTCGGCGGCGAGGCTCTCGGCGATGTCCGGGGGGATGACGACGACGCCGTCCGCGTCGCCGACCAGGATGTCCCCGGGTTGGACGAGCGCGCCGCCGCAGGAGATCGGCAGCCCGGTGTCCCAGGGGACGTGGCGGCGGCCGAGCACGGCCGGGTGCGCGCCCGCGTGGAAGACGGGCAGGTCCATGGCGGCGACGGTCGCGCTGTCGCGGAGCCCGCCGTCGGTGACGACGCCCGCGGCGCCGCGCTTCTCGGCCCGCAGCGCGAGGATGTCGCCGATCGTCCCGGACGAGGAGTCGCGGCGCGCGTCCATCACCAGCACCTGGCCGGGCCGCAGCTCCTCGATGGCGCGCTTCTGGGCGTTCATGCCGCCGCCGTAGCGCTCGAACAGGTCCTCGCGGAGCGGCAGGTAGCGGAGCGTGTGGGCGGTGCCGACCATCTTCACGCCGTCCCCGCCCGCCGGGTGGACGCCGTCGATCGACATGTGCTGGAGCCCCCGCTTGCGCATCTGGGAGCTGAGCGTGGCGGTCGACAGGCCGCGCAGCGCCGCCGCGACGGCCTCGTCCAGCGTGGGCTTCGCCACATAGGCCGAGCCCCAGGCGTCGGCGCGGGCGGCGTCGTCGGCGCGCGGCATCGCGCCCCAGCCGTCGAGCGGGCCCGCCTCGACCACCGCGTTGGACAGCCGTCCGGTAGATTCAGGGCCCGCGGTCACTTCGACCTCTACGGTGTCGCCGGGACGGGCCACCGAAGCGCCCGCAGGTGTCCCGGTGAGGATCACGTCGCCCGCTTCGAGGGTGACCAGCCGGGACAGGTCGGCGACGAGCGCCGCGAACGGGAACAGGAGCGTGTCGCTGGTGTCGTCCTGGACGATCTCGCCGTTCACCCAGGTGCGGATCCGCAGCGCCGCCGGGTCGAGCGCGCGGGCGTCGAGCAGCCGCGGCCCGATCGGGGTGAACCCGTCCGCGCCCTTGGAGCGCAGGTTGGAGCCGCGGTCGGCCCACTTCATGTCGTGCACGCCCGCGTCGTTGGCGGCCGTCACCCAGCCGACGTGCTCCCACGCCTCTTCGGGCGCGACCCGGTGCGCGCGCCGCCCGATGACCAGGGCGATCTCGCCCTCGAACGTCATGAGCTCGCAGCCGGCCGGGCGGGCCAGCGGATCGCCGGTCCCGGCGAGGGAGGAGGGCGGCTTGAGGAAGTACGAGGGCTCGGCGGGGATCCGCCCGCGCTCCCTCGCGCGCGACGGGAAGTTGAGGTGGACGGCGATGATCTTCGAGGGCCGGTCGCCCAGCGGGTGCGGCACTGCGAGCTCTCCTGTGACGGGACGGGAACCAACCTGGCATCAGGTCTGAGCAAATCGTATATGAAGTCATGCACGATGACGAGAGTGCATTGCATCTCGCTTCAACCGTTCCAAGATGCGAGACGACCGGGCGCCGGACTCGATGTTCCCGTGCAGTATGATCGCAAATCGTATGCGAAATCCTCTAGGAGGTGTTTGACGGATGGCCGACCTCGCCGTTCGCACGTTCACGTCCGCCGATCCGGTGGACGCGCCGCCCGTGCTCCTCGTGCACGGCATCTGCTCGGACGGGAAGGCCGACTGGGTCGACACCGGCATCGTCGACGCGCTCACCGCCGCCGGGCGGACGGTCATCGTCCCGGACCTGCCCGGCCACGGGGACAGCGCGCCGCCCGCCGCCTCCGCGGAGGCCACCGCTCCGGCCATCGCCGCCGACCTCATCGCCGTCCTGGACCGCGCCGGGTGCACCACCGTCGACGCGGCCGGTTACTCGCTCGGTGCCAGGATCGCATGGGAACTGGCCGCGACGGCCCCCGACCGGGTGGAACGCACCGTGCTGGGCGGGCTCGCCCCCGCCGAGCCGTTCACCGCCGTGGACATCGAGGCGCTGCACCGCGCCGTCCGGGAGGGCACCGAGCCCGCCGACCCGTTCACCGCGATGATCGCCGGCATGATCACCTCCCATGGCGACCGCGCGGCCGGGTTCGCGCTGTGCGTCGAGGGCCTGCGCTCGACGCCGTTCGCGGGCGGTGCCTGGAATGCCAAAGTCCTTCCGGTGTTCGTCGTCGGCGACAATGATGAGCTGACACGAGGAATCGGAGACCTCGCCGAAGAGCTCGGCGAGGCGCGACTGGTCACGGTGCCGGGCGCCCACCACGAGGTGCTGGGCGGCTCGGCCTTCCGCGCCGCCGTGCTGGACGCGCTGTCGCGGTGACAGGGTCGTTCCGGGGGGTGTGGGGCCGAAGATGAGGAGAACCGGGTGACTGCCGCGAAGAAGCAGGACCAGACCAAGGAGAGCAAGGCCGAGTTCTGCTACGAACTGCTGCGGTCGCGCATTCTGGAGGGCACCTACGTGCCCGGCTACCGGTTGGTCATCAACCAGCTCGCCCAGGAGACCGGGGTCAGCACCATCCCGCTGCGCGAGGCGCTGCGCCGCCTCCAGTCCGACGGGCTCGTCGAGGTGGTGCGCAACGTCGGCGCCCGCGTCGCGGTCTTCGAGGCCGAGCAGGTGGAGCACACGCTGCAGATCCTGGCCCGCCTGGAGGGCTACGCCACCGCCATCTCCGCGCCGTTCATGAAGGCCGGCGAGATCGGCCGCTCGCGCAAGATCAACGACCGCATGGTCGAGGCGCTGGAGGAGTTCGACCCCACCGCGTTCACCGCGCTCAACCGGGAGTTCCACTTCTCCATCTACGAGCACTGCCCCGACGCGCACCTGAAGGCCCTCCTCGAGGCCGAGTGGACGCGCCTCGACCACATGCGCCGCTCCACCTTCACCTACGTCCCCGGCCGCGCCCGCCGCTCCGTCGTCGAGCACGAGCGCATCCTGGAACTCATCTCCAGCGGCGCCGAGCCGGGCGAGATCGAACGCGTCGCCTGCGCCCACAAGAACGCCACGGCCGACGCCCTCCACAGCGCCGTCCCCCATAAGTAACTCCCAGGGGGCGACCCCCTGGAACCCCCGTCAGGCACGACGGGCACGTTTCCCGGGCCGCTGGCGCGTCCCGCGAAACGCACCCGCCGTGCTCGGGTCGTGCGACCTCCGGGCGCTGGGCGCCCCCCGGCCGCACGACCCGTGACCTCGGCTTAGGTTCAGACCTCCGTGCCGGGGCCCTCCGGGCGCCCGACCCGTGACCGCGGTTCGGTCTGCGGGCTTTGGACGGCGAAAGCGCAGTTCCCCTCCGGGCGACTGGTGGGGGAACTGCGCTTTCGGGTTTTGTGGTCAGGTTAGGAGTTGGCCGCCGTCTACCTGGATGATCGCTCCGGTGATGTGGTTGGCCTGGTCGGAGGCCAGGAACAGGACCAGGGGGGCGACGTCGTCCGTGGTGGCGATCTTGCTCAGCGGGATGCGGGACTCCCAGGCCGCGCGGGCCTCCGCGTTCTCCATGAGCCCGGCCGTCATCGGCGTGTGGACCGGTCCAGGCGCGACGCCGTTCACACGGATGCCGTGCCCCGCCAGCTCCAGCGCGGCGGTGCGGGTGAGGGCGTCCACGGCCGCCTTGGTGGCCTCGTAGTGGCCGAGGCCGGGGGTGGGCTGGCGGGCGCCGATCGAGCTGATGTTGACGATGCGGCCCTTGGTGCCGTGCTCGATCATCTGGTTCGCCACCGCCTGGGTGACGGTGAACGTGCCGCGCAGGTTGACCGCGACGACCGTGTCGAAGACCTCCATGGGCAGGGAGGTCAATGGCCCGCCGCCCGCGACGAGGCCCGCGTTGTTGACCAGGATCTCCACCGGGCCGAGGGTGTCGGCGACGTGCGCGACGCCGGCGGCGACCGCCGCCGGGTCGGTGATGTCCATGGTGACGGCGTGGCCGTCGAGCTCCTTGGCCGCCTTGGCGGCGGCCTCGGCGTCCCGGTCGGCGATCACGACGCGGTCCCCGGCGGCGGCGAACGCGGCCGCCACCCCGCGGCCGATGCCGCTCGCGCCGCCGGTGACCAGGACGATCCTGCCGCTCACTTCGCCTCCGCGATGATGATGCGCGGGCTGCCGGGCAGCGCGCGGGTCTCGACCGGCTCCCAGCCGGCGGCGCTCAGCCAGCCGCGGACCTCGTCCTCGGGGTAGACGATCGTGCCGTCGATGACCAGGTACTCGCCGGCGTGCAGGGCGTCGATGGCGCGCTGCTCGGGGTCGTCGTCCAGGAAGAAGTCGAGCAGGACGAGGGTGGCGCCGGGCGCGGCGGCGCGGCGGGCCTTCTCGATGAGGATCTTGTTCTGCTCAGCGTCGAAGCGGTGGACGACGTGCTCCAGCAGGACGCAGTCGAAGCCGTCCGGGAGTTCGCCGGTCAGCGGGTCGGACTCGAGGACCTCGCTGCGGTCGCCGAGGCCGGCGTCCTCCAGGGCCTTGCGGGTGAACTCCAGGAAGTCGCCGGGCGCCACGAAGGTGCCGTGCGCCTTCTCCGCGGTGCGCAGCGCCTCGACGAGGAAGGCGCCCGACAATCCGCCGAAGTCCAGGATGCGGGAGAAGGGGGTGAAATCGAAGTTCTCTGAGAGCATCTTGGCGTGCAGCGAGTTGTAGGTCATCACGCCCGTCATGAACGTCTGCATCCGGTCGCCCGAGAAATCGAGCGGCTGCGGCTCCGCGCTGGCCGTGGTGGCGGCGAAGCCGAGCCAGTGCGGGTAGCTGATCGCGTCGAGGAAGGCCAGGAACGGGCGCAGGTCGATGCCCTCCTCGCCCGCCAGGTAAGCGGCGGTGGCCGGAGAGTTGGCATAGCGGCCGTTCTCGCGCTTCAGCAGGCCGAAACCGGACATGGTGTCGGCGAGGATGCGGGCGGTGCGTTCCGGCAGCCCGGCCCGGCCGGCCAGCTCGCCCGCCGTCGCGGGGCCGTCCGCCAGCGCGGCGAACACGCCGGCCTCACTCGCCGCGAACAACTGCTTGGCGGCCATGTAGCCGGTGGCGACGCCGAGGATGGACGAGGGGTCGGCGCCCGGGGAGGGATGCGACATCAAACTTTCTCCTTCGCGGTGAGAATATGCAGGATGCTATACGATCCAACATAGAGACGGCCAGGGGTTCGCCCCCCGGAGACCGACCCCACCCCTCACCGGAGGCTCACGATGGAGTTCGCAGAACGGGTGCCGAGGCGCCGACTCGGCGTGCACGGCCCGGAGGTCCCGCTCCTCGCGCTCGGCTCCTGGAACACCTGGGATCGCATGGATCCCGAGGACGCGGCGGAGCTCGTCCGTCTCGCGGTCGACCGCGGCGTGAACATGTTCGACGTCGCGCACTACAACTTCGGCCCGCACGCCGAGAACGCCGTCACGGACGTCCTGTTCGGGCAGGCGATCCGAGATGCCGGAATCGCACGCGAAGACTACCTTCTGTGCGGGAAGCTCTGGCTGTGGGAATATCCGGCGTCCTCGTTCGCCGAGCAGATCACGGTGTCGCTCGGCCGCATCGGCACCGATCGCGCGGACACGGTGGTGGTCGGCGACTTCATGGAGCGGCCCGATCTGCAGGCGGTCGTGACGGACGTGTCGGAGCTCGTCCGCGCCGGCCGGTTCGCGTCCTGGGGCGTGAACAACTGGTCGGCCTGCGACGTGCTGTTCGCCTGCCGGTTCGCCGCCGCCGAGGGCCTGGTGCCGCCCTCGTTCGCCCAGCTCAAGTACAACCTTGCCCGCCGTTCGGTGCCCGAGGGTCCGCTGTATGCCCGGCTGTTCGCCGAGGAGGGCCTCGCGCTGCAGGCCTCCGACGTGCTGGAGGGCGGGATCCTCGCCGGGAAGCTCGACCCGGAACGCAAGATCGGCGCCGACCCCGGCGGGATCCGTGACCGGATCCGCGCCGCCTTTCCCGACATCCGCCGCATCGCCGACGACTTCGGCGTCACGCCCGCGCAGCTCGCCATCGCGTTCTGCCTGGCCCACCCGTCGGTCGCGAACGTCCTGGTCGGTGTCAGCAAAGCCGAGCAGCTGGAGAACAACCTCGCCGCGCTCGGCCTCTGCGCCCGGCAGGGCGACGAGCTGCGCGCCGCCGTGGCCGGGCTGTGGCTGGACGAGGGCGTCGTGGACCCCGCGGCCTCCTGGGGAACCGACGCGCCCTCCGCGGTCCGCGACGACGCCGTCCCGTGCCGCTGACGAGCCGCTGACCGGGCGGGCCGCCGGCGCGGCCCGCCCGGCCCGCTCAGCGTTCGTACACGACGTCGCCGTCCAGGACGGTCATCAGCACCGGCACCGACGGCAGGTCCTGCGGGTCCGTCCCGTACAGGTCGCCGTCGAGAACGCACAGGTCGGCGACCTTTCCGGGCTCGATGGAGCCCTTCACGTCCTCCTCGCCGTCCTGCCACGCGGGCGTGATCGTGTAGGCGCGCAGCGCCTCGGCGAGCGCGAGCCGCTGCGCCTCCCCGCGGACGGAGCCGTCCAGGCCGCGGCGGGTGACCGCCGCCGCCACCCCGGCCCGCCAGTCCGGGGTCAGCACGGGGGAGTCGGAGCTGAGGCACAGCCGGACGCCGGCGTCCAGCGCATCGCGGGTCGGCCACGCGTCCCGCAGCGCGTCCTCGCCGAGGGCGTCGGTGAGCATCGGCTCGGTCGCTACCGGGATCCCTGCCTGCGTGTTCAGCCCGATCCCGGCGGCGGACATGACGGTCAGCGTCCGCGGCGAGAGCAGGTCGCCGTGGATGACGTAGTGCCGGGCGTCGCGCTCGTCGCGCCGCAGCGCCGCCGCCAGCGCGTCGGCCACGACCCGGGTGGTGGCGTCGCCGGTCGCGTGCACGCCGATCTGGTGCCCGGCGGCGTGCGCGGCGTCGATCATCGCGCGCAGCGCCTCCTCCCGCCGGTCGTCCGAGCGGCCGTCGATGAGCAGGGCGCCGTGCGAGCCGTCGGTGTAGGGACGGTCCGTCCACGCCGTGCGCATCGGCGGGATCCCGTCGGCGAATATCTTCACGCCCGCGACGCGGAACCGTCCCGGCACGCCGGCGGGCGGCTTGAAGTCGCGCAGCCCGTCCAGCAGGTCCTGCGCCGTGCTGCGGCCGTCCAGCTCCCCGAACAGCAGCAGCGCGGTCACCCGCGCCTTGAGCAGGCCCCGCGCGGCCAGGTCGGCGTAGTCGTACAGCGCGGCGGAGCCGAAGCAGCCGGTGGCGCCGTCGTCCTCGCCCGGCCCGAGGCCCGGCTCGGTGTAGCTGGTGATGCCGAACGAGGCGAGCAGGTCGGCGGTGCGCAGGATGGCCCGGCGCCGGTCGTCGGTGCTCTCCAGCCGGGACGAGGCCGGCGGCGCCGGCGGGGGCTCGTGCGAGTGGCCCCCGTGGGAGTGGTCGGCGTGCGGGTGGCCCCCGTTGGAGCCGTCGGCGCCGGATCCGGCCAGCTGATCCATCAGCAGGTTCGGCCACATCGATCCGAGCCACAATCCGTGCAGATGGGAGTCGTTGATGCCGGGTAGGACCGACCGGCCCTCCAGCCGGACCACGCGGGTGGCTGGACCGGTCAGCGGGGCCATCTCTTCGGCCGCGCCCACGCGCGCGATGCGGCCGCCGCGGACGGCGACCGCCTCGGCCACGCGGTCGCGCCCGTCGACCGTGTGGACCCGGCCACCGGTCAGGACAAGGTCAGCAAAGGAAACATCCGGCATATCCTGCCTCAACTCTGGACAGCGTCGATGGTATGCAATTAACGTACACGGAATCAGATACGATTTTGGAGTGTCCGGCCCGACGGGCACGGACACACCGGGCCTTCGGAGGTAAACGATGCCCCTGGATCCCGAGGCGCAGCGGATCATCGACCGCACCCCTGCCGAGGACCCGAACGCTTCAGGACCGCTCGACGTCGTCGCGATGCGCGAGGGGTTCGCGCAGATGTGGGTCATGCCCGACGACCTGCCCGAGGTGGGCTCCGTCGCCGACACCACCATCCCCGGCCCGGCCGCTGAGCTGCCCGTCCGCGTGTACACCCCCAAGGGCCCCGGCCCGTTCCCCACCTTCGTCTGGTACCACGGCGGCGGCTGGACGATCGGCGGCCTCGACGAGAACGAGTACTCCTGCCGCGCGGTCTGCGCCGCGGCGGAGGTGATCGTCCTGTCCGTCGACTACCGGCTCGCACCCGAGAACCCCTTCCCGGCCGCCGCCGAGGACGCCTACGCCGCCGTCGCCTGGGTCGCCGAGCACGGCAGGGAGATCGGCGCCGACCCCTCCCGCATCGCCGTCGGCGGTGAGAGCGCGGGCGGCAACCTCGCCGCCGTCGCCGCCCTCAAGGCCCGCGACCTCGGCGGCCCCGAACTCGCCCTCCAGGTCCTCGTTTCGCCCGTCCTCGGCCACCCGGACGACGGACGCGCCTCCTACGCCGATTACGCCGAAGGGTACTTCCTCTCCAAGTCGAGCATGGACTGGTTCTTCACCACTTACCCGACCAGCCCGGATGACCTGGACAATCCGTATCTGTTGCCCCTGCGTTCGGATAATCTCAAGGGCCTGGCTCCGGCACTGGTCCTGGAGGCGGAGTGCGACGTGCTCCGCGACGAGGGCGAGGAATACGCCGCGCGGCTGAAGGAGGCGGGCGTACCGGCCGAGCTCGTCCGCTACGACGGCATCATCCACGCCTTCTTCGGCCCGCTCGCCACCGAGCTGACGGCCGCCAAGGAGGCCCAGGCCAAGGCCGCGGCCGCACTCCGCTCCGCGTTCGGCATGGAAGGCGACTGATGACCGCACCGGCACTCGCCCTGGAAGGCGTCAAGGTGAATCGGGCCGAGGTCCCGGTCATTCACGACGTCACGCTCGACGCCGCCCCGGGCGCGGTCACCGTCGTGCTCGGCGCGAACGGCGCGGGCAAGACGACTCTGATGGACGGCATCGCCGGCCTGGCCCCCGTCAAGGCGGGCACGATCAAGCTGGACGGCTCGCCCATCGAGAAGCTCCCGCCCTACAAGCGGGCCAAGGCCGGGCTCGGCTACGTCGAGCAGGCGCGCACCACCTTCCGGACGCTGACCGTCGAGCAGAACCTGCTCGTGTCCCAGTCCGGCGACGGCGACCTCGGGACCGTCTACAAGCTCTTCCCCGAGCTGGACAAGCGGCGGACCCTGCAGGCCGGTCACCTGTCGGGCGGCGAGCAGCAGATGCTCGTGCTCGGCCGGGCGCTGGTCTCGGCGCCGAAGGTCGTCGTGATCGACGAGATGTCGCTGGGCCTCGCGCCGCTGGTGGTGCGCCGGCTCATGGGCACGGTCGGCGAGCTGGCCGGGATGGGCATCGCGGTCGTGCTGATCGAGCAGTTCGCGAACCTGGCCCTCGACATCGGCACCCACGTCTACGTCCTGCGCAAGGGCGGCGTGGTCTTCTCCGGCCCGTGCGAGGAGCTGCGCGGTGACGAGCAGCGCCTGCACCGGCTCTACTTCGGCGGGCCGCCGCAGAGCGCCGCCGCCGGTACGGCCGCAGGCGGCGGGGAGACCGCCTCCCAGAACGGGGCGGACGCCGGCAAGACAGAGAGCGAGCTTGAATGAACGTGCTGGACAAGCGGAGCCTCGGCGCCGGCCTCGGCGCCGCGGTCCTCGCGTGCGCGGTGCTGCCGGTGGTGCTGCCGCCGTACTGGATCTACCTGGCGATCAGCGCGGCCGTCAGCGCGGTGATCATGCAGAGCTTCGGCGTGATCGTCGGCCGGGCCGGCGTCATGTCGCTGTGCCAGATGTCGTTCGCGGCGATCGGCGCGTGGGTCATGCTGCGGCTCAACGTGGCGGACGCGCCGGGCGGCTTCTACCTGTGGCTGGTCCTCGGCGGCCTCGCCGCGGTGCCCGTCGGCATCGCGATCGGGCTGCCGGCGCTGCGCATCCGCGGCGTCAACCTGGCCGTGGTGACGTTCGGGTTCGCGGTGTCGACCGACATCGTGCTGAACGTCAACCCGTTCCCCGGCGCCCAAGAGCTGAAGATGCTCGACCGGCCTGCGCCGTTCGACACCGACAGCGGCTACTTCGTCTTCTGCGTCATCGTGTTCACCATCCTGGCCGTCGCGCTCGGGATGATCGGCAAGACCCGGCTCGGGCTGTCCTGGTACGAGCTGCGGCACTCCGAGCGGTCCGCCGCCGCGCACGGCATCTCGGTGGCGCGCAGCAAGCTCGCCGCCTTCGCGATCAGCGCGTTCGTCGCCGGGATCGGCGGCGGGCTGCTGGTCGGCCAGCTCAGCCTGGTGGTGCCGCAGAACTTCGCGATGGGCCAGTCCCTGGCGCTGTTCGCGGTCGCGATCATGATCGGCCCGCACCACCCGGAGGGCGCCGTGCTCGGCGGGATCTTCGGCGCGATCATGGGCACGATCATGGAGAAGATCTCGCTGCCGCAGGACTTCGGCGGCGTGCTCTTCGGCGTCGGCGCGCTGCTGGCGCTGCGCAGCGGGCTGAGCCAGACCGACCTCACCCGGATGCGCAAGCGCGAGGCCGGCGCCCGCAAGCTGCTGAAGGCCGCCGACGACAAGGCCTCCGAGGAGCAGTCCGCCGAAGCCGCGGCCGGCAAGGTCGCCGCCGGCGGGAAGGCCGAGGCGCCCGCCGTCGTGCCTTCGCCGCGTCCCGCGGCGGACCGGGCGCCGCTGCTCACCGTCAAGGGGATGACCGTCAAGTTCGGCGAGGTCGTCGCGCTCGACAACGTCGACCTGACCGTCCCGGAGGGCGGGGTCGTCGGGCTCATCGGCCCGAACGGCGCCGGCAAGTCCACGTTCATCGCGGCGGTCAGCGGGTTCGTCGGCTACCAGGGCGCGGTCGAGCTGGCCGGACGGCCGCTGGACCGGCTCTCCCCGAACAAGCGCGCGACGCTCGGGCTGCGCCGGACCTTCCAGACCACCGTCATCGCCCCCGAGCTCACCCTGTACGAGTACCTGACGATCGGCGCGGGCCGTCGGCTGACCCGCGCGGAGGCCGACGAGCTGCTCGAGTTCTTCGGCTGCCCGCCCGGTCAGGTCCCGGTGTCCATCGTGGACGCCGGCAGCCGCAGGCTCCTCGACGTCGCGGCGGCGATCGCGGCGCGTCCCAAGGTCGCGCTGCTGGACGAGCCCGCCGCCGGGCAGTCCGCGGCCGAGTCGCTGACGCTCGGCGCCCGGCTCACCGCCGTCCCCGAGACGTTCGGGGTGTCGATCCTGCTGGTCGAGCACGACATGGAGCTGGTCCAGGCGGTGTGCGAGGAGGTCACCGTCCTGGACTTCGGGAATGTGATCGCCTCAGGCCCGACCGGCGAGGTGCTGGAGGACCCCGCCGTCAGGGCCGCCTATCTGGGGGCCGCGGACGTCCCGGCGTCCTGAGCCTTCCGACAAACCACCCACCATCCCCCGTGAAATAAGGGCCCATCGATGAAACGCACATACTCGCGCACTGCCACAGGAGCGGCCGCGGCCGCGCTCCTCATCTCCATCGCCGGCGCCGGCTGCTCCGACTCCGGCGGCAGCGACGGGCCGATCAAGGTCGGTTCCATCAACGGCGTCACGGGCCTGTTCCAGACGCCCGAGGTCCCGAAGGCCGTCAAGGCGGTCTTCGACGAGGTCAACGCGGCCGGCGGCATCAACGGCCGGAAGCTGGAGCTGGTCAGCAAGGACGACGCCATGGACCCGGCGCGGTCCGGGCAGGCCGCCCGGCAGCTGATCACGTCCGAGAAGGTGGTCGCGCTCGCCGGCTCGTCCAGCGCGGTGGACTGCAGCGTCAACCGCGCCACCTACTCCAAGGAGAAGATCGTCTCGGTGCCGGCGATCGGCGTCGACCCGTCCTGCTTCACCAGCCCGAACATCGCGCCGGTCAACCCCGGTCCGTACACGCTCACCACGGCGATGCTGTACTACGCGTCCGAGACGCTGAAGCGCGACAAGGTCTGTCTCGCCTACACCGTCCTGCCCGGCAGCGGCGGCGGCATCGAGAACGCCATCAAGGAGTGGACGAACCTCACCGGCAAGACCCTCACGGTCAAGAACCTGGCCGTCGGCCAGGGCGACCCGACCCGCTACCTGGTGCAGCTGAAGAACGCCGGCTGCCAGGCCGTGGCCTACAACGCGACCGTCGGGCCGTGGTTCCAGCAGGCCAAGACGCAGGGCATGCAGAACGTCGACTTCATCCTGGCGGCGAACAGCTACTCCGACGCCAACGCCAAGGTGATCCCGGCGGGCATGAACGCCTACGCGGGCACCGAGTGGCAGCCGTACACCGACCCGACGCTGCCCGGCAACGACCGCTGGTCCAAGATCGTCGAGAAGAACGGCATCCAGAAGACGGCGTTCAGCCAGGGCGCGGTCATGTCGGCGGACATCTTCGTCCAGGTCCTCAAGGGCATCAAGGGCGACATCACCCGCGAGTCGGTGACCAAGGCGTTCAAGGAGATGAAGCCGATCAACTACCCGATGGTCGGCACCCCGTACGTCTTCGGCCCCGGCAACGAGCACAACCCGATCAAGGGCAGCCAGTTCGTCAAGGCCGAGAACGGCGCCTGGAAGGTCCTGCCCGGCGGCTTCACCGTCCCCACCAAGAAGTAGCCGTGCGCACCGGGCGCGCGGGGCCTCCCCGCGCGCCCGGGCCCACCGGAGGTATCCGATGCTGAACTCTGTGATCGCCGGGCTGAGCAGCGGCGGCGGTTACGCCCTGCTCGGCCTGTGCGTCGTGCTGACCTACCGGCTCGTCGCCGTCGTCAACTTCGCGATGACGGCCGTCGGCGCGATGGGCGCGTTCGTGATGGTGACGCTCACCGACGAGGGCCTGAACGTGTGGCTGGCCCTGCTGATCGGCGCGGTCTCCGCCGCGGTGCTGTCCGGCGTGTTCGGCGCGGCGCTCGCCCGCTGGTTCGCGGGCCACCGCGAGGGGACGAAGGCCGCCGTCACGGTGGCGCTGTTCGTGGCGCTGACCGCGATCGGGCTGCGGCTGTTCGGCGGCAACTCCACCGGCGCGCGCCGGTTCCCGGACCCGTTCAGCGATCCCGTCTTCACGGTCGGCGGTGTCGTCGTCCCGCAGTCGGTGCTGGTGTCGCTGGCGTTCGCGGTGCTCATCACGGTGCTGGTCGGGCTGATGCTGACCCGCACCCGGGTCGGGCTGAAGCTGCAGGCGCTGTCGGAGCGCCCCGGCACGGCCCAGGTGGTCGGCATCCCCGCGCCGTTGCTCGCCGTCGGCGTCTGGTCCGGCGTCGGCGCCATCACGATGCTGGTGATCGTGCTGGTCGCGCCGCGGCTCGGCGGCGACTTCGGCACCCTGGCCGGGCTGATCAGCACCGCGATGGCGGTGGCGATGGTCGGCGCGTTCAAGAACCTGCCGCTGACGCTCGCCGGCGGCCTGATCGTCGGATGCCTGGAGGGCATGTCGTCCTCCGTGGACTCCATCCAGAAGTACCAGGGCGTCGTGCCCTTCCTGGTGATCCTCGTGCTCCTGTGGTGGCGCAGCCGCCGCGAGGTCTGGGACACCGCGCACAGCCGCTGAGCGCGGTAGAGATAGAGAAACGAGGAAGAATGCTCCACCCGACCTCTACCAGGGCGGCCGTGCTCCGCGAGCACGGCGCGGACCTGAGCATCGAGGAGCTGCCGCTGCCCGCCGAGTGCGAGCCGGGCGCGGCGCTCGTCAGGGTCGACTGCGCGACGCTGTGCGCGACGGACGTGCACCTGTGGTCCGGCGCGATGGCGTTCCCGGAGATGCTGCCGATCGTGCTCGGCCACGAGACGATGGGCACCGTCGTCGCCGTCGGCTCCGGCACCCGCGACGCCCTCGGCCGGGACGTCAAGGTCGGTGACCGCATCGGGTGGTCGGAATCGGTGTGCGGGCACTGCTACGGCTGCACCGTCCTGCGCAACCCCGTGGCGTGCTCCGAGCGCGGCTACGGCTTCCTGCTCCGCGCCGACCGCTTCCCGTACGCGACGGGCGGGCTCGCCCAGCACAACTACGTGACGCCGGGGGCGCTGAAGCTCGTCCTGCCCGACGAGGTGAAGGACACCTGGGCGGCGTCGGCGGGGTGCGCGGTCAAGACCGTCCTGCACGCCTTCGACCGGGCCGGGGGAGTGCGCCCCGGGTCGTCGGTCGTGGTGCAGGGCGCGGGCGCGCTCGGCATCGTCGCGACGGCCGTGGCGAGCCTGTCGGGCGCCGGCAAGGTGATCACGATCGGCGCGCCGGACGCCCGGCTCGACCTCGCCCGCCGCTTCGGCGCCGACGAGACCATCGGGCTGGACGGTGACGGCGACTCCCGGGTCGCCGCCGTCATGGAGGCCACGCAGGGCCGCGGCGCCGAGCTCGTCCTCGACCTCGCCGGGGCGCCCGGCATCGGCGCGGAGGCGGTCGGCATGGCCGCGTTCGGCGGCCGGTTCGTCATCGTCGGCAGCACCGGCTTCCAGCCGGACCAGCTCGCCCTCGGCGCGATCATGGGCAAGGAGCTGAACGTGCTCGGCTCGCTGAACGGCGACGTCGGCGACCTGTACCGCAGCATCGAGTTCCTGCGCGGATCCCGCGACCGCTTCCCCTGGGACGACCTGTTCAGCGCCCCCGACGGCCTCGACGGCGCGTCCGGCGCGCTGTCGGCCATGTCGAGGCTGGAGCAGGTCAAGGCCGTCATCAACCCCAACCGGTAAGGAACGCCCCCCATCGTGTCTCCACAGAATGTCGCCCACCGCCGCCTGGGCTCGGCCGGGCCGGAGGTGTCCGTCCTGTCGCTCGGCTCCTGGCACACCTACGACCGGATGGACTTCGGCGACGCGGTCAAGATGCTCCGCCACGCCATCGACTCCGGCATCAACCTGTTCGACGTCGCCGTGTACGGCATCCCCGGCGTTCACCCGCCGGTGTTCACCGACGTGCTGTTCTCCGCGATGGTCCGCGCCGCCGGCGTCGCCCGGGACGACTACCTGCTGTCCACGAAGCTGTGGCTGGAGGGGTACCCCGAGCACTCGATGCGCGACCAGCTGACCAACGCGCTGTTCCGGGTCGGCGCCGACCACGCGGACGTGGCCGTCCTCGGCGACATCCGCAGCGACGACCTCGACCTCAAGGTCCTCGCCGAAGACCTCGCCGCGCTGGAGCGGGAGGGCCTGCTCGGCTGCTGGGGCGTCAACAACTGGTCGGCCACCGCCATCCGGACGATCCGCGAGCACGCCCTGGCGGCGGGGTCGCCGGGTCCGCAGCTCGCGCAGCTGAAGTACAGCCCGTGCCGCCGCGCCATCCCGGACGGCGAGCCGTTCGAGGCCGTCTTCGCCGCGGGCGTGTCGCTGCAGGCGTCGGACGTCCTGGAGGGCGGCATCCTGGCCGGCAAGTCGGGCGAGTCCCGGCAGATCGGCCGCGACCCCGGGGACATCCGGGGCCGTATCCAGGAGGCCGCGAAGGGCCTCGCCGACCTGGGCCGGGAGCTGGACGCGAGCCCGGCGCAGCTGTGCATCGCGTTCACGCTCACGCACCCGTCCACGAGCACCGTGCTGTTCGGCTCGACGAGCATGCGGCAGCTCACCGACAACATCGCGGCGCTGGACGTGCTGGAGCGCGTCGGCGCGGACCGGCTCCGGTCCCTGATGGAGCCGTTCTGGGCGGACCGCGACATCGTCGACCCCGAGGGCCCCTGACCGATCGACCCCGCCTGGGGGCCTCACCGGCCCCCAGGCGGTGCGGGTCAGGATTCGATCAGAGCGGCGAGGGCCAGCTCGGTCGTCTCGTAGGCGACGAGGTGGCGGTCCAGGCCGCTGCGCTCGATGATCGTGCGGAACCGGCGCCCCGGCCGGGCGAGGACGAGCTCGCCGCCGCCCGCGCGCGCCGCCTTCCACAGCACGATCAGGGCGTTGAGCCCGGAGGAGTCGCAGAACCCGACCCCGCCGACGTCCAGGACGACCCGCGGCCGCCCGTCCAGCCTGGCCATGTCGGCGAGGACGCGCTCGCGCAGCCCGCCCGCCGTCGGGAGCGTCATCTCGCCGTCGGCCTCCACGAGCAGGCACGGCCCGCGGACCTCGCTGCGGATCCGCAGCCGGTCGGGGCGCGGGGCGCCCGGCCGACCCTCCGCGTCGTGCGACACACTGATCACCTTCTGTCATCGCGCAGGCATCTCGCCTACCCGTGACAGCGCAGGTCATGCGGCGTTCCGGTGGCCGAGACCGGACCGGCCGGGCCGGCGCCGCGACGGCCGCACGTCCCTTATCAATCCGGTTTAGCTTAGGCTAGCCTTATCTGGTGCTGTCCCCCGTGCGCAGGCGACCCCCGCCAACCCCGCCGAAGGCGGCCGCGCGGCGTGGCCCCGCCGCCCATCTGGGACGGCTGGCGCTGCTGACGGCGGTGCTCCTGGTGACGGTCGTGGCGAGCCTCGCGATCGGGGCGGGCGACGTCCCGCTCGGCCGCGTCCTGCCTGGAACGTTCTCCCCGGACGACACCTCGCGGCCGGACCTGATCGTCCACGAGCTGCGGCTGCCGCGCACGGTGCTCGGCATCGCCGTCGGGATGGCGCTCGGGCTGGCCGGCGCGGTGATGCAGGCGCTCACCCGCAACCCGCTCGCCGAGCCGGGGCTGCTCGGCGTGAACGGCGGCGCGGCCCTCGCGGTCGTCATCGTCATCGGCTCCACCCAGGTGGACGACCCGCTCGTCTACGTGTGGGCGGCGTTCCTCGGCGCGGCGGGCGCGGCGATGCTCGTCTACATGATCGGCGCGCGGGGCCGCGGCGGCGCGTCGCCCGCGCGGCTGGTGCTCGCCGGGGCCGCCGTCGAGGCCGTGTTCACCGCGCTGACGGCCGGGCTGATGCTGCTCAGCCCGAGCAGCTTCGGCGGCTTCCGGTTCTGGCAGGTCGGCAGCCTCGGCGGGCGGGACATGTCGGTCTTCCTCCGCATCCTGCCGTTCGTGCTGGTTGGAACGATCCTGGCGCTGCTGCTGGCCCGCCCGCTGAACGCGCTCGGCATGGGCGAGGAGGCGGGCAGGGCGCTCGGCTCCCGCCCCGGACGGACGCGCGCGCTCGGCGCCCTCGCGGTCGTGGTGCTGTGCGGGTCCGCGACGGCGGCGGCCGGGCCGATCGTGTTCCTCGGGCTGGCCGTGCCGTTCATCGTCCGGACGGCCGTGGGGCCCGACCAGCGGCTCGTGCTGCCGTACTCGCTGCTGCTCGCGCCCGTCCTGCTGCTCGGCGCGGACATCATCGGCCGGGTCATCACGCCCGGCGAGCTGGAGACCGGGATCGTCACCGCGTTCCTCGGCGCGCCGCTGTTCATGGTGATGGTCCGGCGGGGAAGGACGCGCGACCTATGAGAGCGGTGCGCGAGAGAACGGTGCGCGTGAGGGTGGTGCGCGCGGGCGCGCTGTCGGTGCGCTGGGAGCCGCGGGCCGCGGCGGTGTGCGGGGCGCTGGCGCTGGTCGCGGCGTCCGCGGCCGTCCTCGTCGTCGGGTCGGGGGAGTTCCCGATCTCGCCGCCGGACGTGGTGCGCGCCCTGATCGGGCAGGGCGACAAGGCCACCGACTTCATCGTCACGACGCTGCGGCTGCCGCGCGCCGTGACCGGGCTGCTCGCCGGGCTCGCGCTCGGCCTCAGCGGCGCGATCTTCCAGAGCATCTCCCGCAACCCGCTCGGCAGCCCCGACCTGATCGGCTTCACCACCGGGTCGGCGTCCGGCGCGCTGCTGCAGATCCTCGTGTTCGGCGGCGGCGCGGTCGCGATCACGCTCAGCTCGGTCGCGGGCTCGGTGCTGACCGCGGTGGGCGTCTACCTGGTCGCCTACCGGCGGGGCGGCGGCGTGCACGGGGTCCGGCTGGTGCTGATCGGCGTCGCGGCGGCGGCGATGCTCCAGGCGCTGAACTCCTACCTGATCACCCGGGCGGAGCTGCGCGAGGGCTACGAGGCCGCGTTCTGGCTGACCGGCA
This sequence comes from Actinomadura sp. 3N508, assembly GCF_044326375.1. Lineage (NCBI taxonomy): Bacteria > Bacillati > Actinomycetota > Actinomycetes > Streptosporangiales > Thermomonosporaceae > Actinomadura > Actinomadura sp. 3N508. Next base: position 66,932 of record NZ_JBIRAX010000006.1, read on the forward strand.
GCCTGAACGGGCGGGACTGGGACCAGGCCGTCCCGCTCGCGATCGCCCTCGCCGTGCTCGTCCCGGCGGCGCTGCTCCTCGCCCGCCCGCTCGGGATGGGTGAGCTGGGCGACGACGCGGCGCAGGCGCTCGGTGTGCCCGTCCAGCGGACCCGGGCGCTGCTCATGGTCGCGGGGGTGGGGCTGGTCGCGGCGGCGACCGCGGCGGCCGGGCCGGTGCCGTTCGTCGCGCTCGCCGCGCCGCAGCTGGCCCGGCGGATGACGCGGCGGTCCGGCGCGCACCTGCTGCCGGCCGCGCTGACCGGCGCCGCGCTGCTGGCCACCGCCGATCTGATCTCGCTTCACCTGCCGGTCGCCGTGCCGGTCGGCGTCGTCACCGGCGTCCTGGGCGGCGTGTATCTGGCCTGGCTGCTGTCGACCACCGGACGGAAGGGGATGGCGTGACCCGGTTGCGCGCGGACGACCTCACCCTGGCCTACGAGCGGCGCGTGGTCGCCGAAAAACTCGGCGTGGAGATCCCGGACGAGTCGTTCACCGTCATCGTCGGGCCGAACGCGTGCGGCAAGTCGACGCTGCTGCGCGCCCTGGCCCGCCTCCTCCGTCCCCGGGCGGGCACGGTCTATCTCGATGACGCGCCGATCTCCGCGCTGCCGCCGAAACGGCTTGCCAAGCGGCTGGGCCTGTTGCCGCAGTCGCCGCTGACGCCGGAGGGCATCACGGTCGCCGACCTGGTCGCGCGGGGCCGCTATCCGCACCAGGGGCTGCTGCGCCAGTGGTCCCGCGAGGACGAGGCCGCGGTCGCCGCGGCCATGGCCGCCGTCGGCGTCACCGATCTCGCCGAACGCGTCGTGGACGAGCTGTCCGGCGGCCAGCGGCAGCGGGTCTGGCTGGCGCTGGTCCTGGCCCAGGAGACCGGCATCATGCTGCTGGACGAGCCCACCACCTACCTCGACATCGCGCACCAGATCGAGGTGCTCGACCTGTGCGCGCGGCTGCACGAGGAGGGGCGCACGCTCGTCGCGGTGCTGCACGACCTCAACCACGCCTGCCGCTACGCGACCCATCTGATCGCGATGCGCGGCGGCGAGATCCTCGCCGAGGGCCCGCCCGCCGAGATCGTCACCGCCGACCTCGTGGAGCAGGTGTTCGGGCTGCCGTGCCGCGTCATCCCCGACCCGGAGACGGACACGCCGCTGATCGTCCCGGCCGACCGGCGGCGGACGTTGACGGCGGGAAAAACTCTCAATTAGGTTAGCCTTACCTAAATTGAGGGGAGTCTCGTGTCCACCGCGCTGACTTGGGAAGACCTGCACGCCGCGCTGGCGGAGGTGCTCGGCGAACCCGCCGGGGCCGACGACAACCTGATCGAGCTCGGGATGGACTCGATCCGGCTCATGCAGCTGACCGGGCGGCTGCGCCGCCGCGGCGTCGAGATCCGGTTCGCCGAGCTGGCCGAGCGCCCGACGCTCGCCGGCTGGTGGGACCTGCTCGCCGAGAAGGGCCAGGTCGAGCCGTCCGCCGGCCCGGAGGAAGCGGGGCCGGACGAGCTCGGCCCGGCCGACATCGAGCCCGAGGGGCCGTTCCCGCTCGCGCTGATGCAGCACGCCTACTGGATCGGCCGCGACTCCGGCCAGTCGCTCGGCTCCGTCGCCGCGCACCTGTACGTCGAGCTGGACGGCCGCGAGATCGACCCCGCCCGGCTGGAGGACGCCGTCCGCGCCCTCGTGGCGCGGCACCCGATGCTCCGCGTCGCCGTGTCCGACGACGGGACACAGCGCATCCTGCCCGAGCGTCCCGGGCCCGCCGTGACCGTCCACGACCTGCGCGAATCCGCCGACCCCGAGGCCGGGCTGGAGGCGATCCGCACCGAGATGTCGCAGCAGCGGCTCCCGATCGAGGACGGCCGCGTCTTCGACGCCCGCCTCAGCCTCATCCCCGGGGGCACGTCCCGCCTCCACCTGGACGTCGACATGGTCGCCGCCGACGCGATGAGCTACCGCGTCATGCTGGACGACCTCGCCGCCCTGTACGAGGGGGAGACGCTCGCGCCGATCCGCTACGGCTACGCCCGCTACCTCGCCGACGACCCCCGCGCCGCCGCCCGCGAGCAGGACCGCCGCTGGTGGGCCGACCGCCTCGCCGGCTTGCCGGGCCCGCCGGAGCTGCCCGTCGTCCCCGAGCCGGGGAACCGCGTCGAGCGCATGCACCACTGGCTCTCGCCGGACGGCAAGGCCCGCCTCATCGCCCGCGCCCACGCCGAAGGCGTCACCCCGGCGATGGCCCTCGCCGCGGTGTTCGCCGAGGTCATCGGCGCCTGGTCGGCGACGCCCCGGTTCCTGCTCAACCTGCCGCTGTTCCACCGCGAGCCCGTCCACCCGGACGTGGACAAGGTCGTCGGCGACTTCACCGGCTCGATCATGCTGGAGGCCGACCTCACCGAGGACCTCCCCTTCATCGCCCGCGCACGCGCCGTGCAGGCGAACCTGCACACGGCGGGCGCGCACAGCGACTACTCCGGCCTGGAGGTCCTGCGCGACCTGTCCCGGCTGCGCGGCGAGCAGGTCCTCGCCCCGATCGTCTACACCAGCGCGCTCAACCTGGGCGAGCTGTTCGGCGACCGTGTCCGCGGGCACTTCGGCGAGCCGGGCTGGATCGTCTCGCAGGGCCCGCAGGTGCTGCTGGACGCGCAGGTCACGGAGGTGTCCGGCGGCCTGCTGCTGAACTGGGACGTGCGCCGTCCCGCGTTCCCGGACGGCGTCGCCGAGGCGATGTTCGACGCCTACACCTCCGCGATCACCCGTCTCGGCGCGCCCGGCGCCGATTGGAACGTGCCGCTCGGCATCGCCGCGCCGCCGTCGCAGCTCCGCGTCCGGCACGCCCTGAACGCGACCCCGGCGCCGCCGCCGCGCACCCTGACCGAGGGGTTCTTCGAGAACGCGCGCCTGCGTCCGGGCGCCCCGGCGCTGCACTGGGGCGACGGCGGCACGCGCACCTACGGCGAGCTCGCCGCCCGCGCGCTGCGCATCGCGTCCGGCCTGGCAGGGGAGGGCGTGCGGCCCGGCGACCGGGTGTCGGTCGAGCTTCCGAAGGGCCCGGACCAGGCCGCGGCCGTCCTCGGCGTCCTCGCCGCGGGCGCCGCCTACGTCCCCATCGGCGTGGAGCAGCCCGAGGCCCGCCGCGCCAGAATCCGCGCGACGGCGCGCGTCGCCGCGTCCCTCACCCCGGACCGGATCCTCGAAGCCGAGCCCTTGGCCGAGCCGGTGAAGGCCCGGCCCGATCAGGTGGCGTACGTGCTGTTCACGTCCGGGTCGACGGGCGAGCCGAAGGGCGTCGAGGTGTCGCACGGCGCGGCCATGAACACCATCGGCGACCTCGTCGAGCGGTTCGCGCTCGGCCCGGACGACGTCACCTTCGGGATCTCCGCGCTCGACTTCGACCTGTCGGTGTTCGACCTGTTCGCGCCCTGGCAGGCGGGCGGCGCGGTCGTCCTCCCGGACGAGGACGAGCGCCGCGACGCCGCCCGCTGGGCCGCTCTGGTCCGGCGGTGGTCGGTGACCGTGCTGAACTGCGTCCCGTCCGTGCTGGAGATGCTGCTGCACGCGGGCCGCGCCGAGAGCCTGCGGCTGGTGCTGCTCGGCGGCGACTGGGTCGGCACGCACCTGCCCGCCCTGCTCGCCGACCGCGCGCCCGGCTGCCGGTTCGTCGCGCTCGGCGGGACGACGGAGACCGCGATCCACTCCACCGTGCAGGAGGTCGCTGGGGAGGTGCCGTCCGACTGGCACGCCGTCCCGTACGGGGTCCCGCTGCGCGGCGTCGCGTGCCGGGTGGTGGACGAGCTGGGCCGCGACCGTCCCGACTGGGTGGCCGGTGAGCTGTGGATCGGCGGGTCCGGCGTCGCGGACGGGTACGCCGCCGACCCGGGGCGCACCGCCGGCCGGTTCGTCGTCCACGAGGGCGCCCGCTGGTACCGGACGGGCGACCTCGCCCGCTACCGCCCCGACGGCACGCTGGAATTCCTCGGCCGCCGCGACCACCAGGTCAAGGTCCGCGGGTTCCGGATCGAGCTCGGCGAGGTCGAGGCCGCGCTCCGCGACCACCCCGCCGTGGGACGGGCCGTCGCGCTGCTGGCGGGCGGCCGCCTGTCCGCCACCGTCGAGGGGCCGGAGGATCTGGACCGGGACGCGGTGCTCGCGCACGTCCGGGATCTGCTGCCGCCGCACATGGTGCCCGAGCTGCTCGTCCGCGTGGACGGGCTGCCGCTGACCGCCAACGGCAAGATCGACCGGAAGGCCCTGGCCGCGCTCGCCGCCGCCGAAGCGGGCGAGGCCGCCGGAGCCTACGTCGAGCCCGGCACGCCACTGGAGAAGGTCCTGGCCCGCATCATCGGCGATGTGGTGGGGGAGGAGCGCGTCGGCGCGGACGCCGACTTCTTCGCGCTCGGCGGCGACTCCGTCCTCGCCACGACGGTGATCGCGCGGCTGCGGGAGGCGCTCGACACGACCGCGCTGCCCGTCCGGGTGCTGTTCGCCGAGCGGACCGTCGCGCGCGCCTGCCGCCGCTTCGCCGAGCTGCAGGACACGCCGGGACGCCTGGAGGCCGTCGCCGCGATCTGGCTGGAGGTCGAGGCCATGAGCGAGGAGGAACTAACCGCCCGCCTCGGCTGAGGGATCAGCCCGGTTCGGGTTCGGGCTCCGGGCGCAGCGTCGCCGTCCGGAGCCCGGTGAGGGTCAGCGCCAAGGCCAGCGCGAGGACGGCGCTGACCGTCCCGTAGACGACGATGGCCGCGCCCGGCGCGAGATACCGGCCGAGCGCCCCGGCCCCCAGCGAACCGACCGCGCCGCCGCCCGTCTCCTGGGCGGCCCACAGCGCGTTGACGCGTCCGAGATGCGAGTCCGGCGTGTGGGACTGGATCAGCCCGTACCGCAGGATCTCCTCGACCGACTGCGCGAACCCGTACGCGAACAGGATCGCCACGGCCAGCGCGGGATGACGTGCCAGGCCCAGGCACGCGAGCGTCGCGAACCCGGTGACGGACGCGACGAGCAGCGCCATGCCGGGCGCCCGCACCGTCCCAGCCCATCCGCTCGTGACGGACGCGAGCACCGCGCCGCACGCGGGCGCCGCGAACAGCAGCCCGACCGTGGTCGCGCCGCCCTCCAGGCTCCGCGTCGCGAACGCGGGCATCAGCACCGGGATGCCGCCCGCGACCATGAACAGCAGCCCGAGCAGCATCAGCGACCCGACGACGCGATGCGACGCGACGAACCGGAACCCGTCCGCGACGGACTTCAGCGGGTTCGCGGGCTTCTCGTCCCCGAGGTCGGGCTTGAGCGCCGGCAGCCCGGTCAGCAGCGCGAGCGTGCCGATCGTCCCGGCCGCCGCGGCGGCGTAGTTCCAGCCGACGCCGAACGCCGACACCACGAGCCCGCCGAGCGCGGGCGAGGCCATCGAACCGAGCCGGACGGTCAGCGCGTTCAGCGCGCCCGCCGCGACCAGCTTGTCCGGCGCCACCAGCGCGGGCGTCGCGGCCAGCAGCGCGGTGACGCTGACGCCGGTCGCGAGCCCGTCCCAGGCCGCGAGCACGTAGATGGCCGGAAGCCACGGCGACGGCAGGAACGCGTTCAGCGCCAGCAGGACGAACCCGACGCCTGCGGCGGTCCGGGCGTGCAGCATCAGCCGCCGCCGGTCGTACCGGTCGGCGAGCACCCCGCCCCACAGGAACCCGGCCAGGAGCGCGAACCCCTCCGCCGCCGACACCGCGCCGACATGGAACGTCGACCCCGTCAGGTCGTAGACCTGCAACGGGACGGCCACCGCCAGCATCCCGATCCCGAACACCGACACGGTGCGGGCGATGAACACGTTGCGGAACGGCCTGCTGTCGCGCAGCGGGCCGACGTCCAGTGCAAGCCGGCGAGCAAGTGCCAGTCGGCGGAGCATTCTCGGGGTTCTCCTCTGCCCGGGGGAGTGGCTAAGGTTAGCCTAGCCTTAGTTGGTCTTGGGAAAGGGGGCGTACGGGTGCAGCGCATGCTGATGAACGGAAAGATCCACCGTGCCACGGTCACCCAGGCGGACCTGCACTACGTGGGCTCGCTGACCATCGACGCGGACCTCATGGCGGCCGCCGACATCGTGGAGGGGGAGCAGGTCCACGTCGTCGACATCACCAACGGCTCCCGTCTGGTCACCTACGCCATCACCGGCGAGGCGGGCACCGGCGTCATCGGGATCAACGGCGCCGCGGCCCGCCTGGTCCAGCCCGGCGACCTGGTCATCATCATCACCTACACGGCCGTGGCCGAGTCCGACCGCCCCCGCCATCGGCCCCGGGTCGTCCATGTGGACGGTGCCAACCGCATCGTCGCGCTCGGCGCCGACCCGGCCGAACCGGTCCCCGGCGCCCCCGCCCAGCTCGCAGGCCGGTGACCGCGATGGAAGGCTTCGTCCCCTGGCCGGACGAATTCGAGGCCCGCTACAAGGCCGAAGGGTTCTGGGGCGACCGCGTGCTCGGCGACGTCCTGTGCGGCGACCCCGGCAAGACCGCGCTGGTCGCCGGTGCCGACCGCCTCACCTACGCCGAACTCGACGACCGCGCGTCCCGCGCCGCCGCCGGGTTCCTGCGCCTCGGCATCGGCCCGGGCGACCGCGCCGTCGTCCAGCTCCCCAACACCACCGGCTTCGTCGTCACGTTCCTCGCGCTCGTCCGCATCGGCGCCGCGCCCGTCCTCGCGCTGCCCGCGCACCGCGAGAGCGAGATCCGCTACCTGTGCGAGCTGTCCGAGGCCCGCGCCTACGTCTGCGCCGACCGCGACGGCGACTTCGACTACCGCGCGATGGCCCGCACCCTCCCGGTCGAGCACGTGATCGTGGACGGCGACGCGCAGGACCTCACCGCCCTGTCCGCCATCGACGCCGACCCGGTCGACCTGCCCCGGCCCGACCCGTCCGACGTGGGCGTCTTCCTGCTGTCCGGCGGCACCACGGGCCTGCCGAAGCTGATCCCGCGGACCCACCGCGACTACGTATACAACCTGGAGGCCAGCGCCGAGGTCTGCGGCTTCACGTCCGCGACCGTCTACCTGGTAGTCCTGCCCGCCGCGCACAACTTCGCGCTCGCCTGCCCCGGCATCCTCGGCGTGTTCGCCAGCGGCGGCACGGCCGTCCTTTCCCCATCAGGCTCCCCGGACGAGGCGTTCCCCCTCATCGAACGCGAGCGCGCCACCGTCTGCGCGGCCGTCCCGCCGATCGCCCTCCTCTGGCTGGACGCCGTGACCTGGCAGGACGAGGACATCTCGTCCCTCGAACTCCTCCAGGTCGGCGGCGCCAAGTTCGCCGCCGAACGCGCCGCCGAGGTCCCGGACGTCCTGGGCTGCCAGGTCCAGCAGGTCTTCGGCATGGCCGAGGGCCTGCTCAACTACACCCGCCTCGACGACCCCCGCGACCTCATCGAGCAGACCCAGGGCCGCCCGCTCTCGCCCGCCGACGAGATCCGCGTCGTGGACGCCGACGGGAAGGACGTCGAGCCCGGCGAGACCGGAGAGCTCCTCACCCGCGGCCCGTACACGCTCCGCGGCTACTACCGCGCGCCCGAGCACAACGCCCGCTCGTTCACCCCGGACGGCTTCTACCGCACGGGCGACCTCGTCCGGCAGCTCCCCTCGGGCCACCTGATCGTGGAGGGCCGGGAGAAGGACCAGATCAACCGGGGCGGCGACAAGATCTCCGCCGAGGAGCTGGAGAACCACCTGCTCGCGCACCCGGCCGTCCACGACGCCGCCGTCGTCGGCCTCCCCGACCCGATGATGGGCGAGCGCACCTGCGCGTTCCTCATCATCAGGGACGGCGAGCGGGCCCCCGGCCTCCGCGAGCTGAAGGACTTCCTCCGCACCCGCGGCGTGGCCGCCTACAAGTTCCCCGACCGCCTCGAAACCACCGACGCCTTCCCGCGCACCCCGGTCGGCAAGATCAGCAAGAAGGCCCTGGCCGCCGACGTTCAGTAGCCGCACCGTCGACGAGCGGGGTCGCCTCCTCGAAGAGACCGCGGTCGTCAACTCCTGCGCGCGGGCGTCCGGCCGGATCCCCGACCCGGGCCCCGGGACGCTCGACGGATTCGACCATGCCGCGGCGGACCGCGCGGAGGCGGTGGACCTCCTCACCCGGCACCACATCCCTACGCACTCCCCGGCCTCACGCGAGCCGCACCGGCGGCCGGACAGCAGCCGGCGGCGCCGGGTTCGTCGGCGGCGCGCGACCGCTGCTGCGCCGGGTCTCCCGGCCGGACGGCGGCGTGCTGAGCCCGTTCCGCGCCGGGGCCGCGGTGTAGGCCCGCGTCATTTCGGCTGGCAGGTGCGGCACCAGACGGTCCTGCGGCCGGAGACGCGGCGGCTGGACAGGGGTGTGCCGCAGCGCGGGCACACGCCTTCGGGCTCGTCGCGGGCACCGGTGAGCCAGGTGCGGCGCGGCGGGACCCGTCCGGCCTTGATCGATGCGCGCAGCACGCTGCGCATCGCGCGGTGCAGGGCGGTGAGCTCCGGGCCGTCCAGGTCTCCGGCGGTGCGCATCGGGTTGATCCGGGCCCGCCAGAGAATCTCGTCGGCGAGCAGGTTGCCGAGGCCCGCGAGGACGGACTGGTCGGTCAGCGTCGGCTTGAGCCGCCCGCGCCGCCCGGAGAGGAGATCGGCCAGGCCGTCGCGGGACACCTCGGACGCGTCCGGTCCGAGGCCGTCGAGCGCGTGCTCCGCCGCCTCGCCGTCGGCGGCGAGGCGGACGCCCTGGAGCTTGCGCATGTCGCGGTAGCGCAGCTCGCCGTCCCGGAACCGCCAGACGACGCGGTCGTGCCGGTGGCGCGGCTCGTCCGCCCGGTGCCAGGACAGCGACCCGGTCATGCCGAAGTGCAGCAGCACCACCGGGCCGCCCGCGGGCGCGAGCAGCCATTTGCCGTGCCTGCGCGGTTCCCCGAACGGGTGGCCGCGCAGCGCCGCGTCCAGCCGCCGGGCGGTGACCCCGCGCAGGACGCCCGCGTCGAGCACCGTCACCGACCGGATCGGCTCGCCGGTGTGCTCGGCCAGCACCCGGCGGAACCCCTCGACATCGGGAAGTTCGGGCATGGCATGGCCCTACCCACGGTGTCGGGGATCCACGGCGTCAGGTTCGGCGCGTGCGGCGGGCCGTCGTCTCGCGGGGGATGAGGCGGTGGCTCAGCGGGGTGGTCTCGGCGGCGGCCGTCGCGGACTCCGGGGGAGTGTCGATGATGTGGCGGGCGGCCATCGCGCCCATCTCGTACAGCGGGAGGCTGACCGTGGTCAGCCCGACGAACCGGGCGACGCGCAGGTCGTCGATCCCGGCGACGGAGACCTCGCCCGGCACGTCGATGCCCGCCTGCCGCAGCGCGTTGAGCGCGCCGACGGCGGCCTCGTCGTTGGCCGCGAGGATGGCGTCGGGCAGCGGCGGGCGCGCGATGAGCCGCATGGCCGCGGCGTGCCCGGCCTCGAAGTCGAACCCGCCGGGCAGGACCTGCGCGCTGCCGGTGAGGTCGGCGTCGCTCATGCAGGCGAGGAAGCCGTCGCGGCGCTGCCGGGTGGCCACCATGCCCTCCGGCCCCTCGATGAACGCGATCCGGCGGTGGCCGAGCGAGACGAGGTAGTCGGTCATGTCGTGCGCGGCGGCCTGGGCGTCGGCGGCGATGACGGGGCAGCCGATGTCGCGGTGGGCGAGCGACACGGCGTGGATGCCCTGCTCCCGCGCCTGCCGGACGGCCTTGGCGAGCTCCGGTTCCCGCGGGTCGTCGACGTGGCCGCTGCCCGCGAAGATGACCCCGGCGGCGCGGTAGTCGCGCATGGTCCGGACCCGGGTGATCTCCGTGGTGGTGCGGCGGTCGACGTTGCACAGCATGGTGACGTAGCCGGCGCGGCTGGCGACGTCGTCCACCCCGCGGGCGATGACGGAGAAGTACGGGTTGACGATGTCGCTCACGAGCACGCCCATGAGCCGGCTGCTGCGCGAGACCAGCGCGCGGGCCAGCGCGCTCGGCGAGTAGCCGAGCTCCTCGGCGACCGCGATGACCTTGGCGCGGGTCTTGGCCGAGATGGGATGGCTGGACCCGGTCAGCACCCGTGACGCGGTGGACACCGACACGCCCGCAGCCTTGGCGACTTCCGCGAGTGAGCTCACGGCCACCTTCCTAGGAGAACGTTTTCCTGATTATGGCACGCGGTGCCGGGACCGCCAAACCGAACCCGCCTGTTCCAGGGGGTTTTCTGAGGCTCGCCCTTGACATTTCTGTGGTGACGCTCACTACCATGCCGACCTAAGGCATACGTTTGCCTAGCCGATTACCTCGGGTTTCGACGCGAAACCCCAGGAAACCGGCGCGATCCGAAGGAGGAGACGTGTACGCCGGGACACATCTCAGACGGCTCGCCGTGCTCGCGGCCCTCGTCACCCTGACCGCGTGCGGCGGCGGTGGCGGGGCCGACAGCGACGGGGACGGGAAGCTCTCGTTCAAGGTGGCGCTCACCGAACCCGACATCACGACCGTGCCGATCCTCGCGGCCCTCGACGACCTGCGCGGGCAGGGCCACACGATCAAGGTCGTCGAGCTGGCGGAGCCCGAACTGTCCATCGAGGGCCTGGCCAAGGGGGACTACGCGCTCTCCGCCGAGGCGACGAGCCCCGCCCTGCTCGCGGTCGAGCGCGGCGCCCCCATCAAGATCATCGCCGATGCCATCGGGAACCAGTGGGCGGTCTACGGCAAGCCCGGCATCTCCTCCTGCGACCAGCTCGACGGCAGCCCGTTCGGGATCTTCAGCGAGGGCGCGACCGCGACCGCGATGGTCAAGGAGTGGGTGAAGTCCACCTGCTCGCCGGGCAAGGAGCCCAAGTACCTGACGATCGGCGGCTCCGACGTCCGCGCCCAGGCCCTCGTCACCGGACGCATCGCCGCCACCGCGCTCGAGGTCTCCGACGTCGTCGCGCTGGAGTCCAAGGGCGCGAAGTTCGCCAAGATCGCCGACTTCGCGCAGAGCCTGCCCGACCTGCGCCCGCAGACCGTGTACGCCAACGGCGACTTCGTCAAGAAGCACAAGGACGTCACCCAGGCCCTGGTCACCGCGCTGACCCGGCAGCACGCGAAGATCAACGCCGATCCGAGGTACCTGGTGGGGCTGGCCGCCAAGTACCTGCCGGAGGAGGACGGCGCCGAGATGGCGAAGGTCGCCGAACGGTACTCCCAGGCGCGGCTGTTCGACGCGGCGGCACTGACAGAGAAGAACATGCAGGGCACCATCGACTTCTTCGTCCGCGCCGGCGTGATCAAGAAGGGCATGACCGCGAAGGACGCCGCCGACCTGACCTTCGTCGAGGGGGCCCGATGACCGCAGCGGAGCGAGGATCATCGGGCCGCCCACCCGGGGGCCTGGGGGTCGCCCCCCAGAAGGGCGGGGCCCGATGACGGTGGCGACCACGCGGCGGTCCTCGCAGCGGCCGTCGCGGCGGGCCGGGGCGCGGACCGGGCCCCGCCCGGCGCGGCGCCCCGGCCTGCTGCGTCGCATCGCCGCCCGGAACCTGCCCTACCAGATCCTTACGTTCGCCGTGTTCGCGGCGGGCTGGGAGCTGTACGCCCGGCGGCAGGGCGGGCTGCTGATCCCGAGCTTCACCGAGACCGTCCGGGCTACCGTCGAGCTGCTCGGCAGCGCGGAGCTGTGGCGGGCCATGTACGTCAGCAACCAGGCGCTGGTCATCGGGTTCGCCGTGACCGTCGTGCTCGGCGTGCCGCTCGGCATCCTGCTCGGCCGGTTCCGCGCGCTGGAGCGGCTGGCGGACGTCTACCTCAACATCCTGCTCGTCACCCCGATGGCGGCGATCATCCCGCTGCTGGTGATGTCGGTCGGCTTCGGGCTGGCCTCCCGGGTCATCCTCGTCACGATCTTCTCGATCGTGATGGTGGTGGTGAACGCGCGGGCCGGGGTCCGGCAGGTGGACCCGTCGCTGATCGAGATGGCCCGCTCCTTCGGGGCGGACGAGCGGGCCGTCTGGACGCGCGTCCTGCTCCCCGGCGCGCTGCCGGCGATCATGACGGGCATCCGGCTCGGCCTCGGCCGCGCGGTCACCGGCATGGTGATCGTCGAGCTGCTGATGGTCTCCGAGGCCCTCGGCGGGCTGATCCTGGAGTACCGCGGCCTGTTCCAGGCCCCGCTCCTCTACGGCACCATCGTGATCATCCTGGCGGAGGCGCTGCTGCTGATCTCCGTCGCGCGGTGGGCCGAACGCAAGCTGACCCGCTGGGCACGCACCACCACCGCAAGGAGCGTCCGATGATCGAGATCCGCGGGCTGCGGAAGACCTTTACCGGGCAGGACGGCGGGCTCGTCGAGGCGCTGCACGACGTCGACCTCGACGTCCGGCCCAACGAGTTCCTGACCGTCCTCGGGCCGAGCGGCTGCGGCAAGACCACGCTGCTGAAGTGCGTCGCGGGCCTGATCCCGTGGGACGACGGCGACATCCGCATCGACGGCGACCCGGTGCGCGGGCCCGGCCCCGACCGCGCCATGGTGTTCCAGAACTTCGCGCTGCTCCCGTGGGCGACCGTCCTGGACAACGTCGCCTTCGGGCTCCGGATGCGCGGCGTCGGCCGCGCCGAGCGCGAGGAGCGCGCCCGCGCGCTGATCGGCACGGTGGGGCTGGCGGGCTTCGAGACCAAGCGTCCCGGCGAGCTGTCCGGCGGCATGCAGCAGCGCGTGGGCCTGGCCCGCGCGCTGGCCGTCGAGCCGCAGGTCCTGCTCATGGACGAGCCCTTCGGCGCCGTCGACGAGCAGACCCGCCGCCTGCTCCAGGAGGAGCTGCTGTCCATCTGGGAGGAGCGGCGGCTGACCGTCGTGTTCATCACCCACAGCATGGAGGAGGCGGTGCTGCTCGGTGACCGGGTCGTGCTGATGAGCGCGCGGCCGGGGCAGATCGCCGAGATCGTGCCGGTCCCGCTGGAGCGCCCGCGCTCCAGCGACGTCGGCGCGCTGGAGCGTTCCGCCGAGTACGTCGAGATCACCGCGTACCTGTGGGACCGGCTGCGGGACATGCACGCCGAACACCGCCGGGCCAAGGCGGCCGGATGAGCGCGCTCGCGGAACGCCGCGGCGGTGCGGCGCGGGCGCGCCTGTCGTGGCGGCGGCTGCCCGCGGCCCCGGTCAGCCTGGCCATCGCCGCGGCCGGGTGGGAACTGATCGGGCAGGTCGCGGACGCGTCGTTCTTCCCGCCGCTGAGCACGGTGCTGGCCCGGCTCGCCGAGATGGCCTCCAGCGGGCTGATCTTCAGCAGCCTGCGCGACAGCCTGATCAACCTGGTGCTGGGCTTCGCGATCTCGCTGGTCGCGGGCCTGGCCGTCGGGGTCGCGATGGGCCGCTACCGCAAGGTCGAGGCCGCGCTCGGCGTGTACGTCTACGCGCTGCTCACCGCGCCGTCGCTGGTCTTCGCGCCGATCTTCTTCTCGCTGCTCGGCGAGGGCCGCGGCTCGATCGTCGCGGTCGTCGTCATGTACTCGATGTTCGTCATGATCATCAACACCGCGGCGGCGATCCAGGGCGTGCCGGGCCATCTGGTGGAGATGGCCCGCTCTTACGGCGCCGGCGAGGGACAGGTACTGCTGCGCGTCATGCTGCCCGCCGCCGCGCCCATGATCATGGCGGGCGTCCGGCTCGGCGTCGGACGCGCCGTCACCGGAATGATCAATGGCGAGATGTTCATCGCCGTCGTCGGCCTCGGCCGCGTGGTGACCCAGGCGGGCGGGCGCTTCGACGGCGCGAGCGTCCTGGCCGTGCTGCTGGTGATCATCGCCGTCGCGCTCGGCGCGGTGGCGCTGGTGCAGGCCGTCGACCGGCGGATCACCCGGTGGGTGCCGCAGACCTCACGAGGAGACCGATGAAGATCGACGCCTACAGCCACATCCTGCCCGAGCGGTACTTCGCCCGGTTGCGGGAGCTGGCCGACCCGGCGGCGTTCAAGCGGTGGCTGGAGCTGCCGGCGTTGCACGACCTCGGCGAGCGGCTGCGGATCATGGACGAGTTCGGCGACGGCTACCAGCAGGTGCTCACGCTGTCCTCGCCGCCCATCGAGCTGATCGCGGGCCCCGGCGAGTCGCCCGCGCTGGCACGGCTCGCCAACGACTCGATGCGCGAGCTGTGCGGCAAGCACCCCGACCGGTTCCCGGCCTTCGTCGCGTCCCTGCCGATGGACGACCCGGACGCCGCGCTCACCGAGCTGGCGTTCGCCGTCGACGAGATGGGCGCCCGCGGCGTGCAGGTGTTCACCAACGTCAACGGGCGCCCGCTCGACGATCCCGCGTTCGCCGGCGTGTTCGCCGAGATGGCCGCCCGGGACCTGCCCGTCTGGATGCATCCGGCCCGCACGGCGGCGTTCGCCGACTACGCGACCGAGGACGCCTCCAGGTACGAGATCTGGTGGGCGTTCGGCTGGCCCTACGAGACCAGCGCCGCCATGGCCCGGCTGGTGTTCTCCGGCCTGTTCGAGCGGCATCCCGACCTCAAGATCATCACCCATCACATGGGCGCGATGATCCCCTACCTGGAGGGCCGGATCGGGGTCGGCTGGGGTCCCCAGCTCGGCAGCCGCACCTCCGGCGCGGACTTCGAGCGCCTGCGGGACGTGACGCGCCGCCCGCTCGACCACTTCCGGAGGTTCTACGCCGACACCTCGCTGTCCGGCTCCGACATCGGCACCCGGTGCGGGCTGGACTTCTTCGGCGCCGACCACGTCGTGTTCGGCACCGACTGCCCGTTCGACCCCGAGGGCGGCCCGCTCTACATCCGCGAGACGATCCGCGTCCTGGACGCCCTCGACATCTCCGGCGACGAGCGCGACCGCATCTACCACCGCAACATCCTGCGCCTGATGCGCCTCGCCGGCTGACGACGCCGGAAGGCCGTGCCGCCGTCCGAGCCCTCCCGGGGACGGCGGCATGGTGCGGTGTAGTGCGGTGTGTGCGGTGCAGTGCGCGCGCTAGAGTCGTAAGCGCTTACGGAATCCGCCGCGATGGCGGCGGACCGTCCGGGAGGAACGGAAACCGATGGCCGACCGCAATCTGGTCCGACTGCAGGACGTCGCCGCGCACGCCGGCGTCTCGATCGCGACCGCGTCGCGGATGCTGAGCGACCCGAACTACGGCGGCCGGGCCGCGCTCCGCGAGCGGGTGCTCGCCGCCGCGGCCGAGCTCGGCTACCGCGTGAACCCGCACGCCCGCGCGCTCGCGACCTCGTCCTCGACCAGCGTCGGGCTCGTGATCCACGACGTCCGCGACAGCTACTTCGGCCTGCTCAGCGGCGGCGTGATGACGGTCGCCGAGCGCGCGGACCTGCTGGTCAACATGGTCTGCGCCTACCGCGACCCCGCCCGCGAGCTGGAGTACGTCAAGCGGCTCATCGACCAGCGCGTCCGGGCGCTGATCCTCGCCGGCAGCGCGTTCCGCGACACCGCCCACAACGCCGCCATGCGCGCCGAGCTGAGCGACTACCAGGAGTCCGGCGGCTCGGTCGTCTCGGTGACGCGCGGGCGCGACATCGGGCACCTCGTCCAGATCGACAACGCGGGCGGCATGCGGGCCCTCGCCGGGGCGCTGGTGGAGCTCGGGCACACCTCGTTCGGCGTGGTCGCCGGGCCGCTGCGGCTGCTCACCGTCCGCGACCGGCTCCAGGGCCTGAAGCAGGGGCTGAAAGACCACGGCATCGTCCTGCGCCGCGACGACATCGTCTACACCGACCTGTCGCGCGAGGGCGGCCTGACCGGCGCGCAGACGCTGATGAGCCGCCGGAACCCGCCGCGCTGCCTGATGGCCATCGCCGACGTGATGGCGCTCGGCGCGCTGTCCTGGCTGCGCACGAACGGGATCTCCGTCCCGGACGAGGTGTCGGTGACCGGCTTCGGCGGCCTGCCCGCCGCGCTAGACGCCGTGCCCCGGCTGACCACGGTCGAGATCCCGCTGGAGCGGGTCGGCGAGACGGCGATGGACCTCGCGCTGCGTCCGCCGTCGCCCCGGCATGTGGTCGAGGTCGAGGGGACGCTCGCCCTCCGGGAAAGCGCCGCCGCGCCCCGGTGAGCGCGAAGGTCACCGGGGCGCGGACGGGGGACGACGGTCAGGGCAGGACGTGGCGGGGGAAGCCCGCGACGACGGCGGCGAGGACGTCGTCGGGATCGGCCGCCCACACCTTCTCGTTGAAGATCTCCACCTCGATCGGGCCGCCGTACCCGGCCGCGTCGACGGCGCGGGTGATCGAGCGGAGGTCGATCGCGCCGTCGCCCGGCAGGCCGCGCCCGAACGTCGGGTGCGGCTGCGGGACCAGCCAGTCGCACACCTGGTAGCCGATGATCCGGTCGCCCGCGCGGGCGAGGGCGGCGCCGAGGCCGGGGTCCCACCACACGTTGTAGGTGTCCACGGCGAGCCCGACGTGCGCGGGGTCGAACTTCTCGGCGACGTCCAGCGCCTGGTCGAGCGTCACCGTGACCGACCGCTCCGCGCACATCATCGGATGCAGCGGCTCGACCGCGAGCCGCACGCCCGCCGCCGCCGCGAACGGCACCAGCTCTGCGATCCCCTCCACGACAGCCGCGCGGGACCGCTCCAGGTCCAGATCGTCGCGGACGCCGCCGCTGACCAGGTAGAGGACGTCCCCGCCGATCGCCGCCGTCAGCTCCACCGCGCGGCGGTTGGCGTCATGATCGAGCCCGCCACCGTCCGGGTTCTTGCCGGTGAAGAACCCTGCGCGGCACATGCTCGACACCCGCACCCCGTGGTCGCGCAGCAGTTTCGCCGCGCGCTCCGCGCCGTACTCCTCGACCGGCGCGACCCAGGCGCCGAGCCAGCCGATCCCGTGCCGCGCGAGCCCGCGCACGGTCTCCTCGAAGGACCATCCCTTCACCGTGATCTGGTTGATGGCGAGCCGTTCGATGCTCACGCCGCGCTCCTTCCGTCGATTCCCGCCGCCTTGAGGACGGTGAGCATGCGGCCGGCCGCGAGATCGGCGTCCTCGATGAGCCCCGCCTGGTCGGCGAGCCGGAGCAGGCGGGCGAGATGGTTCAGCGACCGCGCGCCCTGGTGCCCGCCGAGCATCACGAAGTGCGGCTGGAGACCCCGCAGGTAGGCGAGGAACACCACGCCGGTCTTGTAGTGGTAGGTCGGCGTCTCGAAGATCGCCCGTGACAGCGGGACGGTCGGCGCCAGCACCCGCTCGAAGCCGTCCGCGTCGCCCTCGTCGAGCAGGGCCAGGGCCTCGGCGGCCAGCGGCGCGATCGCGTCGAAGATCCCGAGCAGGGCCTCGCTGTGACCGTGCTCGTCGCCCCTGACGAGCTCGGGGTAGTTGAAGTCGTCCCCGGTGAACATCGCCGTCCCGGCGGGGAGGCGGCGGCGCAGGGCGACCTCCCGGCCGGCGTCCAGCAGGGAGATCTTGATGCCGTCGACCGAACCCGCGTTCTCCGCCATCAGCCGGACGACGGTGTCCGCGGCGGCGCCGAGATCGTGGGTGCCCCAGTAGCCGGCGAGCCGCGGGTCGAACATGTCGCCGAGCCAGTGCAGGATCGCCGGGCGCGACAGCGAGCCCAGCACCTTCCCGTAGACGGACAGGTAGTCGTCGGCCGAGCGCGCCGTCCGGCAGAGCGCCCGGCTGGCCATCAGCACGACCTGCCCGCCCGCGTCCTCGATCCACCGGCACTGCCGGAGGTAGGAGCGCTCGATCTCCTCCAGCGTGACGGGCCGGTCGTCGGGGAGGTCGTCGGTGCCCGCACCGCACGCGACGGCCGCGCCGCGTCCCGCCGCCTCCCGGCACGACCGCTCGATCAGCTCCCGGACGAGCCCGTGCGGCAGCCCCATCCCGCGCTGCGCGGTGTCCATCGCCTCGGCGACGCCCAGCCCCAGGTCCCACAGGTGGTGCCGGAAGCTCAGCGTCGCGTCCCAGTCGACGGCCGGGTCGAGCACCGGATCGACGGTGGAGAGGGGGTCGGCGACGACGTGCGCGGCCGCGTAGGCCCGGCGCGTCCGCGGCGCGTCCCGGCGCCCCGGCAGCGGACGCGGCGGCGCGCCGCGCAGCGTGTACTTCTCCAGCGCCGTGCCGGAGGGCAGCAGCAGCGAGATCACGCCGGCCCGGCCGTCGTCAGCTCGGGCACGTCCACCCAGCGCCGCTCGCGCGACGACCGCAACGCCAGCTCGGCGAGCTGGACGCCCTTGGCGCCTTCGAGGAGGTCCCAGTCGAACGGCGCGTCCTCGACCACGTGCCGCAGGAACATCTCCCACTGGACGCGGAACGCGTTCTCGAACTCCTCGTTGTCGGGCACCTCCTGCCAGCCCGCCCGGAAGTCGATCGGGTTGGGGATGTCGGGGTTCCACACCGGCATCGGCGTGTTCGCGCGCGACTGCGTCCGGCAGTCGCGGAGCCCGGCGATCGCGCTGCCGTGCGTGCCGTCGAGCTGCCACTCGCCGATCTCGTCGCGGTAGGGGCGGGTGGCCCAGGACGTCGTGAACTGCGCGGTGACGCCGTTCTCCAGCTCGAACAGGCCGTAGGCGGCGTCCTCGGCGGTGGAGTCGTAGGGGCGGCCGTCCTCGTCCCAGCGCTTCGGGATGTGGATCGCGCTGTGGCACAGCACCGACCTGATCGGCGAGACGGTGTTGTCGATCAGGTAGCGCCAGTGCGGGTACATGTCCAGGACGAGGCCGCCGCCGTCCTCGGCACGGTAGTTCCAGGACGGCCGGTTGAGGTGCTGCCAGTCGCCCTCGAACACCCAGTAGCCGAAGTTGAGGCGGAAGCTCAGCATCGTGCCGAAGAAGCCGCCGTCGACCAGCCTCTTCAGCTTGCGGATGCCGGGCAGGAACAGCTTGTCCTGGACGACGCCGTGCTTGACCCCGGCCGCGTCGGCGAGCCGGGCGAGGTCGAGGGCCTCCTCCAGCGAGACGGCGGTCGGCTTCTCGCAGAAGACGTGCTTGCCCGCCGCGATGGCCTTGCGGACCGCCTCCGCGCGCAGGTTCGTGGTCTGCGCGTCGAAGTAGATCGTGTCGTCGTCGTTGGCGAGGGCCTCGTCCAGGCTGGTCGTCCAGCGCTCGACGCCGTAGCGGCGGGCGAGGCCCTCCAGCTTGGCGGGGTTGCGCCCGACGAGGATCGGGTCGACGACCAGCCGGCGGCCGTCCTTGAGGACGATCCCGCCCTGGTCCCGGATCGCCACGATCGACCGGTCGAGATGCTGGCGCGTCCCCATCCGGCCGGTGACCCCGTTCATGATGATGCCGATCCGCACCTGATCCATGTGAACCTCCCTGATTTCTGTAAGCGCTTTCTATTTCATGCGATTCGGCACTGTCAAGGCCGGTAGGGCTCAGAGCCCGAGGAGCCCGGCCGCGGACTGGCCCAGCACGTCGGCACGCTGGGCACCGGTCAGGCCGGGCGCCGCCGCCACCCCCGCGACCGCCTCGGGATCGCCGGTGGGGAAGGGGTAATCGCTGCCCAGCAGCACGTGGTCACTCCCGGCGAAGCCGACCAGCCACGACAGCGACTCCGCCGAGTGGGTGAGCGAGTCGTAGTAGAGCCGCCGCAGCGCCGTGCTCGGCCGGACGCGGTCATCGGACCAGTCGGCCCGGAGCCGGGCGATCGCGTCGAGCCTCCCGGCCTGGTAGGGGAGGAACCCGCCCCCGTGGACGACGCACAGCCGCAGGCCGGGGAACCGGTCGAAGACACCCGCGAGGATCATCGCGGCGACGACCGCCGTCGACTGCGCCGGGTTGTCCACGATGTCCCCGAGCCGATCGACGCCGTCCAGCCCCGCCGGGGACGCCGCCCGCCAGGGGTGGAGCAGCACCAGCGCGCCCGTCTCGGACGCGGCCTTCCAGAGCGGATCCCAGCGCTCGTCGTCCAGCCCGGGGCCGGATCCGCCCGCCGCGAGCTCGCCGCCCGCGAACCCGGGCCGGGCCGCCGCGCGCCTCAGCCGGTCCGCCGCCGAAACGGGGTCGTGCCGGTCGAGCAGCGACAGCGCGATCAGCCGGTCGGGCCGCAGCGCCACGACCGCGGCCATGGCGTCGTCCAGGACGTTCAGGAAGCCGGTCGCGGCGGCGGGGGCGAGCTCGTCCGGGCTCAGCT
This sequence comes from Actinomadura sp. 3N508, assembly GCF_044326375.1. Taxonomy (NCBI): domain Bacteria; kingdom Bacillati; phylum Actinomycetota; class Actinomycetes; order Streptosporangiales; family Thermomonosporaceae; genus Actinomadura; species Actinomadura sp. 3N508. The sequence continues at coordinate 87,048 of NZ_JBIRAX010000006.1, forward strand.
CCAGCCACGGCGAGACGACCTGGACGTCCACGCCCGTCCGGTCCATCTCCGCGATCCGTGACCGCACGTCGGTGAGGGCGTCGGCGATGGGGGCGGTGACCCGCGCACCGAACCGGATGCGCCGGTCACCGGACAGGACGGGCGACTCCGGGCCGGCGGCGCCGCGCCCCAACTCGGCGAGCAACGCGGCCGGCACGGCATGCGCGTGGACGTCGACGACGCGTCCGCCGGCCCGAGCCGGGTGAGGGCTTGAAGTGGTCATCACGCTGTGAGATGGTAACGGAAAATTGAAAGCGCTTACAGGAGACGATGAGCATGCCGGATAGAAACGAGTCGGGTCCGCTGCACGGCCGGGTGGTGGCGGTCACCGGCGGCGGCCGCGGGCTGGGACGGTCGATCGCGCTGGCCGCCGCGGCCGCCGGCGCCGACGTCGCGATCGCCTACCGGGAGAGCGAGGCCGGGGCGAAGAGCGTCGCCGACGAGGCCCGCTCCCTCGGCGCCGAGGCGGACGTCCACCGCTGCGACGTGACCGACCGCGACCAGGTCTTCGCGTTCATCGCCGCGGCCGAGCGGCGGTTCGGCCGCATCGACGGCCTGGTCAACAACGCGGGCATCATGCCCGAGACGCCGTTCCTGGAGACGACCCCGCAGGAATGGGACCGCGTCATCGCCACCGACCTGACCGCCGCGTTCCACGCCAGCCAGGCGGTGCTGCCCGGGATGCTGGAGCGCGGGTCGGGCAGCATCGTGAGCGTGGCGTCCCGCCTGGGCCAGGTCGGCTGGCCGGGCGTCGCGCACTACGCCAGCGCCAAGGCCGGGCTGATCGCGCTCGCCAAGTCGATCTCCCGCGAGTTCGGGCAGCGCGGCGTCCGCGCGAACTGCGTGGCGCCCGGCGTCATCAACACCGACATGGGCCGGACGGTCATGGAGGGAGAGGTGGGCCGCAAGCGGATGGCCGAGCTGCCGCTGGGCCGGTTCGGCGAGCCCGAGGAGGTCGCCGACTGCGTGATCTTCCTGCTGTCGGACGCGTCCGCGCTGCTCATCGGCCAGACCCTCAACCCGAACAGCGGCGGGCTGATGCCATGAGCCCGTCCATCGGGACCGTCGAGGACGCCCTCGCCCTCGTTCGCGACGGCGCCGCCGTCTGGGTCGGCGGCTCGGGCGCCGGGCACGGCGTGCCGCAGGCCTTCATCGACGCCCTCGCGGCACGGTTCCGCGACACCGGCCACCCACGCGACCTGACCACCGTCCGCGTCGTCGGCATCGGCGACTTCGCCGACCAGGGCTTCTCCCAGCTCGGGCTGCCCGGCCTCGCACGCCGCACGATCGGCAGCAACATCGGCAACGAGCCTCGCCTGGGCACCCTCGTCGCGGACGGCGCGCTGGAGGCGTACTCGCTACCCCAGGGCGTGCTCTCTGCCCTGTGCCGCGACATGGCCGCTGGACGCCCCGGCCACATCACCCACGTAGGTCTTGGGACCTACGTAGACCCGCGGCAGACGGGCGGCAAGCAGAACCCGCGTACCACCGAGGACCTAGTAGAGGTAGTACAACTGGCCGGGCAGGAGTGGCTCCTCTACCGCGCGCTGCCCATCGACGTCGTAGTGCTGCGGGCCACCACGGCGGACGAGGACGGCAACCTCACCTTCGAGCACGAGCCGATCCTGGGCGACTCGCTCGCGCTGGCGATGGCCGCGCACAACAACGGCGGAAAGGTCGTCGTCCAGGTAGAACGCCTGGCGGCGCGCGGTTCGCTGCGCCCGGCGGACGTCCGCGTCCCCGGCGCACTGGTCGACCTCGTCTATGTAGACGCCGTCCAACGCCAGACCTACGCGACGGCGTACTCCCCGTACTACTCGGGTGAGCTGCGCGCCCCGTCCGCTGGCGTGGCGCCCTCGCCGCTGGACGTCCGGAAGGTGATCGCGAGGCGGTCGCTCATGGAGTTCCGCCGCGGCGACATCTGCAACCTGGGCTTCGGCATCTCGCAGCAGATCGGCTCCGTCGCCGCCGAGGAGGGCATCGCGGACGCGCTGACCCTCACCGTCGAGCAGGGCATCTTCGGCGGGATACCGGCCTTCGGCGGCGACGGCGGCGCGGGCCACGGCTACCAGGCACGCCTGGAACAGCCGTCCATGTTCGACTTCTACGACGGCGGCGGGCTCGACATCGCCAGCCTGTCGTTCGCGCAGGTCGACCGCTCCGGGAACGTGAACGTGCACGCGTTCGACGACCGTCCGCGCGGCCCCGGCGGTTTCATCAACATCAGCACCCGGACGAGGCGCCTCTGCTTCGTCGGCACGTTCACCGCCGGCGGCCTCCGCGTCGCCATCGAGGACGGCACGCTGACGATCCTGAGCGAGGGCCGCCACCGCAAGTTCGTGGACGCGGTCACCGAGATCAGCTTCAACGGACGCCTGGCAGCAGAAAAGGGGCAGGAAGTCAGATACATAACCGAACGCGCCGTCTTCGAGCTGACCCCGGAGGGCCTAGCGCTGATCGAGGTGGCCCCTGGCATCGACGTGCAGAAAGACGTCCTGGCCCACATGGACCTGGAACCGTCCATCCCCACCACCCCCGCCCTCATGGACGCGCGACTGTTCACAGCCGCCCCCATGGGCCTGGCGACCGGCCTCACAACTCAGGAGGCGGCGACATGACCGACCTCGTGCACCTGGTCCCGGGGGAATGCGCGGAGATCGTCCTGGACAACCCGCCGATGAACGTCGTGTCGCGCGACCTGACCCGCCAGCTGCGCGCCGCCCTCCACACCGTCGCGCGCGACTCCAACGTCAGAGCGGTGATCGTGCACGGCGCCGGAGGCAGGGCCTTCTGCGCCGGTTCCGACATCGCCGAGTTCCGCGACCTGCACGGCCGGGTCGCCGAGGACAAGCTCCTCCTGGAACGCCTGGTCTACCGCCAGCTCGCGCAGCTCCCGATGCCGACCATCGCCGCGATCGAGGGCCACGCGCTCGGTGGCGGCCTCGAACTGGCGCTGTGCTGCGACTTCCGGATCGCGACCCGCCGCTCCAAGCTCGGCATGCCCGAACTGAAGCTCGGCGTGACCCCGGGCAGCGGCGGCACCCAGCGGCTCCCACGCGTGATCGGTCTCGCACGAGCGAAGGAGATGATCCTCCTCGGCGAGCCGATCGACGCCGCCGGGGCCCTGGCGATCGGCCTGGTCACCCGCGTCGTCGACGACGGCCGGGCGGTGGACGCCGCCCGCGGCATGGCCGAGACCCTCGCCTCACGCGGCCCGGTCGCGATGCGCGTCGCAAAGAGGCTGCTCGACCTGTCGCTTGAGACCCCCTTGGAGGACGGCCTCGCCCACGAACTCGACGGCTCGGAAACCGTGTTCGCGACCGACGACGCCCTGGAAGGCGCAGCCGCCTTCCTGGCCAAACGCCCGGCCCGCTTCACGGGCAAGTGACAGGAGCAGACATGCGCACAGTCGCCCTCTTCGGCCGTCCCTTGCAGCGGCGGCATTCGGCGGTCATGCACAACGCGGCGTTCGAGGCGGCAGGCGTCGACGCCCGCTACGAGCTGCGCGAGGTGGACGAGGACGGCCTCGCCGCCCAGATCGCCGAGGCACGCCGCGACGAATGGATGGGTTTCCAGATCACCGCACCGTACAAACTGCTGGTGATGGACCTCCTGGACGAGATCGAGCCCGGCGCCCGGGCGATCGGCGCGGTCAACAGCGTCGCCGCAGCGCCCGACGGCCGCCTGATCGGCTTCAACACCGACGTCGTGGGCTTCATGACCGGCGTCCGCGACTGCCTGGGCGAGGACGTCCGGGGACGATCCGTGGTCGTGGCGGGCTCGGGCGGCGTCGGCCACGCCGCCGTCTACGGCCTGGCCACCGAAGGCGCGGGAAGCCTCACCGTCCTGGACCTCGACGCCGACATGCCGCGCCGCCTCGCAGCCGACCTGGGCGAGCTAGGCGACGCCGCCTCGATCGAGCCCCTGGCCTTCGACGACCCGCGCGCCCGCGACCGCCTGGCGGAAGCCGACCTGTTCGTCAACGCGACCTCCGTAGGCATGCTCTCCCCAGGCCCGGTGGTCGCCGTCGACCTCCTCGCCCCCTCCGCCGCAGTGTTCGACGTGGTCTACATCCCGGCCGAGACCGAGCTGGTGCGCCAGGCACGCGCCCGCGGGATGCGAGCGTCCAACGGCGACGGGATGCTGGTAGCGCAGGCCGCCGCCGCATGGTGCCGGTGGACGGGCCTGCCCGACCCGACCGAGACCATGCGCCGAGCCGTGGCCCCGCTCCTAGCCGAAGGAGACCCGCGCCCGTGACACCGCGAGTGGTGCTCGCACCAGACTCGTTCAAATCGACCATCACGGCAGCGAAGGCCGCCGAAGCAATGGCCGAGGGCTTCCGACACGTGCGCCCCGACATCGAGACCGAACTCCTGCCCCAAGCGGACGGCGGCGAGGGCACACTCGACACGGTCTTGGCCGCGCGCCCGGACGCGTCCGTCCAAACCACAACGGTGACCCTCCCGAACGGCCCGCGCAAAGCACGCTGGCTAACCCTCAACGACGGCACCGCAGTAGTAGAACTGGCCGAATGCTGCGGCCTACCACTCGTCGGCACGGCCGACCCAGCGGGCGCCGACAGCGCCCCACTCGGCACCGTCCTCCGCGCGGCCCTCCACGCAGGCGCCCGCAGGATCGTCGTCGGCCTCGGCGGATCGGCGTCCACCGACGGCGGCTCCGGCTGCCTGCGCGAACTCGGCCTCCGCACAACGGACCGGCACGGCCGCGACGTCCCACCCGGAGCGACCGGCCTCACAACCGTGACCGGCACCGACGCCACGAACCTCCTGCCCCCGCCACCGGACGGCGTACTCCTCCTCTGCGACGTGGACGCCCCCCTCTTCGGCCCACGCGGCGCCGCAGCCGTCTTCGCCCCCCAGAAGGGCGCGGACCCCGCTCTGATCGAGGTCCTGGACAACGCCCTACGCCGATGGGCGGACGTGATCGGCGGCTCTCCGGACGCCCCCGGCGCGGGCGCCGCAGGCGGCCTCGGATACGGCCTGTCCTCGTACTGGGGAGCGACGATGACGTCCGGCGCCCGGTACCTCTCCGACCTGAGCCGCCTCCCGGCCCGCATCCGCGGCGCCGCACTCGTCGTCACAGGCGAGGGCCGCCACGACGAGCAGTCCTACCAAGGCAAGATCACAGGCCACGTCATCGAACTAGCCGAGCGCCACAGCGTCCCGGCAGCCGTGATCGCCGGAACAGTAGCGACCGACCGCCCCGGCGTAACGATGCTCAGCCTCACCGACCTGGCAGGCTCAGAACACGAAGCGATGCAACACCCCGAACCCCACCTCCGCCACGCCGCCGAACGCCTCGCCGCCCGTCTCACGGCATGAAGGTCTTGACCAGCCCGGCGAAAATCTCCAGCCGTTGCAGCTGCGTGCCAGCGAGCGGGGAGCAGGCGGCCCTACTCGCGGCGGCCGCGCTGACCGGCGCGGCGCTGCTGGCCACCGCCGGTCTACGAGCGGCGTGTGGTCGCCGAGAACCTCGGCGCGGAGATTCCGGACGAGTCGTTCATCGTCATCGTCGGGCCGAACGCGTGCGGGAAGTCGACTGACGCCATCACGGTCGCCGATCTCGTCGTGCGGGGTCGCTATCCGCATCAGGGGCGCTGCGCCAGTGGTCCCGCGAGGCCGTGGTCGGCGCGGCCGTGGCCGCCGTCGGCCTCGCGGGTCGTGCCGGAACCGTCCCGTGCGGGCGGCGGAAGCGAGATGCTGGTGCCCGCAGGGGCCGGACGAGCCGTGAGGTGCGATGGTGGACACCGATGACCTGGACGACGACGGGGCCGTCGTGGTCAGCGGCCCGCTCGGGCCGCCGCGCCTGCTGCGGCCGGGCGACCGGCTGACCTTCGGCCGCGGCCCGGACGTGGACCTGCCGCTCGGCCCGGACGACCGGTGGATGTCCAAGCGGGCGGGGGAGATCTCCGTGGACGGGGACGGCGTCCGCGTCGTCAACCTGAGCCGCAAGCACGCCCTGGTGATCCAGAGTGGGGAGTACGAGCCGGGCGACACCGTCCCGCCGCTGCGTGAACCGGTGACCCTGCGGCCGAGGCTGCCCGAAGACCCCGCCGAGGCGTGCGTGCTGACGGCGGGCAGCGCGCTCGTCGGCTCGGCGCTAATGCTCCGGGAGCTCCGGGCGGTCCACGTCCGGCTGCCCGGACCGGGGCCCGCCGCCGGCCCCGTCCTTCCCGGCGGGAGCGGCAGCAGGTCGAGCACGGTGGCGGGCATCACGATGAACCCGGAGACGCGCGAGTTCATGGTGGCGCTGCAACTGTGCGCGCCGTGGCTGCGGAACACCGCGCGCGTGGACCGGCTCCCGACCGAACCCGAGATCGGACCGCTGGCACTGGAGTCCGTGGGCGAGACCTATCTCGCCCGCCGGGCGCGCAACGACCCGGAGTTGCGCGACCGGCTCCAGAAGAAGGTCCGCGACCATCTGAAGGCGCTGCGCAAGAAGCTGGTGGCGCGCGCCCTGCTCCCCAAGGAGGGGACGCTCGGCAACACCGCGATCGCCTCCACCATCCTCCTCTACGACATTCTCGGCCACCGCCATCTCGCCTTGTTCGAGAACGCGTACTGGAAACAGGTCCAGGCGAACCAGTGGGCGCAATGCCTGGAGTAGAGCGCGCTACTCCCTGATCGGGGAGCAGCCGGGATCGCCGCATTTCCCGATGCTGGAAAGCGTCCGAAAGGCGCGATCGAGCAGGAGGAACAATGATCCGGAGAGTACGGTTCCGCTGGGTGCGGGCCGCCGCCGGCGTCGTGGTGATCGACCTCGCCACCCGTCTCGGCCTCATCGCCGCGGCCGCCGCCATGGCGTTCGGCGCCGACGACGCCACCTTCCCCCTCGGCCACGATCCGGTACTGGATCGTGGCCGCCCTGAGCGCGGTGCCGCGGGCGGGCGTCGTGATGCACGTCGGCCGCGGGGGCGAACAGGAGTGACGCGCCGCCCGGCGCCGCGACGCGGCGCCGGGCAGCCGCCCGTCAGCGCCGGAGCCGCCGCAGCGTGAGCAACGCCGCGGCGCAGCCCTGCCCGGCGAGGGCGAGCAGGCAGAGCATCCAGATGGACGCCGAGTGCCGCCACAGCAGGTCCGGTGTGCCGGTGCCGTGCCCGAGGTCGACGGTCGCCGCGAGCGCGGCGAAACCCCACCGCGCGGGCAGCAGCACCGCGGCCCCCGCGAGCACGGGCTCGTCGGCCAGCGGCACCAGCCCGCCGCACAGCGCCATCTGTACCGCCGTCACCAGCGTGACGGCAGGCAACGCCCACTCGGAGCCGGGGACATGCGCGGAGACCGCCATGCCGAGCAGCGCGCACACGACCGCGGTCACGGCCAGCCCGGCGGCGACCTCCACGGTCGGCAGGCCGAGCAGGACCGCGTCCGCCGGTCCCGGCCGCACGGCGCGCAGCAGCAGCACGGCGAGCACCGCCTGGACGGCCGCCAGTCCGCCGAAAACCGCGGTCTTGGCCAGCAGGTACGCCTCGGGCAGCAGCCCGGCCGCCCGCTCGTGCCCGTAGAGCGCGCGTTCTTTCGCCAGGTCCCGCGCCGGTGGCAGCGCCGCGGCGGCCGCGACGCCGAGCACGAGCACGACGAGGACACGGCGGGCGCCGCCGTCGGGAACGGCCAGCCCGGACGAGTCGGCGACGGCGACCCCGAGCAGCACGAGCAGCGGCACGACGAGGACCAGCAGCGCCGCCTCGGCCGGGTCGGCGATCAGCAGCCGGACCCGGCGCCGCGCGAGCACACCGGCGTCGCGCAGGACGCGCCGCCGGACGGCCGGGTCTCGGACCACCGCCCCGGCGGGCGCGGGGGTTCCCTCCTCACGGGGGACCGGGCCGTCCCGCCCGCCGCCGTTCAACGGACGAGCCCCGCTCGACGGACCGGTCTCCGGCGTGCCCGCGAGACCGGACCTGGCGGCGGCGACCCGGGCCAGATCGTCGAACACGTCGGCCCAGGAGGTGGAGACGAACCGGCGGCGCAGCCCGGACGGCGGGCCGAGGTAGGCCTCGTACGCGCCGGGCGCCAGCACCAGCACCGAGTCGCACAGGTCGAGTTCGGACGGCTCCCTGGTGGTGATCAGCACCTGCCGTCCGGCGTCGGCGAGGCGGCGCAGCAACCGCATCATCTCGCGCGCCCGTCCCGGGTCGAGGCCCGCGAGCGGCTCGTCCACCAGCAGCAGCGACGGGTCGGTGATCAGCTCGGCGGCGATGCCGAGGCGGCGGCGCCGATCCTCGTCCAGGGCCGCCACCCGGCGCCCGGCGGCGTCGGCGAGCCCGGTCTCGGTGAGCACGCCGCGCACCGCCGCGGTCCGCTGGGCGGGGCCGATGTCGCGGGGCCGGCGCAGCTCCGCGGTGTAGGACAGCGCCTGCCCGACCGTCAGCCGCGGGTGGCCCGCGGGTTCGTGCGGCACGAGCCCGATCCTGGTGCGGACCTCGGCGTTGGCGTGCACGTCCTGGCTTTCGTAGCGGACGCGGCCCGCCGACGGGCGCAGCCGTCCGGCGAGCAGCCGCAGCAGCGTCGACTTGCCGCAGCCGGACGGGCCGACGACCGCCAGCAGCGAGCCACCCGCCAGCCGCAGCGTCAGCGTCGGCGCGAACGGCTCCCCGGCCGCCGCCGGGGCCACCGCGAGGCCGTCGGCCTCCAGCCCGGTGTCGGCGGTGCCGGGCAGGAAGTGCAGCCGGTCGGCGATCCGGACCAGCCGGGTCCGGCCGCAGGTCAGCACGTCCCCGTCCCGCAGCGCCGCGCGGGTCGCGCAGTCGCCGTTGACGAACGTGAGGTTGGCGCTGCCGAGGTCCTGGACGACGTGTCCCCGCGCCCCGAGAACGATCCGCGCGTGTTTGCGGGAGACGAGCGGATCGTCCAGCACGACGGTGTTGCCCCGGCCGCGCCCGATCGTCAGGTACCGGCCCAGCGGCACCGGATCGGGGAGCGCGCCCGCACCGTGGCCGCCGGTGGCCCCGGGCAGGGCGGACACGGCGACGAGTTCGACGATGGGCCCGTCGAGCGGGTCGCCGACGCGGACGGCGAGCCCCGCGCCCACCGGCCGCGCGCTGAGCGCGGTCTCCTCGTGCCAGGTGCCGTTCGCGGTGTCCAGATCGCGGAGCACCCAGCCGTCGTCGAACGCGAGCTCCAGGTGCCGGCGGGACACCCGGGCGTCGTCGAGCACGATGTCGCATTCGGCGCCGCGGCCGACCAGTACCCGGTCGCCGGGACGGAACGCGCGGGCCGTCCCGCCGGCGGTCACGGTAAGCCCGCCGGGCCCGGCGCCGGGCTCGCTCACCCGCCCGGCACCGGCGCGCTCGGGGACCCGCCGGGCGGCGGCGTGTACCCGGCGGCGGCGACGAGCTGGGCGTCGCCGAGGACAAGGGTGCCGCCGTCGCACCGGGAGGCGTCGCCGTGGCTGAACGCCCAGCGGATGCTGAGCCGCAGGACGCCGCGGACGTCCACGTCCAGGTCCTTGGCCTTCCCGAGCGTCACCGTGATCGACTTCAGCTTGCGGGCGTCGCCGTAGAACTCCACGGTGACCTGCGTCTTGGCGGACGCCGAGTTGTCGTCGACGCCGGCGAGGCCCTGCAACTGCGTGTAGTGCTGCCCGGGGTCGTACTCGACGCCACCGGCCTCGTTGCCGCACGGCGACCCCTCGACGCCGATCGCGTGCACCTGGACGTGCCCGGACAGCCGGTAGTTCGTGGCGTTGGTGCCGGTGATGGTGCCGTCGCCGGAGCTGGGTTCGATGTCGGCGAGGTACTGGATCGCCTGCTTGGACGAGATGGTCAGCGCGATCGTGGCGGGCATGTCGGCGCCCGGCTGGGGCTCCTGGGCGAGGACCACGCCGTCCGGGGAGTTGGGCGGCGCCTGTTCCCTGCGGATCTGCACGCCGACCGTCGGCGGAAGAAGCGCCCTCGCCTGCTGCTCGGGCAGCCCCACGAGGGCGGGAACCAGGCCCGGGCCGTAGGAGGGCCGGGCGCTGCTCTGCCCGGGGCTGGGCGCCGGAGAGAACTCCCCGCTCGGCGGCGGCGTGGCCGCGGCCGCACCCTTCCGCTCCGGATCGCCGGACCGCGTCGCGGCGTACGCGCCGCCGGCCACCGCGCAGGCCACGACGAGGCATCCGGCGGTGAACACGATCGCGCGCCGGCGCCCGCGGCCGCGGCGCTTACCAGCGCCGCCCGTGCCGCCCGCCGGGTCGCGGTGCGGGTTGCGGATGGACATCTCGGTCGCGGCGTCGCGCACGACGGGGACCGGTTCCGGCGGCTCGGTCAGGGTGGTGGCGGCGGGCAACTGGTCCAGGTCGCGCGCCAGCGCCTCCAGCAGGATCGCCACCCGTCCCGCCGGTCCCGGCCTGGCCTCGGGGTCCTTGGCGAGCAGCGCTTCGATCAGTTCCCACACGGGATCCGGGACGCCCGGCGGACGGCCCGGCCTGCTGCCGCCGTGGTGCTTCAACATGACCAGGGTGGACCGGTCGGCGAACGGGGTGACGCCGCAGCACATCTCGTAGAGCATGATGCCGAGCGCGTACAGGTCGCTGGCGGGCGTCGGCGGCTGCCCGTCGGCGAGTTCGGGCGCGATGTAGGGCGCGGTGCCGACGAGCATGGTGGACTTGCTGCCGGTCTGCTCGGCGATGCGGGCGATGCCGAAGTCGGTCAGCCGGACGGCCGGCGGGCTCCGGCGGTCGTCGAGCAGGACGTTCTCCGGTTTCACGTCGCGGTGCACGACACCGGCGTCGTGGATCGCGGCGAGCGCGGAGGCGGTCTCGGCGGCGACCGTGCACGCGTCGGCGGGCCGCATCGCCCCGTGCGCGGCCAGCGGCTTGCGCAGGTCGGACCCGGTCACCAGGTCCATCGCGATCGCGAGCGTGTCGCCCTCGACGACGAGGTCGTGCACCCGCACCAGGTGGGGATGCGCGACGTCGGTGAGGATCGACCCTTCCTGCAGGAACCGGTTCACCGTCTCCCGGTCGCGGGCGAGGGTGTCGTGCAGGACCTTGAACGCCAGCTTCTCCCCTTCATGGGTGCGTCCGCGCCAGACCTCGCCCGTGGCGCCGCGGCCGAGGACCTCTTCAAGGACGTATTTGCTGCCCAGAGGGCGTTCCACTGCGGACTCCTAGTGATCACAGTCAGGAGAGCAAAGAATCGGGTCATTTTCGCACCCACCGGTTTTCGCGGAGGTGTATCCCATTTCCTTGCCGATCGAATGGCCGACTGCGGCCATCAGAGGGATTATTAAATGCCCACTTTCTCGTATAAATCCGACAGTGCGGTGGAGAATGGTGCGGCGATGTTCACACGCCGGACGCCTCGTACACGACCCGTCAGAGCGCACGCGCGAACCGGTGCACCGCTCAGGCGAACCAGTGGACCGTGATGGTCCCGGGACCGTCGTCGACGTCGATCCACTCCGCCCGCCCGGCCGAGCCGCCGTCCGGGGCGGCGGGCAACGTCCTAACGTCGACCGTCACACCGGCGCCATGATCTTGTGGCCTCCTTGCGACACCGACACCCTGCCGCCGAGTACCGACCCACAAGTGCTCGGCGCGGGAACCTCTAGTGGCGGAACGAGTTTCCGGGCAGTGCCCAGCCCGGCCAGTGTTGTGGGCGTCAGGATGGGATGGTTATGGGCATTCGTCGCCGGATCAAAGAAGTCGACCCCGTGGTGCTGGTGGCGCTCGTCGTCATCGTCGTCGGCGCGTACCAGTTGTACGGCGCCATCGGCCGGGCCTCGCCGCTCGTGGATTTTGGAACCGAGGAGGAAGCGCGGCGGGCGGCGGAGGCGCGGCCGTACGTCTATGCCTGGTCCGGTGTGATCGGGCTTGGCGGTGTGGCGCTGCTTGCCGTCGGCAGGCGATACGCGGCGTTGCTGGTCGCACCCGCCGCCGTCTTACCGGCGGTCCTCCTCGCCTCCACGTCCGCGTCCATGGCCCTGCCGTTCTTCGCGGCCGTGGTCACCATTCCGCTCGCGGTCGGGGCGGGGGTCAGGGCGCTCCTCACGCGGAGGCGGACACGCTGACCCCCGGCATGAGGACGCCCGGTGTCACCAGTCTCGGGTGGCGACGAGTTCCTCCATATCGGCTTCGGAGAAGCCGTAGGTGGTGGCGATGAACCAGAACTCCTCTGCGATGAGTTCGCGCGCTACCGTCTCTAGCTCGCTGTCGGCTTCGAGGAATTCCTCCTCCAGGTCGTTGAATTCCTCGGTCGCGGCGTGTGTCAGCTGGTAGAGGGCTTCAAGGCTGTTCGGTGGGTCCGTTTCGATCTGTTCGCACAATCTCAGCAGGATGGCTTTTCCCTTGTCGACGAGGTGATCGGGGAAGTAGCCGTCGTCGTACATTCCCTTGAGGAACTCGTGCGCTAGCACCTTCTGGTTGGTCAGCGGCATGGCAGTCCTCCTGAGCCTTGGTGCGGGCTGAGGGCGCCGATCGTATTCGGGGCCACCGACAGCGGAGTCCGGCCTTAGGGGAGCGGGACGACGTGAGGGGCGATGCTGGTCAGTTTTTCGCAGGTCTCCTCGTATTCGCGTTCGGGGGTGGACGCGCCGACGATTCCGGCGCCCGCGCGGAGCCAGGCCTGGCCGTCGCGGTTGTAGAGGGCGCGGAGGACGAGCGCCGAGTCGAGCGCGCCGTCGTGGGAGACCGTGAGGACGGCTCCGGAGTACAGGCCGCGGTGCTTGTCCAGGCGGGTGATCGCCTCGATCGCGGCGGGCTTCGGGATGCCGGACGCGGTGACGCCGGGGAACAGGGCGTCCAGGGCGTCCCATGCCGTGCAGCCGGGGGCGAGGACGCCGGTGACGGTGGAGCCGAGGTGCTGCACGCTGCCGCGCTCCTTGACCGTCATGAACCCGCGCACCTGGACGGTCTCCGGGTCGCACACCCGGTACAGCTCGCGCTGGGACGTGTGGACGGACACGGCGTGCTCGTAGATCTCCTTCGGGTCCGTCTCCAGGTCGCGGCGGCCGCGGGCGTCGGCGTCGGTGCCGAGGCCGAACGCGCGGGTGCCGGCCAGGGGCTGGGTCAGGACGTGTCCGGCGGCGTCCACGCTCACCAGGACCTCGGGGCTGAAGCCGGTGGCCTGGAAGCCGCCCATGTCGAGCAGGAACGAGCGCGCCGGGGTGTTCGCGCGGCGGCCACGGACGAACGTCGAGACGATGTCGACGGGATAGGGCACCTCCAGCCGCCGCGAGACGATCACCTTCTGGTAGCGGCCGGCCTTGATCTCGGCGACGGCGTCGGCGACCTGCGCGCGGTACGGGCCGTCGCCGACCCGGACGTCGACCGGTGAGGGCGTGCCGGGGGTGGGGGAGTCCTCCGTGGTCTCGGCCAGGAGCAGCTTGGCGACCTGTTCGGCCTCCTGTGCGTCGACGGCCGTGATGTGGGCGCGGCCGTCCGCGGCGCGGACCTCGACGCGGGGGACGATCAGGTGCGCGAGCCGTCCCCGGGGGGAGGACGCGGCGAACTCGAACGCGATCCAGCCGTAGGCGTTCCAGGCCGGAAGGGGGACGTCGGCGAACGCCTCGCGCAGCGCGTCGGCGGGGCGTCCCTCCGTCCAGGTCCTGGTGACCGGGGGGCGGCCGGGCCAGTGGGCGTGCACCCGGTCGGCGTCGAGGACGACCTCGCCGAGCAGCCCGCCGGCGAACGTCCACGATCCGGATCTCTCGTAGACGACGTAGTCGCCGTACAGCCCCGATGCCGACAGCCGGGCCATCAGCGCGAGCGGGTCCGAGGTGTACTCGACGACCAGCTCGGCGGGGATCGTGTCAGTGCGCACAGCGAAGGACAAGGCAGCCAACTCCCTTTCGCGGGCCGGGAACGGTCCCAAACTTAGGTAAGGCTAACCTTGTAAGAATTTAGTAGGCAAGGCTAACCTAACCCAGGCCGAGCGAAGCCGACGACGGAGAGTTGAGCGTGCACGAGCAGACGACGACGGCACGACGACGCGAGCTGATGCGGCGGATGATGGCGGAGGCCGGGCTCGGCCCGGACACCGCCGGACTCGCCCCCCGGGGATCGGACGGGCCGGCGCCCCTGTCCTACGCGCAGCAGAGCATGTGGCTCCATCATCGCTCGTTCCCGGACAGTCCCGCCTACAACGTCTGCCTGCTGATCCGCATGTCGGGGACGCTCGACGCGGGTGCGCTGCGGGAGGCCCTGCGCGGGCTGATCCGGCGGCACGCGGTCCTGCGCTCGGTGTACTCGGACGCGGGCGACGGTCCCGTGCAGGTCGTCACCGACGACGACGCGCTGGAGCTGACGCCGGTCGCCTGCGCGGATGCCGGCGCGCGGGCCGCGGAGCTGGCGGCCGTGCCGTTCGAGCTGGAGCGTGAGCGGCCCATCCGGCTCGAACTGCTGAAGCTGGACGGCGACGACCAGCACGCCCTGGTCCTCGTCGTGCACCACATCGCGTGGGACGGCATGACGTGGGGCTCCCTGTCGCGCGACCTGTCGGCCCTCTACCGCGCGGCCGTGACGGGGGAGCCGGACGGGCTGCCGCCGCTGGACGTCCAGTACGCCGACTACGCCGAATGGGAGCAGCGGCGCCCTCTCGACGAGGACGCCCTCGCCTACTGGCGCGAGCGGCTCGACCCACCGCCGGCGCCGCTCGATCTGCCCGCCGACCATGCGCGGGGCGCCGCCGTGTCCGAGCGCGGCGGGCGGCGGGCGCGGCGCTTCGACGACGCCGTGACCGAGGGGATGCGGAAGCTCGCCGCCGAGGAGAACCTCACCCCGTACATGGTGATGCTGGCCGGATACGCCGTCCTGCTCCACCGGTACACGGGCGCCGTCGATGTGGCGATCGGGTCGGCGGTGATGAACCGGGAGCACGCGGAGGTCGAGCGGCTCGTCGGCAACTTCGGCAACACGCTGGTGATGCGGACCGACCTGTCCGGCGCGCCGACGTTCCGGGAGGCGCTGCACCGGGTCGGCCGGACGGTCACCGGAGGCTTCGCGCACCAGTCGCTGCCCTACGACCGCATCGTGCAGGAACTCCGACCGGCGCGGGGGCGCGGGCGGTCGGCGTTCTTCGACACGATGCTGCTGTTCCTCGCCCAGGAGATCGGCGAGCTGGACCTGCCCGGCGTCGTGTCGAGCTGGACGCACGTCCACAACGGCACCACGCACTTCGACCTGTCGCTGGAGGCGTTCGTCCGGCCGCAGGGCATGACGGTCGAGGCGACGTTCCGCCGCGAGCTGTTCGACGACGCGCGCATCGACGCGCTGCTCGGGCACCTGGAGACGCTCCTCGGGGACGCGCTCGCCGATCCCGACCGCCCGATCGGCGCGCTCGAGCTCATGGACGCGGGCGAGCGCGCGCTGATCGAACGCGCCAACGCCACCGGTCGAGACCTGCCGGACACCGATGTCGTCGCGTTGTTCGAGGAGCAGGCCGCGCGCACCCCGGATGCCACTGCCGTTGAGGCGGGAGACCGGTCCCTCACGTATGCCGAGCTGGACGCACGCTCGTCGGCGCTCGCCGCACACCTGAGGGCGCGGGGTGCCGGGCCGGAGGCCGTCGTCGCGCTGGCGCTGCCGCGCACGCCTGATCTCGTTGTCGCGCTGCTGGGCGTCTTGAAGTCGGGAGCCGCCTATCTGCCGCTCGACCTCGACCATCCGGCCGACCGGCTCGCCTACATGCTGGACGACGCCCGGCCCCTCTGCGCCATCGTCACGGCCGAGACCGCGAACCTGCTTCCCGGCACCGCGAGCCTCCTCGTGCTCGACGGCCCGCTGGAGGACGTCCCGGCGGTGCCGTCCTACCGGGCGCGGAAAGACGACCTCGCCTACGTCATCTACACCTCCGGCTCGACCGGACGCCCCAAAGGCGTGGCCGTCCCGCACGGTGCGCTCACGAACTTCCTGCTGGCGACGCGCTCGCAGCTGAACCTCGGTGCCGCCGACCGGCTCGTCGCGGTCACGACCATCGCGTTCGACATCGCGGCGCTGGAGCTGTTCGCGCCGCTGATCAGCGGCGCGGCCGTCGTGCTCGCCGGGCGGAAGGACGTCCGCGACCCGGCCGCGCTCGCCGTGCTGCTGGCGGACGCGACCGCCGTCCAGGGCACCCCGTCGCTGCTCGGCACGCTCGACCCGGCCGCGCTGAAGGGGCTGCGGGTCCTCGTCGGCGGGGAGGCGCTGCCCGCCGACCTCGCCGAGTCGCTGGAGGCGTCGGCGTCGCTCGCCACCAACATGTACGGGCCGACGGAGGCGACGGTCTGGGCGACGTCCGCGGATCTGCCCGCGTCCGGCATCGGCGGGCCGTTCTGGAACACGCGGGCGTACGTGCTGGACGCGGCGCTGCGTCCCGTCCCGCCGGGCGTTCCCGGCGAGCTGTACCTGGCGGGGGCGCAGCTCGCCCGCGGCTACGCCGGCCGCCCCGACCTGACCGCGGAGCGGTTCGCCGCCGACCCGTTCGGTCCGCCCGGGTCCCGCATGTACCGGACGGGCGACCTCGCGCGGCGTGCCCGCGACGGGTCGATCGAGTACCTGGGCCGCACCGACGACCAGGTGAAGATCCGCGGGTTCCGGATCGAACCGGCGGAGGCGCAGGCGGTGCTCGCGGCCCGGCCGGGCATCGCGCAGGCCGCCGTCGTGGTCCGCGACGACAGGCTCATCGGGTACTACGTGCCCGAGGGCGCCGTTGACGAGGCTTCACTGCGCGATGCGCTCGCGCGGGCGCTGCCCGAGTACATGGTGCCGTCCGCGCTCGTCGCCCTGGACGCGCTGCCCCGCACCGTCAACGGCAAGCTCGACCGCGCCGCGCTCCCCGCCCCCGAGGCCCCGCTGGCCGGTGGGGTCTCGGGACGGGCCCCGCGCGACCCCCGCGAGGCCGCGCTCTGCGCGATCTTCGCCGAGCTGCTCGGCGTCGACGGGATCGGCATCGACGACGACTTCTTCGCGCTCGGCGGGCACTCGCTGCTGGCCACGCGAGTGGCGGCCAAGGCCCGCGCGGTCCTCGGCGGGTCGCTGTCCATCGCGGACGTGTTCGAGGCGCCGACCGTCGCCGCGCTCGCGCCCCGGCTGGTCACGGCGGAGACGGTGCGCGTCCGCGACGTCGCGCGGCCCGAGATCGTCCCGGCGTCGGCGGCGCAGCGCGGGCTGTGGCTGGAGGAACGGCTGCGCGGCCCGTCCTCCTCCTACGCGCTGCCACTCGGCCTCCGGCTCCGCGGCCCGCTGGACGAGACCGCGCTCGACGCCGCGTTCGCCGACGTCGTCGCCCGCCACGAGGCGCTCCGCACGCTGCTCGTCGAGGGGCCGGACGGGCTGCCCGTCCAGCGCATCCTGGAACCGGACGTCCCCGTGCACCTCACCGTCGCGGCCACCGAAGGGGAGGCCACCCGCCACGTCTTCGACATCGGCCGCGACCTCCCGATCCGCGGCAGCCTCATCCGGAACGGCGACGAGGACTGGTCGCTGATCCTCCTCCTGCACCACGCCGCCGCCGACGAATGGTCGTTCACACCGCTGCTCGCCGATCTCGCGCGCGCCTACGAGGCCCGGCGGGACGGGCGCGCGCCCGGCTGGGAGCCGCTGCCCGTCCAGTACGCCGACTACGCGGCCTGGCAGCGCGACGGCGCGCCCGACGTGTCCGCGCAGCTCGACTACTGGGAGGAGGCCCTGGCCGGGCTGCCGGAGGAGACCGTCCTGCCGTTCGACCGGCCGCGTCCGGCGGAGGCGAGCCACCGCGGCGGGCTCGTCCCGTTCCGGCTCCCCGCCGCCGGGGCGCGGCGGCTCGCCCGCGACACCGGGACCAGCGTGTTCATGGTGCTGCACGCCGCCGTCGCCGCGCTGCTCCAGCGGTCCGGCGCGGGCGACGACGTCGCCGTCGGGTCGCCCATCGCGGGACGCGCCGACGAGGACCTCGCCGACCTGGTCGGCGTGTTCGTCAACCCGCTCGTGCTGCGCACCGACCTGTCCGGCGACCCGACGTTCGCCGAGCTGCTCGACCGGGTCCGCGCCGCCGACCTCGCCGCGTTCTCCCACGCCGACGTCCCGTTCGAGCGGGTCGTGGACCGGCTCGCGCCCGAACGCTCCCTGGCCCGCAGCCCGCTGTTCCAGGTGATGATCGTCCACCAGCGGCTGGACGACGTGCGCCTCGCGCTGCCGGGCGTCCGCGCGGAGCCGTTCCTGCCGGAGACCGGCGGCGTCAAGTTCGACCTCGACGTGTACTTCGCCGAAGGCGACGACGAGATCGAAGGGTTCGCCGCCTACGCCACCGACCTCTTCGACGCCGCGACCATCCAGCGGCTTCTGGACGGGCTCGACGACCTCCTCACCCAGGTCACCGCCGACCCGCACCGGAGACTGTCGTCGCTGGGCGCACCCGTCGAGCACCCCGACACGGCGTGCGAGTTCCCCGTGCGGACGGTCGCCGCGCTCATCGAGGAGCAGGTCGCGCGGACGCCCGCCGCTACCGCCGTGATCTTCGGCGACACCGCCCTGACCTACGCCGACCTCGACCGCCGCGCGGAGGCGCTCGCCGACCGGCTCGCCGCCGCCGGGGCCGGGCCCGAGCAGGTCGTGGCGCTGGCGCTGCCGCGCTCGGACGAGTTCGCGGTCGCGCTGCTCGCCGTCCTCAAGACGGGCGCCGCGTATCTGCCGATCGACCTGTCGTATCCGCCCGCGCGCGTGGAGGCGATGCTGGACGCCGTCCGCCCCCTCCTCGTCCTCGGCCGGGACGAGCCGCCCCTGGACGCGCCGCCCCGCGAACGGCCCGACCTGCACCCAGAGCACCCGTCGTACGTCATCTTCACCTCCGGCTCGACCGGGACACCGAAGGCCGTCGCGGGCACGCAGCGCGCCCTCGCGAACCGGCTCGCCTGGGGCGCAGACCTCGCCGGGCCCGGTGGCGGCATCCGCGTCGCGAAGAGCTCGCCCGCGTTCATCGACGGCACGACCGAGCTGCTCGGCGGACTCGTCGCCGGGGACACGGTCGTCATCGCCGACGACGCGACCGCCACCGACGCCGTCGCGCTCGCCGAACTCATCGAGCGGCACGGCGCGCGGCTCGTCACGCTCGTCCCGAGCCTGCTGGCCGCGCTGGTCGACAACGGGCTGCCGTCCTCGGTCACCACGTGGATCAGCAGCGGGGAGGCGCTGCCCGCGGCGCTCGCCGAGCGCGTTCCGGCCCGGCTCGTCAACCTCTACGGCTGCTCCGAGGCGGCGGGGGACAGCCTCATCGACGAGGGCGGCGGGCTGTTCCCCATCGCCAACACCCGCGCGCACGTCCTGGACTCCGCGCTCCGCGAGGTCCCCGTCGGCGAGCTGTACCTGGCGGGCGACGGGCTCGCCCGCGGCTACCTCGGCGACCCGGGCCGCACCGCCGAGCGGTTCGTCGCGGACCCGTTCGGGCCGCCCGGCTCCCGCCTCTACCGGACCGGCGACCGCGTGCGGCGCCGCCCGGACGGCGGGCTCGACTTCCTCGGCCGCGCCGACGAGCAGCTCAAGATCCGCGGCTTCCGGATCGAGCCGGGCGAGGTCGAGGCCGCGCTCGCCGCCCAGCCCGGGGTCCGGCGGGCCGCCGTCGCCGCGCACGGGTCACGGCTCGTCGGCTATGTCACCGGGGACGTCGACGCCGAGAACCTCCTCGACCGGCTCCGCGCGCTGCTGCCCGGCTACCTCGTCCCGGCCGAGCTGGTCGTGCTGGACGCGCTGCCCCTCAACCCGAACGGCAAGGTCGACCGGCGCGCGCTGCCCGAGCCGGGACGCCCCGCCGCCGGACGGGCGCCCGCCACCGAGCCCGAACGCGTCCTCGCCCGGCTCGCCGCGACCGTCCTCGGACGCGACGCCGTCGGCGCCGGCGACGACTTCTTCCGCACCGGCGGCGACAGCATCAGCGCCGCGCTCCTCGTCGCCCGCGCCCGCCGCGCCGGGCTGTCCCTCACCGTCCGCGACGTGTTCAAGCAACGCACCGTCGAGGCCCTGGCCCGGACGGCCGCGCCCGCCGTCGCCGCCCCGTCGCAGGCCGCTGAGCAGACGGGGGAGCTGCCGCTCTCGCCGCTCCAGGAAGGGCTCCTCTTCCACCTGATGATGGCCGGGGAAGGCCACGACATCTACGTGCAGCAGGCCGTGGTGACGCTGTCCGGGCCGGTCGACCCGGCACGGATGGCGGACGCGGTGCGCGCCGTCCTGGAGAAGTACCCCAACCTCCGGGCCGGGTTCCGGACGGACGGCGACCGCACCGTCCAGTTCGTCCCGGCGAACTTCGACACCCCCTGGACGCACGCCCGCGTCGCCCCGGAAGACCTCGACGCGTTCATCGACGCGCAGCGCGCCGAGCCGTTCGACCCGGGCCGGCCGCCGCTGATCCGGTTCGCGCTCGCCACCGTCGCGGACGACGACCACCGCCTGATCCTCACCTCCGAGCTGATCCTGCTGGACGCCTGGTCCGGCGGCCTCCTCGTCGCCGCGCTGCTCGACTCCTACACCGACCCCGCCGCCGCGGCGGCCCGCCAGGTCCCGTCGTTCCGCACGTTCCTGGACTGGGTGACCGGCCGTGACACCGGCGCCGCCGTGGCGGCGTGGCGGCGCGCTCTGGGCGGGTTCGACGAGCCGGTGCTCGTCCGCCCCGACCTGGTCGACCGGCCGGCGGAACGCGCCGCCGCGGCGGAGCTGCACCGCGCGCTGCCGCCGGGGATCCCCGAGCGCCTGGACGCCGTCGCCCACGACCGCGGCGTCACGCCCGGCACCGTGTTCAAGGCGGCGTGGGGCCTGGTCCTGATGGGCCTCACCGGACGCGACGACGTCGTCTTCGGCGAATCGGTGTCCGGCCGCCACCCCGACGTGGACGGCGTCGAGGCGATGGTCGGCCTCCTGTTCAACACCGTTCCCGTCCGCGTCCAGGCCGGGCCGGCGGACGCGCTGACGACCGTGCTCGACCGCGTCCAGGCCGCCCAGCTGGACCTGTTCGACCACTCCTTCGTCGCGCTCGGCGAGATCCAGCGCGCCACCGGCCTCGGCACGCTCTTCGACACGCTGTTCGTCTTCCAGAACTTCCCCGGCATGCCCACCGGCCGCGACTTCGGCCCGGACGGCGCACTGCGCGTCCTCGGGCGCGAGATCCGCGACGCCGCCCACTACCCGCTCACCATGGTGGTCGAGCCGGGCGCCGGGCTGCGCGTGATGTACCGGGGCGACGCGTTCACCCAGGCCGAGGCCGAGCGCATCACCGACCGGTACGTGCAGGTACTGCGGACGCTCGCGGAAGCACCGGAAACGCTCTACCAGCGCCTCGACCTGCTCCTCCCAGACGAGCACGACCGCCTGCGCCGCGACCGCGACCAGACGACGCACCACGTCCCGGAGGAGACGGTGGCCGAGCTGCTCGCCGCGCGCGCGGCGGAACGGCCCGGTGACCTGGCCCTGGTCTCGCTGCCGGACGTCCGGCTCACCTACGGCGAGCTGGACGCCGAGATCAACCGCCTCGCGCGGCTGCTGCTCGCGCACGGCGCGGGCCCGGAACGGATCGTCGCGCTGGCGCTGCCGCGGTCCGCGCAGATGGTCGTCGCGCTGTTCGCCGTCCTGCGCACGGGCGCCGCCTACCTGCCCCTCGAACTCGACTATCCGGCCGACCGGCTCGACGTCATGCTCGACGACGCCGCACCCGCGTGCCTCGTCTCGCACCGCGACATCGCCTCAGGCCTGACGCACCCCGGCGTGACCCTCGCGCTGGACGACCCCGACACGGCGCGCACGCTCGCCGCCCTCCCCGGCACCGCCCTCACCCCGGACGAGCTGCCCGGCTTCGCCCCCGGCACCCCCGGCCGCCTCGACCATCCCGCCTACGTCATCTACACCTCGGGCTCCACCGGACGTCCCAAGGGCGTGGTCACCCCGTATCGCGGCCTGACCAACATGCAGTACAACCACCGCGCCAACATCTTCGACCCCGTCGTGGAGTCCGCGGGGCGCCGCCTCCGCATCGCGCACACCGTGTCCTTCTCCTTCGACATGTCGTGGGAGGAGCTGCTCTGGCTCATCGAGGGCCACGAGGTGCACGTCTGTGACGAGGACCTGCGCCGCGACGCCGAAGCGCTCACCGCCTACCTGGCCGAGCACCGCGTCGACGTCATCAACGTGACCCCGACCTACGCACAGCAGCTGCTTGACGAAGGTCTACTCGACGGCGAGCACCGGCCGCCGCTCGTCCTTCTCGGCGGCGAGGCCGTCCCCGCCTCGGTGTGGGACCGGCTCGCGCAGGCCGACGGCGTCCTCGGCTACAACCTGTACGGGCCGACCGAGTACACGATCAACGCGCTCGGCGGCGGCACCACCGACAGCGCCACCCCGACCGTCGGGAAGCCGATCTGGAACACGCGCGGCCACGTCCTGGACGGCGCGCTGCGGCCCGTCCCACCAGGCGCGCCCGGCGAGCTGTACCTGGCGGGCGCGGGGCTGGCGCGCGGCTACCTCGGCCGTCCGGACCTCACCGCCGAGCGGTTCGTCGCCGACCCGTCGGGGCCGCCGGGCGCCCGCATGTACCGGACGGGCGACCTCGTCCGGGTCCGCGCGGACGGGAACATCGACTTCCTCGGCCGCACCGACGACCAGGTCAAGATCCGCGGCTACCGGGTCGAGCCCGCCGAGATCGAGAACGCCCTGGCGGCCGAGCCCGGCGTCGGGCAGGCCGCGGTCGTCGCCGCCCCCACCGGCGTGCCCGGCGTCAAGCGCCTGATCGGGTACATCGTCCCGGACGGGACGCGCGAGGGCGCGGTGGCCGAGCAGCTCGCCGAATGGCGCCAGATCTACGACGCCGAGTACACCGAGATCGGCACCGTCGTGCACGCCGAGGAGTTCGCCGGCTGGAACAGCAGCTACGACGGCGCACCGATCCCGCTGGACCACATGCGCGAATGGCGCGCGACGACGCTCGACCGCATCCGCGGGCTCCGCCCCCGCCGCGTCCTGGAGATCGGCGTCGGCGCCGGGCTCATCCTCACCCGCATCGCACCCGAGGTCGAGGAGTTCTGGGGCACCGACTTCTCCGCGCCCGTCATCGCCAAGCTGCAGCACGACCTCGGGAGCGACTCGCCTGTGCGGCTGAGCTGCCGGCCGGCGCACGACACCACCGGCCTGCCCGAGAACCACTTCGACACGATCGTCATCAACTCGGTGACGCAGCACTTCCCTGGGCCCGCCTACCTCCAGGACGTCGTCACCAAGGCGATGCGGCTGCTCGCGCCCGGCGGGGCGCTGTTCATCGGCGACGTCCGCGACCTGCGGACGGTGGCGTGCCTGCACGCCGCGGTCCAGCTCGGCCGCGGCGGCGACCTGAAGGCGGTGGAACGTGCCGTCCGCATGGAGAAGGAGATGCTGCTCGACCCCGCGTTCTTCACCGCCCTGGACGGGGCGGCGCGGGTCGACGTCCTGGCCAAGCGCGGCACGAAGCACAACGAGCTGACCCGGCACCGCTACGACGTCGTCCTGTGGAAGGACGAGCCCGCCCTCCCGGACGCCCCCGTCATCGACTGGAGCGGTCCGGAGACCCTGGACGGCAGGCCGACGGGGCCCCTCCGGGTGCGGCGCATCCCCGACCCCAGGCTGTCGGGCGAGGTCGCGGCGCTGCGGCTGCTGCGCGACGGGGCGTCGCCGGACGAGGCCCGCGCGGCCCTCGCCGCGCCGCCCGAAGGCGTCGAGCCGGAAAGCCTGTACGCGCGGTACCCGGACGTGGTGCTCACCCCCTCTGACCAGATCGGATGCTACGACGCGGTGTTCGGCGGCGGCGCCGCCAACCTGGCCGCCGCGCCCGGACGCGTCCCCGCGTCCTACGCCAACAACCCGGTCGCCGCCCGCGACCACGGCGTGCTGGCGGCCCGC
Source organism: Actinomadura sp. 3N508 (assembly GCF_044326375.1). Lineage (NCBI taxonomy): Bacteria > Bacillati > Actinomycetota > Actinomycetes > Streptosporangiales > Thermomonosporaceae > Actinomadura > Actinomadura sp. 3N508. The sequence goes on from NZ_JBIRAX010000006.1 coordinate 110,886, forward strand.
GTCAGGGAATCGCTCAAGGGAAGGCTGCCCGGCTACATGGTGCCGAGCGCGATCATGACGCTGGACGCGCTGCCGCTGACCGTGAACGGCAAGCTCGACCGGCGCGCCCTCCCCGACCCGGGGCGGGACGGCCCGCGCCGGGCGGGACGGCCGCCGCGCACCCCCGTCGAACGGGTCCTGTGCACGCTGTTCGCCGAGATCCTGGACGCCCCCGGCGTCGGCGTCGACGACGGCTTCTTCGACCTCGGCGGCCACTCGCTGCTCGCGACGCGGCTCGTCGGGCGCGTCCGCGCGGCGCTCGGCGCGGAGCTGGCGATCCGCGAGCTGTTCGAGGCGCCGACCGTCGCGGAGCTGGCCGAGCGCGTGCACCGCGGCGCCGCCGCGCGGGACCGGCCCGTCCTGGGACCGAGGGAGCGGCCCGAGCGGCTTCCGCTGTCGTCCGCCCAGGCCCGCCTGTGGATGCTCGACCAGCTGCTCCGCGAGGACGACGGGCCGCGCGGCGCCTACCACCTGCCGCTCGCCGTCCGGCTGCGCGGCGACCTCGACCGCGCCGCGCTCGAGGCGGCGATCGGCGACGTCATCGCCCGGCACGAGAGCCTGCGCACCGTCTTCGGCGAGCACGACGGCGTCCCCTACCAGCGGATCCTTCCCCCGGACGAGGCGCGCCCGGTCCTGGAGGTCGCGACCTGCGCGCCCGAGGACGTCATCGCCCGGCCGTTCGACCTCGCCAAGGACATCCCGCTGCGGGTCGCGGTGTTCCCCGAAGGGGAGCGGCGGCATCTGCTGCTCGCCGTGTTCCACCACATCGCGTTCGACGAGTGGTCGTTCGGGCCGTTCGCGCGCGACGTCGCCGAGGCCTACACCGCGCGGCTGGACGGCCGCGCCCCCGGCTGGGAGCCGCCGCCCGTCCAGTACGCCGACCACGCCCTCTGGCAGCGCGAGCTGCTCGGCGACCCGCTCGACCCCGGCAGCGTCCACGCCCGGCAGCTCGACCACTGGGCGCGGGCCCTCGCCGGCCTCCCCGAGGAGATCCCGCTGCCGGCGGACCGGCCGCGTCCCGGCACCGCCGGGCAGCGCGGCGGAACGCTGACCGCCGGCTTCCCGCCCGGCCTCACGCGGCGGCTGCGCCAGGTCGCGCGCGACGCGAACGCCAGCATGTTCATGGTCTGCCAGTCCGCCGTCGCCGCGCTGCTGCACCGTGCGGGCGCGGGCGACGACGTCCCGCTCGGCAGCCCCGTCGCCGGGCGCACCGAGCAGGCCACCCGGGACCTCGTCGGCTTCTTCGTCAACACGCTCGTGCTGCGCGCGGACGTGTCCGGCGACCCGTCGTTCGGGGAGCTGCTCGGCCGCGTCCGGGAGGCCGACCTCGCCGGGCTCGCCCACCAGGACCTGCCGTTCGAGGCGGTCGTGGAGGCGCTTCGCCCGCGCCGCGTGCCCGGACGCAACCCGCTGTTCCAGGTGATGGTCGGCTACGAGAACCAGGGCGCAGGGGACGTGCGCTTCCCCGGCCTGGAGCAGCAGGAGGCGCTGTTCGGGCCGGGCGCGGCGAAGTTCGACCTGGACTTCATCTTCCGCGAGGGCGCGGACGACCTGCGGCTGATCGTCGACTACTCCGCCGACATGTTCGACGAGGGCACGGTCGCCGCGCTGGCCGACGGGCTCATCGCGCTGCTGGACGCCGTCGCCGCCGACCCCGGCGTGAAGGTGAGCGCGCTGCCCGCCCCGCGGACGCCCGCCGCCCGGACGCTGACGGCCCCGGACCCGGACGGGACCGCGGCCCGGGACGGCGGCGGCGACGACCGGGAGGCGGTCCTGTGCCGCATCTTCGCCGAAGAGCTCGGCGTCCCCGAGGTCGGCCCGGAGGACGACTTCTTCGATCTCGGCGGCCACTCGCTGCTCGCGATGAAACTCGTCCGGCGGATCAGGAAAGAGCCCGGATGCGAATCCGTGAAGATCGCGGCCCTATTGACCGCGCCGACGGTGAGGGGGCTCATACGGGCACACCCATTGCATGGTTAGGTGAGCCTAACCTAAGATTTCGCTCGATCACCCCCTGGAATTCTGGAAGGACACCGGTCCCTCAATGCGCACCATAATGCGGCGAATGGCGGTTACCGCCGCGCTCGTCCTGACCCTGGGCATGGCCGCCGCGTGCGGCGACGACGAACCCGCGGACGACGCCTCGGGCGCCAAGGCGGGCGCCGGGGCGTTCCCGGTCACGATCACCCACAAGCTCGGCACCGCGAAGATCGAGTCCGCGCCGAAGCGGATCGTCGCCCTCGGCGAGATCGACCAGGACGCGCTGCTCGCCCTCGGCGTCAAGCCCGTCGCCATGGCGGAGCTGACCGGCATCCAGCCCGACGGCCTCACCCCCTGGACCGCTCCGAAGCTGACCGGTGAGAAGCCGAAGCTGCTCAAGGCCGGGGAGGCCGGGTTCAACCTGGAGGAGGTCGCGGCGCTGCGTCCCGACCTCATCCTCGCCGCCGGCGACTTCTACATCGACAAGGGCTACGACAAGCTCTCCAAGCTGGCCCCGACAGTCGCCTACCAGTCCGGGCCCGCCGAGGACACCTGGCAGCAGATCACCCTCCAGGTCGCCAAGGCCGTCGGCCGCACCGAGGCCGGGACGGCGCTCGTCGCCGACGTCGAGAAGAAGATCGCCGCGGTCAAGTCCGCGCACCCCGAGCTCAACGGCACCGAGTTCGCGTTCACCAGCGTGTTCCCGAACGGGAACATCGGCGTGATGAAGGCCCCCACCGACACCAGCGTCAAGCTGCTCAGCCAGTTCGGCATGGTGCTGCCCGAGCCCCTGAAGAAGCTGCCGGGCGAGGGCTTCGCCGCGGAGCTGAGCATGGAGAAGGTCTCCGTCCTGGACGTGGACGTCCTGCTCAGCCACTACAACGACGACCCGGCCACGCAGAAGAAGATCGAGGGCAACAAGCTGTTCGCCGACCTCGCCGTCGTCAAACGCGGCTCGTACGTGGCGCTCGACCTGAAGTCGTTCTGGCCGCTGCGCACCCCGACCCCGCTGGCCGTCCCGTACGTCATCGAGCAGATCGTGCCGAAGATCGCCAAGGCCGCCGCGGCCAAGCCCGCCTGAGGCCCGCCAGATGCCGGAGGAGCGCATGCAGACCCCCGTCCATGACGTGGTGGGCATCGGGTTCGGCCCGTCCAACCTGGCGCTCGCCGTCGCGCTCGACGAAGCGGCCCGCACCGCCCGCGCCAACGGCGCGGGCGGCGGGGACGGCGCGCCCGCGGACGCCGTGTTCTTCGAGAAGCAGCCGGAGTTCGGCTGGCACCGGGGCATGCTCATTGACGGCGCCACCATGCAGGTCCACTTCCTCAAGGACCTGGTGACGCTGCGCAACCCCGCCAGCCCGTACTCGTTCCTGGCGTACCTGCACGCCAGGGGCCGCCTCGTCGACTTCGTCAACCACAAGACGATGTTCCCGACCCGGGTGGAGTTCCACGACTACCTCGAATGGACGGCCGCCGCGTTCGCCGACCGGGTCCGCTACCGCTCCGAAGTGGTCGCCCTGCGCCCGCGCGACGACGACACCCTCGAAGTCGTCGTGCGGCGCGACGACGAGCTGGAGACGCACCTGACCCGCAACGTCGTCGTCGGCGCCGGGCTGGAGCCCGTCCTGCCGGAGGGCGTCCGGTCCGGCGAGCGGATCTGGCACACCGAGGACCTGCTCACCCGCCTCGCCGAACGGCCGGGCTGGGCCCCGAAGCGGCTCGTCGTCGTCGGCGCGGGACAGAGCGCCGCCGAGGCCGTCGAGTACCTGCACCGCACCTTCGCGGACGCCGAAGTGTGCGCCGTGTTCACCCGCTACGGGTACTCGCCCGCCGACGACAGCTCGTTCGCCAACCGCATCTTCGACCCCGAGGCCGTCGACCACTACTACACCGCGCCCGACGACGTGAAGCGGATGCTGTTCGACTACTCGCGCAACACCAACTACTCCGTCGTGGACCTCGACCTCATCGACGAGCTGTACCGGCGCTCCTACGCCGAGAAGGTCGCGGGCGCCGAACGGCTCCGCATCCTGAACGTCTCGCGCATCGCCGACGTCCGGGAGGAGCCCGGGGGAGTGCGGGCGCGGGTCCGGTTCCTGCCGACCGGCGAGATGGCCGACCTGGCCGCCGACGCGATCGTCTACGCCACCGGCTATCGCGAGCGCGACCCGTTCGACCTGCTCGGCGAGGCGGGGCCGCACTGCCGGACCGGCCCGGACGGGCGCCCCGTGGTGGAGCGCGACTACCGGCTCGCCACCGAGCCCGGCCCGCGCTGGGGCGTCTACCTGCAAGGAGCCACCGAGCACAGCCACGGCATCGCGTCGTCGCTGCTTTCCATGACGGCCGTGCGGACCGGGGAGATCGTCCGCTCCATCGCCCGCCGCTCCGTCCCCGTAGCCCAGGAGGCCTGAGATGACCAACCCGTTCGACGACCCCGACGGCACGTTCCTCGTCCTCGTCAACGACGAGGGCCAGCACTCCCTGTGGCCCGAGTTCGCCGACGTCCCCGCCGGCTGGACGATCACCTTCGGGCCCGCGCCCAGGGCCGAATGCCTCGACCACGTCACCGCGAGCTGGACCGACCTCCGCCCGCGGAGCCTCACCACCTGACGCTCGCGCCGCACCACCTGACGCCCGCGGCGCGCGGGGGCGCGCCGCGCACTGGTCCCGCGGAAGCCGTGCGGCGGCATCCTCCCAGGTAGACCACTATTCCGGCCCGTCGTGTGACATTTCGCGGCGGGCCGGCGCTGTAGGAGTTGGGAGCGGAGAGCGACGCCGCCGGCGGGCCGTGCAGGAGGGGGGCCCGCTCGGCGGGGTCGAACGCAGCCGGCGGGCTGGACGGTCCCGCGGTGCCGGGGCGGACGCCGCGGGACCGTCCAGCCCGCCGGTCCGAACCTCCCGCCCGGGACGGCCTGAGGCCCCCGGCCTGCCCCCTCGCCTCCCTTCACTCCTTTTCCTTCGCCGCTTTCGCGGCCCCGCGCCTGATCGTCACCACCGATGATGGGGAAGATGATCGGTGACGGGCGGGAGTGACGGACGAGGCGGGAGGCGCTGTGACCCGGTCCGGATCGGACACGGCCGGCGCGGGGGCCGCCGGCGGGCTCGGACCGGTGTGGTCCGGGGAGATGGCCTGGTCGGTCGGCTTCAGCCTGCTCGCCGCGTTCCTGTTCGCCGGGGCCGCCGCGCTGCAGTACCGCGCGGCCAGGCGCGCCGTGCGCGGCGGCTCGGACGCCACCGCCGCGCAGGGGCTGATCCGCCGGCTGCTCCGCGACCCGGTGTGGCTGACCGGCTGGGGCGTGAACCTGGCCGGGTTCGCGGCGCAGGCCACCGCGCTGCACTTCGGCTCGACCGCGATCGTCCAGCCGCTGCTGGTCACCCAGCTCGTCTTCACCATCCTGCTCGGCACGGTCGGCACCGGCCGCCGCCCCGCCCGGACTGACCTGCTCGGCGGCATCGCCGTGTCGGCGGGCCTCGCCGTCCTGTTCACCGTGCCGGGCGCGATCCCGCCCGAGGGCGAGCCGTCCCGGCCGCGGCTGTTCATCGCCGGGCTGATCGCCGCCCCGCTGATCATCGTGCTGTCCCGGGCGGCGTGGCTGCGCAGGGGACCGGTGCGGGCCGCGCTGCTCGGCGTCTGCGCGGGCCTCTGCTTCGCCGCGACCGCGGTGCTGATCAAGCTCACCACCGCCGCCCTCGTCGACCGCGGCGTCGCCGCGACCGCCGTGGACTGGCCCGGCTACGCCCTCGCCGGCAGCACGCTGCTCGGGCTCGTCATCGAGCAGCGGGCGTTCGCCGCCGGGTCGCTGCCCGCGGCGATGACGGCGATGACGATGACCAACCCCATCGCGTCCTACCTGGTGGCGGTGCTCGCCTTCCACACCCTGCCGCCGCGGACGGTATCGGCGTTCGTTGCCGTATCGTTCACTGCCATGCTCCTGACCGCGGGTGTCGCCCTGCTCTCCCGGTCCGCGGCGGCCGCACGGAGAGAGACCGCGTCGGCATGAGGGAACCGCAGTGATCACCAGACGTGCGCTGCTCGGCGGGGCCGGGGGTCTCGGGGCCGCCGCGGCGCTGGGCGGGGCCGGGTACGCGCTGGTCCAGCACGAGGTCCTGCCCGGCAGGGTCCGTCTCGACCGCGCGCTCGGCCGGTGCGGGAACGTCCCGGAGCCGCCGCCCCGGCCCGTCAGGATCGAGTTCATGACCTGGCGGTCCGCGCGCCGCCGGACCGCCGTCACCGCCGCCATCGTGCCGCCCGCCGACGGCCGCTCCCTGCGCGGGCTGCCGGTCGTGGTCGCCCTGCACGGCACCGGCCACACGGCGACGTCCCTCGTGGCGAGCCTCAACCTGCACCACTACCTGCCGGACGCCGTCGCGAACGGCGGCGTCCCGCCGTTCGCGCTCGTCGCCGTCGACGGCGGCAAGGACTCCTACTGGCATCCACGCGCGGACGGCGACGACCCCCTCGGGATGATCACCGACGAGCTGCTGCCGCGCCTTGGCGCCCGCGGCGCCCGCACCGACCGGATCGGCGCCATCGGCTGGTCGATGGGCGGCTACGGCGCGCTCGGCCTCACCCGCCGGCTCGGCGCCGCGCGGACGGCCGCGGTCGTCGCCGCGTCCCCGGCGCTGTTCTCCTCCTACGAGGACGCGCGCTCGGTCAACCGGCGCGCGTTCGACGGCCGCACCGACTTCGAGCGCAACGACGTCTTCGCCTCGCCGGCGGCGTTCAAGGGCGTCCCGCTGAGGGTCGACTGCGGGAACAGCGACCCGTTCGCGAAGGCGGTGCGCCGGTTCCGCGACCGGGTCCGCCCGGAGGGCTCGATGAGCGGCGGATGCCACGACGTGGCCTACTGGCAGCGCCTCCTGCGCCCGCAGCTCGCCTTCCTCGGGCACCAGCTCGCGGCCCGCTGACGGTCAGGCGAGAACGCGCACGCTTTCGGTACCGGGTTCATCGCCCGGGTCTCGGCGCGGGGTGTCGTCCGCAGGGGGACGGGGCCGCGCGGTCAGGCGCCGCCCGAGCCGCTGCGCCGGGAGCTCGACATAGCGGTGCGCCACGGCCGCGGCGCCGAGGACGGCCACGACCAGCACCATTCCCCAGATCAGCCGGATCTGGCCCGGCAGCTCGCCCGGGTCGCGCCCGGCGGCGTGCCAGATCGCCTGGATGACCAGCGGATGCAGCAGGTACAGCGAGTAGCTGACCAGCCCCGACCACACCAGCGCGCGGGGCATCGGGCGGTTCCGCAGCGCGAGCCCGCCGAGGAACGTCAGCCACGCCGCCGCCACGGCGATGGTCCAGTCGATCCCGAGCGGCTCCGGGTTGGCGTTGAGCGCGAGGGCGGTCGGGCTGCGCAGGCCCGCCACCAGCGTGAAGGCGGGGACGACCGCGACCATCGCGACGGCGGGCCAGGTGCGCAGCCGGCCGTCCTGGATGCCCCGGACGGCGGTCCCGGCGAACATCGTGGCGATGATGCAGAGGCTCTCGATGGCGCCGATGCGGCTGTCCAGGACGAGCAGCCCGAGCGCCAGCGCCGCCACGACCGCGACGCCCGTCCGGCGCACCGCGCGGCGGCGGCTGACCATCGCCGCGAGCCCGACGGCCAGGAACAGCGCGGCGGCGAGGATCGTCCCGCCCGGCCACCGGGACGCCAGCAGGCCCGACGGCAGCGCGACGCCCAGGATCGCCGCGCCCACCCCGAACCCCAGCGCGACCCGCGCGCTGGAGCGATGCACCCCCGCGACGAACATCGCCGTCACCAGCAGGTAGAAGACCATCTCGTAGGAGAGGGTCCAGTAGACGTTGACGGCGTTCGGCACGCCCAGAAGGTCTTGCAGCATGGTCATGTGCGCGAGGGCGGACGCCCACGGACGCTCGCCGAGCGCGGCGGGCAGCCCGTAGGACATCCCGGCCGCGCCGAGCAGCAGCGCGAGCGCCAGCGACACGCACCAGGCCGGGTACAGCCGGAAGAACCGCCCCGCCCAGAAATGCCGGACGCTCCCGCGCCGCTCCAGCGAGAACGGCACCACATACCCGCTGACCAGGAAGAACACGAACACGCCGTAGCGGCCGAAGTCGAACCACGGGCTCGCCGTGGCGCGGACCTCCGGCAGCAGCACGTCCAGGGAGTGCTCGAACACCACCACGAGCGCCGCGAGGCCGCGCAGGGCGTCCAGCCACTCCATCCGGCGTGCCCGGTCGGGACGGGTGCCGAGCCGGGTTCGCGGCGGGGTGAGGGTGTTCGTCGGCATCCGGGACACCCTAGGGGCGGCGCGGACGCGTTCTCTAACCGGCGAATGACATTTTTCTTAACTCGGTGCACCGGCGGCTGACTCAGGGTGATGGCCGCGGAGGCCCGCGAACACCGGCGTGAGCGGCGCCGTGGCGGTCCGCGGACGGCGGGCCGCGCCGGGCCCGGGTGTGACCAACTCCACAGCCCGGCCGGGGTCAGCGCAGACCTACGGCCCCGTACATGATCGGTTCATGGCCGGGCCGGAATGTCCCGCCGAGCGGCCCGGCGGTCAGCGGGACGAGGCCGGGGGAGACCGGCCGGAACGGGCCGAGCAGCCGCGCCACCTCGACCGCGCCGCGCGGGAACAGCGGGATGTCGCTCGCCTCCAGGTAGAGCCGCGCCGCCTCGGTGATCGCGACCGGCGCGAAGTCGGCGGTGAAGTGCGAGACGACCAGGGCGCTGCCGGGCGCGGCCCGGCCCGCGAACGCGGCGAGGAGATCGGCCGCGCCGGGCAGGAAGTGCAGGACGGAGGAGAACACCAGCGCGACGGGCTCCGCCGGGTCGATGAGGCGGCGCACCTCCGGGCTGTCCATGATCGCGCCGGGGTCGCGGATGTCGGCCCGCAGCGCCGCGATGTTGCCGCCGTCCAGCATCAGCGCGCGGGCGTGCGCGATGACCAGGGGGTCGTTGTCGACGTAGACGATGCGGGTGCCCGGTATGTGCCGGGCGGCCAGCTCGTGCAGGTTGCCGGCAGTGGGCAGGCCGCAGCCGAGGTCGAGGAACTGCCGGACGCCGCGTCCCGCGAGCAGCCGCACCGCGCGGGCGAGGAACTCGCGGGCCGCGCGGGCCGCGTCCGCCGCCTGCGGGAGGACCTCCAGCAGCCGCACCGCGAGCTCGCGGTCGGCGGCGTAGTTGTCCTTGCCGCCTAACAGGTAGTCCTGGACGCGGGCCGGCCCCGGCCTGTGCAGGGCGAGCCGCGTCTCCGGCACCCTTGTGCCGACCGTCGTCATTCGCTTCACCTGTCGCTTTCACGAAGAGGAGCGCGGGGGCGTGGCTCACCCTCGACGGTAGGCGGCGAAGGTCGCCGGAAGGTCGAGACGGCCGCGGGACGGCCCGAAAGGCGCCCGCCGCGTGGCCGCATCGGGCCAGCCGCGTTTGGACGCGTCCCGCGGGTCGAAGCGGCGCCGACGACGATGATCAGCTAAGCGAGGCGTCGGCGGGCGGTAGCCGAGCGCACATCTCCGCCGTGCCGCCAGACCTTCAAATGGCCGCTTCCGGCCATGACTAGGACTTAACGGCGATGCCGAATCCCTGTCGGGACCGCCGGCCCGGGACCGCTCAGGAGCCGGGCGCCCGCCACATGAGCCAGATCGACGGCGCGCCCTTGCCCGGCAGGGCCAGCTCCCGCGTCACCTTGAACCCGAACCGCTCGTAGTACGGCAGGTTGCGCTCTTTCGAGCTCTCCAGGTAGGCGGGCATGCCTTCGGCGTCGCAGCGGTCGAGCCGGGACCGCAGCAGCGCGCTCCCGAGGCCGTTGCCCTGCGCGGGCGGATCGGTGCCGAGCACCGCCAGGTACCAGTGCGGCTCCCGGGGATGGTGCTTCTCGATCGCGCCGAGCGTCCGCAGCGAGACGGGTGTCCGCGCGCCGAGGACCCGCAGCAGCGGCAGCGTCTGGGCCGCCTGCACGCGGAAGGGGACGTGCCAGTGCCCGGGCGGGTTCCACAGCGCCGCCGCCTCCGTGCGCGCGTCCCGTCCGGCGAGCTCGGTGCCACCGTGCGGAAGGTGCACCCGGCGCAGCATGATCTCGAACACCCCGGCCAGCCGCCGCACCCGGGACGCCTCGTCCGGCACCAGCCACGACCAGAGCGGGTCGTCGTCGAAGGCGCGCCCGAGGAGCGCCGCGATCTCCGCGGCGTCGGGCGTCGCGGCGTCGCGGACGGCGGGCGGCGACGGCGCGGACTGGTCGGTCATGGCGGGGCCTCCTGAGGGACGCGCTGAATCCTCACCGGGCCCGCCCGCCCACGTCAACCTGTCCGGCCGGGCGAACCGGCCGGCCGGACGGACGGTCAGTCGCGCCCGCGCCGTCCGCAGCAGGCCCGGCCGAGCTCCTCCAGGACGAGTCCCGAGCCGATGCCGAGCAGCCAGGTGTCCTTCGCCAGCGCCGTGCCCTGCTCGGTGGGACGCAGCCCGCCGGGCTCCCGCATGCCGGGCAGCCGCAGGTACAGGCCGTTCAGCCCGCCCGCGAACGCGGTGAGCGCCGCGCCGGCCAGCAGCGAGGGCACCAGCGGCACGATCAGCGCCGCACCGAGCGCCACCTCGGCCGTGGCGAACCGGCGGGTGAACTCCCGCGGATCCTGCGACTCCAGGAACGGGTAGGCGGCCTTCGCCGTGCCGTGGATCTGCTCGGCCACCTCGTCCCCGCCCTTGAGCTTCGACAGCCCCGAATTCACGATGAACGCCCCCACGATCAGCCTGGCGGGCATCTGGTGGGCGCGAGCCAGAAAACGCATCGTTCCCCATTGATGTCGGGAGAGATCGGGCGCAGGGTTCATTCCCGCCTTCCGCCCGCTACACCTGGGGCGGGGTCAAGTCTCGGCATCGGGGTAGCGTTGGCGGGCGTGACCAGCCGACCGGACCGATCGCCGCCGGAGCCCGAATGGGCCCCCGAGCGCGAGGTCACCGCGGACCTGGCCGCCGCGCTGATCGGACGGAGGTTCCGCGAGCTGCGCGGCGCCCCGGTGGAGCGGCTCGCCACCGGCTGGGACAACACCGTCTTCCTCGTCGGCGGAGAGTGGGTCTTCCGGTTCCCGCGCCGCGCGATCGCGGTCCCGGGCATCGAGCGGGAGATGGCGGCACTGCCCGTCCTCGCGCCGCGGCTGCCGCTGCCGGTGCCCGTGCCGCGCTTCACCGCCGAGCCGTCGGACGACTTCCCGTGGCCGTTCTGGGGCGCGCGGCTGATCCCTGGCCGCGAGTTCGCCGACGTCCGCCCGCCCGAGGACCGGCGGGCCGCCCTCGCCGCCGAGACCGGGGCGTTCCTGCGGGCCCTGCACGACCCGGCGCTCGTCCCCGCGGCCGGGGACGGGCTCCCGCTCGACCCGATGGGGCGGGCCGATCCGGCGGTCCGGGCGGCGCGGACGTCCGGCCGCCTGGACGCGCTCGCCGCGCGCGGCCTGTGGGAGCGCGACCCGGCCGTGGACGCGTTCCTCGCCGAAGCCCGCCGGTGGCCCGCGCCGGGTGGCGAACCGGTGATCGTCCACGGGGACCTGCACGTCCGGCACCTGCTGCTCGCCCCGGACGGCCGCGCCGCCGGGGTGATCGACTGGGGCGACGTGTGCCTGGCCGACTCGGCCGTCGACCTGTCCCTCGCCTATGCCGGGTTCGGCGGCGCCGCGCGCGCCGCGTTCCTGGCGGCGTACGGGCCCGTGCCGCCCGGCCGGGAGGCGGCGGCGCGGACGCTCGCGCTGAACCTGAGCGCGACGCTCGCCGAGTACGCGGCCGCGACCGGGCGCGCGGCGCTGCTCGCCGAGTCGCTCGCCGGGATCGGCCGCGCCGTCGCCCCTTAGGCGGGCGGTGTCAGTTGCGCATGTAGATGCGGACCGTGGTGCCGTCCGGGCCGGTGTGCATCCGGACGAGGTCGGCGAGATGGTTGACCATCAGGATGCCGCGGCCGCCGTCCGGGCTCATGTCGGCGGGCCGCCGCCCGGCCAGCGGGTCGGTGATCGTCCCGGCGTCCCGGACCTCGAACACGACCTGGCCGTCCTCCGACCACAGCCGCGCCGTGCCCGCCCCGCCGCCGTGCAGGCAGGAGTTGGCGGCCAGCTCGTTGGCGGCGAGCTCCAGGTCGCCCACCGCCCGCGGCCCGAGGCCGAGCCGCGCCCCCCAGCGGGTGACGAACTCCCGGACCAGGGGCAGCGCGTCGAGGTCGAAGCTCATCGCGACCGCGCCGGGCGGCTCCGGCAGCGGCCGGTTGTAGGCGCTGATGACGCGGTGGGGCGCGTAGTCGCCGCTCACGTGCTCGCCGTGCCGGTCGATCAGCACGGGATGGGTGGCGCGGGCGTCGGCGATGACGACCTCGTCCAGGCCGCTGACGTCGTAGGGGCACAGGATCGACACGCCGCGCCCCGCGAACGCCAGGTTGATCAGCGCCTCGTGCTGCGCGCAGGCCGGGTACTCGGTGGCGGAGCGGCCGGGCCAGATCGGCTCGCCGATGATCCGCACCCGCCCGCCGCCCGCGTGCCGGTCGGCGAAGTCGCGCAGCACGCCCGGGATGATGCGGCCCGGATTGCGCCCCGCCTCGGACATGTCCAGCCACGACACCTCGTCGGCGGTCCGGCCCAGCGCGTCACGCAGCGTGGCCAGACGTTCGCCCGGCACCGCGACGGCCACGGGTTCGCCCGCCTCGCGGCCGGCGCGGACGAACGGCACCGTGCCCGCGAGGTATTCCCCCTCGTCGCGGTAGAAGAGGGCCGGGTGGAAGAAGCCCGCGTGGACGAACGCGCCGCGCGTCGATGTGCCCGGCCCCCCGGGCCTGGGACTCATCGCGCGGTCACTCCGTTCGGGGCGGAAGGTGGAGCGGGTGGCTCATGCACGTGCATCAGGTCGAGATTACGCGGTCGGGAGCGGCTCGTGCGAGACGACCTGTGCGCCGCGTCCCCCGGGGTCGGGCGGCCGCTTCGGCCGAGCCTTGGTCACTCCGACGATTACCCGCCGTTGCCCTTCGAAAAACGGCGAAGTCCGTAAAGTCGCGTTTTCGATAGCCGAAAGCGCTTTCCGGCGCCGTCGAACCGCGCCCCGCGGGCCTCATCTGGCCCCACCGGCCCCGATCGATTCACCGGGCTCACCAGGCTCAGCGGTCGCGCAGGATCGCGGCGTCCACCACGTCGGTCAGTCGGCCGCGCCGCCGGTAGGCGCCGCGCTGCCGCTCCGCGCCCGTCCCGCCGGTCAGCAGCCGGTGGACACCGCGGGTGACGACCGTGAGATCGCCTGCGTCGCGCAGCGCGGGCAGGACGTGCGCCAGCAGATCGCCGGCCAGTTCCCGGAACCCGGCGGGACGGCCCGTGCGCACGTCCATCCCCTTCCCGGCGAGCCCGTCCCGCGCGGCCAGCCAGTACGCGGCGCGCAGCAGCTCCTGCGGCGGGTCGGGCGCCCGCTCGCCCGCGTCGACCGCGGCGGACGCCGCCTGCACCAGCGCCCGGATCAGCGCCGCGAACACGGTCGCGTCGGCGGCGGTCGGGGCGACGTCGCCGAGCCGGATCTCCAGGGTCGGCAGCCGCGCCGACAGCCGCACGTCCCAGAAGATCGTGCCGGTGTCCATCAGCGCGCCGCAGCCGAGCAGCGTCGCGACGACGTCCTCGTAGTGGGCGCACGACTCGAAGTACGGCGGCGGGCCCGCGACCGGCCACCGCGCCCACGTCATCACCCGCCAGCAGTCGTGGCCGGTGTCGCGCCCGGCCCAGTACGGCGAGTTCGCCGCCAGCGCCAGCAGCGTCGGCAGCCACGGCCGCAGATGGTTGCTGATCTGGATCGCGCGCTCCCGGTCGGGCATCTCGACGTGGACGTGGCAGGAGCAGATGCACTGCTCGTCGTCCAGGCCCCGGTAGGTGGCGCGGCTCTCGGCGTACCGGGCGCCCGCGCTGATCGGGGCGGGGATCAGCTCGCCGAGCACCGGCGTCCCGGTCGCGGCGAGCCGGACGCCCTCGGCCGCCGCCGCGGCCGCCATCGCCGCCCGCATCGCGCGGACCTGCTCGCCGAGCTTGCCGAGGTCGTCGCAGGGGGCCGTCTTGGCCTCGGCGAGGAAGTCGACCAGCTCGGTGGAGGCGCGCTCGCCGAGCGCCGCCGACGCCCGCCGCACGACGGCGGCGGCCCGCGGGACGACCTCACGGGAGACGGGATCGACGACGAAGTACTCTTCCTCGATTCCGAATCGCAGCGGCATCCCACCACCTCGGGCTCGGGAGCGACGCAGGAGGCTGCTTCACCTCGACCGTACGTGGCCCCCGCCACGTTCGCATCTGCCGGACGGCCCGAAACCTTCCCCCGTGACCGGTTTTGATCCGCGCCGCGGGCCGCCGGCCGTCAGGTGATGTCGAAGAAGTACAGCGACAGCGCGATGAAGTGGGTGACCACGACGATGCCGATGCTGACGAAGAACAGCATCTTGGCGGGCGCGTGCGGGAAGACCTTCCCCGGCTTCAGCGGCCCGCGCTCGCGCTGCCGGGCGGCGATCCGCTCCTCGATCGGAGGGCGGCCGAACATCGTCGGTCCTGGGCCCGTCAGTGCCGGGGCTCGTCGACGACGACGTCGGTCATGATGTCGACGGCGAGCGCGACGATCCCGCCGAGCACGGTCAGCGCGGCGCCCGCGCCGAACACGATCCAGTCGGGTCCCATGACGAGGCCCACGCCGCCGACGATGAAACCGACGAAGATGATGGTCACCGCGACCCAGGACTTCGGGCGCCCGGCGTGGCTGCCAGTCGACATGCGTTTCCTCTGCAGGGATTCCGTTGGGGCTTTGACGCCGAACTCTAGCAACGCCCCTAGCCACAGGGCCTTCCGGGGTCAGGCGAACGCGCATGGCTCGAACGGGCGCTGGATCAGACGAACACGAGATCAGACGAACGCGCTCTGGCCCGTCGCGGCGCGCCCGACGATCAGCGTGTTGATCTCCCGGGTGCCCTCGTAGGAGTAGAGGGCCTCGGCGTCGGCGACGAACCGCCCGATGTCGTAGTCCAGGACGATCCCGTTGCCCGCCATCAGCTCCCGCGCCCAGCCCACCACCTCGCGCATCCGGGTGGTGCAGTACGCCTTGGCCAGCGCCGAGTGCTCGTCGCGGTACAGGCCGTCGTCCTGGAGCTGGGCCAGCCGCACCACCATGCCGAGCGAGGCGGTCGCGTTCCCGAGCATCCTGACCAGCAGGTCCTGGACGAGCTGGAACCGGGCGATCGGCCGCCCGAACTGCTCGCGCTCGACCGCGTAGTCGCGGGCGATCTCGTAGGCGGCGAGCATGACCCCGACGGCCTGCCAGGCGACGCCGCTGCGCGTCCGGCGCAGGATGGCGGCGGTGTCCTTGAACGTGTTCGCCCCGGCGAGCCGGTCGGCCTCCGGGACGCGGCAGTCCGTGAGCGTGATGTCGGCGTTCTGCACCGTCCGCAGGGCGATCTTGTTCTCGATGCGGGTGGCGGTGAACCCCGGCGTGCCCTTCGCGACGACGAACCCCTTCACCTGGTCGTCGGCCTCGTCCCTGGCCCAGACGACGGTGTGGTCGGCGAACGTCGCGTTCCCGATCCAGCGTTTGGCGCCGTTCAGGACCCAGTGGCCGCCGTCGCGGCGGGCGGTGGTGCGCAGGCCGAGCGCGACGTCCGACCCGCCCTCCGGCTCGGTGAGCGCGAACGCGCCGATCTTCTCCATCCGCCCCATCGCGGGCAGCCAGCGCTCGCGCTGCTCGGGCGAGCCGCACCGGCCGATGCTGCCCATCGCCAGGCCCGTGTGGACGCCGAAGAACGTGGCCATGGACGGGTCCACCCGCGCCATGTCCATCGCCAGGAACCCGGTGAGCAGGCTGCTCGGCTTCTCGCCCGGGCACTCGTCGTGGGCGAGCCCGGCGATGCCGAGCTCGCCGTACTGCGGGATCAGGTCGAACGGGAACTCGGCCCGTGCCCAGCAGTCGTTCGCGATCGGCGCGACCTTCGACTCCAGGAAGTCCCGCACCCGCCCGACGATCTCCTTCTCGCGCTCGTCGAGGAGCTCTTGCATGTGGTACAGGTCGCCGGGGAGCGCATCCAGGGTCATGGCCTGCTCTTTCCCGGGCGCCGCGGCGCTAACCGGGGACGCGCCCCGCCCGGCGGGCGGGACCCGCTTTAGAGCGGCATATGAGGGCTCGCCTACGATCCGGGACATGACGGTGCCGCCTGACGAAATCGAACTGGCTGCCGCCTTCTCCCCGGTGGACCGCGACCGGTGGCGGGAGATGGTCAAGGGGGTGCTGCGCAGGTCCGGCGCGGCGGCGGAGGACATCCCGCTCGACGCGATCGAGGATCTGCTCACCCGGGAGTCCTACGACGGGGTGCCGATCGCCGCGCTCTACACCCGCGACGACGCGCCGCCGGGACGGCCCGGGCTGGCCCCGTACGTCCGTGAGGTGCGGCCGGACGGTGAGGGCATCGCGGGCTGGGACGTGCGGCAGCTCCACGCGCATCCCGACCCCGCGGTCACCCGCGAGGCGATCCTCGCCGACCTGGAGAACGGGGCCACGTCCATCTGGCTGCGGCTGGGCGACGCGGGGCCCCCGGTCGGAGCCCTTGCGGAGACGCTTCGGGGCGTCATGCTGGACCTCGCGCCCGTCGCGCTCGAAGCGGGAACGCAGACGGCGCAGGCCGCGGACGCGTTCCTCTCCCTCGTCGCCGAGCGCGGGAACGCGGCGGACGCGTCCGGCACCCTCGGCGCCGACCCCCTCGGGCTCGCCGCCCGCACCGGGACGCCCGGCTCGCTGGATGAGGCCGCCGCGCTGGCCGTCCGGTGCGCCCGCGAGTTCCCGAAGCTGCGCGCCGTCGTCGCCGACGGGACCCCGTTCCACGACGCGGGCGGCTCCGACGCCGAGGAGCTGGGCGCGGCGGTCGCCGCGGGAGTCGCCTACCTGCGCGCCCTCACCGGCGCCGGGCTGAGCGTGGACGAGGCGTTCGGGCAGATCGAGTTCCGCCTAGCCGTCAACGCAGACCAGTTCGCCTCGATCGCCAAGCTCCGCGCCGCCCGTCGGCTGTGGGCGCGGGTCGCCGAGGTCAGCGGGGCCGCCGACGGGACGTCCGCGCGGATCCACGCGGTGACGTCGTCGGCGATGATGACGCGCCGCGACCCGTGGGTGAACATGCTCCGCACCACCCTCGCCGCGTTCGCGGCCGGGACCGGCGGCGCGGACGCGGTCACCGTCCAGCCGTTCGACGCCCGCCTCGGCCTCCCCGACGGCTTCGCCCGCCGCGTCGCCCGCAACACCCAGACCCTGCTGCTGGAGGAGTCGAGCCTCGCGCGCGTCGTCGACCCGGCCGGCGGGTCCTGGTACGTCGAGAGCCTCACCGAGGGCCTGGCCAACGCCGCCTGGGACTGGTTCACCGAGATCGAGAGGGCCGGCGGGCTCGCCGCCGCCCTCGAATCGGGCCTGGTCGCCGACCGGGTCGCCGCGACCTGGGCGCGGCGCCGCAAGGACATCGCGCGCCGCAAGGCGCCCCTCACCGGCGTCAGCGAGTTCCCCAACCTCGCCGAGACCCTCCCCGAGCGGGAGGCCGCCCCGGAAGGACCCGGCGCCCACTCGCACTTCACGTCCCGCGCCCGGCTCCCCGTCGTCACGTACGCGCAGGACTTCGAGGCGCTCCGCGACCGCTCCGACGCGCACGCCGAGGCGGCCGGCGCGCGTCCCCGGGTGTTCCTCGCCACGCTCGGGCCGATCGCCGTCCACACGGCGCGGGCGTCGTTCGCCGCGAACCTGTTCCAGGCGGGCGGGATCGAGACGGTCACCGGCCCGCCCGAGGAGTTCGCGGCGTCCGGGACGGCCGTCGCCTGCCTCTGCTCCAGCGACACGGTGTACGAGGAGCGGGCCGCGGAGGCGGCGCGGGTTCTTCGCCGAGCGGGCGCAATCAAGGTCTGGCTGGCGGGTAAGGGAACCTATGAGGGCGTGGACGCCGGCGTGTACGCGGGATGCGACGCGATCGCGGTGCTGGAGACGGCCCTCCGTGATCTGGGAGTGAACGAATGATCCCCGACTTCAGCGACATCGAGCTCGGCGCGGCGCCCCCCGCGGACCAGGCCGCCAAGCGGTGGCGCGCCGCCGTCACCGACTCCACGGGCCGCGACCCCGAGGCCCAGACCTGGGAGACCCCCGAGGGCATCGGCGTCAAGCCGCTCTACACCGGTGACGACCTGGCCGGGGTCGACTTCCTCGACACCTACCCGGGCATCGCGCCGTTCCTGCGCGGCCCGTACCCGGCGATGTACGCGACGCAGCCGTGGACGATCCGGCAGTACGCCGGGTTCTCCACCGCGCAGGAGTCCAACGCGTTCTACCGCCGCAACCTCGCGGCCGGGCAGAAGGGCCTGTCGGTCGCGTTCGACCTGGCCACGCACCGCGGATACGACTCCGACCACCCGCGCGTCTCCGGCGACGTCGGCATGGCCGGCGTCGCGATCGACTCCATCTACGACATGCGGCAGCTCTTCGACGGCATCCCGCTGGACAAGATGAGCGTGTCGATGACCATGAACGGCGCCGTCCTGCCCGTCCTGGCGCTCTACATCGCCGCGGCCGAGGAGCAGGGCGTGAAGCCCGAGGCCCTCGCGGGGACGATCCAGAACGACATCCTCAAGGAGTTCATGGTCCGCAACACCTACATCTACCCGCCGCAGCCGTCGATGCGGATCATCTCCGACATCTTCGCGTTCACCTCGCAGCGGATGCCGAAGTACAACTCCATCTCGATCTCCGGCTACCACATCCAGGAGGCCGGGGCGACGGCCGACCTGGAGCTCGCCTACACCCTCGCCGACGGCGTGGAGTACATCCGCGCCGGGCGCGAGGCGGGCCTCGACATCGACGCGTTCGCGCCCCGCCTGTCGTTCTTCTGGGCGATCGGGATGAACTTCTTCATGGAGGTCGCCAAGCTCCGCGCCGCCCGCCTGCTCTGGGCGAGGCTCGTGAAGGGGTTCGACCCGAAGAACCCCAAATCGCTGTCGCTGCGGACGCACTCGCAGACGTCCGGCTGGTCGCTCACCGCGCAGGACGTCTACAACAACGTCGCCCGCACCTGCATCGAGGCCATGGCCGCCACGCAGGGGCACACCCAGTCGCTGCACACCAACGCGCTGGACGAGGCCCTCGCCCTGCCGACCGACTTCTCGGCCCGGATCGCCCGGAACACCCAGCTCGTTCTGCAGCAGGAGTCCGGGACGACCCGCACCATCGACCCGTGGGGCGGCAGCGCCTACGTCGAGCGCCTCACCTACGACCTCGCCCGCCGCGCCTGGGGCCACATCACCGAGGTCGAACAGGCCGGGGGCATGGCGAAGGCGATCGACGAGGGCCTGCCGAAGCTGCGCATCGAGGAGGCCGCCGCCCGCACGCAGGCCCGCATCGACTCCGGGCGGCAGCCCGTCATCGGCGTCAACAAGTACCGCCCGGACGCCGACGAGGAGATCGACGTCCTCAAGGTCGACAACGCGTCCGTCCGCGCGCAGCAGATCGACAAGCTGCGGCGGCTGCGGGAGGAGCGCGACGAGAACGCGACGCGGTCCGCGCTGGACGCCCTGACCCGCGCCGCCGAGGCCGCCGAGAACGGAACCCGCGAGCCGGGCGCACAGCAGAATCTTCTTTTCCTCGCCATCGACGCGGCCCGCGCCAAGGCCACCGTCGGGGAGATCTCGGACGCGCTGGAGAAGGCGTACGGGCGGCACGCCGCGCAGATCCGTACCATCTCCGGTGTGTACCGGGAAGAGGCGGGAGAGGTGACCGCGATCGAGAAGGCGCGTGCGGCGGCCGCCGCGTTCGAGGCCGCCGAGGGCCGCCGCCCCCGCATCCTCGTCGCCAAGATGGGCCAGGACGGCCACGACCGCGGCCAGAAGGTCATCGCGACCGGCTTCGCCGACCTCGGCTTCGACGTCGACGTCGGCCCGCTGTTCCAGACCCCGGCGGAGGTCGCGCGGCAGGCCGTCGAGGCCGACGTGCACATCGTCGGCGTCAACTCGCTCGCCGCCGGGCACCTCACGCTGGTGCCCGCGCTGCGCGCCGAGCTGGCCGAGCTGGGCCGCGCCGACATCATGATCGTCGTCGGCGGGGTCATCCCGCCCGGAGACTTCGACGAGCTGCGCGCCGCCGGCGCCGCCGCGATCTTCGGGCCCGGCACCGTCCTCGCGGACGCGGCGGCCGGCCTGCTGGCCGACCTGACCGCCCGCCTCGGCCACAGAGAGCAATGACCGCGGGCCTGGACGACTACGCGGCCGGGGTGCGGGACGGGTCGCGGGCCTGGATCGCCCGGGCGATCACGCTCGTCGAGTCGACCCGTCCCGACCACCGGGAGCTGGCGCAGAAGCTGCTGGTCGAGCTGACCCCGCACACCGGCGGCGCCCGCCGCATCGGGATCACCGGCGTGCCCGGCGTCGGCAAGTCCACGTTCATCGACGCGCTCGGCACCCGCCTCACCGGCGACGGGCACAAGGTCGCCGTGCTCGCCGTCGACCCGTCCTCGACCCGGACGGGCGGCAGCATCCTCGGCGACAAGACCCGCATGCAGCGCCTCGCCGCCGACCCGGACGCCTTCATCCGCCCCTCGCCCACGGCCGGGACGCTCGGCGGCGTCGCCAAGGCCACCCGCGAGGCGATGGTCGTCATGGAGGCCGCCGGGTACGACGTCGTCCTCGTCGAGACGGTCGGCGTCGGCCAGTCCGAGACGACCGTCGCGGAGATGGTCGACACGTTCCTGTTCCTCACCCTCGCCCGCACCGGCGACCAGCTCCAGGGCATCAAGAAGGGCGTCCTGGAGCTGGCCGACGTCATCGCCGTCAACAAGGCCGACGGCGAGCACCAGCTGGAGGCCAAGCGCGCCGCCCGCGAGCTCGCCGGCGCCCTCCGGATGCTGCGCAGCGACGAACGCGTCCGGGACACGCCCGTCCTGACCTGCAGCGCCAAGGAGGGCACCGGGCTGGACGCGGTGTGGAGCAGGCTCGCCGAGCACCACGACCGGCTCCGCGAGTCCGGCGAGCTGGAGGCCAGGCGCCGCCGCCAGCAGGTCGGCTGGACGTGGGCGATGGTCCGCGAGCGGCTCCTCGGCGAGCTGCACGCCGATCCCGAGGTCCGCAGGCTCGCGCCCCGGCTGGAGGAAGAGGTCGCGGACGGCTCCCTCACCCCAGCGCTGGCCGCCGAACGGATCATGGAAGCGTTCTCGCGGGGCCGCTGACCCCCGCCGGCCCGCGTTCCCGGCGGGCCGCTGACCCGCGTTCGCGGCGTCCGAAACCCCCGCGTTGCCCCGGGCCGCCGGTCGCGCGGCACGCCGATCAGGTACAACAGTCGGATGGACGTCATCGCGCTCGATGATCCGACGGAGGCGCAGATCCGGGAGTGGCACGAGGTGCTCAGCGCCGTCCACGCCGCCGACCCCGCCGGGGGCCCGGCGCCCGACCCGGAGCAGACCGCGCGACTGCTCGATCCCGAGCCGGGATCGCGGCGGCGGCTGTGGGCGGTGGCCGACGGCGACCGGCTGGCCGGGGTGGCCGCGGTCCGGCTGCCCGGCGAGCCCGGCGCGCGGCGTCCCGCCGAGATCGACATCCAGGTCCGGCCGCCGCTGCGCCGCCGCGGGCTCGGCGGGCGGCTGCTCGCCGCGGCCGCGGAAGGGCTGCGCGCCGACGGCCGCACCAGCGTGATCGCGCAGGTCTTCGCCGACACCCCCGCCGCCCCGTTCCTGGAGTCGTACGGGTTCGAGTGCGTCCTGACGCTGCGCGGGATGCTGCTGCGGCTCGACGACGTCCCGCCCCAGCGGGTGGCGCGGCTCCTGGCCGCCGCGCCCGCCGGGTACCGGCTCGTCCGCTGGCACGGCGTCGTGCCCGACGAGCACGCCACCGCCCTCGCCCGCGCCAAGCACGCCATGGCCGACTTCGCCGAGGTCGACGGCACGCCCTGGGACGCCCACCGCGTCCGCGAGACCGAGGAGGTCGTCGCCAAGCGCGGCGACGACCTCTATACCGTCGCCGCGCTGTCGGGCGACGCCGTCGCCGGGTTCACCGAGGTCGTCGTCCCGCACGGCGACGGCCGCCGCGCCGCCCAGTACGACACCGCCGTCGTGCCCGAGCACCGCGGCAGGCGGATCGGCATCTGGGTGAAGGCGGCGATGCTCGACTGGCTGGCCGAGGCCCGCCCCGAGGTCCGCGAGATCGAGACCGACAACGCCGGCGACAACGCCCACATGCTCGCCGTCAACGAGGAACTCGGCTTCCGCATGGAACGCGAGTCCATGGAATACCTGGCCCCCGTGGACGCCCTCCCCGCCGTCTGAACCTCCCCGCCGGGGCGAAAATGCGTTGCCTCCGCCGCCCGTGGATCGGCACTCTTATGGAGGCTTCCGGGAAATGCCCGGAAGCCGGATAATTGCCGGAACATTTCCCTGTGGTTCAACGGAAGAACGCCGCACTGTTAATGCGGATATCCAGGTTCGAATCCTGGCGGGGGAGCGGCACGGGCTAGGGAGGTGACCCGGTGAACGTGCTCGTCCTGAACGCGTCGTACGAGCCACTGCAGAAGGTGGATCTGCGGCACGCCATCCGGATGCTGGTCCGCGAGGTGGCGGTCGTGGAGGAGGCGGAGGAGGGCCGCACCTTCGGCCGTTTCCCGGTGCCGCGCGTCCTGCGGCTGGTCCGGTACGTCGCGATGCGCTGGCGGCACGGACGGCGCCCGCCGTGGAGCAAGCGCGGCGTCTACCTGCGCGACCGGGGTCTCTGCTGCTACTGCGGCAAGCGCGGCAACACCATCGACCACGTCCACCCGCAGTCGCGCGGCGGCGGCGACACGTGGGAGAACACCGTCCTGGCCTGCGGCAGGTGCAACAACCGCAAGGGCGACCGGACGGTCGCCGAGGCGGGCCTGCGGCTGCTGTCCGAGCCGCGCGTCCCGCGCTGGGACGAG
Organism: Actinomadura sp. 3N508; assembly: GCF_044326375.1. Classification (NCBI taxonomy): domain Bacteria; kingdom Bacillati; phylum Actinomycetota; class Actinomycetes; order Streptosporangiales; family Thermomonosporaceae; genus Actinomadura; species Actinomadura sp. 3N508. Next base: position 133,781 of record NZ_JBIRAX010000006.1, read on the forward strand.
CTCGTCGGCCACTGATCCGAGGCCGTGGCGTGAGCCGCGACGGGGGCCGGTCCACCGCACCGCGGCGGACCGGCCCCCGAATCATGAGCCAGGTGTGATCCGGTAGTGTTCGCGTTACTCTGTGTGTTTTTAGAAGCGTCTGAGGCTAATTAGGTGATTGTGGTAGCGTGCCGCCAATCTTGAGCTTTGTTATCTAGGAGTGATCTGTGGCGGCCCTTGATCCCCTCGGCACGGCGCCCCGCTCGGGCGGGCGGCGCAGAGCGGGGCGGCGCCTCGCGGCCCTCGCCCTCGCGGCGGGCCTTTCGGTGGCGCTGCCGCCGGCGTCCGGGAGCGCGGCCGGGCTCCCGCAGGAACCGCAGGACACCAAGAAGAAGTACGCGGACCTCCAGAAGCGCGCCGCGAAGCTGTCGAAGGAGTACCGCGGCGAGCTCGTCACCCTCGAAGAGACGAAGAAGGCCGCCGAGCGCGCCGCCGCGGACGCCGCCACGTCCGGCAAGGAGTACGAGGCCGCCCGCGCGGACATCGCCCGGCTCGCCTCCACCGCCTACATGACCGGACGGCTCGACGTCGCCCCGATGATCTCCTCGGCCGACCCGGGCGCCGCCGTCCGCGACGCCGCCGTGATCGAGCACATCAGCCGCAACAACGGCCGCCGCCTCCAGACGCTGCAGGTCCTGAACACGAAGGCGACCGAGTCGCAGGCGACGGCCGCCAAGAAGCTCGACGCGGTCAAGAAGGAGATCGAGGACCTGGAGAGCCAGCGCACCCGCGTCCGGAAGCTGCTGGCCAAGTACAAGCCCGAGGTCACCAGGACGCAGGCCCCCGCGGGGCGCCCCGACGGCGTGAGCGGCTCCAAGTCCCCGATCACCGGGAACTCGATGACCGCGCGGATGCGCACGGCCCTGCTCGCGATCGACGGCCGGTTCGGACCGTTCCCGTCCATCGGGTGCTCGCGCCCCGGCGACCCGCAGGACCACGGCTCCGGCCGGGCCTGCGACTTCATGGAGAGCACCGGCGGGCAGATGCCGAGCGCGTCCGCGCAGGCGCACGGCGACCAGGTCGCCCAGTACGTGATCAACAACGCGTCCCGGCTCGGGATCAAGTACGTCATCTGGAAGCAGCGGATCTACGACTTCCGCAGCAGCGGCGGCTGGCGCCAGATGGAGGACCGCGGCAGCGTCACGCAGAACCACTACGACCACGTGCACGTGTCCGTCCTCTGACCTGGAACGCGCTAACCCTCGTCGAGGTCGATGACGGCGCGTTCGGCGGCGGAGCGGGCGGCGGCCTCGACGACCTCCAGGCCCGTGATCGCGTCGGTGAGCGTCACCGGAGCGGGCCCCTCGCCGGCGAGCGCGCGGGCCACGGAGGCGTAGAACTCCTGGTAGGCGCCGGTCGCGGTGGGTTCGAGCCGCTCGTCGCCGGGCGCCCCGACCAGGCCGTAGGACTCCGGTGAGGCGATCCCGTAGCCCGGGTCCTTCGGGGTGAGGCCCGCGCGGAGCTGCCCCTCCTGCACGTCCATTCCCGGCACGACGTAGGACGCGCGGCTCCCCAGCACCCGGAACCGCGGCCCGAGCTGCGCGGCCGTCGCGCTCGCCCACAGATGGGAGCGCACGCCGCCGGGGTGCGACAGGGCCACGAACACGTCGTCGGGCGCCACCGCCCCCGGCCGCCGCGTGTCGATCTCCGCGTAGACCGTCGCGGGACGGCCGAAGAGCGCGACCGCCTGGTCGATCAGGTGCGTGCCGAGGTCGAACAGGATGCCGCCCGCGTCGCGCGGGTCGGTGCTCTCCTTCCAGCTCTTCCTCACCTCGGGCCGCCACCGCTCGAACCGCGACTCGAACCGCCGGACGTCGCCGAGGGCGTCCGCGCCGATCAGCCGGGACGCCGTCCGGAAGTCGCCGTCCCAGCGCCGGTTGTGGAACGGGAACACCGGCAGCCCCCGGACCGCGCTCAGCGCGGCCAGCGACCGGGCGTCCGCGGCGGAGGCCGCGACCGGCTTGTCCACCACGGCGGGCAGGCCCGAGGTCAGCGCCGTCCGGGCCAGCGCGACGTGCTGCCGGTTCGGCGCGGTGATCACCACCAGGTCGTACTCGCCGGACGCGCCCCAGAGCCGGTCGGCGCCGTCCACGACCTCCGCCTCCGGATACCGCTCCCGCACCGCCGCCTGCCGCTCCGGGTTCCCGGTGACGACCGCGGCGAGCCGCATTCCGGGGACGGACGAGATCAGCGGCGCGTGGAACACCGAGCCGCCGGTGCCGTATCCGATCAGCGCAACACGCAGGTCCATGCGACGATCATGACCGATGGCGCGGCGCCGCCCGGGCCCCGGGGTCGGGCGGCGACGTAGGCTTTCGTCCAGGGATGTACAGGAACGAGGGGGCCCGTTTGCCCAAGCCAGTGCTTCTGACGGTCGACGACGACCCGGGCGTGTCCCGGGCCGTGGCCCGGGACCTGCGCCGCAGGTACGCCGAGTCGTACCGGATCGTGCGCGCCGAGTCCGGCCGGCAGGCGCTGGACGCGCTGAGCGAGCTGCGGCTGCGCGGCGAGGACACCGCCGTCATGCTCGCCGACTACCGGATGCCCGAGATGAACGGCGTGGAGTTCCTCGAACGCGCCATGGACCTGTACCCGTACGCGCGGCGCGTCCTGCTCACCGCCTACGCCGACACCGACGCCGCGATCCGCGCGATCAACGTCGTCGACATCGACCACTACCTGCTCAAGCCCTGGGACCCGCCGGACGAGAAGTTCTACCCGGTGATCGACACGCAGCTCGACGCGTGGTCGCGGACCGACCGGCCCCCGCCGCGGGAGCTGCGCGTCGTCGGGCACCGCTGGTCGGCCCGCTGCTACGAGGTCCGCGACTTCCTCGCCCGGCACCAGGTGCCCTACCACTGGCTCATGGACGGCGACCCGGAGGGCGCGCAGCTCGTCGCCGCCGCGGGCGCCCCGGAGCTGCCGCTGATCGTGACCGCCGACGGGACGACGCTGTGCGCCCCGTCCGACGCCGAGCTGGCCGCCGCGATCGGCCTGTCGACCACCCCGTCCACCGGGTTCTACGACCTGATCGTCATCGGCGGCGGGCCGTCCGGGCTCGGCGCGGCCGTGTACGGCGCCTCGGAGGGCCTGAACACGGTGGTCGTGGAGCGGCGCGCGCTCGGCGGCCAGGCCGGGCAGAGCTCCCGCATCGAGAACTACCTCGGCTTCCCCGACGGGGTCACCGGCGCGCAGCTCGCCGAGCGGGCCCGCCGTCAGGCCGACCGGTTCGGCGCCGAGCTGCTCCAGGCGGGCGAGGTCATCGCGCTGGAGGCGCGCGGCACGGCCCGCGTCGCCCGGCTTGCGGACGGCACGGAGATCGCCGCGCACGCCGTCATCCTCGCGACCGGCGTGTCCTACCGGCGCCTCAACGCCGAGGGCGTGGAGGACTTCGTCGGCCGCGGCGTCTTCTACGGCGCCGCGCTCACCGAGGCGCCGTCCTGCAAGGACGAGGAGGTCGCCATCGTCGGCGGCGCGAACTCCGCCGGGCAGGCCGCCGTCCACCTCGCGAAATACGCCAAGAAGGTGCACATCATCGTCCGGGCGGACGGCCTGGAGCGGTCGATGTCGCACTACCTGATCGAGCAGATCGCCGAGACGCCGAACATCGAGGTCCACACCGGCAAGACCGTCTGCGCGGCGGAGGGCGCCGACCGGCTGGAGCGCCTCACGTTCGCGTGGGAGGGCGGCAAGAAGACGATCGACGCGCACTGGCTGTTCGTGTTCATCGGCGCCGAGCCGGGCACGGGCTGGCTGGACGGCTTCGTCGAGCGCGACCCGCGCGGCTACGTGCTGACCGGCCCCGATCTCGTCGCCGGGGGACGCCGCCCCGCCGGATGGCCGCTCGCCCGGCAGCCCTACCACCTGGAGACCAGCGTCCCCGGCGTGTTCGCGGCGGGCGACGTCCGCTCGGAGTCGATGAAGCGGGTCGCGTCCGCGGTCGGCGACGGCGCCATGGCCGTCGCGCTAGTCCACCGCTATCTGGAGCAGGCATGAGCACGGCAACGCCCGAAGAACTGCGGGAGCTGTTCCTCTTCGAGGACCTCGACGACGAGAAGCTGGCCTGGCTGTCGGAGCACGGGACGGTCGAGACCGTCCCGGCGGGCGGGGTGATCTGCGAGCAGGGCGGCTCCGCCGAGTTCCTGTACGTGCTGCTGGACGGTGAGATGGCGCTCTCCACGAACGTGCGGGGCCACATCGTGGAGGTGACCCGGACGGAGCGTCCCGGCACCTATGGCGGCGCCGTCCAGGCGTATCTGGGCGACAAGATCGAGCAGATCTACCAGCACACGCTCCGGGCCGTCCGGGACTGCCGGATGTTCGTGCTGCCCGCCCGCAAGTTCGGCAAGTCCGTCCTCAAGTGGTTCCCGATGGCCGCCCACCTGCTGGAGGGCATCTTCTTCGGGATGACCAACAACCGGCGGGTCGTCGACCAGCGGGAGCGTCTCACCGCGCTCGGCACGATCACCGCCGGGCTCACCCACGAGCTGAACAACCCCGCCGCCGCGGCGGCGCGGGCCAGCACCGAGCTGGGCGAGCGGCTGATCGGGGCGCAGCGGAGCCTCGCCGACCTCGCGGCCCAGGGCGTCGACTGCACGCATCTGAGCGCGCTGGTCGCGCTGCGTCCCGAGCTCCGGCCGCAGGCGGCCAGGCGCAGCCCGCTGGAGGTCAGCGACGCCGAGGACGAGCTCGGCGACTGGATGGAGGAGCACGGCGTCGACGGCGGCTGGGACCTCGCGCCCGGGCTGGTCGCCGCCGGGATCGGCATCGAGCAGGCCGAGGAGGTCGCGACGGCGGCGGGCGAGCACCTGCCGGGCGCGCTGCGCTGGCTCGCCGACGTGATGGAGGTCGCGCAGCTCCAGGCGGAGATCTCCGAGGCGATGGGCCGCATCACCGCGCTGCTGGACTCGGCGCGCCAGTACTCCCAGCTCGACCGCGCCGCCCACCAGCGCGCCGACCTGCGCGAGCTGCTCGACAGCACGCTCACCATGCTCAAGCGCAAGATCGGCCAGGACGTGGTGGTGAAGACCGACTACGACCCGGGGCTGCCGCTCGTCCCCGTCTACGCGGCGGAGCTGAACCAGGTCTGGACGAACCTGATCGTGAACGCCCTGTACGCGATGGACGGCTCCGGCACCCTCACGATCCGCACGGCGCGAGAGAACGACCACGCGCTCGTGGAGATCGCCGACACCGGGACCGGCATCCCCGAGGAGAACCTCGGCCGGATCTTCACGCCGTTCTTCACCACGAAGCCGGTGGGGCAGGGCACCGGCCTCGGGCTGGACATCTCCTGGCGCATCGTCGCCGACCGGCACGGCGGCGACATCCGGGTCGAGTCGCTGCCCGGCGACACCCGCTTCCAGGTGCTGCTGCCGCTCACCGAACCGGGCGGCGCCGGCTGATCGCGGGCTATTCGAACAGGTCGGGCTGCTCGCGGGTGATCTGGTCGTAGAGCGGCTGGTAGTTGATCCAGCCGACCAGGTCGTTGCCGATCTGCTGGTGGGTGAGGACGGCGTTGTCGTGCTCGATCGGGACGACCTGCCCGGCGGCCTTGGCGAGGAGCTGCACCTGGCACGAGCGCTCCATCGTGATGAACCACCAGGCGGCGGCGTCCACGGTGTCGCCGACCGTCAGCAGGCCGTGGTTGCGGAGGATGACGGCCTTGGTGCCGCCGAGCGCGGCGGCGATCCGCTTGCCCTCCTCCAGGTCGGTGACGACGCCGGTGTAGTCGTCGAACAGGCCGTGGTCCTGGTAGAACGCGCACACGTCCTGCGTGATCGGCTCCAGCTTCTGGCCCAGCGCCGAAAGCGCCCGCCCGTAGGTGGAGTGGCTGTGCGCGGCGGCGACGACGCCCGGCCTCGCCTGGTGGATCTGCGAGTGGATCGCGAACGCGGCCTCGTTGACGGGGTAGCGGCCCTGGACGACCTTGCCCTCGTGGTTCACCAGGATCAGGTCGCTGACCTTGATGTGCTTGAACGACATCCCAAACGGGTTGACCCAGAAATGGTCGGTGCGCTCCGGGTCGCGGGCCGTGATGTGCCCGGCCACGCCCTCCTCGAAGCCGAACTTGCCGAAGATGCGCAGCGCGGCGGTGAGGCGCTCCTTGCGGTGCCGGCGCTCGTCCTCGACGTCGTCGAAGTTCGGCGGCAGCTTGAAGATCAGGTCGGTCGGCAGCTTCTCCAGGAACTCGTCCTCGTCGGACATCGGCGCACTCCTCGACTCGTCGTCTGCGTCCACCGAACACCATCGCCGGGCGGTCCGGCTAGACCGGAACGATCCAAGCCGTCCGGGCCTCGTTGTCCGCAGCCGACAACCGGGGCGCAGAATGGGGGCATGGAGCCCAGCGACGGCGACCGGTTCCTGCGGTTGCTGGCCGAGCACGCCGACGACCCGGTGCTGCTGGAGGCGGCCGTCCGCGCCGCGCGCGGCCGGTCCGCGCTGGTGGCGGCGCTGCCCGAGGAGGAGACCCGGCGGCACACCCGCGCGCTCGTGCGGGGCGTGCTCGCCGCGCTGGAGGGCGGCGGGCCGGACGCGCCGGCGAGCGGCGGTCCCGCCGGGGACGTCCTCGCCGCGGCGGAGCGGCTCGGCTCGGACCGGGCGCGCCAAGGCGTGCCGGTCGAGGAGTTCCTGGACGGCTTCCAGGCGGGCCGCGCCCATCTCGTCCGGACGCTCGTCGCCGACGGCCGCCGCCGGGGCGTCCCGGACGCCGCGCTCCTCGACGGCGTCACCCGCATCGACGAGATCAGCACCGCGCTCGTCCGCCGGATGGTCCACGCGCACCGGGTCGCCGAGCTGGAGATGGCCCGCACCGTCCGGGAGGGGCACGTGCAGATGCTGCGGCAGCTCCTGCACGGTGAGGCCGTCCCGGTGCTCGCGCCGCTCGACCCGTCCTGCGCCTATCACTGCGTGGTCTCCGACGTCAGCGACCCGGCGGTCGCGGCGCGGCTGGAGGCGGAGCTGACCGCCGCGGGGCCGGGGCTGTGCGGGCTGGTCGACGGGCGGCTCGCCGCGCTGATCGCCCACCTCCCGGAGCCGCGCGCCACGTCCGGCCCCCTGCTGGTCGCGTCGCCGCCCGCGCATCCCCCCGAGGTCGCGCCGATGTACGAGCTGGGACGGCGGGCCCTGCGCGCGGGCGCGGACGCCGCGCTCGCCGGCATGCGCGAGCTCGCCGACCTGGCACTGCTCACCGTCACCGAGGCGGAGCCGGAACTCGGCGACGTCCTCGCGGGCGCGCTGCTGGCGGGCCTCGACCCGGACGAGCCCTTCCACCGCGAGCTGGCCGAGACGGGCCTCGCCTACCTCGACCACGGCGGCCGGATCGAGCCGGCCGCCGCGGCGCTGCACGTCCACGGCAACACGGTCAAGTACCGGGTCCGGCGGCTGCAGGAGCTGACCGGGCGCCCGCTGCTCGACCCGGCGGGCGGGACGGCCGTGTCCCGCGCCGCGCACTGGTGGTGGGCCCTGCACCGCTGGCTCGCCCGCGCGCCGTCCTGATTCCTGTTTGGATGGACGTCCGGGAGGGGCGTTCCGTCCGGGGACGTCCGGGACGAGAGCTGAGGGGGATCGGTGACGCCACCGAGGATCGGCACCGTGATGTGGCCCATGCAGACCTGGCCGGACGCGGGGGAGCTGTGGCGGCGCGCCGAAGACCTGGGGTTCCGGCACGCCTGGGTTTACGACCACATCGCCTGGCGCGGCACGACGCCCTGGTACGACGCCTACACGACGCTCGCCGCGGCCGCCGCCGTCACCTCGCGGGTCGGGCTCGGCACGCTGGTCACGTCCCCGAACTTCCGGCATCCCGTCCCCACCGCGCACGCGATCAAGACGATCGACCACATCAGCGGCGGGCGGCTGGCGATCGGCATCGGGTCGGGCGGCACCCGCCGCGCCTCCGACGCGGGCGTCCTCGGCGGCGGCGACTGGACGCCCGGCGAGCGCGCCTCCCGCTTCGCCGAGTGGGTCGCGCTGCTCGACCGGCTGCTGCGGGAACCCGAGACGACGTACGAGGGGGAGTACTACACGGCGCAGGAGGTCGTCCTGGAGCCGGGCTGCGTGCAGCGTCCCCGGGTGCCGTTCGTCATCGCCGGGAACGGTCCGCGCGGCATGCGGCTCGCCGCCCGGCACGGCACCGGGTGGGTGACCAGCGGCCGTCCCGAGGGCGGGACCGCGCAGGAGACCGTCCGCTCCCGGCTGGACGCCCTGGACGCCGCGTGCGAGGCGGAGGGCCGCGAGATCGAGGACAGGATCCTGCTGACGGGCTTCAGCGGCGAGCCGTGGCTGGAGTCGGCCGGCTCGTTCGACGACCTCGCGGGCCGCTACACCGAACTCGGCATCACCGAGATCGTGCTGCACTGGCCGCGCCCCGGCTCGCCGTTCGACGCCGACATGAAGGTCTTCGAGGCCATCGCGGCGAAGTACGGTGCGCCCGGAGAGGGCCGCTGATGCCGTTCGTGCTGCTCGCGCTCGCGATCGCCTTCGAGGTCACCGCCACGCTGGCGATGCGCGCGTCCGACGGGTTCACCAAACCCGGGCCGGCGGTGATCGTGGTCGTCGGATACCTGATCTCGTTCTTCCTGCTGTCGAAGGCGCTGACCTCCCTGAACGTCGGGCCCGTCTACGCGATCTGGTCCGCGCTCGGCACGATCGGCGCGTTCATCGGCGGTGTCCTGCTGTTCGACGAGCAGGTCAAGCCGCTCACCATCGCCGGCGCGGTGATCATCGTGGTGGGCGTGATCGTGCTGAACCTCGGCGGCGGCGTCCACCAGGGCTGAGGCGCATCTCCCTGGCAGGCCCGCATTCAGCTCAGGCGGGTTCGGCGAGGGTGGTGACGCGCTGCTGCTCCAGCTGCCCGCCGATCAGCTCGCGCGGCGTGCAGCCGGACAGGGCGCGGAACTCGCGGCTCAGGTGCGCCTGGTCGTAGTAGCCGCAGGCGGCCGCGGCGTCGGCGAGCCCGGCGCCGCCGGTCAGCAGCGCGATGGCGCGCTGGAAGCGGATCACGCGGGCCATCACCTTGGGCGGCAGCCCGGCCTGCTCCCGGAACCGGTGGGTCAGGTGCTTGCGGCTCCAGCCGACGTCGGCGGCGATGCCGGCGACCGTCACGGCGGGGTCGCCGTTCAGCAGCCGCCACGCCCTGGCGACCTCCGGGTCGGGCACGGGACCGGCGTCCAGGCGGCGCAGCAGGAACGCGTCCAGGACGTCGAACCGCTCGCTCCAGGACGGGGCGGCGGCGAGCCGTTCCACGAGCGTGTGCGCGCTCCGCCCGAACAGGTCGGACAGCTCGACGGCGGCGTTGGTGAGGTGCGCCATCGGGACGCCGAGCAGCGTGTAGGCGCCGAGCGGGGTCACGTCGAGCTGGACGCCGCGCTGCCCGCCCGGGCTGAGGTACATGCCGTGCCCGTCGTGCATCCCGGCGACGAACGACCCGTACTCGCGGTCGGGCTCGCCGGCGTCGGGGACGGTCAGCAGGAGCGGCGACCCCAGATTGATGATCACGACGGTGGTGCGGGTGGGCAGGGTGCGCATCCGGGTCGGGACGGACTCGGTCTCCCAGTAGCCGTCGTAGGAGCGCAGGAAGGGGCGCAGCGCGGGGTGCGGGCTCCGCTGCGCCAGCCACCAGCCGCCGCGGTCGGAGAACTCGACCGGCCTGTCGCTCATGTCCCCAGTCCTACCACGCGGCCGGGACGAAAACGGGCGCGCCGATGCTACTCGTACACCTGGCCGCACACCGCGATGCGCGACAGGTCGTCCCAGGTCATGGTGGTGATCGTGCGGACGTAGGAGCGGGCGGGCGGCTCGCCGGGCCCGGCGGGCAGCGGGACGCGGGCGCCGTCCGCGGCGTCCCACCCGCCGAGGCTCCCCGCGACGGCGCACTCCAGGTACGTCGCCGGGTCGAAGTTGTACCAGCGGGCGGGGGTGGCGCGGGCGCCGGAGCCGGGCGGGCGCGGCGCGTCCACGCCGAACCTGGCCTGCGGGCCCGGGGGAGCGGCCAGGAATTCTTCCAGGTCGGCGATCTGGGACAGCAGGACGCGCTCCCAGTCGGCGTACCCCACCGGTTCGCCGCCGGGCAGCGAGAGGTCCTTGCCGCTCCAGGCCGGGTCGAAGTCGGCGGGCGGCGTGGTGGACGCCGCCGCGAACATCGCCGCGACGTCGTCCGGCTCCAGCTGGGCCTGGTCACCGAGCGGTGCGCTCACCTTCCACAGCGAGCGCAGGAACGCCGACAGCGACCAGGACGCCGCCCTGGCCTCCTGGCCGAGATGCAGGAACACCAGGTACAGGTCGCGGTTCGTGCGGACGGCGGGCCCCGGCGGGCCCTCCACCCAGTAGGTCTGCCTGTGCTTGACGCCGCTTTCCAGCACCATGACCTGGGCGAGAGCCGAAATCCGCGAGTCGTGCGAGGTCACATGGAAAGTGTTGCCGAGGTCGTCCTGGCGCATGACGTCCCAGGTCTGCATCCGGCTCCTCCACGGTCGGCGGCGGGCGTTCACGGCCCCCTCCGCTCCAAAAATTGTCCCATTACGGGAGCCGACCACCAGTAGTGCCGCTATCACTTTCCGGACTCGAACTCGTGACTTTGTGTCCATAAAGTCCGTTGTGGGGGGTTGGTAGAGGGGCGATCGGGGGGACCACTCGGCACGCCGTGACCGGATCCGGCGAGATCTCACCGCGGAGTGGATCACCGGGTCATGATCGTCACATGCGATCACGTTCCATCGCGGCGTTCGCCCTCGTCCTCGCGCTCGTCGCGCCGGGCGCGGCGACGGCCTCCGCGTCACCCGGGCCCGCAGGCGGGCCGTCCTCGTCCGGTCCCTCTGGACCGGTCCTGACCGACCCCCGTCCTTGCCCCGGCCAGGCCGGATACACCTGTTCCTTCCTGACCGTGCCACTCGACCACCGCCACCCGCGCGGGCCGGAGACGCTCCGCCTGCAGGTGGCCACGGCCGACAACGCGGACGCGCCGAAGGGCGTGCTGCTGTTCCTGACCGGCGGTCCTGGGCAGCCCGGCGCCCCGTACATCAGCCGCATCGCCCAGCGCATGCCGGACGTGGCGAAGAACTACCGGATCGTCATGGTCGACCAGCGCGGCACCGGCGAGTTCGGCGCCATCAACTGCCCGGCGCTGCAGGCGCAGGTCGGCAGCAGCGACATCGAGCCGCCCACGCCCGAGGCGGTCGCAGAATGCGCCGGCGTCCTCGGGGACCGGCGGCACTACTACACCACCGAGCAGACCGTCGGCGACCTCGACCGGCTGCGGCAGGCGCTCGGCGTCCGGACGATGACGGTCGACGGCGTCTCCTACGGCACCATCACCGGCGCCTCCTACACCGCGCGCTACCCGCAGCACGTGCGCAGGCTCGTCCTGGACTCGGTCGTGCCGCACCGCGACCCGCGGCGCGACCACATGCTCTACCTGACGAGCCTGCGCGCCACCGGACGGGTCCTGCGCGAGGCCTGCCAGACCGCCCCCGCGTGCGGCTTCGACCCGGCCGAGGAGCTGGCCTGGGTCGTCCGGCACCGCACGGACTCCGTGCTGATCTGGGACATGCTGGTCACCTACGAGTTCGTCGACCCGACGTTCCGCAACCCGGACTCGCTGCCCGGCGGCGCGGGCGACGCCGTCTCGGCGATCCACGAGGCCCGGAACGGGAACCCGGCGCGGCTCGACCGGCTGCTCCAGTTCCTGGCGGGCGGCGGCGATCCCGTCGCGCAGTACAGCTCGGGCCTGCACATCGCCACGATCTGCGGCGACGGGTACTTCCCGTGGGGGACGTCGCAAACGCGGCCGTCCGTCCGCAAGGCCGCGCTGGAGCGGACGCGCCGCAACCTTCCGGCCCGGGCCACCTGGCCGTTCACCGCCGACACGGCGGTGGGCAACGGGTTCGTCCAGGAATGCCTCACCTGGCCCTGGTCCCGGCACAGCGCCGAGCCGCCGCGCGCCAAGCTGCCCGTCCCGGTGCTGCTGGTGAACGGTGACCGTGACCTGTCCACGCCGGTCGAATGGGCGCGGGAGGCGCTCGGCTACGCGCCGCGCGGCAAGCTCGTCGTGGTGAAGGGCGCCGCGCACTCCATCCAGAACCGCGAGCTCGGGACGGCGGGCCGCGAGGCGGTCACCCGGTTCCTGCTGGACGGCTGACGCTCGTCCGGGCTCCAGGCTCCGGGCTCCGGGCTCCGGGCCTCCGGGTCGTCGGCGCCGGTCAGGCGTCGATGACCCGGTTCAGCAGGTCGCGGTAGCCGCGCAGCGCCAGGCGGAGCCGCTCGGTGTCGGGCTGCCCGTCCGTCGCGGCGGCCTCGGCGAGGCTCCGCCGGTGCGCGGCGATCGCGTGCCCGAGCGCGTCGACGGCGTCCGAGGCGAGGCCGTCCGCGCGGCGGACGGCCTCGCCCGGGTCGTCGACGAACCCGGCCTGCACCTCGTGCCAGCGCTCCCGCAACCGGTCGGCCTCGGCCGCGTCGAGCAGCCGCCCCGGCGCCTCCGCCGGGGCAGGGGCGGGCGCGTCGGCCGGGCCCGGCACGTCGATGGCGGGAGGCTTCGGCGCGGGGCCGGCGACGTGCGTGTCACCGGCCATGCCGGGTCGCCTGTGCTCCATCGGTGTCAGCTCCTCGGGGCCCGGTCTCCGGTGCCGCCCGCCGGCCCGCCCGCGGCCGCGCCCGTGGGCGCGGCGAGCAGCTCGTCGAACAGCGCGCGGTAGTGCACCATGGCCTGCCGCAGGTCCTCGGTGGACGCCTGCCTGGCCGCGGCCCGGTCGCTGATGGCGTGGGCGCGGCGGTAGTGGTCCATCGTGCGGCCGTGCTCCACCGACAGGTGGGCGACCTTGTCCTCGAAGCCGTGCGTCGGGTAGCCGCGCTCGCCCATCACCACGGTGACGAGCCCGTCGGCCTGCTCGACCGCCGCCTCGGGGGCGTCCACGAAGCGCTCCTGGACGCCCGCCCACTGCTCGCGGTACCGCTCGCGCCGCTCCGGGTCGAGGTCGTGCAGGTCGAGTTCCTCGTGGCGCTCCTCGCGGGAGCGCAGCTCCCGCTCGGCGGCGGCGCGGCCGCCCTGGCGCTCCACGGCCCGGTCGTACTCGGGGCCGAAGCGCTCCCGGAGCCGCCGCGTCCGGGTGCCGGTCCAGGCCAGGTAGAAGGCCGCGGCGAGGCCGGCTACGACGATGATGGCGATGACGACCCATATCGCGGTCGACATGGTTCCTCCTGCGTCGGATCGATTGGGAACGCGGATGCCCGGAAACCGGCGTTCAAAACGAATCGCAACGAATCAGACACGACGGGGTCAGCCGGCCGGCGGGAACACGCAGATCAGGTGGCCGACGCGGCGGTCGCCCCCGTACCCGGCGTTCCGCAGCAGCGCCAGGCCGCGCCCGTCGCGGCGGCTCGCGCAGGCCACGTCCACCTTCGTGCGCGCCAGCGCCGCCGCGACCTCCGCCGCCTCCGGCTTGGCGCTGCGCGGCCCGCGGACGGCCGCCGACAGCACCCTGCGGTCCCGGATGAACTCCGGCGGCACCGGCAGCAGCTTCAGGTAATGGCTGTTCGGGTTCACGGCGTGCGTCTGGACGGTCAGCAGCGGCACGACCCGCATGACGCCGGACGGCATCAGCACCAGGCCGTCCCGTCCCGCGAGCGCGACCACGTCCCGGGCCGTGCCGACGGCGGACGCCGGGACCTTCCACGCCGGGCGGGACGCCACGGCGGACCCGTTCGACTCCGACCACACCGGGGTCCCGCCCGCGACCAGCGCCACCGCGAGCACGGCGGCCGGGGCCCCGGTCACGGCGGCGCGCGCGGGCCCGGACCACGGCCCGGCGGGGATCCGGACGGCGGCCAGCAGCCCGATCAGCGCGGGCGCGGGAACGATCCACATCGTCCGCCACAGCACCTGGCCGGCGCCCGACACGTCCGCCGCCGCCTCCAGGACCCCGGGGACGATCAGCACCGTCAGCACCGCCGCGACGCCGGTCGCGATCAGCGCGGGGACGCCGCGCCGCGCCGTCCACGGCGACAGCCACACCGCGCACCCGCCGATCACGCCGAGCGCCGCGTGCAGCAGCACCCACCGGTAGCTGCCGGGAGCGTCGTGCACCCTGCCGACCACGCTCGTTTCGCCGTAGAGCAGCTTCACCGCCAGGGCCGTCCCCACCGGGTACACCATCGCCGCGCACGCGGCGATACCGGCCGGGACGCGCCCGGCGGCGATCAGCGCGACGGCGGCGGCACCCGCGGCGAGCGGCACCACGAACACGGCGGACGAGGTCAGCCCCACCGCCGCGACCCCGGCGGCCGCGAGGAGCGCGAGGTCGCCGCGGGTGCGCCGCTCCGCCCACCGCGTCAGGTAGACGAACAGCAGCGGCACCAGCGCGGACACCAGCATCGCCTTGCCCTGCCACATCCGCAGCAGGTGGAACGATCCGAGCGACGCCCCGCCCATCCCGCTCCACAGCAGGTACACCGCGCCGACCGCGAAGCACAGCGCGGCGTTGCGCGGCGCCCACGCCCTGACCAGCCGCCACAGCGCCCAGACGGCGACGAAGGTCACCGCGGGCAGCAGCAGGAACCAGACGAACGAGGCCGCGGGGACGTCGAGCAGCCGCGCCAGCGCACCGGCGAGGACCTCGATCGACGCCACCGGCGGCTCGCCCGAGATCTCGTCGGCGGTGCCGGGGGTGAAGATGACGTCCTTGAGCGGGATCTCGCCGGTCGTCGCGGTCGCCACGGAGCGCGAGACGAAGTAGGCGTCGTCGCCGTCGGAGTTCACGATGAACAGCGACGCGAGCGCGAACCCGGCGCCGGTGAGGAGCGCGAGCGGCGTCCCCCACCGGGTGTCGCGGACGTCGGGGACGGTGCCCTCCGCCTCGCCGTCGTCCGGCGCCGTCCGGCGCAGCAACAGGCAGGCGGCCGAGGCCGTGACGCTCACGATCCCCGCGACCCACGCGCACCACCACGGGACGCCGGACGGGTGCAGGCCCGCGGACGTCCCCGCCACCACCCCCGCGACCACCGCGACGGCGACCAGCCACCCCGGCGCCGATCTCGGACGGGCGACCGGCAGCACCACGGGCTCCCGCCACGGCCGCATTGCCCACCACTCTCGCCGCGCCGCGAACAGCACGCCGATCGCGACCGCGCCCGCGAGCCACACCGCCAGCAGCACCGGCGTGGGCGGGCGGAACAGCAGCCCGAGATGGTAGACGACGGTCCACGCCGCGAAGAGCAGCACGACGCCGTCGGTGAGCCCGTCGATCAGCAGGGTCGCGCGCGCCGGCGCGGCCCGTTCGCTCGTGACGGCGGCGCGGTCCAGCTCCTGGATCACCTGCGTTCCCCCTGTGCGCATGCGCGTGCTCCTCACCGGTGCGTCTCCCGGCTGGGGGCCGGCCGGGAACGGTCGCAGGCACGGTGCCCTCTCATGATCTTGTTATGTATTCGACGCCGGATCCTGGCCGGGAGTTGACCCGCACCCGCGGTTCGCCGGCGAGTCGTCCTCGTCGGCCGGATTTACTGCGCCATGCCCGATCCGCGTGTTGTGATTGGGGCCAAACCGGAACGAATGGACCGGAACGAATGGATGTGATGCGCGGTGCGCCACGCGATCGGCTTCTTCCTCGGCGTCGTGCTGACACCAGGGCTGGTGTACGGCGCGGCCTGGGGATACGTGCAGGCCGGCCAGTCCTTCGACGGCATGGGCCAGGAGATCACCGACCGCACCCGCATCTACGGCGCGTTCGCCCTGCTGGCCGCGGTGGGCCTGGTGATGGGCGTGATCATCGTCGCGCGGTGGGCGTCGCCGCTGGTCTCGCTCGTCCCCGCGCTGGCGCTGCTCGGCTTCTCGGTCTGGTTCCTCGCCGACCCGGACGGCGTCCTCGACCTGCCCGGCAAGGTGCCGCCCGCCGGTGACATGGACTTCGGCCTGCGCATGCTCCTCGGCTCCGGCGTGTACGGGATGATGGGCCTCGCCCTGCTGATGCCCGCGTGGGCGCCGCGCCGCTGGGGATCCGGCCGCGACGACGACCCCGCCGACCTGGACTTCTGACCGCGCCACGACGGCTCCCACGGCGCCCCCCGGCACACACGGCGCCCCCGGCCCGGCGTCACGGCATCACGGGGCGGCCCGAGCGGCGGTAGGCGTGGTCACCCCGGTAGAGGCTCGCGAGCACGTCCTCGATCCCGGCCTCCCGCAGCGAGATGTCCCGGACGTCATGGCTGCGCGCCAGCTCCGCCACCACCGCCGCCGCGTTCGCCGAGCGCGGCAGCCGCAGCCACTGCCGCGGCCCCTCCACCCGCTCCGCCTCGATGCCGTCCAGCGCGATCGGCGGGACCGGCCGGTCCAGCTCGACGACCAGCAGCCGGTCGGCGTCCACGGTGCGGCGCAGCGCGTCCAGGCCGCCGTCGTAGGCGAGCCGCCCCTGGTCGATGATCAGGACGCGGCGGCAGAGCCGCTCGATGTCGCCGAGATCGTGCGTGGTGAGCAGGATCGTCGTGCCGCGCTCGGCGTTGATACGTTCCAGGAAGTCACGGACGGTCGCCTTGCTGACCACGTCCAGGCCGATCGTCGGCTCGTCCAGGACGAGCAGCTCCGGGTCGTGCAGCAGCGCGGCGGCCAGATCTCCGCGCATCCGCTGCCCGAGGCTCAGCTGCCGGACCGGCGTGTCGAGGAACGGCTCCAGCTCCAGCAACGCGGTCAGCTCCGCGAGCCGCTCCCGGTGCGCGGCCGTCTCGACCCGGTACAGCCGCCGGACGAGCGCGAGGGAGTCGCGCAGCGGCAGGTCCCACCACAGTGTCGTGCGCTGCCCGAACACCACCCCGATCCGGCGGGCGAGCGAGGTGCGCCGCCGCGACGGGTCGAGCCCGCACACCCGCAGCCGCCCGGACGACGCGGTGAGGATCCCGGTCAGCATCTTGATCGTCGTGGACTTCCCGGCGCCGTTCGGCCCGAGGTACCCGACGAACTCGCCCGGCCGGACGGTGAAGGACACCCCGTCGACCGCGCGCAGCGGCGTCCGCGTCCGGCGCAGGCCGCCCGACCTGGTCCGGACGGTGAACGACTTGACCACGTTCTCGGCCTCGATCATCGTCACCCGGCATCAGCTCCCTGTCGATCGGTAGTGCCGCAGCCCCGCCCGCCACGCGAGCCCGGCCGCCCCGCACAGCGCGGCGGCGACCAGCGGCGAGGCGAACCGCGCCGCGCCCGGCAGCCCGAGCGGGTCGGACCGGTCCAGGACGTACAGCGCGGGCTGCCAGTTGACGAACGCCAGCGGCACGACGAACGTGACGCCGCGGACGAAGTCGCGCGCGAACATCGTCATCGGGTACTGGGTGAGGAAACCGCCCCCGTAGGTGAGCGACTTGGACGCGCCGTGGACGTCCACGATCACGAACTGCACCGCCGCCGTCAGCACCCACAGCGCCCCGAAGATCGCCGCCCCGGACAGCACCATGAGCGGGACCATCGCGGCGCGGCCCGGCGTCCACGCCACGTCCACCTGGACCAGCGCGAACGTGAGCACCCCCACCGCCGGGACGAGCTTGCCGAACCGGCGCGGCGAGAAGTCCTCCGTGGCGATCTGGACGAGCGGGCTCACCGGCCGCACCAGCATCGCGTCGAGCGTCCCCCGCCGCACGTGGTACCCGAGCCGCTCGGTGCTGCCGAGCAGGATGTCGGAGATCCCGAACGACAGCGCCGACGTCCCGTACAGGAACAGGACCTCCGGCGCGCCGAACCCGGCGATGCGCGGCGCCTGCGAGAACAGCAGCACGATCGCGGCGGCGTCCAGGCCGGTGACGACGGCCGTCGCGAGGGCCAGCAGCACCATCGACACCGGGTACTGCGCCGCCGCCCGGATCCACGTCCACACCAGCAGCCCGTACATCCGCCCCGCGTCAACCACGACCGCCCCGGCCCCCGTCGGCCCGATCACCGTCAGCCACCATGCACCACCAGCTTCCGCCGGGCCGCCCGCGTGACCAGCGCGCCCGCGCCGAGCAGGACGGCCGCCCACGCCGCCTGGAACGCCAGCGCGCCGAGCAGCCCGGCGCCGTCGTAACGGCCGAGGAACACGTCCGCCGGCACCTGGATCATGGCCGCCCACGGCAGCGCCCGCGCGACGTCGCCGAGCGCGCCCGGGAACACGACCAGCGGCAGGATCATCCCGGAGAAGAACAGCGACATCACGAGCGTGACGGCGCTCAGGCCGCGGTCGTCGTGCAGCCAGAACATCCCCATCGCCACCAGGTAACGCAGCCCGAAGCTCACCGTCACCGCGAGGACCAGCGCCGCCGCGAACGCGGCGAGGTGCGCCGGTGCAGGCGGCCGGAACGGGAACACCAGCGCCCCGGCCAGCAGCGGCGGCCCGGCGCGCAGCAGCAGCGAGCCCGCCGCGCGGCCGAGGTCGTCGGCCAGCCACCAGCCCTGCAGCCCCGCCGGTCGGTGCAGGTCGATCGCCACGTCGCCGTTGCGGATCCGCTCGGTCAGGTCCATCCCGCCGAAGATCTGGACGGGGCCGATCAGCGCCTGCGTGATGAAGCAGAACGTGACGGCGTCGATCTCGTCGTAACCACCGAGGGAGGGACGCGCCTGCCACAGCGCGATAAGGACGTACGCGCGCATGAACCCGAAGACGGTGTTGGTCACGGCCTCGGTGGCGGAACCGAGCGGATAAGCCGTGTGACGGCGGACGCCGTACCACCACACCCAAGGAAGAACACCCACTTGCCGAGAGCCTAAACAGGCGGGCCCGCCCCCACCACGTAATTTGGCACAGAATGCGCGAAACGGGAACGGGCCCCGGGGCGTCCGCCGGGGCCCGTCCGCATGTGCGCCGGAGTTACGGGATCTCTGGCTTGATGGGGGAGAAGAGCCAGTCCTTGAAGAAAGCGTCGAGGTCCTGGCCGGAGATCTGCTCCGCGAGTGCGGTGAACTGGGCGGTCTCCGCGTTGCGGTAGGCGTGCCGGGCGATCCAGGTCCGCAGCAGCTCGAAGAAGTCGTCGTCGCCGATCTTCTCGCGGAGCACCTGGATCATGATCGCGCCGCCGTTGTAGACGCGGTCGTTGAACATCGTGTCGCGCTTCGGGTCGCCGAGCACGACCGACCAGAACGGGCGGCCCTCACGGTCGGGGAACGGCCGCGCCGCGTACGTCGCGCGGGCCTGCGCGGCGGCGGAGGTGCCGCCGTGCGTCTCGTTCCAGTGCCACGTGACCCACGTCGCGAAGCTCTCGTTCAGCCAGATGTCGTCCCACTGCTTCGGCGACACCGAGTCGCCGAACCACTGGTGCGCCAGCTCGTGGACGATCGTGCCCGTGCTGCGGACGGCCGAGTACACCGGCTTGCTCTGGGTCTCCAGCGAGAACCCGAGCGGCTGCCCGTTGAAGCGGGCGTCGTCGGCGATGGCGCCGGTGGCGCTGAACGGGTAGCGGCCGTAGATCTTCGCGAGCCCGTCGGTGACCTCGCTGGTGGTGTTGTAGAAGAAGTCCACCGCGTCCGGCTGGTTCGCCAGCAGCACCGGGTCGACGTAGGTGTAGTTCGGCACCCCGCCGGGCGTGCGGCCCTCCTTGACCTCCCACTTGCCGATGTCGATCGTGGTGAGGTAGCTCGCCATCGGGCTGTCCTCGCGCCACTTGAAGACCTCGGCGCGGGTCTGCGCCTTGCGGCGGCTGAACGAGGCGACCGAGCCGCGGTGCGAGACGAGCCGCCCGTTCGCGACGGCCTTCAGGCCCTGCGGCACCGTGAGGGTGTAGTCGTAGGTCGCCTTGTCGATCGGATGGTCGTTGACCGGGAACCAGGTGCTCGGCCCGTTGGGCTCGCCGCCGACGAACGCGCCGTCCGGGGTGTGCAGGAACCCGTACGGGGAACCGAACACGATCGGCGACCCGACGATCGTCTGCGGCACGCCGCCGTACTTGACGGCGACCTTGAACACCGAGCCCTTCCGCAACCCCTTGCGCGGAGTGATCGTCAACTCCTGGCCGCGGCGCTTGTAGTCCGCCCGGCGCCGGTCGACGGTGACCTCCCCGACGTCCATGCCGGACAGGTCCAGGTTGAACGCCGACAGGTTCTGCGTGGCCCGGGCGGTGAGGGTCACCGTCCCGTCCAGCTGGTCGTAGTCGGGGTCGTAGCTCAGGTCCAGCGAGTAGTGCAGGGCGTCATAGCCGCCGTTGCCCTCAAGCGGGAAGTAGGGGTCGCCGACACCCGAGGCGCCGGGGGTGTAGCGCCCGTGGTGGTGCCCGCCGTCGGCCGCGGACGCGGCGGGCGCGAGCGCGACGACGCTCACGGCGGCGACGGCGATCGGCAGCATTCGCCCGGGGTTCTCCCGGGACGGAATGAACCGTCTGTAACGCGCCATCAGGGATCCTCTCCCTCGAGTGATCAATAGCGCGCTCACACTCCACCGGTTTTCGGTCGATGTCGAGATCCATTGCCGGATGTGGCCTAACCCGTGTCCTGCCGGGATCGGAAGATCGCCGGGCCGGGCACGCCCTGGCAGATGCGGGTCCCGGGGACGCCAGAAGGCCCCCGCGGGTGTAGGGACGCGGGGGCCTTCGGCTCGGGGGGATCAGCCCGGAGGGCGGGCGCCGGCCGTCCGGTGAAGGACGGGCGGGCGCGGCCGTTAGTGGAACTGACCCTCTTCGGTGGAGCCCTTCAGCGCCGTGGTGGACGACTCCGGGTTGATCGCGGTGCTGACGAGGTCGAAGTAGCCCGTCCCGGCCTCGCGCTGGTGCTTGACCGCGGTGAAGCCCTTCTCCGCCGCCGCGAACTCGCGCTCCTGCAGGTTGACGTAGGCCGTCATGCCGTCGCGGGCGTAGCCGTGGGCCAGGTCGAACATGCCGTAGTTGAGCGCGTGGAACCCGGCCAGGGTGATGAACTGGAACGTGTAGCCCATGTGGCCGAGCTCGCGCTGGAACTTCGCGATGGTCGCGTCGTCCAGGTGCGCCTTCCAGTTGAAGGACGGCGAGCAGTTGTAGGCCAGCATCTGGTCCGGGTACTCGGCCTTGACGGCCTCGGCGAACCGGCGGGCCAGCTCCAGGTCCGGGGTGCCGGTCTCCATCCAGATCAGGTCGGAGTGCGGCGCGTACGCCTTGGCGCGGGCGATGCACGGCTCGATGCCGTTGCGCACCCGGTAGAAGCCCTCGGCGGTGCGCTCGCCGGTGATGAACTCGCGGTCGCGCTCGTCGACGTCCGCGGTGATCAGGGTCGCGGCCTCGGCATCGGTCCGCGCGATGATCACTGACGGCACGCCGCAGACGTCGGCGGCGAGCCGGGCGGTGTTGAGGGTCTTGACGTGCTGCCCGGTCGGGATGAGGACCTTGCCGCCGAGGTGGCCGCACTTCTTCTCGGAGGCCAGCTGGTCCTCCCAGTGCACGCCCGCCGCACCGGCCGCGATCATGCCCTTCATGAGCTCGAAGGCGTTGAGCACGCCGCCGAACCCGGCCTCGGCGTCGGCGACGATCGGCGCGAGGAAGTGGGTGTCGCCCTCTCCCTCCGCCCACTGGACCTGGTCGGCGCGCAGCAGCGCGTTGTTGATGCGGCGGACCACGGCCGGGACCGAGTTCGCCGGGTAGATGCTCTGGTCGGGGTAGGTCTGGCCCGCGAGGTTGGCGTCCGCCGCCACCTGCCAGCCCGACAGGTAGATGGCCTTGAGGCCCGCCTTGACCTGCTGGACGGCCTGGAGTCCGGTCAGCGCGCCGAGAGCGTTGACGTAGTCCTCTTCGTGCAGCAGCGTCCAGAGCCGCTCGGCGCCCAGCCGCGCGAGCGTGTGCTCCTCCTGGACCGAACCGCGAATGCGCACGACGTCCTCGGCCGTATAGGTCCGCTCGACGCCCGACCAGCGCGGGTCGGTCTCCCACTGCCGCCGCAGCTCCTCGGCTGCGCCCTTGAGGCGACTGTCAGTCATGGTGTTGCCCTTCCGTGTCGTCCCCTGGGTGCTTGTGGACGACTATGCCCCGATCACAACCCCCTAATGAACCCGCGAGTAGTGAAAGAAGTGCGAAATTTCCGCTACCATGAAGCCGTGACGACCTTGCGGCCAGAAGAACCCCTCAACTTGACGAGCGACGTAGACCTCGTCACCTTCGGGCAGCGGCTCCGCCATCTCCGGCGCGGCCGCGGGATGACGCTGGCGGAGCTGGGCGAGCGCGTCGGGCGCGCCCCGTCCCAGCTGTCCCTACTGGAGAACGGCCGGCGCGAGCCGAAGCTGACGCTGCTGCAGGCCCTCGCCACCGCGCTGGAATGCCCGGTCGAGGAGCTGCTGCGCCGCCAGCCGCCCAGCCGCCGCGCGCAGCTGGAGATCGAGCTGGAGGAGGCGCAGCGCGACCCGCTCTACCGGACGCTCGGCCTCTCCCACCTCAGGGTCGGAAAGCGCATGCCCAACGAGGTCATCGAGCACATTCTCGCCCTGTACGGGGAGCTCAAACGCAGCCGGACGAAGCCGACCGCGAGCCCGGAGGAGGCCCGCAAGGCCAACGCCGAGCTGCGCCGCCAGATGCACGAGCGCGGCAACCACTTCCCCGAGATCGAGCGGATCGCCTCCCAGACCCTCGACGCCGTCGGCTACCGGCGCGGCGCGGTGTCGCAAGGGCTGCTGATGACGCTGGTCGGGCACTTCGGGTTCAGCCTGCAGTACGTCCAGGACCTGCCGCGCTCCGTCCGGTCCGTCACCGACCTGCGCAACCGGCGGATCTACCTGGAGCGCGAGCAGCTCGGCATGCACACCCCGCGGACGATCCTGCTGCAGACCCTCGGGCACATCGCGCTCGACCACGACCAGCCCCGCGACTTCGCCGACTTCCTGCGCCAGCGCGTCGAGGCCAACTACTTCGGCGCCGCGATCCTGATCCCCGAGCGCAGCGCCGTCCCGTTCCTGCAGGAGGCCAAGGCCGCGCGGGAGCTGTCGGTGGAAGACCTCGCCGACGTCTTCGCCGTCTCCTACGAGATGGCCGCGCACCGCTTCACCAACGTCGCGACCCACCATCTCGACCTTCAGCTGCACTTCACCAAGAACGACGAGAACGGCACCATCTACAAGGCGTACGCCAACGACGGCCTGAACTTCCCCCAGGACGAGGACGGCGCGATCGAGGGCCAGCGGATGTGCCGCGAATGGGCCGGACGCCACGTCTTCGGCGCCGCCGACCGCTTCTCCGTCTACTACCAGTACACCGACACCCCGAGCGGGACCTACTGGTGCCTCTCGCACATCGACCCCAGCCACGAGCGCGACTTCGCGATCACGCTGGGCGTCCGGTTCGAGGACTCGCGCTGGTTCCGCGGCCGGGAGTCGACCCGGCGGCGCAAGTCGTCCTGCCCGGACGGCGACTGCTGCCAGCGGCCCCCGCGGGCGCTGTCGGACCGGTGGGAGGGCATGGCGTGGCCGTCGGCCCGCGCGCACTCGCACGTCCTGTCCGTCCTGCCTCCGGGAGCCTTCCCGGGCGTGGACGAGGCCGACGTCTACGAGTTCCTGGACCGCCACGCCGCCGAGTGATCGTCGGTGGTGAATGTTCTGGGAGGATCTGGCGTTCCCTCAAGATGAGGGGACGCCCGGTTCCGGACGGCCCGCACGGGAGGGAGAGCGCGTGCTGCCAGAGGTCGCTTCGTGGTTGTCCCGCCGCACCAGCGCGGCGGAGGACTGGCCGCCGCGGCTGCTGCTCGCCGCCAAGGGCGGCGCGCGGATCAGCGTCGTGCTGCCCGCGCGGGACGAGGAGGCGACGGTCGGGGCCATCGTCGCCGCCGTCCGGGCCGACCTGGTCGAGCGGATCCCGCTGGTGGACGAGATCGTCGTGGTCGACTCCCGCTCCGCCGACCGGACCGCCGCCGTGGCCGCCGCCGCAGGGGCGGACGTCGTGGCCCAAGACGCAGTCCTGCCCGAGCACGGCCGCATGTCCGGCAAGGGCGAGGCGCTGTGGAAGTCCCTCGCGGTGACGTCCGGTGACCTGATCGTGTTCGTCGACGCCGACCTGCGGGAGTTCACCTCGTCCTACATCACCGGCCTGCTGGGGCCGCTGCTCACCGACCCGTCCGTCGGCTTCGTCAAGGGCTGCTACGACCGCCCCCTGGTCGACGGCGAACGCCGCGTGGAGGGCGGCGGCGGCCGCGTCACCGAACTGGTCGCGCGCCCCCTGATCAACCTGCACTGGCCGCAGCTCGCCGGTGTCATGCAGCCCCTGGGCGGCGAGTACGCCGGACGCCGCACGCTCCTGGAGCGCCTGCCCTTCGTCACCGGCTACGGCGTCGAGCTGGGCCTCCTCCTGGACATCTACCAGGCCGCGGGCCTCGACGCCATCGCCCAGGTCGACCTCGGACGCCGCGTCCACGCCCACCAGTCGACCGAGGCGCTCGGGGCGATGTCCGGCCAGATCATGCTGACCGCCTGGTCGCGGCTGGAACGGCACGGCCGGATGATGCCGCTCGAAGCGCCGTCCACCGCGCTGACCCGCTTCCACCGCGCCGCGGGCGGCCACGACGCCCGCACCACCGACGTGGCCGTGGGGGAGCGCCCCCCGATGATCGAGATTCCCGGCTACGCCGCCGCGCGCTCCATCTCACCCGGCCGCGGCTGACCCCGCTGTGGCGTCGACCACGGTGTTACCCGTGGTAACTCACGAAGGTGCTACCGTGGGTAACAGCGATATTGGAGAAGGGGTCAATTAGCCATGACGAGCGCCGAGACGACGCCGTTCTCGCTGGAGCCGAGCGAGGACGTCCGCGAGGTCCGGGACTGGGTCCACGGGTTCGCCAGGGACGTCATCCGTCCCGCCGCCGAGGAGTGGGACGAGCGCGAGGAGACCCCCTGGCCGCTCATCCAGGAGGCGTCCAAGGTCGGCATCTACTCGCTCGACTTCTTCGCCACCCAGTGGCTGGAGCCGACCGGCCTCGGCATCCCCGTCGCGTTCGAGGAGCTGTTCTGGGGCGACGCGGGCATCGGCCTGTCCATCGTCGGCACCGGCCTCGCCGCCGCGTCCATCGCCGCCGTCGGCACCAACGAGCAGATCGCCGAGTGGGTCCCGCAGATGTTCGGCACCCCCGACGACGTCCGCCTCGGCGCGTTCTGCGCGTCCGAGCCCGACGCCGGCAGCGACGTCGGCGCCATCCGCACCCGCGCCGTCTTCGACGAGGCCAAGGACGAATGGGTGCTGAACGGCACCAAGACCTGGGCGACCAACGGCGGCATCGCCGACGTCCACATCATCGTCGCCTCCGTGCACCCCGACCTCGGCAGCCGCGGCCAGGCCAGCTTCATCGTCCCGCCGAACACCCCGGGCCTGCGGCAGGGCCAGAAGTTCAAGAAGCACGGCATCCGCGCGTCCCACACCGCCGAGGTGATCCTGGACGACGTCCGCCTCCCCAGCGGCAACATCATCGGCGGCAAGGAGAAGTTCGACGAGCGCATCGCCCGGACCCGCGAGGGCAAGCGCTCCAAGGGCCAGGCCGCGCTGAAGACGTTCGAGACCACCCGCCCGTCCGTCGGCGCGATGGCCCTAGGCATCGGCCGCGCCGCCTACGACTACGCCCTGCAGTACGCACGCGAACGCGAGCAGTTCGGCCGCAAGATCGGCGACTTCCAGGCCGTCGCGTTCAAGCTGGCCGACATGAAGTGCCGCCTGGACGCCGCCCGCCTCATGGTCTGGCGCGCCGCCTGGATGGCCCGCACCGGCAAGGACTTCGAGAACGCCGAGGGCTCGATGGCCAAGCTGATGGCCAGCGAGATGGCGGTGAACGTCACCGAGGAGGCCATCCAGATCCTCGGCGGCAACGGCTACACCCGCGACTACCCGGTAGAACGCATGCACCGCGACGCCAAGATCTTCACCATCTTCGAAGGCACCTCGGAAATCCAACGCCTGGTAATAGGCCGCACCGTAACCGGCCTCCCGGTCAGGTAGTCCGACCTGCGTATTCGCCCTCCGCCTGCCTCGCACGGTTGTACAGCTGACCTGCATATGAGCGCAGTAACGCAGCGTGAACCCCGGATCCTTGTGGCCCAGGCACTCCGCCAGCTCGTCGATGGACACCCCGCCCGGGGAGCGTGACGCTGACTTAGTGCCGGAACTGGTGCGTCCCCTGCTTGCGGGTCATCTCGAACCGCAGGCGAGTCTTCCCTTGGCGTCCTTCACCCGCGGGCGCCGCGTCGCCGGTTCAGGTGCAGGGCCAGCTGCCAGTAGAGCGCTTGGGCCTTGGCCGAGATACCGCTGAGCGCCACCCAGTCGGGCAGCGTCGTTCACGTCCCAGCGCCCGATCGTCAAGGGGAGGGAAGGCGGATCGGCGCGGTCGGTGTCGTGATGTGTGCATTGTTCTGGCGCGTCGCCTTGGCTCAC
The DNA here is from genome assembly GCF_044326375.1 of Actinomadura sp. 3N508. NCBI lineage: Bacteria > Bacillati > Actinomycetota > Actinomycetes > Streptosporangiales > Thermomonosporaceae > Actinomadura > Actinomadura sp. 3N508. The sequence continues at coordinate 160,112 of NZ_JBIRAX010000006.1, forward strand.
CCGGCCTCCTGGAGGCAGGACACGGTGGCTGGCTGCGGCGCCCGGCGTCTGGCGGCCGCGCGGGCTTGGCTCGTGCCAACCCGCGCAGGCACGAAGCGATCGGCGTGCGGACCCTCACCTCCCCGCGGGCGGCGGGGCGTGTCCGCGGCCGGGCGCGATTCGGCTGCCGGGTGGCTGGGCGTCGAGGAGGTCCTGGACGTGGGGGAGCGCGGCTGGTGATGCGGCGTCGCAGTCGAGGATGGTGTGCAGGGCGGCCATGAGCCGGTCCCGGTCTGCGGCTGCCTGGCGGTAGCGCGCTACCGTCCGTCACCGCGTGTTGTCCGAGGATCGGGCGCGGCGCTGGAAGTGGCGCGCCCACCGGGCTTGCGTGTCTCGGGCTGCCTCCGCTTTTGCGGGTCTTGGGGCTTGAGCGACAACCACTCGGCCAGTGGCGTTGGAGCCTGTGCCTGATCTCGAACCATCGCGGATCGCAGGGGGTGCGAGCTTGCGATCTGGGTCGGGTTTAGGCAGGCGTGGCTTGCTGTGGGACGCTCACGGGCAGGGCTGACCGGCGTGGCGGCGACGGCACAGGTTGCGCCGTCGTCGCCGACGACCGAGAGATTCCGTCCGTGGCCCTGGCCGTCGAGGTTCAGCGGCATCGTTGCCTGGTCTCGTCGGGGTGGACTGGCCGGGCCGGTCGTTGAGGACGAAGCTCACCGCGGTCTGGGAGCATCCTCGCCCATCCCCTCGGCTACGCGAGCGCCGGAGGGGTTGCGCGGGATCAACGCGATCGGCTCAGTGACGGGCAGATGTCGCGGTAGCCGATGCCGGACGCGACGTACTGGGCCCATTCGGTGCGGGTGAGCGTGCGGCCGGCGATGGAGCAGGCGATTGCCACCGGGTCCGCGGGCATGCCGACGTTCCATCGCCGGACGGTCCCGCTTCTGTCGCCGGTGATCAGGGACGGCCCGTCGCGAGTGAAGACCAGGGACTCCACCGGCCCGCCGTGACCGGCGAGGGGCGCGCCTATCTGGGTCTGGCCGACGACGTCCCAGAGCCTGGCGACCTGGTCTTCGCCGCCCGTGGCCAGCGTCGTCCCGTCGCGGCTGAAGGACAGGGCCGTCACCGTTCCGGAGTGGCCGGTGAGCGGGGTGCCGATCTGGCGCCGGTCGCGGACGTCCCACAGTACGGTGGTGTTGGCGGCGCCGATGGCCAGGGTGCGGTTGTCGGGGGCGAAGGCCAGGACGCCGGCCTGGTCGGTGACCCCGCTGATCTGGGTGAGCGGCTTGTGGTCCGACACGTTCCAGAGCCGGACCGTCCGGCCGGTGCCGGCGGCCAGCGTCCTGCCGTTGGGGCTGAAGGCCAGCGATGACACCTCGGTGCCCGACGAGAAGAGCGGCCGCTTGGTGATCAGGGTGCGGGTCCGCAGGTCCCACAGTTGCACCTTGCCGTCGACGGTCGGGGAGCTCGTTTCGCCCTGTGAGCCTCCGCCGGTGGCCAGCACGCGCCCGTTCGGGCTGATGGCCATCGCGCTGATGCGGCCCTGCGGGCCGCCGCCCGGGGCGTACCCGCGTCGCGCCACCGGATCCCAGATCCTCACCTCACCGTAGAGGTTGCCGGTCGCGAAGGTCCGTCCGCCGGGGGCCACCGTGATCATGTCGGGCGAGGTGAGCATCGGTGTACCCGCCGCCGGGAGGGCCGGTCGTGTCTCCCGCCCGGTGGTGGTGTCCCACGTCCGGAAGACGGCCGGGCCGCCGCCGTACACGCCGTTGTCGCTGACGAGGGTCCCTCCGTCCGGGCTGAAGCCGAGGTGGATCTGGTTCTCGGGGGGTCCGACGCGGAAGGGACGGTGATCGGGCTGGTGGACGCTGACGTCCCACAGCCGCATCGCTCTCGCGGGATCATCGGCGTCCAGGGAGACCACGGTGTCCTCGCCGGCGAACGCGGCGACGCTCATCGAGCCGTCGCCTTCGGTTGCGATGGAACCGACGTGCGTGCCGCTCCTCTCCCACAGTTGGGAGCCGACGACCACGATCCGCCCGTCGGGACTGAACGGTCCCACGGTGCTTCCAAGGGCCAGGGGAATGGCACCGCCTTGCTGGCGCCCGGTCCGCGCATCCCACAGGAACACGTTGCGGCGATCGTCCGACTTTGTGTAGTCCTCCGTGACGACGGTCTGCCCGTCCGGGCTCACCGCCGTTGCCTCGCCTTTCACGGGGAAGGACGCGGTACGCCGGCCGGTGGCCAGGTCCCACAGCCCCACGGTGTCCGGGCCGTCGCCGGTCACCTCGCCGACGGCCACGGTCGTGGCGCGGGAGTCGATCACAGGATAAACGTCGGCGCTCCCGGCGGACGGGTAGGAAATGAAGTGACCGTGCCGACGGCGGCTCTGTACGTCCCAGAGCGCGACCCCCTTGCCGTTGTCGACGGCGACCTTCTTTCCATCGGAGGTGAAGACCACCGAATCGGGTTGGGACGGTACGGGCAGGTCGCCCAGCGGCCGGCGGGTGTGCACATCCCAGAGTCGCACGGCCTTCTGCAGCACTTCGCCGGAGTCGTCCATTTCGCTGGCGGCCGCGGCCAGCGTCCGGCCATCCGGGCTCAACGCCACCGACGACCCTCCCCGAGGCAGGGAGGGGGTGTACAGGCGCAGGAAACCGCCGATCTGGCGGTTCCTTCGCACATCCCACAGTGCGATGGTGCCGTCGTCGTTGCCGATGGCGAGCAACCGTCCGTCGCGGTCGGCGGAGACGGAGACGGCATTGCGCTGGTATCCGCTCAGGACGCCACGCGCCGGGTTGGTGACGAGGTTGAGCAGCGCGGCGCGGCTCTCGGAGGTTTCGCGGATGCCGTGGGCGGCGACCGCGAGCAGGGCCGCCTTGTCCGGGGCGGTGGCGCTGAACTGCCGGCTCTGCGCGGCGAGTTGCCGCGAGGCCGCGGTGTCGCGCTGCCGCACGGTGCTTCGCTGTGCCTGGACCGCCCATCCCGTGGCCGTCAGCGACAGCACCGTGGTCACCGCGAGCACGACCGCGATCACGCGGGTACGGCGGCTGCGCGCGGTCTGGGCGCGGGTGCTGGCGTCCAGCAGGCCGCGTTCCAGCCGGTTGAGGGACTGGCGGCGCTCCGCGGTGGTCGCATAGCGGACGGCCTCCTCCAGGTGCGCGCCGGTCAGCACGTCGCCGCGGCGCCGCCCGTGATCGTCCCAGGTACGTGCGGCCTGGCGGATGCGCTGGTGGGTGCCCAGCCCCTCGCGCTCGTCCGCGACCCAGCTCCGCAGCCGCGGCCAGGCCCGTAGCACTGCGGGACGCGCCAGGACGACCTGTTGGCCGGACTCGACCAGCAGCGGATGGAATGCCCGGGTCAGGTGCTGCAGTGCCTGCGACTCGGCGGGATCGTCCCGGTCGGCCAGTTCCGCGATCGCCACGGGACGGGTGGCCAGGCTCCCGTCCTCGCCAGGCACCACGCACCGCAGGAACACCTCCGGGACGAGGCTCTGCTCGTGCGGCGGCAGGGCGGCGTAGGCGTCCTCGGCGACCTTGCCCAGTGCCGGGTCGCCCGGCTCCCACCGCGACCGCAGCCCCGACTGGGCGGCCCCGGTGGCGACCAGTTCCGCCAGGTCGCCCGCGCCTTCCCGGGGGTCCCCGGTGAGCGCGGCCAGGATCGTCCGCGCGGACGGGCGGTGCAGCGGGTCCTTGGCCAGCGCCGCCTCCGCCAGGGGACGCAGCGCTTCGGGCAACGCGCTCAGGTCGGGGTGGTGGGTGCGGATCCGGTGGGCGATCTCGGGCAGCGCGCCGCCCCGGAATGCGTGCTCGCCGGTGGCCGCGAACACCATGATCGCGCCCCAGGCGAACACGTCGGCTTCGGCCCCGGCGCGCTGCCCCGCATACACCTCCGGCGCCATGTACCGCAGCGTCCCGGCGAACCCGCCGCCCTCGGTAGTCGTATGCGTGTCCAGTATCCGCGCGATCCCGAAGTCGATCAGGCGTGGCCCGTCCGGGCCCAGCATCACGTTGCCGGGCTTGAGGTCGCGGTGCACCACCCGTGCCTGGTGGATGGCCGCCAGCGCGGTGGCGATCCCGATCCCGAGGCGGTGCAGATCGTCCCCGGTGAACCGGCGTCCCTGGCGTTCGCCGGTGCCGTTGACGGTGTCCTGGAGGCTGAGGCCGTCGATGTACTCGCTGACGATGTAGGGCCGGGGCGGCTCCAGCCGCACTTGAAGGATCTTGGCAGTGCAGAACGAGGCGACCCGCTGCGCGGCCCGCGCCTCGGCGGCCATCCACTCCAGCTCCTTGGGCGACCCCTGGACTCCGTGCAGCACCTTGACCGCCACCCGGCTCCCGTCCGGAGCGTAGGCGTCGTACACGACGCCCTGCCCACCAGCGCCTAACCGTCCCGACAGCCAGAACTCACCGATCCGTTCGGGATCTCCCGCCTCCAGCCGACCCGACACCAGATCAACCCCATCCAGAACGTCGCCTATGGCGGTAAATGATCAACAATTCACTATGATGACGCGAATCCGGGACGAGTTCGGCATCGCCCAGGTGCACCAAGCGCGGTGCACGGAGACTCGCCGTGAGATGAAATCCTCGGAGCGATACTGGCTGACCGCGAAGCGGCCGCCGCGCGCCCAGGCAAGCTAGTTCGTGTGGGGCTTCATAAACCCGGTTCGACGGTCCGCCGCAAAGGCCGCCCGCCCGACCCTTAGCCCTGGGCCGTCCGGATGCTTGATCACGGGTTGGGCAAGCAGCCAGAACCGCGGTCGCTCCGCCACCGGCAGGTCGGCGAGAAACGCCGGGTGCGGGTTCATGCTCCTGTTTGCTCCGGCAGCAGGTCGAACAGGGCGGGCTGGGTGACGGGTGCGTTCTGGCCTGCGGTCGCGGCCATGCGACCGGCGGGCGTGGAGGCGCGGTCAGGCATGGATTCGTGCGCGCCTTCCACGGGTTCCGGCCCGGAGATGGGGCGGTGCTGGTCGAGCGCGGCGGCCAACCACGCGTAGCTCTCGTGCGCGCGCACCGCCTCGGTGATCGCCTGCAACACCAGACCCTTGGCGGGGTCCTCGGGCACACGCGGTTCACCACGGTTGCCCCGCACGGTCGCCACGGTGGCGCTGGAGGCGGCTGGTTGCGATTGGCCAAGATCACCGTCGGGGTGCCGTGCCCGGGAATGTAGGCGCCGGTTCGTGCCAGAGCACGATGACGCTAGGCGGTCAGGGGGTACTGGATCCGTTCGGCCAGCCATCGCGCCACGTTCACACTGACCGCGTTACCGGCCAGGAGCCCTCCGATGTCGCGGATCCTGGTATCGGCTGGGTGCGGGTGAGGGCCCAGCGGTGGCTGTGATCGAACCGTTGCGCGGACGCTTTTTCAGTGGTGCCGAGCATGCGGATCCGGCAGCCGTCCACGATGCGGTCGCCGCCCGGAAGGACGAGCATGTGGTGATCGCCTTACCCAGTGACCGCGGGGACCGGGCGATCCCATCGGGCATAGGTGCCGTGGTTGCGGGAGATGGCCAGGAACGGTTCACCGTCCAGCGCATCCAGCCCGGCCTGGATCGGTCGCGGGTGCTCTGGACGTAGGGGGTGAACCTTCTGCGGTCCGGGGCGGCCCCCCCGGACCAAGGTCATCGGCCGTAACCAGTCGATCGCCGGTGCCATCGGGCGAATCGGTGCACTGCGGTTTTCTAGGGGTGCAGTATTTCCCTGGCCTTCGGGGATCGGTGTGCTGGCGGTTCAAATCGTGCGGGAGTGCTTACGGTGTCTGGCGTCGGGGGTGGTGCGGAGGCGGGTGGGTTGCGGCGAGGTGGTCGTGGAGTTCGGCGTGGCGGAACTGGTAGTAGGGGCCGACGGTGCGTAGCAGGCCGAGGCGGTGGCAGTCGTCCAGGAAGGGCATGAGCCGGCGTGGCAGGTGACCGGCTCGTGCCAGTTTCCAGGTGGCGAGCTGGTAGGCCCACCAGGCCCGGTGTTTGCCGAACGCAAGGCCGATCGGGAGCCCGAACGCAAGCCCGAGGGCAAGCCCGAACGCAGGCCCGGACGTAAGGCCGGACGAAAGGTCGCCCGTTTCCATCATCAGCAAGACCGCGGCGGCGGCCGCGGCCACGACGGCGACCGCAGGGGTGATGGTGCCGAAGCGGAGCAGGTTCAGTCTCCGGTCGGTGCGCCAGCTGCTCATCGGTGTAGTGGCGTGATCGGCCTGCGCCGGGGTGGCTGCCCAGGCCATGATCCCCAGCGCCAGCGCGAGCGGGAGCCCGACCACGAGCCCGGACACGAGCCCGACCGACAGCATGATCACGAAGTTCTCCGCGGGGTCGTGCACGAGCTCGGACTTGAGTTCGCGTGGGAGTTCGTACGCGAGGCCGCCGAGACTGTCCGGGGAGGCGTTCCCGAGCCTCTGCGTGAGCCAGGCCAGGGGCGCAAGCGCGAGCCCGACCACGAACCCGACTACGAGCCCGACCAGGAGCCTGGCTGCGAGGTTGCGCGCGAGGGCGGCCGAGCGTCCGCGGAGATGCAGGTCCGCGTATCCGGGTGAGTCCTGTGCCCACGACCGTGCCGTGAGCCCGGCCGCGAGTCCGGCCGCCAGCCCGACCGGGAGCCCGACCGCGGGCCCGAGCAGGGGCTCTACCGCGAGCCCGACCGGGAGCCCGACCGCGACTCCGGTGGTGAGGGTGACGGCGAGAGCGAGGGTGAATCGGGTAGTGGGTGTCAAGGTGTGGGTGGTGGCGGCCAGTCGCCACCAGGCCAGGTCGCGGGTGCCCTGGCCGCCGGTGGCCGGTTGGGTGGTGAGGTGGTGGGCCAGGAATCCCAGCCAGTGGCGGACCTGGGCGGGGTCGTGGCCGCGGCGGGGGCGGAACGGTTCGGCGGAGTTGTCGCTGGGAGGGCGGGTGGTGATCACGGCGGGGATGAGCAGGTCGAACAGGTGGGCCTGGAGCGCGGCGGGGGTGGGGAAGCGGTCCGGGTCGGTCAGCGACGTAGGGTCGGCGCCGGGTTCGGTGTAGGCGGTGCGGACCAGCCACAGTCCCAGCGGGGTGGCGGCCAGGTCGGCCAGCGCCGCCGCCGGCCGACGGGCCTGGCCGGGCGGGGTCTGGTCGGCGGGGGGTGTGGCGCGTAGCGCGGTCAGGGTGTGCTGCCAGGCCGGTCCGGGGGAGGGCGGCAGGCAGCGGGTGAGGTAGTCGGCGGCTGCCGCGGGGGTCAGCGGGAGTGGTTCCAGCACGGCGGCGGAGGTGATCACGTCCCCGGCGGCGCTGATCGCGGCGGTGAACTCGGTGGTGCGGCTGGTGAGGATGAGCTGGTCGTCGCCGCCCAGGGAGCGGTTCACTGCGGTGATCACCGCGGTCTGGGCGGGTGGGGGCAGCTCGTCCAGCCCGTCCAGGACCGGCAGGATGTGCCCGCGCCCGGCCAGCGCGCTTGCCACCTGGGCGCCGAGCTCGGGTGCGCGCAGCGCCGGATAGTCGCTGGCGAGGCGGTCGGCGATCCAGTCCTGCAGGCGGGGGTGGCGGCGGGTGTCCCAGCCGGCCACGGGCAGCAGCACCGGGACCGGCTCATCGGCGGGGGGTTTGGCCAGCAGGTGCAGCAGCAGCTGCACCGCCAGGGTGGTCTTGCCGGTACCCGGTCCGCCCAGGATCACCAGCCGGCGTCGCCGGGTGCGGCGGAACCGATCGGCCAGCGCGCCGATGTCGGCGCTGGAGGCCGCCCACCATAACCGCGCCGATCCACCCGCAGGCCCACCGGGCGGTGCGGCGGACGGGTCGATGTTGATGGCATGGTCCATCACCTCGGCCGCGTCCGGGGTCCGCCACCGCACCGGGATCGGGACGGGATCAGCCAGCGACCGCAGCCGCTCCTCCTGCTGCCACTGCTGTTTCACCAGATCGGCCAGCAGCTTCTTGGCCTGCGCCAGGGTGTCTGCGGTCGGTGCGGCGGCGCCGAGCCGTCGGGAGCGTCGCCGGGCCCACCGCACCGTGCCGACAATGATCACCGCGGCCGTGAACAGGACCCCTCCGGTCAGCGGAGCACGCTCCGACGCCTGCTTCATTCCGCTCTGACCACTTTCCAATATCGGCCAGAACGTCCACCCGACCAGCACCAGGACCCCGGCCACCACCGCCAGGACCGCCAGCCATGTCCACCAACCCTTAGCCTTTCCCACGATCGCCATCGTGCCGCCGATGCCCCGCACAGCGCTGGACAAGGTCAACAATCACCCCATCCCGGCCCACCCGAACCCACCAGGCGGGCAGCCCGAATTGGGGAAGGGCACATGGGGCGATGGCATCGCGTGAGGAGCTATCGGTGGCGCGGTGCGGCGGGGGGCTTGCCATGGGCCGGCGTCTGTGCGGTACAGGAGCCCCTTCGGGTGGTGGATGACCACAGCGAGCCGTACGGTCCTCCCGTCCTGCCGGATCACTTGCACCTCGTGAGAGGTGGGGTCCGCGCAGCTGCCCGCAGTCGGCATAGACCGCGCGCAAGGGGCCTGAGATGGGAGGCCACAATCAGATGGCTGTGAAGCCGTGGTCGTCCACGGCCCTTTCCGCCTGTGGCGATCCAGCCAACCTGGAGTGAGAAGGGATGCTTGGCGTCCCGGGTTGTGAAGTTGCATTGGTCGGTGTGGGGCAGGCGCAGCGGTGCGGCAATGGGCGAGGAAGGTGCGTGGACCTCGGCGAAGCCGCGGCCGAGCGCGGCTAGTTGCTCGGGGGCGAACAGGTGGCAGGGATCGGTCCAGCGGTTGGATTGGTGCCGCCGAGTCGGGTTCGGGCAGGCTTTTGTTGTCCAGCTGGAGTGCTGTGAATTGGTACTGGTGTGCGTTCCGGGGAGACAACGAAAATGAGCCCTGGGATCGCGCTGGCGAATTCTCCAGATACCGGCCAGCGCAGTGGCGGCGTGGTTTGCCGGAGTGGTCAGTGAAGCTGGTGGCTCCCGGTGGCCGCGCTCGGTGGCGGTGACCGTCCGCCCGTCGGCGTGCGGGCACCTGGACGTTCATTAGTGGTGGAACCCCGGCTGGTGCGGTGCGCCGGTGCTGCCGGCCGACAGCCGGTCCAGGCAGCGGCGCATGTCGGCGACCAGCAGAGCGATCTCGTCGCGGCCGATGCCATGCCGGATCATCACCCGCTGGATGACGGTGTCGTCCCGGTCGGCGGGCAGCGGGTACGACGGCACCTGCCAGCCCCGGACCCGCAACTGCTCGGTGAGGTCGTACAGGGTGAACGCGCTGCCCTGCTTCAGTGTGTAGGACACCGCGGGCAGCGCGCCGCGGCCGTCGTACAGCAGCTCGAACGGGCCCAGCCCGGCGATCCGCTCACCGAGGTACCGCGCGGTGTCGGCGCACGCCTGCTGGACGCGCCGATACCCTTCGCGGCCCAGGCGCAGCAGCAGGTAGTACTGCGCGACGACCTCGCCGCCGGGACGGGAGAAGTTCAACGCGAAGGTCGGCATGTCGCCGCCGAGATAGTTCACCTTGAAGATCAGCTCCTGCGGCAGCGACTCCGAGTCTCGCCACACCACCCATCCCACGCCCAGCGGCGCCAGCCCGTACTTGTGGCCCGAGGAGTTGATCGACACGACCCGCTCGACGCGGAAGTCCCACACCAGGTCCGGCTGGATGAACGGGGCGACGAAGCCGCCGCTGGCGGCGTCCACGTGGATCGGCACGTCAAGACCCGTCGTGTCCTGGATCCGGTCCAGCTCGGCGGCGAGCTCGGCGACGGGCTCGTAGTCGCAGGTGAAGGTGACGCCCAGGATCGCGATCACGCCGATGGTGTTCTCGTCCACGTACTGTGCGAGCTGGTGGGGCCGCAGACCGGTCGCCCCCGCCTCCAGCGGTACCTGCCGCAGTTCGACGTCGAAGTAGCGGGCGAACTTCTCCCAGCAGATCTGGACGGGACCGCACACCAGATTCGGTTTGTCGGCGGGCTTGCCCTGCGCCTCCCGGCGTTGCCGCCACCGCCACTTCATCGCCAGGCCGCCCAGCATCGCGGCCTCGCTGGAACCGGTCGTCGAACAGCCCATCGTGGTCTGCTCGGCAGGGGAGTTCCACAGATCGGCCAGAATGTGCACGCAGCGGGACTCGATCTCCGCGGTCTGCGGATACTCGTCCTTGTCGATCATGTTCTTGTCGAGGCACCGGTCCATCAGGCGGTGCACTTCGGGTTCGCTCCACGTGGTGCAGAACGTCGTCAGGTTCTGCGCGGCGTTGCCGTCCAGCAGCAGTTCGGAACTGACCAGCTCGTACACCGCGCGCGGATCGGACAGACGCTCGGGAATCCGGTACTTGGCCAGCTTCCGCTCGCTCAGCGATTCGGCGTAGACGTCATCGAAGTCATGCGGCTTCGCTTGCTTCACCTCGTGCAACGCCATAGAGAAACCCCTGCGGATGGGAGCTGGAAGAGAACGAGCCGTCAGCCGACCAACTCGCGGGCATGCATACCCGGCTCGCCCCATCTCGCAAAACGCTGAAACGGCAACGGGGAGGGAAAATACCATCGGGCAGGCAGGCTGTCCCTGTGGTACTCGCGGGAAATGCTGATCGCGATGCCGGGTCGAGAACCGCGCCTGGCCGGCCGCGAAGTCGCCCTGGCACGTTCCTCGTTCACACGAGAGGCCGAGCGAGCATGAAGTGGCCGCCGGAGCCGCCACCGGACACGTCCATGTAGGCCGCGACCGCAGCGCGCCAAGCCAGGTGCCGCGCCTCTCGATATCTGGACAGTGGCAAGCAGCGGCACTCGTGGCCTAGGCGACCACGCGGGCAGCGGAGTGGCATGTGGCGCCAGCGTGTTCTCACCTGATGGTGAGAACTGTGACGGGTCGATGGCAGGACGTGGCCAGAAGTGAGTTGATATTGCGGATGGTGTCGTCCATATGACTGTGAGTTGCGATGGTGCGAGGCGAGGATGCCCGGGCGCGCGACGAGGTGCTCCACCTGGCGGCCGGGGCGGCCGACGTGGTGATGGGCGGGATGCGGGGCGTGGTGCGGCGCCTACCCGGGTTGGGCGAGGTGCGGCAGGAACTGCGGGCGCGGGGCGAGCTGGCGCTACGGCGGACCGCACAGGCGCCGCCGGCGCACATGGAGGTGCTGGCCCGGCGGGTGAGCGAGCGCGCCACCCGGGCCGATGGGTGACCTCCGGATCCGTGTCGACCGGGCCCTGGCGGAGTTCGTCGAGTCCGAGATAGGGGCGCTGACGGCGCTGGACGGCGAGCTGGCGCCGGTGGCCGAGCAACTGCGCGCCTCGGTCGCCGGGGGCAAGCGGATCCGTCCGGCGTTCTGCTACTGGGGGTGGCGGGCGGCCGGACAGCCCGACGCCGAGCCGATGGTGCGGGCGGCCGCGGCGCTGGAACTGGTCCACGCGGCGGCGATCGTCCACGACGACATCATCGACCGCAGCCCGCTGCGGCGCGGCCGGGTCACCGCGCACGCCAGGCTCGGCGACGGCCTGGCCATCATGATCGGTGATCTGCTGCTGGCATGGGCGGGAGAGCTGTTCCACACCTGCGGGCTGCCGCGCACGTTCCTGGCCCGGGCGGTGTCGGCGTGGACGGCGATGGGCCGGGAGCTGATCGCGGGCGAGTGCCTGGAGATCCTGCGGACCGGGGCCGCACCGGACGTGGCCCTGTCACTGCAGGTCGTGCGGTTGAAGACCGGCTCCTACACGATCGAGTGGCCGCTGCGGATCGGCGCCGTCCTGGGCGGCGCGGCCCCGGCGCTGCTGGACGCGCTGGCCGCCTACGCCCGGCCGCTGGGCGAGGCGTTCCAACTGCGCGACGACCTGTGGGGAGTGTTCGGCGACCCCGCCGACACCGGAAAATCGCCGCTGGACGACCTGGCCGGCCGAAAACCCACCGCGCTGCTGGCCCTCACGCTGGAGCGGGCAGACGAGGAAGACCGCGCCCGATTACAGGAACTGCTGCGGGCTCCCGTCCAGGAGGAGGAGAGCGCGCAGATCCGGGAGATCATGCACCGCGCGGGCGCCCGCGACCAGATCCGGCGGATGATCGACGACCGTGCCGGCGCGGCACGAGCGGCCCTGGAACACGTGCGCCTGCCGCCCGAAGCCGCAGCCGCCCTGACCCGACTGATCGCCGAGGTGACCGCAGATGCCTGAACCCGCCGACCGGACCGGCTCGTCCACTCGGACCGGACCGGCCGCCTCGACCGGCCGCTACACCGACGCCCACCTGGACGCACTGCGCCTCAAGGGCGACGACCTGGCCGACGCCACCGTCGAGGCCCTGTTCACCGGCGGGCAGGTTCCCCGGTTCAACACGCTGATGCGCTGGTTCACCACTTCCGGGCAGGACCTGCCCGACGGTCTGCCCGCCGCCGCCCGCGACTACCTGCAAGCCACGGCCACGCCCCCCGACTGGGTGGACTGGGCGACGATGGAACGAGCCCGGCAGTTCTTCATCGACAACGACGTGCACATCTCCACCGCGCTGTCGTTCGCGTCCATGCCCGCCTGCTACGTCGTCCCGCACGTGGCCAGGCTGCTGTCGGCCACCCACTCGCTGGACTACCCGGCGCGGCGGATGGCGGAGACCGGCCAGTTCACCGTCTACCTCATGCAACCCGACGCGTTCGAGGCGGGCGGCCGGTTCCTGCCCGCCGCGCAGAAGGTCCGGCTGCTGCACGCCACCATCCGCCGCCACCTGCGCCAGGAAGATCGCTGGCCCGAACCCGTGGCGATCTGCCAGGAGGACATGCTCGGCGGGCTGATGATGTTCAGCATCCAGGTCCTGGACGCCCTGCACCGCCTCGGCGTCCACATCACCCCCGGCGGCGCCGACGCCTACTACTACGCCTGGACGGTCGTCGGCGCCATCCTCGGCTGCGACCCCGACGACATCCCGCCCGACCTGCAGGCCGCCCGCGAGTTCTCCGACCGGTACATGCTGCGGCACATGGGCCCCTCACCCGAAGGCGCCCACCTGACCCGGCAGCTGATCGACATGTACGAGCAGGTCGTCCCCGGCACCCTGCTGGACCCCCTCGTCCCCGCCCTCATCCGCTACCTGATCGGCGACACCGCCGCCGACTGGCTCCAGGTCCCCCGCTCCCGCTTCGACACCCTCGTCAAGACCGCGCCCGCCCTCCTGAACACCATCGAACGCTTCGAGGACCGCGGCCCCTGGGCCGCCCAAATCTCCGACCGCCTCGGCCGCCTGATCACGCATCTGGAACTGTCCTCACTGACTCGTGGCCGCGTCATGCACTACGCCATCCCCGAAGAACTCAAGCCCGCTCATGGCATCCCCACCCCCACCAACCGCTGGACCCCACCCCCACCCATCGACCACCCCTAACACCCGCCTCGGGAAGGGCAGTCGTTCCCCCCAACCGCTTCCGCCACATCGGCGCTGGACGGGACCGCGGGCCCGGAGCAAGTCGTCCGGCACCCGTCTGGGGGTCATGGACGTGCACGCGATGCCCAGCAATCAGCCGGGGGACTGCGCGGAGTCCTTGCCTCCGAGCAGGATCAAAGAGGGTGAACCATTCGAGTCCGCCGACTGGCAGCGCTCCCTCCAGCACCACGACTGGCGGCTCCAATCGACCTCACTCATTGCTGGAAAATGTCGTGGCTGTCAGTCACGCGGCGAGGGCCTGATTCGCGGGACCCGGTGATCGGGGCTGGGTGACACTGGCTGGGTGGCGGAACCGTTCGTGGGGCGCCGGCGGGAGCTGGCGAAGCTGAGTCGTGCTTGACCGGACGCGCCGCCCAGGAAGAGGGGGCGCCGGACTTCTGGCCGTGGTCGCAGCTTATGAAATAGCACGCGGCCCTGGGCTCCTGGACGCGATCCTGGCGCCGCACCTGCCCGGCCGCCTCCCGGTGGAACCGGTCACCGACCGCCGGAACCGGCGGCTCGCCGCGATGTTCGACGCGGTCGTGACGACCTCGGCGTTCGCCGCGGCCGAGTTCGCCCGGGTGGGGACGCCCCACCTGCACCGCGTCCCGCTCGGCGTCGACCTCGCCACTTTCCGTCCCACCGACGACACGGCCGGACGCTCCGGATCGTTCCGGCTCGTCCATCTGGGGCGGCTCTCCAGTGAGAAACGTCCCGACCTGGCAATGGCGACGGTGCGGGAACTGCGGCGGCGCGGCGTTCCGGTGCACCTTGACGTTATGGGCAGCGGGCCGGTGCACACCGCGCTCCGCTCGCTCGCGGACCGGAAGGCGCTGCCCGTCCGTTTCCACGGGCATGTGCACCGCCGCGCTGAGGTGGTCCGGCTGCTGGCCGGGGTGGACGTGGCCCTCGTCACCTGCCCCGTCGAGTCGTTCGACCTGGCGCGCAGGCAGTCGCTCAGGGACCGGGGCCTCCGCCCTGAACCGGTCCGCTTGACGGCCCGCTCGCCCGGCCTTCCCGCCGGACGGCGCTGTCCTTGCATCCTCGTACTTGTGGTGGGATGGCTGGATGCGTCCCGCTTTGGTCCACGTACTGTCCACCGTTCTCGCGTGTGCCGTGTTCATGACGGCTTGTGGCACGCAGGGCGGGTCAGCGGTCGGCGGCGTGAACGCGACCTCGTCCGGCAGTACGGCGCTTCCCGGCGCCCCTGACGAACTGGCGCGGGACGGGGTGCGGATCATCGGCATGAGCGGCTGGTCCCACCAGGAGACGCCCCCGGTGATCTCCGCCGAGTTCGAGGTCGCCAATCGTGAGAGTGAACCGTTCACCTACACCATCACCTTTGACGCGGTGTCCGGCTCCGGCGCGGTTCTGGAGAACACCAAGCAGACGGTGCCCGACGTGGGGCCGGGCCAGACCGTCAGGCGGGCCGTCCGCCTGAGCGGCTCCGCGCCGGACCTGCGCGGCGATAAGGGGCGTGTGCGCATCGCCAAAGTCCGGCGGGTCCCGGCCGCCGAGGCTCCGGCCGAGACCGGCCCCTGCCCGCCCTCCGGTGTGCGGCTGACGGTCGACGCCGGAGACGCCGCCATGGGGCTGCGCGTGGTGGGATTGCGCCTGACCAATTGCGGGACCCGCGCCTATCACCTCAACGGCTTCCCGGTCCTTCAGCTCCTGGACGAGGACAGGAAGCCCGTTCCCGCCGTCAAGATCTTCAAGGGCAGCGGCGGCATCGCCACCGTGACCGACTTCGATGCCCCGGCCCGGCCGGTGGTCCTGGCGCCGGGCCAGACGGCCGGCAGCGGCCTGATGTGGCGCAACACCACCGACGCCGGCAGTGCGGCGGTCAACGTCCCCTACGTCAGGGTCAGGGCCAAGCCCGGGGCCAGGCCCGTCATGGTCACTCCGGAACTCGATCTGGGAACCACCGGAAAGCTCGCGGTCAGCCCCTGGAAGAAGGACCCGGCGCGCTGACCCGTTCCGGGTGCCGGTTGTCCGCTCTCGGCCGTCCGTCTCAGGCGTCCGTGCCGGCCGTCCAGTCACGGCTGCGACAGGGGTTCTGTCCGGCCTCCCCGAACGTGCCCGGGGGGCGTGGCGTTCGGGGGCCGTTGAGCCGGCTCGGCTCGATGGAACGTTCCCGAGTGGAAATTTACTGCGTGTTCGATTGCCGTTGATGAAATGGAACGCTGCAGCCCCGAGTCTCCAATTCTATTCAAGTATAGCGAAGTTAAAGACTGGTGATTGAGATTCGGGGATGCCCTGGTTAAGCTCAAACCGGTTCCTGGCTCCCACGTCTATTCGGCGAGTTCAGGGGCGCAAAGAATTGCCGGGCGGTCGCCCTGCTTGTCGCCCCGGAGAGCATTGAATTCCAGTGAAAAGGAATCGTATGTGCGAGGGCCTCGCGGGTTTTTTCGCGACCGCCGGTGCGCGTGTCCCCTTAACCCCGTGTCACCCCCACTCAGAAGGAGAAAGACCATGCGCAAAGGTCTGACCGCCTCGGCAGCCTGCCTGTCCGCGCTCGCGCTGTCGGTGGTCGCGGCCCCGGCGGCGTCCGCGACGGACGACCCGCCGCCCCCCGGCAAGATCACCATGGAGGTCCTCACGGTGAACGGCTCCGGGTGCCCCGCCGGCACCGCCGCCGTGGCCCCGTCGAGCGACAACACCGCGTTCACCGTCACCTACAGCGACTACACCGCGCAGCGCGGCGGCGACTCCAAGCCCACCGACTTCCGCAAGAACTGCCAGCTCAGCCTGGCCGTGCACATCCCGCAGGGCTTCACCTACGCGATCGCCAGCGCCGACTACCGCGGCTTCGCGTACCTGGGCGCCGGGGTGACCGGGACCGAGCGCGCGAACTACTACCACCAGGGCATGGCCCAGTCGACGGCCATCAGCCACACCGTCAAGGGCAAGACCTCCGGCAACTGGCAGTTCACCGACCGGACCCCGGTCGCCGAGCTCGTCTACAAGCCGTGCGGTGAGAACCGCAACTTCAACATCAACACCGAGCTGCGCGTCGAGGGCGGCGACGGCAAGGAGACCAGCTTCATGTCGTTCGACTCCGCCGACGGCAGCGTGCGGACCATCTACCAGTTCGCCTGGAAGAAGTGCTGACCCAGACGGCCTAGCCGCATCCGCGCCCGCGTCCCGCAAGGACGCGGGCGCGGCCCGTTGTGGGGCCGCGACCACTGATAATCCGCCGATCGCAGTTGCTCTGCGTGGTGATGCGAATACAATCCAGGATGTCGTTGGTAGCCGGGCTTCCGGCGGGAGCGGACTCGGAGGCGGCCATGGCGTCGAACGCGATCCTGGAACGGCAGACGGGACGGCTCCCCGCGGAACTCACCAGCTTCATCGGCCGCGACGCGGAGCTGACCCGGCTGCGGCGGCTCCTCGACGAGCACCGGCTGGTCACGCTGAGCGGGCCCGCCGGCGTCGGCAAGACCAGGCTCGCGGTCCGCGCCGCGGCGCAGGTGCGGGACGCCTTCGACGACGGCGTGTACTTCGTCGGGCTCTCCGGGCTCACCGAGCCGTCGCTGCTGGCGCAGGCGATCTGCGACGCGCTCGGGCTGACCGAGCAGGACGGCGACGCCGCCGCCCGGCTCGCCGAGCATCTCGCCGACCGCCGGGTCCTGCTCGTCCTCGACACCTGCGAGCACCTGCTGGACGAGTGCGCCATCCTGGCCGAGGAGCTGCTGCGGACCGCCGCCGGGCTGCACGTCCTCGCGACCAGCCGCCAGGCGCTGGACGTGATGGGCGAGCACACCGTCGTCGTCACGCCGCTCGGCCGTCCGGGCCCGGCCGCGGACGGCGCCCCGGACGGCGCCGAATGCGATGCGGTCAGGCTGTTCGCCGAGCGCGCCGCCGCGGCCGTCCAGGGCTGGACGCTCACGCACGGCAACCGCGACGCCGCCACCCGGCTGTGCGACCGGCTCGACGGCATCCCGCTGGCGATCGAGCTCGCCGCCGTCCAGCTGCGGGCGTTCTCGCTGGACCAGGTGCTCGGGCGGCTCGGCACCCACCTCTTCCAGGTCCGCGGCAGGCGCACGAACGTGCGGCGGCACCAGACGCTGCGCGCCGCGGTCGACTGGAGCCACGAACTCTGCTCGGCCGAGGAGCGGCTGCTGTGGGCCCGGCTCTCGGTGTTCGCCGACGGCTTCGACCTCGACGCCGCCGAGAACGTGTGCGCCGGGGACGGCCTGCCGTCCGAGGCGGTCGTCGGGGCGCTGACGGGCCTGGTCGAGAAGTCGATCGCGCAGCGCGCCGACCGCGGCGGCCAGGCCCGTTACCGGATGCTCGACACCCTGCGCGAGTACGGCGCGGAGCGCCTCACCGAGCTCGGCGGGGCCGACCGGCTCCGCCGCCGCTGCTTCGCCTGGTACGCCGGGCTGCTCGGTCGCGCCCACCGGGAGCTGGCGGGCGCGTCCCAGGCCCGCTGGCTGGAGTGGTTCGACGGCGAGCGCGGCAACATCCGCGCGCTGCTGGGCGAGGGCGTCGCGACGGCGGAGCCCGGGCGGCTCCGCGACGCGGTGGAGGCCCTCGGCCGCCTGTGGGCGCTGCGCGGGACGCTGGGCGAGGGCCGGCAGTGGTTCGACCGGGTGCTGGAGACCCGCGACACCACCGGCCCGGGGTGGTCGGGCTGCCTCGCGGTGGCCGCCCTGGTGATGACCCTCCAGAACGATCTGGACCGGGCCGATGAGTTACTGAACCGGGCGCTGGCCCAGGGGCAGGCCGAGGACGACCGGCCCGGCATCGCGCTCGCCTACGCGGGCCAGGGCATCAAGGCCCTTTTCACAGGCGATTTCGATCTCGCGCTGCAACTGCTCACGACGGCCGACAACCGATATCGCGGCTCTGGCCACGACGACGTGCTCCTCCTGCTCGTCGACGTCTTCCGCGGCGTCGCGCACCTGTTCAAGGGCGAGTTCGCCGCGTCCGCCGAGCACGCCGACCGCGCGGTGCGCGCCGGCGAGGAACGCGGCGAGCTGTGGGTCCGCTCGTACGGCATGCTCGTCGGCGGGCTCGCGCTCTGGCTCGCCGGCGACCTGGAGGCATCGATGGAGCGGCTCCGCGCGTCGCTGCGGATCAAACGCGACCTGGACGACGGGCTCGGCATGACGCTGGCGCTGGAGGCGATCGCCGCGTGCATGTCGAGCCAGGGCGAGCCCGACCGCGCCATCAGGCTGCTGGGGGCCGCCGACCGGCTGCGCGAGCGCACGCAGACGTCCTGGTTCGGCCCCCATCACGCGCTGCTGAGGGAGATACACACCGGCAAGGCCATGGAGGCGCTCGGTGCGGAGCGGTACCGCGCCGCCCTCGCGGAGGGCGGGCGGCTACCCCTCGCGGACGCGCTCGAAGACGCCTTGGACGAGACCCCGTCCGGCGCGGTGACCGGCTCCTCCGGGCGGGCTACTCCGGCGGGGTCTCGTCGTCGTAGAGCCTCGTCGTGATCTCGCCGTCCCTGGTCACGTAGCCGTTGATGATGCCCTTGGTGCTGTGCGGCGCGGCGAGGGTGCCGCGGGCGTCCAGCGCGATCGCGCCGCCGGTCGCGCCGAGCGCCGGGATCTTCTGGTTGACGACCGTCGCGGCCGCCTTCGTCACCGGCATGCGCGCGTACTCCATGAGGGCGGAGATGTCGTGCGCGGCGACACCGCGGATGAAGACCTCGCCGGTGCCGGTGCACGAGACCGCGACGGTGCGGTTGTCGGCGTAGGTCCCGGCGCCGATGACGGGGGAGTCGCCCACGCGCCCGGCCTGCTTGTTGGTCAGGCCGCCGGTGGACGTCGCCGCCGCGACGTTCCGGTCGCCGTCCAGGGCGATCGCCCCGACCGTCCCGCCCGCCTCGGACCGCTCGGCCTTCGCGCCCGACGCGGCGGCCGGCGGGTTGCCCTTGGCTGCCATGAGCTGGTCCCAGCGGCGCTGCGTCCAGAAGTAGTCCTGCGGCGTGAACGGCACGCCGTTGCGGAGCGCGAAGTCGTCGGCGCCCTCGCCCGCCATGAAGACGTGCGGCGACTTCTCCATCACCAGCCGGGCGAGGGAGATCGGGTTCTTGGTGTGGTGGACGCCCGCCACCGCGCCCGACCTGCGGTCCTTGCCGTTCATGAGCGAGGCGTCCAGCTCGTGCTCGGCGTCGGTGTTGAACACCGCGCCCTTGCCCGCGTTGAAGTTCGGGTCGTCCTCCAGGACGTTGACGGCCTTCTCGACCGCGTCGAGCGCCGGTTTCCCGTCCTTGATCAGCTCGTAGCCGGTGCGCAGGGCCCGGGTGAGCCCGTCGCGGTAGGCCTTCTCCTGCTCGGGCGTCAGGCTGCCGCGCGGCAGCGAGCCCGCGCCGCCGTGGACGGCGAGGACGACGCCGCGCACGCCGGGGCCCGGCGCGGGGGCCTGGGCGGGAACGGCCGCGGCGCCCGCCGCGAGCTGGGCGCCGGACAGCCCCGTGGCCAGCGCGGCGAGGCCGGCGGCGATCAGGACGGAACGTTTGGGAGACGGCATCGGGAACCTCCTCGGTGATGACCTCGATCGTCCCCCCGGGCGCGGCTCCGGCACACTCGCAAATCATGCCAAACCGGGCATCGGTGACCGGGGGTGGCATGGGGGCGCGTCTTCCGTGCAGGCCAGGCGGTGTTGTCGCCGGGTAACACCCGCCGATACCGTGCATCCATGACGAGACCGGGGGGCGGGGCGGCGCCGGGGACCAGACGCGATCCCGGACGCCGGCGTGCCCTCCTGGAGGCCGCCGACCGGGTCATCCAGCGGGAGGGACCGGAGGCGTCCATGGCCGCGATCGCCGCCGAGGCGGGGATCAGCAAGCCGATCCTCTACCGTCATTTCGGCGACAAGAGCGGCCTGTACCAGGCGCTGGCCGAGCGGCACACCCGCAAGCTGATCGACGCCATCCGGGCGGAGTTCTCCCGCGACGACCCGATCCGCGTGCGCACCCGCTCCACCATCGACACCTACCTGGCGACGATCTCCAAGAACCTCAACCTCTACCGTTTCCTCATGCACCGGGCCAGCGCCGAGGACACGGCGACGCACAGCGCGATGAGCACGATGATCCGCGACGTCAGCCGGGAGCTGGCCGAGGTGATGATCGCCGAGGGCGAGATGGCGGACCGGGCCCGCGCCTACGTGTGGGGCCACGCGATCGTCGGCATGGTGCAGACCGCCGGCGACTGGTGGCTCGACCACGGCGCGGACGTGCCGCGCGAGACCGTCGTGGACGGGCTCGCCGACCTCGTCCTCGGCGGGCTGCCGGCCGCCGCGTCCGGCGCCCGCGGCCCGCAGCCGTCCGACAAGACACGATCCCCGAGGTGACTGTGAAGACCGATGCCCCCTCGCAGACCGGCTCGCGCCCCGAACCGGCAGCGCGCCCCCAGCCCGAGGCGCCGTCCGAGCCCGCCCCGCGTCCGGAACCCGACGTGGAGACCGAGCGGCGGCCCTGGGGGAGCTTCGAGCGCTTCACGCTCAACGAGCCGTCCACCGTGAAGATCATCCATGTGGCGGCGGGGCAGCGGCTCAGCCTGCAGCGGCACCGCGACCGCGACGAGATGTGGGTGGCGCTCGACCCCGGCGCGGTGTTCGAGGTCGCGGGCCGGCGCATCCTGCCCGAGGTGGGGGAGCGGGTCCTGATCCGCGCCGGCGACACGCACCGGCTCGGCTCGGACGGCCCGCCGGTGCGCGTCATGGAGATCGCGTTCGGGCACTTCGACGAGGACGACATCGAGCGCCTCGAAGACGAGTACGGGCGCGCCTGACCGAGGCGAGACCGCCGCCCTTTCAGCTGAGACGCGGGCCTGGGAGAGCGGGCCCGAAGTGAGCGGCCCGGCCGTCCGGAGAGCGGACGACCGGGCCTTTGCCTTGCGGAAATCGCGTGCCTTACAGGGGATCGGGCGGGCTACCGGAGCAGCGTCCAGTAGTGCTGGGTGCGGCCGGGCTCCTTGCCGCTGCGCGGCCGCGTCGCCCGGTACAGCTCGCCCTGGTGCCGGACGAGGTCGCCGGGCCGGTAGGACTCGACGCCCTGCCAGTTGCCGACGCCGACCGGCGAGATGCGGCTGGTGCGCCCGTCCGCGCTGCGGGTACGGGTCAGCGCCGTGTCGCCGACCTTGACCGGCCCGGTGTAGAGCCGCCAGGTCTTGCCGTCCGTCGAGTACTCGATCTCCAGGCCCGGGTTGCGGACGTTCGCCGTCAGCGTCCCGTCGGTGATCTTCGCCCCCGGCAGCGGGATGCGGTAGTTCACGCCGTCGTCACCGTAGATCCCGACCGGCTTGTAGAACGACAGCAGCGGGAACGTCTTCTGGCCGAGCGTGTTGTTGAAGACGTTCCAGGCCTCGCCCATCTTCTCCGGCGCCGGCGTGTTCCGGTTCCAGGCACGCTCGGCCGCGCCGAGGAGCTTGGGGAACGCCTGGTACTCGCGGATCCCGGGGGTCTTGCCGTTCTCGGCCCAAAGCTGGGCCTCGAGGCCGAGGATGTTCTTCTTGCCCTCGGCGGTCAGCTTCGTCCAGTCCGGGTTCGGTGTGACGGGGTTGCCCCAGCGGTCCGAGGTCGCGTTCGCGTACACGTTGTACGGCTGGTAGGTGAACGTGCTCTCCTCGTCGACCAGTGCCGCCCAGTAGTAGCCGGGCTCGTCCGGGTCCTTGTTGTAGGCGAGGTCCATGTAGAGGTTCGTCGCGTGCGCGAGGATCACCGGGGTGCCCTCGTTGGCGAACCGGTACGCCCAGTCCTCACGTCCCCAGCCCCAGACGTTCTGCCACGGCAGCGGCGCGAAGTTCTTGAGGCGGAACTTGTGGGTCGGGTCGGTGATGTCCTCCCACCCGGCGGTGGTCTTGGCGTGCTTCTGGGCGATCTCGTTGTAGCGGCCGAAGAAGAGCTCCTTCAGCTGCTCGCCGGTCTTGCCCTCGGTGTCGGGGTTCTTCTTGCACGCCGGCGATCCGGACCACCATCCGGCCGGCGGTCCCGGGGGCTCGTCGCCGCCGAGGTTCAGCCGGTTGAACGGGACGCCCGCCCGCCCGTACATCTTCGCCACCTCGGACACGACCTTGTTCAGGAACGTGTACGTGCTGGCCAGGCACGGGTTCGCCAGGTTGTCGGTGTAGTACTGGACACTGACGTGCTTGCTGGTGTCCTCGGGGTCGAGCAGCCGGTAGGTGCCGTCGTTGGTCTTCTGGTAGCGGCGCTCCATCGACTGGACGGCCGCGCGGGCGTGCGCGGGGAAGTTCAGCTCGGGGATGACCTCGATGTGCCGGTCGGACGCGTACCGCAGGATCTCCTCGAAGTCCTTGACGGTGTAGTACCCGCTGCCCTTGCCGACGAAGTTCAGGGTGTTGTCCTCGTAGCCCTGGTAGGTCGGCCGCTGCCCGAGGTTGGCCTCGGTCTCGTTGCGGGCCTTGCCGTTGACGCCGTCACCGCCGCCGAGGTCGTTCACCGACCCCATGCCCTGGTGCAGCCCGTCCTTCTCCTGCAGGTCGTGCACCCGCTTGGAGCCGAAGTCGGTCAGCTCGGGCAGGCCGGGGATCTCCAGCCGCCAGCCCTCGTCGTTGGTGACCCCGAGGTGCAGCTTGTTGAGCTTGGTGAAGCTCATCAGGTCGAGGAACTTCAGGATCGTCTGCTTGGACTCGAAGTGCCGGCCCGTGTCGATGTGCAGGCCGCGGTAACCGAACAGCGGCGCGTCGGCGATCTCGGCCTGCGGGACGCTCACGTTCCACGCGCGGTGCCCCTGCGCGGCGGTCTTGTAGCCGCCGGTCGGGATGAGCTGGCGCAGCGTCTGGATGCCGTACAGCACCCCGGCCGCGTCGGTGCCCACGATCTGCACGCCCTTGTCGGTCGCGCTGAGCGTGTAGCCCTCGGCGTCGGCCTTGCCGTCACCGTCGACGTCGAGCTTCGGGTTGACGCTCAGCGAGATCGGCGCGCCCCGCCCGCGGGCAACGTCCTTCAGCGCGGAGCGCAGGTAGCCCGCCTCGCGGCTCAGCTCGCGCGGGGCCGTGACGGGCGAGGCCCCGCCGATCGCGATCGTGCCGCCGTTCGACTTCGCCGACAGCGGCTGCGGGACGAGGCTCTGCTGGAGCGTGAGGTCGAGCTTCGGCGTGGTGTTCTCGGCGTACCGGGTCGCCGCCGTCTCCACGGGACGCTTGTCGCCCGAGAACGCCTTGGTCTGCTTGGGGTCGGTCGGGTCGAGGAGGGACTTGGCCGGCACCCACGCGGGCTTGCCGCCGTTGTAGGCGATCGTCCAGCCGCTCGGGGCGTCGGACTTGTGGACGGCCCACACCTCGAAGTAGATGTCGATCTCGCGGCGCTCGCCGGGGGCGATCGCCTTGAAACCGTCCGCGGGTTTGAGGGCGTAGAAGTCGCCGCTCTGCGCGGCGTCGGCGCGGGCCACGGCGAGGCCCTGGGATGCGAGCTGCTTGCGGCCGATGTCGCCGACCTCGCCCGCGAGGACGGCGGTCGGCTGCCGCACGCCGTTGAAGTACAGCGCCCATCCGGCGCTGCCAAGGGCGCAGCTGTTGTCGTTGTTGTCGATGGTCAGTCGCGCGAGGTGATATTGCGCGTCGGCGACGGTGTGGTCGACCGGCTGGTAGGTGACCATGAGATCGCGGGGGTCCGGGTTGCAGGCCGCCGACGCCGCGCTCGACGGGACGGCCGCAAGTAGGGCCGCGGTGAGCGCGGCGGCCGTCAGCACGGCCGCTGGTCTTTTCGGCATAAATAGGAAACTATCCTAATAATTTGCCAAGATCCCGGCCTCTGACCAGGTCATTTGTGAACCCGCAGGCAGTGCCGGTGGCCGCCTCCGGACAAGCACCGGATCTTGACGGGGACGATCTCCGGAGTGTTCGATCACCGGTCAGCCCGGCGCGAAAGCCCAGCTGACGGACGTGATCATGGCTCCGGGTGCCCGAAACGAATTTTCGGGCACCCGGAATTGAAAGGCGCGGCCGGTGCGAAATGGGACGATGCGGAAATATGCAGGCCCGAGCGGAAACGTGCCGTTCCGTCACCGGCCGCCGGCTCAGGTGCTAGAGGTCAGGTCCAGCTCCTTGACCTTCGGGTCGCCCTCGTCCGCGAAGTAGTCGGACGTGCGGGTCGCGTCCAGGCCGTCCGCCAGCCGCGCGGCCCGGCAGACCACGGTGCCGGCCACCGCGACCGCGACGTTGACGGCGAGCGCCAGCATCCCGGCGTACATCGTCATGGTGGTGTCGATGCCGAGGTCGCTCAGCGGGTAGGCCGAGCCGCCGAAGTGCTCCTTGCCCTTCGCCGGGTTCGGGATCTGGTACAGCATCCACAGGCCCGCGGCCATGCCGCCGGCCCATCCGGCGATGAGCGCGCCCCGGTGGAACCAGCGCGTCATCAGGCCGAGCGCCACCGCCGGCAGCGTCTGCAGGATGATCACGCCGCCGATCAGCTGGAGGTCGATGGAGAACTCCGGGTCCAGCGCGAGGATGCACAGCACCGCACCGGCCTTGACGATCAGCGACACCAGCTTGCTGACCGTCGCCTCCTGCTTCTCGGTCGCGTCCCGCTTGAGGTACTCCCGGTAGATGTTGCGGGTGAACAGGTTGGCCGCGGCGATCGACATGATCGCCGCCGGGACCAGCGCGCCGATGCCCACGGCGGCGAACGCCACCCCGGCGAACCAGTCCGGGAACATCTGGTCGAACAGCACCGGGACGGCCGTGTTCGCGTCGGGCTTGCCGTCGGTGGTGACCGGCTTCACGCCCGCCGCGATCGCCATGTAGCCGAGCAGCGCGATCAGGCCGAGCACCAGGCTGTAGGCGGGCAGCGCCGCCATGTTCCGCTTGATCGTGTCGCGGTTGCGGGCGGCGAGCACGCCGGTGACGCTGTGCGGGTACAGGAACAGCGCCATCGCCGAGCCGAGCGCCAGCATCGCGTAGTTCAGCTGGCCGCTCCCGGCGATCGTGATCCCGTCCCCGGGCGCGGGCGTCGCCTCGAACTTGGCCTTCGCCGCCCCGAAGACCTCGCCCCAGCCGCCGAGCTTCGCCGGGATGTACAGCACCGCCACGATGATCACCAGGTAGATCAGCGCGTCCTTGACGAAGGCGATCAGCGCCGGCGCGCGCAGCCCCGACTGGTAGGTGTAGGCCGCGAGGATCACGAACGCGATGATGATCGGCCAGTGGCCGTGCACGCCCATCGCCTTCAGCACCGCCTCGATGCCGACCAGCTGCAGCGCGATGTAGGGCATCGTCGCGACGATGCCGGTGATCGCGACCAGCAGCGCCAGCGTCGGCGACCCGAACCGCGCCCGGACGAAGTCGGCCGGCGTCACGAACCCGTGCACGTGCGACACCGACCACAGCCGGATGAGGAACAGGAACACCAGCGGATACACGACGACCGTGTACGGGACCGCGAAGAACCCCGCCGCGCCCGCGCCGAACACCAGCGCCGGGACGGCCACGAACGTGTACGCGGTGTAGAGGTCGCCGCCGATCAGGAACCAGGTGACCCAGCCGCCGAAGCTGCGGCCGCCGAGACCCCACTCGTCCAGGTTGTCGAGGGTCTCGGCGCGGCGCCAGCGCGCCGCGACGAACCCCATCCCGCTGACCACGAGGAAGAACAGGGAGAAGATGACGATCTCGGTGATGTGGTCGCTCGCCATGGCTCAGCCCCGCTTCCTGGTCATCCGGTACACGACGACCGTGGTGCTCACGCCGAGCAGGATGAAGGCGAGCTGGATCCAGTAGAAGGCGGGGAACCCCGCCAGGCGGGGCTCGTCGCTGTTGTAGATGAACGTCATCAGCGGCACCGCGACCGGGAGGAGCAGCAGCCAGTTCCAGGGACTCCGGTCGGAGCGTCCACTGGACGGCGGTGGCGGCGGCGCGGGCGGGGACGGCGGGGGCGGATCGGTGTCCTTCGGGTCGGTCTTCTTCGGGTTCTCGGGAGCCAACGGGGGTCCTCCTCGTCGTGCGTCGCGGGCGCGGCCGTCCGGATCGCGTGACCGTGCCGTGCCGGAGAGTGCGGCCGGGCGAGAGTACACGTCACATGATCACGGTGTGATCTCGCTCACGGCACGACTGAGTGGATCGTTCCACCAGGAAGCGGGGTGCGCGGGAGCTGAGGCGTCGTTCAGACGGTGCGGTCGGCGGCGGTCCGCGGCTCGTGCCGGACGTCGGTGGGCCGGTCGAGCTCCCGGGTCCACGCGGCGAACTCCAGCAGGATCCCGTCGGGGTCCTTGAAGTAGATGGAGCGGACGAACACGCCCTCGTGGTTCTCCGGCGCGACACCGAACTCGCTGTCGTCGTGGTTGAGCAGCACCCCGACGTCGACGCCCTTGGCGATCAGCCGGTCGCGGTACTCCTCGATCCGCTCCGGCGGGACGTCGAACGCGACGTGGTTCATCGACCCCACGGCCGACAGCAGCTCGCCCCGGTCGGGCAGGGTCTTCGGCGCGGACACGCCGGGGACGGGCTCGGGCGCGTCCGGGAACCAGAAGAAGGCGAGCGCGTTCCCGCCGCCGCAGTCGAAGAAGAAGTGCTGGCCCCAGCCCATCGGCAGCTCGATCGTCTTGATCAGCGGCATGCCGAGCACGCCCTGATAGAAGCCCACCGTCCGCTCCATGTCGCTGCAGACGAGCGCGAGATGGTTGACGCCGCGCAGTTCGAACTCGGTGTTCTCGCTGGTCATGGGAGCCCGCTCCGTCGTCCAGTAAGTGATCCCTTTCAGCTGTGCCCATGGTAACCTCGCCGCATGCGAATCGCAGCCTCCCAGTGGTGGTGGCGCCGCTAGCGGCGGTGCCGGTTCGTGCGTGTTCAGATCAGGCGACCGCCCTCACCGGCGGTCGTTTTGCGTTCTCCCCGCCTGGTGAGGGCCCGACATGAGGGGCCACCGCGGTGGAGACCGTCTCACAGCAGCCGCTGACCAGCGAGTTCGTCACGGCCGGGGGCGTACGGGTGAGCCGTACGGCCATCCCGGTCGACCCCGAGCGCAAGTCCGATGTGCTGAACGCCCTCGTCGCCGCCGTGGGGGAGCGGCGCGGCGGCGTCCTCAGCTCCGGGATGGAGTACCCGGGCCGCTACAGCCGCTGGCACATGGCCTACGTCGACCCCTGCGCGGAGATCGTCGCCCGCGGCCGGACGGTCGCCGTGCGGGCCCTCAACGAGCGCGGGCGCGTCCTCGTGCCCGCCATGGCCGCCGTCCTCCGCGACGCCGGCGAGGTGAGGACCGACGAGCTCGGCCTCTTCGAGCTGTTCGTCCCGCCGGCGGAGGGGTTCTTCCCAGAGGAGGAGCGCAGCCGCCAGCCGACCGTGTTCACCGCCCTGCGCGCCATCGTCGGCCTGTTCGCCTGCGACGACCCGCACCTCGGCCTCTACGGCGCGTTCGGGTACGACCTGTCGCTCCAGTTCGAGCCGCTGCGGACCCGCCTGGAACGCCCGGACGACCAGCGCGACCTCGTCCTGCACCTGCCCGACGAACTCGTCGTCGTGGACCGCAAGCGCGAGACCTCGCACCGCCTCTCCTACGAGTTCGAGATCGGGGGCAGGAGCACCGAGGGACTGGCGCGCGGCACCGAGCCGACGCCCGTCCCGGTGCACGCGGAGCTTCCGCCGCAGCCCGTGCCCGGCGTGTACGCGCAGATGGTGCGGGACGCGAAGGAGAAGTTCATCCGCGGCGACCTGTTCGAGGTGACCCCGGGGCACGCCATGTACGGCCGGTGCGACGCGCCCGCCGCGTTCTTCGAGCGCCTCCGCGAGACCAACCCGGCCCCGTACGAGTTCATGTTCAACCTGGGCGACGGCGAGTACCTGGTCGGCGCGTCGCCGGAGATGTTCGTCCGGGTCGGCGGCGACCGGGTCGAGACGTGCCCGATCGCCGGGACGATCAAGCGCGGCGCCGACGCGCTGGAGGACGCCGAGCAGATCCGCGCGATCCTGTCGTCCACCAAGGACGAGTCGGAGCTGACCATGTGCACCGACGTGGACCGCAACGACAAGTCGCGGATCTGCGTGCCGGGCAGCGTGCGCGTCCTCGGCCGCCGGCAGATCGAGATCTACTCCCGGCTGATCCACACCGTCGACCACATCGAGGGACGGCTGCGCCCCGGGTTCGACGCGCTCGACGCGTTCCTCACCCACATGTGGGCGGTCACCGTCACCGGCGCGCCGAAGACGTGGGCGATGCAGTTCATCGAGGACCAGGAGGAGTCGCCGCGCCGCTGGTACGGCGGGGCGGTCGGATGCATCGGGTTCGACGGGTCGATGAACACGGGCCTGACGCTGCGGACGGCGCAGATCCGCGACGGCATCGCGACCGTCCGGGCCGGGGCGACGCTGCTCTACGACTCCGACCCCGACGAGGAGGAGCGCGAGACGCACCTCAAGGCCAGCGCGCTGCTCGGCGCGCTCGCCGAGTCCCAGGAGGGCGCCGCCGCCGGGCCCCGGGTGGAGCCGCGGGCCGACCGGGCGGGGGACGGGCTGAAGGTGCTGCTCGTCGACCACGAGGACTCGTTCGTCAACACCCTCGCCGACTACTTCCGCCAGCAGGGCGCCGGCGTCGTCACCCTCCGGCACGGGTTCCCGGCGCGGCTGCTGGACGAGCACGCGCCCGACCTGGTCGTCCTGTCTCCGGGGCCGGGCCGCCCCGAGGACTTCGCCGCCCACTCCCTCCTGGACGCCCTGGACGAGCGGAACCTCCCGGTCTTCGGCGTCTGCCTCGGCCTGCAGGCGATGGTGGAGCACGCGGGCGGCGAGCTGGCGCTGCTGCCCGAGCCGTCCCACGGGAAGCCCGGCCAGGTCAAGGTCACCGGCGGCGCGCTGTTCGAGGGCCTCCCGGACGAGTTCACCGCGGCCCGCTACCACTCGCTGCACGCCACGCCCGAACGGGTGAAGGGGTTCCAGGTGACGGCGCTGACCGGCGACGTCGTCATGGCGATCGAGGCCCCGGAGCGGCGGCGCTGGGCGGTGCAGTTCCACCCGGAGTCCATCCTCACGGCGGCGGGCGGGGCCGGGCACCGGATCGTGGCCAACGTCCTGAGGCTGAGCCGTCCCTAGTCCCCAAGCAGGAGGGGCGGCGGGGCGAAATGGTCCTCTGGGTCCTTTCGCGACCCACCGGGCGCGGGAAGACTGGGTAACCGGCCACGGCGCCGCCCTTCCGCGACGCAGTGATCGCCGTTATCCCAGCGGAGAGGGGAGCAATCCCCTCTCCGCGCCCGGGACCCGGCCTTGAGGTACAAAACGGCTATTTCGGTCATCCGAAACGCGGTATTCGTTTCCGGGCGCTCTCCACGGGGATCCCGCCCGCCATGATGACGATTCTGTGGCTCATCGCCGTGATCCTGGTCATCGCCGGGGTCTACGTGATCCTCGCCCGCCGCGAACTGATCTTCGGCCTCGTGCTCATCGTGGTCGGGCTGCTCGTCGGCCCGGGAGGGGTGAGCATCTTCAACTGACCCTCTTCTCGCCCGCGTGGCGGCACGCCGGGACGGAACGCTGACACGGGTTGTCAGGTTTCGGTGCCAGCATCGTCCCCATGAGCAGTGCCACCACACCGAACACCACCCCGCTGGCAGGAAAGATCGCCCTGGTCGCGGGCGGGACGCGCGGCGCGGGCCGCGGTATCGCCGTCGAGCTCGGCGCCGCCGGCGCGACCGTGTACGTGACCGGACGCTCCACCCGGGCGAACCGCTCGGAGATGGGCCGTCCCGAGACCATCGAGGAGACCGCCGAGCTGGTGACGGCCGCGGGCGGCGAGGGCATCGCCGTCCGGGTCGACCACCTCGACCCTGAGCAGGTCGGCGCGCTCGTCGCGCGCATCGACTCCGAGCAAGGCCGGCTGGACGTCCTCGTCAACGACGTCTGGGGCTCGGACAACTACTTCGAGTTCGGCAAGCCGCTGTGGGAGCAGTCCCTCGGCAACGGGCTGCGGATGCTGCGTCTCGGCATCGACACCCACGCCATCACCAGCCACCGCGCCCTGCCGCTGCTGATCCGCGAGCCCGGCGGGCTCGTGATCGAGATGACCGACGGGACCGCCGAGTACAACGCGGCGTACCGCAAGGACGTCGGCTACTTCTACGACCTCGTCAAGAGCGCCGTGATCAGGATGGCGCTCGCCCAGTCCGAGGAGATCGCGGAGTACGGGGCGACGGCGCTGGCGCTGACGCCAGGCTGGCTGCGCTCGGAGGCGATGCTCGACAACTTCGGGGTCACCGAGGCGAACTGGCTCGACGCCACGAAGGACGTCCCGCACTTCGCGATCTCGGAGTCCCCGGCGTACGTGGGACGCGCCGTCGCGGCGCTCGCCGCCGACCCGGACCGGGCCCGCTGGAACGGCGCGTCGCTGTCCAGCGGCGGTCTCGCGCAGGAGTACGGCTTCACCGACGCCGACGGCAGCCGCCCGGACGCGTGGCGCTACATCGTCGAGGTGGAGCAGGCGGGGCTGCCCGCCGACGTCACCGGCTACCGCTGACAAGGGGATTTGCTCCTGTTTCAGATGGTTTGAGGCGGTTATGGCTTGCAGTGACCTGGAAGGAGGAGCCATGCCGATGATGACCAAGAGCGGCAAGCTGCGGAAGCAGGAGCTCCCCAGCACGCTCCAGCGCTCCCCGGCGGAGGCCCAGGAGACCTTCGCCAAGGCCCACGATTCCGCGGTCGAGACCTACGGGGAGGGGGAGCGGGCGCACCGCACCGCCTACTCGGCGCTCAAGCACAAGTTCGAGAAGCGCGGCGACCGCTGGCTCCCGAAGGGACGCAAGGGCCCGTCCGACCCGCGGGCCAAGGACCCGCAGGCCCGCCGCGGCCGTGGGAAGAGCTTCGGCGGCGTGGACGTCGAGGGCAACAGCAAGAAGGAACTGTACGACCGCGCGGCCGACCTCGACGTGCAGGGCCGCTCGAAGATGACCAAGGAAGAGCTCGCCGAGGCGATCGCGCGCAAGCAGGGCTAGCCGCGCGAGCGGGACGAGAGGGACGAGCGAGGACGAGGAGGCGAACGGCCATGCCCATGGACGAACGCACCAAGGCCACCGTCCGGACCCTGCTGGACCGGCACCCGGACGGCTACGTCGCCGAGACCACCGGCTTCACGGTGACCAACACGGCGGCGGGGCTGTTCCGGCTGCTGGTCCTGTCGATCCTCGCCGACGACGGCGCGCCGTCGCGGGCCGCCGTCGACGCGACCCGCGCCCTGCTGGACCGGCACTGGGACAGCGCGCCCGAGATGGCGAAGTCGGACGAGCGCGGCCGGGCCGAGGTCATCGACCGCGCGGGCTACGGCGGCGCCGAGCAGGCGTCCCGGCGGCTGGGCGAGGCCACCCGCCTCGTCATGGACCGCTACGACGGCGACCTGCAGCGGCTCCGGGCGGCGGCGGACGGCGACGCCGGACGGCTGCGCGACCTCCTCCGGGAGATCCCCGGCATGGACGACGCCGGCCTGACGGTCTTCCTGCGCGAGGCGCAGATGTTCTGGCCGGAGGCAGGGCCCTTCGTCGACGAGCGCGCCGCCGGGGCCGCCGAGCGGCTCGGCCTGCCGTCCGACCCCCGCGAGCTGCTGGAGGACGTGGCCAGGGGCGGCGGCGAGGAGAAGCTGTCCTGGCTGGTGGGCGCGCTCGCGCTCGCCGACGTGCACGACGAGTACGACGGCATCCGCCGCACGGCCGAGGCCGCCGCCCGCGCCTGACGCCGCCGGCGGGCCGGGCTCCTCGCGCCCGACGCCGGTGGCCCGGATCAGCGGGTCGCGTACAGCTCCGCGAGTCGGGCGGCGGCGTCCGCCATCCGCTCGCGCAGCTCCGGCGGCGCGAGGACCTCGACCTCCGGCCCGAACCGCATCAGCTCCGACGCCGCGACCGTCATCGACTCGACGGGAAGCGTGGTGACCACCCACCCCTTCCCGTCGGGCTCCCCGGCGCCCTCCCGCGCCCGCCGCGCCGCGTACGGCTCGACGGCGAACCGCAGCATCCGCATCCCCGCCGGCGACAGCCGGACGGTGATCTCCTCCCGGAGCATCGACCGCACGAACGACGCCGCCTGCTCCTGCCAGTGCGCCGCGAGGTCGAAGTCCTCGTCGCGGTCGAAGCGGCCGCCCGCCGGCCGGACGCCGGTGACCCGGTCCACCCGGTAGGTGCGCGGCGTG
Source organism: Actinomadura sp. 3N508 (assembly GCF_044326375.1). Lineage (NCBI taxonomy): Bacteria > Bacillati > Actinomycetota > Actinomycetes > Streptosporangiales > Thermomonosporaceae > Actinomadura > Actinomadura sp. 3N508. Next base: position 192,489 of record NZ_JBIRAX010000006.1, read on the forward strand.
CCGCCGACCCGCGCGATCAGGTACCAGATGCCGTTCTTCAGCACCAGCCCGTAGGGCTCGACCGTCCGCGTGACCTCGGTGTCCTTGCGGCGGTAGCGCAGCTCGACCGGCTCGTCCTCCCAAACGGCGCGGGCGAGGTCGCGCAGCAGCGGTGGCGGGCCCGACTCGCCGAACCACCCTGGCGCGTCGAGATGGAACCGCTGGCCCGCCCGCGACGGCGCGTCCCGCAGCGAGGCGGGCAGCGCCGCCAGGACCTTCAGCTCCGCCGCGGCGACCGCGTCGCCGCGGCCCATGTCCCCGGCCGGTCCCGGCAGCCCGGACAGGAACAGCGCCTCGGCCTCCTCGCGGGTGAGCCCGGTCAGCCGCGTCCGGTACCCGCCGACGAGCCGGTACCCGCCCGCGCGGCCCTGCTCGGCGTACACCGGGACCCCGGCCGCCGACAGCGCCTCCATGTCCCGGTAGACGGTGCGCTCGGACACCTCCAGCTCCCGCGCGAGCTCGCCCGCCGTCATCGTCTCCCGCGACTGCAGGAGCAGCACCATCGAGATCAACCGAGCCGCCCGCACGCCCCCTGTCTACCAGGAACGCCGCCCCAGGGCCGTTCCTGACAATTTCGTGGCAGCTTCGTCCGGATCGCCTTCCGGGCCGGGCGGACGGGCTGTTAGCTTCACGGCGTGCTCACCGAAAAAACCTCCATCGAAGCGTTCATCGACGCCCTGCCGAAGGTCGAGCTGCACGTCCATCTCGTGGGCTCCGCGTCCGTCCCGACCGTGCTCGAACTCGCCCGCCGCCACCCCGACGGGCCCGTCCCGGTGGACGAGCGCGAGCTGCGCGCCTTCTACGAGTTCCGCGACTTCCCGCACTTCGCCGAGGTGTACGAGGCGGTGTCGAGCCTCGTCCGGACGCCCGAGGACGTCGGGACGCTCGTGTTCGGCGTCGCCCGCGACCTCGCCGCCCAGAACGTCCGGTACGTCGAGCTGACCGTCACCCCGTACACGCACCAGCGCGCCGGGATGCCGATGCCCGCGATCACCGAGGCGCTCGACCACGCGGTCCGCGAGGCCCGCGAGCGGCTCGGCATCCGCGTCGCCTACATCTTCGACATCCCGGGCGAGTTCGGCGCCGACGGCGCCCGCGGCACCCTCGACCACGCGCTCCGGCACCCGCCGGAGGCGCTCGTCGGGTTCGGCCTCGGCGGCATCGAGCAGATGCGCCCGCCGCACCGGGACGCGTTCCGCGCCGCGTTCGCCGCCGCCCGCGCCGCCGGGCTGCGCAGCCTCCCGCACGCCGGCGAGATGACCGGTCCGGAGACGATCTGGGAGGCCGTCGAGGGCCTGCACGCCGAACGGATCGGCCACGGCATCAGCTGCCTGGACGACCCGCGCCTCGTCGCGCACCTGCGCGAGACGCGGATCGCGCTCGAAGTGTGCCCGACGTCCAACGTGTGCACCGGGCAGGTCGCCGCCATCGCCGAGCACCCGCTGCCGCGGATGCTGGACGAGGGCCTGTTCGTCACGCTGAACAGCGACGACCCGCCGATGTTCGACACGACCCTCACCGGCGAGTACCGCATCGCCGCCGAGGTGTTCGGCCTGGGCCGCGACGGCCTGGCGGCCCTGGCCCGCAACGCCGTGACCGCCTCGTCGCTGGAGGAGGAGGCCCGCCGGGCGATCCTCGCCGACATCGACACCGTGACCGGCGGCGCGGCCTAGCCCCACGCCATGCGACGCCAGGGGCTCTCAGGTTCCTCGGCCAGGACGCGGTGCCCGGCGACGGAGCGTTCGTACCACTCGCCGAACTCGCCGTCGTCGAACCGCAGCATCCGCCCGAGGACGTACCCGGCGGAGAACGCCCCCCACGACGTGTAGACCTGGTTGGCGCGCTGCCCGGCGGTGAGGACGCACTTCTCGGCCTCCTCCGCGTCGCAGTACCCGGCGTTCAGGCCCCAGCGGGCCATGTTCACCGCGCGGCCGAAGTCGTAGCCGTAGACGCTCTCGACCCGCCCGTCCGGCGGGAGGAGGCCGTCGGCGCGGAACCGCGACTCGTACCGCAGGATCAGCCCGGACATCTCGACGACCTCGTGGACGGTCTGCTCCGCGACGTCCCGCTCCCGGCACCAGGCCACGATCGCCGCGCGCCACGCCCCCTGGTCGGTGCCGCGCCCGCGCCGGTCGAGGACCATCTGGATGGCGGGGTCGCTGTTGCGGGCCTCCAGCAGCCCGTCCATCTGCTCGCGCCAGCTCGCGTGGTCGGTGATGCCCCAGTCGCGTTCCAGCAGGTCCCGGTCCCCGCCGGGGTCGTCATGGTTGAGCGTGTTCCAGGCCACCCCGTTGCCGACCGCGAGGTGCGCGCCCACGGCGAGCGCCGCGGCGAGCCGCCCCCACGCGGCGCTGCCGGGATCGGTGATCAGGACGTCGTGGTCGCGGTCGGGCCGCCGTTCGGCGTCGGCGAGCAGCTTGGCGACCTGCCGGTGCCCGTCCCCGCCGGGCGGCATCTGCGCCATCAGCTCGCGCAGCGGCCGCAGCGCCTCCCGCGGGCCGGCGTCCTTGACGATGAGCCGCGCCGCGTGCACCCCGGCGGCGTCGGCGCGCTTGGCGTCGTGCAGTGCCCAGAACGCGCTCATCGCCGCCCACGCCCGCCTGGCCGCCTCGCCGGTACGGCCCGCGGCGGCCATGACGTGCGCCGCCTGCGCGTCCAGCCCGGCGCGGACCGCGGCGGGCATGGACGCGGCGCCCCGGTCGAGCGTGTCGAGCAGCCGCTGCGCCTCGCCCGTCTTCCCCGCCGCGGCGAGCGCCCGCGCGCACCGTGCCCGCGCCGCGACGGCGGGCGCCAGGTCGCCGCGCGCCTCCATCGCCTCGGCGGCCTCCGCGTACGCGGCCGCGGCCTCCCCGGCCCGCCCCTGCCGCTCGAACTTCCGGGCCCGGTCGAGAATGCCCTGATAAGTCATGGTCCCCTCCGCGGGCAACGGTACCGGGCCCGGTGATCTCCGTGGTCAGCCTTGGGGGAGACCGGTCGTGCCCGGGTCGCGGGCGTCGTGCGGGGGGTGGTTTCCTATGGACGACGGAAACGAGCGAGGGGGATACGAGAGTGAAGAGCGTCGAACCAGAGGTGTTCCTCGTAGCGCGGCCCGACCTGGACTACGACGAGGTCTCCCGGTACCTGCGGGACGTCGGCGGCGAGAGCTGGCTGGAGCGTCTCGACCGGGGCGACCTCGACGACGAGCTGAACGACCCGCAGAACCTCGCCGAGTTCGCGGGACGGCTCTGCTACCGCTCCTGGGAGCCGGGCCTGAACCCCAACGTGAAGCGGATCCGGACCGACTCGGGCGAGTATCTGGAGAACATCCTGCGCAGCCTGCACGGTTCGGTGCTGGAGCACGTCAACTTCAGCTTCGTCCTGCACAACGTGAGCCGCGTCCTCACCCACGAGCTCGTGCGGCACCGTCCGGGGGTGGCGATCTCGCAGGAGTCGATGCGGTTCGTCCGGCTCCAGGACCTCCCCTTCTGGTTCCCCGAATGGGCCCGCGAGGACGCCGAGCTGATGAAGCGCGCCACCGCGATGCTGGAGCAGATGGAGGAGTTCCAGGCGTGGATGGCCGGGCACTTCGGCCTGGACGACGAGGGCGTGCCGTTCAAGGAGAAGAAGCACAAGACCTCGTTCATGCGGCGGTTCGCGCCCGAGGGCGTCGGGACCGGCCTGGTCTGGACGGCCAACGTCCGCACGCTGCGCCACACCCTGGAGAACCGCACCGCGCCGGGCGCCGAGGAGGAGATCCGGCTGCTGTTCGGCAAGATCGGCGAAGTGATGCGCAAGGAGGCCCCGGACCTGTTCGGCGACTACGTCGTCGAGGACGGGACCTGGATCCCCAAGTGGCGGAAGGTCTAGGCGGCGGCCGCGCCGCTCACCCCAATAAGAATCTACAATGTAAAGGCGTCGGGCCGGTCGCACGTTACCTGCGACGTAATCGCCGGCATTACGGGCCGCGGGTAGCGTCGGGGGCGTGACGGCGGCGTTGAGCGATGTCAGACCGGTGGGGGACCTGCTGCGCGCGTGGCGGCAGCGGCGCAGGCTGAGCCAGCTGGAGCTGGCGTCGGCGGCGGACGTGTCGACGCGGCACCTGAGCTTCGTGGAGACCGGGCGCTCGGCACCGAGCCGGGACATGGTGCTGCGGCTGGCCGAGCACCTGGACGTCCCCCTGCGCGACCGGAACCTGCTGCTGGTGGCGGCCGGGTACGCGCCGGTGTTCGGCGAGACGCCGTTCGAGGAGCCGCGGATGGACACCGTCCGCGCGGCGCTCAAGCAGGTCCTGGACGGGCACGAGCCGTTCCCGGCGGTCGTCGTGGACCGGTTCTGGAACCTGGTCGACGCCAACGCCGCGGCCGGGCTCTTCATGGAGCGCGTCGCGCCGGAGCTGCTGGAGCCCCCGCTGAACGTGCTGCGCCTCAGCATGCATCCGGACGGGATGGCCAGGCACATCGTGAACCTGCCCGAGTGGCGCGCCCACATGATCGACCGGGTGCGGCGGCACGTGGCGCTGACCGCGGACGCGGGCCTCGCCCAGCTCTACCGGGAGCTGCGGAGCTTCCCCGGGGACGTGGGGGAGGCGTTCGCGCCGCCCGCGGGCGGCGAGGTGGTCGTCCCGCTGCGGCTGCGGTCGGACGGCCGGGAGCTGTCGTTCTTCACCACCATCGCGACGTTCGGCACGCCGGTCGACATCACGGTCGCGGAGCTGGCGATCGAATCGTTCTACCCGGCGGATGAGCCGACGACCCGCTTCCTGCGGGAACGCGCGGGCTGGTGACGGGCGCCCCTGCGGACGTCCCGGCGGGCGTGCCGGCGCGGGGCGGCTCGTCCTCCGCGTCGAGCAGGTCGTGGTGGATCCGGGAGAGGGGCATCCCGTGCCGCTGCAGCGCGGTGGCGGTGCTCCGGACGAAGGGGGCGGGCCCGGCGACGTAGGCGTCGAGGTCCTCCCAGTGGGGCAGGCGGTCCAGGAAGCACGGCAGGACGTCGGGCAGCCGGCCCTGCGGGGAGCCCGGCGCCCGGCCCGGCGCGTCGTGGGGTTCGGGTGGTCGCGACAGGACCGTGGTCAGGCGCAGCCGCGGGTAGGCGGACTCCAGCAGGCGCAGCTCCTCCAGGTCGTAGAGGTCCCGCCCGTCGCGGGCGCCGACGAGCAGGTGGACGTCGCGTCCGGGCCCGGACGAGAGGGCCTGCTCGGCGAGCGCCTTCATCGGGGCGAGGCCGGTGCCGCCGCCGATCAGCAGCAGCCCGCGGCCGGAGTCCCGGTCGAGCGTCATCGAGCCCGCGGCCGGGCCGAGCAGCACGGTGTCGCCGGGCGCGGTGTGCCGCACGAGCGCGCCGCTGACCCATCCGGCGGGGCGGGCGCGGACGTGCAGGCGCAGCATCCCGTCGGAGCGGGGCGCGTTCGCGATCCAGTACGGCCGCCAGACGCGGGGCCAGCGGGGCGTCTGCACGCTGACGCGCTGGCCGGGCAGGAACGGCAGCGGACGCTCGGGCCGCAGCGTGAGGACCGCGAGGTCGCCGGCGCGGCGGTCGTGCGCGGCGACCTCGGCGAGCCACCAGGGCGGGGCGTCCGCCGCGTCCCGCTCCGCGGCCTCGATCATCGTCGCGGCGGCGGACCGGTAGGCGGAGGTCCACGCGCGCTCGGCCTCGGCGGTCCACACGTTGGCGGCGAAGAAGCGCAGCGTCGCGATGAGCGCGGCCTCGACGGCGGGGTAGTGCTCGGGCAGCACCCCGTGCTTGCGGTGGTCGCGGCCGAGCCGCCCGAGGTGGCGGGCGAGGTCCTCCGGGTTGTCCTGGCTCCAGACGAGCCGGGTGAGCGCGTGGAAGAAACGGTCGTGCTGGGTGCCCATCGCGGGCGGGAACAGGGCGCGCAGCCGCGGTTCCGCCGCGAAAAGGCGGCCGTAGAAAAAGCTCATCGCGCCCGCCGGGTCGGATTCGAGGCGGGTGAAGGTCTCTTTGACGATTCGGGGTTCCGGTGCCATTCGCCTGCTCGCCCCCTGGGGCTTTTCAGCGGCCTGGTCCGGGATATCGGCGGTGATCGGACCGCGTTCGATGCCCGGCTGGGTGAGATTCTCGCAGCCGAATCCGCAGGTGTTCAAGCGGGACGCCGGGACGCCGGCGTGATCAGAGCGGTGCGTGATCGGCCATTAATTCTCCGTAGCCGGATATTCAGAAAGAAGCGGACGCATACTGATCAGTACCAACATGGCCCGGAATGAACTCCTTGTGGCCGGGTCGGGGGTGGGCGGATGGAGGATGATCCTCCTCCCTGGTGGAAGATTTCCGGATTTGCTGGTTTTCGCGGCCGGGGGTTCGCCGTGGCCGTGGCGGCCGGGAAGCCCGGCCCGCGTTGACGTTCTCGCCGTTTGGGACTGCGTGAATCGGTCCCGTGCGGCAAGCTGACCGGGAGGCAAGGCGCGGGGGCAGGACGGCCGGAGGGGAGGGTGATGCACCATGATGTCCAGTCAAGGACGGCGAATCACCCATTTCGCCGTCCTGTGGCCGGTGCTCAGCAGAGGGGGAAGCACGCATGTCAGAGGCCATCCGCGGGGCCCCGGCCCCGAACCCGGGCGGTGACGGGCCACCGCCGCTCATCGGAGTCACCACCTATCTGGAGCCGGCCCGCTGGGGGGCCTGGGTGCGCGAGGCCGCGCTCCTGCCGGCACCGTACGTGCGCTCGGTCGAACGGGCCGGCGGGGTCCCGGTCCTGCTGCCCCCGACCACGGCGCTGCACGGGCTGAAGGCCCTCGTCGCGCGGCTCGACGGGATCGTCATCGCGGGCGGCGGCGACCTCGATCCCGACCTGTACGGCGCGCTCCGGCACACCGAGACCGGGCCGCCGCAGCCGCTGCGCGACCGGTTCGAGCTGGCGCTCACCCGCGCCGTGGTGGACGCCGACCTGCCGTTCCTGGCGATCTGCCGGGGCATGCAGGTGCTGAACGTGGCGCGCGGCGGGGCGCTCATCCAGCATCTGCCGGAGGCGGTGGGGCACAAGGGCCACGCGCCGGAGATCGGGATGGTCGGCTCGCACCCGGTGCGGATCAGCGGGACGAGCCTGGTCGGCAAGATCCTGGGCGAGACCGCGGACGTCCCCACCTACCACCACCAGGCGGTGAGCCGGCTCGGGAAGGGCCTGTCCGCCGTCGCCTGGGCGGAGGACCAGGTGGTGGAGGCCGTCGAGCTGCAGGGGCACCGCTTCGGGCTGGCGGTCCAGTGGCATCCGGAGGAGGGGAGCGACGGGCGGCTGTTCGAGGCCCTGGTCGCCGAGGCCGCCGGCCGCTGATGGCCGCCGCGGCGGGGTTGACGCCGCGGCGCCCGGGGAAGGCGATCGGGGAGATCCCTGTCGCGTTCCCGCCCGCCGGAGGCCGCATGCCCTTGCACGCGCAGACCGTGCGCTTCCTGGACGTCCTCGCGTCCTGGACGGACCTGCGGCAGGGCGCCGAGCCCACGATCGAGGAGATGCGGGCCGAGGTCGGGTTGGCGTCCCCGGCCGTCCGGCGGGAGCTGCCACTGGTCCGCGACGTCGCCGTGCCCGGTCCGGGCGGGTCCGTGCCGGTGCGCGTGTACCGGCCGGAGCCGCCCGGCCGGGGCGCGCTTCCCGCGATCGTCTACCTGCACGGCGGGGGCTGGGTCCTCGGGAGCGTCGACAGCGTGGACGCGCTGTGCCGCGAGCTGGCCGCGGGCACGGGCTGCACCGTCCTGAACGTCGGGTACCGGCTCGCGCCCGAGCATCCGTTCCCGGCGGCGGTGGACGACGCGTGGGCCGTCGTCGCGTCCGCCGCGCGCGAGCCGGGGCGGTGGGGCGTCCGGCCCGGGGCCGTCGCGGTGGCGGGTGACAGCGCGGGCGGGAACCTCGCCGCCGTGGTCGCGCTGCTGGCCCGCGACCGGGGCGTGCGGCTCGTCCACCAGCTGCTCGTCTACCCGGTGACCGACACGGCGATGGACACCCCGAGCTGGCGCCGCTACGCCACCGGATACGGCCTGGACGCGGCGACCCTCGCCCGGTTCATGACCCTGTACCGGGGCGGGGCCGACCCGTCCGACCCCGGGCTCGCGCCGCTGCGCGCCCCGGACCTCGCCGGGGTCGCGCCCGCCACCGTGATCACCGCGGAGTACGACATCCTGCGCGACGAGGCGGAGGCGTACGCCCGCCGCCTCGGCGCCGCCGGGGTGCCGGTGGAGCTGCGCCGCCACGACGGCGTCGTGCACGCGTTCTTCCTGCTCCCCGAGATCTTCGACGCCGGGGCGGAGGCCATCGAGTTCGCTGTGCGACGATTGCGCGCGGCATTCGGCGAGCGGACGCGGGAGGGAGCCGGGCATGGGCGGCGGACCGTATGAGCGCTACGAGCGGCTGAAGATCGACCGGGCGGGGGAGGGCGTGCTGCGGGTCGTGATCAGCACGCCCGGCAAGCTCAACGCCGTCGACCGGACCGGGCACCGGGAGCTGGCGGAGATCTGGCGCGACGCCGACGCCGACGACGAGGTGCGGGCCGTGCTCCTGCGCGGCGAGGGGACGGCGTTCTCCGCCGGCGGCGACCTCGCCATGATCGAGGAGATGATGGGCGACCACACCGCCCGCCGGACGATCATGCGCGAGGCCCGGGACATCGTGATGAACGTGCTGAACTGCTCGAAACCGGTGGTCAGCGCCGTGCAGGGCCCGGCGGTCGGCGCGGGCCTCGCGGTCGCGCTGCTCGCCGACATCTCCGTCGCCGGCCGCACCGCGAAGATCATCGACGGGCACACGCGGCTGGGCGTCGCGGCCGGTGACCACGCCGCGATCGTGTGGCCGCTGCTGTGCGGGCTGGCGAAGGCCAAGTACTACCTGCTGCTCAACGAAGTCCTCACCGGCGAGGAGGCGGAGCGGATCGGGCTGGTCTCGCTGTGCGTCGACGACGAGGACGTCCACGACCGCGCCCTGGAGATCGCCGCGCGGCTCGCCGCCGGGCCCGCGGAGGCGCTGTCGTTCACCAAGCACGCGCTGAACAACTGGCTGCGGCTCGCCGGTCCCACGTTCGACGCGTCGCTCGCGATGGAGTTCTTCGGGTTCACCGGCCCGGACGTGCGGGAGGGCGTCGCCGCGATCCGCGAGAAACGCCGCCCCGAGTTCGGCTGATCGGGGCAGGCGGTCAGTACGAATTGGGCAGGCCCAGCTCGTGCTGGGCGATGTGCGCCAGGACGAGCTCCTCCGCGACCGGGATGTTCTTGGCGATGCGCGCGTCGCGGAACATGCGCGCGACCGGGTACTCCAGCGAGTAGGCCATGCCGCCGTAGGTCTGGAACGCGCGGTCGGCGGCCTGCCAGGCCGCGTCCGCGGCCGTGAGCTTGGCGATGTTGGCCTCCGGCCCGCACGGGCGGCCCCGATCCCACAGCCAGGCCGCCTTGTAGGTCATGAGGCGGGCCAGCTCGACCTGCGCCTTGATCCGCGCGAGCGGGAACGCGACCGCCTGGTTCGCGCCGATCGGCTTCCCGAACGGCGCCCGCTCGGACGCGTACTCGCACGCGATCCGCAGCACCAGCTCCCCGAACCCGACACCGCTCGCCGCCGCCAGGACGCGCTCGGGGTTGAGGATGTCCCACAGGACGGCGAAGCCCTGGTCGACTTCGCCCAGAACCCGGTCGGCGGGGACGCGCACCTCGTCCAGGAACACCATGCTCGACGCGACGACGTTGGTGCCGAGCTTCGGGATCGGCCGGTAGGTGAGCGTGCCGTCGGCGACGGCCTGCTTGACGTCCACCAGCAGGACGGTGAACCCGGCCGTGCGCGGACGCGCCTCGGCGGCCGGGATCGTCCGGGCGACGACCAGCATGAAGTCGGCCCGCTCCACGCCGGAGATCCAGATCTTCCGGCCGCTGACGGTGAACCCGTCGCCGTCCCGGCGGGCGCGCGTGGTGATCGCGATGGAGTTGCTGCCCGCGTCCGGCTCGGTGATCGCGAAGCAGGTCTCGATCTCCCCGGCGGCGATCCCCGGCAGGAACTCGCGGCGCTGCGCGTCCGTGCCGTGCCGGGCGATCGTCAGCCCGCCGAACGCGGGCGTGAGCAGGTACATGAAGCCCGCCGCGCCGCCCGCGCCGCCCTCGGCGAGGGCCTCCAGCGCGACCGACAGCTCCAGCAGCCCCTGCCCGCCGCCGCCGTGCTCCTCCGGGATCGCCAGCGCGTGCCAGCCGCCCCGGACGAGATCCCGCCAGATCTCCTCGGGCCAGCGCTTGTCCGCGTCGCAGCGGCCCCAGTAGTCCTGGTCGTACTCGCGGGCGATCGCGAGCACGCCCTCGCGCACCGCGGCCGCGCTCTCCGGCAGGTCGAAGTCCACCGCGCCTCCCTACACGCTCGGTCCGCTCACCGTACCGGATTCTAGTAAGTGCACACTGACGACCTCGTACGGCGTCATCCCTTGACCGTGAGGAGCGGGCGCAGCTCGGCGACCGGCGTCGCCACGCCGCCGCCCCGCAGCCCGGCGACCACCGGGCCGATGTCCTTGTAGGCCCACGGCGCCTCCTGCTTGAGGTCACGGCGCCACGCCTCGATGACGTCGGAGCGCCGCGCCGTTCTCGGGTCCCGGTGGTCGAGCGGTGTCACCACGCGGAAGTCGCGGAGGAACGCGTCCAGCTCGGCGTCGTTCCCGCGCGCCGCCGCGCCCCGCGGGACGCGGCGTCCCGCCCCGTGGCACGCGCTGGCGAGCGTGCGCGGGCTCCCATGCCCGCGCAGGACGAAGCTCGCCGCCCCCATCGACCCCGGGACGATCACCGGCTCGCCCCACATCGCGTACGGGCCGCCCGCCATCTCGGCGTGCCCGCCCGCCGGGGTCGCGCCCTTGCGGTGCACGACCCGGTCGCCGTCCTGCCAGAACAGGTTGTGCGGCGCGTCGTACAGGAGCCGGGACGCCATGTCCCCGCATTCGGCCGCGAGCCCGGCGCGCATGGTCAGGGAGAGGAAGAACCGGTTGCCGGACGCGAAGTTGGCGGCGTTGCCGAACGCGTCGAGGTACCGGCGCCGGTCCGGCTCGGACCGCTCGTCCAGCAGGAACGGCAGGATGCCGTTGCCCGGCCGGGGCAGCCCGGCGGGCCAGTACGCGCGGAGCCGGGTCAGCGCCGTCGCGTTGGCCTGGTGCCCGGTCGACAGCGACCCGCTGTGCACCATCGTCACGACCGTGCCGGGCGTCAGGCCCCACGCGTGCGCGGCGGCGGCGTCGTGGACGTCCGCCACGTACTGCAGCTCGGCGAAGTGGTTGCCGCCGCCGATCCCGCCGATGACGCTGTCGTGGCTCGCGCCGCCCGCGCTGCCGATCCAGTCGGCGAACGCGGCGGCCGTCTCCACCGGATGGCCGGACGCGTGCACCCGGTCCAGGCACTCCTCGGCGTCGCCGGGCCGGACGCCCTGCCAGGGCGTCTCCCCGGTGAGCAGGAGACCGGGCAGGCCGTCCCGGAGGAGACCCTCGCGCTGGGCGGGGGTGAGCGCGATCCGGCGCCCGCCCTCGAAGAACAGGTGCCGCAGCCGCCGCTCCAGCGCCTCCAGCCTCGGCCGGACGCGGTCGGCGCGCAGCGTGGTCACCTCCAGCCGCATCCCGCAGTTGACGTCGTTGCCGACCGCCTGCGGGAGCAGCGCGCCCTCGGTCTCCAGGACGGTGCCGATCGGTATCCCGGCGCCCTTGTGGAAGTCGGGGGTGAGGACGAGGCGGGTGATCCGCGGCGCGGGCCCGTCGTAGTGCGGCTTGGCCTCGGCGAGGCGTTCCAGGGTGACGGCGGTGTCGAGGAGCGAGAGGGCCTCGTCCACGGCGGCGGGCTCCAGCGGGACGTCGTCGCCCGCGCAGATCTCGGCGGGGACGCCGTGCGGGTTGGGGAGGGTGAGCCAGTGCTCGTCCGTGCGGACGAGCCGGCGGTCCTGACGTGCGGGCATGCGATTCCTTCGGGCTGCTTGGATGCGCGTCATGGCGCGCGGGGGAAGGCCGTCCGCGCAGGGAGGCGCGCGACGGCGGGGGAGCGGACGGTGGCCCGCTCGTTCCTCCGGTTCAGCAGCCGCGAGGCGGTTCAGACGGTACCGGGGGAGCCGGCGCCGGTGCCAGGGGATTTCGCGGGGGCGCCCAGGTAGCGGGTCACGATCCGGGCGATGAAGTGCGCGGTGTGCTCCGGCGGGCCGGACGGCAGCATGAGGTGGCTCGTGGTGAGGCGCACCGCGGCGGCGGTGATCTCGGTGAGGGCGGCGCGGTCCAGGTGCGGCCAGTGGCGCAGGGCGTGCGCGGCGATGCGGTCGCTCGCGGCGAACAGCAGCGGCTCGGCCCGGGTGGTGAGCAGCGGCAGCATCTCGTCGCCGCCCTCGCCGGTCAGGACCGCCTTCATCAGCCGGTCGTCCGCGGCCGTCTCCAGCGTGTAGGTCACCGCGGCGACCACCGCCGAGTACAGGTCGTCGTGATCGGACAGCACCGCGTCGATGCCGTCGAGGTAGTGCTCGTTGTGGCGGATCACGACCGCCTGCACCAGGCCCCACTTGTCGCCGAACTCGTTGTAGACGGTCTGGCGGCTCACCCCGGCGGCGGCGGCGACGTCCCGCATCCGGACGGCGCGGTAGCCGCGTTCGACGAGCAGGTCGGCGGCGGCGTCCAGCAGGGACTCGCGCACGGGGCGGCCGGCAGTGCCCATATGTCGTCGTGCCTCCGGGGTGGTGATCGTGCGGCGGGGGCGCACGTCACCATTATCCCTCGCCGGCCCCTCCCTGGTCAGGGTGCCAGGCGGTCCCGGGTCCACTCCTTTACCCCGGCGATGAACGCGTCGACGTCGGCGGCCTTGCCCGATGCCATTTCGCTGAACCAGCCGGGGACGTACTGCTCGAACCGGCCGCTCGCCAGGACCTCCAGCACGGCCGCGGCCACCTCCTGCGGCGGCAGCGCGTCGGACAGGTCGCTGATCGGCTCCTCGTTGCCGGGGAGCGTGAACAGCTCCGTCCCGGCGATCAGCGCGGGCTGGACGACGTGGACCCGCACGCCGGTGCCGTCCAGATCGACCGCCATGCTCTCCCAGAACGCGGTCAGCGCCGCCTTCGACGCCGCGTAGGCGGCCTCGTGCGGCGGCCCGAGCCGCGCCGCGACCGACCCCATCGCGACGAGGTTCCCGCGTCCGCGCCTGATCATCCCGGGCAGCAGCGCCAGCGTGAGCCGCACGGGGGACAGGTGGTTGAGGTGCATCACCTCCTCGGCCTCGGCGGGGGTGAGGTCCTGGACGCGGCGCCGTTTCGGCATTCCGGCGTTGTTGACCAGCACGTCCACGCCGCCGAGCGTCCGTTCGGCGTCCGCCGCGAGGTCGGCGATCGCGTCGAGGTCGGTGAGGTCGGCCGCCCACATCGCCGAGTCGGGCGCGTGCTCGCGGCACCGCGCGAGGACCTGCTCCAGCCTGTCCTTGCGCCGCGCGACGAGTCCCACCCGCGCCCCGGCGGCCGCCAGCGCCTCGGCGACGACCGCGCCGATGCCGGACGAGGCGCCCGTGACCAGCGCGGACCGTCCTTCGAGGGTCATCGTCCCGCTCCGTCCGGCCTCGTCTTCCCGGTCTGCGTCAGGGTCTTCCCGGTCTGCGTCAGCATGCCGCCCAACGTCACACACCCCGGGCCGCCCGGCAAGGCGCAGCGCCGCCCGCGGGCACGGCTTGACCCGGCCCGGTAAGGTTGTGGGTTTCGCCCTCACCCACCCCCCTCTCGCCGCCGGAGGTCTGCGCGCATGCCCGCCGAACCCGCCCGATCCGCGGAGCCCGACGAACCCGACGAACCCGAGCGCCCTGCCGAGGCGGACGTCCTCGCCGCGGAGCGCGCCCACCTGGCCGAGTCCCGCGCCGCGCTGCGGCGGATGCGCGAGCACGCCCGGAGCCTGTCCGCCGACGTCGCGGCGGACTGGGTGTCCAAGCAGTTCCTGGAGTCGCTGCTCGACCAGCGCGTCGCGGCGCTCGCCGACCACCCCGACACCCCGCTGTTCTTCGGCCGGATGGACCGCGACGCCGCCGGTTCCGCGACCCTCCCGGACGACGACCTGCCCGCGATCATGTACGTGGGGCGGCGGCACGTCCACGACGGCGACGAGGGCCGCCCGCTCGTGCTGGACTGGCGCGCCCCCGTGTCGCGGGCGTTCTACCAGGCCGGGCCCGCCGACCCGATGGGCTGGCGGCTGCGGCGCCGGTTCGGGTTCCAGGCCGGGGAGCTGACCGCGTTCGAGGACGAGCCCCTCGACGGCGGCGGCGCGACCGGCCCCTCCCGGATCCTCACCGAGGAGATCGAGCGCCCCCGCACCGGCCCCATGCGCGACATCGTCGCGACGATCCAGCCGGACCAGGACGTGATCGTCCGCGCCGACCTGGCCCGCACCGTGTGCGTGCAGGGCGCGCCCGGCACCGGCAAGACCGCCGTCGGCCTGCACCGCGCCGCCTACCTGCTGTTCACGCACCGGGAGCGGCTGTCGCGGTCCGGGGTGCTGATCGTCGGGCCGAACCGGGCGTTCCTCGCCTACATCTCGGCCGTGCTGCCCGCGCTCGGCGAGGTCAGGGTCGAGCAGGCCACGATCGACGACCTGCTCGGCGCGCCCGCCGCCGAGGAGCCCGCGCCGGTCGCGGCGCTGAAGGGCGAGGCGCGGATGGCGGACGTGCTCCGCAAGGCGCTGTGGCTGCACGTCCGCAAGCCCGCGGACGGCCTGGTCTTCACCCGGGGCTCCGCCCGCTTCCGGCTCGCCGACCACGAGGTCCGGGAGATCGCCGCCGCGCTGCGCGGCACGACCCGCTACGGCAGCGGCCGCGCCGCGTTCGCGCAGCGGCTCGCCCACCAGATCCTCGTCCTGATGGAGCGGCGCGGCGAGGCGCCCGACGACCGCGTCCAGGACCAGGTCGCGCGCAGCAGGCCCGTCAAGCAGGTCCTGGACGAGGTGTGGCCCAAGCTGACCCCCGAGCAGGTGCTGTTCCGGCTGCTGTCGGACGCCGACTTCCTGCGGAAGGCCGCCAAGGGCGTCCTCGACGAGGAGGAGCAGGACGCCATCCGGTGGGCCAAGCCCGCCCGCTCCCACCGCACGGCCAAGTGGACCGCCGCCGACCGTGCGCTGCTGGACGAACTGAACGACCTCATCGAGCGCACCGCCTCCCTCGGGCACCTGGTCGTGGACGAGGCGCAGGACCTCTCGGCCATGCAGCTGAGGGCGCTGGGCCGCCGCTGCGGGACGGGCTCGGCGACCGTCCTCGGCGACATCGCGCAGGGCACCACGGCCTGGTCGGCGCGGTCCTGGAAGGACGTCCTCACCCACCTCGGGCAGGACGGCGACGTCACCGAGCTCACCCTCGGGTTCCGCGTCCCCGGCACCGTCCTGGACTTCGCGGCCCGGCTGCTCCCGCACGTCGCGCCGGAGCTGGAGCGGCCGCGCTCGCTGCGTGCCGGGCCGGGCGCGCTGGACGTCCGGCGCGTCCCCGACCCGCTGCCGGCCGCCGTCGACGCCGCTCGCGAGGCCCTCGCCCGTCCCGGGTCGGTCGGGCTGATCGTCCCGGACGCCGCCGCGGAGGCGCACGCCGCCGCCCTGCGCGCCGCGGACGTCGAGCACGCCATTCTCGGGCCCGACTCCGACGGCGCCGCCCGCCTGCTCGTCATTCCGGCGACGCTCGCCAAGGGCCTGGAGTACGACCATGTGATCGTCGCCGAGCCCGCCGCCATCGCCGCCGCGGAGGCGCGCGGCCTGGCCCGCCTGTACGTGGTGCTGACCCGCGCCGTCACGTCCCTGACGATCCTGCACCGCGACGATCTTCCGGCGGAGCTGGCCTCCTGAAGCCGCGCGTCAGGGGCGGGGGCGGAGGCCGTCGAAGGCGAACTTGAGGACGTCCTCGTGGGCCCCGGCGCGCCCGGCCGCGTAGGACATGCCCGCCAGCAGCGCCATCACCTCGGCCGGACCCACGTCACCGCGGACCGCTCCCGCCTCCTGCGCACGCTCCAGCAGCACGCCGAGCGCCGCCTTCAGGTCGGGTCCCGCCCGCCCCGACGCCGCGTGGGCGTCGACACCCGCCTCGGCCAGCGCCTCCGTCACCGCGTGCTTGGTCGCCGCCTGCGCCACCACCCGCGTGAAGAAGCCGAAGAACGCCTCTCCGGCGTCTTCGGCCGACCGCAGGGCCTCCGCCTCGGCCACGAGCCGCTCCAGCAGGGCGACCAGGACGGCCTCCAGCAGCGACTCCTTGGTCGGGAAATGCCGGAACACGGTGCCGATCCCGACGCCCGCCGCCCGCGCGACCTCCTCGGTCGGGGCCGCGGTCCCCTGGCCGGCGAAGACCTCCTCCGCCGCGGCGAGGACCTTCGCGCGGTTGCGCACCGCGTCGGCACGAAGCGGCCGCCCGGACGCGGATGACGTCATCGCAGCCTTTCATTGACATGTTTGTGCCGTTTGGCCGGATTGACCGGTGTCGCGGCTCCTATATCGTCTTCCGGAGCACGAACTCCGATTGTAGGGGAGGGAAATGTCCGAGTTCGCCAGCCCCCGGGCCGTCTTCCAGCGGCTGATCGACGGGGTGACCGCCCGGCGGCCCGACGCGCTGCCGCGCCTGTACGCGGAGGACGCGGTGGTCGTGCACCCGCTCGCCCGTCCCGCCGCCCGGCTGGAGGGCCGCGAGGCGCTGCGCGAGCACTTCGCCCGGCTGGAGACGCTGCCGGTGGAGATGACGGCGCGCAACGTCGTCGTCCACCACACCGCCGACCCCGAGGTCATCATCGCGGAGTTCGAGTACGAGGGACGCAACACCGAGACGGGACGGGCGTTCGTCGTGCCCAACATCTTCGTCCTGCGGGTACGGGACGGCCGCATCGTCGAGTCCCGCGACTACGCCGGACATCACGCCTTCGACGAGGCGTTCGCCCTGTGAGCGCGGCACCGCCCGACGCCGCCGGACTGGACGGGCTGGTCACCGGGTTCCTCGCCGCGCACGACCCGGCGGCGATGGAGCCCCTGGAGTTCCTCCGGGCCCGGTTCGACGCCGGACTCGCCTGGGTCCACTACCCGGAGGGGCTCGGCGGGCTCGGCGCCCCGCGCGCCCTGCAGCCCGCCGTCGACCGGCGGTTCGCCGACGCGGGCGCGCCGGCCAACCATCCCGAGCGCAACGCCATCGGGCTCGGCATGGCCGCCCCGACGATCGCCGCTTTCGGGACCGACGAGCAGAAACGCCGCTTCCTGCGCCCGCTCTGGACGGGCGAGGAGGTCTGGTGCCAGCTGTTCAGCGAGCCCGGCGCCGGGTCCGACCTCGCCGCGCTCGCCACCCGCGCCGTCCGCGACGGCGACGCCTGGACCGTCGACGGCCAGAAGGTCTGGACGTCCATGGCCCACGAGGCGCGCTGGGCGATCATCGTCACCCGCACCGACCCCGGCGTTCCCAAGCACCGCGGCATGACCTACTTCGTCCTCGACATGACCGCGCCGGGCGTCGAGGTTCGGCCGCTGCGGCAGATCACCGGCGAGGCCGAGTTCAACGAGGTCTTCCTCACCGGCGTGCGGGTCCCCGACGAGCACCGCCTCGGCGAGGTCGGGCAGGGCTGGCAGGTCGCCACGACCACGCTGATGAACGAGCGCGTCGCGATCGGCGGCCACGCCGCGCCCCGCGAGAGCGGCATGATCGGCGTGGCCGCCGCCCTCTGGCGCGACCGCCCCGAGCTGCGCACCCCCGGCCTGCACGACGCGCTGATGCGCGCCTGGGTGGGCACCGAGGCCGCCCGCCTCACCGGGGAGCGGCTCCGGCAGCAGCTCACCGCCGGGCACCTCGGACCCGAGGGATCGGGCGTCAAGCTGGCGTTCGCCCGGCTCAACCAGGAGGTGTCCGGCCTGGAGCTGGACATTCTCGGCGAGGACGGCCTGCGCTACGACGACTGGACCATGCGCCGCCCGACCGAGGTCGACTTCACCCGCCGCTCGCCCGGCTACCGCTACCTGCGCGCCAAGGGCAACTCCATCGAGGGCGGCACCTCGGAGATCCTGCGCAACATCATCGCCGAGCGCGTCCTGGGCCTGCCCGGCGAGATCCGGGTCGACAAGGACGTGCCGTGGAAGGACCTGCCGAAGTGACCGACCTCCTCTACAGCGACATCGAGGACGACCTGCGGGCGAGCGTCCGCCAGGTCCTCGACGACAGGGCGCCTTGGACGTCCGTCCTGGCTGGCACCGAGAAGGACGACCCCTACGACGCGTCCCTGTGGCGGGCGCTCGCCACCGGCCTGGGATGCGCCGGGCTGCCCGTCCCCGAGAACCTCGGCGGCGCCGGGGCGACCTGGCGCGAGACCGCCGTCGTGATGGAGGAACTCGGCCGCTTCGCCGCGCCGGTCCCGTTCCTGACCAGCTCGGTCGTCGCGACGGCCGCGCTGATGGCCGCCGGTGAGCCCGGCGTGCTCGACCTGCTCCCCAGGGTCGCCGCCGGGGAGAAGATCGCCGTCCTGGCCGTCCCGTTCAGCGCCGCTCCCGGCGACGAGATCGGCGCGAGCGCCGTGACCGTCCAGGCGGGCGGTGACGCGCTGACCGGCGAGGTCACCAGCGTCGCCGACGGGATGGCCGCCGACGTGCTGCTGGTCCCGGCGGCCGGCGACCTCTACGCCGTGGCCGCCGCCGAAGCCCGCCGCACCGCCGTGACCTCCCTGGACATGACGCGCCGCCTCGCCGACATCGCCTTCACCGCCGCGCCCGCCCGCCGCGTCGCCGGCGGGACCGGCGCCGTCGACGCCGCCCTGCTCGCCGGCGCGGCGATGCTGGCCTCCGAGCAGCTCGGGCTCGCCGAACGGTGCCTGGACGACACCGTCGCCTACGTCAAGACGCGCTACCAGTTCGGCCGCCCGGTCGGCTCCTACCAGGGCCTCAAGCACCGTCTCGCCGACCTGTGGACGTCCATCACGCAGGCCCGCGCCGTCGCCCGCCACGCCGCGTCCTGCCTTGCCACTGGCGGGGCCGCCGGGGACGGGGACACGCGGATCGCGGTCGCCGTGGCGCAGGCGCACTGCTCGGAGACCGCGCTCAAGGCCGCCGAGGAATGCGTCCAGATGCACGGCGGCATCGGCTTCACCTGGGAGCATCCCGCGCACCTGTACTTGAAACGCGCCAAGGCCGACGCGATCGCCCTCGGCACCCCCGATCGCCACCGCACCGCCCTGGCCGGGCTCGTCGATCTGCCGCCCGCCTGACGCGCCGATCAGCCCGTGATGACGGCCAAGACTCGCGTGCCGTCCGGGAACGCGCCGCGGTCGGCCAGCGCGAGGACGCCGAACATCATCTTCGCCGTGTAGATCCGGTCGAGGACGATCCCGTGCCGCGCGGCGAAGTCGTCGGCGAAGCCGTCCAGCTCCGGTGTCGTCCTGGCGTATCCGCCGAAGTGGAAGCCGTCCTCGACGCGCCAGTCGCCGCGCCGCTCGCCGTACGTCTCGTGCTGGAGGCGCGCCACCTCGCCGTCCATGAAGCCGCCCTTCAGCACGGAGAAGCCCAGGGCGCGCTGGCCGGGTCCCAGCCCGGCGGCCAGGCCCGCGAGCGTCCCGCCCGTCCCGCAGGGGCAGCACACGACGTCGTAGCCGGGCACCTCCTCGCCTAGCTCCGCGCAGCCCCGGACGGCCGCCGCGTTGCTCCCGCCCTCCGGCAGCAGGTAGAAGCCGCCCCACTCCCGGCGCAGCGCCGCTATGACACCGGGCTCGTGCTTGCGCCGGTAGGACGCACGATCCAGATAGGTCAGGCGCATCCCCATCCGCTCGGCGAAGGCCAGCGAATCGTTCAGCGGCAGGTGCTCCTCGCCCCGGATCACCCCGATGGTCGCGAACCCGAAGATCTTCCCGGCCACCGCCGTGGCCCGGACGTGGTTGGAGTAGGCGCCGCCGAACGTCAGGACCGTCCCGTGCTCGCGGGCGGGCCCGAGGTTGTGCTTGAGCTTGCGCCACTTGTTGCCGGGCAGCTCCGGGTGGATCAGGTCGTCCCGCTTCAGGAACAGCCGCAGCCCGCGCCGGGCGAACCGGTCGTCGGCCAGCTCGGCGACGGGGGAGAGCACCGGCGAGATCACCGGGGCATCGGCAGCCGGAGCCGCTCGCGGATCGCCTTCTGCACCTCCTGGACGCCCGGCCGCGCGTCCACGGTCACCACGTACTCCTTGCGGCCGAACAGGTCCAGGACGGGATCGGTCTTCTCGTGGTACAGCCGGAGCCGCTCGGCGAGCGCCTCCTCGGTGTCGTCCTCCCGCGCCTTCAGGTCGCCGCCGCACACGTCGCAGCGGCCCTCCTCGGTGGGCCGGTCGTTGATCAGGTTGTAGTCCATCCCGCACTGGGAGCACAGCCGCCGGGCCAGGACGCGGCGGCGGACCTCACCGTCCGGCAGGTCCAGATGGATCACCCCGTCGATGTCGTAGCTCTCCAGGAAGAACTCCGCCTGCCTGCGGTTGCGCGGGAACCCGTCGATCACGAACCCGTAGTTCCAGTCGTGCTGGTCGAGGCGGCTCCGGACGACGCCCTCCACCAGGTCGTCGCCGACCAGCTCCCCGGCCGCCATGATCCGCCGGACCTGCGCGCCGAGCTTGGTGTGGTTCTTGACGTGCCACCGGAAGATGTCCCCGACGCTGATGTGCACGATGTCCAGGTCCCGCGCGAGAAGCCCCGACTGCGTTCCCTTGCCGCAGCCGAGCGGGCCGATGATGACGTACTTGCGCATGCCGAGAGCCTATGCGCCGCGCCCCGGAGCCCCGTTCAGAGCGGCAGGCGCAGGCGGCGGCCCAGGCGGCGGAACCGGGAGTCGGGGACGTGCTCGGGCGACTCGTCCCGCTCGGTCAGGCACTCCAGCAGCAGGTCGAACGCGGGCGGGCGGACGCACACCAGCGTCGCGCGGGCCCGCCGCGCGCAGTGCAGCCGCACCGACGGGCGCAGCAGCCGCGAGAACGGGCTGCGGGTGCCGTGCCCGACGACGAGGATGTCGTCGTCGCCCGCCAGCCGCACCAGCGTCGCGCCCGGCTCGCCGACCAGCGCCAGCGCCGTCATCTCCAGGCCGTCCGGCGGGCCGTCGCTCACCTCCGCGAGCAGCCGCGCGATCAGCTCGGCGCCGGACCCGCGCAGCGCCTCGGTGATGCCGCAGCCGAGCTGCCCGGCCGCCGACACGTGCGGGGGCAGCGGCGCGGCATGGGCGACCAGCAGGGGCAGCCTCCGCAGCCGTGCCTCGCCGATCGCCCAGGAGAGGGCGCAGCGGGCGCCCGCGGAGTCGTCGACACCCACCACCACGCGGGGGCCGCCCTCCGGTCTCGCGATCACGGTCCCTCCCGAGGCCGCCGGTTGATGTGCAGTCTAGGGTGCAGGCATACCCGCCGCCACGGAAGTGTTTCGCGTAGTGGAAACGACGGTTTCCCCAAAATGAACGCGTCCGCTTTACCGGCCGCCCCGCCGGCGGCAGACTTCCCGTATGGCCACACCGCACGCGAACGACCCGTCTTGCGCGGTCGCGCACGGCGACGTCCGGCCCGAGGCGGGGGAGCGGACGCTGGTCGCGGTCTTCGCGGGCGCCGTCGCCGACCACCTGCTGCGCTACGGCGCCGACCTCGGCTACCGCACGTTCCTCGTCGACCCCGACAAGGACCGCGCCGGCGCCACCGACCTCCCGCCGCTCGACGCGACCGCGGACGTCGTCGTCACCGACCACCACCGTCCCGAGCTCGGGCCCGTCCTGCGGGACGTGCTGACCCAGCCCGTCCGGTGGGTCGGCGTCATGGGCAACCCCCGCCACCCGGCCCCGCACATCCCGGCGCTCACCGAGCTCGGCGTGCCCGCCGCCGACATCGCCCGGGTGCAGCGCCCCATCGGGCTGAACATCGGCTCCCGCACCCCGGCGGAGATCGCCATCGCGACCCTCGCCGGGCTGATCGCCGACCGCAACGGCCGCCCCGGCGGCTTCGAGTTCTGACGCCCCCGCGCGGGCCGACGCGGCCGCCCGTTTCGCGGTGGATTCGCTGGTCGGAGCGTAGAATGGGGCGGGTTTTACACGTTCTGTCGGTGGGCTCGCCTACGGTCGGAGGCGACAGGGGCCCGTCGGCCCACGCCCGTCCGAGCGACGACGCCGAACGAAGGTGACGACCAGCCATGTCGAACAGCACCATCGAGACAGACCGGGACTTCCAGGAACTCGCCGACCCCTACCGGCGTGAGCTGCTGGCGCACTGCTACCGGATGCTCGGGTCCATGCACGACGCCGAAGACCTCGTGCAGGAGACCTACCTGCGGGCGTGGCGGTCCTACGAGAACTTCGAGGGGCGCTCCTCGCTGCGGACGTGGCTCTACCGGATCGCCACCAACGTGTGCCTCACCGCGATCGACCAGCGCGGCAACCGGCCCATGCCGTCCGGGCTCGGGGCGCCGAGCGACGAGCCCGAGCGGCCCGTCGTCGCCTCCCCCGAGGTGCCGTGGCTGGAGCCCGTCCCCGACGCCGTCATCGGCGCCGACGCCGCCGACCCGGCCACGATCGTCGCCGCCCGCGAGAGCACCCGGCTGGCGTTCGTCGCGGCGCTGCAGCACCTGCCCGCCAAGCAGCGCGTCGTGCTGATCCTGCGGGACGTCCTGAAGTGGCGGGCCGCCGAGGTCGCCGAGCTGCTCGACACCTCCACCGCCGCCGTCAACAGCGCGCTGCAGCGGGCGCGGGCACAGCTGGAGGAGAACCAGCCCCTGCGCGACGAGCTCGTCGAGCCGACCGACGCCGCCCAGCGTGACCTGCTCGAACGCTACGCCAAGGCCTTCGAGGACGCCGACATCACCGGCCTCATCGAGCTGTTCAAGAAGGACGTCATCTGGGAGATGCCGCCCCACCTCGACTGGTTCGTCGGCGCCGAGAACGTCGTGCGGCTCATCAGCGTCCAGTGCGCGCCCTCGCCGGGCGACATCCGGATGGTCCCGTCCGCCGCGAACGGGCAGCCCGCGTTCGGGCTCTACATGCGCGGCGACGACGGCGTCCACCGCGCCTACCAGCTCCAGGTCATCAGCGTCACCGAAGAAGGCGTCGCGCACGTCTCGGCGTTCTTCGACACGACCCTGTTCCCGCTGTTCGGGCTGGCAGAAGAGCTCTGAACGGCCCTCCCTTCCACTGAGCGGAAACCCGCGGCGGGCGCATCGGACGCCGGCTGCCAGGGTGGATGACGAGCGGCCCCGGCACGACGGCCGGAGCCGCCCCCGCCGAGTGGGAATGGGAGGCACATGGACATGGTCGAGGCGTCGCCGCACCCTCCGTACCTGTACCCGGGCTACAAGAGCACCGTGCTCCGCGCCCCCGCGCAGGAACTGATCATGCCCAGGCTCGGCCCGGACAGCGTCGAGCTGACCTCGCCCGTCTTCGGCCACCAGGAACTCGGCCGGCGGGACTTCGACCTCACCGCCCAGCATCCCGGCGAGCCGCTCGGCGAGCGGATCATCGTCACCGGCCGGGTGCTCGACACCGCGGGCCGCCCGGTGCGGGGCGCGCTCGTCGAGGCGTGGCAGGCGAACGCGGCGGGCCGCTACAACCATCTCGGCGACGTCCACCCCGCGCCGCTCGACCCGAACTTCACCGGCGCCGGACGCTGCCTCACCGATGACGACGGCCGCTACCGCTTCATCACGATCAAGCCCGGCGCCTACCCGTGGGGCAACCACCACAACGCGTGGCGGCCCGCGCACATCCACTACTCCGTCTTCGGGACGGCGTTCACGCAGCGGCTCGTCACCCAGATGTACTTCCCCGGCGACCCGCTGTTCGCCTACGACCCGATCTTCCAGTCGATCCCGGAGCAGAAGGACCGCGAGAAGCTGATCGCCCGGTTCGACATGGACACCACCGAGCCGGAGTGGGCGCTCGGCTACCAATGGGACATCGTCCTCGGCGACACCCCCATGGAGGCCTGATGACCGCAGCGGAGCGAGGATCTTCGGGGCTCCGCCCCCCGGGGGTCTGGGGGTCGTCCCCCAGAAAGGCAGGCCTGATGACCGCAGCGGAGCGAGGATCTTCGGGGCTCCGCCCCCGGGGGTCTGGGGGTCGTCCCCCAGAAAGGCAGGCCTGATGACCGCAGCGGAGCGAGGATCTTCGGGGCTCCGCCCCCCGGGGGTCTGGGGGTCGTCCCCCAGAAAGGCAGGCCTGATGAGCATGAGCACGCCTTCGCAGACCGTTGGACCGTTCTTCGGGTACGCGCTGCCCTACGAGGCCGGGCCGGAGGTCGTGCCGGGCTGGCGGCCGGACGCGATCCGCGTCCGCGGCCGGGTCCTCGACGGCGCCGGGCAGCCGGTGCCGGACGCGCTGCTGGAGATCTGGCAGGCCGACGAGACCGGCGAGATCCGGCGGCGGCCGGGCGGCATCGCCCGCGCCGGGCACGACTTCGCCGGCTTCGGACGCTGCGGCACCGACGCGGACGGCGGCTACTGGTTCAGCACCGTCAAGCCCGGCGCGGTCGGCGCGGGCGCGCCCTACATCGCCGTGCTCGTGTTCGCCCGCGGCCTGCTCAAGCCCGTCTTCACCCGGCTGTACTTCCCCGAGGACACGGCGGCGCACGCCGGCGACCCGCTGCTCCGCGAGGTCCCGGACGCGCGGCGCGCGACCCTGGTCGCCGAGCGCGAGGGGGAGCGGCGGTACCGTTTCGACATCCACCTGCAAGGGGAGCGGGAGACGGTCTTCCTTGGCTTCTGACGAACATCGCGCGGCGGGCGAGGCCGCCGGAACCGCGTCGCCGGACGCGGGGCTGCTGTCCCCGGTCCGCGCCGGGACGGAGGCCGAGGCCGCCACGAGCGACCTCGCCTACCTGACGGCGATGCTGGACGCCGAGGCCGCCCTGGCCCGCGCTCAGGCCCGCCTTGGGATCGTCTCCGCGGACGCGGCCGAGACGATCGCCGCCGCCGCCGTCCCGGACCGGTTCGACCTGGCGGACGTGGCGCTCCGGGCCCGCGGCGCGGGCAACCCCGTCGTGCCGCTCGTCGCCGACCTGCGGCGGCTCGCCGGGGCGGCGGGCGAGCACGTCCACAAGGGCGCGACCAGCCAGGACATCGTCGACACCGGCGCCATGCTCGTCGCCGCCCGGACCCGGCGCATCGTCCTCGCCCACCTCGACCAGGCCATGGACGCGCTGGCCGGGCTCGCGGCGCGGCACCGCGACACCCCGATGCCCGCCCGCACGCTCGGCCGGCAGGCGCTGCCGACGACGTTCGGCGCGAAGGCCGCGAACTGGCTGCTGGGCTGCCTGGAGGGCCGCGAACGGCTTGCCGCCGTGTCCCTCCCGGTGCAGCTCGGCGGCCCCGCCGGGACGCTCGACGCCTACGGCGACCAGGCCCTCGACCTGGTAGCCGCCTACGCGGAGGAGACGGGGCTGGCGGCGCCCGTCCTGCCGTGGCACACGCGCCGCACCCCGGTCGCGGACCTCGCGGCGGCGCTGGCGCTGGTCACCGGCGCGCTCGGCAAGATCGCCACCGATGTGTGGCTGCTGTCGCAGAGCGAGGTCGGGGAGGTCGCCGAGGCGGCCGGGCCGGGCAAGGGCGGGTCGTCGTCGATGCCGCACAAGCGCAACCCGGCGCTGTCCACGCTGATCCGGTCCGCCGCGCTGCAGGTCCCGGCCCAGGTCCAGGTGCTGCTCGCCGCGCAGGCCGCGCCGCACGAGCGTCCGGCGGGGGAGTGGCACGCGGAGTGGCAGCCGCTGCGCGAGTGCCTGCGCCTCACCGGCGGCGCGGCGGAGACGGCCGCCGGGCTGGTGGCCGGCCTCGAGGTGTCCACCGAGCTGATGCGGGCAGACCTCGACGACCTGCTCGACGTCCTCGGCCGCGATCCCGGGCCGGGCGCCGCCGCCGTCCTCGTCGACCAGGCCCTCGACGCCTACCGCAGGAGCCGCGCGTGACCGGGGCAAGACCGCCGCACCACCGGCTGGACGGCCCGGCGGACGCGCCCGTCGTCGTCCTGGGCCCGTCCCTCGGGACGTCCATGGACCTGTGGTTGCCGCAGCTGCCCGCGCTGACCCGGTCGTGGCGCGTGCTGCGCTACGACCTGCCCGGCCACGGGAACGAGCCGCCACCGGACGGCCACCTCACCGTCGACGACCTCGCCGACGGGATCACCCGCCTCCTGGACGACCTCGGCATCGACCGGGTCGCCTACGCGGGCGTGTCACTCGGCGGGGCGATCGGCACCACGCTCGCGCTCCGCGCCCCCGGCCGCGTGGCCAGCCTGATCCTGTGCTGCACGTCCCCGCGCTTCGGCGAACCCGGGCCGTGGCACGAGCGGGCGGCGCTCGTCCGCCGCGAGGGCGTCGGGCCCGTGGCGGACACGGCGGCCGGGCGCTGGTTCACCCCGTCCTTCACCGGCGCCGACCCCTGCGTGGCGATGCTCCGCGCGACCGACCCCGAGGGCTACGCCGCCTGCTGCGACGCCCTCGCCCGGTTCGACGTCACCGCCCGGCTCGGCGAGATCTCCGCGCCGACCCTGGTGATCGCCGGCGCGCAGGACCGCCCCACCCCGCCGGACGGCCACGCCCGCACGCTCGCCGCCGGCATCCCCGACGCCCGGCTGACCGTGATCGACGACGCCGGGCACCTGGCGAACGTCGAGCGGCCGGCCCCGGTCACCGGCGCGATCACCGAGCACCTCGACCGCACCTGGAAGGGAACCGCCCGATGAGCGACGCGCAGCGGAAGAGCGACGCGGAGCGGCACGCGCAGGGCATGAAGACCCGCCGCGAGGTCCTCGGCGACGCGCACGTCGACCGCGCCGAGGCCCGCAAGGACGACTTCACCGCCGACTTCCAGGACATGATCACCCGGTACGCGTGGGGCGAGATCTGGAGCCGCCCCGGCCTGGACCGCAGGACCCGCAGCTGCATCACCCTCACCGCGATGGTCGCCGGCGGGCACCTGGAGGAGCTGGCGATGCACGTGCGGGCCGCGATCCGCAACGGCCTGACCCGCGAGGAGATCAAGGAGGTTCTCCTGCAGTCGGCGATCTATTGTGGGGTGCCCGCCGCGAACTCGGCGTTCGCCGTCGCCCAGCGGGTACTCACCGAACAGGAATGACGGGCGGGCGGTCCCGGGCAGTGACAGTGCGGGCGGTGGACGGCGTGGGCGGTGACCAGACGAGCGGGACGCGGCCGGTCAGCGTGGCGGGCAAGGTCATGGCCATCCTGAACGCGTTCGCGCAGGGCGGCGTGCGGCTGAACCTGAGCGAGATCTGCCGCCGGGCCGGGCTGCCCCTGGCCACCGGTCACCGGCTCGTAGGCGAGCTGGTCGCGGGCGGGTTCCTGGAGCGCGTCCCGGACGGCACCTACCGCATCGGCACCCGGCTGTGGCGGATCGGCAGCCAGGCGCCCGCCGTCATGGGCCTGCGCGAGCTGGCGCTCCCGCACATGGAGGACCTGTACGAGGCCACGCACGACAACGTCCAGCTCGGCGTCCTGCGCGACGACCGCGTGCTGATCGTGGAACGGCTGCGCGGCACCCGCTCGGCCCCGATCGTCACGCAGGTCGGGCAGACGCTGCCGCTGCACACCACCGGCGTCGGGAAGGTGCTGCTGGCCTACGCGCCGCCGGACGTCCGGGAGAAGGTCCTGCGCGGCGACCTCGACCGGCACTCGCGCCGCTCCATCACCGACCCGGACGAGCTGCGCCGCTCGATCGAGCAGGTCCGCCGCTCCGGATACGCGCTGACCCGCGACGAGATGACGCTCGGCGCGTCGTCGGTCGGCGCCCCCGTCCGGGACGGCGCGGGCGCCGTCGTCGCGGCGATGTCGCTGGTCTCCGGTACCCGCGGGGCCGACCTGCGCCGCCTGCTGCCGCCGCTGACGACGGCGGTGCGGGCCCTGTCCCGCGACGTGGCCGCGCACTGGCACGGGAACCCCGACATGTTCTCCGCCGAGCGCGACACCGGCGCCTGAACCCCCCGATCAACGAGACGACGAGGAGAACGAGAGCGATGCGCACCCAGGTCGCGATCATCGGCGGCGGGCCCGCGGGCCTGCTGCTGTCCCAGCTGCTCCACCTCCAGGGGATCGACTCGGTCGTCCTGGAGAGCCGGGACCGCGACTACGTCGAGCACCGGCAGCGCGCCGGGATGCTGGAGCAGGGCACGACCGACGCGCTGCGCGACGCGGGCGTCGGGGAGCGGCTCGACCGGGAGGGCCTCGTCCACCACGGGCTGGAGCTGCGGTTCGGCGGCGCCGGGCACCGCATCCCGCTGACCGACCTCACCGGCCGGACCGTGACCGTCTACGCGCAGACCGAGATCGTCAAGGACCTCCTCGCGCGGCGGCTCGCGGACGGCGGCGACGTCCGGTTCGAGGCCGAGGTCGTCGACCTGGACGCGTCCGCGCCCCGCGTCACCTACCGCGGCGGCGGCGAGACCCGCACCCTCGACTGCGACTACATCGCGGGCTGCGACGGGTTCCACGGCGTCAGCCGCCCGGCCGTCCCGGGGCTGCGGACGTTCTTCCGCGACTACCCGTTCGCGTGGCTCGGCATCCTCGCCGGCGTCCGGCCGTCCACCGAGGAGCTGATCTACGCCCACCACGACCGCGGCTTCGCGCTGCACAGCCTCCGCTCACCCACGGTCAGCCGCCTGTACCTCCAGGTCCCGCCGGACGAGGACATCTCCGCCTGGCCCGACGCCCGCATCTGGGACGAGCTCGCCGCCCGGTTCGCCACGGGCGACGGCTGGAAGCTGCACGAGGGCCCGATCACCGACCGGTCGATCACGCCGATGCGCAGCTTCGTCGCCGAGCCGATGCGGCACGACCGGCTGTTCCTCGCCGGGGACGCGGCCCACATCGTCCCGCCGACCGGCGCGAAGGGCCTCAACCTCGCCGTGTCCGACGTGATCATCCTGGCGCGGGCGCTCGCCGAGCGCTACGCCACCGGATCGGAGAGCCTGCTGGACGGCTATTCCGACACGTGCCTGCGCCGCGTCTGGCGGGCCGAGCACTTCTCGTACTGGATGACCACGCTGCTGCACACCGACCCGTCCGCGACCGCGTTCGAGCGGCGGCTCCAGCGCGCCCACCTGGACTACGTGGCCTCCTCGGAGCCGGCCGCCACGACGCTCGCGGAGAACTACGTCGGCCTTCCGATCGGGTGATGAGATGGATGTCACCTAAGGTGACAGCGTCTGAAATTCTGCCGAAAGGGCAAGTTCGGTCTACCGTGGGGCCCGTGACGGTGCGGGCGGTCGGGGGAGCGCGGTGAGCCTTGTCGAGCAGCCGCACCACCCGGACGAGACCCCGCCACGCCCGCCGGAACCCGAGCGGCCGGACCAGGCGGCGAGGCGGAACGAGAAGAAGCCGGGCGGGCGGCCGCGGCCGGTCCGGGAACTGGCGCTGATCCTCGGGCTGTTCGGGCTCTACAAGCTCGGCCGGCTGTTCTCCAGCGACCGCGTCACCGACGCCTTCGCCAACGCCCGCGACATCTGGGACCTCGAACGGACCCTGTACCTGCCGGACGAGGCCGCCGTCCAGCAGGCGATCCTGCACAGCGAGGCGCTGATCCACCTCGTGAACGGCTACTACGCGGCCGTGCACTTCCCCGCGACCGTGCTGTTCCTGCTCTGGATCTATCTGCGGCGGCCCGCCCACTACCGGTGGATCCGCCGCGTCCTGGTGGGCCTGACCGCCGCCGCGCTCGCCCTGCACCTGCTCGTGCCGCTGGCCCCGCCCCGCATGCTCCCCGCCACCGGTCTCATCGACACCGCCGCCAGGTACGGGCCCGCCGTGTACGGGGCCCCGGAGAGCGACATGATCGCCAATCAGTACGCGGCGATGCCGTCCCTGCACATCGGGTGGGCGGCCGTGATCGCGCTCGGGCTCGTCGTCACGTCCAGGACGCGGTGGCGGTGGCTCTGGCTCCTGCACCCGGTGACGACCATCGCGGTCGTCGTCGCCACCGCCAACCACTACTGGCTGGACGGGATCGTCGCGCTCGCGCTGCTGTCGATCACCGTGCTGCTGCTGCGCCCGCCCGCCGCCACACCCGGCGTTCCCGCTTCCGGCGCCCCGGGCTCCGCGCCCAGCGTCTCCAGCAGCTCGACGACGGGCTGAAGCTTCTCGTACAGCAGCAGGACGGGCTCGCCCGGCTCCGCGATGTCCAGCGCCGACGTCAGGGCCCCCTTCAGGTCGCCCGCCGGATGCGTGCGGACGCCCGGACGCCCCTCCCGCAGCCCCTGCACGATCAGCCGGGTCATCTCCCCCGAGCGGCGTCCGCGCAGGTCCTCGTCCTCGTAGACGACGACTCGGCCGAACGTCCCGGCCAGCGCCCGCGCGGTCTCGCCGACGAGCTCGTCGGACCGGTCGCCGGGCAGCGTCACCGCGGCGACCCCCCCGCCGCCCCAGCGCCGCTCGACGAACTCGGCCATCGCGGTGACCGCCGCCGGGTTGTGCGCGTAGTCGACCAGGACGGGATTGGCCCCGACCCGGTAGACGCAGCCCCGGCCCGGGTTGCGCAGGTGCGGGTCGAACGTGCGCAGCGCCCGCGCCACGACGTCCACCGGGACGTCGAGCGCGCGGGCCGCGGCGGCGGCGGCGAGCGCGTTGGCGACGACGTGGACGGCGTGCCCGCCGAACGAGCCCGCGACGTCGGCGGCGGGCAGGATCCGGGTCCGGCGGTCGCCGTGCGCCTCCGTCAGCCAGCCGTCCCGCACGTAGAAGCCGAGGCCGCCGCCCCGCAGATGTTCCACCAGGACGGGCGCGTCGGCCGCGATCGCGAAGTAGCGCAGCACCGGCGCCCGGTCCTTCACCGTGGGACGGCCGGCCAGCCCCACCACGGCCGGGTCCTCCGCGTTGAGGACGAGGTGCCCGCCGCGCCGGATCTCCTCCGCGACGAGCGCCTTGATGTCGATCAGGTCTTCCAGGTGCTCGGTGCCGTCCACGCCGAGATGGTCGCGGGTGATGTTGGTGATGACCGCGACGTCGGCGCGGTCGTAGCCGAGGCCGCGCCGGACGATCCCGCCCCGCGCCGTCTCCAGCACCGCCGCCTCCACCGACCGGTCGCCGAGCACCATCTCCGCCGACCGGGGCCCGGACGCGTCCGAGGCGTGCACCAGCCGCCGCCCCACGTACACGCCCTCGGTGCTGGTCATGCCGGTGCGGCGGCCGTCCAGCTCCAGCATGTGCGCGATCATCCGGACGGTCGTGGTCTTGCCGTTCGTGCCCGTCACCGACACCACCGGGACCCGCGACGGCGTGCCCGCCGGGTACATCAGGCCGATGATGTCGCCCGCGACGTCGCGTCCCGTGCCCTCGTGCGGCGCCAGGTGCATCCGCAGGCCCGGCGCGGCGTTGACCTCCAGGATCCCGGCGGCGCGAGTGCCCGACATCGGGTCGGCGGGCACCGGCGAGCCGATGTCGGGCAGCCGCAGGTCGATGCCGCACACGTCCATCCCGACCGTCGCGGCGGCGCGCACGCACATGTCGGCGACCTCGGCGTGGACGCCGTCGGTGACGTCCCGGCTGGTGCCGCCGGTGGACAGGTTCGCGTTACGCCGCAGCCACACCCGCTCACCGTCGCCGGGCACCGACCGGGGGCCGTGGCCCTGCCGGGCCAGCAGCGCCAGCTCCGTCGCGCCGAGCGCGATCCGCGTCAGCGGCCGGTCGTGCCCCGCACCGCGCGCCGGGTCGGCGTTGACCCGCGCCACCAGCTCGGCGACCGTCGCGGCCCCGTCGCCCGTGACGCACGCCGCCGTCAGCTCCGCCGCCGCCACCACCCGCCCGCCGACGACCAGGACCCGGTAGTCCCGGCCCGGGATGTAGGACTCGACGAGCGCCTCGCCCTCCTCGCCGGCCGCCGACGCGAACGCCGCCACCACCTCCGGCGCGGTCGCCAGCTCGATGTGGACGCCCTCGCCCTGGTGCCCGGACAGGGGCTTGACCACCACCGGCCCGCCGATCTCGCGCAGCGCCTCCAGCGCCTCCGCCGGCGACGCCGCCACCCGCCCCTCCGGGACGGGCAGGCCCGCGTCGGCGAGGACCCGGTGCGCGAGCCGCTTGTCGCCCGCGACCTCCATCCCGATCGCCGAGGTGCCGTCGGTCATCGCCGCCCACACCGTCCGCCGGTACCGCCCGTACCCGAGCCGCAGCAGGTTCAGGCCGCCGACCCGGCGGACCGGCACGCCCCGCCGCCGCGCCGCCCGCGCCAGCGCCGACGTGCTCACCCCGAGCCGCTCCTCCTCGTGGGCCGCGGCGATGCGGGCCAGGTCGGCGGCCGGGTCCGGCACCAGCCCGGCGAGCGCCCCGTTGACGAGCCGCAGCGCGAGCGTGATCAGCCGCTCCACCACCGGGCTGGCCGGCGGCTCGTCGCGCGGGCACTCCAGGATCACGTCGTACTCGGCGGGGCCGCCCGCGCGGACCGTCCGGCCGAAGAACACCTCCCGGCCGATCAGCCCGGACAGCTCCAGCGTGACGTGCTCGGTGACATGCCCGAAATAGGTGCCGCGCGCCATCGCCTCCAGCAGCCCGCCCGGACGTCCCGCCGAGCAGTGGTGCGTCCGCAGCCCCGGCAGCGCCTCCACCAGCCGCTCCGCGAACCCGGGATGGTCGGTCGTCTCGTGGCCGGTCAGGCCCTGCAGATCCAGCCGCGCGACCGCGACGGGACGTGAAAGGAAGACGTTCGGGCCGCTCAGGCGGCGCACATGGTCGAGCCGCACG
This sequence comes from Actinomadura sp. 3N508, assembly GCF_044326375.1. Classification (NCBI taxonomy): domain Bacteria; kingdom Bacillati; phylum Actinomycetota; class Actinomycetes; order Streptosporangiales; family Thermomonosporaceae; genus Actinomadura; species Actinomadura sp. 3N508. Next base: position 225,105 of record NZ_JBIRAX010000006.1, read on the forward strand.
GCTACCCCTCCTCCGGCCCGCGCATGTTGCCGATCGCCGGGAGCTTGTCGTTCATCTGGAAGGCGCACCCGGCCGGCAGCAGGTGCAGCGACACGTCCAGCATCGCCATCGGCTCGTCGTCGGAGACGGCGTAGGCGATGGTGGACTGGCCTGCGTCCACGACCGTGACCACGCCCGTCCCGACGACGTCGAACTGCCCGTCGCCGACCACGATCGCGGTGTCCTCGTCGATCCCGACGCCCAGCAGCCGCGTGTCGAGCGCGATGCCGCTCATCAGCCGCGGCAGCCGCCCGCGCTCGTTGAAATGCATGTCGATCAGCACGTTGTCGAGCAGCCCGAGCCCCGGCCCGACCTTGACGCTGGACGCGGCCACCTCGTGGCCGTGCCCGCCCAGGATCATCCAGTGGCCCATCGCGGTGGCGCCCGCGCTCGTCCCGGCGATGACCAGGCCCTCCTGGTCGAGCCGCCGCTTGAGCAGCTCGTTGGTCCGCGAGCCCACCAGGGTCCGGATCCGCGACTGGTCGCCGCCGCTGAACAGCACCCCGGTCGCCGCGTCCAGCGCCCGCAGCGTCGCCGCGCCGTCGGCCGCGGCGCGGCCCAGCAGCCGCAGCTCCCGCACCGAGGTCACGCCGAGCCGCCCGAACACGGCGGTGTACTCGTCGGCGACCTCCTCCGGTACCTCGGTCGCCGTCGTCACGACCACGATCCGCGCGTCCTCGCCGCCCGCCAGCTCGACGAACGTCTCCAGCGCCCCTGACCCACAGGTGCGGTTCTCCGCCCCGCCGATGATCAGCAGCCGGCCCTTGCGTCCGGCACCTCCGATTTTCTCTCTCACACCCGCTAACTACCCTTGATCACGGTCTGTAGTCGCTCGATCGCAAAGAGCCGCCGCCCCGCGGACCCGGCTCACGCCCCGGTCCGGGAATCTTCCGGCCTGCTCGAACGCTGAAACTTTGACGGGCAATGACCACTTTGAGGTGTTCGCACGCCGTGAGAGGCTGGCAGCCATTGGACGCATCGTCGAACGAGGGACGGTCGGGCCGTGAGTGACATCCCCCGCCGCGCCGTGACGCGGACCGCCAAGCTGGCGAGCCTGCCGCTCGGCTTCGCCGGCCGCACCGCGCTCGGGTTCGGGAAGCGGACCATCGGGCGGCCCGCCGAGGCCGTCGCGCTGGAGGTCCAGCGCCGCACCGCCGACCAGCTGTTCGCCGTGCTCGGCGAGCTCAAGGGCGGCGCGATGAAGGTCGGCCAGCTGCTGTCGATCTTCGAGGCCGGGCTGCCCGAGGAGATCGCCGGGCCGTTCCGCGCGAGCCTGACCAAGCTGCAGGAGTCCGCGCCGCCGATGCCCGCCGCGACCACCCACCGCGTCCTCGCCGAAGGGCTCGGCCGCGACTGGCGCGAGAAGTTCGCCGAGTTCGACGACCGGCCCGCCGCCGCGGCGTCCATCGGCCAGGTCCACCGGGCGGTCTGGCACGACGGCCGGACGGTCGCGGTCAAGGTCCAGTACCCCGGCGCCGCCCAGGCCGTGATGAGCGACTTCAACCAGATCTCCCGGCTCAGCAGGCTCTTCACCCCGCTGTTCCCCGGCGTCGAGGTCAAGCCCGTGATCGCCGACCTCAAACGGCGGCTGGAGAAGGAGCTCGACTACGTCGACGAGGCCCGCGCCCAGACCGCCTTCCACGACGCCTACGCCGGCGACCCCGACTTCCTCGTCCCGGCGGTCGTCGCCCAGTCGGGCAACGTCCTGGTCACCGAATGGCTGGAGGGCACCCCGCTCGCCAAGGTCATCGCCGACGGCTCGCAGGAGCAGCGCGACCGCGCGGGCCTGCTGCTGTTCCGCTTCCTGCTCTCCGGCCCGGACCGCTGCGAGATGATCCACATCGACCCGCACCCGGGCAACTTCCGGCTGCTGGACGACGGCCGCCTCGGCGTCATGGACTTCGGCGGCGCCGCCCGCGTCCCGGCCGAGCTGCAATGGTCGATCGGCCGCCTGCTGCGCATCGGCACGCTCGGCGACCCCGAGGACATCGTCGACGCGCTCCGCGAGGAGGGCTTCCTCGCCCCGGACGCCGACGTCGACGCCGGCGAGGTCGCCGACCTCGTCGCGCCGCACGCCGCCCCGTTCGCCGTCGAACGCTTCCGCTACTCGCGCGAATGGCTGCGCGAGCAGACGGCGCGCGGGTTCGGCCTCGCGGCCGACATGCGGCCCGGCGCGCTCGCCCGCCAGTTCCGGCTGCCGCCCCAGTACCTGGCCGTCAGCCGCGCCCTGTCCGGATGCGGCGGCGTCCTCTGCCAGCTGGAGGCCGAGGGCGAGTTCCGCGCCGAGGCCGAACGCTGGCTCCCCGGCTTCGCCGCCGGCGAAGGCCCCGACCTGGACGACCAGACCCAGGCCACCGCCTGATCTCAGGCGAGGGCTTGGGCCTCCTCTGCCTCGACCTGCTGGTTCCACTCGCGCTTGCTGGACTGCCAGCCGTCCTCGTCGCGGCCCCGGCGCCAGTAGCCGGAGATGGACAGCCGCTCCAGCGGCAGGCCGCGCTCGACCCGCAGGTGCCGCCGCAGCACCTTGACGAAGTTCGCCTCACCGTGGACGAACGCGTGCACGTCCTCGCTCGGGAACTCCAGCTTCTGGACGGCCTCGATCAGCAGGTCCCCGACCTGGGCGCCGCCCCGGTGCAGCCAGACGACGTCCGCGTCGCCCGGCGTCGGCAGGTCCTGCTCCTCCTCGGGCCCGGCGACCTCGACGAACACGCGGGCGGGCGCGCCGCTCGGGATGCGTTCGAGCGAGGCGGCGATCGCGGGCAGCGCGCTCTCGTCGCCGACCAGCAGATGCCAGCCCGCGTCCGCGCGGGGCGCGTAGGCGCCGCCCGGCCCCTGGAAGTAGATCTCATCGCCGGGACGAGCGCCCGCCGCCCATGGCCCCGCGAGCCCCTCGTCACCGTGGTAGACGAAGTCGAGCGTGAGCTCGAGCGCCTCGGCGTCCCACGCCCGGACGGTGTAGGTCCGCAGGGACGGCCACTGCTCCCGCGGCATCTCCGCGCGGACCTTCTCCATGTCCAGCGGCTCGGGGTAGGTGACGCCCGGCTGCATGAAGAGCAGCTTCACGTAGTGGTCGGTGAACTCTCCCGCGCCGAACCCGGCGAGCCCCTCACCGCCGATGACCACCCGGATCATGTGCGGGGTGAGCCGCTCGGTGCGCAGCACCGTCCCCTTGGTCAGCCTGCGTCCCTTGCGTGCCGGTTCCGTCGCCATGCAGCCCTCCGATGCGCCCGTTCACCACTTAGGCAAGCCTAACCACCGGTTCGCCCGTATTGTTCCACCGGGCTACGGTCGGGTGAACGGGCACGGCGACGCGGACGGGTGAGGCGGTTGGCGCTCAGCAGGCACACGATGACGGACGAGCAGCGCAAGTCGGTGGCGCTGGAGTATCTCAAGGGGTTCGACAACGGCGGCGTGACCTCGGACGGCGCGCCCCTGCTCGACCTGTTCGCCGACGACGCGCAGGTCTACTTCCCGAAATGGGGCCTGGCCACGGGCAAGGACGAGATCGCGCGGCTGTTCGGCGACGTCGGCGCCACGATCACCTCGATCCGGCACCACTACGCCACGTTCAACTGGATCTTCACCGGGACCGACACGCTGGTGTGCGAGGGCACCAGCCACGGCGAGCACCGGGACGGCCCGTGGCGCGCCGGCGTCCCCGAATGGGGCGCCGGACGCTGGTGCGACGTGTTCGAGATCCGCGACTGGAAGATCCAGCGCGTGTTCATCTACCTCGACCCCGACTACGCGGGCGCCGACACCGCCCGATACCCCTGGCTGGAAGGGAACTGACGGCGAGGGGCGTCAGTGCGCCGAGGTCAGGCGGGCCGCCCGGGTCCGCGCGACCTCGGCGGCGACCGCCGCGAACGCGGCGTCCGTCTCGTCCCCGCCGGCGACGGTCGCCAGGGTCGACTTGACGATCACGACGCCGTGCCGGGGCGAGACCCAGATGCGCTGGCCGCCGAGGCCGTCGGCGGAGAACGCGCCGTCCGCGCCCAGCCACCAGTGCAGCCCGTAGCCCTGGTTGAACGGCGCGGACGGGCGCGTCGACTCCGTCACCCATGAGGCCGGGACGACCCGCCGCCCGTTCGCCGTGCCGCCGTTCAGGTACAGCAGCCCGAACCGCGCGAAGTCGCGGTCGGTGGCGTAGTAGCAGCAGTACGCCATGCTGTTGCCGTTGGAGTCGTTGCCGAGGAGGGCCTTGGACGCCATCCCGGCCGGCTCCCAGATCTTCCGCTGCACGTAGTCGTGGTACGGGACGCCGGTGGCCCGCGCGACGACCCACCCGAGAACGAACGAGTTCATGCTCGTGTACTCGAATCTCGTGCCCGGCTCCCAGCCGCGCTTGCGCTGCCTCGCCATCGCGGTCAGCGGGTACCCGAGGCTCGCGGCGACGTGCACGGGCGGGACGTCGACCGTCTCCTCCCACGCGATGCCCGACGACATGCGCAGCAGGTCCCGCAGCGAGACGCCGTCGTACCCGGAACCCTCCAGCTCCGGGAGGTACCTGGTCACCGGGTCGTCGATCGAGCCGATGAACCCTTCGCCGAGCGCGATGCCGACCGCCGCCGACGTGAACGACTTCGCCACCGACCACGACTGGAACAGGGTGTCGCGGGTCGCGGCGACGTAGCGCTCGAAGACGATGTCGTGGCCGTCCAGGACGACGAAGCCCTGCGTGCCCGTCCGGAGGAGGTAGTCGTCGAGCGTGTGCGTCCGTCCCTCGTAGGTGTAGGTGACCGCCAGCGGCCGGTGCGCCTCGCGCAGCCCGACCGGCCGGGACGAGGGGAGCAGCGCGTCGAATCCGGCCGACCGTTCCGTGACGGCGGCGGACGGCGGCGCGGGCGGCGGCGGTGCGGGCGGGGCGGCGGACGCCGGGGGAGCGGCGAGGGCGGCGGTGACGGCGGCGGCGGTGAGAGCGAGCGTCCAGGGCCTGCGGCGCATCGGACCTCCGTGGGGGGCGCGGAGCGGACGGCTTCAGCCCCGATGGTGATCGACCGGGCCCGGCGCGTCTATAGCGTGTGGTGACAAATCCGTTCCCCTGCGTGTGGGCAGACGAAGGGCGGACACCCTGCGCCGGGTGACCCTCCGAACAGGTTCTTCTGCGATACGTTCGTGTCGCCCGCGCGCCCCTCGCCACCTGCGTCGCACGGAGGAACGATGTCGGTTCTCGCCCAGTTGCTCACCGCCGTCCAGGACGGCTCGGTGGAGATCGTCGACCTGACGGCTCCGCTGTCGGAGCGCACCCCGATCCTGCAGCTGCCGGAGCCGTTCGCCAACACGGTGCCGTTCCGGCTCAAGGAGATCAGCCGGTACGACGACCGCGGCCCCGCCTGGTACTGGAACGACATAGAGACGGGCGAGCACGTCGGCACCCATTTCGACGCGCCCGTGCACTGGGCCACCGGCCGCGACGGCGAGGACGTCGCGCAGGTCCCGCCCCGGCGCCTGCTCGGCCCCGCCGTCGTGCTGGACGCGTCCGCGCACGCGTCCGCCGACCCCGACTTCCTGCTGGAGATCGAGCACGTCCGGGCCTGGGAGCAGGAGAACGGCCCGCTGCCCGCCGGCGGCTGGCTCCTGTACCGCACCGGCTGGGACGCCCGCTCCGGCGACCAGGACACCTTCCTCAACGCCGACGGCGGCGGCTCGCACACGCCCGGCATCTCGCCCGAGTGCGCCCGGTGGCTCGCCGAGGAGACGCCCGTCATCGGCCTCGGCGTGGAGACCGTCGGCACCGACGCGGGCGGCGCGCACGCGTTCGACCCGCCGTTCCCGTGCCACTCCTACTTCCTCGGCGCCGGGAAGTACGGGCTCACCCAGCTGCGCAACCTCGACCGGCTGCCCGCCCGCGGCGCGGTGCTGCTGGCGTCGCCGCTGCCGATCGTCGGCGGCTCGGGCAGCCCCGCACGCGTGCTCGCGCTGGTCGAGCGGTGAACGTCGCGGAGGCCGTGGGCGAGGCCCTCGCGCGGCTCGGTGCCCGCACGGTCTTCGGCGTCGTCGGCAGCGGCAACTTCCACGTCACCAACGCGATGATCGCGAACGGGGCCCGGTTCGTCGCGGCCCGGCACGAGGGCGGCGCCGCCACGATGGCCGACGCCTACGCGCGGGTCGGCGGCGGGCTCGGGGTGGTGTCGGTGCACCAGGGGCCGGGCCTGACCAACGCCGTCACCGGCATCGCCGAGGCCGCCAAGAGTCGCACCCCGCTGGTGGTCGTCGCGGGCGAGGTCGCCGCGGCGGCGGTCCGCTCCAACTTCCGCGTCGACCAGGCGGCCCTCGCGGCGGCGGTCGGCGCCGTCCCCGAGCGGGTCCACTCCCCGCGGACCGCGCTCGCGGACGTGACCCGCGCCTGCCGCACCGCCGTCGCCGAGCGCCGCACCGTCCTGCTCGGGCTGCCGCTGGACATCCAGGCCGCCGAGCACCCCGGCCCCGCGCACCGGCCCGCCGCCACCGCCCGGCGCGGCGCGCAGGTGCCGCCGCTGCCCGTGCCGCCCGCGGCGGCGATCGCCCGGCTCGCCGACGTGCTGCAGGCCGCGCGGCGGCCGGTGTTCATCGCCGGGCGCGGCGCGCGGCTGTCCGGCGCGGCCGAGCCGCTCGCGGAGCTCGCCGCCCGCTGCGGCGCGCTCACCGCGACCTCCGCCGTCGCCCGCGGCCTGTTCGGCGGCGAACCCTTCGACCTGGACGTCAGCGGCGGGTTCGCCACCCCGGCCGCCGCCGAGCTGATCGCGGGCGCCGACCTCATCGTCGCCTGGGGCTGCGCGCTGAACATGTGGACCACCCGGCACGGCGCGCTCGTCGCCAGGGACGCCACGGTCGCGCAGGTCGACGTCGACGCCCGCGCTCTCGGCGCGCACCGCCCCGTCGACCTCGGCCTCATCGGCGACGCGGCGGAGACCGCCCGCGCGGTCGGCGCCGAGCTGGCGGAGCGCGGCCACACCGCGTCCGGCTACCGCACGCCCGAGGTCGCGGAGCGGCTCGCCCGCGAAGGGCGCTGGCAGGACGTCCCCTACGAGGAGCACCCCCTCGACGAGGACGCGAACGGCCCCCGCATCGACCCGCGGACCCTGTCCATCGCCCTCGACCGGATGCTCCCGAGCGAGCGGACCGTCGCCGTCGACTCCGGCAACTTCATGGGCTACCCGGCGATGTTCCTCGACGTCCCCGACGCCGACGGGCTCGTGTTCACCCAGGCGTTCCAGTCCGTCGGGCTCGGCCTCGCGACCGCCATCGGCGCCGCCGTCGCCCGCCCCGACCGGCTCACCGTCGCCGCGCTCGGCGACGGCGGCGCGCTGATGTCGATCGGCGAGCTGGAGACCGCCGTCCGGCTGGGGCTCGGGCTGCTCGTGGTCGTCTACGACGACGAGGCCTACGGCGCCGAGCTGCACCATTTCGGGCCCGGCGGGCATCCGCTGGACACGGTCGTGTTCCCGCCCGCCGACCTGGCCGCGATCGGGCGCGGGTTCGGCTGCGCCGCGGTGACCGTCCGGCGCCCCGCGGACCTCGCCGCCGTGGAGACCTGGCTCGCGGGCCCCCGCGACCGCCCGATGGTCGTGGACGCGAAGATCACGCGCGGCTCGCCCGCCTGGTGGCTGGAAGAGGCGTTCCGCGGCCACTGACCGTGTTTGCCCGCCGACTCTTGGGAACGATCTCCGGCACGGTCGTGATCTGGGGGTGTGCTGTGCGGTGGGTGCCGAATGCCGACATTCGTCGGCACCGGACGGTTGACCGGCTTCCTCCCGCGTACGTACCGTCGCGGCGAGCGTGCACGCCGTCACCCGTCCCGGAGGAGGAGAGATGACGCGACGGCCGAAGGTTCCCGAACTCGCCGCGGAGATGGCCGCGGAGTTCGCCGGCACGATGATCCTGATCCTCTTCGGCGTGGGCGTGGTCGCGCAGGTGGTGGCGGGCAGCGGGCTCGGCGACCCGCAGAGCCTCGGCGGCCACGACAGCATCGCCTGGGCCTGGGGCATCGGCGTGACGCTCGGCGTCTACGTCGCGGCGCGCATCAGCGGCGGGCACATCAACCCGGCCGTCACCTTCGCCCTCGCGGTCTTCAAGGGCTTCCCGTGGCGGAAGGTGCTCCCGTTCTGGTTCGCGCAGCTGCTCGGGGCGTTCACGGCGGCGCTGATCGTCCGGTGGAACTACAGCGAGATCCTGCAGAAGTTCGACCCCGGCCTGACGGAGAAGACGCACATCGTCTTCTCCACCATGCCCGGCAACGGGACGCTGCCGATCGGCACCTGGGGCGCGTTCCGCGACCAGGTGATCGGGACCGCGATCCTGCTGTTCCTCGTCCTCGCCCTCACCGACCTGCGCAACGCGCCGCCGCTGGCGAACCTGGCGCCGCTCATCATCGGGCTCATCGTCGTGGCGATCGGGATGGCGTTCGGCTCCGCCGCCGGGTACGCGATCAACCCGGCCCGCGACCTCGGCCCCCGGCTCGTCCAGTGGCTCACCGGCTACGGGTCGGACGCGTGGCGAGATCAGTACGGGCACCTGTACTTCTGGGTGCCGCTCGTGGCGCCGCTGATCGGCGCGGTGATCGGCGCCGGCCTGTACATCCTGCTCATCGGACGCAACATCCCCGGCGAGGGGGAGGAGACCCCGCCCACCAGGCCCGAGCCGGAGTACGACGTCACCTGACCCGCCGGGATCCCGCGCCACACGCAGAAAGGGGAGAGGGCATGCCCGACTTCGTCGGAGCGCTCGACCAGGGCACCACCAGCACCCGCTTCATGATCTTCGACCACGGCGGCAACGAGGTGGCCCGCCACCAGCTCGAACACGAGCAGATCCTGCCCCAGGCCGCGTGGGTCGAGCACAACCCCACCGAGATCTGGGAACGCACCCGCGCCGCCATCCAGACGACCCTGAACAAGGCGCACCTGACGTACGCCGACCTGGCCGCGTTCGGTATCACCAACCAGCGCGAGACGACGGTGGTGTGGAACCGGCGGACCGGCCGCCCCTACTACAACGCGATCGTCTGGCAGGACACCCGCACCGACCGCATCGCCACCGCCCTGGAGCGGGACGGCAAGGGCGACGTCATCCGCCGCAAGGCCGGGCTGCCGCCCGCCACCTACTTCTCCGGCGGGAAGATCCAGTGGATCCTGGAGAACGTCGACGGCGTCCGCGAGGCCGCCGAGAACGGCGACGCGATCTTCGGGAACGTCGACACGTGGGTGCTGTGGAACCTCACCGGCGGGAGGGACGGCGGCGTCCACGTCACCGACCCCACCAACGCCAGCCGCACCATGCTGATGGACCTGGAGACCCTCGACTGGGACGACGAACTCCTCTCGTTCTTCGGCATCCCGCGGCAGATGCTGCCGCAGATCAAGCCGTCCTCCGCCCCGGAGCCCTACGGGACGACCCGCGCGGACGGCCCGCTCGGCGGCGAGGTCCCCCTGACCGGCATCCTCGGCGACCAGCAGGCCGCGACCGTCGGGCAGGTGTGCTTCGCGCCCGGCGAGGCCAAGAACACCTACGGCACCGGCAACTTCCTGCTGCTCAACACCGGTGAGGAACTCGTCAGGTCCAAGGCCGGGATGCTCACCACCGTCTGCTACAAGTTCGGCGGCGACGCGCCGGTGTACGCGCTGGAGGGCTCGATCGCGGTGACCGGGTCGGCGGTGCAGTGGCTGCGCGACCAGCTCGGCATCATCTCCGGCGCCGCGCAGAGCGAATCCCTCGCCCGGCAGGTCGACGACAACGGCGGCGTGTACTTCGTGCCCGCCTTCTCCGGCCTGTTCGCCCCCTACTGGCGCTCGGACGCCCGCGGCGCGATCGTCGGCCTGTCCCGCTTCAACACCAACGCGCACCTGGCCCGCGCCACCCTGGAGTCGATCTGCTACCAGTCCCGCGACGTGGTCGAGGCGATGCGCGCCGACTCCGGCGTCGCGCTGGACGTGCTCAAGGTCGACGGCGGCGTGACCGCCAACGAGCTGTGCATGCAGCTCCAGGCCGACATCCTCGGCGTCCCGGTCTCCCGGCCCGTCGTCGCCGAGACCACCGCGCTCGGCGCCGCCTACGCCGCGGGCCTGGCCGTCGGGTTCTGGAGCACCACCGACGAACTGCGCCGCAACTGGAACGAGGACCGCCGCTGGGAGCCGACCTGGGACGACGACCAGCGCCGCGAGGGCTACGCCGGCTGGAAGAAGGCCGTCGAACGCACCTACGGCTGGGTCGACGTCGACTAACCGTCCTCCAGCCCCCACCCACCACCATTCAACGGACGAGCTCCACTCGACTGACCGGGGGATCCGCATGACCGCACGCTTCGCCACCATCGCCATGGCCGGCGCCATCGCCGTCGGCTCGGCCGGGACGCTCACCGCCGCCGCTCCCGTGCAGGCCGCCGACCGGCACCGGGCCGCGCAGAAGGCGATCGACTTCACCGGGATCGTCGCGCTGAGCAACTGCTCGGGGTCCCTGGTGCGCGGGCCGCGGTCCCGCGACACCGACGCGGCGCTGGTCATGACCAACGGCCACTGCCTGGAGTCGGGGATGCCGAAGGCCGGCGAGGTGATCGTGGACAAGCGGTCGTCGCGGACGTTCACGCTCCTGGACCGGACGGGCCAGAAGGACCTCGGCACCCTCCGCGCCACCAAGATCGAGTACGCCACCATGACCGACACGGACGTGACGATCTACCGGCTGGACGCCACCTACGCCGCCCTCAAGAAGCGCCACGGCACCACCGCGCTGCGCCTGTCGACGGCCAAGCCCGGCGACGGCACCGGGATCAAGGTCGTGTCGGGCTACTGGCGGAAGATCTACGGCTGCAAGATCGACGCGACCGTGCACCGGCTCCGCGAGAACGGCTGGACGTGGAAGGACTCCCTGCGCTACACGCCCGAATGCGAGACGACCCACGGCACGTCCGGCTCGCCGGTCGTCGACGTCCGGACGGGCCAGGTCGTCGGGGTCAACAACACCGGCAACGACGACGGCGAGCGCTGCACGCTCGACAACCCGTGCGAGGTCGGCCGCGACGGCGAGGTCACCGTCCGGCGCGGCTCGCACTACGGCCAGCAGACCTACCTGCTCGCCCGCTGCCTCGGCAAGGGCAACGACGTCGTGCTGGGCGGCGCATGCGCCCTGCCCCGCCCGTGAGCGGCACCGGCCGTGTCACCGGTCGGCGAGCAGCCCGGCGCGGAGCCTGTCCAGCGTGGCGCGGAGCAGCCGCGAGACGTGCATCTGCGACAGCCCGATCTGCTCGGCGATCTGCGTCTGCGTCTTGTTGCCGAAGAACCGCAGCAGCAGGATCGTCCGCTCCCGCTCGGGAAGGTCGTCGATCAGCGGGGCGAGGGCGTGGCCGTCGATGAACGCGTCGAGGGCCGGGTCATCGGAACCGAGGTACTCGCCGACCGTGCCGTTGTCGCCGGCCGGCGACCCGTCCGCCGGCGCCTCCAGCGACAGCGGGCGGTAGGCGTCGCAGGCGACGATGACCTCGACGGTCTCCTCCTCGGTGATCTCCATCAGCGCGGCGATCTCCGCGGTCGTCGGGGAACGGCCGCGCTCGCGGGTGAACTCCTGGACGGTGCGCTGCAGCACCGGCCGCAGCTCCTGGATCCGGCGCGACACCCGCACGCCCCACGTCTTGTCGCGGAAGTGCCGCTTCACCTCCCCGGTCACCACCGGGTAGGCGTAGGTGACGAAGCGGTCGCCGATCCCCGGGTCGAACCGGTTGATGGCCTTGACCAGCCCCAGGTAGGCGACCTGCTGCAGGTCGTCGAGCGGCTCCCCGCGGTTGGCGTACCGGCGCGCCACCCCGCGGACGAGCCCCGCGTGCATGTCGACGATGCGCGCCCTGAGCCGCTCCCGCCGGGGATCGTCCTCGGCGAGCCGGTTCATCTCCGCGAGCAGCGTCTCGGCCTGTTCGTCGTCGACCCGGGCGGCGGTGGTGGACTGCGCGAGCGTCATGCGTGTCTTCTCCCTCCCTGAGCGGAGGCGGGGGGCCGGCCGCTCGGTCCACTCCCTCTACCCGACGATCGGCCCATGACACAGGCCCCCGGTGCTCGCGGCGATGGCGCCGGTAGACTTTCGGGTCGCCCTATTGGCCGGGAGCATGCCCATGACCGCGCGCGATCGTCCCGTCGACCCCGACGTCGATCTGCATGTCCCGGAGCAGCGGCAGGAGCTGCGGCGCGCCCCGTGGGAGACGCTGGCGGCGGTGTCGGCGGGCGGCGTCCTCGGGGCCCTGGCCCGCTACGGGCTGACCACCGCGTTCCCGTACGGCGCCGGTGACTTCCCCTGGGCGGTGTTCTGGATCAACGTGTCGGGCTGCCTGCTGATCGGCGTGCTGATGGTGCTGATCACCGAGACGTGGCGGGCGCACCGGCTCCTCCGCCCGTTCCTCGGCGTCGGGATCCTCGGCGGGTTCACCACGTTCTCCACCTACGCCGTCGACATCCAGCAGGCGGTCGAGCACGGCGCGCCGCGGGCCGGGCTCGCCTATCTCGCGCTGACACTGGTCGCGGCACTGGCCGCCGTCGTCGCCGGAATGCGGCTCGCGCGGGCGCTCGGCCGGGCGGCGGCCCGGCGGCCGAGGGGGGAGGACGGCGAGTGACGGTCCTGCTGATCGCGCTGGGCGCCGCGCTGGGCGCACCGCTGCGCTACCTGACCGACCGCGCCGTCCAGGCCCGGCACGACTCCGAGTTCCCGTGGGGGACGCTCACCGTCAACGTCACCGGGTCGTTCATCCTGGGGTTCCTGGCGGCGCTCCCGGCCGACGGCGGTGCCATGGCCTTCGCCGGGACGGGTTTCTGCGGCGCTCTCAGCACGTACTCAACGTTCGGGTACGAGACCGTCCGGCTGGTCGAGGACGGGGCGCGGTTCTACGCCGTCCTCAACGCGGCGGGAAGTGTCGTCGCGGGGCTCGGCGCGGCCTTCTGCGGCCTGCTCGTGGCCCAGGCGGTCACCGTCTGACCCGCTGAAACGTGGTGCGGCCCAGGCTCGCAGCCCAGAGCACATGGCTCCGAGCCGACGAGTGGGCCGCGACGTGACTGTGCCCATCCGGCCGTTTCGGTAAACCGGTGGGTGCCTCGACTGTCACGGCGCGGGGACATGGAACGCGCCGTCGGGCCTGGCCACGGGCCCGCCATCGGCGGCGCACCCGGTTAGCACCCGGATATATCGGGCATTCTCTGCACTTCACACGGGGCATTCATGAGGAAGGAGCGTCCGCCATGCGCCACGAAGAGTTCATCGGCCAGGTCCAGAACCGCGGCCGCCTCTCCGGCCACGGCGAGGCGGAGCGGGCGACCCGCGCGGTGCTGGAGACGCTCGGCGAGCGGATCCCGGAGGGGCTCGCCGACAACCTCGCGGCGCAGCTGCCGCACGAGATCGGCGAGCACCTGCGCCGGACGGAGATCTACGGCGGCGCCGGAAGCGGCGAGCGGTTCGGCAGGCACGACTTCATCGAGCGGGTCGGGGCCCGGGCCGGCGCCGACGACCCGCACGCCGCGTTCCTGACGCGGGTCGTGCTGGAGGTGACCGACGAGGCCACCCACGGCGGCGTCGCGCACAAGGTGGCCGGCAGCCTCCCCGCGGATCTCAGGGACCTGGTGGCGTCCGGCAGCAACGGCTGACCGCGCGGGTTCACGAAGGCTCACCGGTCGCCGGGGGCGCGGTCCAGGGCCAGGACGAGGCCCGCCGCGTGCCCAGCAGCGCCGCCGCGGCCCCCTGCAGGAAGCGGAAGGCCACCAGCGTCCAGGTGTCCGGCGCCAGCCCGCACGCCAGGGACGCGACGGTGAACGCCGCGAGCCCGGCCTGGTACATGCGCCGGTGCCCGGCGAGGGCGCCGAGCCGCGCCCCTGTGCCGGACGCCCGCCTGATCGTCTACACGCCGTCCGACGAGGAGAGCCGCGAGCGGATCGCGTGGCTGCTCGCGCATCCCGAGGCCGCTGTGCCCGGCCACCGGCACTGACGCCGGCGGGTGCGGTCAGGACCGGGCCCGGCGGGCGATCACGATCAGGTCGATCGCGGCGATGACGGCGACGACCGCGCACAACGCCGCCGCGACCCACGCGCCGTCGTCGTCGCCGCGCTGCCCGGCCACGGCGAACACGATCGCGGCCGCCGCCGTCCCGACCAGCGCCACCCCGGACAGGATCGCCCGCAGCCGCAGCGGGCTGCGGGCGTCCAGGGGCTCCTTCCCCGCCGGCTGCCGGTGCCGGTAGGGGCCGCGCGAACCGGGTCCGTCTGCGTTCATGCGCTGGTCGTGCCCGGTGAGGGCGGGTCGATGCGCCCGCCCGGCGATCAGTGGGCGCTGGAGGCCGCCCAGATGTTGATCCCCGCCTCCACCGCGTCGCGGTCGATGGCGGCGAGCTCGTCGGAGGTGAGGTCGAGCCGGTCGAGCGCGGCGAGGTTCTCCTCCAGCTGCGCGACGCTGCTCGCGCCGATCAGCGCCGAGGTGACGCGGGCGTCCCGCAGCGACCAGGCCAGCGCGAGCTGCGCCAGCGTCTGCCCGCGGCCCCGGGCGATCTCGTTCAGCGTCCGGACGTGCCGGACGTTCTCCTCGGTCAGCAGGTCCGCCGAGAACGACGTCCCCCTGCTGGCCCGCGACCCCTCCGGGACGCCGTCGAGGTACTTCCCGGTCAGCATCCCCTGCGCCAGCGGCGAGAACGCGATGCAGCCCGCGCCCTCCTGCGCGAGCGTGTCGAGGAGCCCGCCCTCGATCCAGCGGTTGAGCATGGAGTAGGACGGCTGGTGGATCAGCAGCGGCGTGCCCATGTCCCGCAGGATCGCCGCCGCCTCGGCGGTGCGCTCGGCCGAGTAGGACGAGATGCCCGCATAAAGCGCCTTTCCGGACCGGACGGCCTGGTCCAGCGCCCCCATGGTCTCTTCAAGCGGCGTGTCGGGGTCGAAACGGTGGCTGTAGAAGATGTCGACGTAGTCGACGCCCATCCGGCGCAGCGACTGGTCGAGGCTGGCGAGGAGGTACTTGCGCGACCCCCACTCGCCGTACGGGCCGGGCCACATGTCGTATCCGGCCTTCGTTGAGATGATCAACTCGTCCCGGTACGGCGTGAAGTCGTCCCGCAGGATCCGGCCGAAGTTGGACTCGGCGGAGCCGTAGGGCGGGCCGTAGTTGTTGGCGAGGTCGAAATGCGTGACACCGAGGTCGAACGCCCTCCGCAGGATCGCCCGCTGGACCTCCAGCGGGCGGTCGTCGCCGAAGTTGTGCCACAGCCCCAGCGAGATCGCCGGGAGCCGCAGCCCGCTGCGCCCGCACCGCCGGTAGGGGATCCGCTCGTATCGTCCGCTGTCCGCCGCGTAGGTCATGCCGACGAGTATTTCAGCGCCGAGGGTGGCAAGAAGACTCAGAGATATGACGGACGAGGAGGTCCCCAGTGGTGATGCTGCGCAGCTATGTGTCGGGATCCTGGCATTCTCCGGACGAAGAGGGCGCGCCGCTGCGCGACGCCGTCACGGGGGAGGTGGTCGCCCGCATCTCCTCGGCGGGGATCGATATGGGCGCCGCGCTCGAATACGGGCGCGCTGCCGGCGGCCCGGTGCTGCGCGAGCTGACGTTCCACCAGAGAGCGGCCTTGCTGAAGGCGCTCGCCTCGCGTCTGCGGGAGCACCGCGACGAGCTGTACGCCCTGTCGGCCCGCACCGGCGCGACCTTGGGCGACTCGAAGTTCGACGTTGACGGCGGCATCGGCGTCCTGTTCGGCTACTCCAGCAAGGGCAAGCGGGAGCTGCCGAACGACACGGTGCTGGTGGAGGGGAACGTCGAGCCGCTCGGCAAGGGCGGCACGTTCGTCGGGCAGCACCTGTGCACGCCGTCGCATGGGGTCGCGGTGCAGATCAACGCGTTCAACTTCCCGGTGTGGGGGCCGCTGGAGAAGCTCGCGCCCGCTTTCCTCGCCGGGGTGCCGAGCCTGATCAAACCCGCGAGCCAGACCGCGTACCTGACCGCGCGGCTGGTCGAGCTGATCGTGGAGTCCGGCATCCTGCCCGAGGGCACCGTCCAGATGGTCTGCGGCGACCCGCGCGACCTGCTCGACCATCTCACCGAGCAGGACATCGTCGCGTTCACCGGGTCGGCGTCCACGGCCCGGCTGCTGCGCACGCATCCCGCGATCGTCGGCAACGCCGTCCGGTTCAACGCCGAGGCCGACTCGCTGAACTGCTCCATCCTCGGGCCTGACGCCGTGCCCGGCTCGCGGGAGTTCGACCTGTTCGTCAAGCAGCTCGTCGCGGAGATGACCGTCAAGGCGGGCCAGAAATGCACCGCGATCCGCCGGGCGCTGGTGCCCGCCGCGCTGATCGGCGACGTCGCCGAGGCCGCGCGGGAGCGGCTGTCCAGGGTCACGGTCGGGCACCCCGCCGACCCGGACGTGCGGATGGGCGCCCTCGCCGGGCTCGACCAGCGCGAGGAGGTACGGCGCTCCCTGAAGGCGCTGCTGGACGCGGGCCAGACCGTCTTCGGCGACCCCGCCCACGTCGACGTGGTCGGCGCGGACGCCGAGCGCGGCGCGTTCATGTCGCCGATCCTGCTGCGCGCCGACGACCCCGGACGCGCCGAGCCGCACGAGGTCGAGGCGTTCGGGCCGGTCAGCACGCTGCTGCCCTACGACGGCACCGCCGCGCAGGCGGTGGAGCTGGCCGTCCGCGGGCGCGGCAGCCTCGCCGGGTCGATCGTCACGGCCGACGCCGATTTCGCCCGGGGTGTCGTCCTCGGCACCGCGCCCTGGCACGGCCGCCTCCTCGTCCTGAACGGCGAAGACGCCGCCGAGTCGACCGGGCACGGATCGCCGCTGCCCGCGCTCGTCCACGGCGGGCCCGGACGCGCCGGGGGCGGCGAGGAGATGGGCGGGATCCGCGGGGTCGTGCACCACATGCGGCGCACCGCCGTCCAGGCCGGGCCCGCGATGCTCACCGCGATCACCGGGCGATGGGTACCCGGCACCGACCGGACGATCACCGACGAGCACCCGTTCCGCAAGCACCTGGAGGACCTGCGCGTCGGCGACACCGCCGCCGGAGGCCCCCGCACCGTCACCCTCGACGACGTGGAGCACTTCGCCGGGTTCACCGGCGACACCTTCTACGCCCACATGGACGAGGACGCCGCCCGCGCCAACCCGTTCTTCCCCGGACGCGTCGCGCACGGCTACCTCATCGTGTCGTTCGCCGCCGGGCTGTTCGTCGATCCCGCGCCCGGGCCCGTCCTCGCGAACTACGGGCTGGAGAACCTGCGGTTCCTCACGCCGGTCACGCCGGGCGACGAGCTGTCGGTCACGCTGACCGCCAAGCAGATCACGCCGCGCGAGGACGCCGACTACGGCGAGGTCCGCTGGGACACCGACGTCACGAACCAGGACGGCGCCTCGGTCGCCAAGTACGACGTGCTGACGCTGGTGGCCAAGCGGCCCAAGCACGATTAATCATGGTCCAGAAGGCGTCCGCGGGGGAGGCGCCGCCCGCCAGTGGAACGGGGTGCGCCATCGCATGATCAGTCCCCTGCACATCCAGACGGTGCGCGAGGTCGTCCGCACCGGCTCCTTCGCGGACGCCGCCCGCAACCTCGGATACACCGCCTCCGCCGTCTCCCAGCAGATCGCCGCGCTGGAACGCGCCTGCGGGCTGGTGCTGTTCGAGCGCCGCGCCCGCAGCGTCCGGCCGACCAGCGCCGCGTTCCTGATGGTCAGCAAGGGCAACGACGTGCTGTCGGCGCTCGACACGCTGGAGCGCGAGCTGCGGACGGTCGCCAGCGGCGAGCGCGGCGCGCTGCAGCTCGGCAGCTTCCCGACCGCCAGCGCCCGCATCCTGCCGCGGGTGCTGGCGGAGCTGGCCCGGGTCCGGCCCGGCATCGAGATCAAGCTGTCGGAGGGCGAGCCGGACGAGCTGCTCCCCGAGCTCCTCGACGGCGACCTCGACCTCCAGCTCGTCTACCGCTACGACCTGTTCCCGCGCACCTGGCCCGACCAGATCGTGGAGACGCCGGTCATGGACGAGAACCTCGTGCTGTGCGTGCCGGAGGAGCATCCGCTGGCGGGCGGCCGCACCGTCCGGCTCCGGGAGCTGCGGTCGGAGACGTGGATCGCGAGCCGCCCGGAGAGCTCCGGGTCGCAGGCGCTGCTGCGGCTGTGCAGCACCGCCGGGTTCACGCCGAACATCGCGTTCCGCAGCAACGACTACGCGGTCGTGTGCGGGCTCGTCGGCTGCGGGCTCGGGATCGCGCTCGTCCCGGCGCTCGGCTGCGTGCCCGTGCCGGGCCTGCGGATGATGCGGCTCAGCCGCCGCACGCCGCAGCGGCACGTCACCGTCCTGCGCCGCACCACCAACACCAACCCGCTGGTCAAGGACGCGATGCGCGGGCTCACCGAGGTCGCGCGCGGGGTCGAGGCGGAGATCAGCGACGCAACCGGCCCTTGAGCTCCATCGCCTCCCGCACCCGCCGCTGCGCCAGCGCGAGCGCCGCCTCGTGCGTGGTCGTGCCCTGCGCGCGGGCCGCCGCGAGGACCGTCTCGGTGTTCTCCCGCATCTTCGCCGACACCGCCGCGAACACCGCGCCCGGTTCGGGGCGGAACGCGGAGTAGCGGGCGTCCATCGCGAAGCCCGCCGCGACGACCCCGCCCGCGTTCGCCACGAAGTCCGGCACGACCGTGACGCCGCGCGCGGCGAGGACCCGCTGCGCCGCCGGTCCGGTCGGCAGGTTCGCGCCCTCCACCACGATGCGCGCCCGGACGTTCGCGGCGATGTCCGCGTCGATGACGTCCTGCAGCGCCGCCGGGACGAGGACGTCCGCCGGGACGAGCAGCTCCGCGCCCACCTCCAGGACCCGCCCGCCGCCGCCGTACTCCTTCACGACCGCGTCGCCCGCCTCCGCCCGCAATTCCAGGAGCCGCGCGACGTCCAGGCCGTCCGGGTCGTGCAGCGCGCCGTGCGCGGTCGAGACCGCCACGACCGTCGCGCCCAGCTCCGCGAGGCGCCGGGCCGCCGCGTGCCCGACCGCGCCGAACCCCTGCACCACCACCCGCGCGCCGCGCAGCGACGTCCCGGCGTGCCGGGCGGCGGCGTCGGCGGCCTCCGCGACGCCGAAGCCGGTCACGCCCAGCTCGTCGTACGGCATCCCGCCGAGGACGTGCGGGGTCCCGACCGCCGCGCCCCGGTCGGCCAGCTCGTCCTGGACGATCGCCGCGTCCCGCTCCGTCAGCCCCATGTCCAGGCCCGCGACGTACTGGCGCGGGATCTCCTGCGACAGCGCCCGGACGAACGCCCGCAGGATCGCCTCCCGGTCCGGCGCGCCCGGGTCGGCCATGATCCCGGCCTTCGCGCCGCCGAAGAACAGGTCGACGCCCGCCCACTTGTAGGTCATGACCCGCGCCAGCCGCGCCACCTCCGCGACCGTCAGCGACGCGCTCATCCGCATGCCGCCCTTGCCCATCCCGCGGGCGGTGTTGTCGATGACCAGGACGCCGCGCATCCCGGTGCGGGAGTCGGACACGCACACGACCCGCTCGGGGCCCCACTCGTCCATCAGCGTGAGCACGTCAGACACGGTTCAGCTCCGGGCGCGGGCCGTCCCCGGCGAAGCGGGCCGCACCGAACGGGGACACGTCGGCGAACGGCTCGCGGCCGAGGTACAGGTCGCGGACGACCTCGCCGACCGCCGGGCCCTGCAGGAACCCGTGACCGGAGAAGCCCGTCGCGTACAGGAACCGGGACACGGCCGCGTCCTCCCCGATGAGCGCGTTGTGGTCGGGCGTCACCTCGTACAGGCCCGCCCATCCGCCGGTCAGCCCGACGTCGAGCAGCCGGGGCGCGCGGGACCCGATCGCCTCGGTGAGGCGGGGCAGCCAGGCGTCCGAGAGTTCGAGCCGGAACCCGGGCCGCTCCTCGGGGTCGGACATCCCGAGCATCAGGCCCTCGCCCTCGCCGTGGAAGTAGAACGAGGTCGTGAAGTCGATCGTCATCGGGACGGGGCGCGGCAGGTCCGGGATCGGCTCGGTGAACACGATCTGCCGGCGCAGCGGCTCCACCGGCAGCTCGACGCCCGCCATCCGGCCGACCGCCGCCGACCAGGCCCCGGCCGCGCAGACGACAGCCGGTGTGGCGATCCGGCCCCGGTTCGTCTCGACGGCCTTGATCTCGCCGCCGCCGGTGTCGATGCCGGTGACCTCGGTGTGCGTCACGATCGTCGCGCCGTGGCGGCGGGCGCCGGTCGCGTAGCCGAGGACGACCGACTCCGGTGTGCAGTGCCCGTCGTCGGGGGAGAACGCCGCGGCCAGCAGCCCGTCCGTCTCGATCATGGGGGACAGGCGCCGCGCCTCCGCCGCCGGGATCATCCGGCTCGGCACGCCCAGCTCGTTCTGCAGCGCCACGCTCCGTTCGAACGCCGCCACGTCCTCGGGCCGCGACAGCAGGAACAGGTAGCCGACCCGATGGAGGTCGATCTCCTGCCCGGGACGCTCGCCGAACCGCGCGAACGCCGCCAGGCTGCGGGCGCCGAGCCGGATGTTGACCTCGTCGGAGAACTGCGCCCGCACACCGCCCGCCGCCTTGCACGTCGACCCGGACCCCAGCTCGTCGCGCTCCACCAGCACCACGCGCCGCACCCCGGCCTCCACGAGATGGAACGCGATGCTCGTGCCCATCACGCCGCCGCCGATGACGACGACGTCCGCCCTGTCGTGCACGGAGGTCTCCACCGCCCCGCCTACAGCCGGAAGCCGAGGTCGGGGCTGATCTCCAGGACGTCCATCTGCGCCTTCTGAAGCCGCCCGGAGTAATCCCAGTTCATCGACTGCCAGCGGGTGAACTGGTCCAGCACCCACATGCCCGACTGGCGGCTGCCGTTCCCGGACCGGCCGTTGCCGCCGAACGGCAGGTGCGCCTCCGCGCCCGACGTCGAGTTGTTCACGCTGACCATGCCCGCGGAGATCCGCCGCCGGAACGCGAACACCTTCGCCGGGTCGGTCGTGTAGATCGACGCGGACAGGCCGTAGCCGGGCGCGTTGGCGAGGGAGATTGCCTCGTCCAGCGTCCGGTACGGCGTGACGCCGATGATCGGGCCGAACGTCTCGTTCATGAACAGCTCGTCGTCGGGGCCGACGCCGTCCACGATCACCGGGTGGTAGTAGAGCCCGGCCTCGGCGTCGCCGGTGAAGCCGTCGCGGGGCGCCGCCGCCGTGATCCGGCCGGTCGCGGACGAGCCGTGCACGGTGTGGTGCGGGCCGATCCAGCCGAGCACCTTCTCGAACCCGTCCGCGAACCGCTCGCCGATCAGCGGCCCGTACAGGACGTCGCCCGCCGGGTCCCCGACCACGGCGGCGCGCGTCGCCTCGTCCAGCAGCCGGACGAACTCGCCGTGCACCGACTCGTGGACGATCGCCGTGCCCAGCGACGTGCACCGCTGCCCGGCCGTCCCGAACCCGGAGAACAGCGCGCCCTCGACGGCGAGCGGCAGGTCGGCGTCCTCGGTGACGACCATCGGGTTCTTGCCGCCGAGCTCCAGGCACGGCGACTGGAGGTGCCGCCCGCACAGCGCGCCGATCCGCGATCCGACCTCGGTGGACCCGGTGAAGCCGACCTTGTCGACCAGTCCCTGGCCGAGGGCCCGCTCCAGCCCCTGATAGGTCTCCTGGCCGTCCGCGTAGACGACGTTGAGGACGCCCTCCGGCACGCCCGCGTGCGCGAACAGCCGGTAGAAAGCCTCGGCGCACGCCGCCGCGTACTCGGCGGGCTTCCACACCACCGCGTTCCCGCACAGCAGCGCCGGGACGATGTACCAGGACGGCACCGCCACCGGGAAGTTCCCCGCCGTGATCACCGTCACGACGCCGACCGGGTCGCGGAAGGTGAACAGCTGCTTGTCCGGCATCTCCGACGGCACCGTCTGCCCGTACAGGCGCCGTCCCTCGCCGAGAAAGAACGCGCAGGTGTCGGCGATCTCCTGGACCTCGCCGAGCGCCTCCGCGGACGGCTTGCCGATCTCGCGGGTGACGACGCGGGCGAGGGCCTCCTTGTTGGCCTCGACGAGCCGCCCGATCGCGGCGATCACCTGCCCGCGGACGGGCGGCGGCACGTCCCGCCAGGCGTCCTGCGCCGTGCGGGCGGCGGCGCAGGCGCGGACGAGGTCGCCCGCGTCCGCGAGGGACACCTCGGCGACCACGTCGGCCGTGCGGGACGGGTCGGTGGAACGGTACGGGCGCGGCCCGGCCGGGATCCGGGTGCCGCCGATGATGGAGGAGAGCACGAGTCCAGCGTGAACAGGACCGGCCCCTTGCGCCAAGATCGGGTAGAGCGCGGCTTCCTTACCGCGAGGCCAAGCCTCGCTGAGGCTCTTGCCGGGGGTCGCCGTTAAGCGTTCCTTGGCCAACCGCCAACCTGTTCGTGGGCTTGCGGCGTCGACCCCGGCAGGGGCGGCGTCCCATGCTCGAACCGCGACACGATGCACGCAGGAGACCGCATGCCCGAGCCCGCCGACGTCCACTTCCTGGAGAAGGCCGCCGCCCTCAGGCCCCCGGCCGTGCCCGTCCCGCCCAGGCCGCCGGGCGGGGAGCGGCTCCTGGAACTGTTCGACGCCCAGCTCGGCAGCCGCCACCTCGACCTCGCCGCCCGCTGGCTGCGGTCCGAGGGCAGCGGCTTCTACACGATCGGGTCGTCCGGCCATGAGGGGAACGCCGCCGTCGCCGCCGCGCTCCGCCCGGACGACCCGGCGCTGCTGCACTACCGGTCGGGAGCGTTCTTCCTGGAGCGGGCGCGCCAGGTGCCCGGCGGGGAACCGCTCCGCGACGTGCTCCTCGGTCTGGTCGCCGCCGCCGAGGAACCCATCGCGGGCGGACGGCACAAGGTGTTCGGCAGCCACCGCCTGCACGTCATCCCGCAGACGTCCACGATCGCGTCGCACCTTCCGCGCGCGCTCGGCCTGGCCTTCGCGATCGAGCGCGCCGCCCGGCTCGGCGTGGAGACGCCCTGGCCGCGCGACGCCGTGGCCGTGTGCAGCTTCGGGGACGCGTCCGCCAACCACTCCACGGCGACGGGCGCCATCAACGCCGCCGTCAACACCGGCTTCCAGGGCCTGCCGCTGCCGCTCCTGTTCGTCTGCGAGGACAACGGCATCGGGATCAGCGTCCGGACCCCGCCGGGCTGGATCCACGCCGCCTACGGGTCGCGCCCGGGGCTCGCCTACTTCCACGCCGACGGCTGCGACCTCGCGGACGCGCACGCCGTCGCCTCGCGGGCCGCCGACTGGGTGCGCGAGCGCCGCCGTCCCGCGTTCCTGCACCTGCGGACCGTCCGGCTGATGGGCCACGCGGGGTCGGACGTCGAATCGTCGTACCGGACACCCGCCGAACTGGACGCCGACCTCGACCGCGACCCCCTCCTGCAGACGGCCCGCCTGCTCGTCGGCACCGGCGTCGCGACGCCCGGCGAGATCGTCGACCGCTACGAGGCGAAGCGCGACGAGGTGATGGCGCTCGCCGCGAAGGCCGCGGGGGCGCGGCGCCTCGCGTCCGCCGCCGAGGTCATGGCGCCCCTCCGGCCCGCCGCGCCCACCCGGGACGCTGCCCCGCCGGACGGGGAACCGGTGACGCTCGCGCAGGCGATCAACCGGACGCTCACCGATCTCCTCGGCGAGTACCCGGGCCTGGTCGTCTTCGGCGAGGACGTGGCCCGCAAGGGCGGCGTCTACGGCGTCACGCGCGGCCTGCTGAAGCGGGCCGGGGCGGCGCGGGTGTTCGACACGATCCTGGACGAGCAGTCGATCCTCGGCCTCGCGCTCGGGTTCGGCCTGGCCGGGATGCTGCCGGTCCCGGAGATCCAGTACCTCGCCTACCTGCACAACGCCGCCGACCAGATCCGCGGCGAGGCGGCGACGATGGGGTTCTTCTCCTCGGGCCGGTACCGGAACCCGATGGTCGTCCGCGTCCCCGGCTACGCCTACCAGAAGGGGTTCGGCGGACACTTCCACAACGACAACGCCGTCGCCGCGCTGCGCGACATCCCGGGCCTCGTCATCGCCTCACCGGCCCGCCCCGACGACGCCGCCGGGATGCTGCGCGCCTGCGTGGACGCCGCCGAGGCCGACGGGCGCGTCTGCGTGTTCCTGGAGCCGATCGCCCTCTACCACGCCCGCGACCTGCACGAGGACGGCGACGACGGCTGGCTCGCCCCGTCCGGCGGGAACGTTCCGATCGGCCGGGCCCGCACCTACGGGGACGGCCGCGACCTCACCATCGTGACCTTCGCCAACGGCCTGCGGATGAGCCTGCGCGCCGCCCGCCGCCTGGAGGCGAGCGGCGTCCGCTGCCGCGTCCTCGACCTGCGCTGGCTCGCGCCGCTGCCGGCCGCCGACCTGCTCCGCGAGGCCCGCGCGACCGGCAACGTCCTGGTCGCGGACGAGACGCGCCGCAGCGGAGGCGTGTCCGAGGCCGTCCTCGCCGCGCTCGCCGACGCGGGATTCCAGGGCCGGACGGCGCGGGTCACCAGCGAGGACAGCTTCATCCCCCTGGGCGACGCCGCCCACCACGTCCTGCTGTCTCAGGACGCGATCGAGGCGGCGGCCGAACGCCTGGTCACCGGGTCTCGATGACGGGGTCGCCGCCCAGGTAGGCGGCCTTGACGCGGTCGTCCTGCGCCAGGTCGGAGGCCGGGCCGGACAGGACGATGCGGCCCGTCTCCAGCACGTACGCGCGGTCTGCGAGGCGGAGCGTCTGGTGGGCGTTCTGCTCCACGATCAGGATCGTCGTGCCCTGCTCGCGGATCTCCCGGATCACGCGCATGACCTGCTGCGCCATCTGCGGGGCGAGGCCCATCGTCGGCTCGTCCAGGGCGAGGAGGCGGGGGCGCAGCATCAGCGCGCGGCCGATCGCGAGCATCTGCTGCTCGCCGCCCGACAGCAGCCCGGCGAGCTGCCCGCGCCGCTCCCCGAGCCGGGGGAACATCGCGTACACCTCCTCGCGGCGGGCCGCGACGGCGCTCTTGTCGCGGCGGCGGAGGTAGCCGCCGAGCAGCAGGTTCTCGGCGACGTTCAGCGCCGGGAACACGCGCCTGCCCTCCGGGACGTGCCCGAGCCCGGCCGCGACGACCTTGTGCGCGTCCAGGCGGGCGATGCCGCGGCCGTCGAACTCGACGCGCCCGGACCTGGCCCGGTGCAGCCCGGTGATCGTGCGGAGCGTGGTGGTCTTGCCCGCGCCGTTGCTGCCGAGCAGCGCGACGATCTCGCCGTCGCCGACCTCGAAGGAGATCCCGGCCAGCGCCTCGACCTGCCCGTAGCGGCTGTGCAGGTCGCTCACCTTGAGGAGCGTCATCGGAGCACCTCCGTGACGAGGTCGGTCTCCGGGTCGTCGGGGACGCCGAGGTAGGCGGCGATGACCCGCTGGTCCTCCTGGATCTCGGCGGGCGGGCCCTCGGCGATCGTCCGGCCGTACTCCAGCACGGTCACCCGGTCGGAGATCGACATGACGAGCGCGACGTCGTGCTCGATCAGCACGACCGCGGCGCCGAGCGCGCTGATCCGGGCGATCAGCTCCATCAGCGCCCGCTTCTCGGTCGGGTTGGCGCCCGCGGCGGGCTCGTCCAGCAGCAGGACGCGCGGGTCCCCGGCGAGCGCCCGCGCGATCTCCAGGCGGCGCCGGTCGCCGTAGGCGAGGCCGCCCGCCGGGCGGTCGGCCGCGTCGAGCAGGCCGACGAAGTCGAGGCAGCGGCGGACGGTGTCGGCGTCGTCGCGGGACAGGGGCCGCAGCAGCCCGCGGTCGCGGGCGAACCGGCCGATCAGGACGTTCTCCGCGACGGTCATCTCGTCGAACAGCCGGATGCTCTGGAACGTGCGGGCGAGCCCGGCGGCGGCGACCCGGTGCGGGGCCTTGCCGCGGACGTTCCGCCCGGCGAGCACGACGGTCCCGGCGGACGGCGGGATCATCCCGGTGATGCAGTTGAACGCGGTGGTCTTGCCCGCGCCGTTCGGGCCGATCACGCTGACGACCTGCCCGGCGTCCGCGCGGAGCCCGAGCCCTTCCACGGCCGTGACGCCGCCGAAGCTGCGCGACAGGCCGCCGACCTCCAGCAGCGTGCCCGTCGCGGACGGCAGCGCGGGCGCGGGCCCGGCGGTCGCGGGCAGGTGGAAGCGGCGGGGGCGGTACGGCCACACGCCCTGCGGCCGCACAAGGACGATCGCGATCAGCAGGAGCGCGAAGAACAGCCCCCGGTACTCCTGGACGCTCCGCAGCACCTCCGGCAGCGCGATGATCACCACGGCGCCGATCACCACGCCGGGCCGGCTGCCCATCCCGCCGATGATCACCACGAGCAGGATCATCAGCGAGGTCAGGAACGTGAAGCTGGACGGGTCGACGGTGCCGAGCTGCGCCGCGTTCAGCGGCCCCGCCACCGCGCCCGTCATCGCGCCGAGCACGTACGCGAGCAGCTTCACCCGCCGCGCCGGGACGCCGACCGCCTCGGCCGCGGTGTCGTCCGACCTGATCGCCCGCCACGCGTACGCGAGCCGGGACCGGGCGAGCAGCGCGGTCAGCGCCAGCACGACGACGAAGAACGCCAGCGACAGGTGGTAGAAGTCCTTCGGCATGACGATCTCGCGGCCGGCGAGCGTCACCGGCGGGATCCCGGTGAGCCCGTTCGGCCCGCCGGTGATCTCCATGTTGATCACCGTGATCCGGATGATCTCCCCGAAGCCGAGCGTGACGATGGCGAGGTAGTCGCTGCGCAGCCGCAGCGTCGGATACCCGATCACGACCCCGGCGACCGCGGCGGCGGCCACCGCGACCGGCAGCGTGAGCCAGAAGTTCCACTCCAGCTCCACCATCAGCAGGCCCGCCGTGTACGCGCCGATCGCGAAGAACGCCGCGAAACCGAGGTCCAGCAGCCCCGCGTACCCGACGACGATGTTGATGCCGAGGCCGAGGATCGCGTAGATCAGGATCGTCGCGCCGACCGTCAGGCCGTAGTCGTCCATCGTCTGGCCCGCGACGAGCGCGACCACGATCAGCAGCGGCCAGCCTCCGTAGCGGGCCGGTGTCTCCCAGCGCCCGAGATCCGGCAGGCGCGCTGCCAGGCGCCCCTTCATGCGCGCTCCACGACGCGTTCGCCGAACAGGCCGGTGGGTCTCAGCGCCAGCACCCCGATCAGCAGCCCGAAGATGATCACGTCGGTCCAGCGGGACGAGACGTACCCGGCCGAGAACGACTGGACGAGCCCGATGGCCACGCCCGCGACCATCGTCCCCGGCAGGTTCCCGATCCCGCCGAGCACGGCGGCGGTGAACGCGCGCAGCCCGATCAGGAACCCCATCCCGAAGCTGATCTGCACGTAGTACAGCCCGTACATCACCCCGGCCGCGCCCGCGAGCAGCGAGCCGATGAAG
Organism: Actinomadura sp. 3N508; assembly: GCF_044326375.1. NCBI lineage: Bacteria > Bacillati > Actinomycetota > Actinomycetes > Streptosporangiales > Thermomonosporaceae > Actinomadura > Actinomadura sp. 3N508. Next base: position 252,484 of record NZ_JBIRAX010000006.1, read on the forward strand.
AACGTCACGAGGATGAGCCGCTCGACGTCGATGCCCTGCAGCCGGGCGGCGTCCCGGTCCATCGCGAGGGCGCGCATCGCCGTCCCCGTCACGGTGCGGGTCACGAACAGCCACAGCCCGGCCATCAGCGCCACCGACAGCACGACCAGCACGAGCTGCCCCCACGTCACGTGCACGGACCCGCTGAACATCTGCCCGCCGTCCAGCGTGTTCGGGTACGACTTGAACCGCGCGTCGGTGAGGACCTTCACGCCCTCCTGCAGCGCCAGCGACACCCCGATCGCGGCGATCAGCAGCGCCAGCCGCGGCGAGGCCAGCAGCGGGACGTAGGCCGCCTTCGCGATCCCGGTGCCGACGACGCCGGTCGCCAGCGCGCCGACCAGGACGGCGGCGACGATGGCGGGCAGCGCCATCCCGCCGGTCATGCCGAGCGTGGTCAGCGTCCCGAACCCGGCGAACGCGCCGATCATGAACACGTCGCCGTGCGCGAAGTTGATCAGCCGGACGACGCCGTAGATCATCGAGTAGCCCAGCGCGATCAGCGCGAGGAACGCCCCGATCGTCAGCCCGTTGACGAGGTACTGGACGAATTCGCTCATGAGGTCTTGGCGTCCACCCAGGTACCGCCGGACTTGTCGAGTTTCTTGTAGGCGGTGAACGCGCCGCTCTGGACCTGGACGGTGATGTACAGCGGGTCGGTCCGGTCGCCCTTGTCGTCGAAGGTGATCGGGCCGGTGATGCCGGGGAAGTCCTTCATCTTGTGCAGGGCGTCGATGATGTCCTTGCCCTTGGTGGATCCGGCGTCCTCGATCGCCTTCGCGATGACCTTCACCGCGTCGTACTCGTACACCGAGAACGGCCCCGGGTCGGCGTTGTGCGCGGTCTTGTAGGCGTTGACGAACTTGGCGGCGGCGGGCAGGTCCTTGGCGAGCGGTGCGGTGGTGGCGATGTAGCCGCCGGCCGCCGGGCCCGCCGTCTTCAGCACGGTGGAGTCGGTCGTCGCGTCGCCGCCCATCAGCGCGAACTTCAGCCCGAGCTGCTTGCGCTGTTTCATGAGCAGGCCCGCCTCGGCGAAGTAGCCCGTGAAGTACAGGACGTCCGGTCTCGTCGAGGCCACCTTGGTCAGGACGGGGCTGTAGTCGGACTGGCCGGGCTGCAGCGCGTCCTGGTACACGACCTGGGCGCCCGCCTGCTTCGCCGAGTTCGCGGTCGCGTCCGCGAGGCCCTTGGCGTAGGTGGTGTTGTCGTGCAGGAGCGCGATGCGCTTCGCGCCGAGCTGCCCGGTCATGAACTTCGCGGCCACCAGGCCCTGGTTGTCGTCGCGGCCGCAGGTGCGGAACACCTTGCCCTTGCCGGTGTCGGTGAGGGACGGGTTCGTGGACGCGTCCATCACGAACGGCACGCTCCGCCGCCCGAAGATCGGGATCGCGGGCACCGCGGCGCTGGAGCAGTACCCGCCGGCGACCGCCACGACCCCGCTGTTGAGGAGCTTCTGCGCGGCCTGCGCGCCCTGCTGGGCGCTGCACTGGTCGTCGGCCTCGACGATCTGGACGTCGCGGCCGTCCACCCCGCCCGCCTTGTTGATCTCGTCGGCGGCGACCTTCGCGGCGGCGAGGATGTCCTGCCCGGCGGAGGCGGAGTCCCCGCTCAGCGGCGCCGGGACGCCGATCTTGATGGCGCCCGACCCGCCGGAGCCGTCGCCGGACCCGCAGGACACGGCGAGCGGGGCCAGCAGCAGCCCGGCGCCGGTCGCGGTGAGGAGGCGGAACCCGCGTCGGCGGTTCCGGGAAGTCGATCGAGTCATCGGCGCCTCTCCGTCGCTCAAGGGCGGGATGCTGAAAGCCTGAAACCTCGTGGGACGGCCGTCGAGACGGGCAAGCATGCGATCTCATGTAGTGATCGATAAGAACCGCTTGCCCTTTCGGCCTCGACAGCGCGGGAACGGGCTCGCGAGGATCGGATGATGGCCGATGTCCTGCTGCTTTCCGCCGCCGACGTGCGCGCGATCTTCGACCTTCCGGCGGCGATCGCCTCGCAGCGGGCCGCGTTCGGCGCGCTCGGCCGCCGGGAGGCGCGGCTCGCGCCCCGGCTGCTCCTGGACGGCCCGGACGGCGGCATCGCGTTCTGCTACGTGTCCCGCCTGCCCGGCACCGGCGCGGTGTCGAAGTTCGGCAGCGTCAACCCGGGCAACGAGGCGCGCGGGCTGCCGACCGTCGCGGCGCTGGTGACCGTCCAGGACCCGGTGGACGGACGGCCCATCGCGATCATCGAGGGCGAGTCGGTGACGACGCTGCGGACCTCGGCGGCGAGCGCGGTCGCCGCCGATCACCTGGCCGTACCGGACGCGTCCCGGCTCGCGGTGATCGGCTGCGGCGTCCAGGGCCGCGCGCACGTCCGGGCGATGGCGGAGGTCCGGCCGATCGGGCAGGTGGCGATGGCGTGCCGCCATCCGGAGACGTGCGACATCGCCGCCCGGCTGGCGGACGAGCTGGAGATGCCGGTGGAGACGGCGGCGTCGGTGCGCGCGGCCGTCGAGGGGGCGCAGATCGTCGTCACGGCCACGACCAGCGCGGAACCGGTCGTGCTCGGCGCATGGCTCGACCCCGGCTGCACGGTGCTGAGCGTCGGCTCCTTCGCCCCGGACCGGGCCGAGGTGGACGACGAGGTCCTCACCCGCGCGGCCCTGATCGTGGTGGACGACGTGCCGACCGCGCTGGAGCACGCCGGTCCGGTCGTGGCGGCGATCCGGGCGGGGCACCTCAGCCCGGAGCAGGTACGGCCTCTCGGGCCGATCGTCGCGGGCCTCGCCGCCGGGCGGGAGGCGGACGGCGACATCGTCTTCTACAACAGCGTCGGCGTCGGCGTGCAGGACACGGCGGCGGCCTCCGTCATCGTCGAGCGGGCGCGGGCGTCCGGCGCGGGGCGGCGCGTCGAGCTCTGACCCGCGCCCCGGTACACTTCGTTCGGTAATCCGAACGGAGATGGCCGGACGAGAGGGCTGGGCGTGGGCGCGTCAGGGGAGACGGTGCGGGACGTGCTGGCCGGCAACCTGCGCCGCGCGCGGCTGGAGCGCGGCCTGTCGCTGTCCGAGCTGTCCCGCCGGTCGAAGATCGGCAAGGCGACGCTGTCGCAGCTGGAGGCCGGGGCCGGGAACCCCACGATCGAGACGGTGTTCAGCCTGTCGCGCGCGCTGGAGGTCGCCATCTCCGACCTGCTGGACCACCGGGAGCCGTCCGGGCCGACCGTGGTGCGCGCCGCCGACGTCGAGGTGCTGCGCGGGGAGGGCGTCGACCTGCGCCCGCTGCGCGGCATCGAGTCCGGCGACGCGATCTTCGAGGTGTACGACCAGGTGGTCAGGGCCGGGTGCGCGCAGGACTCGGCCGGCCATGGCGGGACGGAGCACACGATCGTCCAGGCGGGGCGGCTCGGTGTCCGGGTGGACGGCCGCGACGTCGAGCTCGGGCCCGGCGACTACGTCGGTTTCGACGCCCGGCTGCCGCACGCCTACACGGCGCTCGGCGGGGACGTCCGGTCGGTCCTCCTGCTGCAGTACGGCGCCGACCAGCGGCTTCACACCGCGCCCTCGGAGCCGCCGCACCTGGTGAGGCGTTGACATCGCGCGGGCGCCCGACCTAGCCTCGAACCGTTCGGTTTAGCGAACGTTTCCTGGAGGGTGGATGACGCGGGTCGTGGTGGTCGGCGCCGGGATCGCCGGCGCGGCCTGCGCCCGCGAGCTGGCCCTGGCGGGCTGCGCGGTCACCGTCGTCGACCGCGCCCGCCCCGCCGCCGCGACGACCGCGCACGGCGAGGGCAACGTCCTCGTCTCCGACAAGGAACCCGGCCCGGAACTCGACCTCGCGAAGCTGTCCCTCCGGCTGTGGCCGCAGATCCTCGACGCGCTCCCGGACGGCGGGGGAGCGGAATGGGAGCCCAAGGGCGGCATCGTCGTCGCGACGACCGGGGAGGGAGCCGCCGCGCTCCGCGCGTTCGCCGCAGCCCAGCGCGACGCCGGAGTCGCCGCCGGGGAACTGGACGCCGCCGCGTTCGCCGAGGCCGAACCGCACGCCACCAAGGACATCGCCGCCGCCGTCCACTACCCGCAGGACGCGCAGGTCCAGCCGGTCGGCGCCGCGACCGCGCTGCTCGCCGGCGCCGTCCGCTCCGGGGCCGTGCTGGAGACCGGCCGCGAGGTCACCGGGGCCGTCACTCGCGGCGGCCGGATCACCGGCGTCCGCACCGCGACCGGCCTGGTGGAGGGCGACGCGGTCGTCAACGCCGCCGGGCCGTGGTCGGGCGAGGTCGCCGCGCGGCTCGGCGTCCGGCTGGACGTTCGGCCCCGGCGCGGCGAGGTGCTCGTCACGACGCCGATGCCGCCGACCGTCTTCCACAAGGTCTACGACGCCGACTACGTGGGCGCGGTCGGGAGCGGCGCGGGGGAGTTGCAGGCGTCCGCCGTCGTGGAGTCCACCCGCGCCGGGACGATCCTGCTCGGCTCGTCACGGCGGCGCGTCGGGTTCGACGACCGGCTCCGGCCGGGCGTGCTCGCGGTGATCGCGGGCAAGGCGCTGCGGCTGTTCCCGTCGCTCGCCGGAGTGCCCGTGATGCGCGCCTACGGCGGGTTCCGGCCCTACGTCACCGACCACCTGCCCGTGATCGGCCCCGACCCCGACCTGCCCGGACTCTGGCACGCCACCGGGCACGAGGGCGCCGGGATCGGGCTGGCGGCCGGGACCGCCGCCGTCCTGCGCGACCTCATGCTCGGCCGCGAGCCGGACGTCGACGCGACCCCGTTCCGCGTCGACCGGCCCGCCGTCCGGCCGGAGAAGGAGGTCGCATGAGCCCGGTGCGGATCACGGTGGACGGCGAGCCCGTCACCGGCGCCGAAGGCCGGACGATCGCGGCCGTCCTGCTCGCGTCCGGCCGCCGCACCTGGCGGACGGGCCCGTCCGGCTCCCCGCGCGGCGTGTTCTGCGGCATCGGCGTGTGCTTCGACTGCCTGGTCACGGTCAACGGCGTCCGCGACGTGCGGGCCTGCCGCCGCCGCGCCCGCGACGGCGACACGATCACCACCCAATCCAGGGCGGCAGGGGACGAGCGATGACCCGGCACGTGGCCGTCATCGGCGCCGGACCGGCGGGCCTCGGCGCGGCGGCGGGCGCCCTGCGCGCCGGGGCGGCGGTGACGCTGATCGACTCCGCCGGCAGGCCCGGCGGCCAGTACCACCGGGTGCCGTCCGACGCCTACGCCGTCGCGGCTCCCGTGCTGCGGCACCCGCGCTGCGACTGGTGGCCGGAGAGCACCGTCTGGTCGATCGAACGCCCCGGCGACGAGGGCGTGCCGCGGGTTCACGTGCTGCGCGGCGAGGCCGACGAGGACGACCGGGAACGCCTCGTTCTCGCCCCGGACGCGCTCGTCCTCGCGCCCGGCGCCCACGACCGCGTCCTGCCCTTCCCCGGCTGGGACCTGCCCGGCGTCTACACGGCGGGCGCCGCGCAGGCGCTGGCGAAGGGGGAGGGGCTGGCCGTCGGCGACTCCGTCCTGATCGCCGGTTCCGGGCCGTTCCTGCTGCCGGTCGCCGCGTCGCTGCTGGCGGCCGGCTCGTCCGTCCGGGCGGTGCTGGAGGCCGGAGCCGCGACGGCCCTGGCGCGCGGCTGGACGCGGCGACCCTGGGAACTCGCGGCGCACACCGCCAGGGCCGCGGAACTCGCCGGGTACGCGGCGCTGCTGGCCCGCCACCGCGTCCCCTACCGGACGGGCCGCGCCGTGACCGAGGCCCGGGGCGACGGACGTGTGGAAGAGGCGGTCACGGCGCGCCTCCGTCCAGACTGGTCGGTCGTGCCGGGCACCGAGCGCACCGTCCCGGTGGACGCGCTGTGCGTCTCCCACGGCTTCACCCCGCAGCTCGAACTCCCCGTCGCCGCAGGCTGCGCCCTCCGCGACGGCGCGTTCGTCGACGTGGACGCCGACCAGCGCACCACCGTCCCCGGCGTCAGCGCGGCCGGAGAGATCACCGGCATCGCGGGCGCGCAGGCCGCCCGCACCGAAGGGCTCCTCGCCGGATGGATCGCCGGGGGAGGCGCACCCGACGCCCCCGCCGCGGTCCGCACGCGCCGCCGCCGCGACCAGGCCCGCGCATACGCCGCGCGCCTCGCCGCCGCCCACCCCATCGGCGCCGCCTGGCCCGGCTGGCTCCGCCCCGGCACCGTCGTGTGCCGCTGCGAGGAGACCACCTACGGCGCCCTGCTCGACGCGTCCGGCGACCCTGCCCGCAACTCCGCCCACGCGATCAAGCTCGCGACCCGCGCGGGCCTCGGCCCCTGCCAGGCCCGCATCTGCGGCCCCACGATCGCCGAGCTGACGCGGACCGGCGGCAGCCCCCACAACCGGCCCGTCGCGCAGCCCATCCGGCTGGGCGAGCTGGCACGACCCCCGATCGAGAGCACCGACAGGAAGGGGAACGCCATATGAGCGACACCAGGACCACGAGCCTCGGCGGCGTCATCGTGGCCACGGCGCTGCCCTACCGCGAGGACGCCACCGCGCCCGCCGGGCTCGCCGTCGACTACGACGCCTACGCCGAGCACTGCGCCTGGCTGACCGGCAACGGCTGCCGCGGCGTCGGCCCGAACGGCTCGCTCGGCGAGTACTCGTCGCTGACCGGCGAGGAGCGCCGCCGCGTCGCCCGCACCGCCATCGACACGGTCGGCGGCGGCAACGGCGGCGTGGTCGTCGTCGGCGTGCACGCGCCGGGCTCCCACCAGGCGCGGCATTGGGCGGAACTCGCCGCCGAGGACGGCGCCGACGGCGTCCTGTGCCTGCCCCCGACCATGTACCGGGCCAGCCCCGGCGAGGTCGTCGCGCACTTCGAGGCCGTCGCGTCCGTCGGGCTGCCCGTCATGGTCTACAACAACCCGATCGACACCAAGGTCGACCTCACGCCCGGCCTCCTCGCCGAGATCGCGCAGATCGACGGCGTCGTCGCGGTGAAGGAGTTCTCCGGCGACGTCCGCCGCGTCCTGGAGATCAGGGAGAAGGCGCCGGGGCTGGAGGTCGTGGCGGGCGCGGACGACGTCGTCCTCGAATCGCTGCTGATGGGCGCGACCGGCTGGTTCGCGGGCTTCCCGAACGTGTTCCCCGCCGAGTCCGCGCTGCTGTTCGAGCTCGCCACCGCCGGGCGGCTGGACGAGGCCCGCGCCCTCTACGAGCCGCTCGTCGCCGCGTTCCGCTGGGACTCGCGGACCGAGTTCGTCCAGGCCATCAAGCTCGGCATGGACCGGGTCGGCCGCTACGGCGGCCCGTGCCGCCCGCCGCGCGGCCCGCTCACCGCCGAGCACCGCGCCGCCGTCACCGCCGACATGGACCGCGCCGTCACGGCCCTCGAACGGCGGAGGGCGGCCTGATGCGCTCGATCCGGACGATCAGCGCCGTCGACTCCTACGCCGAGGGCAACCCCGCCCGCATCGTCACCGGCGGCGTCGCGCCGATCCCCGGCGACACCATGGCTGCCAAGCGCCGCCACGCGATCGAGCACCTCGACGGCCTGCGCCGCTTCCTGATGGACGAGCCGCGCGGCCACTCGGCGATGAGCGGCGCGATCCTCCAGCAGCCCACCCGTCCCGACGCCGACTGGGGCGTCGTCTACATCGAGGTGTCGGGGTTCCTGCCGATGTGCGGGCACGGCACGATCGCGCTCGCGACCGTGCTGGTCGAGACCGGGATGGTCGAGGTGACCGAGCCGGAGACGATCGTCCGCCTGGACGCGCCCGCCGGGCTCGTCGAGGCCAGGGTCGCGGTGCGCGAGGGCCGGGCCGAGAACGTCACGCTGCGGATGGTGCCGTCCTTCCTCCTCGAACGCGACGCCGCCGTGGACGTCCCCGGCCTGGGCGAGGTCCGCTACGACATGGCCTACGGCGGCAACTTCTACGCGATCACCGAGCTGGACGCCCTCGGGCTGCCGTTCGACCGGTCCCGCAAGGACGACATCCTCCGCGCCGGGCTCGCCATCATGGCCGCGATCAACGAGACCAATCCGCCCGAACACCCCGAGGACCCGGGCGTCTCCGGCTGCAAGCACGTCCAGTTCCTGGCTCCGGGGTCGGACGCCGCGCACTCCCGCAACGCGATGGCGATCCACCCCGGCTGGTTCGACCGGTCGCCGTGCGGCACCGGCACCTGCGCCCGCATGGCGCAACTGCACGGACGCGGCGAGCTGCCCCTGAACACCGGCTTCGTCAACGAGTCGTTCATCGGCACCCGCTTCAACGGACGGCTCGTCGGCGCCACCGAGGTGGGCGGGCTGCCCGCCGTCGTCCCGGAGATCTCCGGGCGCGCGTGGATCACCGGCACCGCGAACTACCTGCTCGACCCCACCGACCCCTTCCCCGAAGGCTTCTCCTTCTGATGTCACCCAACGACGCCATCACCGCCGCCGTGTCCGCCGCGCCCGAGTGGGCCGGCGCCCCGCCGGAGACCCGCGCCGGCGCCCTGACGGCCGTCGCCGCCGCGCTGGAGGGCGCCCGCGCCGAGCTGACCGCCCTCGCCGACGAGGAGACGCGTCTCGGCGCGGCCAGGCTGAACGGGGAGCTGACACGCACGACGTTCCAGCTCACGCTGTTCGCCGAGCAGGTCAGGGAGGGCGCGTTCCACGACGCCCGCATCGACGCCGCCGACCCCGCCTGGCCCACCGGCCCCCGCCCCGACCTGCGCCGCTACCGGACGGCGGTCGGGCCCGTGCTCGTGTTCGCGGCGAGCAACTTCCCGTTCGCGTTCGGCGTCGCGGGCGGCGACACCGCGTCGGCGTGGGCGGCGGGCTGTCCCGTCGTCGTCAAGGCCCACCCCGGCCACCCGCGCCTGTCCCGCCGGACCGCCGAGGCGATCGCCTCCGCCGGGCTCCCGGACGGCGTGTTCGGCCTCATCGAGGGGGAGGAGGCGGGCGTCGAGGCGCTCCGGCACCCCGGCATCGCCGCTGCCGCGTTCACCGGCTCCCAGAAGGGCGGCCTGGCGCTGGCGAAGATCGCCGCCGGACGCCCCGTGCCGATCCCGTTCTATGGGGAGATGGGCAGCGTCAACCCGTCCGTGGTGACGCCCCGCGCCGCGCGGGCGCGCGGCGAGGAGATCGTGGAGGGGTATGCGGCGTCCCTCACGATGGGCGCGGGGCAATTCTGTACCAACCCCGGCCTCCTGTTCGCCCCCGCCGCCCTCCTCGGCCCGGCGGCCCGGCGGCTCCGCGAGATCGGCGCCGCGCCGATGCTGAACGACCGCATCGAGTCCGGCTACCTGACCGCGGCCGACGCGCTCGCCGCCCGCCCCGGCGTCCGCCGCATCGTCTGGCCGGACGACGGCACCTCCACCGCGCCCCGCCTGCTCGCCATGGACCTGGACGCCTTCAAGGCCGACATCGACGCCGCCGCCGAGGAATGCTTCGGCCCGCTGGGCCTGATCGTCACCTACGAGCGCCTCGCCGACGTCGCGGACGTCCTGACCAGCCTGCCCGGGCAGCTCACCGCGTCCCTGCACGCCGAACCCGGCGAGACCGGCGACCTCGCACCGCTGACCGCCGTGCTCGCCGGACGCAGCGGCCGCGTGCTGTGGAACCAGTGGCCCACCGGCGTGTCCGTGACCCACGCGATGCAGCACGGCGGCCCGTTCCCCGCGACGACCGCGCCGTCCGCCACCTCGGTCGGGACGGCCGCGATCGACCGGTTCCTGCGCCCGGTCGCCTACCAGGGCTGGCCGCAGGACCTCCTCCCGCCGCCGCTCCGGGACGACAACCCGTGGAAGATCCCGCAGAACGTCCGATGAAGGTCAGCCGACCCACACCGTCTTGGCGTTGCAGAACGCGTGCATGCCCTCGGCCGACAGCTCCCGCCCGTAGCCGGAGCGTTTCGTCCCGCCGAACGGCAACTCCGGATACGACGTCACCATGCCGTTGACGAACACCTGCCCGGCGTCCAGCTCCCGGACGAACCGCTCGCGCTCGGCGTCGTCGCGAGTCCAGGCGTTCGAGCCGAGCCCGAAGCCCGTCGCGTTCGCGATCTCCACCGCCTCCGACACCCCGCGGACGCGGAACACCGACGCGACCGGCGCGAACACCTCCTCGTGGTACATCCGCATGTCCGGCGTCACACCGGAGATCACGGTCGGCGGGTAGAACCAGCCGGGGCCGTCCGGGCGCTCGCCGCCGCACAGCACCGTCGCGCCCTTGGCGACCGCGTCGGCGACCTGGTCCTCCGCCTCCGCGCGCCCTCCCTCGTTGACGAGCGGGCCGATGTCGGTGGCGTCGTCCATCGGGTCGCCGACCCGCTTGGCGCGCATGTTCTCCACGAACAGCCGCTCGAACTCGTCCGCGCAGCCGATGTCGACGATGAACCGCTTCGCGGAGATGCAGCTCTGCCCGTTGTTGAGGCATCGCGACTCCGCCGCCGTCCGCGCCGCCGCCTCGATGTCGGCGGACGGCATCACCACGAACGGGTCGCTGCCGCCGAGCTCCAGCACCGACGGCTTGATCTCGCTCCCCGCGATCGACGCGACGGACCGCCCCGCCGGTTCGCTGCCCGTCAGCGTCGCGGCCTTCACCCGCGGGTCGCGCAGCACCCGCTCGACCTTGGACGACCCGATGAGCAGCGTCTGGAACGCGCCCTCAGGGAACCCGGCCCGGCGGAACAGGTCCTCCAGGAACAGGGCCGTCTGCGGGACGTTCGACGAATGCTTCAGCAGCCCCACGTTGCCCGCCATCAGCCCCGGCGCCGCGAACCTGATCACCTGCCAGAGCGGGAAGTTCCACGGCATCACCGCCAGCACCGGACCGAGCGGCTGGTAGCGGACGTAGGCGTCCCGCGCGCCCACCGCGCCCGCGTCTGAGGGGCGCCGGTCGGCGAGGAACTCCTCGGCGTGCGCGGCGTAGTACCGGCACGCCTTCGCGCACTTCTGCACCTCGGCCCCGGCGGCCTTCAGGGTCTTGCCCATCTCGGTGGTCATCATCGCGGCGATCTGCGCGGACTCCCGGTCGAGGATGTCGGCCGCCGCGTTCATCCATCCGGCGCGCTGCGCGATGTCGGTCGTCCGGTAGGAGGCGAACGTGCCCGCCGCCCGCGCGACGCGCCGGTCGACCTCCTCGTCGGTCAGCGCGTCGAAGGTCTTCTCGACCTCGCCCGTGGCGGGATTGGTCGTGGCGATCGTCGTCATGGCCCGGGACGTGCCCGGGGGACCGGGCCGGAAACACCCGCCCGGACGCCGCTCAGGCGGGGATCACGCACACCGGGGACGGCACGGTCAGCGGCGCCCCCACCGGCTCGGGGACGCCGTCCGCGCCGATCCGGAACGTCGTGATCGAGTCGCCGTGCTCGTTGGCGACGTGCATCCACGCGCCGTCCACGTGCAGGTCGCGGGGCCAGCCGCCGCCGGACGGGACGTCCGCGACCGGCTGGAGCGCCGCGCCGCCCTCCAGCACCCGGTGCGCGGTCACCACGGCGTTCCCCCGCGTGGAGGTGTAGACGAACCGGCCGCCGTCGCCGAGCTTGATCGCGGCGCACAGGGCCTCGCCGGCCACGGGCCCGGCCGTCGCGGGCGACTCCGCCACGACCTCCAGGCGCACATATCCGTCGACCGGGCGCAGCACCAGCATGGACGCCGACAGCTCCGCCACCACATGCACCTGCCCGCCCGGATGGACGACCAGGTGCCGCGGCCCGGACCCGGCCGGCAGCGGCGTCTCCCCGGTGAGCGCCAGCGCGCCGTCCTCGATCCGGAAGGCCCGGATCAGGTCGGCGCCGAGGTCGGTCGTCAGGATCGTCCCGTCGGGGGCGATCACGCTCGCGTGCGCGTGCGGGCCCTCCTGCCGGCCGGCCACCGGCCCGCTGCCATGCCCCTCCGCCACGTCGATCTCACCGGTGAACCCGCCGTCCGGACCCAGCGGGACGGCCCTGACCGTCCCGGACCCGTAGTCGGCGACGATCAGCCGCCCGCCGTCGGGCGTCACCGTCAGATGGCACGGCAGCGCCCCCGCCGCCCGCGCCCCGATCTCCCGGAGCCGCCCGCCGGACGCGCCGAACGCGCCTCCGCCGGACGCGTCGAACGCCACGATGCCGCCCTCGTCCTCCTCACGCACCGCGTAGAGGACGTCCAAGCGCGGATGCACGGCCAGATACGACGGGCTCACCGTCTCCGCGACGAGCTCCGGCCCCTCCAGGACGCCGTCGCCCCGCCGCGTCACCCGGTAGATCCCGGCGCCGTTCCCGGCCGCGCCGGTGTACGTGCCGACCCAGAACGCCCGCTCGCTCAACCCGGACTCCCTCCGCCGCAGCGGTCCGTCGCAGCAGTGATCGGTCCGCCCCGGAGCGGGGGCGGCCGAGGGCGAGCCTAGCCCCGGCCCCACGGCCGGATTCGCGCAGTGCCAGGTCACCTGGCCTATGACCAGCGCAAACGTGACAAAGCTCATACACTTCTCCGGTTTGGAACGCGCCAAGGAGCCCCGGCGTTCAATTCGCTTTGTACGACCTTTGGGGGTAGAAGACCTTGGCTTTCCCGGTGATGCTGCGCTCGCTGCGCCATCACAACTACCGGCTGTGGGCCGTCGCGGACCTCGTCTCGATCACCGGGACGTGGATGCAGGTCCTCGCGATGAACTGGCTCATCCTGTCCATCACGGGCTCGGCGACCAGCGTCGGGCTCGGCCTGGTCCTGCAGGCCCTGCCGACAATGCTGCTCGGCCCGTGGGGCGGCGTGATCGCCGACCGGCTGCCCGCCCGGTACGTCGTCGCGGCCGGGCAGGCGGTGCAGGCGCTGCTGTCCGGGGTCCTCGCCGTCATCGCGGCGGGCGACCCGTCCGGCACCGCGGGGCTGTACGCGATCGCGCTGGTGTCCGGCGTCGTCACGGCCATGACCTCCCCCGCCCTCGGCCGGTTCGGCGCCGAGGTCGTCGGGCCTGAGGACCTGTCCAACGGGCTGGCCCTCGGCTCGGTGCTCAGCTCCGGCGGGCGGATCCTCGGGATGAGCCTCGCCGGGGTCGTGATCCCCATCGCCGGCGTCCCCGGCGCGTTCGCGACGAACTCGGTGAGCTTCCTCGGCGTCCTGGTCGCCGTCGCGCTGATGCGCCCAAGGGAGCTGCACGCGCTGCCGCCGGCCGAGCCGGGGGAGCGGGGGGTCACGGCCGGGTTCCGGTACGTCCTCGGCTCGCCCAGGCTCCTGATCATGTTCGGGCTGGCGTTCGTGCTGGGCAGCCTCGGCCGCAACTACCAGGTCACCATGGCGGCGATGAGCCAGGGCCCGCTGGACGCAGGCGCCGGCGGGTACGGCGCGCTGTCGGTGGCGTTCGCCGTCGGGACCGTCCTCGGCGGCGTCTACGCGGCCTCCCGCGCCCGCCTCCCGCTCCGGCTGCTGCTGATCACGGCGACGCTGTGCGGCGCCGTGCAGATGCTCAGCGGCGTCGCGCCGAACCTGCTGCTGTTCGGCGCCGCGATGCTGCCGATCGCCGCGTCCGCGGTCGTCCTGGACACCACCGTCAGCACCCGCTCGCAGCTGGACAGCCCCGGCCACCTGCGCGGCCGCGTCATCGCCGCGCAGGGCATGGTCGGCGCCGCGTCCGGCGCGGTCGGCGGCCCGGCGCTGGGCGTGCTGTGCGACACCCTCGGCCCGCGCACGGCGCTGGTCTCCGCCGGAGCGGTCAGCCTCGCCGCGGCCGTCGCCGCCGCCTACGGCCTGGCCCGGGTGCGCCGGGCCCGCGCCGCCGCTGCCGCCCGCGCCGCGGCGCAGCCCGCCCCCGCCGCCGCGCAGCCGGTCCCCGTGCTGGCCGCCGAGCCCGGCTGACCTCGGGGGTCGCGCCGCTTCGCTGCGGGGGAGGGGGCGGTGCTGCTACGGTCACGCGCGGTCGACCTATGATCGCCGGTTGGGGACGGGGCGGCGCCGCGGGGGACGTCGGCGCGCCTCACCCGCCGAGGAGATGAGAGAGGCAATGGCAGATATCACCGAGTCGCCCGAGTGGTCCGCGCTGGCCGAGCACCAGGCGGCGCTCGCCGGGCGGCACCTGCGCGAGCTCTTCGCCGACGATCCGGGGCGCGTCGGCCGCATGACCGTGACGGCGGGGGACCTCCACCTGGACTACTCCAAGCACCGCGCCACCGCCGAGACGATGCGGCTGCTGGTCGCCCTCGCCGAGCGGGCCGGGCTGCGCGGGCGGATCGACGCGATGTTCTCCGGCGAGCACATCAACGTCAGCGAGGACCGCGCCGTCCTCCACACGGCGCTGCGGCTCCCGCCCGGCGAGGCCCTCACGGTGGACGGGCAGGACGTCGCCGCCGACGTGCACGCCGTCCTCGACAGGATGGCCGACTTCGCCGGACGCGTCCGCTCCGGCGAATGGACGGGCTTCACCGGCAAGCCCATCACCACCGTCGTCAACATCGGCATCGGCGGCTCCGACCTCGGGCCCGCCATGGCCTACGAGGCCCTCCACGACTTCGCCGGCGCGGGCATCTCCTGCCGGTTCGTGTCGAACATCGACCCGGCCGACATCGTCGGGAAGCTCGCCGGCCTCGACCCCGAGCGGACGCTGTTCGTCGTCGCGTCCAAGACGTTCGGGACGCTGGAGACCCTCACCAACGCCAAGGTCGCCCGCCAGTGGCTCGTCGACGGGCTCGGCGGCGACGACAAGGCCGTGGCCCGGCACTTCGTCGCCGTGTCCACCAACGCCGGGCGGGTCGCCGAGTTCGGCATCGACACCGCCAACATGTTCGGCTTCTGGGACTGGGTCGGCGGCCGCTACTCCTTCGACGGCGCCATCGGCCTCGCGCTGATGATCGCGATCGGCGGGGAGGCGTTCCGGGAGATGCTCGCCGGGTTCCGGGAGATCGACGAGCACTTCCGCAGCGCGCCGTTCGAGGCGAACATGCCCGTCCTGATGGGCCTGCTCGGCGTCTGGTACACCGACTTCTTCGGCGCGCAGACCCGGGCCGTCCTGCCCTACAGCCAGCGCCTCGCCCGGTTCCCCGCCTACCTGCAGCAGCTCACGATGGAGTCGAACGGCAAGTCGGTGCGGGCGGACGGCGCGCCCGTCGTCGCGCAGACCGGCGAGATCTTCTGGGGCGAGCCCGGCACCAACGGGCAGCACGCCTTCTACCAGCTCCTGCACCAGGGCACCCGGCTCGTCCCCGCCGACTTCATCGGCTTCGCCGAGCCGTTCGAGGACCGCGCGGGCATGCACGACCTGCTGATGGCGAACATGCTCGCGCAGACCTCGACGCTCGCGTTCGGCAAGACCGCCGAGGAGATCGCCGCCGAGGGGACGCCCGCCGCGGTCGTCCCGCACAAGGTCATGCCGGGCAACCGGCCGACGAGCACGATCCTGGCGCCGAAGCTCACCCCGAAGACGCTCGGCTCGCTCGTCGCCCTCTACGAGCACATCGTGTTCGTCGAGGGGACGGTCTGGGGGATCGACTCCTTCGACCAGTGGGGCGTCGAGCTCGGCAAGGTCATGGCGATGGACCTCGCGCCCGCGCTCACCGCGGAGGAACCGCCGCGGGAGACGCCGGACGCGTCCACGGCCGCGCTCGTCCGCACCTACCGCGCGCTGCGGGGCCGCCGAGTCTAGGCGCGGGAGCCCAGGGACCCTAGCCCTGGGCCTCCATGACGGCGCGGAACTCCTCGTAGGAGATGAACCCGTCGAGGTTGCTGTCGGCCTTCTCGAACCTGTCCTGCGTCTCGGAGCGCGTCCAGGACAGGCCGAGGTCCTCCAGGACGAGGGTGAACTCCATCAGGTCGAGCCTCTGGTCGCCGCCGAGGTCCGCGCGCGTGAAGACGGTGTGCAGGTCGTCCCCGGCCGGTGTGGTCGTCATCTCGCTCCTCGCTCCGGTCCGCCCGCCCCGCATCATCCCACAGGGCGGGGGCCGGACGGCCCGTTCCCGGTCAGCTCGGGGACGCGGTGCCGGTACCGCTCGAGCAGCGCGACGTTCAGCTCGTCGCTGCCGGGGACGTTCGCGCTCGTCCAGCGGAGCGGGGCCGCGCCGCGCGCCGCCGCCAGGTCGTCCAGGGCGGCCAGGACCCGCGACCACGTGTAGGCGGCGAGGATCGTGGACACCGCCGCCGTGCGCGGCGCCGCCGCCGGGTGCACGGCGTCGCCGGGCGGGACGCGGGTGTCGAGCACGATCGAGGCGTGGTCGGCGAGCGTCGTCGACGCCCGCGCCGCCGCGCGCCGCGACGCCCGCGCCGAGGTCACCGCGATCACCGGGACGCCCCGCGCGGCGCACTCCTCGGCGATCTCGACCGGGTACGGGTTGCGGCCGCTGGTGGAGAACACCACCGCCACGTCGGGCGGGGCGGGCGCGACCTCCTCGACCACGGCGCGGCCGACGCCGGCCTCGCGCTCGGCGCTGGTGCTCCGCACGGCGTCGGTGAGCGGGAAGACCCGCGGGTCCCACATCGGGCGGACGGCGGCGAGGCCGCCCGCCCGGTAGAACGTCTCCAGCACCATCGCCAGCGAGTGCCCCGCGCCGGCGACGTGCACGATCCCGTCCGCCTCGACCGAGTCCAGCAGCAGCCCGGCGGCTTCGCCGATCGCCTCGCCGGAGGCGGCGTCGAGGTCGTCCAGAAGGGTTCGCACCCGGTCGGGGTGCTGCTGCCGGGTCTCAGTCATCGGGAAGGGCCTCCTTGAGTGTGCGGATGAGGTCGTCCTGGCCGGACGCGGCGCGGAGCCGGCCGGCCAGCCCGCCCGACAGGGCGCGGGCCACGCCGGACAGCGTCCCGACGTGCGCGTCCGGGTCGGGCGTGCAGAACGCGAGGAGCAGGTCGACGGGATCGTTGTCGGGGTGGCCGAACTCGACGGGCGTCGCCAGCCGGGTCACGCCGACGCCGACCGCGAGCCCGCCGTCCTCCGGGCGGGCGTGGACGAGCGCGAGCCCCTTCGTCAGCACGATGTACGGGCCGTTCTCCTCGACCACCCGGACGCACGCGTCCGGGTACCCGTCCCCGGCCGCGCCCGCGTCGACCAGCGCTGAGGCCGCCTTCCGGACGGCCTCCCGCCAGTCGTTCGCCGTGATCGCGTCGGTCGCGGTGACGATCGTCATGAAAGCCAGCCCTGCGCGGTCAGGTGCTCGCGGAGCTGTGCCTCCAGGCCCTCCTTGTCGAGGAAGTCGCTGATCGTGATGACGACGGGCGCGAGATCGGCGATCTCGCTGGTGTGCATGCCCTGGCCGATCACCACGTCGGGCGTCATCCCGCGCGCCGTGGACACGTCGGTGTTCTCCACCCGGGCGTCCACGCCGAGCGAGCGGAGCGCGTCCTCGGCGGTCATCTTGAGCATGAGGCTGGAGCCCATGCCGACGCCGCAGACCGCGAGGATCTCCAGTTGCCGGTCGATTGCCATGTCGGTCCCTTTTCCCCTTCGGATGGTGGTCAGGCCTTCGCGGGGGCCTTGTCGTCGGACGCCGGGCCGGTGCCCTCGCGGCGCTTCTCGGCGCGGCCGAGGATCAGCAGCGTCGCGACCGTCGCGGCGAGCGCGACGGCGGGCACGGCCCAGACCGAGGCGTCGCCGATGACCGGGTCGACCGCCTTCAGCAGCCACGCGATCGCGTACCAGTCCGGGTCGGCGAGGGTGGCGAGCTCCGGCGCGGTCTTCTCGAACAGGTCCCAGGTGACGGCCTGCCCGATCGCGAGGATCAGCCCGGTGATCACGCCGCCGAGGACGGCGCCGCGCCAGCCCGCCACCACGTTGCCGAACAGCCCGGCCGCGCCGCCCACGAAGAACAGCATGATCATCGGCGGGGCGAGGGTGAACCAGCCGATCCCGGCGAACACGCCCAGGCAGACCAGGAACACGCCGGTGGAGGCCACGAATCCGACCATGACGGCGGTCGGCGCGACGGGGAACACGGTGGGCGCGTCCAGGGCGGGCCGGGTCCCCGGGATGACCTTGTCGCTGAACCCCTTGAACGCCGGGACGATCTCGCCGAGGAACATCCGCACGCCGAACAGCAGGATCGCGATGCCGCCCGCGAACCGCAGGCCGACCAGCAGCGCCCACACCCATGGGGACAGCTTGGGGTCCAGCTCCGCGGCGGCCTTGCTCACCACGCCGTCGTCGGCGAGCGCGACCCCGATCAGCATGATCACGGAGATGATCAGCGCGGTGCTGACGTTGACGTCCTTGAAGAACGACAGCTGGCGGGGCAGCTTCAGCTTCTCGGTGTCGTGCTTCTCGCGGCTGCCGAGCGGGCGCGCCGCGTACCCGGTGATCAGGCAGGCGAGCGAGCTGGTGTGCGCGAACCCGAACCGGTCGTCCGGCATGACGCGGCGCATCAGCGGCCGCATCCACAGCGGCTGGACGGTCCAGTACGCGGCGACGAACCCGGCCCCGCACAGCACCAGCGTGAGCTGGTCGGCGCCCGGCGCGATCGTCACCAGCGACGCGACCGTCACCGTGCTGACCCAGAACATCAGGTGCCCGGTCAGGTACAGGTACCGGGCCGCCGGGAAGAGCCGCACGATCAGCACGTGGACGAGGAACGCGACCGTGATGACCAGCGCGACGGTCCCGCCCTGGTCGGTGAGGAAGCCGGCCAGGGTCTTGTCGGCCTTCGGCGGGGTGGTGCCCATCGCGCTGGCGAGGACGTTCTGGAAGCTGGTCAGCCCGCCGGTGAACACCTCGACGCCGATGAACAGGATGACCACGCCGATCGTGGCGCGCAGCGCGCCGGCGAAGACGTCCTCGAACCGTTTGCGCTGCAGGATCAGCCCGATCAGGGTGATGAGGCCGATCAGGATCGGCACCTGGCCGAAGACGTTGTCGGCGAGGAAGGTGAGGATGTCCTTGATGACGTCCATGGTGAAGTCGCCTCACTTCTCGGGGGTGGGGTGGTGCGCTGTCGCCCCCGTCAGCGCGGTTGGACGGCCGTAGGCCCGGAACGGCGGTCGGTGGTTCGGTGGATCTAGTGATTCGGTGGATCTAGTGGTTCGGTGGTCTGAGATCGAGCTCCAGGCGGTACCGGTCGCCGCGGTAGACGGACCGGACGTATTCGAGCGGCCGCCCGTCCTCGTCCCTGGTGATCCGCTCGAACAGGAACGCCGGCGTGTGCACGGGGACGCCCAGCTCGGCGGCCTCATCGGCGGTGGTGACGGTCGGCTCGATCGTCTCGGTGCCCGAGGCGATCACGATCCCGCCGCCGCGCAGCAGGTCGTAGAACGACTGGCCCTCCAGGTCCTGCCGGCGCAGGCCGGGCAGCAGGGACCGCGGCAGGTACAGCGTCTCGATGGCCATCGAGGCGCCGTCGGCCAGCCGCAGCCGCCGAATGGTAAATACCTCTTCGATGGGTGACAGGGCCAGCCGCCTGCCGATCCGCGCCCCCGCGGCTTCCGTGCGGAACGACAGAACCCGGCCGCCGGGTTTCATCCCGCGCCTGATCATGTCCTCGGTGAACGACGTCATGGTCAGCGACACCGCGATCCGGGGTTCGGCCACGTAAGTGCCGCTCCCGTGCCGCCGGTCGAGCAGGCCATCTGCGACGAGCCCGTCGATGGCCTGCCGCAGGGTGGGCCGCGACACGCCGAGTTCGGCGGCCAGCCGGCGCTCGGACGGCAGGGCGTCCCCGACGTCCAGGCCGTCCAGCATCGCGAGCAGCTCGCGGCGCACGGTCTGCCGTTTCGTGCCCCCGGACCGGGACTCGCCGGTGGATGTCACGCCGCTCACCTCCCTCGATGCCGTTCCTGTCGTGGCACACGGTATGTCCCGAAATGCTACTGGTCAATACCAATCTGGCGATCTTTGCCATGGTCATGGCCACGGCGGGCGTCCTACCGTCGCGGAATGAGGAATCTCGCACGCGGCGCCCTGGCGCTCACGCTCCCGCTGGTCCTGCCCGCGGCCCTGTGCGCGGCCCCGGCCCATGGGGCCCCGTCCGGGCCGTCCGCCCTCGACGGGTGGCGGCTGGTGGCGGACGAGCCGTTCAACCGTCACCTGGACGATCGGAAGGCCCCCTGGAAACCGGACGGCGACGGCCCGTCCAGCCCCTACAACGTCGACATGTACGACAACGACGGCGCCTACTTCGACACCGTGGGCGGTCCGGCGTTCCGGCGGCAGCTCGCGAAGATGAAGACCTACCGCAAGTCGTTCGCGTTCGGGAAGCGCGGCTGGCTCACCGCCGAGCTCGCCGCCCGCGACGCCGACGGCGACGGCCGCCCCGACGCGCCGCCGACGCTCACCTCCCGCGGCGGCGTCGCCCACCTGGACGAGCCGGCCCACCAGGCGGGCGTCGTCATCCGCTCCTCGCGCGACCTGCCCGCCGAGTACCGGGTCGAGATGACGCTGCGCGGCCTCGACTTCGGCGGGCAGCGCGGCGGCTCGTGGGACTACCCGGACGGCCGGATCAACGGCTACTCCCCGGAGGGCTGCAAGACCAACTTCCCCTGGGCGTCCGGCGGGGACTTCGCCAGGCCGGAGTGCGAGTGGGCGAACGTCCGCACCGACTCCAACGGCTTCTACTACATGTCGATCATGGACTACCGGCAGGTGGCGCCGCACAACAACGTGTTCGTCCACGGCCACCGCAAGGTCGCCATGGACGGCTACAACCGCTACAAGTACACCGGCTCCGGCCTGCTGTACTGCAACCCCGTCACCAAGCGGTACGAGCCGTACTCCGCCGGGACCGGCAACGGCGTCAACGCGCTGTTCATGACCGACGACCGCCGCTACCCGGCCATGCCGGGCACCGAGTACCTGATGCAGAGCGAGTGCGGGTTCAGGAAGGGCGGCGCGATCGTCTCCGCCGCCGACATGCGGCCCGAACTGCTGCCGGAGCACCCCTACACCTTCGCGATCGAGCGGCGCGGCGGCGCCTATACGATGGAGATGTCCGGAGTGTTCGCGCATGTGGGCCGTGCGACGTTCCGGTACACGCGGTCGTTCGTCCAGGACGGCGAGCCCATCTGGCACTACAACCAGCGGCCGGAGGAGTACGACGGCCGGTTCAACGCCGACTGGACATGGAAGGGCCCGGGCGGTGAGCTCACCGACCACGACACCTGGCCCGCCGGGTCCGCCTACCCGGACCGGTTCATGATCGGCGACCCGCACATGAATTTCTACGAGGGGACGGCGGAGGTGGACGATATTCGCCTCTACGTCCCGGAGTGATTGTCGGCGGCGTCGGCTAGGTTCCGTGGGAACGCGCCAAGCGAGGGGGCCCGTGATGCGGCGGAAGACGTGATTCCACACACCACCATGCCGAGCCGACCAGGCATATCGGGCAGGCGGGGCGTGCCGCCCGAGCCGTCCCTCGCCGACCCCTGCGCCGAGCGGGAGCCGGCGGGCGAGCGGCTGCACGGCGGCGAGTCCGGCGCGCCCCTGGCGCTGGACGTGTTCCTGTCCGGCCGGGTCTTCATGGACATGATCTTCACCGGGCTGCCGGGGCTGCCGCCGCCCGGCACCGAGATCGTCACCGACGGGCTCGGCTCCGCGCCCGGCGGCGTCGCCAACATCGCCATCGCGATGAGCCGGCTCGGCCTGCGCGTCGGGCTGGCCGCCGAGTTCGGCGACGACATGTTCGGCGCCTACCTGTGGCGGACGCTCGCCGAGCAGGAGGGCGTCGACCTCGGCCTGTCCCGGCGGGTGCCGGGCTGGTCCTCGCCGGTCACGGTGTCGATGGCCTACGACTCCGACCGCAGCATGGTGACCTACGCGCGTCCCGTCCCGGCTCCGCCCGGCGGCCCGCCGGAGGCGCCGCCGCCCTCGGCGCGGGCGTGCTTCGTCGACGTCGACCGGCCGCTGCCGCCGTGGGCCGCCGCGATGCGCGAGCGCGGCACGCTCGTCTTCGGCGACCTCGGCTGGGACCAGACCGGCGCCTGGTCCGCCGAGGTCCTCGACCGCCTCGACCACGTGGACGTGTTCCTCCCGAACGCCGCCGAGGCCATGGCCTACACGCGCACGGACACCCCCGCCGACGCCGCCGAGGCCCTCGCCGGGCGCGTCCGGGTCGTGGTGGTCAAGCGCGGCGGCGACGGCGCCATCGCCGTCGACTCGGCGACGGGGGAGCGGGCCGAGGTCAGCGCCCTGCCGGTCGAGGCGCTCGACCCGACCGGCGCGGGCGACGTGTTCGCCGCCGGGTTCGTGTTCGCCACCCTCGCGGGGCTCTCCCTCGCCGAGCGGCTCCGGTTCGCCAACCTGTGCGCCGGGCTGTCGGTACGGCACCGCAGCGGCTCGCTCGGCTCGCCCTGCTGGGGCGAGATCGCCGCGTTCGGCGAGTCAGGCGACGTCCCCGACTCCGTCCTGGCCGACTACGCGTTCGTCATCCCGTTCATCCCGGCCGCCGCCGACGAAACGGTGGAGACGGTCGTCCGCGCCGAGCCCACCCTCCGCAAACCGCGGTAGGAGCTGGGAGCTTCAGGCGGTCGCGAGGCCGGTGCGGTACTCCTGGGGGCTGACGCCGTGCTCGCGTTTGAAGGCGGTGCTCAGCGCGAACGCGTTGCCGTAGCCGACCTGGCGCGCCACCGCCTCCAGCGTCGCGTCGCTCTCGCGCAGCAGGTCGGCGGCCTGGGCGAGGCGGACGCCGGTCAGGTACGACATGGGCGGCTCGCCGATCTGCTTCGCGAACCGCTGCGCCAGCGCCGCACGCGAAACGCCGACCTTGGCCGCCAGGTCGGCGACCGTCCACGGGTGGGACAGGTCGTCGTGCAGGAGCCGCAACGCCGGGCCCACGACCGCGTCGCCGTGCGCGCGGTACCAGCCGGGCTTCTCGGCGTCCGGGCGGGAGAACCAGGCGCGCAGCGTCGCGATGAGCAGCAGGTCGAGGAGCCGGTCGAGGACGACGTCCTGGCCGGGCTCGTCCTTGCCGATCTCCTCGCCGAGCACGTCGATGAGCGGCGACCGCCACGTGTCGCCGCGCACGATCGCGATCGGCGGCAGCGCGGACAGCAGCCGCTGGGTGACCGCGCCGCGCATCTGGTACGCGCCTATCAGCATGACCGTCGAGCCGTCGGGGGCGTTGCCCCAGGCGCGGACGCCGAGGTCCATCGCCTCGGACATGGGCGTCCCGTCGGGGGTGGTGCAGTGCTGCCCCGGGTGGATGACGATCTGCGGCTTGGTCACCGGGTCGTCGCTCACCGTGTACGGGTCGGGGCCCCGGAAGATCACCATGTCGCCGGGGGAGACACGCTGGGGGTCGCCGTCGTCCGGGATCAGCCACGCGTCGTCGCGCACCATGGACATCAGCGAGATCGGCGCCTCGTCCTGGATCCGGATCGACCAGGGCGGGTTCAGCGACGCGCGGAGCATGAACGCTCCGCGGGCACGCGGGCCGTCGAGGAGGTCGGTGAGCGCGTCCATGGGATTCAGCGTAGACGCTCGCGTATGCGGGCGAGCTTCTCAACGATGGTGGCCGGGACCGCCCGGCTGTTGACTTAAAGGCATGACGAACAACGCGCAGAACATCAGCGAGAACGGCCTCACCCTCGTCCTCGGCGGGACCGGCAAGACGGGCCGCCGCGTCGTCGAGCGGCTGGAGGCGCTGGAGGTCCCGGTCCGCATGGGCTCGCGGTCGGCGACCCCGGCCTTCGAGTGGACGGACGAGACCACCTGGGCCCCCGTCCTGCGGGACGTCGAGAAGGTCTACCTGTCGTACTACCCCGACCTCGCCGCGCCCGGCGCGGTCGACGCCGTCCGCGCGTTCACGGCCGCGGCGGTGGACGCCGGCGTCCGGCACGTGGTCCTGCTGTCGGGGCGGGGCGAGGAGGAGGCCGAGGAATGCGAGCGGATCGTCCAGGAGTCCGGCCTCGCCTGGACGGTCCTGCGGGCGAACTGGTTCGCGCAGAACTTCAGCGAGGACTACCTGCTCGACCCCGTCCGCGAGGGCGAGGTCGTCCTCCCGGCCGGTGACGTCCCGGAGCCGTTCGTGGACTGCGACGACATCGCGGACGTCGCCGTCGCGGCCCTCACCGAGGCCGGGCACGCGGGCGAGGTCTACGTGCTGTCGGGCCCGCGCGCGCTGACCTTCGCCGAGGCCGTCGCCGAGATCGGCCGGGCCGCCCGGCGCGACGTCGCGTTCATCTCCGTCCCCGTGGACGACTACACCGCCGTGCTCAGGCAGCAGGGCCTGCCCGAGGACCTCGTCGAGTTCCTGAGCTACCTGTTCGGCACCATCCTGGACGGCCGCAACTCGCAGCCCGCGGACGGGGTGAAGCGCGCGCTGGGCCGCGAGCCGAAGGACTTCGCCGACTACGCCCGGGACACCGCGGCCAGCGGCATCTGGTCCACCTGACCCCACCGCTGAGAAGAAATGGAGCATGACGATGACATCCGCACTGGCCGCCGTCTCGGTGACCCTTTCCATCATCATGGCCGCCGGAATGGCCGGGACGTTCTTCGGCTTCTCCACCGGCGTGATGCCGGGCCTGAACGCCGTGCGCCCGGCTTCGGCGATCGACGCCATGCAGGGCATGAACAGGAAGATCCAGAACCCGGTGTTCATCGCGATGTTCCTGCTGGTCCCGGTGCTGGCGATCGTTGCCGGGGTGCTGCTGCTGACGCTCGACCAGGACTCGGCGGCCGTCCTGTTCTTCGTCGCCGGCGGGGTGTACTTCGCCGGCGCGCTCGTCCCGAGCTTCGCGGTGAACATCCCGCTGAACAACGCGCTGGACGCGGTCACGGTCCCGGAGGACGAGTCCGAGGCGGCGAAGATCTGGTCGGCCCACTCCCGCCGCTGGACGGCCTGGAACACCCTCCGCGCCCTGTTCAGCTGGGCGAGCGTCCTCGCGATGAGCCTCGGCGTCTACCTCTGGGGCAGGAACGGCTGACACCGATCGCGCCGAGGAAACGCGGCCCGCGCTCCGTCCGGAGCGGGGCCGCGTTCTCGTTCAGGGGAGGAGCAGCCCCCAGTAGACCGCCCAGGGGACGAACACCAAGCCCGCCGTGACCAGCAGCCCCAGCCGGGCGCGCTCGCCCGCCGGGACGGTCGCGGCGGCCCGCCGCCACGCCACCGCCGTCACGATCCCCGCGCCGACGGCCGCGACGGCGAGCGCCTGCAGCACCAGCCACGGCAGCGGCCGGCCCGCCAGGACCGGCCCCGGGTCCGGCGACCGTCCGGCGGCCATGAGGTAGAAGATGTAGACGAGCAGGCCGATCACCGAGGTCAGCCCGGCCGTCGCGAGCAGCCGCGCCCACCGGCTCACCGGCCGCACCGTCCGTCCGCGGAGCCGCCGCACCAGGGCCACCAGCGGATAGCCGGTGAACGCGACGACGAACAGCGCGAACGCCGCGACCTGCATCTGCCACGACGCCCACCATGGCGACGGTGAGATCTCCACGCTCGCGTAGTCCTGCTTCGGCGGGGTCGCGGTGCCGGCGGCCGGCGGCCGCCCGCTCGTCACGTCGCGTACCCAGGAGCCGACGAGATCTGCGTAGCCGGGGGCGAGCGCCTCGCCGCGGGTGACGCCGCCGTCCGGGGTGACGTGCGCGGCGTGGTCGGCGTCGGCGAAGAAGCGGAAGGTGTAGCGGGGGTTGCCGCCGCGGCGGAGCGCCCGCGCGAACAGCGGCGGGTTGTCCTCGGGCGGGGTCTGGAGGTCGCGTGCGCCCCAGACGCCGAGCAGCGGCTGCCGGACCCGGGCCAGGACGCCCTGCGCGTCGAAGAACGCCTCGGCGAACAGGCCCGCGTCCGCGCCGAGCCGGGCGAAGTTGTGCTTGCCGTGCTCGATCAGCGACCCGGACACGCCCGCGCGGCGCAGCGCGGACGTCTCGTTCCAGACCTGCTGCCGCATCGGCGTCATGGCGTTGCCGCCGACCACGATCACGAACGCCACGTCCGCGGACCGGGACGCGGCGAGCGGCGCCACCCAGCCGCCCTCGCTGAGCCCCCACAGCCCGACCTTCGCCGGATCGACGCCGGGACGGGCGCGCAGCGCGCCCACCGCCGCGAGCGCGTCGTCCGCGAGCTCGGAATAGGACCGGCGGAAATCGCTGTAGCCCACGGATCTCTTGTCGTAGATCAGGACGGCGAGGCCCCGCCGCGCGAACTCCGTCGCCTCCGTCAGCAGGTGCTCGCGCGGCACGCCCGCGCCGGACCCGGTGACCAGCACGACGCCCGGCACGGGCCGGGCGGCCTTCGCCGGCGCCAGCACCGTGCCGTGCAGCGTGAGGCCACCGAACCCGTTGAAGCTCACGTCGGCGGAGGTCAGGCCGGGCGGCGCCGGGATCGGGCCGGACGCCGAGGCCGGGACGGCGCCCAGCAGGACGCCGGCGAGGAGTGTCAACGCGACCGTGATTGCTCTCGTCATGCCGAGCACGGTAGACCGCAGAGAAAACTCTGCAAAGAGTTCTCTGCAAAGATCCGTCTGTAGTACTAGACTGCTCCTCATGAAGGACGACACCGAGCCCGTGATCCTGGACGACCCGGGACGGATCAAGGCGCTCAGCCATCCGCTGCGCCGCCGGATCCTGCACCGGCTGCGCGCGCACGGCCCGGCGACGTCCACCACGATCGGCGAGGTGCTCGGCGCCAACACCGGCACGACCAGCTACCACCTGCGGCAGCTGGAGAAGTACGGGTTCATCGAGGAGATCCCGGAGCGCTCCGCCGGGCGGGAGCGCTGGTGGCGGCCCGCCGCCACCCCGCGCGACCTGCGGCTGCCCGCCCCGGAGACGGTCGCCCCCGAGGACCGCGCCGTCCTGGAGGAGCTGATGCGCGTCGGGCACGCCGAGGACATGGAGCTGTTCGCCCGGCTGCCCGCCGAGTACGCGCGCGACCGCGCCTGGGCGCTGCTGTCGCGCGGCTTCGCGCACATGACCGAGGAGGGCCTCGCGGAGTTCTTCGAGGCCTACATCCGGCTCCTGCACGAGCACGGCCACAGCCGCGAGGACGCGCCGCCCGGCGCCCGCCCGGTGCACGTCCGGCTCTTCACGCTCCCCGCCGACGAGGAGTGACACCGCACCCCGCGCGGAACGCGGCCCGGCGGCACGGGCTTACGATCTCTGGATGAGCGCCGTCCACGCCATCAGCGACCTGCACGTCGGATTCCCCGAGAACCGCGCGTTCGTCGAGGGGCTGCGGCCCGCGTCCGGCGACGACTGGCTCATCGTGGCGGGCGACGTCGCCGAGTACGTCTCCGACGTCGAGTGGACGCTGAAAACGCTGCGCGAACGCTACGCCACCGTCATCTGGACGCCCGGCAACCACGAACTCTGGACCGTCAAGAACGACCCGGTGCGGCTGCGCGGCGAGGCCCGCTACCGCGCGCTCGTCGACATGTGCCGGAGCATCGGCGTGCTGACCCCCGAGGACCCGTACCCCGTGTGGGACGGCGAGGACGGCCCCGTGACGATCGCGCCGCTGTTCCTCCTGTACGACTACACGTTCCGGCCGGAGGGGGCGTCCACCAAGGAGGAGGCCCTGAGGATCGCGCACGAGGCGGGCGTCGTGTGCACCGACGAGGTCTACCTGCACCCCGACCCGCACCCCACGCGCGACGCCTGGTGCGACGCGCGCCTCGCCTACACCGAGAAGCGCCTCGCGGCGCTCGAACCCGGGACGCGGACGGTGCTGGTCAACCACTGGCCGCTCGTCCGCGAGCCGACCCGCGTCCTGTGGTACCCGGAGTTCGCCCAGTGGTGCGGGACGGAGCGGACCGCAGACTGGCACA
The DNA here is from genome assembly GCF_044326375.1 of Actinomadura sp. 3N508. Lineage (NCBI taxonomy): Bacteria > Bacillati > Actinomycetota > Actinomycetes > Streptosporangiales > Thermomonosporaceae > Actinomadura > Actinomadura sp. 3N508. Next base: position 280,096 of record NZ_JBIRAX010000006.1, read on the forward strand.
CCCGGTTCGGCGCGGTGTCGGTGGTGTACGGCCACCTCCACATCCCCCGGACGATCTGGACCGGCGACGTCCCGCACATCGAGGTGTCGGTCGGCTACCCGCGCGAATGGCGCAAGCGCGGCGACGCGCCCCGGGGGCCCCGCCGGATCCTGCCCGTGCCGGAGACCACCTGACCGCCGACGGCGCGGCGGGCTCAGCCGCCGTGGGCGCCCTTGCCGGGGATCAGGCCGGTGGCGGCGAGGGCCAGCAGCCGGTCGGCCGCCGCCGGTTCCCGCTCGGTGACCACGGCGATAGCGCCCGCGAGCCGGAGCGCGTCGGTGAACACCGCGCCGGCGGGCACGTCGCCGGCGTCCTGCGCGCGGGCGAACAGCGCCTGGCCCGCGTCGCGCATCGCGCGGCACGCCACGGCCGGTCCGGACGCGGCCGCCGGTCCGGGCCGCTCGTCCTGCAGCGACACCACGGCCGAGGCCGCCATGCCGGGGAACACCGTGATCCGCGCGATGAACGCGCGCAGCCATGCCGTCAGCGCCTCGCCGGGCGCGGGGGAGACCAGCAGCTCGCGGCCCGTCGCGGCCAGGCCGTCGTAGACGTCGGCGAGCAGCGCCTCCAGGAGGTCCTGGCGGGTCGGGAAGTGGCGGTACAGCGTCCCGATGCCGACCCCCGCCAGCCGCGCGACGCCCTCCAGTGAGGCGCCGGCGCCGTCCCGCTCGAACATCTCCGCGGCGGCGGCGAGCAGCCGGGCGCGGTTGCGGCGGACGTCGGCGCGGATCGCCCGGACCTGGCCGGGCTTCGGCATGTCGTCGCTGGTCACCTGAGTCGTCGATCCTTCCCGGCGGGTCAACGGGCCGGCGGCGATCCGGGGATCCGCGGCTTTGGAACGGTCCCCTGATAGTAGCCGCGTACCTCCGCCGGCGGGGCGGCGACCTCGCCGGGACGCGGGAAGGCCCGCCGCGGCCGTGTCCGCGGCGGGCCTCCTCACCAGCAATCACCGAAGCTCGCGTCAGGCGCCGCCGGGGGAGAGGGGCAGGTAGACGCGCCCGCCGCCCGCGCGGAACTCGTCGGCCTTCTCGCGCATCCCCGCCGCGAGGGCGTCCTCCTCGGCCAGGCCGTGCTCGTCGGCGTAGCGGCGGACGTCCCGGGTGATCTTCATCGAGCAGAAGTGCGGCCCGCACATCGAGCAGAAGTGCGCCGTCTTCGCCGGGGCGGCCGGGAGCGTGGCGTCGTGGTAGGCGCGCGCGGTGTCCGGGTCGAGGGACAGGTTGAACTGGTCCTCCCACCGGAAGTCGAACCGCGCGTCCGACAGCGCGTCGTCCCACGCCTGCGCGCCCGGATGGCCCTTCGCCAGGTCGGCGGCGTGCGCGGCGATCTTGTAGGCGATCACGCCGGCCTTGACGTCGTCGCGGTCCGGCAGCCCGAGATGCTCCTTCGGCGTGACGTAGCAGAGCATCGCGGTGCCGTACCAGCCGATCATCGCCGCGCCGATCGCGGAGGTGATGTGGTCGTAGCCCGGCGCGATGTCGGTGGTCAGCGGCCCGAGCGTGTAGAACGGCGCCCCGTCGCACCACTCCTGCTGCAGGTCGACGTTCTCCTTGATCTTGTGCATCGGGACGTGCCCGGGGCCCTCGTTCATCACCTGGTTGCCGAACTCCGCGGCGATCCTCGTCAGCTCGCCCTGGGTGCGCAGCTCGGCGAACTGCGCCTCGTCGTTGGCGTCGGCGATCGAGCCGGGGCGCAGGCCGTCCCCGAGCGACCAGGTGATGTCGTAGGCGGCGAAGATCTCGCACAGCTCCCGGAACCGCGTGTAGAGGAAGTTCTCCTCGTGGTGCGCCAGGCACCACGCCGCCATGATCGACCCGCCGCGCGACACGATCCCGGTCTTGCGCCGCGCCGTCAGCGGCACGTACGACAGCAGCACCCCGGCGTGGACGGTCATGTAGTCCACGCCCTGCTCGGCCTGCTCGATCACCGTGTCGCGGAAGACGTCGAAGGTCAGCTCGGCGGGGTCGCCGCCGACCTTCTCCACCGCCTGGTACAGCGGGACGGTCCCGACCGGCACCGGCGAGTTCCGCAGGATCCACTCGCGGGTGGTGTGGATGTCCCGGCCCGTCGACAGGTCCATGATCGTGTCGGCGCCCCAGCGGGTCGCCCACGTCATCTTCTCGACCTCGTCCTCGATGGACGAGGCCACCGCCGAGTTCCCGATGTTCGCGTTCACCTTCACCAGGAAGTTCCGGCCGATGACCATCGGCTCGATCTCGGGGTGGTTGACGTTGGCGGGCAGCACGGCGCGCCCGGCGGCCAGCTCGTCCCGGACGAACTCCGGCGCCACCCCCTCGCGCAGCGCCGCGAACTCCATCTCCGGCGTGATCTCCCCGCGCCGCGCGTACGCGCGCTGCGTCACCGCGCCGCCGGTCGCGCGGCGCGGCCGGCGCGGCGGGAATCCGTCCCGCGGCGGCCGCGCCCCATCTCTGCGGCCGCCGTCCTCGGGGCGGACGGCCCGGCCCTCGTACGGGGCGGTGTCGCCGCGCCCCTCGATCCACGGCGCCCGCAGCGCGGGCAGCCCCCGCCGGACGTCGGTCTCCTGCGACGGATCGGTGTACGGCCCGGACGTGTCGTACAGGACGACGGTGTCGCCGCTGGTCAGCGGCACCTCCCGCATCGGGACCCGGATGTCGGGACGCGAGCCCCGAAGGTAGGTCTTGCGGGCGGCTGCAACCAAAGGTTCGGTCATGACGACTCGATCTCTCCCTACGCCGGCATTACCCGGTCAGGTTCATGCGGTCAGCGGCCGTCTCAGCCGCTATCTCAGCCCGGTTCGCCGGACCCCCGCGATCTGTCGTGCTCGACGCTAACCCGGCGCACCCCCGTTGCCGCAACCGGGGCCCATGGGATAAGGCCCTGATCTGCGGAGGGCCGGCCGCCCCGGCCGCGTCAGGAGGACCGGCGGGCGAGCCGCACCACCATCGGCAGCGCCAGCGTGAGGGTGCGCAGCAGGTCCGGCGCGGACCGCGAGCGCTCCAGCCACATGCGCCCGTCGTCGCCGCCCTTGGTCCGCAGCGACGCGGACTCGCGGCCGTCGACGCCGGTGACGACATGGCGGTCGCCGTGCCGCCGGGTGGTGCCGAGGAGCGTCCCGCCGGCCGCGTGGAAGGCTGGCTCGCGCAGCCGGCTGATCGTGCCGATGTGCCGCCCGTCCGCGTCGAACACCCGCATGCGGCCGCCGCCCGCCAGCCGGGACGACTTCTTGAAGGCGAGCAGCCGGCCCGCGTGCGGGTCGCGGAGCACGATCGTCCGGCGGCCCCGGTCGGGGGTGCGGCGGAAGCGGGCCGGGCCGGGACCGCGCGTGGCGAGCCGCCCGCAGGCGACGGCGACGACGGCGCCGCCGCCCTGGTCGCGGTAGCGGCCCGCGCCGTCCACCACGAGGCGGTCGGTCTTGGGCAGCGCGTCCGGCCGCGGCTCCTCGACCTCTTCGCCCGTGTCGTCGAGGACGCGCCAGGCGGCACCGAGGGTCTCCGTGGCCGCGGTGCGCACGGACGCGAGCCAGCCGGACGGGAGCGACCGGTCGCGGTGCAGCGTGATCGCGTCGCCGTCCACCTTCGCGACGGCGCCGGCGTCCGGGGCCGCCTCGGTGTCGATCCAGACCGTCCAGACGGGGTCGGCGACGGGCCACACGATGCCGACCGCGTGCACGGCGTCCGCCGGGACGACCACCTGGTTCTTGGCGCGCCGCAGGACGAGGCCCTTCTCCCCGATGGTCACGACCAGGCGGCTACGGAAGATCACGAAGGCCCAGCCGGCGGCGGCCAGCGCGATGAGCGCGCCGCCTCCGCCGTAGATGGTGACGACCCGCCGCGCCTCCCCGGGCGCCCACGCGGCGCCGCCGGTGCGCGTGGACAGCGCGACGAGAAGGCCGGCCGTCAGCGCGGCCAGGAACACGCGGAACGGCCAGCGGTAGGCGCCGCGGCCGAGCGTGACCCGGACCTCCGGCTGGGAGCGGGACGGGGGAGCGACGGACACGGTCAGCCCTTCATGATGGAGTTTGCAGAACTATAGGCCGGGACGACCGCATTCATCCCGGCCTATCAGCAGGTCGAATGGAAGAGCCCGCCCACGCGCTCGGTCTCGGCCAGCCGGTTGTAGAGCGCGACCGCCTCGGTCGTCTCCGCCACGTGCACCTCGACGCCGGCGTCCCGCAGCGCCTCCAGCGTCGCGGGCATCGTCTTCAGGCGCAGCTCCATGCCCCTGCTGAGGACGACGACCGTGCAGCCGTGATCCAGTAGCTCCCGCACCTCGCCCGGCTGGATCCCCGGGTCGTGGCGTGTGCCGTGCTCGGACCAGTCCCACGCGCGGCCCCCGCCCGGATACAGCTTGAAGTCTTTGCCGGCCTCAAGCCCTTCGACCTCCATGCGACCCCAGGCGATATGCGTGATCCGAGGTGATCTCTCCATGCGCGGAGGGTACTGAAAACCGCCGTCGTCCACCGGCGGTGCGGGGGCGATGTGCGGAGGCCGGAGGGGTCCGGGAAGATGGACGCGTGGTGACGGTGCCCAGGGCCGGCGTGGCGGCGAGCGACGCCCTGTTCGCGGCCCTGCTGGCGTGCGTCGCCGTCGTGGTCGCGGTGATGTGGCCCGGCGTCCGGGACCTGGACGCGGCCGGGACGCTCCTGCTCGTCGCCGCGCACGCGCCGCTCGCGGTGATCAGGCGGTGGCCGACGCCGGGGCTGGTGGCACTGCTGACGCTGGTGCTCCCGTACCACCTGGCGCAGTACCAGCATCACGCGCTGGTCCCCGCCGAGGTGGTCGCGCTGTTCGCGTACGCGGTGCTGGGGCGGCGGGCCCGGGGCATGCTCACCATCGCGGGCCTGGTGCTGTTCCTAAGCGTGAGCGCGATGAGGATGCAGGCGGGCGGCAAGTCCCTCCTGGAGCAGATCGCGGTCATCGAGGCCGTGGTCTCGATCGTGATCGCGATCCAGGTGTGGCGGGTGCACCGGGCGCGGCTCGCGACGATCACCGAGCGGGCCGAGCGGGCGGAGCGGACGCGCGAGGAGGAGGCGCGGCGGCGCGTCGCCGAGGAGCGGCTGCGGATCGCCCGCGACCTGCACGACCTTCTCGCGCACAGCATCACGGTCATCGGCGTCCAGGCGGGGGCGGCGGCGCATCTCGTCCGCGGGGACCGGCCGGTCGACCGGGCGGAGCTGGCGGAGGCGCTCACGGCGATCGCCGACACGTGCCGGGACGCCCGCACGGAGCTGCGCGGCACCCTGCAGGTCCTGCGCGGGACGGACGTCGAGCCGTCCGGGGCGTCCGGGCCGCTGCCGGGCCCGGACGGGATCGCTGACCTCGCGCAGGCCGCGCGCGCCGCCGGGATCGAGGTCGACCTCGACGACGCGGGCGTGGGGCCCCTGCCGCCGGAGGTGGGCGTCGCGGCGTACCGGATCGTCCAGGAGGCGCTGACCAACGTCGTCAAGCACGCTGCGGCCGAGCGCGTCACGGTCACCCTGACCCGCGACGGCGACGGCGGGCTCGTGGTGCGGGTCGCGGATAACGGGGCGGGGCCGTCGGGCGGGACGCCGGGCGGCTTCGGGATCCTCGGCATGATCGAGCGGGCGCGCAGCGTCGGCGGGACGCTGGACGCGGGCCCCGGCGACGGCGGCGGGTTCGTCGTCACCGCCGTCATCCCTGTCGCGGACGTCGTCTCCCCGCAGTAACGCCCGCCGCTCAGGGGGTGCGGACGGATCCGAGGATCTGGTCGATGTCCCCCTGGTTGGCGAAGGCGCTCGGGGCGGACACCAGGAGAACGCCCGGCGTGCCGCCGGGCGCGCCGTCCTGGTCGATGATCAGGAGCGCCATCGTGTCCCCGGTGACCGGCCAGCCCTGGGCCCGCGCCTGCGGGAAGTCGAACCGGGCCTTCTCCAGCCAGCCCGTGCCACCGCCGCTCAGCTCGACCTGCTTGGACGCGAGCTCGGTCTCGGTGTGCTGGACGGTGAACAGCTCGCGGACGACGCGGGTCTTCACGCGCGCCGCGACGGTCTCCAGGTCGCCGGGGCCGGTGTAGCCGCGGCTCTCGTCGGCCCTGGGCAGCCCGGCCAGGGACGTCGCGTTGAAGGTGGAGTCGCCGTTGCGCTGCCGCAGCGGAGAGATCTGCCCGCTGGTGAACCATCCCGGTCGCGTCCAGGCACCTCCTGGCGTCACCCACGGCGTGCCGAGGCGGGCATAGGAGAACCCGGCCTGCGCGTCCTGGATGCGCCCCACGACCGCCGATGCCGGCTGCCCGGGCCGGTTCGCGGACGGTGACGCGGTGGCCCGGCCCTTCCCGTCGTCTCCGGTCCGGAGCAGCACGAGGACGACCGCGGTCACGAGCAGCGCCAACCCGGCGAAGAACGCGACACCGCCGAGAACCCACCTGGTCCGTGCCCCGGACCGGCGCGGCGCGGCAGCGGTCACGGCGGGGTACTGCCCTGGGGCAGCGGGCGGTGGACCCGCGGGCGGCAGGGCGGCGGGCGGCGGCGGGTTCTCCGGCGGCGGGGCGGCGTCGACATCGGTCGTCCGCGGGTCCCGCCCGGCGGCGGTCGCGGCCGGGGCCATCGCGGTGGCCATGGCCAGGACGGACGGCGGCAGCCACCCGTCGCCCGCCGCGCCCGCGCAGCGCTCCAGCACCTCCGCCAGGGCGGGGCGGCCCGCGGGGTCCTTGGCCAGGCACGCCGCGACCAGGTCGCGCAGCTCGGCGGGGACCTCGTCGAGGTAGGGGTCCTCCCGGACGATCCGGTACAGCACCGCCTGCGCCTGGCCCTGGCCGAACGGGCAGGCGCCGGTGGAGGCGAACACCAGCACCGAGCCGAGCGCGAACACGTCCGCGGCGGGCCCGATGTCCCGGTCCCCGCGGGCCTGCTCGGGCGCCATGTACGCCACCGTCCCGGTGATCGTGCCGGTGGCGGTGCCGGACGCGCCCTCCAGCGCCCGCACGATCCCGAAGTCGATCACCCGCGGCCCGTCCGGGGCGAGGATCACGTTGCCGGGCTTGAGGTCGCGGTGCACCAGCCCGCAGGAGTGGACGGCGGTCAGCCCCTCCGCGAGCCCCGCGCCGAGGACGCGCACCGCGCGGACGGGCAGCGGCCCCTGCTCGTCCACGGCCGCCTGCAGCGAAGGGCCCGGCACGTAGGCGGTGACGAGCCACGGCCGGTCCGCGTCCGGGTCGGCGTCGACGACCTGCGCGGTGAAGAACCCGCCGACCCGGCGGGCCGCCTCCACCTCGGCCGCGAACCGGCGCCGGAACTGCGGGTCGTCGCCGTACTCGGGGCGCACGAGCTTCACCGCCACCGGCCGCCCGCCGGGGGAGCGGCCGAGGTACACCTGGCCCATGCCGCCGCCGCCCAGCCGCGCCGACAGCGTGTACCCGCCGACGGCGCGCGGATCGTCAGCCTGTAGGGGACCCAACACGACACCCTTTCTGGGTGGCCCCGGCCGAGAGCGGGGGCGTCCGGAGATCGTTCCCGTAAGGAAGACGCGTCCGGGACGCCCTTTGTTTGCGGCGGTTCTGCCATGAAGGGCTTTCAAAATCCTTACCGGTAGGGTCAGGATCAAGGGACCAGGGAGGCGAACGCTTCGGTGAGCACACAGCAAGAGGCCGCACAGGACCGGATCTTCACAGTTCCCAACAGCCTCAGCCTGGCCCGGCTGGTCGGCGTCCCGCTGTTCCTGTGGCTCGTGCTGATCGAGGCGGACTGGTGGGCGCTCGGCCTGCTGGTGTTCGCGGGGCTGTCGGACTGGCTGGACGGCAAGCTCGCGCGGATCCTGAACCAGACCAGCAAGCTCGGCACGGTGCTCGACCCGGCCGCCGACCGGCTCTACATCCTCGCGACGCTCGTCGGGCTGACGATCCGCGACATCATCCCGCTGTGGCTGGTGGTGCTGCTCGTCGCCCGCGAGCTGGCGATCGTGCCGATCGCGCCGATCGTCCGGCGGCTCGGCTACAGCGGGACGCTGCCCGTCCACTTCATCGGCAAGGCGGGCACGATGTGCCTGCTGTACGCGTTCCCGCTGCTGCTGCTCGGCGACCACGACGGCGCGGCGGCGACGGCGGCGAAGGTCGTCGGCTGGTCGTTCGCCATCTGGGGCGCGGGCCTGTACTGGTGGGCGGCCGTCCTGTACTGGGAGCAGACGCGTCAGCTCATGGTGGCGGGGCGGGGGACCGGCCGGGAGGCCGCCCGGTGAAGGCGGTCGTGATGGCGGGCGGCGAGGGCACGCGGCTGCGCCCGATGACCGCCAACCAGCCGAAGCCGCTGCTCCCGCTGGTCAACCGCCCGATCATGGAGCATGTGCTGCGGCTGCTGAAGCGGCACGGGTTCAGCGAGACCGTCGTCACCGTCCAGTTCCTGGCCGCGCTGATCCGCAACTACTTCGGCGACGGCGAGGAGCTCGGCATGTCGCTGAGCTACGCGACGGAGGAGATCCCGCTCGGCACCGCCGGCAGCGTCAAGAACGCCGAGGAGGCGCTCCGCGACGACCGCTTCCTGGTGATCTCCGGGGACGCGCTCACCGACATCGACCTGACCGACATGGTGCGGTTCCACGAGCGCAACGGCGCGCTCGTCACGATCGGCCTGAAGCGCGTCCCGAACCCGCTCGAATTCGGGATCATCATCGTCGACGACGAGGGCCGCGTGCAGCGGTTCCTGGAGAAGCCGACGTGGGGCCAGGTGTTCTCCGACACCGTCAACACCGGCATCTACGTGATGGAGCCGGAGGTCCTGGAGCACGTCGCGGCGGGGGAGCCGGTCGACTGGTCCGGGGACGTGTTCCCCGCGCTGCTCGCCGCGGGCGCCCCGCTGTTCGGGTACGTCGCCGACTGCTACTGGGAGGACGTCGGCACCCACGAGAGCTACCTCAAGGCGCAGGCCGACATGCTCTCCGGCCAGGTCGGCATCGATCTGGACGGGTTCGAGGTGTCGCCCGGCGTGTGGGTCGCCGAGGGCGCGGAGGTCGACGCCGAGGCCGTGCTGAAGGGCCCGCTCTACATCGGCGACTACGCCAAGGTCGAGGCGGGCGTCGAGCTGCGGGAGTACACCGTCCTCGGCAGCAACGTGGTCGTGAAGGAGGGCGCGTTCCTGCATCGCGCGATCGTCCACGACAACGTGTTCGTCGCCCCGGCCACGAACCTGCGCGGCTGCGTGGTCGGCAAGAACACCGACATCATGGCGGGCGCCCGCGTCGAGGAGGGCGCGGTCATCGGCGACGAGTGCGTGATCGAGGCGGAGGCGTACGTCTCCTCCGGCGTGAAGGTGTACCCGTTCAAGACGATCGAGGCGGGCGCGGTCGTCAACACCAGCGTGATCTGGGAGTCGCGGGGGCAGCGCAACCTGTTCGGGCCGCGCGGCGTGTCCGGGCTGGTCAACGTCGAGATCACGCCCGAGCTGGCGGTCCGGCTCGCCAGCGCCTACGCGACGACGCTGAAGAAGGGCACCACCGTCGTCACCGGACGGGACGTCTCCCGCGCCGCCCGCACCCTCAAACGCGCCGTGAACAGCGCCCTGACCGCGAGCGCCATCAACGTCAACGACCTGGAGGCGACGCCGCTGACCGTCGCCCGGTTCGAGACCGGCCGCACGGACGCCGTCGGCGGCATCTACCTCCGCACCACGCTCGGCGACCCGCAGGGCGTCGACATCCTCTTCCTCGACCCGGGCGGCGGCGACCTGTCGCAGAACGCGCAGCGCAAGCTGGAGCGCGTGTTCGGGCGGCAGGAGTACCGGCGCGCGTTCCCCGGCGAGATCGCCGAGCTGACCTACCCGCCGCGCGTCGTGGAGACCTACACCCGCGACCTGCTGCGCCGCGTCGACATCCGCGGGGTGCCGGAGGCCGGGCTGAAGATCGTCCTGGACTGCGCGGGGGGTGTCGCCTCGCTCGTCCTGCCGAGCCTGCTCGGCAAGGTCGGCGTGGAGGTCCTCACCCGCAACGCCGGGCTGGACGAGGCCAACCCGACCGAGACGCTCGCCGAGCGGATGCGCGACCTGGAGCGGCTCGGCGATCTGGTCTCCTCATCGCGGGCCGCGTTCGGCGTCCGCTTCGACCCGGTCGGGGAGCGGATCTCCCTGGTGGACGAGAACGGCGAGCTGGTCGGCGACGACCGGGCGCTGCTGGTCATGCTGGATCTGGTCGCGGCCGAGCGGGGCGCGCGCGAGGAGCAGGGCCGGGTCGCGCTGCCGGTGACGACGACGCGGGTCGCCGAGCAGGTGTGCCGGTTCCACGGCGTCGAGGTCGAGTGGACGTCCACGTCCCAGGACGTGCTGACCAAGGCCGCCGCGCAGCGCGGCGTGTTCTTCGCCGGGGACGGCCGCGGCGGGTTCCTGATGCCGGAGTTCAGCGGCACCGTGGACGGGATCGCGGCGTTCGTCCGCCTCGTCGGCCTGGTCGCCAGGACGCGCCTGACGCTGTCGCAGATCGACCACCGCATCCCGGACGCGCACCTGCTGCGCCGCTCCGTCCCGACGCCGTGGGCCGCGAAGGGCAGCGTGATGCGGCACGTCGTGGAGGCCGCCGGGGACCGCACGGTCGACACCACCGACGGGGTCCGCGTGGTCGAGGACGACGGCCGCTGGGTCCTCGTCCTGCCCGACCCGGCGGAGGCCGTCACCCACCTGTGGGCCGAAGGCCCCGACACCGACGCCGCCCAAGCCCTCCTGGAGGAATGGGCCGTCGTAGTCGAACGCGCGGGCACCTGAGAGCGTCGAGCGGAGCTCGTCCGTTGATTGGTGGTGGGTGGGGGCTGGAGGACGGTTACTCGACCGGGGTGTCCTCGGGCGATCCGGCCGCGATCCCGGCGAGGACGTCGAGGGCCCGCGCGAGCGTCTCCAGCGGCGGCGACGCGAGGCCGACGCGGACGGCGCGGGGCGCGGCGGCCGTTCCGGCGGCGAAGGCGGCGGCGGGCGTGACGGCGATCCCGTGCCGCGCCGCCGCGGCCACGAACGTGTCGGCGCGCCACGGGGAAGGCAGCTCCCACCAGCGGAAATAGGCGGCCGGGCCCTTGCCGGCACCGGGCAGGCGGTCGGCGGCGATGCGGCTGCGGGACGTGGCGTCCGCGCGCTTGGCGCGGGTCACCGCCGCGACGGTGCCGTCGGCGATCCAGCCGGACGCCGCCGCGAGCGCGAACCCGGCCGGCGCCCACGCGCCCGAGCGCAGGGCGGCGGCGACCCGCCCGGCCGGCGCGGGCGGCGGGACGGCGAACCCGACGCTCAGGCCCGGCGCGAGGCGCTTGGAGAGGCTGTCGACGACGATCGTCCGGCGCGCGGCGTAGGACGCCAGCGGCGCGGGACCGTCCTCGCAGAGGAACGCCCACACGCGGTCCTCGATGGCGTAGAGGCCGAGCCGTTCCAGGGTCTCGGCCAGCTCGGCGCGGCGCCCCTCCGGCATCGTCGTCCCGTACGGGTTGTGCAGCGTGGGCTGGAGGTACACGGCGCCGAGCGGGGCGGCGCGGTGGGCTTCGGCCAGAGCCTCCGGGCTCAGCCCGTGCTCGTCGGAGGCGACCGGGACGAGCGTCACGCCGAGCCGCGCCGCGATGCCCTTGATCACCGGATAGGTCAGCGCCTCGACCGCGAGCCGCCCGCCCGGCGGCACGAGCGCGGCCACGGCGCCCGCGATCGCCTGCCGCCCGTTCCCCGCGAACAGGACGCCGGACGGCTCGGGCCGCCACCCGGGCGCGGCGAGCAGCTCCGCCGCCGCCTCGCGGGCCGCGGCCGTCCCCGCGACGCCGGCCGGCCCGAGCGCCGCCCCGAGGACGTCGGGGCGCAGCAGCCGCTCCATCCCGGCCGCGAGCAGCGGAGACTGCTCGGGCACCACGGGATAGGAGAGCTCCAGGTCGACGCGCGCGCCGGTGGGCTCGGCCAGCGCCGGGACGGACGGGCGCTCCGCCGCCCGGACGAACGTCCCGCGGCCCACCTCGCCGACCACCAGGCCGCGCCGCCCCAGCTCCCGGTACACGCGGCTCGCCGTCGAGGCGGCGATGCCGCGCTCGCGCGCGAAGGCCCGCTGCGGCGGCAGCCGGTCGCCGGGACGGAGCCGCCCGGCCGCGATATCGGCGGCCACCTCGTCCGCGACCCGCCGGTAGTCCTCCATCGCACCGCCTTCTATTGCACCGAGATCAATTACATTATTGCACTGAGATTACTCGGGCATCTAGCATCGGAGCACATCGAGATGTCAGGAGTGCAATGATCTCGTCCAGCGCCATGGCGGCCATCGCGATCTTCGCGCTCGGGCTCGTGCTCACCCCCGGCCCCAACATGATCTACCTGGTGTCGCGGTCGGTGACGCAGGGCCGCCGCGCCGGGATGATCTCGCTCGCCGGGGTCGCCGCCGGGTTCCTCGTCTACGTCACCGCCGTGACCGCGGGCATCGCCACCGTGTTCGCGCTCGTCCCGGAGATCTACACCGCGATCAAGGTCGCGGGCGCGGCGTACCTGCTGTGGCTCGCGTGGCAGGCGGTGCGGCCGGGCGGCACCACGCCGTTCGCCGTGAAGGACCTGCCCGCCGACCCGCCGCGCCGCCTGTTCGCCATGGGCCTGGTCACCAACCTGCTCAACCCGAAGATCGCGATCCTGTACGTGTCGCTGCTGCCGCAGTTCGCCGATCCGGAGCGCGGGAACGTCGGCGTCCAGATCATGCTCCTCAGCCTCACCCAGATCACCATCGCGCTCACCGTCAACGCCCTCATCGTGCTCGGCGCCGGCGGCATCGCGGTGTTCCTGGCCCGGCGGCCCGGCTGGCAGCGGGCCCAGCGCTACCTGATGGGCACGGCGCTCGGCGGGATCGCCGTCCAGCTCGGGCTCACCCGCACCGCCGCCCACTGACCGCCGCCCCCGGGGGCGGCCAGTGGGCGGCACCGGGGAGGTCAGACGGGGATCGGGACGCGCTCCTCGGCCTTGCGCTCCGGAAGCGGCGAGGGCCGGACGCGCAGCACCCGGGCCGCCCACACCGGCAGCCACCAGTTCCACCGCCCGAACAGCGACACCGCGGCGGGGACGAGCAGCGCCCGCACCACGGTCGCGTCCAGCAGGATGCCGAGCCCGAGCCCGGTCGCGAAGATCTTCACCTCGACGATCGGCGCGGCGGCGAGCGAGGCGAACGCCAGGAACAGGATCAGCGCCGCGCTGGTCACCAGCCGTCCCGTCCGGCCGAGGCCCTCGACGACGGCGGTCTCGGTGGAGCCGGTCCGGTCGTACTCCTCCCTGAGCCGGGCCAGGATGAACACCTCGTAGTCCATCGACAGCCCGTACAGGAACGCGAACACCATCGCCGGGACGAACGCGGCGATCGAGCCGGTCGCGGAGATGCCCCAGAACAGGTCGCTGCCGTGGCCCTGCTGCCACACCAGCACGATCGCGCCGAGGACGGCGGCCAGCGACAGCAGGTTCAGCAGCACCGCCTTCAGCGCCAGCAGCAGCGACCGGAACGCGCGGGCCAGCAGGACGAACGTCAGCAGGCAGATGAGCCCCAGCATGTACGGGAACGTCCCGTAGACCTTGTTCGCGAAGTCGATGTCGTTCGCGGTCTCGCCGCCGACCTGCGCGCCCGGCGGCACCGCCTCCCGGACGGCCTTGACGACGTCCTTGCCCGCGTCCGTCCCGCCCTCCTCGACGGGCACGACGGTGATCAGCGCGGACCCGTCCCGCCGCCACATGCCGCCGTCCGGCGCCGCGACCGTGTGCACGCCCCGCAGCCCCCGGAGCTCGGACGCGGCCGCCGCGGGATCCGCGCCCGGCGGCAGCAGCACGTCCACCGGCGTGAGCACACCGGTCGGCACCCCGGCCCCACGCAACTCTGCCAAGCCCTCATAGGCCGCGCCCGACTTGGCCAAGGCGCCACTGTGCGGCTCGCCGAGGTTCATCCCCAGCGCGGCGAACGCGAGCCCGCCGAGGATGGCCAGCGCCGCCAGCGCCGCCGGGATCCGGAACCGGACGATCCGCCGCGCCCACGCCGTCCACGCCCGTCCCGCGCGCGACCCGTCGCCGCGCCCCGGCGGCGCGATCCGGTCGAGCGCCGGCCCGATCGTGACGAGGACGACCGGCAGCAGCGTCAGCGTCGCCAGCGCGCTCACCCCCGGGATGATCACCCCGCCGTAGGCGACGCTGCGCAGGAACTCGACCGGCATCACCAGCATGGCGATGAGCCCGATCGCGACGGCGGCGGCGCTGAACACCACCGCGTGCCCGGCCGTGGCCATCGCGCGCCGGGTCGCCTCGTCCGCCGACAGGCCGCGCGCCCGCTCCTCCCGCCACCGGGTCACCAGCAGCAGCGAGTAGTCGACGGCGACACCGAGCCCGATCAGCGCCACGACGAACTGCACCATGAAGTTCACGTCGGTGACGCCCGTGATCCCGTACACGAGCAGGAACGAGGTGAGGATCGACACGGTCGCGATCACCAGCGGCACGACCGCCAGCACCGACCCGAACACGAACGCGAGCACGACCAGCGCCCCGAGCCCGCCGATGAGCGTCTCGGTGAGGACGCTCGGCCCCTCGTTGCCCGCCTCGTCCGCCAGCCCGTCCATGCTCGTCACGCGCACCTCCGCCCCCGCGGGCAGGTGCGGCCGCATCGCCTCCGCGAGCGGCCCGGCCGGTTCGGGCCCGTCGTCGATCTCACTCGCCCCGGGCTCGACGTGCGGGTAGACGAGCCCGTAGACGACCCGGCCGCCGTCGGCGGTGAAGCGGACGTCGCCGGTGGTCCCGTACGACACGACGCGGGCGCCGAGCCGCTCACCGCCCGCCGCGAACGCCTTCGTCAGCCGGTCGCGGACGCCGGGCGAGTCCGCGGTCGTCCCGGCGGGCAGCGTGACGACCGGGACCTCGGGCTTCTCTTCACCGCCCGTCCCGTAAGCGCGGAGGATCGCCGCGTTGGCGTCCCGCGCCGCCGAGCCGGGCGGCGCGAAGTCCTCGGTGAGCCGGTCGGGCACCTGCATGACGGCGAAGGCGCCGGCGCACGCGGCGGCCAGCCACACCAGGCCGACCAGCAGCCGGTGCCGGAGCACGAAATCGGAGAATCTGTCCATGCGCACAACTGCAGCGGCCCGCTCTTCCGGCGCCGTGTGAACGCCCTTGGGGATCCCTGTGAAAGCGGCCCCGAACCGGTCTCACAGCGATCTCCAAGACCTCCCACAGAGCGCCCGCAGTGCGCCCGGCCGCGGCCACCCGCGAGACTGGCCCCGTGACGCCCACCAAGATCCTCGTCGTGGACGACGAGGCCTACCTCGCCGACCTCGTCGCGACCGCGCTGCGCTACGAGGGCTTCGAGACGGCCGTGGCCGGTTCGGGCGCGGAGGCGCTGGCGAGCATCCCGCGCTTCGGCCCCGACCTGATCGTCCTGGACGTGATGCTCCCGGACGGCTCGGGCCTGGACGCCTGCGCCCGGCTCCGCCGCGACGGCTGCCAGGCCCCCGTGGTGTTCCTCACCGCCCGCGACGCCACCGAGGACAAGATCAAGGGCCTGACGGTCGGCGGCGACGACTACGTCACCAAGCCGTTCAGCCTGGAGGAGCTGATCGCCCGGATCCGCGCCGTGCTGCGCCGCACCCGGCCCGCCGGGCGCGACCGGGCCCGGCTGTCGTTCGCCGACCTGGAACTCGACGAGGACACCTACGAGGTGCGGCGCGGCGGCGTCCTGATCGACCTCACCCCCACCGAGTTCAAGCTGCTGCGCTACCTGCTCCTCAACTCCGGGCGGGTGCTGACCAAGCGGCAGATCCTCGACCACGTCTGGCAGTACGACTTCGGCGGCGGCGACGGCGTCGTCCAGACCTACGTCAGCTACCTGCGCCGCAAGCTCGACGACCGCGACCCGCGCCTGATCCACACCGTCCCGCGCGTCGGGTACATCCTCCGCATGCCCCGGGAGGGCTGATGTCGCTGCGCAGGCGCATCGTGCTGACCCAGCTCGCGTTGCTGGCGCTCGGCCTGCTGATCGCCGGCGCGTCGAGCTTCGCCGCGCTGAACGACTGGAAGAACAACAGCGAGCACAAGCGGATGAGCGCCGTCGGGCGCGAGGCCGCCGCGCTGTTCGCCGAGAGCGGCGCCGGCGGCTCGTGGTCGCGGCTCTCGGCGGCGACCTCCGACCTGGACCGGCTGTGGCGCGCGGCGGGCGACGGCGGCGGGCTGCCGCTGTTCCTCCAGGTCCGCCGCGCCGACGGCACCGTGGCCGAGACCGTCTCGTTCGTCGGCGAGCCGCCCCTCCCGGACGATCTGCGCCCCGGCAAGGCGACCGGCGACAACCCCGACGGGGAGCGCTACGTCCGCACGGAGGCCGCCCCCCGCCCGGGCAAGGGCGAGGACGACGGCCTGTTCGGGCGCGAGGGGCCCGACTGGCTGGTCCGCACCGCCTGGGTCCCCGGCGGGCGGCACTACCTCGTCACGGCCATGCGCACCACCGAGCAGGACGAGTTCTTCGGCCGCACCCTCGGCACCCAGATCAGCGTCACGCTCGTGGTGCTCGTCGGCGTCGGGCTGCTGGTGTGGCGGGCCGTCCGCCGCGCGACCCGCCCGCTGGAGGAGATCGCCGCGACCGCCGCCCGGATCGGCGACGGCGACCTCGGCCGCCGGCTCGCCGTGCACGGCCCGAAGACCGAGGTGGGACGGCTCGCCGAGGCGCTGAACGGCATGCTCGCGCAGATCGAGGCGTCCTTCAGGGAACGGGAGGCGTCCCGGGACCGTTTGCGCCGCTTCGTCGCCGACGCCTCCCACGAGCTGCGCACCCCGGTCGCGACCGTCCGCGGCTACGCCGAGCTGTTCCGCCGCGGCGCCGCCGACCGGCCCGAGGACCTCGCCAAGGCGATGCGCCGCATCGAGTCGGAGGCCGAGCGGATGGGCCGCCTCGTCGACGAGATGCTGCTGCTCGCCCGGCTCGACCAGGGCCGCCCGCTGGAGCGCGAGCCGGTCGACCTGGCCGCCCTCGCCGCCGACGCGGTCGCCGACGCCGTCGTCGTCGAGCCGGACCGCCCCCTCACCCTGGAGGCGGACGGCCCGGTCGTCGTCACCGGCGACGCCGGGCGGCTCCGCCAGGTCCTGGACAACCTGCTGGCGAACGTCCGGCGCCACACGCCCGCCGGGACGGCCGCGACCGTCCGCGTGGCCGAACGCGGCGGGGAGGCGGTCCTGGAGGTCGCCGACGAAGGCCCGGGGATCCCGGCGGGGGACCGCGCCCGCGTGTTCGAGCGCTTCTTCCGGGCCGACCAGTCCAGATCCCGCGACCGCGGCGGCTCCGGCCTCGGCCTGTCGATCGTCACGGCCGTCGCCGAGGCCCACGGCGGCCGCGCCTCCGTCGCCGACGCCCCGGGCGGTGGCGCGGCGTTCACCGTCGCGCTACCGAGCCGAAACTCCGCGTCCTTGCCATGATGGGCCGGTGATCGCTCCACGAGAGGACGGCGACGACCCGCCCGGCGGGCGGCGCCCCGACGCGTCCATGTCGCTCCTCGCCGACCTGTTCAGCGGCAAACTCCTCGATCACGGCTACGCCGAGGCCGCGGCCCGGCGCGCCGCGGCCGGCGAGCCGGGCCCGCCGCGGGGGCGGCTGCGCGGCGGCGGCGTCCTGCTCGTCCTCGTCCTCGCCGGGACGCTGATCGCCGTCGCCGGGGCGGAGGTCCGGCGCGGCCGGCCGGTGGCCGCCGAGGAACGCTCCCGGCTCGTGCACGAGATCAACGCCCGCACCGCCGAGACCGACGGCCTCCAGCGCCGCCTCGACCGGCTCCGGGACGAGACCGAACGCCGCCGCGCCGCCGCGCTCGCCCGCAGCGAGGACGGCCGCCGCGCCCGGAGGGACCTCGCCATCGCCGCCGCGGCCGCCGCGGCGGAGCCCGCCACGGGCGAGGCGCTGGTCGTCACCCTGGACGACGCGCCCGGCGAGGGCCCGGAAGGGCAACCGGCCGACGCCGGCGGCCGGGTCTATGATCAGGACCTCCAGGTCCTGGTGAACGGGCTCTGGGCGGCGGGCGCCGCGGCCATCGGCGTCAACGGGCAGCGGCTCACCCCGGCGACGGCGATCCGCGCCGCCGGCGAGGCGATCCTGGTCGACTACCGGCCGCTCGGCCGCCCCTACGAGGTGACGGCGCTCGGCGACCCCGGCCGCCTCCGGGACGCGTTCTCCGGCTCCGCCGCCGACCGGCGGCTGCGGGCCCTGACCGAACGCTTCAAGATCAGATACGACACGCGCCGCGCATCCGGCGTGCGCCTGCCCGCTGCGGGCGCCGTCCGGCTGCGCTACGCCCGCGAGGCGGGCCGGTGAGCGGGGGAGAGGGCGGACCGGTGGGCGGGGAACAGGAGACCCGACGTTGATCGCGCTGATCGGGCTGGTGATCGGCGTGGCGCTGGGCCTGCTGCTCCAGCCGGACGTCCCGCTCTGGCTGGAGCCGTACCTGCCGATCGCGATCGTCGCCGCGCTCGACGCCATGTTCGGCGGGATCAGGGCCCGGCTGGAGGGCATCTTCGACGAGAAGGTGTTCGTGGTCTCGTTCGTCAGCAACACCGTCATCGCCGCGCTGATCGTCTTCCTCGGTGACAAGCTCGGCGTCGGCTCGCAGCTGTCGACCGGCGTCGTGGTCGTCCTCGGCATCCGGATCTTCTCCAACGCGGCGGGCATCCGGCGGAAGCTGTTCGGCGCATGAGCGGCGACGAGCGCGAGAGCGAGCAGCCCGCGGGCCTGCGCGGCCTCCTCGACTTGTTGAGACCGCGAGTCAGCATGGGCCAGCTGATCGGCGGGCTCCTCTGCCTGGTCCTCGGATTCGCGGTCGTCGCGCAGATCCAATCGAACGAGCGCGACACCACCTTCGCCACCGCCCGTCAGGACGAGCTCGTCGGGGTCCTGTCCGATCTGGGCCAGCGATCCGCGCGCCTGCGCGGCGACCTGCGCGACCTGGAGGACACCAAGGCACAGCTGGAACGGGACGCCGAGGGAGGAACCGCACTCGAGGAAGCGCGCAAGCGGGCGACCACCTATGGCCTCCTGGCGGGCACCGTCCCGGCCGAGGGCCCCGGCATCGAACTGCTGATCACCGATCCGCGCCGCGGCGTCCGGGCGATCAACCTCCTGGACGCGCTGCAGGAGCTCCGCGACGCCGGCGCCGAAGTCGTGCAGGTCAACGACGTGCGCGCCGGGGTCGACACCTACTTTCTCGACGACCGCGACGGCGTCCGGGCCGACGGGCGGCCCCTCGCCCCGCCGTACCGGTTCCTCGCCATCGGCGACCCCCACACCATGACGACCGCGCTGAACATCCCTGGTGGGGTGGTCAAAACGCTCCAGGGAGCGGGCGCCGAGGTCTCGATCACCCCACGCGCGAAAATCACCGTCGACGCGATACGGTCTCCCTAGGGGAATCGGGGAAGCGGTAAACCGGACGCCGGGCTCGGGCGTCGCGATCGGGGACGTCCGCGCGGCGGCGTAGACCTGCGATCATGGCGAATGTAGTTTGGACCAGCCGGCTCACCGTTCCAGTTGACCCCTCGGGTAATACCCGCGTAAGTTGCGGCGACCGTCCCGTAAGCGGCCGGTGGGTTGGACCGTGGTCGGGGCGGGTCCCCGGCGTGGGTTGGTTGAAGGATGCGCGTGGCGCAGGCGGCTCCCGTTCCGGCGGGACGCGCGCGGGCGGCACGCCGATGGTAGGAGGCCGAGCCGATCGATGCCGAGCGTCTACTGCACGCAGTGCGGTCACGCCAACCCGGATGATGCCCGCTTCTGCTCGAACTGCGGAACTCCGCTGACCCGGAGCCCGCTGCCTCCCCGGGAATCGCCCGGCGAGTCCACCTCGACGATCTCCATCGGCGGTTTCGAGGCGCTGGACACCGACGCGGGCGCCGAGGAGCCCTCGCTCGGACCCGACCAGATGGCCATGGAGGCGCTGCCCCCGGGCACCGCTCTCCTCGTCGTCAAGCGGGGTCCGAACGCCGGCAGCCGCTTCCTGCTCGACAAGGACCGCACCTCCGCGGGCCGGCACCCCTCGAGCGACATCTTCCTCGACGATGTCACCGTGTCCCGCCGGCACGCCGAGTTCGCCCGCCAGGGCACCGCGTTCTCCGTCCGCGACGTCGGCAGCCTCAACGGCACCTACGTCAACCGGCAGCGGATCGACCAGGCCGGCCTGTCGGGCGGCGACGAGGTCCAGATCGGCAAGTTCCGGCTGGTGTTCCTGATCAACCCGGCGCACGGCTGACCGGGGAGCAGGAGGCCGCGGCGACGATGGAGGGGCCATGAACGCGCAGCCAGCCCGGTCCCTGATGACGATCGGGGACGTCCTCGGACTGCTCAGGCCCGAGTTCCCCGACATCACCATCTCCAAGATCAGGTTCCTGGAGTCCGAGGGCCTGGTCGAACCGGAGCGCAGCCCGTCCGGCTACCGCAAGTTCGGCGACGCCGACGTGGAGCGGCTCCGCTTCGTCCTCACCGCGCAGCGCGATCACTATCTGCCGCTGCGCGTCATCAGGCAGCACCTCCAGGCCCGCGACCGCGGCGAGAACGTCCCGCCCCTCGACCCCGCCGCGGGACCGGCGGCCGCCCCCGAGCCGCGCCGCCCCCGCACGCTCGTCGCCGCCGACACCACCGCCGAAGACCCCGCCGTCCGCCTCACCCGCCGCCAGCTCCTCGACGGCGCCGGGATCGACGAGGCCCTCCTCGCCCGCCTGGAGGAGTACGGCCTCGTCCGCCGCGCCGGCACCCACTACGAGGGCGACGCGCTCAACATCGCGCGCGTCGCGGCCGCGCTCGGCGAGTTCGGCTTCGAGGTCCGGCACCTGCGCGCCGTCAAGGCCGCCGCCGACCGCCAGGTCGGCCTGATCGAGCAGATGGTCGCCCCGCAGCTGCGCCGCCGCAGCACCGGCGCCCACGAGCAGGCGGCCGAAACCGCCAGGGAGATCGCGGCCCTGTCGGTCAAGCTGCACACCGCGCTGGTCGCCGCCGGCCTGAACGAAAGCCTCGACCGCTGATCATGCGCCTCGCGGAGGATTTTGCCGAACGCGCGGCATCACGAGCTGTCCGGGGCGGGGTGTACGTTGGCTACAGGGTTCGGTCACGAATCGATCCGCTGCACGTGGTGATCGAGATAGCGAGAACCAGCAGGGAGCCGCAGTGAAGCAGATGGAGGTCGTCGGCGTCCGGGTCGAGATGCCCTCCAATCAGCCCATCGTCCTGTTGAAGGAGACGGAGGGCGACCGCTACCTGCCCATCTGGATCGGGGCGGTCGAAGCGACCGCGATCGCCTTCGCCCAGCAGGGGGTCCTGCCCGCCCGCCCCCTCACCCACGACCTGTTCCGCGACGTCCTGGACGCCCTCAGCGTCCAGCTCCGCACCGTCAACATCACCGCGCTCCGCGAAGGCATCTTCTTCGCCGACCTCGTCTTCTCCAACGGCGTGGAGGTCAGCGCCCGCCCGTCGGACTCCATCGCCCTGGCCCTCCGCACCGGCGCCACGATCTTCGCCAGCGAGGACGTCCTGGAAGAGGCCGGCGTAGCCATCCCCGACGAGCAAGAAGACGAAGTAGAGAAGTTCCGGGAGTTCCTGGACACCATCTCCCCGGAAGACTTCGGCCGCGCAGGTTGACGGCGAGCCTGCCGGGAACGGGCTCCCCAGCGGGTTAGCCTGGGATAACGCGCGAGCAGTGGGTTTGTTGCCCCGGTTCCTGGGGATTCATGAAGATGTGCTTGATCGCCTGCCGGAGGGTCATGCGCAACAACCTCAGCCACCACCGCAAACCCGCGACGACCTGGGGCGTTGCGATCGCGTCCGAAGGCAGGTTTCGAGCTTGCGAGAAACCTGATCGCGCAGCGAGCCGCCCGGCGAGACGGAGCGATGCAGCGATCGCGCGCGTTTCTCGACGATGGAGGCCCGCCAGGGCCGAAGGAGGAGAGAAATGCAGGTAAAAGGGCTTCATCCGGGCATGCGACGCGCCGACGATGAACGTTGACCCCACCCTGACCGGCACCTACCGTGCTGGTGGAACACCCGTGGTGTAATTCGTCAAACCCCCTTGACGAAGCGCCACGGGATGATTTGGAGCCGGAGGTCCGCGTGGCGGTGAGCAGCGGCGAGGGCAAGGCGACCCCCGAGAGGCATATGGCGTCCCAGCGCGCCGGGGAGCAGGGTCTGCTCTTCGACACGCGGGTGTCGGCGCCACCGGAGGATGTCGGATACCGCGGCCCGACGGCCTGCGCCGCGGCGGGGATCACCTACCGGCAGCTCGACTACTGGGCCCGGACGAAGCTGGTGGAGCCGAGCGTCCGGTCGGCCCACGGATCGGGAAGCCAGCGGCTGTACAGCTTCCGCGACATCCTCGTGCTGAAGGTCGTGAAGCGGCTGCTCGACACCGGGGTGTCGCTGCAGCAGATCCGCACGGCCGTCACCCATCTACGGGATCGCGGCGTCCAGGATCTGGCGCAGATCACGCTGATGAGCGACGGGGTCAGCGTGTACGAGTGCACCTCGGCGGACGAGGTCGTCGATCTTCTGCAGGGCGGGCAGGGTGTGTTCGGCATCGCGCTCGGACGGGTGTGGCAGGAGGTCGAGGGCAGTCTCGCGGAGCTTCCCGGTGAGCGCGCCGCGTCCGACGACGACCCCTCCGAGCATCCGCACGACGAGCTGGCCAACCGGCGCCGCGCGCGCCGCACCGGCTGACCGGCGCAGCGGCCTGCTACAGCGCTTCCTTGCGCTGCAGGTAGGTGAACGCTCCCCAGCCGGGCAGGACGGGCAGCCAGAGGGTGAGCAGCCGGTAGAGCAGGACCGCGGACGTCGCCGTCTCCGCGGTGAGCCCGGAGATCGTCAACGCGAGCGTGAGGGCGCCTTCGACGGCGCCGAGCCCGCCGGGTGTCGGCGCGGCCGATCCGAGCGCGTTGGCGGTGAGGAAGACCACGACGACCGACGTCAGCGGCAGCGACCCGCCGAACGCGCGGATCGAGGCGTCCAGGCACAGCACGAACGCCACCGTCAGCAGCAGGGTGCCGCCCATCCCCGTGGACAGCTTCTTCGGGGACTGCAGGACGTCCACCAGGCGGGGCACCACGCCGGAGAACATGCTCTTCAGCCGGGTCGTGACCTCCCGCCGCACGCGCGGCACGGTCAGCGCGAGGCCCGCGAGCAGCCCCAGCGACAGCACCGCGATCACGACCGCCCGGGACGGCGCCAGGTCCTGCGTCGCCTTCGACGTCGACCCGGTGAGGAACCCGAAGAGGATCAGCAGCAGGATGTGCGTGACCAGCCCCACCAGCTGCGACGCGCCGACGCTCGCGACCGCCGGGCCCGGCCGCACCCCGGAGCGCTGCAGGTAACGGGTGTTCACGGCGACGCCGCCGACGGCCGCCGGCGCGACCAGCTTCACGAACGACGCGGCCAGCTGCGCCAGGACCGTGCGCCCCAGCGGCAGCCGCTCCGGGACGAATCCCATCAGCATCAGCGCCGCAGCGACGTAGCTGAGCGCCGCGGCGCCGAGCGCGACCAGGACCCACTCCCAGCTCGCGGTGGCCGTCATCGTCCCGATGTCGAGGCTCGCGACCTGCGGGATGACGATGTACGCGGCGATCGACAGCGCCACGATGCTGAAGATCGTCCGGGGCCGGAAGCGTTCGAGCCTGGCGGGCGCGACCTCCGTCTCGGGCTTCAGCCGGACGATCTGCTCCCGGATGCGGGTCAGCAGGTCCCGGTCGTGCCGCAGCGCCGTCCGGGTCGTCCGGGACAGCGCCACCCGCTGCAGCAGCGGCACGGCGGCGGCGAGGGCCTCCTCGCCGAGCACGGCCGCCGCGGTCCGGACGGCGCGTTCGGGGCCCGTCCGCAGCGCCAGCGTCGTGAGGGCCTGCGCCAGGTCGAGCCGCAGCGCCAGGTCGCCCGCCGCGATCTCCCCGGCCCGCAGGTCGGTGATGTAGGCGCTGCCGTCCTCCCCGACCAGGACCGCGCCGTCCAGCAGCCTCCGGTGCGCCAGCCGCCCCTCCTGGAGGGCGCGGAACTGCCGCCACACGTCCGTGAGGAGCTCGTCGGTGATCTCGTCGTCGTCGAGGTCGGCGAGCCGCCGGCCCGGCACGTGCTCGTAGGCGAGCAGGGCGGCCTCGGTGCCGACCTCCGACGTCCCGATGAGGCGCGGGGTCCGGACGCCCGCCGCGTCCACCGCGTACGCCATCAGCGACTCCTGCTCCAGCGACCGGCGCAGCGACCGCAGCGCCCGCCCGGTCGTCGTGGCGCGCAGCCGCAGCAGCCGCCACACCCGGTACAGCAGGCCCGCCGTCTGCTGGTCGCGGTCGAGGACGTGCAGCTCAAGGTCCCAGTCGCCGTGCGCGCCGCGTCCCACCGGGAGCCGCGCGCCGCGCGCCTCCCTGGGACGGGGCGCGAGGACGACGCCGTACCGGCGGGTCTCCTCGGCGCCGCCGGCGGGGTCGTCCAGCCGCGCGGCGCGCTCCGGGCGCAGGCCGAGCCGTTCGAGCGCCGCCACCACCGCCCGGCCCGGCGGGCGCGGGTTCGGGGTGCCGACGACGTAGAGGGTGCCGTGGCCGATGGCGCGTCCGAGGAGGTAGGTGGCGGCGAGCGCGGCGACGGAGGCGTAGGACGCGGTGAGGCCGGTCAGCGCCGCCAGCCCGATCATCGTCCAGGTCGCGGCCTGCCAGCGGGCGCGGCCCGCCATCCCGACCGCGCTGACGAACGCGATCACCGGCGCGATGTCGGTGTGCACCGGCGCGGTCTCCGTGCCGCCCCAGATCAGCGAGTCCAGGACGCCGCCGGGCGCGCCCCGCACCACCAGGTCGTCCAGCCCGACCGTGAGCCCGAAGGTGATCATGGCGGCGAGCAGCGCGATCGCGACGCGCATCCCGTCCTTGTGGAACAGCCGCTCGATCCCGAACGCGATCGGGACGGCCAGCACGCCGAAGCTGGACACCAGCGTCGCCAGCGACAGCAGCAGCCGCGGCGCGTGCGCGGCGCCCTCGGCGATGTCGGTGTGCAGGCCGTGCGTGGTCTCCTGGGCGATCGAGACCAGCAGCATCACCGCCGCGAGCCCGGCGACCGACGCCGCGAACCGGATCGCGTCGGCCGGGCGGCGGATCCGGTCGGGCTGGGCGGGCTCGTCGACGGGCACACCGGCTCCCGTGCCCTGCCGCGCGGGCACCGTCTCGTCGTGGGTCGGCGTCACGCCGTTCCGCCACCCTGACCGTCCACCATCGCGATCAGCGTCCCAGAACCGGCGGCGCGCCGTCGACCTGCGCCCTCCGGGGCGTCCCTTGTTCACCCCGCAGCCACCGTCCTCCAACCCCCGCCCACCGCCATCCAACGGACGATCTCCGCTCGACACTCCCGCCCGTCCGCGTCGCCTGAGGTCCGTTCCGTCCCAGGTGGGACTGCACATCGTACTGGCAGGTACGGCCACCGCCCCGGGCGGAGGGGCCCGGCGGGACCCGAGGCGATCGCGGCAACCGATCTTTGGGTAGGGTTTGTCCAGGACATGCCGTCGACCCTGTGCGGGAGAGATCCCACGCCGCCAGCGTGGGGCGCCGAAGGGGCAACCTCCCCGGAACCTCTCAGGCAAAAGGACCGCTCGGGCGAGGCACCTCTGGAAAGCAGGCGTCGTTTCCCGCTGTGCGGGAAGGCGGCTCACCGAAGGGGAAACCCCGCGGCGCGGGTGAAGCTCTCAGGTGCCCATGACAGAGGGGGAGACGCCGCCCGGCCCGCGCGCCGGGCGGTGCACCTGAGCGACCGCAGCAGCCAGGAGGCTCTCCATGACCGCCCAGTTCTTCGCCCCCGTGGCCGCGCCGCAGCACCCGCGGGCCGCGTTCGCCGACCGGCACATCGGCCCGTCGCCCGACGACCAGGCGCGGATGCTCGCCGCCATCGGCTACGCGGGCGTCGAGGCGCTGATCGACGACGCCGTCCCCGCCGCGATCCGCACGTCCCGCCCGCTGGACCTGCCGCCCGCGCTGAGCGAGTCCGCCGCGCTGGACCGGCTCCGCGAGCTCGCCGCCCGCAACACCGTCCGCACCTCCATGATCGGCCTCGGCTACCACGGCACGATCACCCCGGGCGTGATCATGCGGAACGTCCTGGAGAACCCCGGCTGGTACACCGCCTACACCCCCTACCAGCCGGAGATCTCCCAGGGGCGCCTCGAGGCGCTGCTGAACTTCCAGACGGCCGTCAGCGACCTCACCGGGCTGGCGGTCGCGAACGCGTCCATGCTGGACGAGGCGACCGCCGCCGCCGAGGCCATGGCCCTCGCGCACCGCGTCAGCAAGCGGAAGGAACCTGGCACGTTCCTTGTCGACGCGGACGTCCTGCCGCAGACGATCGAGGTCGTCCGGACGCGGGCCGTCCCGCTCGGCATCGACGTCGTCGTCGCAGACCTGTCCGGCGGGCTGCCCGAGGGCGACGTCTTCGGCGTCCTGCTGCAGTACCCGGGCGCGTCGGGCGCCGTCCGCGACCTGGAGCCCGTCATCGCGCAGGCGCACGAGCGGGGCGCGCAGGCGGTCGTCGCCGCCGACCTGCTCGCGCTGACGCTGCTGCGCCCGCCCGCCGAGTCCGGCGCCGACATCGCCGTGGGCTCCGCGCAGCGGTTCGGCGTCCCGTTCGGGTTCGGCGGCCCGCACGCCGGCTACATGGCGGTCCGCGAGGGCATCCAGCGGCAGCTTCCCGGACGCCTCGTCGGCGTCTCCGTCGACGCCGACGGCGCCCCCGCGCACCGGCTGGCGCTGCAGACCCGCGAGCAGCACATCCGGCGCGAGAAGGCCACCAGCAACATCTGCACCGCGCAGGTGCTCCTCGCCGTCATGGCGAGCATGTACGCGGTCTACCACGGGCCCGAGGGGCTCGCCGCGATCGCGCAGCGGGCGCACCGCCGCGCCGCCGAGATCGCCGCCGGGCTGCGCGCGAGCGGCGTGGAGGTCGTGCACGGCGCGTTCTTCGACACCGTCCTGGCCCGGGTGCCCGGACGCGCCGCCCAGGTGGTGGACGCGGCCCTGGAACGCGGCATCAACCTGCGTCCCGTCGACGCCGACCACGTCGGCATCGCCTGCGACGAGACGACCCTTCCCGCGCACGTCACCGCCGTCCTGGAGGCGTTCGGCGCCGCCTCGCCCGCCGAGCCCGCCGAGGTGACCGAGGCGATCCCGGAGACGCTGCGCCGCGAGAGCCCCTACCTGACCCACCCCGTCTTCCAGGCGCACCGCTCCGAG
Source organism: Actinomadura sp. 3N508 (assembly GCF_044326375.1). Taxonomy (NCBI): domain Bacteria; kingdom Bacillati; phylum Actinomycetota; class Actinomycetes; order Streptosporangiales; family Thermomonosporaceae; genus Actinomadura; species Actinomadura sp. 3N508. The sequence goes on from NZ_JBIRAX010000006.1 coordinate 307,262, forward strand.
ACCGCGATGCTGCGCTACCTGCGCAGGCTCCAGGACAAGGACGTCGCGCTGGACCGCTCGATGATCCCGCTCGGTTCCTGCACGATGAAGCTGAACGCGACCGCCGAGATGGAGCCGATCACCTGGCCGGAGTTCGCGAACATCCACCCGTTCGCGCCGGTCGACCAGGCCGCCGGGTACGTCGAGCTGATCGGCGAGCTGGAGAGCGCGCTCGCCGAGATCACCGGGTACGCGAAGGTGTCGGTCCAGCCGAACGCGGGCTCGCAGGGCGAGCTGGCCGGGCTGCTCGCGATCCGCGGCTACCACGCCTCCCGCGGGGAGGAGCACCGGGACGTGTGCCTGATCCCCTCGTCGGCGCACGGCACCAACGCCGCCAGCGCCGTCATGGCCGGGATGCGCGTCGTCGTGGTGAAGTGCGACGACGGCGGCAACGTCGACCTCGACGACCTGCACGCCAAGATCGGCAAGCACGGTGCGCGGCTCGCCGCGATCATGGTGACGTACCCGTCCACGCACGGCGTCTTCGAGGAGACGATCACCGACGTGTGCGCGGCCGTGCACGACGCGGGCGGGCAGGTCTACGTCGACGGCGCCAACCTCAACGCCCTCGTCGGCCTGGCCCGTCCCGGCGAGTTCGGCTCGGACGTCTCGCACCTCAACCTGCACAAGACGTTCTGCATCCCGCACGGCGGCGGCGGGCCCGGCGTCGGCCCGATCGGCGTCCGCGAGCACCTCGCCCCGTTCCTGCCGAACCACCCGCTGCGCGCCGAGGCCGGCCCGGAGAGCGGCGTAGGGCCGATCTCCGCCGCCCCGTGGGGCTCGGCGGGCATCCTGCCGATCTCGTGGGCCTACATCGCGATGATGGGCCCGGACGGCCTGACCGCCGCCACCGAGGGCGCGATCGTCGCCGCGAACTACCTCGCGACCCGCCTCGCCCCGCACTACCCGATCCTCTACACCGGCCGCAACGGCCTCGTCGCGCACGAGTGCATCGCCGACCTCCGCAAGATCACCAAGGAGACCGGGATCACCGCCGAGGACGTCGCCAAGCGCCTCATCGACTACGGCTTCCACGCCCCGACGCTGTCCTTCCCCGTCGCCGGGACCCTGATGATCGAGCCGACCGAGTCCGAGGACCTCGCCGAGCTCGACCGCTTCTGCGACGCCATGATCGAGATCCGCCGGGAGATCCAGCGGGTCGCCGACGGCGGCTACGACCGCGAGGACAACCCGCTCAAGCACGCCCCGCACACCGCCGCGTGCCTGATCTCCGACGACTGGAAGCACGCCTACACCCGCGACGAGGCCGCCTACCCCGTCCCGGCCCTCCGCGAGGACAAGTACTGGCCGCCCGTCCGCCGCATCGACCAGGCCTACGGCGACCGCAACCTCCTGTGCTCCTGCCCGCCCCCGGAGGCCTTCGAGGACTGACCGGCCTTCGGGATCGATCGAACGGCGGCGTCGCGAGACGCGGGCCCGGCGGCTCGCTAGGCTCTCTGCGGACCCCCGACCCAGAGGGCAGAGACTGATGAGTCCCGTGACCGACGACCCGGTCCAGATGTGCGAGCAGGCGCGGAGTCTCGCGGAGAACGGTGAGGCCGGGCGCGCGGCGCTGCTGTTCGAGAAGGTGCTGGAGCTCGGCGAGACGGCCTGCCGGGCGCAGGCCGCGCTCGGGCTGGCGGTCGTCCTCGACGACGCCGGGGAGGTCGAGCGGGCGCGGGACGCCGACCGGGCGGCGATCGCCACCGGCGACCCCGAGTACGGTCCGCGCGCCGCCTACCATCTGGCGCTCACGCACGAGCGGGCCGGCGAGTACGCCGACGCGGCGCCCGCGTGGCGGACGGTGGTCGACTTCGGCAACCCGGCCTACCTGCCGCCCGCCCATCTCGCGCTCGCCCGCATCGCCGACGACGCCGGCGAGTTCGACGAGGCGCGCGGCCACTGGGAGGCGGTGCTCGCGACGGGCGACGCCGAGTACGGGCCGCCCGCCGCGCACGACCTCGCGCAGCGGCATCTGGAGCGCGGCGAGCCCGTGCGGGCGCAGCGGGTCCTGGCCGCCGGGCTCAAGCTGATCGACCGCGGCACGGCCCCGTACGCGTACGCGCGGCTCGCCGTCGCGCTCGGCATCGCCTACCTCGACCAGGCGATCGGGTCGTTCGGCGCGGCGCTGGGGGAGGAGCCGTCCGACCCGGAGGTCGGGCCGCTCGCCACCGAGCTGCTGGCGCGGACGCTGCCGCTGCGCGGGCGGGCCGGCGAGGCGGCGGAGGTGTGGCGGCGCGGACTGTCGGACCCGGCGAACGCGGGCCAGGTCCGGGCGCGGCTCCGCCGCGACTTCGGCGGCGACGAGGACGACGCCGACCCCGCCGACCTGTGGTGGGAGCCGGTCGTCGAGCAGGCCGTGTCGGACGGGACGCTCCCCGCCCTCGCTGGAGAGGCGTTCGGCGCCCTCGACCACATGTACGCGCTGCTGGCCGTCCGGCACGGCGACACGCCGGAGGACGGTCGGGCCGGAGACGCCCGCGAGGCGCTGGGCAAGGCGGTGCAGGTGCCCGGCGACTACCCGTGGGGCCCGCTGCTGCAGGAGAGCTTCGCCGAGCGGCTCCGCCTCGCCCTCGGCCCCTCCGACCGGCCCGACCGCTAGCCGGCGGCGTCCCCGCCGCGATGATCGTTTCGGCGGCGGGCTACGGTGGGCGGATGGAGGTCGTGACGGCGCACGGACCGGCCCGGGTGGCGCTGGACGAGGTCGGCGACCCGGCGTTCCTGCTGGTTCTGACGCACGGCTCGAACGGGAGCGTCGACGCGCCCGACCTGCTGGCCGTCCGGGAGACCGCGCTCGGGCTCGGCGGCGCGGTGGCGCGGGTGACGCAGCCGTTCCGGCTCGCGGGCCGCCGCGCACCCGGCCCGATGGCGAAGCAGGACGAGGCGTGGCTGGAGATCGTCGGCCTGCTGCGGGACAAGGCCGGGACCGGTGTCCCGCTCGTGCAGGGCGGCCGGAGCAACGGCGCCAGGGTGGCGTGCCGGACGGCGACGGCCGCGGGGGCGGTGGGCGTCCTCGCGCTGGCGTTCCCGCTTCACCCGCCCGGGAAGCCGGAGAAGACGCGGGTGGACGAGCTGCGTTCCGCGGGCGTGGAGGTTCTCGTCGTCAACGGCGACCGTGACCCGTTCGGCGTGCCGGAGAAGGCGGACGCGGCGAAGGTGACGGTGCTGGCGGGGGAGCGCCACGATCTCAACCGGGATCCCGCCGCGGTCGGGAGGGCGGCGGAGCCGTGGCTACGGAGATGGGCGGGATTGCAGGGCGGAGCGAAACCGCGCGGCGGGGTGGGGGTGCGGGGTCGGGCGGCCCGCGCGGTGCGGACGGGCGGCCCGTGACGGTTCCGGTGGCGGTCCGGGCGGTGAATGTTCCGGGCCCGGTACGGGCCCGGACGGAGCGGGCAGGTGGCCGTGCCCCCGAGGATGATCACCCGTTTGAACTAGTCCCCCGTGGACGTCGTTCAGGCGGCGGACGGAGCCAGCGGATCCGTCGGCCGGTGCGGTGCGATGATTCCCCCGTCGGGCAGCAGCTCACCGGTGTCCTCGAACAGCACGACACCGTTGCACAGCAGGCTCCACCCCTGCTCGGGGTGTGAGGCCAGCGTACGGGCGGCGTCGCGGTCGGGTGCGTCGTGCGAGGGACAGGGCGGCTGGTGCGGGCACATGTCGTGCCTCCGGTCTCAACTACGGGTCGGTTGTGGAGCTTTCCTTTAATGACGCCTCTCAGTGTGGAACGGTTCGCCCGAACCGGCCATAGTCCGTTGGGGCGGTTGTCCGTTGGTACCCGAGTACCGGCGGATGTGACCCGTCTCACCCGGAGGTGCCGGTTCCAGCGTTCCTTCCGCGCGCGAACGGACGGCGAACGACACGCCGTCAGCGCGTGAAACCCCTACGATGTTCGGCGGGAACGGGCTTTGCGAGGCGTGGGGGGAGTGAGGCCGGTGCGGGTCGCCCTGTCCGTGGCCTGCTTCGACGACGCGCTGTTCCCGGGCACCGGGAGGGCCGTGACCGTCCTGCTGGAACGGCTCGGGCACGAGGTCTCCTACCCGGCCGGGCAGACGTGCTGCGGCCAGATCCACTGGACGACCGGCTACCACCGCGAGGCCGCCGACCTGGCCCGCGCCTACACCGCGGCGTTCGAGGGCTGCGAGATCGTGATCGCGCCGTCGGCGTCGTGCGCGGCGACCGTCCGCGACGGCTACCCGCGGATCGCGCGCACGGCCCGCGACCCCGGCCTCGCCCGCGCCGCCGAGGGCCTCGCCGTCTACGAGTTGACGGAGTTCCTGGTGGACGTCCTGGGCGTCACCGACGTCGGCGCCTATTTCCCGCACCGGGTCACCTACCACCCGTCCTGCCAGTCCGCGCGGACGCTCGGCGTCGCCGACCGGCCGCTCCGGCTGCTGCGCGCCGTCAAGGGCATCGACCTGGTCGAACTGCCCGCGGCGGGGGAGTGCTGCGGGTTCGGCGGCGCGTTCGCGATGAAGAACGCCGACGTGTCGGTCGCGATGGTCGCCGACAAGGTGCGCCACATCCGCGGCACCGGCGCCGACGTGGTCTGCGCGGTCGACAACTCCTGCCTGGCGCACATCGGCGGCGCGCTGTCGCGGCTGCGCGGCGGCGTCCGGACCATGCACCTGGCCGAGATCCTCGCCGAGACGGGACCGGCATGACGGGCTCCTCCCAGGAGACGACGCCGTCCTCCGCGGGGATGAGGCCGCCGCCCGGCACGAACGGGCCCGTCCCGCTGCCGATGCCGAAGTTCGCCGCCGCCGCGCGGTCCGCGCTGGCCGATACCGGCCTGCGCCGTAACCTCCGCGGCGGGATCGCGGCGGCCAGGGAGCGGGAGGCCGCCGCGGCCGCCGAGCTGCCCGGCTGGGACGACCTGCGCGAGGCGGGGCGCGCGATCAGGGACGCCACCCTCCTCAACCTCGACACCCACCTGGAGGAGCTGGAGCGGGCCGTCACCGAGGCGGGCGGCACCGTGCACTGGGCGGCGGACGGCGCCGAGGCGTGCGAGATCGTCACCGCGCTGGTGCGGGAGGCCGGCGCGGACGAGGTCGTCAAGGCGTCGTCGGCGACGACCCGGGAGATCGGCCTGACCGGCGCGCTGGCCCGCGCCGGGATCACCGCCCGCGAGACCGCCCTCGCCGACCTGGCCGTCCAGCTCGGCGACGACGAGCCGTCCCACCTGCTGTCGCCCGCGCTGCACCGCGACCGTGCAGAGATCAGGGAGCTGTTCCGGCGGACGATGCCGTCCGCCGGGCCCGACCTGACCGACGACCCCGCAGAGCTCGCCGCCGCCGTCCGCACGCATCTCCGTGAGCGGTTCCTGGGCGCCCGCGTCGCCGTGACCGGCGCGAACTTCCTGGTCGCCGAGACCGGGACGCTCGTGGTGCTGGAGTCGGAGGGCAACGCGCGGATGTGCCTCACCCTCCCCGACACGCTGATCAGCGTCGCGGGCATCGACAAGGTCGTCCCGACCTGGGCGGACATGGAGGTGTTCCTCCAGCTCCTGCCGCGTTCGTCGTCCGGTGACCGGATGACCCCGTATGTCGCGACGTCGACGGGCGTGACGGCGGGCGACGGGCCGCGCGCGTTCCATCTCGTCCTGCTCGACAACGGCCGCACCCGTGCCCTCGCCGACGAGGTCGGGCGCACCGCGCTGCGCTGCATCCGCTGCTCGGCCTGCATGAACGTGTGCCCCGTCTACGAGCGCGCCGGCGGCCGGGCCTACGGGCCGGTCTATCCGGGGCCGATCGGCGCGATCCTGACGCCGCAGCTGCGGGGCGTCGACAGCGCCGCCGACGCGTCGCTGCCGTACGCCTCGACGCTCTGCGGCGCGTGCGCCGACGTCTGCCCCGTGAAGATCGACATCCCGGAGGTGCTGGTGCACCTGCGCGGCGCGGTGGTGGAGTCGCGGCGGCGGCGGCCCGTCCCGCCGCCGGAGCTGATGCTGATGCGCGGCCTGGCGTGGACGATGGGCGACCCGCGCCGCTACGAGACCGCGCTGCGGCGCGGCACCCGCTGGGCGCGGCTGCTGTCGCGCGGCGGCCGGATCCGCCGCCTGCCCGGCCTGCTCGGCAAGTGGACCGAGGCCCGCGACCTGCCCGCGCCCCCGGCGGAGAGCTTCCGCGCCTGGTGGACGCGGAGGCGGCCATGACGGCGTCCGGCGAGGTTCCGGGCGGAGGTTCGCGGGCGGAGGTGCTGCGGCGGGTGCGGGAGGCGCTCGGCGGGGCCCGCGGCACGCGCCCGCCGGTCCCGCGCCGCTACGCGCGCCGCCTGACCGACGACGAGGCCCGGAACAGGGCCGACGTGCTGGCGCTGTTCACCGAGCGGGTCGCCGACAACCGGGCGTCGGTGCGGCACGTCAGCGCCGACGAGCTGGGCACCGCCGTCGCGGCGGCGCTGTGGGGGCGGGAGGTCAAGCAGATCGTCGTCCCCGCCGACCTGCCGTTCGGCTGGCTCGCGGAGCTGGACGGCGTCCGGGCGCTGGCCGACACCCCGGCCGTCGACGTCGACACCCTCGCCGCCGCCGACGGCGTCGTCACCGGCTGCGCGGCGGCGATCGCGCAGACCGGCACCGTCGTGCTGGACGGGGGCCGCGCGCAGGGCCGGCGGGCGCTCACCGCCGTCCCCGGCTACCACCTGTGCGTGGTGCACGCCGACCAGATCGTCGGGACGGTCCCCGAGGCGGTGGAGCGGCTCGATCCGGCGCGCCCGCTGATGTGGATCAGCGGGCCGTCCGCCACCCACGGCATCGAGATGGTCCGCGTGGAGGGCGTGCACGGCCCGCTCCACCTGGAGGTCCTCGTCGTCGAGGACTGAGGCCGGTCAGCGCACGCCGCTGATGATCAGGTCGAGCCCGGCGGTGAAGCGCGCGTCCCAGTCGACCGCGCGGTCGGCGCCGTCCTCGTTCGTGCCGCGGACCTCCAGCGAGGCGTGGCCGATGACGTAGCCGAGCAGGGTGTGCGCGGCGACCGCGGCCACGTCCTCGGCGACGCCGCCGCGCCGGAGCACCTCCCGCAGCGACGCGACCGTGGTGGTGAGCGCGGCCGGGTTGCGGCGGGTGACGACGAGGGGGAGGACGCCCGCGTGCGTCAGCAGCCGCGCCCGGTAGCCGGCGGCCCAGGCGCGCAGGGCGCCGCGCCAGTCCCCGTGCGAGGCGGCGGACTCGGTGTCGGCGGGCGCGGACGCGACGTGCGTGACGAGGCCGTCCAGCAGCTGCTCCTTGCCGCGGGGGAGGTGGTGGTAGATCGCCATCGCCTCGACCTCCAGCGCGTCGCCGAGGCGGCGCATGGTGAGCCGGGCGAGGCCCTGCCCGTCGACGATCCGCAGGGCCGACTCGATGATCCGCTCGGTGGACAGCGGCGCGCGGTGCTGGGCGTTGATGCTCGGTTGGCGAACCATGCCTCGACCTTACTACGTAAAGGGCGGGAGCGGGGTGTCCGCCGTCACGACACGCCGGGGGCCCGCGTACGCTTTCCTCGACCGGACCACCCAGAACCGCCGATAGGAGTGACCACCATGCCGCTGGGCCGCCGGGTGAGCAAGGACGTCGCTGAGCCGTACGAGGCCGACCAGCGGCTCGCCGCCGAGTACGAGGACCGGCTCGCGGCGGCCGGCGAGGCGGAGCGGGCGCTGCGGGACGCGCAGGGCGCGGACACGCCCGGGGCGGAGCTGCGCGCGCTGACGGTCGCGTTCGACCGGGCGATGACGGACGTGCTCGCCGCCGCCGAGGCGTCCGAGCGGGTCGCGATGGGCCCGCAGGTGTACTCGGTGGAGACCCAGGACGCGAAGACCCGCCGGGCCGCGGAGATCGCCTACCGCAAGGCCAAGGCGCGCGCGGACGTGCGCCCGTGGACCGACGAGGTCGACCGGCTCCGCACCGCCCGGGAGGCGCACCGGCTCAGCTTCCGGACGCACCCGACCCTGGCCGTCTGAGCGGGACGCCCGGGACACGTCCGGGGCGCATCCGGGCAGGGCGCGGCATGTGGGGCCGACGTGTGACGACACAGCGCCGCCGGGTGGCACCGGCCACCGAACTTTGAGAGTCTGCCCTCTCGGGGGAACGCCGGGGGGCGCCCGCGCCGGACGCCGCAGGCCGCGGCGGGCGCGCGGCGGCGCCGCGGCGGAGAGGGCACGCTGCGCAGGCACCGTGCCCTGGACGCGGGGGGAAGTCACGTGGAGCGCACGCCGCCGGACCGGGGTCGCGTACTGGAGTCCTACCAGGACGGGGTGACGGCGATCCGGGAGCTGGCGGAGACGGCCGGCGACTGGGACGTCCCGACGCCCTGCGCGGACTGGCGGCTGATCGATCTCGCTGGCCATCTGCGGTGCGTCGCGGAGAACTTCCTGGAGTACCTCCAGGACGCGCCCGACAGCCGCCTGGCGACGCTGTTCGCGCAGGACGCGGCGTCCGCGGTGCTGATCAGGCAGCAGGCGCGGCAGAACGCGGCGGAGCTGGCGGTGCTGCCGCCCGAGCCGGGGCCGGAGCGGATCATGGCGTTCGGGGTGTCGGCGGGCGCGTACGCCGACCTGATGCCCGACATGTGGGACCGGACGCATCTGATCTACAAGGGCACCAAGTACACGGTCGGTGACCACGCGGGCGCGGCCTGTGTGGAGTGGCATCTGCACGCCTGGGACATGGCCCGCGCGGTGGGGACGGGCTACCGTCCGCGCGACCCGGATCTGCTGGTGTCCGCGTGGCACTGGGGCGTGCCGCACCTTCCGCTGTCGTCGGGGGACGCGTGGGAGTCGGTGCTGCGCTCCTCGGGCCGCTCGCCGAACTGGCCGGACCCCGATGAGGGGCCGGGGCGGGCGCCCGACGCGCGCAGAAGGCGCAAGAGGCGATGAACGCGGAGCACGCGACGCTCGCTGGAGCCGTCCGGGGCGGCCGGGACGGTGGGGCGGCGCGTTTCGCGGCTGCGTGAGCGGTCATACGGCACGGAGGCTCCGCCGTTCAGCGCGCCCGCCGGCTGTGCGGCGCGGGGTAGACCCGGGACCGTCCGGGTAGGCAGTGATCTGCGGCGCGGCGGGGGAACGGAGACAGGACCGATGGCGACCTGCGAGGTCTGCGGCAACGACTACGACATGACGTTCGAGGTCCACGCGCAGGGCGAGGTGCACACGTTCGACTCGTTCGAGTGCGCGATCAGCAAGATGGCGCCGGTCTGCGAGCACTGCCAGTGCCGCATCATGGGCCACGGCGTGGACGTTGACGGGCACTGGTACTGCTGCGCGCACTGCGCCCGCGCGGTCGACCCGGAACGGGGACGGCAGGTCAGGGACGCCGTGCCGGCCTAGCCGCAGGGGCCCTAGTCGCAGGGCCTGCTCAACGCGGGGCCCGCCTAGCCCGTGGTCAGGCCGGGGCCGAACGGCTGCACCTGGCCGTCCTCCAGGTAGACGGCGCGGCCCTCGGCCATGGCGCGCAGGCTGGGGTCCATCCTGCGCGACACGTGCGGCGGCGCCAGCTCGGGGATCTTCTCCGGGGCGACGAGGATGTGGTCGGACAGCTCGTCCGGCGGCAGCCGGATCGCGGCGATCTCCTCGCCGGTGATGGTGCCGCCGAACACGAACACGTTGACGGCGTCGACGCCGTCGGCGCGCGGGGAGCCCCAGTCGACGCAGGCGAGGCCGTTCAGGCGGGGGACGAGGCCGAGCTCCTCCGAGCATTCGCGCACGCATGCCGCCAGGGGGGACTCGTCGGCCTCGATGACCCCGCCGGGCAGGTACCAGCCCTCGCTGTAGGTGGGCTTGACCAGCAGGACCCGCCCGAGGTCGTCCAGGAGCAGGGCCGCCGCGGCGCCGCGGGAGCGCGGCAGTGAGGCGTAGTAAGCAAGGTCGGGCATGTACCGAGGTTAGGCGCGATCATCGCCGTGTGATCCGGGGCCCCGGGCGGCCGGGGCCGCATCCGTCCGGAAGATCGCCGGGGAGCCGCGAATCCGTTCGGAGATCGGGTAAAAGGCGACGAAAGGGCCATGATGGGGGCCGACAACGCTTGACCCGCGAATGTCAAGGTCACCGGCCCCAGGCACCGGCGCGGTACGGCTGACCTCGGCGAACGCGCGACCTGGAAGGCACCCGAACGTGAGCGGCTTTTAACACGGCGGTGACAGGCGGGACCCGCCCGCGAAACGCCCCCGGCGAAGGATCGGAGCATCGACCCGTACCCGCCAGGGAGGTTGCCGCCCGATGAGCACCGCCAGTGACAGGCACACCGTCAGTGACCGGAACGCGGCGCCGGGGGAGGGGCCGGTGGCCGAGCCGCTGGCCGGCTTCGCCGTCGGGGTGACCGCGGCCCGCCGCCACGAGGAGCTCGCGGCGCTGCTGGAGCGGCGCGGGGCCCGGGTCGTGCTCGCGCCCGCGGTCCGTCTCGCGCCGCTCGCCGGCGACGCGGGGCTCCTGGCGGCCACCCGCGCGTTCGCCGCCGGTTCGCGGGCCGCGGATCCGACGCCGCTGCGCCGGCTCGTCGGGCAGGCCGTCGCGGGCACGGTGGACGCGATCACGTTCACCAGCGCGCCCGCGGTCGCCGAGACGCTCGCCGTCGCCGCCGCGGACGGGCTGGACGAGCCGCTCCTGGACGCCCTGCGCGACCGGGTGGTGGCGGCGTGCGTCGGGCCCGTCACCGCGCGGGTGCTCACGGCCCGGGGCGTCCCGACCGTCCAGCCGGAGCGGGCGCGGCTCGGGGCGCTGGTGCGGGCGCTGGTCACGGGCCTGCCGGCGCGGCGGTCGCGGTGGCTGTCGGTGCGCGGGTGCGCGCTGGAGCTGCGCGGGCACGCCGTCGTCCTGGACGGACTGCTCCGGCCGATCGCGCCCGCGCCGATGGCGGTCCTCCAGGCGCTCGCGCGGCGGCCGGGGCACGTGGTGTCGCGGGCGGAGCTGTGCGGCGTCCTGCCGAGCCGGTTCGCCGCCGCGGGGGAGGCGCGGCCGCGGGCCGACGAGCACGCGGTGGAGATGGCGGTGGCGCGGCTGCGGCGCGGCCTCGGCCGTCCCGGGATCGTCGAGACGGTCGTCAAGCGCGGCTACCGGCTCGCGTGCGACCCGCGGCTCACCGCTGGTCCCTCGACCGGATGACGGGCTTCGGCGCCGGTTCCGGCGCCGCTGCCGCCGTAGCGTCCTGATCCGGCGGGCGGGACGAGGGGCGGGCGAACCGGTGGTCGTGGTGGGCGAGGACGCGCAGCATCAGGTCCTTGAGCAGGCGGAGCTCGTCGGGGGACAGCGGCTCGAACAGCGTCTCGTCGAGGCGGGCGCGGTCGGCCAGGCCCGCGCCGAGGGCGAGCCGGCCGTCCTCGGTGGCCTCCAGCGCGTACCGGCGGCGGTCGCCGGGGTCGCGGCGGCGCCGGACGCTGCCGGCCTCCTCCAGCGCGTCCACGACGCCGACCAGGTCGCCGGGGTCCATCCGGACGTGCGCGGCGACCTCGCGCTGCGACAGCGGCCCGAGGCGCGCCACGCAGTCCAGCACCAGCAGGTGCGCCAGCCGCAGCTGGCCGGGGCACACGCGCGCGGAGGTGCGCCGCGCGAGCCGTATCAGCTCGAACGTCAGGTAGCCGGGCGACTCGTGCAGCGGGCCGGGCGGGTCCTCCACGTCCCCCTCCCCAGGGTTCGCTGAGCGCGTACCAAATCTCTCTTGACGTGAGAGATAGGGTATTCCTACCGTTGGACGGTCCACAACATGGCCGCGCCGGAGCGGAGGAGGCCCGATGCCCGACGTGGGACCCGCGGTCGAGGTCGACGGACTGGTCAAGCGGTTCGGCGACGTGGAGGCCGTGCGGGAGATCGCCTTCACCGTCCGCGCGGGGGAGATCTTCGGGTTCCTCGGCCCGAACGGCGCCGGCAAGTCCACCACGATCAACATGCTGTGCACGCTGCTGAAACCCAGCGGCGGGCGGGCCCGCGTCGCCGGGCACGACGTGGTGTCCGAGCGCGACGGCGTCCGCCGCAACATCGGCCTCGTCTTCCAGGACCCGACGCTCGACGGCTACCTGTCCGGCGAGCAGAACCTGCGCTTCCACGCCGAGCTGTACGGGGTGCCGCGGTCGGTCGCGGGCGAGCGCATGCGGCAGGTGCTGGAGATGGTCGGGCTGTGGGAGCGGCGCCGCGACCTGGTGCAGACCTACTCCGGCGGGATGAAGCGCCGCCTGGAGATCGCGCGCGGCCTGCTGCACTCGCCGCGGGTGCTGTTCCTGGACGAGCCGACCGTCGGCCTCGACCCGCAGACCCGCGCGTCCATCTGGGACTACATCCGCCGGCTCAAGGACGCCGAAGAGATCACCATCTTCATGACCACCCACTACATGGACGAGGCCGAGTTCTGCGACCGCATCGCGATCATGGACTCGGGGCGGATCGTGGCGCTGGACACCCCCGAGGCGCTGAAGGCGGGCGTCGGCAAGGACCGGGTCCGCATCCAGACCGCCGACGACGAGGCCGCGATCGCCGCGCTCAAGGAGCGGTTCGGCCTGGACGCGGTCGTGTCGGAGGGCGCGGTCGCGTTCCCGGTCGCGTCCGGCGAGGCGTTCGTGCCGCGGCTGTTCGCGGAGCTCGGCGTCCCGATCCGGTCGGTGAGCGTGTCGCGGCCGTCGCTGGACGATGTGTTCATGTCGTTCACCGGCTCGACGATCCGCGACGCCGAGGCCGGGGCGAGCGACCGCCTGCGGATGACCATGCGCGCGATGAGGAGATGACGATGGCGACCCCCACCGCCGGCGGGACGGGCCGTCCGGTCGCCGACGTCGTGCGCGTCCGGGTGCCGGAGCCGGGCCTGCGGCAGGACGCGCGCGCCGTGAAGATCGTCCTGCACCGGGAGCTGATCCGGTTCTGGCGCGACAAGCCGCGGATACTGTCCAGCCTCGCCCAGCCGGTGCTGTGGCTGCTGGTCATGGGCACCGGCCTGTCGAACCTGATGGTCGCGGGCGGCGGGCCGCGCGGCGACGTCGACCTGAAGACGTTCGTCTTCCCGGGCGTGTGCGCGATGTCGGTGGTGTTCACCGCGATGTTCTCCGCCGGGTCGATCGTGTGGGACCGCGAGTTCGGGTTCCTGCGCGAGATGCTCGTCGCCCCGGTCAGCCGCAGCGCCATCGTCATCGGCAAGTGCGTCGGCGGTGCGGTCGTGGCGACCTTGCAGGGCGCGGTGATGGTGTCGCTCGCGGGCCTGGCCGGCGTCCCCTACGACCCGGCGCTGCTGGCCGAGCTGCTGGGCCTGCTGTTCCTGTGCGCGTTCACGCTCACGGCCTTCGGTGTCGTGATGGCCGCGCGGATCAAGCAGATGCAGTCGTTCTTCGGGCTCATGCAGATGGCCGTCATGCCGATGATCTTCCTGTCGGGCGCGCTGTACCCGCTGAACGGGCTGCCCACGTGGCTGACCGTCCTCACCCGCTTCAACCCGCTCACCTACGCCGTCGACCCGCTGCGCCAGGCGGTCTTCTCCCGGCTCGACCTGTCGCCCGCGCTGCAGCGGACGTTCAACCCCGGCGTGACGTGGAACGGCTGGGCCGTCCCGGTGTGGCTGGAGATCGTGCTCGTGGCCGCCATGGGCTTCGCGCTGATGGGCGTGGCGATCCTGGAATTCCGCCACGCCGACTGACGGATCGCTGCCATTTCATCACCCAACGTGATATTGAATACGAGTGCGTTACGCACGGAAATGACTCGTATCCGAAGGGTGATGGTAGCCAGGTGAACGGGCAGCGGAAGATGTGGCGCGGGATCGCGGCAGGCGCGGCGGTCCTCGCGGTGACGGCGGGCATGGCGGCCCCCGTGCGCGGTGCGGCGGACGCGGCGAGTGCCGGGCGGGCGAGCGCAGAGCAGGCGGACGCGCGGGCCGGGCTGCGGATCACGCGGTTCCTGGGCGAGCGGCGCCTCCCGCACAAGATGACGGTCGAGGGCACCACATTCGGGGGCGTGTCGGGCATCGACCGCGATCCCCGCACCGGCACCTGGTACCTGATCTCCGACGACCGGTGGCGCTACGACCCGGCCCGCTTCTACACCGGCCGCCTGGACATCGACCCGTCCACCGGCGCGTTCACCGGCGCGGAGATCACCGGCGTCACCACCCTCACGCGGCGGGACGGCAGCCCCTACCCGGGCTTCGGCAAGCCGGAGTCCGCGGACCCGGAGGCGATCCGCTACGACCCGGCCCGCCGCCAGGTGCTGTGGGGCAACGAGGGCGACCGCCCGGACGAGACGCACGAGGGCATTCCGGTGTCGGACCTGTCCGTCCGGTGGGCGGGGCGGAACGGCCGCCACGAGGGCGACGTGCCCCTTCCGGCGAACCTGAAGCAGACCGACACGCACAGCGGGCCGCGCCGCAACTTCGGGATCGAGGCCCTGACCTTCACGCCGCGCGGGATCGCCGCGATGGTCGAGGGCCCGCGCTACGAGGACGGGGAACCGCCGACCGTCGAGCGCGGCGCCCCCGCCAGGCTCACCCTGTGGAGCCGTGCCGGGCGGGTCCGCGCCCAGTACGCCTACCCCATCGACAGGCTCCCGGCGAGGCCGGTGCCGCCGGACGGCGCGACCGACAGCGGCGTCTCGGAGATCCTCGCGCTCGACGGCCACCGGTTCCTGGCGCTGGAGCGGTCCTGGCTCCAGGGCGTCGGGTACAAGGTCCGGCTCTACGAGTTCGACACCCGCGGCGCGACCGACGTGCTCGACCGCGACGGCCTCGCCACGGGCGGGCCGTACCGGACGGTCACCAAGCGGCTCGTCGCCGATCTCGGCCGCTACGCCGCGCCCGTCCAGAACCTGGAGGCGATGGGCTGGGGGCCGCGGCTGAGGTCGGGGGAGTGCACGCTGGTGGTGGGCTCCGACGACAACTTCAGCGAGGAGGAGGTCACCCAGTTCCTGGCGTTCACCGTCAGCGGCTGCCCGCGGGAACTGCGGTAGGCCACGCGCGAAAGGGCCCGCCTGACCGGTCACGGCCGGTCGGGCGGGCCCTTCGACGTGCGCGGGACGCGCGTGTCAGACGGCGAAGTCGAGCAGCGGGCGCGCGTTGCTGGGGTGCCGCAGCTTCGACAGCGACTCCTTCTCCAGCTGCCGGATCCGCTCGCGGGTCAGCCCGAGCGCCTTGCCGATCTCGTCGAGGGTGCGGGGCGTCCCGTCGTACAGCCCGAACCGCATCGCCATGATCTTCGCCTCGCGCGGGGACAGGATGTCCAGCGTGCGGCGCAGCTGGTCGGCCATGAGCTGCCGGTCGACGAGCTCGGAGGCCTCGGGGCTGTCGGTGTCCTCGATGAGGTCGCCGATGCGGGTCTCGCCGTCCTCGCCGATGGTGGAGTCGAGGCTGATCGGCTGCCGGCTGGTGCGCAGCAGCTCGCGGACCTGCTCGGGGCTCTTGTCGAGCTCGACGGCCAGCTCCTCCGGGGTGGGCTCGCGGCCGAGCCGCTGGTGCATGTCCCGCTCGATGCGGCTGAGCTTGCTCAGCAGCTCCAGGACGTGCACGGGCAGCCGGATGGTGCGGGCCGAGTCGGCGAAGCCGCGCTGGATCGCCTGCCGGATCCACCACATCGCGTAGGTGGAGAACTTGTAGCCCTTGGAGTAGTCGAACTTCTCCACGGCGCGGATCAGGCCGAGGTTGCCCTCCTGGACGACGTCCAGCAGCGACAGGCCGCGGTCGGAGTACTTCTTGGCGACCGACACCACCAGCCGCAGGTTGGCCTCCAGCATGTGGGCCTTGGCGCGGCGGCCGTCGGCGGCGACCCATTCCAGGTCGGCGCGCAGGGCGGGGGAGAGGTCGTCGCTCTCCAGCTTGTGCTCGGCGTACAGGCCGGCCTCGATGCGCTTGGCGAGGTCGACCTCCTGCTCGGCGGTGAGCAGCTGGCGGCGCCCGATGGCCTTGAGGTAGGTGTGGACGGAGTCGCCCATCGCGGTGGTCTGGTCGTCCAGGTCGGCGGCGCTGTCGGCGTCGGCGGCCTCGACCTCGGTGACCTCGAAGCCCTCCTCGTCGGGGGCGTCCCCGGCGGCGGGACCCTTCGCGGCGTCCTTGGCCGTGTTCCCGGTGCCGTTCTTCGCCGCCGTGCGGGCGGGCTTGGCGGCGGTCTTGCGGGAGGCGCGCTTTGCGGGGGCGGGGCCGGTGGCCGTGCCGGGGGTCGCCTGGGCGGTGTCGCCGCCGTCGTGGTCGGCCGCCGCGGCCATCTTGCGGACCGTGTCGGACTCGCCGGCCAGGCTGATGCCGGACTCGGACAGCTCGCGCAGGATGGAGCGGCCCTGGGCCGGGCTGATGCCCGCCGCCTCGAAGGCTCCCCTGACTTCGTCGAGCGAGAGGCGCCCTTGGGCGCGGCCACGCTTCAGGAGGTCGTCGAGCGCGGGGCTCGGCGACTCCGTGAGCGGGGTCTCTACGGCGCTTCGCGGCATGGGGACACCCCCCTCCCTTCGGTGGTGTGGGCGCGGCGCGGATTGTGTTCGCTGGTGGCGCACGCACTTAACGGAACGTCGCACGGCGGGGTTCTTGTTCCCGACGCTCCGGGATCGGCGGTCCGCGGCGGACCGTGGAGGAGCGATCCAGATGGTCGTGGTGCCCGGAGCAGGCCGTTTCACACGGCACCTCCCGAACACCCCTTACCTTACTGCGTAAAGGGCGGGGGCGGTGACAATTCACAGTAGATCATTCGGGTTCCGGGCGTCTGGGCCGCAGCGTCCGGCCGTACCGCGCGATGACGCGGTCGCGCAGCTCCGGATCGTCGCGGGGGACCGGTTCGAGGAAGACCTCGTCGATCTCCTCGTGCGCCTCGCGCAGGTCGCGCGCCATGCGGACGCAGGCGCGTTCGACGTCGCCGGCGGTGAGGGCGTCGCGGAAGTCCAGCCGGGCGCAGACCAGGACGCGGTCGGTGCCGAAGGTGACGGTGACGATGTCGACGAGCCAGTCGATCTCGGGTGCGGCGCCGAGGCGGGCGTGGACGTCGGCGACGATCCGCGGGTCGGCCTGCGTGCCGGTCAGCAGGTTGAGGTTGATCCGGCCGAGGACGAGCGCGACGGCGGTGAGCAGCACGCCGATGAGGAGGGAGCCGGCGCCGTCCCAGGCCGCGGAGCCGGTCAGATGGTGCAGCCCGAGGCCGCCGAACGCGATGATCAGGCCGATGAGGGCCGCGGAATCCTCCAGCAGGACGCTGATCGAGGTGGGCTCGTCGGTCCGGCGGATGTAGGCGCGCAGCGGGAGGTCGGCGGCGCGGGCGGCGGCGCGGACCTGCCGGACGGCCTGCTGCCACGAGATCGCCTCCAGGACGAACGCGACCGCGAGCACGGCGTAGCCGACCAGCGTGCCCGCCTCGGCGTCCTCGCGGTGCCCGGCGAGCGTCTGGATGCCCTGGTAGAAGGCGAACAGCGCGCCCATCCCGAAGATCGCGACGGCGACGAGCAGCGTCCAGATGTAGCGCTCCTTGCCGTAGCCGAGGGGGTGGCGGCGGTCGGCGGGCCGGCCGCTGCGGCGCAGCCCGACCATCAGCAGCACCTCGTTGAAGGTGTCGGCGACCGAGTGCGCGGCCTCGGCGGCCATCGACGCCGACCCGGTGAGCAGCGCCGCGACGATCTTGGCGACGGCGATGCCGAGGTTGGCGGCGAACGCGAGCGCGACGGTGAGCACGCTCTCGTCGCCCGTCCCGTTCCGCTGAGCCCCCATGGCCGTCCTGTCCCCGGCTGATCACCGGTCATGCGGCGGGGCGGCGGCCCGCGCTCAGGAGGCGGGCCGCGCTCAGGAGGCGGCGGGGGTGCGCAGGCGGGCGCGGTCGGGCTTGCCGGACGCCAGCAGCGGGATGGCGTCCACGAGCTCCAGCTCGTGCGGCGCCGCGTAGGCGGGCATCGTCTCGCGGACGAAGGCGCGCAGCTCCCGCAGCCCGGGCCCGCCGGACGGGCCGGGCACCACGACGGCGGTGACGCGCTCGCCCCATTCGGGGTCGGGGCGGCCGACCACGACCACGTCGCGGATCTTCGGGTGGCGGGCCAGCGCGGCGGCGACCTCGCCCGCGACGACCTTCTCCCCGCCGGTGTTGATCACGTCGTCGAGCCGGCCGCGGACGCGGAGCCGGCCGCCGGCCATGGCGCCGAGGTCCTGGGTGACGAACCAGTCGCCGTCCCTGACCTCGGCGGTCTGCTCGGGCCGCAGCCGGTAGCCGGTGAACAGGGACGGCCCGGCGAGGCGGATCCGGCCGCCGTCGCCGAGCGCGACGCGCATGCCGGGCAGCGGCGTCCCGTCGTAGACGCAGCCGCCGGACGTCTCGCTCATGCCGTAGGTGGTGAACACGCGGGCGCCGCAGGCGCGGGCCTCGTCGAGCAGGCCGGGCGAGGCGGCCGCGCCGCCGAGGACGATCGCGCCGAGCCGGGACAGGTCGGCTCCGGCGTCCAGGAGGCGGCGCAGCTGCGTCGGGACGAGCGAGACGTGCGGACGTTCCGCGGCGGCGGCGGTGACGGCCGCGGTGCCGAACCGCGGGAGGATGATCGGGTCGGTGCCGGCGACGAGGGCGCGGACGAGGACCTGGACGCCGGAGATGTGGCTGGTGGGCAGGCAGCACAGCCACCGGTCGCCGGGCGCGGCGCCGATGCGGGCGAGGGTGCCGGCGGCGGAGTGGCGCAGCGCGGCGGCGGACAGCTCGACGAACTTGGGCGTTCCGGTGGAGCCGGACGTGGCGATCAGCACGGCGGTGCCGGCCTCGACGGGGGCGTGTCCGCCGTGGGGGCGGTAGGGGGCGAGGCCGGCGGGGGTGCGGATCGCGTCCGGGGCGAGGGCGTCGAGGAGGTCGCGGAGCGCGGGCTCGGGCAGGGCGGGGGAGAGGGGGCAGATCGCGGGGCCGCCGTCGAGCGCGTCGGCCAGGGCCCGGAACAGGGCCGGGCCGGGCGGGAGAACAGCGGCGTGCAGCGGGCGATCCATGATCTGATCAGGGTAGACGACCCCGCTGAACGCGTTCAAACCCGGGGGCGGTTGAATGGGGACCGGAAGCGGCGCGTCCCCCCGCGCGCGGTCCCCCGACGGAGAGGAAGACATGGTCTCGGAGCTGTTCGACGCGGACGCGTGGAAAGAGGTCGAGGGGTTCGGCTTCACCGACATCACCTACCACCGTGCGGTGGACCACGGGACGGTCCGGGTGGCGTTCGACAGGCCCGAGGTGCGCAACGCGTTCCGCCCGCACACGGTCGACGAGCTGTACCGGGCGCTGGACCACGCGCGGATGTCCAGCGACATCGGGTGCGTGCTGCTGACGGGCAACGGCCCGTCCCCGCGCGATGGCGGGTGGGCGTTCTGCTCCGGCGGCGACCAGCGGATCCGGGGGAGGGACGGCTACAGGTACGCCGAGGGTGAGACCTCCGACACGATCGACCCGGCGCGGGCGGGGCGGCTGCACATCCTGGAGGTGCAGCGGCTGATCCGGTTCATGGGCAAGGTCGTGATCTGCGTGGTGCCGGGCTGGGCGGCGGGTGGCGGGCACAGCCTGCACGTGGTGTGCGATCTCACCCTGGCGAGCCGGGAGCACGCGCGGTTCAAGCAGACCGACGCGGACGTGGCGAGCTTCGACGGCGGGTTCGGGTCGGCGTATCTGGCGCGGCAGGTCGGGCAGAAGTTCGCGCGCGAGATCTTCTTCCTGGGCGACACCTACGACGCGGAGGCGGCGCACCGGATGGGGATGGTGAACGCGGTCGTCCCGCACGCGGAGCTTGAGGCGACGGCGCTGGAGTGGGCGCGGAAGGTCAACGGGAAGAGCCCGACGGCGCAGCGGATGCTGAAGTACGCGTTCAACCTGGTTGACGACGGGCTCGTCGGGCAGCAGGTGTTCGCGGGCGAGGCGACGCGGCTGGCCTACGGCACCGACGAGGCCGCCGAGGGGCGGGACTCGTTCCTGGAGAAGCGCGACCCGGATTGGTCGCGTTTCCCGTGGTACTACTAATGGTCGAACGCGCACGGTGTGGTCAGGAATACGGTGATTGGGCGGGCAGTCAGGGGGTTCGTCGGGTGCGGGTGTACTCCATCCCGATGCGGACGCGGTTCCGCGGTGTGACGCGCCGGGAGGGCGTCCTGGTGCGGGGGCCCGCCGGGTGGGGGGAGTTCTCGCCGTTCGCCGAGTACGGTCCCGCCGAGTGCGCGCGGTGGCTGGCGGCGGCGCGGGAGGCCGCGTTCGAGGGCTGGCCGGCGCCGGTCCGCGACCGGGTGCCGGTGAACGTGACGATCCCGGCGGTCGGGCCGCGGCGGGCGTTCGACATGACGAAGGACTCCGGCTGCCGCACCGCGAAGGTGAAGGTTGCCGAGCGCGGCCAGACCGATCGCGACGATCTGGCGCGGGTGGAGGCCGTCCGCGCGGCGCTCGGCCCGGACGGCCGGGTCCGCATCGATGTGAACGGGGCGTGGGACGTCGACCACGCCGTCCGGATGATCCGGTCGCTGGACCGGTGGGAGCTGGAGTACGCCGAGCAGCCGTGCGCGACCCTGGAGGAGCTGGCGCTGGTACGGCGGCGGGTGGACGTGCCGATCGCGGCGGACGAGTCGATCCGCCGCGCCGACGATCCGCTGAAGGTCCGGGCGGTGGAGGCGGCGGACATCGCGGTGCTGAAGGTGCAGCCGCTGGGCGGTGTGGCGGCGGCGCTGCGGGTCGCGGAGGCGTGCGGGCTGCCGGTGGTGGTGTCCAGCGCGGTGGAGACGTCGGTGGGGCTGGCGGCGGGGGTGGCGCTGGCGGCGGCGCTGCCTGAGCTGCCGTTCGCGTGCGGGCTGGGGACGCTGTCGCTGCTGGAGGGCGATGTCGTCGAGGACCCGCTGTGGCCGGTGGAGGGGGAGATCCCGGTCCGGCGGCCGGTGGTGGACGAGGCGGCGCTGGCCCGCTGGGAGGCGCCGCCGGGTGAGATGGACGGGTGGCGCGAGCGGGCCGCGGGCGCGCAGGCCCATCTGGGCGGGCCCGAGGTGATCGAGGCGGCGCCGTGAACCCGGCGACCGCGCTGGCGACGGTCCTGGTGGACGAGCTGCTGCGGTGCGGGATGACCGACGCGGTGCTGGCGCCGGGGTCGCGGTCGGCGCCGCTGGCGCTGGCGCTGCAGGCCGCCGAGGACGCGGCGCGGATCCGGTTGCACGTGCGGATCGACGAGCGGTCGGCGTCGTTCCTCGGGCTCGGGCTGGCGAAGCGGTCGGGGCGCCCGGTGGCGCTGGTGTGCACGTCGGGGACGGCGGCGGCGAACTTCCATCCGGCGGTGATCGAGGCGCACGAGTCGGGGGTGCCGCTGATCGTGCTCACCGCGGACCGTCCGCCGGAGCTGCGCGACACCGGCGCGAACCAGACGATCGACCAGGTGAAGCTGTACGGGACGGCGGCGCGGTGGAGCGCCGAGATCGGCGTGCCGGAGAACCGTCCGGGGATGGTGGCGTACTGGCGGTCGCTGGTGAGCCGCGCGTGGGGCCTGGCGCAGGCGCCGGTCCCGGGCCCGGTGCACCTGAACGCGGCGTTCCGGGAGCCGCTGATCCCCGACGGCGACGAGTCGTGGTGCGAGCCGCTGGACGGTGACGTCACCGGCGCGTGGACGAAGGTGCGGGCGGCGACGCCGGGGTCGGTGCTGCACGTCCCGCCGACCCGCCGGGGCGTGCTGGTGGTGGGGGACGGCGCGGTCAACGTCAAGCGGTACGTGGCGGCGGCGTCGATGGCCGGCTGGCCCGTGCTGGCCGAGCCGAACGGCAACGGCCGCTACGGCGACCATGCGCTGTCGTCGCATCATTTCCTGCTGGGCGTGCCGGAGTTCGTGGAGCGGCACCGCCCGGAGGTGGTGGTGACGCTGGGCAAGCCGGGGCTGTCGCGGCCGCTGCTGTCGCTGCTGCGCCGCGCGGAGGAGCACATCGTGCTGGCGCCGGACCTGGCGCACTGGCCCGACCCGGTCCGGTCGGCGACGCAGGTCGCGCCGGAGGTGGAGATCCCGGTGGTGTCGGGCGACGACGCGTGGCTGAAGTCGTGGCGGACCGCCGACCTGGCCGCCGCGGCGGCCGTCGACGAGGTCCTGGACGCGATGCCGGAGGTGAGCGAGCCGCGGCTGGCCCGTGACCTGGTCGCGGGGCTGCCGGGCGGGTCGCTGCTGTTCACGGCCGCGAGCATGCCGATCCGGGACCTGGACCAGGTGATGCGCCCGCGCCGCGGTATCCGGATCATGGCGAACCGGGGCGCGAGCGGGATCGACGGCCTGGTCTCGACGGCGATCGGCGCGGCGCTGGCGCACAGCGGCCGCTCGTTCGCGCTGCTCGGCGACCTGGCGTTCCTGCACGACCAGAACGGCCTGATCATCGGGCCGCGGGACCGGCGCCCCGACCTGACGATCGTGGTGGTGAACAACCGGGGCGGCGGGATCTTCTCGCTGCTGCCGCAGGCGGCGCTGCCGGGCCCGTTCGAGCGGGTCTTCGGCACCCCGCACCAGGTCGACCTGGAGGCGGTCGCGGCGGCGCACGGCGTCCCGCACCGGGTGCTGGACACGCCGGGCGACCTGCCGAAGGCGATGGCGGGGGAGGGGCTGCGGATCGTGGAGGCCCGCACCGACCGCAACGCCAACGCGGTGCTGCACGCGGAGATGCGCAAGGCCGCCCACGCCGCCGTCCGCACCACCCTGACCTGACCTCCGGCGCCGCCCCTGCCCCGGGCGATGTTTCACCCTTCAACTTACAATGTAAAGGCAGTGGGCGTGACGTATACCTCCATCCACAACACCAAAAGTCACAGCTAGCTAGCAGCAAGACACGCGGTGGTGGTCCTGGGGAGCGGGTGGGTGATGCGGTGACCGGGACCTGGGAGCCAGATCGGGGATGGCTCCGTAGCGGGTTACTGCCCTGGTATCACGCTCCGTAGCCTCTCGGGGGAGTTGTCCGATTCTCCCTTCCATCCGATGGAGGCTTCATGGCCGTGACCTTGCCCGCTCCGCCCGTTCCGTCCAGCCCGGCCGTTCCCCGGGCGGAGGAGCCCGCCCGGGGCGGGAGCGACTTCACGCCGCTGGCACGGCGCGTGCGCGCCAGCGGGCTGCTGGAGCGCCGTCCCGGCTACTACGCGAGGGTCATCGGGCTGAACCTGGCCGCGACGGCCGCGGTGTGGGCGGCGGTCGCGTGGGCGGGGGACAGCTGGTGGACGGTCCTGCTCGGCGTCCCGCTCGCGGTGATCGCGGTCCGGACGGCGTTCCTGGGGCACGACGCGGGGCACCGGCAGATCGCCCGGACGGCGCGGGGGAACCGGCTGCTGGGGCTGCTGCTCGGCAACCTGCTGCTGGGCATGGGCCACGGCTGGTGGAGCGACAAGCACAACCGGCATCACGCCAACCCGAACCACGTCGGGAAGGACCCGGACGTGGGCGAGGGGGTCCTGGCGTGGACGGAGGAGCAGGCCGGCCGGCAGCGTGGTGTGCTGCGGTGGGTGGCGCGGCACCAGGCGTGGCTCTTTTTCCCGCTGCTGACGCTGGAAGGGGTGAACTTGAAGGTCGGGAGCCTGATGTTCCTGCGCGGCAAGTCGCGGCGCGACAAGCTGGTGGAGGGCGGGCTGCTGCTGACCCATGCGGTGGGGTATCTGTCGCTGGCGTTCGCGCTGCTGCCGGTGGGTCAGGCGCTGGCGCTGATCGCGGTGCAGCATGCGGTGTTCGGTGTGCATCTGGGGGCGGTGTTCGCGCCGAACCACAAGGGCATGGCGATGCCGGAGCCGGGGGAGCGGTGGGATCATCTGCGACGGCAGGTGCTGACGTCCCGGAACGTGCGGGGCGGTCCGGTGACGGACTGGGCGTTCGGCGGGCTGAACTACCAGATCGAGCACCATCTGTTCCCGAGCGTTCCGCGGTGCAATCTGCGGCGGGTCCGGCCGCTGGTGCGCGCGCACTGCGCGGAGGTGGGCGTTTCGTACGCGGAGACTGGGATGGTGGGGTCGTACCGGCTGGCGCTGCGGCACATGCGTGAGGTGGCGGAGCCGCTGCGGTAGGGCGGGGTGGCGGGGCTATGCTCCGGGAGCATGCCCGAGGGTCACACGATTCATCGTCTGGCCGCCGAACATCAGCTGATGTTCGGCGGCCGTCCCGTGTCGGCGTCGAGCCCGCAGGGGCGTTTCGCCGGTGGTGCGGCGGTTCTGGACGGCCGGGTGCTGGCGGACGCGGACGCGCATGGCAAGCATCTGCTGCTGGGGTTTGGTGATGACCGGGTGTTGCACGTCCACCTGGGGATTTACGGCAAGTACATGTTCGGGACGGGGCCCGCTCCGGTGCCGGTGGGTGTGGTGCGGTTGCGGCTGGAGGGTGCGGGCGGGTACGCGGATCTGCGCGGGCCGAACACGTGTGAGGTGCTGGAGCCGGGTGAGGTGAAGCTGCTGCGTGACCGGCTGGGGCCTGATCCGTTGCGGGCGGACGCGGATCCGGAGGTGGCGTGGCGGCGGATCGGGCGGTCGCGGACGCCGGTCGGGGTGCTGCTGATGGATCAGTCGGTGGTGGCGGGGCCGGGGAACATCTACCGGGCGGAGGTGCTGTTCCGGCAGGGGGTGGATCCGCGGTTGCCGGGGCGGCGGCTGGCGCGGGAGCAGTGGGTGGGGATCTGGGCTGATCTGGTGGTGTTGATGGCTGATGGGGTGCGTGCGGGGCGGATCGACACGGTGCGTCCGGAGCACACGCCGGAGGCGATGGGGCGGCCGCCGCGGGTGGACGGGCATGGCGGTGAGGTGTACGTGTACCGGCGTGCGGGGCAGCCGTGCCTGGTGTGCGGGACGGCGGTGGCGGCGGGGGAGCTGGCGGGGCGGAACCTGTTCTGGTGCCCGGGCTGCCAGCCGCCCGCCGGATAGCGGGAGGGCGGTTCAGGCGGGTTCGGTGGCGTCCTGGCCTTGGAGGGCGTCGCGCATGACGCGGAATTTGGTGCGCGCTTCGGCGAGTTCGGCGTCGGGGTCGGAGTCGGCGACGATGCCGCAGCCGGCGAAGAGGCGGGCGCGGGTGCCGTCGAGTTCGGCGCAGCGCAGGGCGATGCCCCATTCGCCGTCGCCGCGGGCGTCGACCCAGCCGACGGGGCCGGCGTAGCGGCCGCGGTCCATGCCCTCGAGTTCGCGGATGAGGTCGAGGGCGGTGTCGGTGGGGGTGCCGCAGACGGCGGGGGTGGGGTGCAGGGCGGCGAGGACGTCGAGGACGGAGCGGTCGGCGGCCAGGCGGCCGCGGACGGGTGAGGCGAGGTGGGTGAGGTTGGGGAGGGTGAGGAGTTCGGGCTGGTCGGGGACGGTGAGTTCGGCGCAGAGGGGGGTGAGGGCGTCGCGGACCATGTCGGCGGCGTAGCGGTGTTCTTCGCGGTCTTTGGCGGAGGTGAAGAGGCGGGCGGCGCGGTCGTGGTCGTCGGCGGGGCCGGTGCCGCGGGCGGTGGTGCCGGCGAGGACGAGGGATTCGATGTGGTCGCCGGTGCGGCGGATGAGGAGTTCGGGGGTGGCGCCGACCATGCCGGCGCAGGAGAAGGTGTAGCAGCCGGGGTAGCGGCGGGCGAGGCGGTGGAGGAGGACGCGGGCGTCGATGGGGGTGTCGGCGTGGGCGGTGAGGTCGCGGGCGAGGACGACCTTGCCGAGGTGGCCGTGTTTGATGCGGTCGACGGCGGTGGCGACGGCGTCCTTCCAGGCGTGTTCGGGGAGGGCGCCTGGGGACCATCGGAGGCCGGTGGGGGTGTGGGGCGGGGTGGTGAGGGTGAGGGGGTCGGTGTCGTCGCCGATGGTGGTGAGCCATGCGGTGCCGTCGCGGCGGCCGAGGATGCGGCGGGGGACGATGAGGACCGAGTCGGGGGATTTGGGGTCGAAGCCGAAGGAGCCGAAGGCGACGGGTCCGGTGCCGGGGGCGGTGACGGGGTCGTCGACGGCGGCGGTGCCGAACAGGTCGCGCAGGAGTTGGGCGGCGGTGGTGAAGCGGTCGGGGCCGCCGGGGAGGGGGAGGCGGGCGGCCTCGCCCCAGCCGACGATGCCGTCGCCGTGGCGGATCCAGGCGAGTGCGGTGGGGTGGGGGAGCCGTGCGATGAGGTCGCCCGGGTCGGGGACCGGGACGGTGCGGACGGACAGCCGGTCCGGTGCGGTCACGGCGAGCTTCACGCGACCCACTGTACGACAGATTTGAACCTGTTCAAACGGGCGGGGGCGTGGTGGGTGGTGAGGTGTGCGCCACATTCCGCGCCTGGGGCGGCGGTGTGCCGGTGTGGGGACGATGCCCGTCCGTCCGGGCCCTATGCGGGCAGCGTCGGCGAACCGGACGGACGGGTACGCGTCGGACGGGCCGTCAGCCGCGGTGGCCGTGGTCGCCGTGGTCGCCGTTGCGGTCGCGGCCGGCGCCGGTGAGCTTCCATGCGGCCGGGAGCAGCGCGGCGGCGAGCAGCACCTTCAGCGCGTCGCCGGCGAGGAACGGTGTCATGCCGAGGTCGAGCGCGCGGCCGAGGTCCACGTCCAGGGCCGCCATCAGGTAGGGGACGCCGGCCGCGTACATGATCGTGGTTCCGGCGAGCATGGTCGCGGCGGTCCGCAGCGGGGTGCGGTCGCCGCCGTGCTGGGCGAGCCGTCCGACGACGGCCGCGGCGGCCACGAAGCCGAGGACGTAGCCGAGGGTGGGCACGCCGGTTCCGGAGCCGCCTTCGGTGAACCAGGGCATGCCGGCGAGGCCGGCGGCGAGGTAGAGGAGCATGGCGAGGGCGGCGCGGACGGGGCCGAGCGCGGCGGCGGCGAGCAGCACGGCGAAGGTCTGCCCGGTGACCGGCACGGGGGTGCCGGGCAGCGGGATCGCGATCTGTGCGGCGAGGCCGGTGAAGGCGGCGGCGCCGGCGACGAGCGCGGCGTCGCGGGCGAGGGCGCCGGGCAGCAGGTCGCCCAGGACGGCGGGGCGCCGCCGGGCTGTGTGGGCAGTGGCCACGGATCCTCCCAAACGTGTGGTGTCAGGTCGAAACCTAGCGAACGGGTCGTCCGGGGTGGATCAGCCGGGTCTCAGATGGTGGCCGGTCGGGTGCCTGACGCCTGTCCGCGGGGGTGGCGGGCGAGGTAGATGACGTCGGGTTCGCCGCGGGGGACGGGGACGGTGCGTGCTCGCACGTCGGCGAACCGGTTGCGCAGGAGGGTCTCGAAGGCGGGTGCGGCGTTGGCGCTCCACACCGCGAGGGTGCCGCGCGGGGTGAGGTGCGCGGTGAGCAGGTCCAGTCCGGTGGGGGCGTAGAGGCGGGCGTTGCCGGGGGTGACGGTCCAGTCGGGGCCGTTGTCGATGTCGAGGCAGAGGGCGTCGTACCGCCCATTCGGGCCGGGCGGCGGCGGGGTGGTGAGGACGTCGAGGAGGTCGGCGTTCTGGACGGTGACGCGGGGGTCCTCCAGCGCGCCGCGCGACCAGGGCCGCAGGGCGGTGCGGTGCCAGGCGATCACGGCGGGTTCGCGTTCGACGACGGTGACGTGCGCGACGCCGGGCAGGGTGAGGGCCTCGGCGAGGGAGAACCCGACGCCGAGCCCGCCGATCAGCACCCGCGCGGGCCGCGCGGGCCGGTCGGTGGCGGGCCGGTCGAGGGCGGCGCGGACGAGGAGCCGTTCGGATTCGCCGTTGCGGGTGTCCATGAGGAACACGCCGTTGCTGATGATCTCGTAGTCGGTGCCGGCGCGGCGCAGTACCAGCTCGCCGCCGGCGCCGTCGGCGCGTTCGATCACGACCGGTTCGGCGGCCGTCCCCGGAGCGGCGTCCATGCCCCGCACCCTATGGCGTCGCGCCGCGCGGCGGGCCGGGGGCCGGTGGAATCGGGTGGTGGCGCGGGCCGTGGCGGCTTTACCGTGAGCCTGTGGACGATCATGTGCGGTTGCGGCCGGTGGCCGAGGAGGACCTGCCGTTCGTCGAGCGGCTGCGGACCGACCCGGAGCTGTGCGGGCCGTTCCTGTGGGACGGGTGGAGCGACCCGCGGCGGTTCCGGCGCCGCTGGGAGCAGGACGGCTATCTCGGCGAGGACACCGGGAACCTCATCGTGGACGGTGCGCCGGGCGGGGGCGGGCCGATCGGGCTGGTGTCGTACCGGAAGGTGCGGACCGCGGGTCCGGTGTGGTGCTGGAGCATCGGGATCATGCTGATGCCGGAGGCGCGGGGCCGTGGTGTGGGCACTCGTGCGCAGCGGCTCCTGGTGGACTACCTGTTCGGCTACACCCTCGCGCACCGGATCCAGGCCGAGACCGATGTCGACAATCTCGCGGAGCAGCGTTCGCTGGAGAAGGCGGGTTTCACCCGTGAGGGCGTGATCCGCGGCTATGGGTTCCTCGGTGGCCGCTACCGCGACGAGGTCCTGTACAGCATCCTGCGGGAGGAGGCGTCGCCCGGCGCGTCGTAGCGGGTGGGCGGGCTTGTGCGGGAACACCTCTTCCCCGGGCGGCGTTACCGTGTAACGATGTAATCATCCGGGAGGTGCGATGGTCCCCGACTCCCCCGACGGCACGCGCGGCGGCGCCCACGATGGCGCGCCGCTGGACGCCTACTCCAGTGTCGTGTCCGCCGTCGCCCGCGAGCTGACCCCGCGCGTCGCGGCGCTGCGCGTGCGGCACCGGCGCGGTGAGGGCGCGGGCTCGGCGGTCGCGTTCACCGGCGACGGGTTCCTGCTCACCAACGCCCATGTCGTCGGCGCCGCGACCGGCGGTCAGGTCGCGTTCGCCGACGGCGCGACGGCGCCGTTCACCGTCGTCGGCACCGATCCGCTGTCGGATCTGGCCGTCGTCCGCGCGGACGGGCCCGTCCCCGATCCGGTCACGCTCGGTGACAGCGACGGGCTGGTCGTCGGGCAGCTCGTCGTCGCGGTCGGGAACCCGCTCGGCCTGTCGGGGTCGGTGACCGCGGGGGTGGTGTCGGCGCTGGGCCGGTCGCTGCCGACGTCGCAGCCGTCCCGTACCGGCACGGTGGTCCGGGTCATCGAGGACGTCATCCAGACCGACGCCGCGCTGAACCCGGGCAATTCCGGTGGTGCGCTGGCCGACAGCCGGGGCCGGGTCGTGGGGGTCAACACGGCCGTCGCGGGGTTCGGGCTCGGGCTGGCGGTGCCGATCAACGCGACCACGCGCCGGATCATCGGCGCGCTGATCCGCGACGGGCGGGTCCGCCGCGCGTTCCTGGGGCTGGTGGCGGCGCCCGTGCCGGTCCCGGCGGTGCTGCGGCCGCGGATCGGGCAGGACGAGGCGCTGCGCGTGGTGGAGGTCGTGGCGGGCAGTCCCGCCGACCGGGCCGGGCTGCGCCGCGGTGATCTGGTCCTGACCGCCGGCGGGCGGGCGGTGTCGACGGCGCAGTCGCTGCAGCGGCTGATGTTCGCCGAGGCGATCGGGCGGCCGCTGTCGATCACGGTGCTGCGCAACGGCGCGATGGTCGATGTGATCGCCGCCCCTGTCGAGCTCGACGCCGAGCACGCCTGACCCGTCCGCGCCACGCCCCGGCCGCGGGGGCGGGGGCGGGGTCAGCGGCCGCGGAAGGTGGCGCGGTAGGCGGTGGGCGAGACGCCGGCCGCCTCCTGCAGGTGCTGCCGCAGCGACGCCGCCGTCCCGAACCCGGCGCGGCCGGCGATCCGGTCGACCGGCAGGTCGGTCTCCTCCAGCAGGCGCCGTGCCCGCTCCACCCGTTGCGCGGTCAGCCACGCCTGCGGTGACACACCGGTCTCCTGCCGGAACCGGCGGGTGAAGGTCCGCACGCTCATCGACGCCCGCGCCGCCAGCTCCGCCAGCGTGAGGGGCCGGTCGAGGTGCTGCAGCGCCCATGCCCGCGCCGGGCCGGTCGACGCGGTGCGCGTCTCGGGCACGGGGCGGGCGATGTACTGGGCCTGGCCGCCGTCGCGGTGCGGGGGCACCACGGTGCGGCGGGCGAGGTCGCCGGCGACGGCGGCGCCGTGGTCGCGGCGGATCAGGTGCAGGCACAGGTCGATGCCCGCCGCCTCGCCGGCGGAGGTCAGCACGTCGCCCTCGTCGGCGTACAGGACGGCGGCGTCGACCCGCACGGCGGGGAACATCGCGGCGAGCCGGTCGCATGACAGCCAGTGGGTGGTGGCGCGGCGCCCGTCCAGGAGGCCGGCGGCGGCCAGGACGAACGCGCCCGTGCAGATCGAGGCGATCCGCGCGCCGCGCCGTGCCGCCTCCGCCAGTGCGGCCGGGACGGGGCCGTCGCCGGGGCGGGTCTCGTCGAGGGTGTGGGAGGCGGGCACGATCACGGTGCCGGCGGTGGCGAGCGCGTCGAGCCCATGGGCGACGGTGACCGCGAAGTCCGCGTCGGTGTCGACCTGGCCCGGTCGCACCGCGCACGACACGACCTCGTACAGGGGCGCGCCGGCGGGGGAGCGTGCCTGCCCGAACAGCTGGTGGACCAGGCCGAGCTCCAGCGGCAGGACGCCGTCGCGCACCAGCACCGCCACCCGGTGCCGTTCCACGATCATGGCCCGATTCTTGCACATATCGGCCTGCGGGCCACTCGTGGGCGCCTCGCCCGCCCCGGCAGCATCGGACACGTCACCAGGAACCGCACCCGGGAAGGGGAACCGTCGTGAACGTCCTGTGGGTCTTCGCGCATCCGGAGGGCCGCTCCCTCAACGGCGCCCTGCGCGACCGCGGCGCCGCGACCCTGGCGCGGCTGGGCCACCGCGTCCGCCATTCCGACCTGTACGCGATGGGCTGGAACCCGGTCGTCGGGCCCGCCGACTTCGGTCACGACCCGCGCGAGCGGCTCGTGGTCGGCGCCGCGTCCGAGCGCGCCCACGCGGCCGGCGCGCTGGCCCCCGACATCCGCGCCGAACAGGACAAGATCGATTGGGCGGACGCGCTGGTCGTGCAGTTCCCGCTGTGGTGGTTCGGGATGCCCGCGATCCTCAAGGGCTGGTTCGACCGCGTCTTCGTCCAGGGGTTCGCGTTCGGCGTCACCGACGATCAGGGCCGGACCCTGCGCTACGGCGCGGGCGGCCTGGCCGGGCGGCGCGCCCTGGTCGTCACCACGGCCGGGGCGCGCCCCACCGGTCTCGGCCCCCGTGGCGTGCACGGTGACGCCGAGGACGTGCTGTTCCCCCTGCTGCACGGCACCCTGTTCTACACGGGGATGGACGTCCTGCCGCCGCTGGTCGTCGCCGGCGCCGACCGCGCCGGGCCCGCCGACACCGAGGCCGCCGGCGCGGCGCTCGACGAGCGGCTGCGCACCCTGCCGGCCGCCGCTCCCATCCCGTACCGCCCCGAATCAGGCGGCGACTACGACGCCGACCTCGTCCTGCGCCCCGCGCTGGCCCCCGCGGGCACCGGCCTCACCGTCCACCGCACCACCACCCCCGCCCCAGCCGCCGCCGACCGGACGGACGCCGCCTGACCCGCCCGGCGCCGCGACCCAGGTTCGGGTGGCACGCCACGCGGGCGGCGGTTCACAGGAGGGACAGCTGCCGTGGCGGGTCGGGCCGTGGTGGAGGGGGAGGGGGGCGGTGTGCGGCGCGGTCACCGATGCCGTAGCGGGCGGCCAGGTCGCGGACCTGGCGGGCGATGGCGTCCTGGTACTCGCGCGGGGCGTAGGCGCCCGCCCCGTACAGGCGCGCGTAGGGGACGATCAGCTCGGGGTGGTGCGCGCGCAGCCAGGCCATGAACCATTCGCGGGCGCCGGGACGCAGGTGCAGCGTGATCGCCGACACCCAGGTCGCGCCCGCCTCGGCGATCTGCCGGACGGCCGCGTCGAGCTGGGCGGGGGAGTCCGACAGGTAGGGGATGACCGGGCCCATCAGGACGCCACAGCCGATGCCCGCCTCGTTCAGCGTCCGGCACACCGCCAGCCGCCGGCGCGGCGGCGGGGTGCCCGGCTCGGCCGAGCGCCACAGCTGCGGGTCGACCGACCCGACCGAGACCGCCGCGCTCACCGCGGTGCGCCGGGCCGCCTCGCGCAGGATCGGCAGGTCGCGCAGGATCAGCGTGCCCTTGGTCAGGACGGAGAACGGGTTGGCCGCGTCGCGCAGCGCCGCCAGGATGCCCGGCATCAGCCGGTAGCGGCCCTCGGCGCGCTGGTAGCAGTCGACGTTGGCGCCCAGCGCGATGTGCTCGCCCCGCCATCGCGGCGACGCCAGCTCCGCCCGGACCCGCTCGGCCGCGTTCACCTTCACCACGATCCGCGAGTCGAAGTCCGCGCCCGCGTCCATGTCCAGGTATTCATGCGTTTTACGGGCAAAGCAGTAAACACACGCATGGGAGCAGCCTCGATAGGGGTTGATCGTCCAGCGGAACGGCATCCGGGACGCCTCGGGGACCTTGTTGACGACCGTCCTGGCGCGGACCTCGTAGAAGGTCATGCCGCGGAACCCGGGGGTGTCGAAGGTGCGCGCCACCGCCCCCCGCTCGATCAGCGGCGGTTCCGGGCCCGCGTCGCCGCCGTCCAGCCGGAGATGATCCCAGCGCACGCCCACCCCCCTTTCGAACGTCTGAGCGATCAACCGTCCGGCCAGTATGGAACGTGTGTTCGAAGATCGCAAGGTGAAGGCAGGGCGAAACGGGACGGGCAGGCATCACACGGACATGCGCGTTCCGTACGCAGCATCGCGGCGGGTGAGTGACAATGGGCCGCTATGGCATCGCGACTGAGGATCCGGATCACGGCCGCCCTCGCGGCGGGAACGGCGGCCGCCGCGCTGGCCGGCTGCGGCATCCCCGCGCTCGGCGGGGAGAGCGAGAAGGCCCCCGTCACCGCCGGGGCCAAGGCCGAATGCGGCGCCGTCGCCGCGCCCGGCGACGGCGGCCGGTCACGGCAGCTGCGCGCCATGTGGATCGCCACCGTCGCCGGCATCGACTGGCCCAAGGACACCACCGACCCCGCCGCCGAGCAGCGCGGGCAGTTCACCCGGCTCCTCGACACCGCGACCGCGATGAACATGAACGCGGTGTTCGTGCAGATCCGCCCCAACTCCGACGCCTTCTACGACTCCCCCTACGAGCCGTGGTCGCAGTGGATCACCGGCACGCAGGGCAAGGACCCCGGCTACGACGTCCTCGCCTTCATGATCAAGGAGGCGCACGCGCGGAACCTGGAGTTCCACGCCTGGTTCAACCCCTACCGCGTCTCCCGCCAGGACGACCTGAACAAGCTCTCGCCCAAGAGCCCCGCCCGGCAGCACCCCGACTGGGTCCGCAAGTACGGCACCGGCCTGTGGTACGACCCGGGCCTCCCGCAGGTCCGCGACCTGGCCACCCGCGCCGTCATGGACGTCGTCGGCAAGTACGACATCGACGCCGTCCACTTCGACGACTACTTCTACCCCTACCCCGAGGGCGGCCGCGAGTTCCCCGACCAAGCCACCTACAAGGCCCACGGCGGCGGCATGGACAGGGGCGACTGGCGCCGCCGCAACGTCGACACCCTCGTCCGGGACCTGTCCGGCAAGATCCACGACGCCAAGCCGTGGGTGCGGTTCGGGATCAGCCCGTTCGGCGTGTGGCGCAACAAGAACACCGACCCCCGCGGATCGGACACCCGCGCGCTGCAGAGCTACGACGACATCTACGCCGACACCCGCACCTGGATCAAGAAGGGCTGGGTCGACTACATCACCCCGCAGCTGTACTGGCCGATCGGCGACCCCCGCGCCGACTACGCCGAGCTCGCCGGCTGGTGGGCCGCCCAGGTCAAGGGCACCGGCGTGCACCTCACCATCGGGCAGGGCGCCTACCGCGTCGGCAAGGACGCCGCCTGGAAGAACCCCGCCGAGCTGTCCCGGCACCTCACCCTCAACGCCAAGTACCCGCAGATCCGCGGCGACGTGTACTTCAGCGCCTCCGACATCGTCTCCAACCGCCGCGGGTTCGCCGCCCGGCTGCGCGCCGACCACTACGCCCGCCCCGCGATCCCGCCGATCCCCGCCGGGCGCGGCGGCAAGGCGCCGCCGCCCGTCCAGGACACCGCCGCCGCCCCCGCGGCCGGGAAGGGCGAGAAGGGCGTGAAGGTCACCTGGCGGGCCTCGGAGGGCGCCACCTCCTACGCCGTCTACCGGGTGGACGGCGCACGCCCCGGCTGCGCGCCCGTCGACCCCCAGCCCCTCATCGCCAACGTCCGCGGCGGCGGCATCATCGACCCCGCCGCCAAGCCCGGCCGCACCTACACCTACTACGTCACCGCCCTGGACCGCCTCCACCACCAGAGCGCCCCCGGACGCGGCGCAACGGTCTCCCCGCCCCAGGGATAATGATCATGCTCCGGGGGGAGGAATCAGACACCTGACCCCCGGAGGTAAGAGCATGGCGCTGTCGATGGAGGAGCAGCGGATCCTCATGCAGATCGAGGTCCGCCTGAGCGAGGACGAACCACGGCTGGCCCATCGACTCGCCCGGCTCGGCGAGCCCCGCCGCCGCGCCCGCACCGTCATCGCCGCCGCGGCCGCCGTCATCATCGTCCTCGCCGCGATCGGCGCCGCGATCGCCGCGGCCTTCGCGTAACACCACCCTGACACGGCCCGCCCCGACGCGGGCGGGCGCCCGGCCGCGCCCGCCGTGCGGCGCCGCATCCATCCGCGGACGCGCGAACGCCGATGCCCCGGCGAGGACCTCCTCGCCGGGGCATCGGCGTTCAAGCCGGTGTGGTGGTCGCCTCACGGCGTAAGGCACAACGAAGCTCCAGCCCGGACCGCATGGGACCGGCGGTATTCCCCGAAGGCGTCAGGTAGAGCCCGGGGGACACATGCCACACCGACCCGTCCACTGTAACGGCTTCCCGCGGGTGCTCCTCCACCGCGTCCCCGATGTCCCGATCACCTCACCCCCGGGTGAGGCTTGCCTGCGCCCGTGCACCCCGCCCCCGGCGGAGGCGTCCCCGACTATGACCGCACGCTCACAGCGCCGGAAACGGCGGCCAGGGGACCGGCCGCGCCGGCACGGAGGGGAGAAGCGACAGTGACCACCACGGGGACCGGAACCAGGCGACCCGCCACCGCGGCCGCCGACCGCGACGAAGCCGCCGCCGCGAGCAACGGCGCGCCGCACCGCACCGGCGGCGCCGCCCGCCCCGACCACGAAACCGCACCCATGAACGCCGAAGACACCACGGCGGGCGACAGCGCGGGCGAGGGGTCCCGCAGCGCGGGCGGCCGGGCGCGCCGTGCCGCCGGCGAAGACGCCGCCGCGTTCGCGGCGTGGGACCTGGCCGCCGAACCGGCCGCCGCGTCCCGCGCACGCGGCCTCACCCGCCGCGCCCTGCGGGAATGGCACGTCACCGACCCCGGCGACGTGAACGACGTCGTCCTCATCGTCGACGAGCTCGTCACCAACGCCGTCCTGCACGGCGCCGGGCCCGTCCGCCTCGCCCTGCACCTGCGCGGCGACCGCCTCGACGGCGAGGTCCGCGACGCCGCCCCCACCGGCCGCACCGCCGGGACCGGGCCGCTGACGGGCGCCGCGCCCGCCGCGCCGCGCGTCCTGGACTGGGCCGAGGCCGGACGCGGGCTCCTGCTCGTCGCCGCCCTCGCCACCCGCTACGGGACCCGGCCCGAACCGCCCGGCAAGACCGTCTGGTTCACCCGCCACCTCACCGAAACCGCAGCCCCCGGCCGCCGCCCCACCACCTGACCCGCACCCGAACAAGCCCCCCGGGGGTCAGGCCTGCAGGGGGCAGCGGTCCACGACCCAGGCCTCCTCGTCGTCACCGGACGGCGCCGGCGGCGGCACGTCGGTCAGCCGGTCCAGATGCCACTCGATGTGCGCCAGCGGCCCCCGCCAGCCCGCCAGCAGGTCCGCCAGCGGACGCGGCGGACCCGGCGGGCCGTAGGGCCGCGGGTCGGGCAGCTCCCCCTCCCACAGCGCGTCGTCGCAGCCCGCCGCCCAGTGCGCCACCGACTCCAGCACCTCCTCCAGGTCACGGGCCACATCGCCCAGCGACCGCAGCGCCATCGCGTCCTGGATCATCCGCTCGCGCGCGTCGAAGGGCAGCTCCCGGTCGAACCCCTCCGGGAACCGCGGGCGGCGCCCCGCCAGCACCGGCTCCTCGCCCGTCGCCGCGGACCGGATCGCCGCCGCCTGCCACCGCGTCCACTCCGCCAGATGCCCCAGCACGCCCCGCAGCGCCGCCGCCCCCGACCCCCGTCCCGCGCCCCGCGAGGAGCCGCGCGAGGAGCCGGGGCCCGCGCCGGTGGGCAGGACCTCCGCGGCCGCGTCCCGCAGCCGGGACCGGACGAACTCCAGCCGGTCCAGCGTCCACGCGCGCGCCCGCGCCGCACCCGCCGGGCCACGCGGCCCCGCCGGGTTGGCCGCCAGGTCCGCGGGACGCTGCATCGGCACCCGCAGCGCCGCCAGCAGCGCGTCCAGATCGCGGACCTCGCCGCCCCGGCCCGACAGGAACGCCGCGCCGATCCGGTCGAGCCGGAACATGCGGGGCCCGTCGCGCATCCGGCACCACCCCACCAGATACTCCGCGTACGGGGCGATGACCAGGCCGTGCGCCTCCACGTCCCGGAAACTGCGCGCCCCCGACCGGTCGGTGTAGGCGAGCCGGACGATCCGGCGCGTCCGGACCGCCTCGGCGAGCGTGTCGCGCACCGGGCCCACCAGCGACTCCGCCTCGGTCAGCGGCGCCGGGGCCGCGGCGGCGGGCAGCGCGTGCCCGCGGCCCTTCTCCGTCCGCACCGGCAGCCCGCCGTGCGTCAGCAGCTCCAGGTCGCGGCGGACGGTCCGCTCGCTGACCCGTAACCGCGCGGCCAGCCCGGCCGGGTCCAGCGGCGCGGGCGAGGCCGCACGGAGCTCGGCGACGAGCGCCAGCAGCCGATCAACGCGATCCACACCACCATCGTGACCGCGCCCACCGACATTTCACCGCCCGCAGGGGCCCAAATCCCCTACGGGCAAGGCGAATCGGCCTTCCACGCGACCACCCCGCCACCCGCCGGCGGTCGGCGGTCGGCGGTCGGCGGTGCGAGGCTCAGCGGCCGGAGAGCTCCGCCGCCAGGCCCTCGAAGTCGGCAGCCGTCAGCGACAGGGCACTGCCGATCGCCTGCGCCGCCTCCGCGCTGCCCAGATGCCGCGTCGCCGCCCGGTCCAGATACGCCTCCACCAGGCGGGCACCGGTCAGCCGCCCGCGCGGGCGCAGCGTCCCGACGTCGCGGTTCACCACCGTCCACGCGTCCGACCCGAGCCGCAGCCGCCGCTCCTCGGCCAGCAGGCCCACCAGCGCCGACCTCGCCGCGGCGTCGGCCAGATCCGGCAGCCGCACCGCCCGCAGGTCGGTCACCAGCTCCGGCGACGCCGCCGACAGCTCACCCACCCGGTCCGGCTCGCACGTGCCCAGCAGCGCGGTGTCGTTGACGCCCTCCAGCCGCGCCCGGTACAGCACCGACGCGTACGCCGGGCCCTGCGCCTCGTCCAGGATCAGCCCGTCCAGGCCGTCCAGCAGCAGGACGTGCCCCGCGTGCTCCTCCAGCGCGGCGCGGAGCCCGTCAGGGCCGTGCTCGCGCAGGTCCTCGGCGTGGGCGCTGTGGACCTGGCCGCTGGAGGCCTCCACCTCCGCCAGCGCCGCCGCGACCATCCGCGCCAGCCGCCGCTGCCCGCTGGAAGGCGACCCGATCAGCAGCAGCGCCGGCGCCGACGCGCTCGACACCTCCTGCCCGCGCAGCCGCCGCGCCCACTTCCCGCGCCGCCGCACCTCCGTCACCACACGTTCGATGTCGTCGGCGCCGCACAGGAACCGGATCCCGTAGGCCTCGGCGACCTGCGGGCTGCGCTCGCGCGGCGGCGCGGGCGGCACCGGGGGCGGCGGCTCGGGGACCGGCGCCGGCGGCGGAGGCAGATCCGCGTGCGGGGCCGCCTCCCGCTCCGGCACGGCGGGCGGCGGCTCGGGAGGCAGCGCGGCCGCCGGCGACGGCGGCGGGGCGGCCTCCGCGCCCGGCCACGCCGGGCCCGGGTCGAGCTGGGTCTTGAACGCGTCGGTGTCCAGCTGCGTCTGCGGCTCGGCCGGCCACACCGGCTCCGGCGCCGCCTGGGCCGGGCGGGGCGGGGGAGCGGCGTCGGCGGTCGTCGCGTCCGGCCCGTGCGGCCACGCCGGCGGCTCCTCCACCGGGCGCGACGGCTCGGGCACCCCCGCCGGAGGAGAAGGCGGAGGAGGCGGCGCAGGCGGTGGTGTGGCGCGGGTGGGCGGGGCCTCCATGCCGAACGGGTCCGGCGGCTCGGGCGCCACGGCGGTCGGCGGCGCAGGCGGCGGCACGGGCCGCACCGGCGGCTGGACGGGCGGCGGCTCCGGCGCGGACGGCGGCGGCATCGGCGCGGCGGCCGGGGGCGGAGCGGGCGCGGCCGCGGGCGGCGGACCCGGCGGAGGGCCCGCCGGGTCGGGCACCGGCGCCACCGGCTGGTCGGCGCCGCGCTCGGCGGCCAGATGCTCCCGCGCGGCCTTGATGATGTCCCACGCCGACAGCTCGTCGGTGGAGGGCGGGGTGTGCATCGCCGGGGACATCAGCTCCGCCGCCACCGCCTGCGGCACCGCGAACCCCGTCGACGGCGGCGGGACCTGCGCCAGCCGGCACCACGTCAGCCCGAGGGTGTAGGTGGTGGCCAGCAGCGCGGCGAGCGCGTCGGGGTCGTCGCTGCGCAGCGCGTCGGGGAGCCGCCCGTCGCGCGGCCACAGCGACCGCAGCGGGTTCGCCGGGTCGCCCAGCACCGCCTGCACCGTCCGGGCGCTGTCGGTGTCCAGCCACCGCTGCAGCGCCGGGAGCGCGCCCGGCGCGGCCTGCAGGTCGGCGGCCAGCACCGCGACGCCCGCGCGGCGGACCTCGTCGTGCCCGCGGCCCGGCGCCGACGGGCGCGGCCCGGTCAGCGCGGCGACGATCTCCTGCAGGTCGTACAGCGCCAGCCGCAGGTACTCGCCGGGCGCGGTGTCGCGGACCATCGGCGTGGCGAACTCCGCCGGGCAGCGGCGCCGCCACTCCTGCACGATCGCGTCCGGCCCGTACCGCACGGTCGCCAGGTCCTGGTTCACCAGCCGCAGCGACGCCGCCGTGATCGCCGCGAGCGCGTCCGCGCCCGGCCGGAACCGCGGGTCGGCCTGCAGCCCGGCCGCGACCTCGTACATCACGCGGGCGATGTGCGCGGCGCCGCCGCCGTCGCCGGCGCCGAGGCGGTGCACGTAGTAGCCGGCCAGGGTGCCGAGGTCGGGCGGCATCATCCAGTGCAGCTGCTCGGCCGAGGTGGTCAGGAACGGGATGAACGACTCGATCAGCGGATGCTCGGTCAGCGCCACCGGCGACCCCGCGCACCACAGCAGCGCGCCCCACGCCGCCGCGACCGTGGACGGCGTCCCCGGCTGGAACATCGGGTCGCGCTGCACGAACTGCTGCGGGTTGACCGCCAGGGCGGTGGTGAGCGCCTGGGAGATCCGCGCGACGACCGCGGTGTCGGGCACGGGCCCGAGGAACCCCAGCGGCGCGACCCGCCCGGCCGCGAGGTCCGGGCCGGTGGGGAACAGCTGCGGCGGGACGGGAGGCGTCCCGGCGCCCGCCGGGGCGGGCACGGCGACGCGGCGGTCCTCGAACGCGGCGGGCGGCGGGCAGGGATGCCAGGTGCCGTCCAGGCCGCACCGGTACCAGCGGCCCCACGCCCCGTACAGCCACCACTCCCCGGCGCCCCACAGCATCCGCGCGGCGATCTGGCCGGCGCGGTCGGCGGGCTGGGCGGTCTGCCACCAGGGGGAGGCGACCAGCTCGCGGACGTTGCCCTCGACGGAGGCGAACAGGTCCCCGCTCGGGCCGCCGCCGGTTCCTCCGGT
Source organism: Actinomadura sp. 3N508 (assembly GCF_044326375.1). Lineage (NCBI taxonomy): Bacteria > Bacillati > Actinomycetota > Actinomycetes > Streptosporangiales > Thermomonosporaceae > Actinomadura > Actinomadura sp. 3N508. The sequence goes on from NZ_JBIRAX010000006.1 coordinate 346,937, forward strand.
TCCGCCGGGCCCCGCCCCGGCCGCCTGCCAGCTCATCCGGCGATAGTAGTGGCCCCCGGCGAACCGCCCGGCACCGCACGAACCAATCGCCGCCGACCCGTCACCCGCCCGCCGCGGGCCGGTGTCCCACCCGTCGACGTGTAAGGAGCGTTATGTCATGATGCTCATTAGCCCGTGCGGGTGCCGGGCGGCGCGAACGGCCTGAACGACGTGCCCGGCTTGGCACGGCTGGCACGGTTCACACGGCCCGGGCGGCGGATCGGTGGGGGTGGCGGTGGACGGTGCGGCGCGCACCCGCGCCTGGGGCGTGGGCCTGGCGGTGTTCTCCTCGGTGTGCTTCGGCGCGTCCGGGCCGTTCGGCAAGGCGCTCATCGAGGCCGGCCTCGGCCCGCTGCAGGCGGTGTGGCTGCGGATCGCGACCGCCGCGCTGGTCCTGGTGCCGCTCGCGCTGCTGCTGCGCGGCCGCACCGCCGCCCGCGCGCTGCGCCCCCACCTGGGGCCCGTCGTCCTGTACGGGGTGACCGGCGTCGCCGGATGCCAGGCCCTGTACTTCGTCGCCGCGTCCCGGCTGCCGGTCGGGGTGGCGATCCTGCTGGAGTTCAGCGGCCCGGTCATGGTGCTGGCGTGGCTGGGCCTGGTCCGCCGCGCCCCCGTGCACCGCACCGCCATCGCCGGCGTCGCGGTCGCCATGACCGGGCTGACGCTCGTCGTCCAGATCTGGTCCGGCCTCACCCTGGACCCGCTCGGGCTGGCCGCCGGGATCGGCGCCGCCGCCTGCCAGGCCAGCTACTTCCTCATCGTCGACCGCCTCACCGGACACGTCGACCCGCTGGTCATCACCGCCTCCGGCAGCGTCGTCGCCGCCGCGCTGCTCACCGCGCTCGCCACCCCCTGGTCGCTGCCCTGGGACGTGCTGCCCGCGCAGGTCCCCGTCGCCGGGCACACCGCCCCCGGCTGGAGCCTGGTCCTCTGGATCGGGATCGTCAGCACCGTGCTGGCCTACCTCACCGGCGTCGCCGGGCTGCAGCGCCTGTCCGCCCAGGTCGGCGGCGCGATCTGCTACACCGAGGCGGTCGCCGCCGCGCTCATCGCCTGGGCCGTCCTCGGCGAGCGCCTCACCCCCGCGCAGATGCTCGGCGGCGTGATCGTGCTGACCGGCGCCTACATCGCCCAGCGCGCCGCCGTCCCCCGCCCCGACCTCACCGCCGCCGGCCTCGCCGTGCCCGTCGAGGGCGGGACGGCCGGGACCGGGATGGCCGCGCCCGCCGGAAAATGAGTGTCGGGCCCGCGGCGCGGATTCCTACACTCCATGATTGCGGAGGCGAACAATCATGGACACCCCCACGCTCCTCGCCCACCTGGAGACCCACGACACCGCCCTCACCCTGCCCAGGGGAGGCCCCCTGCGCTGGGACGACGCCGACCTGCACCGCGCCGCCCACGCCCACGACGCCGAAGGGTACGCGCTGCTCGGCCTGGCGCCCGGCGCGCGGCCCTGGCAGCGCGCCCGCGTGCTGCTGCAGACCCTCGCCGCCTCCCAGGCCGACCTTCCCGCGCCGGCCCGCGACACCGCCGCCCGCGCCGCCCGCGTCCTGACCCTCGGGCTGCCGCCCGCGCACGTCATCACCGTCCTGCTCGCGCTGCGGCGGCTGCGCGCCAACCACAAGCACACCACCCGCGCCGTGCTGCGGTTCGTGCTGGAGCACCCCGACGCCGACGCGCTCATCGCCGCGCGCCGCCCCGCCCTGCTCGACTGCTTCGAGCACGCCCTCGGCACCGCCACCGCCCGCGGTGTCGCCCGCCGCATCGCCGCCGGCGACACCGCCTCCGACCACCTGCGGCGCCGCCTGCTGCGGTTCCTGTCACCGCGCGCCGCCGGGTCCGCGGCGACCGCGGCCCGCGTCCGCGCCCTCTACACCGCCCCACCCGCCGCGGGCCCCCACGCCGCCGAGCACCCCGCCGAGCCGGCCGCGGGAATGCCGCACGAACCCATCCTGCCCCTGGACGCGCCGCGCGAGCACCCCGCGACGATCACCCCGGCCAACCGCGGCGACATCGCCGCCACCCTCGTCCACCTGTACCGGGGCGGGCCCGCCGAAGAGCTCTACGCCGCGCTCGGCCGCCACGTCGCCGCCGCCGCGGCCCCCTTCCCCCGCTTCGAGGGGACGGTCGCGCTCGTCATCGACGCCTCGGCGTCCATGCGCGGCCACGGCGACCGCGAATGGGCCCTGATGTCGCAGGCCGCCGCGCTGCGGATGGTGCTGTCGCAGGTCTGCGCGCGGCTGGAGGTCATCGAGGCCGGCGGCGACGAGCGCGCCCCGCGCGGCGCGACCGACCTGGCCACCGGCGTGCTGGACGCCCTCGGCGCCGACCCCGACCTGGTCGCCGTCGTCTCCGACGGCTACGAGAACGTCTTCCCCGGCGACCTGGCCCGCGTCGCGGCGAGCCTGCCCCGCGCCGGGGTCACCACCCCCGTGGTGTTCTGCCACGCCCTGTTCACCGCCGGCGACGACCTGCGGCTGCGGCGCCCCGCCCCGGCCCTGCCGCAGCGCGGGTTCTGGCACCAGGACGACTTCGCCGGGCTGCTGCCCTGGATGCTCGGGCACTGCCCGGCCGGCGCGCCGTGGCTGCGCACCGCCCTGCGCGCCCGCCTGGACGCCCTGGACCGGCAGGCCGACGGCCTGACCACCCACCTCGCCGCCTGACCGCCCATCAGCTCACCCCGGCCGCGCGGCGGCCGCGTGCTCCCGGATGGACGGGTCCCGCTTGAACCGAGAAGGAGCACCGCATGACACCGGCGACGGCGCTCGACACCCTCCTGCCCGGCCCGCTCAGCCTGGCCGGGCACCGCCTCGGCACCCCGCAGCAGGCCGGCGCGCTCACCATGGTGCCCGTCTCCGGGCCCGCCCACCCCGGCTTCGCGCCGCCCCGCACCGGCCTCAAGCTGTCCCGCGTCCCCGGCTACGGGCGCGTCGAACTCGCCAACGCCGGGTCCGGTGTCGCGATCGTCCCGCTGCACATCGGCTACATCCAGGACCGCGCGCAGAACCACGCCCTGTGCCGGTCGGCGTTCCTGGCGCCCGGGCAGCGGCTGCTGTTCGAGGACGCCTGCTGCGTCCAGCAGAGCCAGGGCGGCTACCTCGCCGGACGCGACCAGTGGTTCTTCGTCCTGCCGCTGGAGCTGCGCGCCCGCGCCCTGGAACTGCGCGGCGTGCCCGGCCACGGCAAGCTGTGGGACGACATCGCCGCGCTCAACGCCCGGCACGGGCGCACGCGGCGCGGCCACCTGGAGCAGATCCTCTCCCGCGAGCGGCCGGTCCTGACCCGGTTCCAGTCCCGGCTGGAGCCCCTGCCCGGCCAGGTCGGCGCGCTGTTCTTCCTCGCCGGCCGGTTCGCCGGCCTGGAGATCGCACCCGACCCCGCCTACTTCGCCGAGATGTGGCCCGCGCTGGGGTGCTTCGCCTACGGCGTCGCCGCCCACCGCGCCGAACCCGCCCCGCCCGGCGAGCCCGAACCGTTCGACACCGACGGCCTGGCCGGGGTGGCCGCGCTGCGCGGCGCGCTGGAACGCGACCGCGCCGGTCGCCTCGCCGAGATCGGCCGCTGGCTCGCCGAGGCTCCCGCCGGGCCCGCCGACCTGCACGAGGAGGACCGCTACCCGGCCGGCGGGCGGGACCTGCGGCTCTCGACGGTCACCGCCCCGCACCTGGCCGGGCAGATCGTCACCGACGGCGGCCGCACCGTCTACGCCTCCCTGTTCACCCGCTGACCCCCGGCCGCCCGGCCCCCCGGTACGCCCCGGGGGCGGCCCCGGAGATAAAGGGTTGCCCCGGGGGAGCGGCGGCCGGTTGAATCGGGTCCGCGGGAACTGAGCCGGGCACGCCGGGCAGACCCCTGATTCCGCATCAGGAAACGCGCGATGCTCGAGACATCGTTATGGCGATCACGGAGCCCGACGCCGCGCCGGCCACCCGTCCCGCCCCTGGCCCGCGGCCGCGCGCCTACACTCCAGATGTGATCAACGTCTGCTTCGCCGGCGTCACCGGCTGGACCGCGCCGCCGATCATCGCCGGGATCGACGCCGCCGCCGACCTGGCCCTGACCGCCGGAGTGTCCCGCTCGGCCGCCGGCCGCGGCCTCGCGGACGCCACCGCCGCGAAGGGCCCCGGACGCGTCTACGCCACCGTCGCCGAAGCGCTCGACGACGCCCCCGTGGACGTCCTGGTCGACTACACCAGCGCCGAGGCCGTCCGCGCGAACGTGTGGACCGCCGTCGGGGCCGGAGTCCACACCGTCATCGGCTCCAGCGGCCTCACCAGCGCCGACTACGACGAACTGGACCGCCTCGCCCGCGGCACCGGCGCCGGGGTGATCGCCGCGGGCAACTTCTCGGTCATGGCCGCGATCCTGCTGCGCGCCGCGACCATCGCCGCCCGGCAGCTGGACCACTGGGAGATCATCGACTACGCCGACGCCGCCAAACCCGACGTCCCCAGCGGCACCGCCCGCGAGCTCGCCGAAGCCCTCGGCCGCGAGCACCCGCCCGCCCCGGCCGTCGCGCCGGAGCGGCTGCACGGCCCGCCCGGGGCGCGCGGCGCCGACGTCGCCGGAACCCGCGTCCACTCGCTCCGGCTGCCCGGCTTCGTCGTCGCCACCGAGGTCGTCTTCGGCGGCGCCGGCGAACGGCTCCTCATGCGCCACGACCCCGGCCTCACCCCCGACCCCTACGCCGCCGGGACCCTCCTGGCGATCCGCCGCGCCGCCGAGACCCCCGGCGTCCGCCGCGGCCTGGACACCCTGCTGTTCCCCGCCGCCCCCGGGTGACCGGCACCGGCCGCAGTACAGTGGGCAGCCGCCCATCCGCGACCGGGGGACCGGGGAGGACGCCACGTGCCGACCGGGGTGCACATCCGCGACGTGCGCGAGCAGCTGTTCGGCGCCGCCGAGCGCGTCCTGCTCCGCGCCGGGCCGAGCGCGCTCACCAGCCGCGCCGTCACCACCGAGGCCGGCTGCGCCAAGGGCGTCCTGCACCGGCACTTCACCGACTTCGACGACTTCCTCGCCGAGCTCGTGCTCGACCGCGTCCACCGCATGGACGCCCAGGCCGCCGAGCTGCGCCGCGCCGCCGGGACCGGCACCGTCACCGGCAACCTCACCGGCGCGCTGACCGCACTGTTCGGATCGGTCGCCGTCGCGATCGTCGCGCTCGTCACCTTCCGCGACGAGCTGCGCGCCCGGCTGCGCCGCACCTGGCCCGCCGGCGTCCCCGTCCTCACCGAGGCCGCCGAGATGATCGCCGCCTACCTCCGCCGGGAACGGGAACTGGGGCGCCTGGACGCCGCCGCCGACGTCGACACGCTCGCGTTCACGCTGATCGGCGCCGGGCACATGCTGTTCGCCGACCGGCAGGCCGCCCCGCCCGACACCGAGGCCGTCCGCAGGACGGTGACCTCCGTGCTCGCCGCGGCCCTGGTGGCCTAGCCCGGCCGGGCCGGCCGCCGATACCCTGCTCGTACTGGATCATCGGGCCGTCTCCTGTCGCGCCGTCCAGCGGATGTCCACCCTGCAGACGCGCGGCGACGAGGAAAGGTGACCGATGGACGAGCACGGCGCGCTGGCCGAGGAGTTCGAGGCGCACCGCGGGCGGCTGTGCGCGGCCGCCTACCGGATGCTGGGCACGGCCGCGGAGGCCGACGACGCCGTCCAGGAGGCGTGGCTGCGGCTGGCGCGCACCGACCCCGCCACCATCGCCAACCTGGAGGCGTGGCTGCGGACCGTCGTGTCCCGGCTGTGCCTGGACATGCTGCGCGCCCGCGCGTCCCGCCGCGAGGAACCCTACGCCTGGCACGCGCCCGCGACCGAGGCCGCCGGCGGCGACCCCGAACGCGAGGCCGAGCTGATCGACCAGGTCGGCCGCGCCATGCTCGTCGTGCTGGACACCCTCGGGCCCGCCGAGCGCGTCGCGTTCGTCCTGCACGACGTGTTCGCCGTGCCGTTCGAGGAGATCGGCGCCATCGTCGGCCGCAGCACCTCCGCCGCCAAGAAGCTCGCCAGCCGCGCCCGGCAGCGCGTGCGCGGCACCCCCGCCGTGCCGCCCGCCGAACTCGCCCGCCAGCGCCGCGTCGTCGAGGCGTTCCTCGCCGCCGCCCGCGACGGCGACCTCGACGCGCTGCTGGCCGTCCTCGCACCCGACGTCGTCCGCCGCGCCGACACCGCCGTCCTGCCGCCCGGCCGCGAGCCCGTCACCCGCGGCGCCGGCGCCGTCGCCCGCGAGACACGGCTGTTCGGCCGCCGCGCCCGGCACGCCGCACCGGCCCTCGTCGACGGGCGCGCCGGCGCCGTCGTCGCCCCGCACGGCCGCCTCCAGCTCGCCATCGCGATCACCGTCCGCGACGGCCGCGTCGCCGAATACGACCTCATCGCCGACCCCGGCCGGCTGCGCCACCTCGACCTGGCCGTCCTCGACCCGCCCGTCCTCGGCCCGCCGTGACCGGGGCGGCTTCCGCCGGGCGGGCACGGTAGGTGATGCTGGGGCGATGATGCACTTCGCGGACGCCGCCCAATGGGAGGCGTGGCTGGCCGACAACCACGAGACCGAAGGCGGCGTCTGGCTGAAGATCGCCAAGAAGGGCGCCCCGGTCACCTCCATCACGATCAGGGAGGCCCTCGACGTCGCGCTGTGCTACGGCTGGATCGACAGCCAGCGCAAGTCCCACGACGAGCACAGCTACCTGCAGCGCTACTCCCGCCGCCGCAAGGGCAGCCCCTGGTCGCGGGTGAACGTCGAACGCGTCGAGGAACTCACCGCCCAAGGACGGATGCGCCCGCCCGGCCTGGCCGAGGTCGAGGCCGCCCGCGCCGACGGGCGCTGGGACGCCGCCTACGCCGCCCAGCGGGGCGTCACCGTCCCCGACGACCTCGCCGAGGCGCTCGCCGCGCACCCCGAGGCCGCCGCCCGCTTCGACGCCCTCGACAAGACCCGCCGCTACCAGATCATCCTGCCGCTGCTCAAGGCCCGCACCGAGGCCGGGCGCCGCGCCCGCCTCGACAAGGCGATCACCGAACTCCTCCAGCCCCCACCCGGCTGAGCCGCCCGCCGCCGGGGGAGGGCCTCAGGGCCGGTTCAGCTCGTCCAGGACGGCGTCGAGACGGTCGTAGCCCTCGGCGACGCCGCGGTCCATCGGCGACGCGATGACCAGGTCACGGACCCGCCTGGACTCGAACAGGAACGTCGTGGTGAGCGTCGTCGTCCCGTCCCGCGCGGCCAGGTCGTGGGTCACCAGCGCCTGCCCGGGATACCAGTGCTCGTCGAACGACTCGGTGTAGACCAGGCGGGACGGCGCGTCGATCTCCCGGTAGCGGCCCCCGGCGGCCATGCCCGCCCCGTCCGGGCCCTCCCAGACGAACCGCCACGCCCCGCCGACCCGCAGGTCGATCTCCGCCGTCACCACCTGCCAGCCGTGCGCGCCGTACCAGCGCATGACCAGATCGGGTTCGGTCCAGGCCGCGAACACCAGCGCGCGGGGCGCGGCGAAGTCCCGCGTCATGACGATCGCCCGGTCGGAGGGGGTGGCGACCGTCACGGGCGCCAACGCGGATCCCTGCCGATGAAGCCCAGCAGGCGGTCCTGCGCGGACGCGTCCGCGCCGACCCGCACCTCCGGGCCGAACACCTCCACGCCCGGCCCGAACGCGCCCGGCGTCCGCAGCATCCGCATCGTCTCCTCCGGGATGGCGCCCACGCCCGCCAGGGCCGCCTCGACGTCGGCCGGGTCGATCGTGTCGTCCTGCCCGGTGGCCTTGGCCAGATCCCAGCCGTGCAGCGGCAGGTCCTGGGAGACGACCTGGTCGATGTGCTGCAGCGCGGTCAGCCGCCCCGACGGCGTGTCGCACTCGCGCGCCGACAGCACCGGATCGGCCAGGACGGCCTCGACGTCGGCGCGCGCGGCGCGGAACGCCGCCACCGGGTCCTCGGCCACGCCCGGCGCGGGCGAGGGCGCGCGGCCCAGCGGCCTCAGCATCACCTCGTGCATGTCGACGATGTGCTGCACGACGTCCCTGGCCGTCCACTTCTCGCACGGCGACGGGTTGTCCCACTGGTCCTCGCCGACGGCGGCGACCTTGGCGCCGAACGCGTCGGCGCGGCGCCGGTACCGCCCGGCGATCTCCGCGTCGCCCGCGGCGTCCGCGTGCTCCCGGTACAGCTCCTCGAACTCACTCATCGCCGCTCTCCCTCTTCAGCTCGCCGAGCAGGACGTCCAGGTTCTGGAAGCGGTCCTCCCAGAACGCGCGATAGGTCTCCAGCCAGTCCGCCGCCTCCGCCAGCGGGCCGGGACGCAGCCGGCACGGCCGGCGCTGCGCGTCGCGGCCCCGCGTGATCAGCCCCGCCCGCTCCAGCACCTTCAGGTGCTTGGACACCGCGGGCTGGCTCATCGCGAACGGCGCGGCCAGCTCCGACACCGACGCCTCGCCGCCGCGCAGCCGCGCCAGGATCGCGCGGCGGGTCGGATCGGCCAGGGCCGCGAAGGTCGCGTCGAGCCCGGCCGTGGCGACATCACTCATGACCACCTGCTTCCATGACCAGGTTCTTTAACCTACTGGTTCTATAACCGGCCGGTCAAGAAGGGGGCGCGAGGGGCGGGGCAGCGGCGGCTGAAATCTCGGCAAAGATCGCGTCTGCGGGAGGGCACGCCCGCCGGAGGTCCCCCACAGCGCGGTTACCGTGCGGGCATGCCGCAGACGCCGGGCGACAGCGCCGCCTACGCGCCCGCCGACGTCCCTCCCGACGCCCCCGGCGGGCCGCCCGCGACAGGACCCTCCGCCGCCGGACCCGGCGGCGACGGGCGCGGCGGCACCGGGCCGCCCGCGCGGATGCCGCCGTGGCTGCCCAAGGCGTTCCTGCTCGCCGGCGCGATCGTGCTGGCGTTCCTGGCCGGGCTGTGGCTGCTGGAACGGCTGCGCGAACTGCTGCTGCTCCTGCTGACCTCGCTGTTCCTGGCGTTCGCGATCGAACCGGGCGTCAACCGGCTGGCCCGCCGCGGCTGGCGCCGCGGCCCCGCCACCGCCGTGATGTTCCTGGCCGTCGGCGTGCTCGCCGGCGGGTTCCTCGGCGGCATCGGGTCGCTGCTGGCCGGCCAGGCGATGACCCTCATCGAGGGGTTCCCCGGCTACGTCCGGCACCTCATCGGCTGGATCAACTCCACCTTCGGGACGAACCTGTCGCAGGACACCCTCTTCGAGCGGCTGCCGACCGTCACCGACACCCTCACCCGGCACCTGTCGTCCCTGGCCGAGAACGTCTGGGGGATCGGCGCCACCGCGTTCGGCGTCATCTTCAAAGCCCTGGGGGTCCTGCTGTTCACCTTCTACCTGTCGGCCGAGGGCCCCCAGTTCCGCCGGACGGTGTGCTCCCTGCTCCCGCCCAGGCGCCAGCGGCAGGTGCTGTGGGCGTGGGAGATCGCCGTGGAGAAGACCGGCGGCTACATCTACTCGCGGGCGCTGACGGCGCTGCTGTCGGGCATCGCGCACTTCATCGCCATGATCGGGCTCGGCGTCCCCTACGCCGCCACGCTCGCGCTGTGGGTGGGCGTGGTGTCGCAGTTCATCCCCGCCGTCGGGACCTACCTGGCCGGCGCGGTGCCGGTGCTGATCGCGCTGACCGTCGCGCCGTCGACCGCGCTGTGGATGCTGCTGTTCGTCATCGGCTACCAGCAGCTGGAGAACTACCTGCTCCAGCCCCGCATCACCGCCCGCACCCTGGACATGCACCCCGCCGTCGCGTTCGGGCTGATCCTGGCCGGCGCGGCCGTCATGGGCCCCATCGGGGTGCTGCTGGCCCTGCCCATCGGCGCGAGCGTGCAGGCCTTCGCCGGCGCGTACGTGCGGCGCTACGACATCGAGGAGCACCCGCTCACCGTGCCGGACGCGCCCGCCGGCGCGATCTGGCGATGGTTCCGCCGCAAATGATCCCCTACCGTCGGGGGCGTGGCGGAGTTCGCACGGCGCAACCGGTGGCTGCTGCTGGCCGTCACCGCCGCGCTCACCGTGGCGGCGGCCTGGCACGCCACCGCCGGGCCCGACCGCGTCGACTGGCTCCCCTTGCGCACCATCGGCCAGGACTGGTACCCGGTCTGCGAAGGAACCGCCTTCACCCGCGCCGCGCCCTACCGCGGCGACGGGCCGCACCCGATCGTCATCTACGGCGGGGGAGGGCCCGGCGACGGCGCCTCCGCCGACCCCGGCAAGCCCCCCGCCGCCTGGCGTCCCACCGCGCCCGGACGGGTCCAGCTGGTCTCCTGCGCCGAACCCCTCGACGGCACCGGGCTCGGCGAGGAGGTGGCGCGGTGCCCCCGCTACTCCCGCCTCAGCGTCTTCGAACGCAGCCAGATCGGCACGATCACCCTCCACCGGTCCCGGTACCTGGTCCGGCTGCTGGAGGCCCGCACCGGGCGGGAGGTCCGCCGGTTCGAGATCACCGGCGCCGACGAGGTCTGCCCCCTCTACGCCCAGGAACAGGCGATCCTGTATCGGTCGGGGATTCTGCCGTCGCAGTACCGGGCGGCGCTGGCGCCCTACGTCGAAGGCCCCGCACCCTGAACGAGCCCCGCGTCGCACTCCGGATCGCGCCGCCGATCGCGCCGCGGAGCGGTGCCGTCCAGGTCGCGGGGCGGCGCGGCGCGCGGGCCGCGAGCGGCGCCAGCGTCACCGCCGTCCACACCGCCGCGGCCGCCGCCGCCCACGCCATCACCGCGCCGGTCAGCGCGACCTTCACCAGCACCGCCGCGATCACGCCCAGCGCGGTGAGCACCACGGCCCACCAGCCGCGCCGGTCGCGGCGCGCCGGGCGGACCAGCGCGAGCACCGACACCGCCGCCAGCCCCAGCGTCCACGCCAGCCGCGGCCAGTACAGGGCCGGGTCACCGCCCCTGGACGCCAGCGCCGCGATCCCCGCCGCCACCGCCAGCACGACCGCCAGCCGCAGCAGCGCGCGGTCGCCGCTCACCCGCCCCGGCGCCCACGGCGGGAACGGGCCGGCGGGCAGATCCCGCAGCCCCGGGATCAACAGTCACCCCGCAGCAGGCACGGCGGGATCGACGGCGTGTACCGCGGCGACAGCGGCCACGACGGGGCCGGCGGCGACAGCCCCGGGAACGCCGGCGCCGGCGCGGGCGTCGGCGTCCCGGCGCGCGGCGCCACCGTCGGGACCACCTCCACCTCCGCCGGCGGCGCACCGCAGCCGCGCAGCGGCATCGACGCCACCGCCAGCACGCCCACCGCCGCCAGCGCGACCCGGGCCGGCAGCCACCACCGCGCCCCCGCCCCCGCGCCGGCGGACGGGCCGGCGGGCGGGTCGGTCAGGGCGGGGTCGGCGAGCACCTCACCCGCCCGCTCGGCGGTGATGCGGCGCGCCGGATCCGGTGCCAGCAGCCCCATCACCAGGGCCGCGAGCCGCGGCGGGCCGTCCGGCGGCGGCGGAGCGCAGGTGAGGACGGCGCCCAGCGCCGCGAGCGGCTCCTCGCGGGCGAACGGCGCCGTCCCGGTCAGCGCCGCGTACAGCAGCACACCGAGCGCGAACAGGTCCGACGGCGGCCCGGCGGGCGCGCCGCGCAGCCGCTCGGGCGCGATGTAGCCGGGTGTCCCGATCGGCAGCCCGGTCCGGGTGATGCGCTCCTCGTCGTCCATCGCGGCGATGCCGAAGTCGGTGAGCACCACCCGCCCGTCGTCGCGGCAGAACACGTTGCCCGGCTTGACGTCGCGGTGCACCACGCCCTTCTCGTGCGCCGCGCGCAGCGCCGCCAGCAGCCCGCGGCCGATCTCGGCGACCCGCTCGGGCGCCAGCCGCCCCCGCTCGGCGATCTCCACGTCGAGGCCGTGCCCCGACAGCAGCTCCATCACGATCCACGGCCGCCCGCCGGAGGCGAACACATCGTGCACCCGGATCGCGTTCGGGTGCCGGACCCGGGCGGCGGCGCGCGCCTCCCGCAGCGCCCGCTCGACCATCACCGCGCGCCGCTCGGGCGGGGCCCCATCGGGCAGCAGCAGCTCCTTGACCGCCACCTCCCGGTCCAGGACGGTGTCGGCCGCGCGCCACACCGCGCCCATCCCGCCCCGGCCCAGGAGCACCTCCAGCCGGTAGCGGCCCTCCAGCACGGTCACCCCGCCTCCCTCTCCACCCGCCACCGTTCCCCTCACCGTGCCCCCTCACCGCGCCCGGCCGCGCAGGTGCGCGACCACCAGCTCGGCGACGACGATCAGCGCCGCGCGGACGGTCGCGGCCGGATCGCCGTACGGCTGGGCCCGCACGCTCAGCACCACGTTGGAGTCGCGGAAGGTGACCTCCATCAGGTCGACCGAGCCGCCCGTGCCCGTGCGGACCTCGCGGATGAACGCCTCGTCGGCGATGCCGTCCAGCGGGCGGGGCCGGCGCGCCCGCAGCTCGATCCCGGGCGGCAGCGACCTGGTGAACACCCGGTAGGTGTAGGGGTAGGGGCGCTCGCCGTCCAGGTCGAAGCCGCTCAGGAACCGCAGCCAGCGGTGCGCGGCACCGGCCGAGGAGAACCGCAGCGCCGCCGGGCTGCCGTGCTCACGCCGGTACCCCTGGAACCAGCGCAGGCTGTACACACCGGTCAGGGCCCTGCACACGCGGACACCGGAGGCGTCCGCCTCCACGGCGTCGAACACATGCGGCCCGGCCTCCAGCGGGCACAGCGCGAGACCCGCGCGGTAGGCGCCCGCGCCGCGCGGCCCGGTGACCGCGTCCGGCAGCAGGAACAGCGCGGCGGCCACCGCCATCGCCGTCAGCCACGCCAGCTCCGGCAGCAGCCGCCCCCGCAGCCGCGCCGCCGAAAGGCCGGTGCGTGCCCGGCCGCCCGCCACGCGCCGCAGCGCCCGCAGCACCTCGGCCGGATCCGGGCGGGCGGCCGGGTCCTTGCGCAGCAGCGCCGCCAGCACCGGCCGCAGCGGACCCGCACTCCGGGGACGCGGCGGCGCCTCGGTCAGCGTCGCCGCCAGCGCCGCCGCGTCCGACGACCGCGCGAACGGGCCGCGCCCCTCCACCGCCGCGTACAGGGCCGCGCCGAGCGAGAACAGGTCGCTGCGGCCGTCGACCGTGCCGCCGTCCAGCCGCTCGGGCGCGATGTAGCCGGGGCTGCCGATCACCGTCCCGGTCCGGGTCAGCGCCGTGTCCCCGGCCATCACGGCGATCCCGAAATCGGTCAGCACCACCCGCCCGCCCCGGCCCGCCGGACCGGGCCCGGAGGCGAGCATGATGTTGCCCGGCGTCACGTCCCGGTGCAGCACCCCGGCGGCGTGCGCGGCGCGCAGCGCGCCCAGCACCGCCACGCCCACCCGCGCCGCCTCCGCCGGCGGCAGCGGCGCCGCCTCCCGCAGCGTCACGCCCTCCACCAGCTCCATCACGATCCACGGCCGGTCGCCCTCGACGAGCACGTCGTGTACCACGACGATCGACTCGTGCTCCAGCAGCGCCGCCGCGCGCGCCTCCCGCACCGCCCGCGCCATCAGCCGCCGCCGCTCCGCCGGGTCCAGGCCCTCGGGCGGCAGCACCTCCTTCACCGCGACCGGGCGCCGCAGCACCCCGTCGACCGCCTCCCACACCCGGCCCATGCCGCCGCGTCCGAGCTCGCGCACCAGCCGGTACCGGCCACCGATCACCACGGCGCCATCGGGCGAACAGGTGTCATCGGGCGGGCGGGTGCCATCGGAGGGGTCCACGCGAGCACGCTCCGGCGGGGCAGACCGAATGATCGTCGAACAGGCTAACCGCCCGGAGCCGGCCATCGTGATCATCTGCCCTGTATCGGCCACGCGGCCGGTTCCGGCGGGCCCCGCGTTGTGGACGGGCGCGCGGCACGGGGTTACCGTGCCGGCAGGAACCTTGATCGTCGAGGCTGCCCGGGGGGCGGAGGGAGCCGACATGGACCGTCGACGCGCACTCGGGCGCCGCTGGCTCGCCGGGGTCACCGCCGGGACGCTCGCCGTCACCGGCCTCGCCGCCCTGGACACCCCCGCCGCGCAGGCCCGCGGCGGGCACGGCCGCGAACCGCACCTGATGCGGATCCTGCGGGCGATGACGCTGGAGGGGAAGGCCGCGCAGCTGTTCGTCCTGCAGATTTACGGCAAGAGCGCCGACACCGCCGACCCGGCCGCCGTCGCCGCCAACCGCAAGCTGTACGGGGTCGACAACGCCGCGCAGGTCATGGCCCGCTACAACCCCGGCGGGTTCATCTACTACGGCGAGAACGTCACCGACCCGCGCCAGCTCGCCGCCTTCTCCAACGGCATCCAGCGCGCCGCGCTCGCGCAGCGCCACAGGATCCCCGCGACGATCGCCATCGACCAGGAGGGCGGCATCGTCGCCCGCGTCCAGCCGCCCGCCACCCAGTCGCCCGGCGCGATGGCGCTGGCCGCCGGGCGCAGCACCGGCGACGCCCGCGCCCTGGCCCGCATCACCGGCCGGGAACTGCGCGCCATCGGCGTCAACCAGGACTACGCGCCCGACGCCGACGTCAACGTCAACCCCGCCAACCCCGTCATCGGCGTCCGGTCCTTCGGGTCCGACCCGGGGCTGGTGTCGTCCATGGTCACCGCGCAGATCGGCGGGTACCGGTCGGGCGGCGTCACCCCGACCGTCAAGCACTTCCCCGGGCACGGCGACACCACCACCGACAGCCACACCGGCGTCCCGGAGATCGGCCACACGCGCGCGGAGTGGGAGCGGCTCGACCTGCCGCCGTTCCGCGCCGCGATCGCCCGCGGCGCCGACTCGATCATGACGGCGCACATCGTGGTGAAGTCGCTGGACGCCTCCGGCGACCCCGCCACCCTGTCGCGGCCGATCCTCACCGGCATCCTGCGCGAGCGGCTGCGCTACCGCGGCGTCGTCGTCACCGACGCCCTGGACATGGACGGTGTCCGCGCCAAGTACGGCGACGAGCGCGTCCCCGTGCTGGCGGTCAAGGCCGGCGCGGACGTCCTGCTCAAACCGCCCGCCGACGCCGGCGGCACCGGCGTGTTCCCCCGCCAGCTCGCCGCCGTCGTCGCCGCCGTGAGATCCGGCGAGCTGACCGAGCGGCGCATCGACGAGTCGGTGTACCGGATCCTGGAGCTGAAGCACAAGCGCGGCCTGTTCCGCGACCCGTTCGCCGACGAGTCCAGGATCGGCGACGTCGTCGGGACCCCGGAGCACCTGGCCGCCGCGCAGCGCGCCACCGACCGCACCACCACCCTGATCAAGAACGGCGCCGGCGTGCTGCCGCTGCGGGCCGGCCCGCGCGACGTGCTCGTCACCGGATGGGGCGTGGCCACCACCGCGACGCTCGGCACCGAGCTCGCCCGGCGCGGCGCCACCGCCACCGTCCGGCAGACCGGCCTCAGCCCCGGGCAGGCCCAGATCGACCAGGCCGTCGCCGCCGCGCAGGGCCAGGACCTCGTCGTCGCGGTCACCAACCGCGCGTGGGACGTCAAGGCGGAGCCCGGCCACAACGGCCCCGGCCAGGCCGACCTCGTCAAGGCCCTGCTCGCGACGGGCAAACCCGTCATCGTCGTCGCCGTCCGTGACCCCTACGACATCGCCTGGTTCCCCGAGGCCGGCACCTACCTGGCCACCTACTCCTACACCGCCGAGGCGCTGCGCTCGGTCGGCAAGGTGCTGTTCGGCGAGCTGGACCCGCGGGGCCGGCTGCCCGTCACGATCCCCGTCCGCGACGCCCCCGGCACCGCCCTGTACCCGTTCGGCCACGGGCTCGGCTACGGCCGCTGACCCGCGGCCGGGCACGGCCGGGCGCCGCTGACCGGGCCCCCGCGACGGTCAGCGGCGCTCCGCGCCCACCCCCGGCGCCCACCCCCGGCGCCCACCCCCGGCGCCCACCCCCGGCGCCCGCCACCGGGGGCTAGCCGAGCGTGGCGAGCTCGTCCAGCAGCGCGGCCAGCTCGCGCGGCGCGGAGAACATCGGCCAGTGGCCGGTGGGCAGCTCCCGGTAGGTCCACGACGGGCCGGTCATCCCGGCGAAGACCGGGTTGCCCTCCGCGCCCAGCCGCCGCACCGCCGCCAGCGGGATCGTGCACGCGACCAGCGTGCGGGGCGTGTCCGGCAGCGGGTCGGGACGCGCGGCCGGCTGCGTCGCCGTCCCGAACGGCTGCGGCGTCCCGCGCTCGCGCATCGCCGCCAGGTGCTCCCCGGTCAGGCCGGCGAGGTTGACCGGATCGGCGGCCGGGTCGAACGCCGGCACCGGGATCAGCCACCCCTCGCCCTCGTCCGCGACCTGCTTCTCCAGCTCCGCGCGCGCCTGCGGGTCGTGGAAGTCGATCCCGGCCAGGCCCGCCGGCATCGGCCCGGTGTCGACGTAGACGACCCGCGCGATCCGCTCGGGCATCCGGTCGGCCACGGCCGTCGCGGCCATGTTCGCGCCGCTGTGCGCCACCAGCACCACCCCGCTCAGGCCGCCGCGCTCGATGACCTCGGCGATGTCGGCGGCGTGGGCGTCGACGTCCACGCCCGGCGCCGCCTCACCCGCCCGCTCCGCCATCCCGGCCAGGGTCACCGCGTGGACGTCGTGACCCGCCGCGCGCAGCGGCCCGGCCACCTCCTCCCACGCCCAGCCGCCCAGCCAGTACCCCGGAACCAATACGAACGTCGCCATCTCTGCCGTCCTTTCTCGACGATGCTCCCCACGCTACGGTGAATACCGGACAGAAACCGCCCGGATTAGGTGAGCGATCCGTGTCACATCCTTCGCCGTCCGGGTCGTCGCACCCGACGACCCGCGTCCTGGCCATGCTCGAACTGCTGCAGGCCAACCACCGCATGCGCGGCGCGGACCTCGCCGCGCGGCTCGGCGTGGACGAGCGCACCGTCCGCCGCTACGCCGCGCGGCTGGAGGACCTCGGCGTCCCCGTCGTCGCCGAACGCGGCCGCCACGGCGGCTACCGCCTCATGCCCGGCTACAAGCTCCCGCCGCTCATGCTCACCGACGACGAGGCCACCGCCGTCGTCCTCGGGCTGCTGGCCGGGCGGCGGATCGGGCTGCCCGGCCAGGCCACCGAGAGCGCCCTGGCCAAGGTGCAGCGAGTACTGCCCGCCGCGCTGGCCGGCCGCGTCCAGGCGCTGCGCGACACCCTCGACTTCACCCTCGCCGCACGGGACGCCGCCGCGCCCGACACCGGCGCCGTGCTCACCCTCGCCGCCGCGGCGCGGGAGCGGCGCCGCGTCCGGCTGCGGTACCGGTCCTGGCGCGACGCCGAGACCGAGCGTGACCTGGACCCCTACGGGCTGGTGTTCCACTCCGGCCGCTGGTACGTCACCGGCCACGACCACCGCAGCGGCGAGATCCGCACCTTCCGCGTCGACCGCGTCGTCGCCGCCGAGCCGGGCACCGCGCGCTTCGAGACGCCCGGCGGCGTCGACCCCGTCGAGCACGTCGTCCGGTCGCTGGCGCGCGTCCCCTACGCGCACGAGGTCGAGGTGCTGCTGGAGACCACCCTCGCCGAGGCGCGGCGCCGCATCCCCGCCACCACCGCCGCGCTCACCGAGCAGGACGGGGGAGTGGTGATGGTCGCGCGAGCCGAGCGGCTGGACGGGATGGCGCGGATGCTCGCCGGGCTCGGGTTCCCGTTCGTCGTCCGCCGCCCCGCCGAGCTGCGCGGCCACGTCCGCGACCTCGCCCGCACCCTGGAGGAGCAGGCCGGACGACGACCTGGTGAACGGTGACCCGGTGAACGGTGACCCGGTGTCAGGTCGCGGTGCGGGCGTCCCACTCGTGCCGCAGCATCGCGTACACGACCTCGTCGCTCCACTCGCCCTTGACGATCTCGTTCTGCACCAGGTGCGCCTCGCGGCGCATCCCCAGCCGCTCCAGCACCCGCGCGGACGCGGCGTTGCGGCCGTCGAGCCGCCCGCACACGCGGTGCAGGTCAAGGCCCTCGAACCCGAGCCGCAGCACGACCTCCGCCGCCTCGGTCGCGAACCCCTGCCCGTGGAAGGCCGGGTTGAAGATGTAGCCGATCTCGCCCTGCCGGTGCTCCCTGCTGCGCCACTGCAGGTTGACCTCGCCGATCAGGTCGCCGGTCTCGCGCCGCACCACCGCCAGGACGAGCCAGTCGCCCTCCTTCTCCACGGTGGACGCGCTCATCTTCTGCTTCAGGAACTCCCGCGACTCCTCCCGGTCCCGCGGCTCCCAGTACAGGAACCGCGCCACCTCGGGCAGCGACTGGTAGGCGTACAGGCCATCGAGGTCGCCCTCGCGGAACGGCCGCAGGGTCAGCCTCTCGGTCTCGATCGGGTAAGCCGGACGAAGCATGCGCTGATCCTATGCACCGTGTCCGGACTTGTGCGACCCGTGATCCCCGCAGCGCCGGCCCGGGTTCGCGCGCCGCCGGGGTTCAGTGCCGCCCGGCCCGGCGGCGCCCATGCCGGGACCCTGCCCGGGGTCGAGCTCGGCGCGCCGCGCCCCTCCGTCGCCTTCCGCGCGCGGGCCGCCGTCGCCGGCGGGCCGCTCGGCGAGGCCCGCCTCGCGGCGCTCGTCGTCGTCGAACCCGCGGGTGTCGCGGAACTCCACGTAGGGCTCCTCGCCCGGACGGGCCCCGCCCTCGATCGCGCGGCCGCGCTCCAGCTCCGCGTTCAGCTCCGCGCCCAGCAGGATCGCCAGGTTCGTGATCCACAGCCACACCAGGAACACGATGATCCCCGCGAGGCTGCCGTAGGTCTTGTTGTAGGAGGAGAACCCCGACACGTACAGCGCGAACAGGCCCGACGCCACCAGCCACAGCACGATCGCCAGGACACCGCCCGGCGTCACCCACCGGAACCGTCGCTTGGCGTTGGGCGCCGCCCAGTACAGCAGCGAGAACAGCAACGCGATCACCACCAGCAGCACCGGCCACTTGGCGATGTTCCAGACGGTGACCGCCTGCGACCCGAGCCCGAGCAGGTCCCCGGCCTCGCGGGCCAGCGGCCCCGACACCACCACCGCGATCACCGACGCCGACAGCAGCACGAGCGTCACCAGCGTCACCATCACGCGGAGCGGGACGGTCTTCCAGAACGGCCGCCCCTCCGGGATGTCGTAGACGACGTTGGAGGCGCGCATGAACGCCCCCACGTATCCCGACGCCGACCAGATCGCCGCCGCCAGGCTCACCAGCGCGACGATCCCGGCGCCGGCGCGGTTGCCCTGCAGCTGGGTGATGGAGCTGATCAGCAGCTGCTTCACCGACCCCGGCGCCATGTCACCGACGCTGGAGATCAGGTCCTGCGTCACCGACGTCCCGGCCAGTCCCACCAGCGACACCACCACCAGCATCGCCGGGAAGATCGACAGGACGGAGTAGTAGGTGAGCGCGGCGGCCCAGTCCGACAGGTTGTCCTTGCGGTATTCGCCGGCGGTGCGTTTCAGGGCCTGCCCCCAGGAGGTGGCGGGCAGTTCGGTGGGTGCGCCGGGTGCGCTGGGTGCGCTCATGGGGGGCTCCCTCCGCTCAGAAGACCGATCGGCTGCGTCGCCGCATCCGGACCGCGGGACGCTGCCCGGACCGCAACCGGACCTTGACCGGCATGCGGCCGCCGCGCCGTGACCCGCCGAACCGTCCCTTGCCGAACCGTCCCTTGCCCTGCCGTCCCATGGCGTGGCGTCCCATGGAGGAGGGCCACCGCGTCTTCGACGAGCGGCGCCGCCGCACCAGCACCACCGCGACCGCGACGGCACCGGCCGAGGCGGCCACGATCCCGCCGCGCTTGGCCTGCCCGGCGGCGCCCGCGTCGCGGGCCCGCCCGGCGCTCTCGCGCCACCGCACCTTCGCCTGCTCGACCTTGTCCCTGGCCATGGCCTTCACATCGGCCTTGGCCGCCAGCTGCTCCACCGTCTCGCCGAGGTCGTGGCGCGCCCGGTCGACCTCCTGGCGCAGCTCCGCGGTCCCGGCGTCGGCGCCGTGCTTGCCCTGCGCCGGGTGCTTGCCCCGCGCCGCGGGCTCGTCGTGGGCGGTGTGCTTGTCCTGCGTCGTCATCGGTGCGTCGCCCTCTCCTTCAGCTCGGCCACGGTCTGCCGGGCGCCGTCCATGGCCTGCTCCGGCTTGGGCGGTGTGGCCTTCCTGGTCTGCGAGCGGCCCAGCATCGCCAGGACGCCCGCGACGAGCATGAGGAACCCGCCGACGATGAGCGCCGCCGCCCACACCGGCAGCGCCACCGCGATCGCGGCGACCACCGCCGCGAGCAGCACCGCCACCCCGTACAGCGCGACCAGCGCGGCACCGCCGAACATCCCGGCGCCGGTCCCGGCGTGGCGGCCCTTGTCCTTCAGCTCCGCCACCGCCAGCCGCAGCTCGGCGCGCATCAGGTCCGACACCTGCTGCGCGGCCTGCTTGACCAGTTCGCCGGTTCCGGGTTCGCGGCGCCGGCCGTCGAACTCCGGGGCGTGCCCGTAGTCGTGCCGGTGGGCGCCCGCGGTGACGGGCCCGTTCTCGGGGACGGTCCCGGTTTCGCCGTCCTGTGCCTGCCGCACGATGCTCATGACCTCCGGCCCCCTCCGCGTGTCCTCGTCTAGAAGCCTGTCGTTTGAGAAGCCTGCGGTAAGCCGTTCCCCCTGCTGGCCGCCTAAACGTGGCCGCGCCCGGACCGCGGGTGACCGTCCCGGGCCCGGCGGCATGGCGGAACCGCCGGTCACCTGCGGGTTTCGAGACCGGGCGAGGCCGGGCGGGGAGGGTGTCAGGCGGTGGTGAGCCAGTGCACGCGGTGCGCCTCGGTCGGGTCGGGGGTCTCCCAGCGGCGCACGAGCCGCTCGATGACCGCGTCGGGCACCGGCGCGGACCGTCCCCGGTTGCGGTCGCGGACCACGTCCGGCGGCGCCTCCAGCGCGACGACCTCCACCCGTCCCCGGTATCGGGCGATGAGCCCGGTGCACACCTCGCGCTGCGTCCGGGACACGTTGGTGGCGTTCCACACGAACGACCGCCCGGCGCGCAGGTGCTCGCGGGCCAGCTCGTGCGCGGCCGCCGCCACCTGGCGCTGGTCACCGGACGGCGGCACGCCCATCTCCGCGCGGAGCCGGTCCAGGCTCACGACCGGCACGTCCGGGCGGTTCGCGGCGATCCAGTGGTCCTTCCCGACACCCGGCAGCCCCGACAGGACGGTCGCGGTCAGGCGCGTGTCGTCGTAGGCGGCGTAGCCGGGGTCGCGGCCCGGCTTGCGGAAGTACCAGAACCGGGCGTGATCGGACGGGAACGCCCGCGGCCCGTCCAGGCACTCCTGCTCGGCGCAGTACTCCCCGTACAGCCCGACGTTCTCCAGCAGCTCGGCGGTGTCGGGGCAGATGCGGCCGAGGATGTCGGCCGAGGCCAGCAGCACCAGGTCGTCGTTACGGGCCAGGAGGCTGACGCGGAAGGCGATCTGCTGCAGGTCGGGCCGCTCCAGCGCCCAGAACGGCACCTGATGGTGGCGGATCAGCGCGGCGACGTGCTCGCGCCACTCCACGGGCGCGTCCAGCTCCCACAGGATCCGCCGCACCATCAGGTCACCGCGCCGCGAATGGCCGCGCGCGGTGATCCGGCCGTCGCCGTCGATGGCGGTGCAGTGCGGCTTGGCGATGTCGTGCATCAGCACGGTCGCGAACAGCCGCACCCGCTCGGCCTCCGGACGCGCCCGCCACCCCGGCAGCGCCGCCATCGCCTCGCACGCCATCCGCGTGTGGGTCTCCACGTCGCCCTCGCCGTGGAACACCGCGTCCTGCGGGACGCCGGCCATGTCGCGGACCCAGCCGAAGGCGTCCCGGATCCGCGGCCAGTCCAGGTCCCAGCGCGGCGGGGCGGGGCACAGCTCAGCGAACACCCGCATACAGCACCTCCGGGTCGGCGAGGCCGTTGGCGACCAGGGGACGCTCCTGCCAGTGGGTCCCCGAGTCCAGGATCGCGGTCAGGAAACTCGCCCGGACCCACTTGTAGCGGTCGACGGTCCGCCCGCCCTCCTCGACCTTGATGTAGAGGCCCTCCATCTCCTCGGCGGAGTCGCTCTCGGCGGCGACGCGGGCCGGGTCGGCGCCGCCCGCCACGGCCGCCGCGCGCAGCGCGTCCCGCCATCCCGGCGTGCGGCAGGTGGACGGCCCCGCCAGCGCGGTCAGCGCCGCCACGTCCGGCAGCGGCCCCTCGTGCAGCACCGGCACCGACACCACCGGCGTCCCGGCCAGCAGCTCCCGGCGCGCCGCCGTGGACAGGAACGTCCCGTCGGACTGGTCCAGGACGTCGAACTCACAGAAATAGTGGGGGAGCGCGTCGTAGAAGACGGTGTGCTTGGCGTACAGCCACTCGCCGTACAGGACGTACCGGTCGCGCAGCCGCTCGCGCAGGACGTGCTGGACCGACGCCGCCCACGCCTTGAACGGCCCGAACTGCCGCTCGCGGGGCCCGCCGGTCAGGTAGTGGCCGCGGCTCTGCAGCCGCAGCTCACCGCCGGGGGTGAAGCTGATGCCGGCGTTGGCGCCGTCGAGCTTCTCCTCCACCACCAGGTACCGCCCGGCGATCGCCGCGAACGGCACCGAGGCGAGGTCGTGGTCGCCCGGCTGCAGCCGGGACCCCTCGATGTGCCGGGTCCGGGGGTACTTGCGAAGCATGCCGACCGTTCTAACGAACGCCACCGGCCATGCCAACCGGTTTTCGCCCGCCCCGAGAGTCGCCCGATGGTGCGGCGCCGGGTCAGCTGACGGTGATGCGGGCGAGCGCGCCGGTCTCCAGCGCCGCCCACAGCGCGCCGTCGGGGCCGAGCGCGATGCCGTGCGGCTCGCAGCCGGGCGCCGGCAGCGGATGCTCGTCCATCCGGCCCTCGGGGGTGATGCGCGCGACGTGCGCGGTGCCCCACTCGGTGAACCACAGGTCCCCGCCGGGCCCGGCGGCGATCGCGTCCGGGCGGGCCGCGGGGTCGGGCAGCGGGAACTCGGTCACCTTCCCGTCGGTGGTGATCCGCCCGATGTGCCCGGTGCCGATCTCGGTGAACCACACCGCGCCGTCCGGCCCGGCCGCGATCCCGACCGGCGCCGACCCCTCGGTGGGCAGCGGATGCACGGTCACCTCCCCGTCCATGCCGATCCTCCCGACGGCGTTGCCCCGGTTGAGGGTGAACCACATCGCCTCGTCCGGGCCCTGCGCGATCATCGACGGCAGCGCGTCCCGGACGGGCAGCGGATGGTCGGTGACCTGCCCCTCGACGGTGATCCGGCCGATGGCGCCGCCCTGCATCCGGGTGAACCACAGCGCCCCGTCTGGCCCGGCCGCGATCCCGCACGGGCCGCCGCCGGGCACCGCGAACGCGGCGATCTCGCCGCCCGGGGTGATCCGGCCGATCGCGCCGCCGCCGAACGCGGTGAACCACAGCGCCCCGTCCGGGCCCGCCGTGATCGACGTCGGCCCGGCGGGGACCGGCCCGTGGACGGTCAGGTCGCCCTCCGGTGTGAGCCGCCCCACCCGGCCCGCGTGGACGAGCGTGAACCACACCGCGCCGTCCGGCCCGGCGGCGACCCCGTAGGGGCCCTCGTCCGGGCCGGAGACCGTGAACTCCCTGATCGTGGCGTGTGAACCCTGCGGCATGGATCGTCCCCCCTCGTCCCTCATCTGCTTTTTCCGCCCCGCGGCGAGGTTAACGCCCCGGCGGTGCGTCACGCTCATGGCGGCGGGGACAGGCGCGCCGCCCGCGCGTTGAGGTAGCGCTGCTCGGGGACGCTGTGCGTGCGTTCCGCCGCCGCCAGATAGGACTCGCGCGCGGCCGCCGTGTCGCCCGACATCTCCAGCAGGTGCGCGCGGACCGCGTGCAGGCGGTGGTGCCCCGCGATCCGCCGGTCCGTATCCAGCGCCTCCAGCAGCGCGAGCCCGGCGGCGGGGCCGCGCGCCATCGCCACCGCGACCGCGTGGTTCAGCGCCGCCATCGGGTTGCCGGAGATGCCCAGCAGCACCTCGTACAGCGCGGCGATCTGCGGCCAGTCCGTCTCGGCGGCCGAGGCGGCCTCGTCGTGCAGCGCCGCGATCGCCGCCTGCACCTGGTAGGGACCCGCCGGGCCGTGCGGCAGCGTCGCGGCGACCAGCTCAAGGCCCTCGGCGATGTCGCCGGCCCGCCACAGGGTCCGGTCCTGCTCGGCGAGCGGGACCAGGGAGCCGTCCGGAGACATCCGCGCGGGACGGCGCGCGTCGGTGAGCAGCATCAGCGCCAGCAGCCCGGCCGCCTCGCCGTCGCCGGGCAGCAGCCGGTGCGCCATCCGCGCGAGCCGGATCGCCTCCGCCGACAGGTCCGGCCGGTACAGGCCCGGGCCCGCCGTGCTCGCATACCCCTCGGTGAAGATCAGGTACAGGACGTGCAGGACGGCCGCGACCCGCTCCGCCCGCTCGGCCGGGGCGGGCGGCCGGAACGGGACGCGGCTGTCGCGGATGCGCCGCTTGGCGCGGCTGATCCGCTGGCCCATCGTCGGCTCCGGGACGAAGAACGCCCGGGCGATCTCCCCGGTGCTCAAACCGCCGACCGACCGGAGCGTCAGCGCGATCTGCAGGTCCGGCGCCAGCACCGGATGGCAGCACATGAACAGCAGGATCAGCGTGTCGTCGGCGTCGCGCGGCGGGCCGTCGGCGGCGGGCGACAGCCACTCCTCCGGCAGCCGGAACGCCGCGACGGCGTCCTCGCGGCGGCGGCGCGCCTGCTCGGCCCGCAGCAGATCGGTCAGCCGCCGCGACGCGACGGTGATCAGCCAGGCGCGCGGATCGTCGGGCACGCCGCGCTCGGGCCACTGCGCCGCCGCGGCGATCAGCGCCTCCTGCACGGCGTCCTCCGCGGTGTCGAAATGCCCGTACCGGCGCACCAGCGCCCCGAGGACCTGCGGCGCCAGCGGGCGCAGCAGGTCCCCGAACCCGGCCCCGGCCCCGGCTCCGGGGCGGCGGGCGGTCACGGCGCGGTCATCCCTCCAGGTCGGCGCGGCCGTCGACGATCGGCCGCAGGTCGGCGTAGGCGCCGGCCCGCGCGCCCGCGGGCGCCGGGCACTCGCCCAGCCGCGCGGTGATCTCCGAGGCCCGGTCGAAGCTGTCGCACTCGATGATCGTGTACCCGGCGAGGACCTCGGTGGTCTCGGCGAACGGCCCGTCGGTGACGACGGGCACGCCGTCCCTGGTGTGGAACCTGCGGGTGTGGACGGGCGCGGCCAGGCCCTGGGCGTCCACGAACTCGCCCGAGTCCACCAGATCCTGGTTGAACTTCTCCATGAACGCGCCCATCGCGGCCAGGTCCTCGGCCGTCCAGACCGCCTCGCCCGCGGGGACCTTGCCCGCCATCTCGTCGTAGTCCCGCTGCGACGCGTACAGCATGATCATGTACTTCATGGCCGTTTCCCTCTCGTCCCGGCGCCCCGTGCGGCGCCTCTCACCGGAGACGTCGAAGCCGCCGCGCCCCTTTCGACACCTGTCGGCACCTGACGGCACCCTTCCAGGGTGCATCGTGGTCAGGCGAGGCCGGCGTCGTGGGCCAGCAGGGCGATCTGGGTGCGGTTGTCCAGGCCGAGCTTGGTCAGGACGCTGGAGACGTGCGCCTTGACCGTCGCGACGCCCATGAACAGCTCGGCGGCGATCTCGGCGTTGGAGCGTCCCCGCGCGATGGCCAGCACGACGTCGTTCTCCCGGGGGGTGAGCCGGTCCAGCGCCGCGCGGGCCCGCTGGTGCGCGCCGGCCTCGACGGCCGCGCGGTCCATGAGCCGCCGGGTGATCCGCGGCGACAGGATCGGGTCCCCGGCCGCGACCCGCCGCACCGCGCGGACGATCTCCTCCGGCGGGGTGTCCTTCAGCAGGAACCCGCTGGCCCCGGCGCGCAGCGCCCGCAGGATGTTCTCGTCGGAGTCGAACGTCGTCAGCACCACGACCTCGGGCGGGTTCGGCCGGGCGCGGAGCCTGCGGGTGGCGGTGATGCCGTCCACCCGCGGCATCCGCAGATCCATCAGCACGACATCGGGCGCGTGCGCGTCGGCCGCCGCGGGCACCTGGTCGCCGTCGGAGGCCTCGCCCGCCACGGCGATCCCGGCGATGCCGTCCAGCATCATCGACAGCCCCGCGCGGACGAGCGCGTCGTCGTCGACGATCAGGACGCGCAGGGGCCGGGTCACGCCGGCCATGGTAGCCAGGCGTGCAGCCGGAACTCGCCCGCGGTGGCCTGGTGGTCCAGGCGCCCGCCGGCGAGCCGCACCCGCTCGGTCAGCCCCACCAGCCCCGTCCCGCTGCCGGGCGCGGCGGGCGGCGCGCCCGGGTCCTCGGCGAGCGGGTTGCGGACGTCGATGACCAGCCGCGCGCCCGGCCGCCCCCGCAGCTCGACGCGGACGGGACGGCCCGCCGCGTGCTTGCGCGCGTTGGTCAGCGCCTCCTGCACGACCCGGTACGCCGTCCGCCCCGACGCGGCGGGCAGCGCACCGGGATCGACGACCTCATCGCGCAGCTCCACCGTCCCGCCCGCGTCGCGCGACTCCTCCACCAGCCGCGGCACGTCGCCCAGCACCGGCTGCGGGCGGCCCTCCTCCGCCTCGTCCTCGCGGAGCAGGACGATCACGTCGCGGAGCTCGTCGAGCGCCTGGTGCACCCCGGCGCGGACCACCCCGGCGGCGTGCGCGAGCTTCTCCGGCGGCGCGTCCGGCCGGTACTCCAGCGCGCCCGCGTAGGTGGCCAGCAGCGACAGCCGGTGGGCGAGCACGTCGTGCATCTCCCGCGCGATCCGGGCGCGCTCGGCCATCCGCGCCTCGGCGACCCGGCGGCCCTGCTCGGCCTCCGCGCGGCGGGCGCGCTCGCGCAGCGACTCCAGCAGCGCCCGCCGCGCCCGCGCCAGGGCGCCCCAGCCGATCAGCGCGCCGTACCCGAGCGCGATCAGCAGCAGCCACCACCCGAACGAGATCCCGGCGGCCGGCCGCCACAGCCCCTGCACGGCGTGCGCGCCGACGCCCGCCGCGGCGATCGCGGCGGGGACCGGGAACGCGCGGTGGTGCGCGAGCCGCAGCACCGCCATCGTCGCCGGCGGCGTCGCGGCCGGCGACACCGCCGCTAGCGCGGTCAGCGCCACCGCCACCGCGACCGGACGCCACAGCAGCGCCGGGGACAGCAGCCACGCCGCGGCCCCGACCGCGATGTCCAGCGCGAGCCGCCCGTCCGGCCCGTCCGCGCTGTACCGGCCGATGATCGTCGCCGCGACCAGCACGCCCATGACGGTGAGCACGACCGCGGCCGGCTTCAGCCGGCACCAGTCGCGCGGGACGTCTGCCCTGGAGGTCTTCTCGTTCACGGGGTGAAGGCTAGCCTCGCAGGTCAGGGCACCGGCACCGACCAAAGTCGGAGCCCGCCCCGCCCGCGGGCGGAACCGCCGGCCCGGCTACCGGGGGCTCATGCGCAGGACGGCCGTCCCCTGCGACGCCGCGACGACGGTCACGACGACCCCGTTGGCCTTGAGCCGCGCGCCGGGATGCGCGGTGATCTTCGCGCTGCCGGGCGACCCGTACGCGGGCCCGACGACCATGGTCTGGCAGCGGGGGTCGCCCTCGCAGTTGACGTCGAACGCGCCCGAGGAGGGGAGCACGACGTCGAGGGAGATCTCCTCGCCCCGGAGCGAGGTCACCTTGATCGCGCCGATCTCGAGCCGGTCCTCGTCCAGCGGGATGGTGACCCGCCGCGTCACCTTCACCTCGCAGGTCCCGTCCTTGCAGGCGCGCACGTTCGTCCCGTCCGCGGCCCGCGGCGGCGGCGTCGACGCGGGCGAGGCGGGCGAGGCGGCCGGTGTCGCCGGGGCGGACGATCCGCGCGCGGGCGCGGCGCCGCCCCCGTCGCCCCCGCTGTTCCCGCAGCCGGCCAGGCCCGCGGCGGCGGTGACCGCCACCAGCCCGGCGGCCGCGCGACGACGATGGCGAGCGCGTGGACCGGCCATGAGGGGGACTCCTTCGATCTGCGCGCACGTCCGATCCGTGCGGCCCGGAGGACCCGACGATAGGCGCCGGCCACGGGACCGGTCCCGCACATGACCAGATACACCCGGCCCGCCGGCGGCCGGCTGAAATTCGCGTACGGTGAATCCGGGACGCTCGCCATCATGCGGCGCATGCACTCCGTGCGGACCACGAGGGCTTCCTGGCGGTGCGCAGCATGGCCCCGCCCGCCCCCTACCTGGCCAGCGGCCACTTCCTGTGACGCGTCCCTCCGAACCGTCGTTGCCGTTTCAGCAAAGAACTTTGCGTTTCCGGACGGGGGAGCGCATGGTGAGCGTGGAGGTGGTCATAATGAGCGATCTGCTGAGGGACGAGTACGACGTGGTGGTGGCCGGTGGCGGCGCCGCGGGGCTGAACGGGGCGCTGATGCTGGCCCGCGTCCGGCGCAGCGTCGTGGTGATCGACGCGGGCGCGCCGCGCAACGCCCCCGCCGAGGGGGTGCACGGGCTGCTGGCCCGGGACGGGATCAGCCCGGCGGAGCTGCTGGAGCGGGGCCGGGCCGAGGTCCGCCGATACGGCGGTCAGGTGGTGCAGGGAGAGATCACGGCCGCGGCCGGCGACTCCGGCGGGTTCACCGTGACGCTGGCCGGCGGCGCGACCGTCCGGGCACGGCGGCTGCTGGTGACGACCGGGGTGGTGGACGAGCTGCCGGACGTGCCCGGCCTGCGGGAGCGGTGGGGACGCGACGTGGTGCACTGCCCGTACTGCCACGGCTGGGAGGTCCGCGACCAGGCCATCGGCGTGCTCGCCACCGGGCCGATGGCGGTGCACCAGGCGCTGCTGTTCCGGCAGCTGAGCGACGACGTCGTCCTGTTCTCCCACACCATGCCGCCGCCGTCCGGCGAGGACGCCGCGGGGCTCGCCGCCCGCGGCGTCCGGGTGATCGACGGTGAGGTGGCGTCCCTGGTCATCACCGAGGACCGCATCGCGGGAGTGCGGCTGGCCGACGGGACGACCATCGCCCGCCAGGCCATGGCGGTCGCGTCGCGGATGACCGCGCGCGCCGCGTTCCTCGACGGGCTCGGGCTGCGACCGGCCGAGCATCCCGCCGGGGTCGGCGAGCACATCCCGGCCGACGCGGCCGGCCGTACCAGCGTGCCGGGGGTGTGGGCCGCGGGCAACGTCACCGACCCGATGGCCCAGGTCGGTGCCTCGGCGGCGGCGGGCGCCGCCGCGGCCGCCCAGATCAACGCCGACCTGATCGCCGAGGAGACCCGCGCGGCCGCCGAGCCCGCGGCGTGACGGGCGGATCCGGGTTACGCGGTCACGTCCCGGGGGCCGGTGCGCGGGCCGTGCGGCCGGGCCAGGCGACGTCGTCGACCGCCAGCCACGGCTCGCCCGCCACGGTCCCCGGGGTGACCCCGGTGAACGCGACGACCTCGCGGTGCAGGTGGGGCTGGTCGGCGTAGCCGGTCTCGGCCGCGACCCGGGCGGGGTCCTGGCCCGCGGCCAGGCGGTGGGCGGCGTGGTCGAAGCGGACGAGCCGCGCGGCGCGCTTGGGCGGCAGCCCGATCTGCGCGTGGAACCGGGACCACAGGCGCTTGCGGCTCCAGCCGACCTCGGCCGCCAGCTCACCGACCCGGACCAGGCCGCGTCCGCCGACGATCCGTTTCCAGGCCCAGGCCACTTCCGGCGCCACCGGGGACCCGGTGTCACGCCGCCGGGCGAGGAAGGCGCCCATCAGCGCGAAGCGCTCCTCCCACGAGGGGGAGGCGGCCATCCGCTCGGCGATCCGGGACGCCTCCCGGCCCCACAGGTCGTCCAGGGCGATCACGCCGCCGTCCAGCTCGGCGGGGGAGACGCCCAGGATCGCGTGCGCGACCAGCGGCGACAGCCGCACCTGCACGGCCTCGAAGTCCTCGCCGCGCACCCGCATCCCGCCGGATCCGAACCCGAGCCCGGCGGCGACGCTGCCGCGCCGCCCGCTCCCGGCGGCGTCGTCCACGATGAGCGGGCCCGCACCGAGCTCCAGGGCCAGCGACACGGCCGGGTGCGGGACGGCCCGGTGCCCGGCGGGGGCGCGGCCACGGTCGCGGAACCCGGCCATGGCGACACCGGCCGTCCGGCCGGGCCGCCGCGGGCGCGTAACGTCCCACACGGCCGCGTCAGCACCCTCCATGGCCACATGGTACGCAGCCCCCGGGCGGGAACATTCGTTCAAGCCACCGCGCCGCCCGGGCGGCGACAGTGGCCCCATGACCACGCATCACGCGAAACGCCGCCGCGTCATCGCCTCGGCCGTCCCCCTCACGCTCGCCGCGCTGCTCCTGGCCAACGCGGTGGCGGTCTCACGCCAGGAGGCCGAGGCCACCGGGGACCCGTCCCTTGCGCTGGACGGCGGGCGCATCCACGTCCGGCAGGACGGCCCCGGCGACGCCCCGCCGCTGGTGCTGATCCACGGGCTCGCCGGGTCGACCCGCTGGTGGGATCCGCTGGTCCCACTGCTGGCGCGTTCCTCCCGCGTGATCCGGATCGACCTGCTCGGGCACGGCCGGTCGGCCAAGCCGTCCGGCGGCGGCTACACGATCCCCGAGCAGGGCCGCCGGGTCGGGGAGGCGCTGGACCGGCTCGGCGTGCGGCACGCCGTCGTGGCCGGCCATTCCACCGGCGGGTCGGTCGCCACCGCCCTGGCCGAGCAGCGCGGCGACCTGGTGACCGCGCTGGCGCTCATCGATTCCGGGCCCCGCCTGGACGCCTTCATCTCCGACGGGTTCGTCGGCCGCCTGCTGTTCGTCCCCGCGGTGGGGCAGCTGCTGTGGCGGGCGCGGACCGACGGGATCATCCGCCGGGGCCTGGACACCGCGGTCAGCCGCCCGGGCTATGAGATCCCGCAGGATCTCGTCGACGACGTGCGCGGCGTCACCTACCACGCCCTGACCGCGACATCGCGCGCGGCCGACGACTACCTGAAGCGGCGCCCGCTGCCCGCCCGGCTGGCGGCCCTCGGCAAACCGCTGCTGGTGATCTTCGGCGCGGACGACCGGCGATGGCGCTCGTCCGCCGCCGCCGGCTACCGCACCGTCCCGGGCGCGAAGGTCGAGCTGCTGCCCGGCCTCGGCCACTCGCCCATGCTCGAAGACCCGCCGAAGACCGCCGCGCACCTGCTGCCCTTCATCGCGACCCACACCCCACCGGCGACCTGACCCGGGGGGCATGGCCAGTCCACCTGACGGCACCGGCCCCTGGCAGTTCAGGACCGGGACGCGGAGGAGGCGGTGGTTCCGGCGCGGGAACGGTTGGCGCGGATCTCGTCGTGGTGGTCGGCCGCCCAGCCGATCAGCTGCTTGACGATGTCGATCAGGCCGCCGCCGAGCGGGGCGAGCGTGTACTCGACGCGCGGCGGCACCTCGGCGTAGGCGGTACGGCTGATCAACCCGTCCTGGGTGAGCTGGCGGAGGGTGTGGGTCAGCATGCGCTGGGAGATGCCGGGGATCTGGCGCTGCAGGTCGGTGTAGCGCATCGGGCCGCCCTCCAGGACGGCGATGATCAGCATGCTCCACTTGTCGCCCACCCGGTCGAGCACCTGGCGGATGAAGTCCATGTGCTCGGCGGGGATGCTCGCGCACGGCCCGGCCGAAGCCGCCATCCCGATACCCGCGCTGTCCTGCATGGCGCCCGTTCCTCTCCGTCGCGCACACCGGTGTGCCTTTTGTACCGCCTCCCATACTGGCTCATAATGGCGCTACGAACAAAAAGTAGGAATTGGAGGTCAGGGCATGAAGGTAGAGATCTGGTCCGAGATCACCTGCCCCTGGTGCGGTCTGGGCGGCCATCGGCTGGGCCGTGCCTTGGAGCGATTCGAGCACGGCGGCCACGTAGAGGTGATCCACCGCTCGTTCCCTCTGGGCAGCGGCCTCCCCGAGGACCGCACGCTCAGCGTCCGCGAGTTCCTGCTGGCCAAGTACGGCGTCCTCCCCGGGCAGGCCGGCGTACCGGATATCGAAGCCATGGCCGCCGCCGAGGGCCTGACCCCCTACAGGGTCCTGGACAACCGGGTCGGGAACACCGACCTGGCCCACGAGTTCCTGGCGCACGCCTCCGCCGAAGGCAAGAACGGCGAAGCCTGGAACTTGCTCTTCCGCGCCTACTTCGGCAACGCCGAGCCGATCTTCACGCTCGACGACCTGCTCGGCCTGGCCGGCGAGATCGGCCTGGACCGCGAACGGACCCGCCAGGTGCTCGCCGACCGGCGCTACCGCCGCCAGGTCCAGCAGGACGCGCACCAGGCGCAGCGGCTCGGCGCGACCGGTGCCCCCTTCACCGTCATCGACGGCCGCTACGCCCTCGCAGGCGCGCAGGACACCGGCACTCTGCTCGGCATCCTGCGCCAGGCCTGGGACGAGACCCACCCGGCCGTTCCCGTTGCCGGCAGCGACGCGGCGATCTGCGGCCCGGACGGCTGCGCGGTTCCCGCCGACCACACCGCACACGCCTGATCCACCCGCCGGCCGGGCAGCCGCATGTCCCGGCGGTGACGACACGGAAGAGATCTCATTGTGCCCACTCTCGCCATCGTCGGCGCCGGCCCCGGCATGGGCCTGGCCATCGCCCGCACCTTCGGCGGCCGCGGCTTCGACGTCGCCCTGATCGCCCGCACCAAGGAGAAGCTGGAAACGCTGGTCGCCCAGCTCGACCGGGAAGGCGTCACGGCCGCCGCGTTCCCCGCCGACGTCCTCGACCGCGCCTCACTGACCGATGCCCTGGACGCGGCCAGGACCCGCTTCGGAGGCATCGACGTACTGGAGTACTCACCGGCCCCGCACTCCCCGGTGCCCGGCCTCACCCTGACCCCTCCCTCGCAGGTCACGGCGGACAATCTGCAACCGATGATCGAGTACGGCTTCTACGGCGCCGTCACGGCGGCCCAGACCGTCCTGCCCGCGATGCGCGAGGCGGACGCCGGGACCCTGCTGTACACCACCGGCGGCGGCTCGGTGGACCCGGTGCCGATGTTCGGCAACGCCAACGCGGCCCAGGCGGCACTGCGCAACTGGGTGATCAACCTGAACAAGGAACTGGCCGGCACCGGCGTGCACGCCGCCCACGTCGTGATCAACGTCTGGATCGGCGGAGACGGCCCGGAAGGCGGCCCGGCGGCCACACCCGAGCAGATCGCCCCCCCGTACTGGGACCTGCACGAAAACCGCGACCGCTCCGAGGCCGTCTTCAACGCCTGACCGGCCGGCTCACCCCACCACCGGGGACAGCGCCGCGCGCACCATCTCGTCGGGCTCGCCGACCGCGGCGTCCGGGGCCGTATCTGCTCGACTCCCTGACGCCCCCTGCGCCGGACGAGCAGGGCCCGCCGCGCGTCATTCCGGCTTGGTGCCCGGGGACGGTGGGGCGGCGCGGTGACCGGCGAGGATGCGGGTCAGGTCGGTCACCGGGGAGGCCGCCAGCTTGTGGTTGGTGTCGTCGTAGCCGCGGGTGGTGCGGGGGTCGGCGTGCCCGGCCAGGTCCTGGACCTTGGCGAGCGGGACGTCGTTGCCGAGCAGGGTGGTGATGACGGTGCGGCGCCCGCTGTGCGGGGTCAGCCGGTGCGCCGCGGGCAGCCCGGCCCGTTCGGCCTGCCGCCGCAGGATGTTGGTCACGTCGCGCTGGGTGAGGCGTTTGCCGCCGGGCTTGGCGGGGTCGTGGGGGTGCGGGGCGGTGACCAGCAGCGGGCCGGGCGGGCAGGCACCGCCTGGGTGGCGGCGGGCGCGGACGGCGAGGTAGGCGTCCAGCACGCGGCACAGTTCGCCGTCCAGGCGGACCAGGTCGCGGCCTTCGGGACCCTTGCCCTTGGCGCGGTGCCACAGCACCCGGTAGCCGGCCTCGGTGTCCAGGTCGGACAGGTCGGCCTGGGTGAAGGCGGACACGCGGAGCGCGGTGTAGAACAGCAGCCCGATGACGGCCGCGTCGCGCCAGGCGGTCTCGGTCCCGAGGCCGGCGGCGCGGGCCTCGGCGGTGTCGAGGAGGCGGGCGGTCTCGGGGACGCTGAGCGTGGGCGCCTTGCGCGCGGACGCCGCGATCTCCGCGCTGGAGGGCCGCCGGACCAGCAGGACCGGGTTGCGGTCGGCGGCGTCGTTGGACAGCAGGTAGGTGTACCACGACGACACCGCCGCCAGCCGCCGCGCGCGGGTGGCGGCGCCGGGCGGGCGGGCCGCGCCGCCGGCGGTGACGGTCATCGACGCCGACCAGTCGTCCACGTCCGCGCGGCGGGCCGCCCGCGGGTCCAGCCCGGTGCGGGCGCAGTAGTCCAGCCAGGACGCCAGGTCGCGGTAGTAGGCGCGGCGGGTGGCGTCGCTGCGCTGGCCGCGCAGCCACGCCGCGGTCAGCGACCGGGTGCCGTAGCGGTCGCCGGGCTCGTCGGCGGGCAGGGCGGGCAGCAGCGCCACGGACCCGGCGACCGGATCGAGGCCCGATCCCTGCGCGGGGACGGGATGTGACGCCGGGACGCGGGACGGGACGAAGGCGGCGGGCATCACCTCCCCGGCCATCACTTCCGGCGGCGGCTCCTGCGGTGTGCTCATGCGCCGTCCTCCTGTCGAGAGGTACACCAGGATAACCGCCATTATCCCGGAGCATCACGCTCGATGTCCTAACGCTTTTCGCGTGTCGTGTTAATAATTTCGCGTGCAGGTGCGCGATTGGCCGGGCGGGTGAGAGTAGGGTTCTGCGGGTGAACAGCGACGACACAGCGACTGCCGAGGACGTGCTCTCCTCTCCGGATGGGGAGTGCGCGCTGGCGGGGTGCACGCGGCCGTTGCCGCCGCCGGGGCGGGGGCGTCCGGCCAAGTACTGCGGGAAGGCCCACGCCGACCAGGCCAGCCGGGACCGTCGCGCCGCCGACGCCGACGCGCTGGAGGAACCCCTCCGCCGCGCCGAAGCCCTGGCCGGACCGCTTCCAGAGGTCATCGGCGGGCTGCAGGAGCAGCTCGCCGCGCTGACCGAGGCGCTCGCCCAGGCGCAGAACGGCGCCCTGGCCCGGGTGCGGCGGGCCGAGGCCGAGGCCGTCGCCGCCCGCCAGGCGGAGGCCGACGCCGAGGCCCGCGCGGCGGAGGCCGACCGTGCCCGTGCCCGCGCGGAGGCGGACGCGGCCGAAGCCGTCCGGGCGCGGCGGGCCGCGCAGCAGGAGGCCGAGCGTGATCGCGCGGCGCTGGAGCAGGTCCGCGCCGACACCGCCGAGACGATCGCCGCGCACGTCCAGCTCCGTGACGCCGCGCGTGCGGCGCAGGCCGTCGCGGAGGCCGCGCGGGACGCCGGGACCGCCGCGCTGCGCGAGGCCCGCCAGGCCCACGAGCAGGACCTGGCCCGCCGCGAGGCGGCCGCCCGCGCCCAGGCCGACCGGCTGGAGGCCGCCCGGTCCGAGCTCGCCCGGACGGGCGATGCCCTGGCCGCCGCGCGGGAGGCGCTGGCCACCGCCGGCGGCGAGGCCCGCGCCCAGCAGGCCCGCGCGGAGGCCGCCGAGCACGCCCGCGACGCCGCGCTGCGCGACCTGCGGTCCGCCGAAGCCCGCGCCGACGCCCTCGAAGACCGGGCGCGGGACCTGCGGTCCGCCGCCGACCGGGCGGCCGCCGACGCCGCCGACGCGCGGGCCGCCCTGGCGACCTGCGAGGCCGTGTCCGCCCGGCTCGACACCGCGCTCGCCGCCGCCCGCGCGGAGGCCGCCGAGCAACGCGAACGCGCCGCCCGCGCCGAGGCAGCCGCAGCCGCCGCGGCGGCCGCGCGGCACTCCGGTGATGACCGGCGCGACCAGTCCCGGGTTGAGGAACCGGTGGACGGACACCCCCGCCAAGAATGATCATGGTGGGCGCGTGCGGGTCTCGTCCGGAAAAAATTGGTGCGCTCGGGATGTCGAGAACGGTGCGCGGGCTCCGTCCCAGGGGCACCAGCGGCCGCGACGGAGGCCGCGT
This sequence comes from Actinomadura sp. 3N508, assembly GCF_044326375.1. NCBI lineage: Bacteria > Bacillati > Actinomycetota > Actinomycetes > Streptosporangiales > Thermomonosporaceae > Actinomadura > Actinomadura sp. 3N508. The sequence continues at coordinate 382,805 of NZ_JBIRAX010000006.1, forward strand.
GACGAAGCGGGAGAACCGCCATGACGCTTCAGCGGATGGACAACGTCGGCATCGTGGTCGACGACCTGGACGCCGCCATCGCCTTCTTCGCCGAGCTCGGCATGGAGCCGGAGGTCCGGGCGCAGATCGAGGGCGTGTGGGCGGACCGCGCCGTCGGGCTCGACGGCGTCCGCAGCGAGATCGCGATGATGCGGACCCCGGACGGCCACGTCCGGCTGGAGCTGATGCGGTACCACGCGCCCGCGTCGGCCGATGCCGCAGGGCCCGGCCCGGCGCCCAACACCGTGGGCCTGCACCGTGTCATGTTCACCGTCGACGACATCGACGGCACCCTCGCCCGCCTGCGCGGCCACGGCGCCGAACTCCTCGGCGAGGTGGCGCGGTACGAGGACAGCTACCGGCTGTGCTACCTGCGCGGCCCCGCGGGCATCATCCTCGCCCTGGCCGAGCGGATCGGCTGACGGACCCCCCGAACGCGACGACGAAAGGAACGACCATGGAACCGGACGAGATCACCGAGGTCCTGAACCGGCCCCTCAGCCAGGAACTGCTGGCCCGCGACATGACCCGCCTGGCCTACGTCGCCAAGGACGGCACCCCCCGCAACATCCCGATCATCTTCTCCTGGAACGGGTCGGAGATCGTCGTGTGCACGCCGCCGAACGCCCCGAAGCTGCGGGCGCTGCGCGCCAACCCGATGGTCGCCCTGACGATCGACACCGAGGTGCACCCGCCCAAGATCCTGCTGATCCGCGGGCGGGCCGACCTGGACCACGTCGACGGCATCCCGGCCGAGTACCTCCAGCAGACCAGCACCTACGAGATGACGCCCGAGCAGCGCGTGGAGTGGGAGAAGGAGGTGCGCTCGCTCTACCGGGACGGCATGGTCCGGATCGTGGTGACCCCGACCTGGGCGAAGCTGATCGACTTCGAGACGACCCTGCCGAGCCCGGTGGAGGAGCTGATCCGGCGGCGCGAGGAGCGCGGCGGCGCCTGAGGCGGGCACGGGCGCCCGCAACCCGAACACGGCCACAACCGACACGGCCACAACCGACCACGGCCACGATGGCCCGGACACGTGAGGAGAACACGATGGCCAAGTACCTGCTGCTCAAGCACTACCGGGGCGGGCCGGAGCCCGCCGTCGACTACGGGTCGATGGACCAGTGGACGCCCGAGGAGGTCGACGCGCACGTGCGGTTCATGCGCGACTTCGCGGACCGGCTGCAGGAGCGCGGCGAGTTCGTCGACACCCAGGCGCTGGCGCCCGGCGGCGCGTTCGTGCGGCACGGCGGCGAGGGCCGGCCGCCGGTGACCGACGGGCCGTTCGCCGAGACCAAGGACCTGATCGCCGGGTGGTACATCATCGACGTGGAGTCGTGGGACCGCGCGGTGCAGGTGGCGGCGGAGCTGTCGGCGGCGCCCGGGCCGGGCGGGGAGCCGGTCTGCGAGTGGCTGGAGGTCCGGCCGTTCCTGGACGGCTCGGCCGCGGCCGCGGAATGAACGAGAGGCTGCTGCGGGACCTGGTGCCCGCGGTGATCGGCGTCCTGGTCCGTCGCGGGGCCGGCTTCGCGGCGGCCGAGGACGCCGTGCAGGACGCCCTGGTCGAGGCCGTCCGCGCATGGCCGGGCGAGCAGCCGCAGGACCCCAAGGGCTGGCTGGTCACGGTCGCGTGGCGCAAGTTCCTCGACGCCTCCCGCGCCGACACCGCCCGCCGCGGCCGCGAGGAACGCCTCGAGGCCGAACCCGCGCCCGGCCCCGGCGAGGCGGTGGACGACACGCTCCACCTGTACTTCCTGTGCGCGCACCCGTCCCTGTCCCCGGCCTCGGCCGTCGCGCTGACGCTGCGCGCGGTCGGCGGCCTGACCACGCGGCAGATCGCGCAGGCCTACCTGGTGCCGGAGGCGACCATGGCCCAGCGGATCAGCCGCGCCAAGCGGACCGTGTCGGGCGTCCGGTTCCGCGAGCCGGGGGACGTCGCCACGGTGCTGCGCGTGCTGTACCTGGTGTTCAACGAGGGCTACTCCGGCGACGTCGACCTGGCCGCCGAGGCGATCCGGCTGACCCGCCAGCTGGCGGCCATGATCGACGACGAGGAGGTCGCGGGGCTGCTCGCGCTCATGCTGCTGCACCACGCCCGGCGCGCGGCCCGCACCGGCCCCGGCGGCCGGCTCGTGCCGCTCGCCGAGCAGGACCGCGACCGGTGGGACACCCGCCTGATCGCCGAGGGCGTCGCCATCCTCCAGGCGGCCCTCGCCCGCGACCGGCCGGGCGAGTTCCAGGCCCAGGCCGCCATCGCCGCGCTGCACGCCGACGCCCAGGCGGTGGAGGAGACCGACTGGGTGCAGATCGTCGAGTGGTACGACGAGCTGCTGCGGTTCACCGGCAACCCGGTCGCACGCCTCAACCGCGCGGTCGCGGTCGGCGAGGCCGACGGCCCGCGCGCCGGGCTGGCCGCCCTGGCCGAGCTCGACCCGTCCCTGCCCCGATACACCGCCGCCGCGGCCTACCTGCACGAGCGGGACGGCGACGCGGCGACCGCGGCGCGGCTGTACGCCGAGGCGGCCCGGTCGGCGCTCAACGTCCCGGAACGCGACCACCTCACGCGCCAGGCCGCCCGCCTCAACGCCCGGCGGCGCGCCTGAGCGGCGGCCCGGGGATATGCTCTCAGGCCCGCGTCCGACGGGCACAGGAGGCTGGGATGGCCGAGACGACGCCGGCCGAGACGACGGCGAACGAGGTGCTGGCAGGGGTGCTGGCGGAGCTGGCCGCGCTGGAGGACCCGAGGGTCCGCGAGGTGAACGAGAGGCACGGCGACGATCACGGCGTGAACCTCGGGAAGCTGCGGGCGATCGCCAAGCGGCTGAAGACGCGGCAGGACCTCGCGTGCCGGCTGTGGGAGACCGGTGACGGCGCGGCGCGGCTGCTGGCGCTGCTGATCTGCCGCCCGAAGGCGTTCGGCCGCGCGGAACTGGACGGCATGCTCCGCGAGGCGCGGACCCCGAAGGTGCACGAGTGGCTCGTGAACTACGTGGTGAAGAAGAGCCCGCACGCCGAGGAGCTGCGCGTGGGGTGGTTCGCCGACCCCGACCCGGTGGTCGCGAGCGCCGGGTGGGCGCTGACCACCGCGCGGGTGGTGAAGCGCCCCGAGGGCCTGGACCTGGCCGGGCTGCTGGACGTCATCGAGGCGGAGATGAGGGACGCCCCGGAGCGGCTGCAGTGGGCGATGAACGAGTGCCTGAGCACCATCGGGATCGAGCACGCGGGGCACCGTGCCCGCGCTATCGGGATCGGCGAGCGCCTGGAGGTGCTCAAGGAGTATCCGACCTCGCCGGGCTGCACGTCCCCGTTCGCGCCGGTGTGGATCGCCGAGATGGTCCGGCGCCGCGAGGCGTAGGACGCCCCGCGGCAGCCCCGCCGCGATAATCTCAACGTTGAGATTGTGGATCGAGGAGGACCCATGGCCGACGCGGTGGACGCGATCGTGGCGCAGTGGGAGCGCGAGCGGCCCGACCTGGACCCCTCGCCGATGGGCGTCATCGGGCGGATCTCCCGGGCGCAGCAGCTGCTCGGCAAGGAGCTGAAGGAGTTCTTCGCCGCGCACGGCCTGGAGCCCTGGGAGTTCGACGTGCTGGCCACGCTCCGCCGCCACGGCGCCCCCTACGAGCTGACGGCGGGCGGGCTGCTGCGGGCGGCGATGGTCACCTCGGGGGCGATCACCAACCGGATCGACCGGATGGAGGCCAAGGGCCTGGTGGAGCGGGTCCGGGACGCCGGTGACCGGCGGTCGGTGCGGATCCGGCTGACGGCGCGGGGCCTGGAGGTCGTGGACGAGCTGGTCGCCCTGCACGTGGCCAACGAGGAGCGGCTGCTGGCGGGGCTGGACGCGGCCGGGCGGGAGCGGCTGGCGGGGTCGCTGCGCACGCTGCTGGAGTCGCTGGGCGACACCTCCCTCTCCTGACCCGCCGCCCATCGCCGTCGCCCCCGCGCCCGCCCGGGGGGTCACGGCTCGGTGAAGGGGCGGATGGCGCGGGTGGCGCGGCCGGCGATGGCGGCCAGGTGCCCGGCGAGCTCGGGCGGGTCGAGCAGGGTGTAGTCGACGGTCAGCAGGGTGATGCGGTAGGCGAGGAACCGCATCGAGTCCGACTGGGTGTGCAGGAGGCAGGAGCGGTCGTCGACCGGTTCCAGGACGCCCTGCCACGCGGTGACGTGCTGGGCGGCCTCCTCGGCGGGCAGGTGCAGCCGCAGCCGGGCGCGGATCGTCCCGGAGCCGCCGGCGAGGGCGTCCATGGCCCAGGTGACGGCGTCGGCGCCGCCGGGCAGCTCGCGCTGAGGGCCGCGGACGCCGGTGCGGTGCGGCTCGGTGATGCGGTCGGCGCGGAAGGTGCGCCAGGCGGCGCGGTCCTCGTCCCAGGCGACCAGGTACCAGCGGCGGCCCGCGGCGACGAGCCGGTGCGGCTGCGCGTGGCGGCGCGTCTGGCGGCCGCCGGCGGCGGTGTAGGCGAAGCGGACCTTCTCGCGGGTGACGCAGGCGGCGGCGAGCTGGGCCAGGACGGCGGGGTCGGCGGCGGGCGGCGCGGCGTCCTGCGGCGGCAGGGACACCGCGGCCTCCGACAGGGCGGCGACGCGGCTCCGCAGCCGGTGCGGGAGGACCTGTTCCAGCTTGGCCAGGGCGCGCAGCGAGGTGTCCTCGATGCCGGTGAGGGCGCTGGCGGCGGCGGTGCGCAGCCCGATCGCGATGGCGATCGCCTCGTCGTCGTCGAGCACGAGCGGGGGCATCGCGGCGCCGGCGGTGAGCCGGTAGCCGCCGGTGTTGCCGTGCGTGGCGTGGACGGGGTAGCCGAGCTCGCGGAGCCGGTCGACGTCGCGGCGGATGGTGCGGGGGGTGACGCCGAGCCGTTCGCCGAGTTCGGTGCCCGACCATTCGCGGGGGGTCTGCAGGAGGGACAGCAGCCGCAGCAGCCGTCCGGACGGATCGCGCATGTTTTCCATCCTGCCGTCCTAATAGGACTTTCAATGACCTATTGGCGGGATAGCGTCGTAGACGTCGGGCAGGGAAGCCGATCCCGGCCCCGGTGAAGGAGACACGGCATGCTGCGAGGATTCGCCACCATCAACTTCTGGGCCGACGACATGGAGGCCGCCAAGGACTGGTACGCCGAGTTCCTGGGCGTGCAGCCGTACTTCAGCGTTCCGGGGCCGGGCGGGAGCGTCGCCTACTACGAGTTCCGGGTCGGGGACTACGAGCACGAGCTGGGCCTGATCGACGCGCGGTTCCGTCCCGGCGGCGCGGACGCGGCGGGCCCGGGCGGCGCGATCATGTACTGGCACGTCGACGACCTGGAGGCGACGGTGGCGCGGCTGCTGGCGCTCGGCGCCACCGAGCACGAGAAGATCACCGAGCGGGGTGAGGGGCGCGGGTTCATCACCGCGTCGGTCCTCGACCCGTTCGGCAACATCCTGGGCGTGATGTCCAACCCGCACTACGTGGAGACGCTGGCCAAGACCGGGCGCGGCTGACCCCGGCCGACCCCCGGCCGGCCGCGTCCGGGCGGCGGGCGGGGGCTACCGTTGGGCTTCGCCGATCAGGAGGAGCCCGCGATGCCCCCGCCCGCCCGCACGCCCGAGCAGCGCAAACGCGACGTCCTGGACCGGCTCGGGCGCGACGTGGACGCGTGGGTGGCCACCGCCGACCCGTCGACCGGCGCCCCCTACATGGTGCCGCTGTCGTTCCTGTGGGAAGCGACCTCCTCCTCCGGCGCCCACCCACCGCCGTCCGAAGGACGAGCTCCGCTGGGCGGGCCCTCGCTGCTGGTCGCGACACCGTCGGCGAGCGTCACGGGACGGAACCTGCGCGCGTCGGGGGTCGTGCGCGTCGGGGTGGGGGACACCCGCGACGTCATCATGATCGACGGCTTGGTGGAGGCGCTGGAGGCCGCGGAGCTGCCCGGCGGCACGGCGGAGGCGTTCGCCGCCAAGGCCGGCTTCGATCCGCGGTCGCAGGCCGAGCACTACCTGTACTTCCGGGTGCGGCCGTCGCGGATCCAGGCGTGGCGCGAGGTCAACGAGCTGCGCGGGCGCGATGTCATGCGCGACGGCGACTGGCTCGTGCCCGGCTGAGCCCCGGTCAAGCGCCGGCGCGGCCGGTGTGGCCGGTGTAGTCGCGCAGGTGCCGGGCGGTGAGGGTGTCGCCGCGGGCGACGAGGTCGGCGGGCGTGCCGGTGAAGACGATCTCGCCGCCGTCGGCTCCGGCGCCGGGACCCAGGTCGATGATCCAGTCGGCGTGGGCCATGACGGCCTGGTGGTGCTCGATGACGATGACGGTGGCGCCGCCGTCGACGAGCCGGTCCAGCAGCGCCAGCAGCTGGTCGACGTCGGCCAGGTGCAGCCCGGTGGTGGGCTCGTCCAGGACGTAGACGGCGGCCTTCCCGGCCATGTGGACGGCGAGTTTGAGGCGCTGCCGCTCGCCGCCGGACAGGGTGGTGAGCGGCTGCCCGAGGCCGAGGTAGCCGAGGCCGACGGCGGCGAGGCGGTCCAGGACGGCGCGGGCCTGCCCGGTGGTGAAGAACTCGCGGGCCTCCTCGACGTGCATGGCCAGGACCTGGCTGATGTCCTTGCCGCGCAGGGTGTGGGCGAGGACCTCGTCGGTGTAGCGGCGGCCCCGGCACTTCTCGCAGACGGTCGCGACGCCGGCCATCATGGCCAGGTCGGTGTAGACCAGCCCGATGCCCTTGCAGGCCGGGCAGGCGCCTTCGGAGTTGGCGGAGAACAGCGCGGCGCGGACGCCGTTGGCCTTGGCGAACGCGGCGCGGATCGCGTCCAGCAGCCCGGTGTAGGTGGCGGGGTTGGAGCGGCGGGACCCGCGGATCGCGGACTGGTCGACCACCACGACGCCCTCGCGGCCGGGCAGCGACCCGTGCACCAGCGAGCTCTTGCCGGACCCGGCGACGCCGGTGACGACGGTGAGGACGCCCAGGGGGAACTCGACGTCGACGCCTTTGAGGTTGTGCAGGCTGGCGCCCTTGACGGCCAGGTGCCCCGACGGCTCGCGGACCTTCTCGCGCAGCCGGGCGCGGTGGTCGAGGTGCCGCCCGGTGAGGGTGCCGGAGGCGCGGAGCCCGGCGACGTCGCCGGTGTAGCAGACGCGCCCGCCGGCCGAGCCGGCGCCGGGGCCGAGGTCGACGACGTGGTCGGCGATCGCGATCGTCTCGGGCTTGTGCTCGACGACCAGGACGGTGTTGCCCTTGTCGCGCAGCCGCAGCAGCAGGCCGTTCATGCGGGCGATGTCGTGGGGGTGCAGGCCGATGGTGGGCTCGTCGAAGACGTAGGTGACGTCGGTGAGGGGGGAGCCCAGGTGGCGGACCATCTTGACGCGCTGCGCCTCGCCGCCCGACAGGCTGGTGGACTCGCGGTCCAGGCTCAGGTAGCCCAGGCCGATCTCGACCATGGAGTCCAGGGTGTCCTGGAGGGTGTGCAGCAGCGGCGCGACGGACGGGTCGCCGATCCCGCGCACGAACCCGGCGAGGTCGCTGATCTGCAGGGCGGCGCAGTCGGCGATGTTGAGGCCGCCGATGCGGCTGGCCAGCGCGGCGGGGTTGAGGCGGGTCCCGGCGCAGGCGGGGCAGGCGGTGAAGGTGACGGCGCGCTCGACGAACGCGCGGATGTGGGGCTGGAGCGTCTCGGTGTCGCGGTCGAGGTAGAGGCGCTTGACCTTGACCAGCAGTCCCTCGTAGCTGATCGTCCCGCCACCGGTCTTGATCTTGGTGGCGGGTTTGTGGAGCAGGTCGTCCCACTGGGCCGGGGTGTAGTCGCGGAGCGGGGTGCCGGGGTCGAACAGGCCGGAGTGGGCGATGACCTTCCAGTACCAGGTGCCGGTCCCGAAGTTCGGGACGGTGATCGCGCCGTCGTCGAGCGACAGGTCGCGGTCCAGGAGCTGGTCGATGTCGATGCGGGAGGCGCGGCCGAGGCCCTCGCACTCGGGGCACATGCCCTCGGCGCTGTTGAAGCTGAACGCGGTGGAGGTGCCCGCGTGCGGCTCGCCGAGCCGGCTGAAGATGATCCGCAGCATGGCGTGCGCGTCGGTGGCGGTGCCGACGGTGGAGCGGGAGTTGGCGCCCATCGGCTCCTGGTCGACGACGATCGCGGCGCTGAGGTTGCGCAGCGCGTCGACGTCGGGACGGCCGACGCTCGGCATGAAGCCCTGCACGAACGCGGTGTAGGTCTCGTTGATCAGCCGCCGCGACTCGGCCGCGATCGTGCCGAACACCAGCGAGGACTTGCCCGACCCCGACACCCCGGTGAAGACGGTCAGGCGGCGCTTGGGGACGTCGACGCTGATGTCGGCGAGGTTGTTGGCCCGCGCGCCGCGGACCTCGATGACGTCGTGCGCGTCGGCCGCCGTGCACTCGGCGGGGGGCAGGGACATGCGGGCTTCCTCGACTCTCACGATAGATTAGGCTGTAAAGAGATCAGATCGGACACGTTAGTTTATGGCATAAGGAGATGCAAGGTGGTCGTCTTCGCCGGTCAGGGCGACGCCCGCCGCTCCATGGACCTGCTGTGGCGCACCGACCCCGGCGGGGAGCCGGCGGGCGCGCGTCCCGGGTCACGGCCCGGGTCACGTCCGGGGCCGCGGCCGGGGTTGAGCGTGCCGGTGATCGTGGACGCCGCGATCGCCGTCGCCGACGCCGAGGGGATGGCGGCGCTGTCGATGCGCGCGGTCGGTGAGCGGCTCGGCCGCACCGCGATGGCCCTGTACACCTACGTGCCGGGCAAGGCCGAGCTGGTGGACCTGATGTACGACCGGGCGCTGGGGGAGCTGCCGGGCGGCTATGACCTCTCGGCGGGCTGGCGGGCGGCGCTGACGGCGTGGGCGGAGGACTCCTGGGCGTTCTACCTGCGGCATCCGTGGATGCTGCAGGTGTCGCAGGCGCGCCCGGTGCTGGGGCCGGGGGAGTACCGGGCGCTGGAGGCGCTGCTGGGCGTGCTGGCCGGGACGGGCCTTCCGGCGCCGCGGGTGCGGCGGGCGGTGGCGGCGCTGTCGAGCGTGGTGCGGGGCGCGGCGCTGACGCTGGCCGAGTCGCGGCAGGCGGTGCGGGCGACGGGCCTGTCGGAGGAGGAGTGGTGGACGGGCCGCGCGGGCGTCCTGCGGGAGCTGGCGCCGCGTTTCGGTGAGCGGTTCCCGCTGGTGGCCCGGCTGCACGCCGAGGACACCTCCAGCGGCATCACCGATGGGGAGGGTGCGGCGCAGGAGGTGCCGTTCCTGGAGCGGGCGGCGCGGGACGCGTTCGAGGGCGGGCTGGCCCTGGTCCTGGACGGCATCGAGACCGCTATCGCCGCCCGCGCCTGACCCCTGCCGCCCGCACCCGCCGTGGGGGTGTGAGTTGGGTCTCTTGCCGCGCGGACGCGTCACATCAGGGGGCCGTCCGGGGCTCTTAAAGGTATGGAAGCAATCGCGATTCAGCCGCGCGAGATGACCTGCCACACCATCCTGCGCGCCGCGCACGAGGCGTTCCTGCGGGACATGGACCGGTTCGCGGCGGCGGTGGCGGCGGGCAAGGGCCGGGCCTCGCACGTCCGCGCGGGGTGGGAGAACTTCAAGGAGCTGTTCCGCGCGCATCACGACCTGGAAGACCGTGCGCTGTGGCCGCGGGTGGAGCGGGCGGTGGCGGGCCGCCGGGCGGAGCTGGCGGTGCTGGCCGAGGTCCGCGCCGAGCACGCCCGGCTCGAGCCGCTGATCGGCCGGATCGACGCGGCGCTGGAGGACGGCGGTGACCTGCGCCCGGCGGTGGCCGAGCTGCGCGCCGCGCTGGAGGTGCACCTGCGGCACGAGGAGTCGGGGGTGCTGCCGCTGGCGGAGTCGGCGCTGGCGGCCGAGGAGTGGCGGGCGCTGGCCGAGGAGGCCGAGCGGCGCTGGGAGGCCAGGACGCCGACGTTCGTGCCGTGGGTGGTCGACGGCATCGCGCCGATCCGGCGGAGCCGGTTCCTGACCGCGCTGCCGGCGCCGCTGCGCGACCTGAACCGAGTGACGTGGGAGCCGCACTACCGCAAGCGCCGCCTCTGGAGCGTGTGACCCGGAACCGTCGCGGGGTCAGAAGCGGGCGGTGAGCAGGGCCAGGACGGCGACGCCCGCGGTGAGCCAGGCGGCGTAGTCGCCGATGTGCCCCGAATGCAGGGCGTGCAGGCGCGCGGCGGCCCCGGCGGCGGCGCGCCCGGGGAACCGGCGGGCCGGGTGCCCGGCCGCGGGACGGCCGTGCCCGGTGGAGCGCCCGGTGGAGCGTTCGCGGGAGCGGTGGGCGGAGCGGTGGGCGGAGGTGGCGGCGATGGCCGCGGCGAGCAGCAGCGTGACGGCGGCGCCGGCGAGCCCGGCCAGGGTCCACGGGTCGGCGGGCGGGGCCTGCGGGGCGGGCGGGAGGTGGCCGTCCAGGACGAGCGCGGCGTAGGCGTCCCGGCTCGCGAACGCCTCGGCCGCGGCGGCGACGGGCCCGCCGGGGATCAGCCCGGCCGCCAGCCCGGCGCCGAGCAGGACGATGCCGGGGGCGAGCATCGTCCACGGGATGGAGCGAAGCGTCACCGGCGTCTCGGGGTCCTCGTGCCCGCCCTCCGGCTCGGCACCGCCCGGGTCGCGGCCGGTGGGGGCGGCGCGCCACACCACGAGCCACACGCGCAGGACGGCGGCGGCGGTGAGCGCGGACACCGCGACCGACAGCGGCGTGTACCACCACCATCCGGCCTCGAGCGCGGCGTGCTCGGTGACCGAATGCCCCGCGAACAGCCCGGACGGCGGCAGCCCGGCCAGGCACAGCCCGCCCACCAGGAACGTGACACCGGAGACGGGCATACCGCGGCCGCGTCCGCGCAGCTCCCGGGCGTCGACGCTCTCGTGCCGGTTGAGCAGCGCCCCCGCGGCCAGGAACAGCGCGCCCTTCACCCCGGCGTGCCCGGCCAGGGAGTAGGCGGCGCCGGCGAGCGCGCCCGGGGTCGCGGCGGCGACACCGACCAGCAGCAGCCCGGCGTGGCTGATGGTCGAATAGGCCAGCAGCCGTTTCACGTGATGCTGCAGGACGCACATCACCGCGCCCAGCAGCGCGGCGGCGGCGCCGAGGACGGCGATGGCGCGCAGCGGGACCAGCCCGGGGAACACCGCCCAGTACGTCCGCGCGACCCCGTACACGCCGAGTTCGACCATGACGCCGGAGAACAGCACGCAGACGGGGGTGGGCGCGACGGCGTGGGCGTCGGCGAGCCAGAAGTGGAACGGGACGGCGGCGGCCTTGACCAGGTAGCCGGTGCAGATCAGCACGAACGCGGCGGTGACCAGCGCGTCGCCCTGCCGGGTGCCGGTGAGGCGGCCTCCGGCGGTGGCCAGGCCCAGTTCCCCGGTGCGGCCGTAGACCAGGGCGATCCCGGCGAGGGTGAGGTAGGCGCCGATCGACTGCACGATCCCGAAGTTCAGCGCGCCGTGGACGGTGGCGGGCTCCTCGGACCGGTATCCGGTCAGCGCGAACGCGACCACGCTCATCAGCTCGAAGAACACGAACGCGTCGAACAGGTCGCCGGTGTAGGTGAACGCGCACATCGAGGCCAGGAACAGCAGGACCAGCGCGTGGAAGGTCGCCTGGATCTCGGTGAAGTACCGCCAGGAGAACGCCAGCGCGGCCAGGGTCAGCGCGGCGGCGACGCAGGCGAGCGCGGCGGCGAGCGGGTCGGCGGCCAGGGGGATCCCGACGCCGGTGCCGGGCCCCCACCCGCCGAGCCACACGACCTGCGGGTCGTGGCCGCAGCGGGCGAGGGTGAGCGCGGTGAGGCCGGTGACCGCGGCGGCGCAGGCGAGCGCGGTGACGTCGACGGCCAGCCGCGGCAGCCACCGCCCGGTCGCGGCCAGCAGCGCGGCGGCCAGGACGGGCACCGCGACGGTGAGCTGCAGGATCACGGTTCGAGCGAGCGCAGCGCGCCGGGGTCCAGGGTGCCGCGCCGCCGGGCGACCTGGACGCCCAGGGCGAGCAGCAGCGCGGTGACGGTGGCGCCGACGACGATGTCGGTGAGCGCCATGGCCTGCACGACGGGGTCGGTGACGGGCCCGCCCGCGGGCGGCGCCGGCCGGTCGGAGAACACCGGCGCGGTGGCGCCGGAGCGGTATCCGATGGCCAGCAGCAGCACGTAGGTGCCGGACTGGGTGACCGACAGGCACACCACGGCGTGGATCAGGTCGCGGCTGGTGACGATCCCGTAGACGCCGGCGAGCATGATCCAGCCGGCGGTCAGGTAGGGCAGGACGCTCACGGCGGCTCCCCGGGGTGGCGGGCACGGCGGGCGGCGGGCCGGGCGGCGGGGCCGGTGTCGCGGACGAGGAGGGCCTGCTCGAAGAACTTGCCGAGCAGCAGGACCAGCGCGCAGCCGACCTCGGCGCCGACGGCGCCGTTGAGCGCGGGCACCCGCCCGGTGGCGGCCCACCCGGTGGCGGCCAGCGCCAGCACGACGAACACGGCGGCGGCGACGGCCTCGGCGGTCTCGAACAGCGGGATGGGCCGCAGCCGCTGCAGCGCCGGGTAGTCGCCCGCCAGGTACAGCAGGTGGATGGCGGTGCCGAGGACGACACCGCCCTGGAACCCGCCGCCGGGGGACTGGTGCCCGTGCGCGACGACGTACACCCCGGCGGCGAGGGTGACCGGCAGCAGCAGGTACCCGATGAGGCGCAGCGCGTCGGGCACCTCGGCGGGCCCGTGCCGGTGCGCGCCGCCGGCGTCCTCCTCCTCGCGGCGCACGGCGCGCAGCAGCACCACGGCGGCGACCGCGGCCGACAGCAGGATGAGCTCCTCGCCGACGGTGTCGAGGGCGCGCTGGTCGAAGGTGACCGACGCGACGGCGTTGGGGGTGCCGTGCGCGAGGGCCTGCCCGACGGCGCGGTCGGCGTAGGGGTGGACGGCGCCGCCGAAGCCGGGCAGGCCGAGCGCCCCGGCGGTGAAGAGCGCGGCGGTGCCGGCGGCGCCGGAGCCGAACAGCGCGAGGCGGGCGCGGGCGTTCACCGCCGCGCCTCCTTCCCGTCCTCCCGGTTCGCGTCCTCGCGGCCGGTGGTGTCGCGGTGGCGGCGGGTGGCGTGCAGCGCCAGGACGACGATGAGCGGCAGCAGGACCGTCCCGACCCCGATCTGGGACATGGCGACGTCGGGTGCCTGCAGGATCAGGAACAGCAGCCCGAGGACCAGCCCGTAGCCCGACAGCACGATCGCCTGCCGGACGGTGCGGCGGGTCAGCACGACCGCGGTCGCCATGAGCGCGGCCAGGGCGAGCGCGAGGCAGATGAGCGCGTCGGCGAGCGGCCCCGACAGGGCATCCAGCGGCTCGGCGGTGGTCACGGCGGGTTCGCCTCCGTCCCCTTCTGGCGTCCTCCCGGGTCGGCGGTGGCGCGTTCGGCGGCCTGCGCGGCGGTGACGACGGTGGCGGGCCCGGTCGCGGTGAGCAGCACGGCGATGACGGCGAGCTTGGCGACGTCGTGCCACGACGACCAGGGCCGCAGCGCCGTCCCGGCGATGAGCAGCGGCGCGGCCGCCGCGGTGACGGGCGCGGCGGCGTGCAGGCGGGCGGCGGCGCCCCGGGCGGCGGCCAGCCGCAGCCCGGCGGCCACGGCGACGGCGGCTCCGGCCCAGGTCAGGACGTCGGCTAGCAGGTCGAGGGTCATCGCGTCTCCCGGCTCACAGCGTCCGGGCGAGGAACCGCGCGAACACCAGCGACCCGGCGAACGACAGCAGCGCCAGCACCAGCGCGACGTCGAGGTAGGCGGGACGGCCGTAGGCGGCGGCGAGCAGGATCGTGACCAGCGTGACCAGCGGCCCGGTGACGATCAGCCCGGCGAGGCGTGCGGCGGGGCGGCCGTGGAGGGTGGCCAGCAGCACCGGGAACAGCGCCCCGGCCATGACGGCCAGGGCGGGCACCGCGGTGTTCAGCACGTCGCTCTTCACGGCGCCTCCCCGGCGGGGCCGGTGACCAGCCCGGCGGCGCGCAGGCGCCGCTCGAGCGGGGACGGGCCGCGGGCGAGGCGGTGCACGCGCAGCAGCCCCCGGTCGGGGTCGACGGCGCCGACGTAGGTGCCGGGGGAGGACGACAGCAGCAGCGTCGCGGCCGCGCGGCCGGCGGGTCCGGGCGCGACCCCCAGGTCCGTCCACCGCCCGCCGGTGGGGCCGCGCACCAGGACGCGGGCGGTGTCGGCGGTGATCTGGGCGGGCAGCGGCGCCAGCGCCGGCAGGACCCGCGCGGGCGGGACGGCCCGCCGGGCGCGGCCCGGGGACAGCAGGGCGCGGTGCCCGGCGACCGCGGCGGCGGCGCAGGCGGCGGCCGTGAGAGCCCCGACGGTGATCTCGGTGACGGTGATGCCGGCCGCGAGCGCGAGGTACCCGGCCAGCAGCACCGTCCACCAGGCCAGGGGCTCGGCGGCGCGCCGCGCGGGCCCGGGGCGCGCGGCCGCTGGTGCGGGGTTGTCGGGCATGGGGTCGTCGGGCATGGCCTCCGGCATACCCGGCGGGACGGTTCCAACCGTGCCCGGCGCCCGGCCGCATGTTTGCGGTGACGGGGCCGGGTAGGCGCGACACTCCGGCAACCCCCGATGGAAGGGACGCATGATGAACACCCCCCACGTCTCCCGCGCCAAGTCCGGACGGATCAACGACTCCGCCGGCGCCACCGCCACCGCGACCGAGGACGCGGCGCGCGGCGTCCGGAGCGGCGTCCGCAAGGGCGCGGACCAGGCCGGTGGACGGGTCGCGGCGCTGCCGGGGCGGGTCGCCGGGCTGGCGCGGCTGGTCACGCTCGCCCGGCTCCTGCGGGCCGCGCCGATCGCGGCGGCCGCCGCCGCGGGCGTCCTCGTCGGGCGCCTCACCGCCCGGAAACGCTGACCCCCGCGCCCCTGCCGCGCCCCCGGCCGCGCCCCGCCGTACCGCCCGCCGTACCCCGCCCGACCTGCGGCGGGGCGCCCACCTGCAGCCTTGACCGGCCGATGACCGAAACCGGGGGTCCTGTTTAGGCGGATCAGTGCGGGTACCACCCGCCATGCCAGACAACACCCCCGATCGAGGGAGCGGATGCCATGACTGGGCCGATCGCCCAGCAGACCTCGGGCACCGGCTACGTCCAGCGCGGCGGGTCGGGCAGCAGCAGCCTGGCCGACGTCGTCGACCTGATCCTGGAGAAGGGACTGGTGATCGACGTGTTCGCGCGGGTCTCGCTGGTGGGGATCGAACTCCTCACCGTGGACGTGCGGATCGTGGTCGCCAGCGTCGACACCTATCTGAGGTTCGCCGAGGCCTGCAACCGGCTCGACCTGACCAACAACGGAACCTCGCAGGGCCTGCCGCAGCTCCTGGAGGGGCTGCAGGAGTCGGGCGCGAAGAAGAAGACGCGAGGCGCGCTGGAAGGGGCACAGGAGCGGCTGAAGGAGACCTTCGGCGGCGGTGACTCCGGCGAATCCGGAGACTCCGACGAGGAGAGGCAGCCCGCGCGGCGCCGCTCGTCCCGCAAGAAGGAGGACGAGGAATGAGCACCCCGCAATCCCCGGCCGCCGGGGATCCGCAGTACGTGTACGGGGTGACCCGCTCCGGCGCGGTCCTGCCGCCCGAGGTGACCGGCCTGGACGAGCGGCCGGTGTCGCTGGTGGAGGACGGCGGCGCGTGCGCCGCGGTCGTCAGCGCGCTGCCCGGCGGGCGGGCGCTCGGCGAGCGCGCCGACCTGGTCGCGCACCAGCGGGTGCTGACCGCGCTGGTCGAGGCCGGGACCGTGGTGGTGCCGTTCCGGTTCGGGGCGGCGATGGCCGACCGCGCCGCCGTGCAGAAGGAACTGCTGGCCGCCAACGCCGAACGGCTCGGGCAGGTCCTCGACGAGCTCGACGGCAAGGTCGAGCTGCGGGTGAAGGCCACCTACGTCCAGGACACGGTGCTCCGCGAGATCATGACGGCCGAGCCGGAGATCGCCGAGCTGTCACGGCGGCTGCGGGAGGTGCCGCCCGACATCGCCGACGCCGTCTACTACGACCGTGTCCGGCTCGGCGAGCTGATCGCGCAGGCCATGCAGCGGCTCCGCGACCGCGACGGGCAGGCGCTGCTGGAGGCCGCCGCGCCCGCCGCCGAGGCCTTCACCAGCAAGCCGCCCGTCCGGGAGGAGGACGTCCTGGACGCCTCGTTCCTGGTCGGCGCCGACCGCCGCGCCGAGTTCGAGCAGACGGTCGACGACCTGGCCCGGGCCGGCGCCGAACGGGTCCGGGTCCGGCTGATCGGGCCGCTCCCGCCCTACGACTTCGTCCCGGAGGTCTGAGCCGATGGGACTGTTCACCGGCCTGCTGACCCTGCCGCTGGCGCCCGTGCGCGGCGTGACGAAGCTGGCGGAGGTCCTCACCGAGCAGGCCGAGGCGCGGCTGTACGACCCGGCGCGGATCGCCGCGGAGATGGAGGAGGTCGCCGACGCCGCCGCGGCCGGGCAGATCACCCAGGAGGAGGCCGCGGCCCGCGAGGAGGACCTGATCCGCCGGCTCAACGAGGGCCGCGCCCGCCGCGAGCGGGCGGGCGGGTAGCCAGGGAGGCCCGGAGATGTTGTCCGCGTCCGAGGCCGCCAAACGGGCGGTCGAGCACGTCACCGCGATGACCGGCCGCTG
Source organism: Actinomadura sp. 3N508 (assembly GCF_044326375.1). NCBI lineage: Bacteria > Bacillati > Actinomycetota > Actinomycetes > Streptosporangiales > Thermomonosporaceae > Actinomadura > Actinomadura sp. 3N508. Next base: position 399,440 of record NZ_JBIRAX010000006.1, read on the forward strand.
CGCCGAGTGCGTGGTGGGGATGGAGCGCGCCGGCGAGGACGGCTGGCGCGTCACGGTGGAGGTCGTGGAGACCCGCCGCATCCCCGACTCCGCCGACATCCTCGCGGTCTACGACACCGAGGTCGACGCGGACGGGGAACTGGTCGCCTACCACCGCGCCCGCCGCTACCCCCGCGGCCGGGTGGAGAGGGGCTGAACGAGCGTTGAGTGAGATCTCCTGGACCGGATCCCGGTCCCCGGCACGGTCGATGCCGGGCGAGCGGCAGTCGGCGAGCCTGGCCGACCTGCTGGAGCGCATCCTCGACAAGGGCATCGTGATCGTCGGGGACGTCCGGGTGAACCTGCTGGACATCGAACTGCTGACGATCAAGCTGCGGCTGCTGGTGGCGTCGGTGGACCGCGCGAAGGAGATGGGCATCGACTGGTGGGAGCACGACCCGTCGCTGTCGTCCAAGGCCCGCCCCGCCGCGGAGGCCGGCGGCACCGCCCGCGACCGGGAACTGGCGGAGGAGAACCGGCGGCTCCGCGACCGCCTCGCCGCCCTGGAGGCCGCCGCCGACACCGCCGACCGGAAGGAGCCGAGAGCATGACGACCGCACCCGCCGCCGGCGGCACCGCCGTCTACCTGTACGGGGTGGCGCGCGGACTGGACCCGGCCGCGCTGCGCGGCGCCGCCGGGGTCGCGGGCGCACCCGTCCGCGGCGTCGTCGAAGGCCCCCTGACCGCGCTGGTCAGCACCGTCCGGCTGGAGGAGTACGGGGAGACGGCGCTGCGCGCCAACCTGGAGGACCTGGCGTGGCTGGAGGCCACCGCCCGCGCCCACCACGCGGTGGTGGACCGCGCCGCGCACGTCGCACCGACCGCGCCGGTCGCGATCGCGACGATCTACCGCGACGACGCGCGCGTCGCCGAAGTGCTCGCGGCGCAGAGCGCCCGGTTCCGCGACGTGCTCGACGGCGTCGCGGGCCGCTCGGAATGGGGCGTGAAAGCCTACGCCGCCCCCGCACCGGGCCCCGCCGCGCCGGAAGAGCCGGCAACGCACGTCCCAGAACCCGGTGGGGGGCTCGCGCCGAGCGCCGAGCCCCTCACCGGCCCCACCCCCGCCGCCGAGCCGGGCCCCGGCGCGGGGACGGCTTACCTGCAGGCCCGGCAGCGCGAGCGCCGCCGCCGCGAGGACGCCGCCCGCCGCTCCGCCGGCCACGCCCGCGAGATCCACGCGGCGCTCGCCGGCCACGCCGTCGCGTCCCGGCACCACCCGCCGCAGGACCCGCGCCTGTCGGGACGGCCCGGCACGCAGCTCCTCAACGCCGCCTACCTGCTGGAGGAGGAGAAGGTCGAGGCCTTCCGCGCCGAGGCCGCGGCCGCCGCGGACCGGCTGCCGGGCGTCGAGGTGGAGGTCACCGGCCCGTGGCCGCCGTACTCGTTCATCCCGGAGAGCGGATGAGCGCCGTCCTGGACCAGGGCCGCGACGTCCCGATGGAGCGCGTCGCGCTGGTCGACCTGCTGGACCGGCTGCTGGCCGGCGGCGTCGTCATCACCGGGGACCTGGTGATCTCGATCTCGGGCATCGACCTGGTGCAGGTGTCGCTGCGGGCGCTGATCACCACCGTCCGCGACGAACTGCTCCCCGACGCCCCCGGACGCGAGGAGCACCCATGACCCGCCCCGACCCGCGCGGCCACCCCGCCCGGGAGCCGGTGACCGGCGAGGTGAAGGTGCACGACGCCCCCGACGCCTACCCCTTCACCACCGCGCCCGCCCCGCAGGAGGAGCCACGGGAGAGCCCGCGGGAACGGTCGTCGCGGACGATGGCGCGGCTGCGCTCCGACCCCGAGACGGTGGAGCGGGACCTGGTGAAGCTGGTACTGACCCTGGTGGAGCTGATCCGGCAGCTGATGGAACGGCAGGCGCTGCGCCGCGCCGACGGCGGCGACCTGTCCGCCGAGCAGGTCGAGGCGCTCGGGCTGGCGCTGCTGCGCCTCGACGAGGCGATGACCCGCCTCAAGGACCACTTCGGCCTGGACGACCACGACCTCAACCTGGACCTGGGCCCCCTCGGCCCCCTGCTCCCCGACGACTGACCCCCGGCCGCCGTTCACGTGGGCGGGTTGACCGCCGTGCCCTTGAAGAACGTGTAGTGGAACGTGCCGTCCGGAGCGGCGGCGCGGCGCAGGCCCTCGATGCCCCGGTCCCACCCGGCGGGCGTGGCCAGCCCGGCGGCGAGGGCGTCGCCCCGGACCGCCTCGACCATCGCGGTGAAGGTGTCCAGGGTGAACGCCCGCGCCAGATCCGGGCGGCTCCCGTCGGCGTACACCGTCCGCGGCCCCACCTCGGCCTCCGCGTACCCGGCGGCCGTCAGCAGCGGCGCCACCCGCCGCCCGATCAGCGCGTCCCCGCCCGCGGCCGCCTGCAGCGCGACCAGGTGCCCGATCGCGGCGCGGGCGGGCGCGCTGTCGGGATGGAAGAACGCCGACCCGTGATCGCCCTCGATCACCGTGAGGGTCCCGCCGGGCCGCAGCACCCGCCGCAGCGCCGCCAGCGCGGCCCGCGGGTCGGGGAGGTGCTCCAGCACGAAGCACACGAACAGGTGATCGAACGCGTCGTCGGGGAACGGCAGGTCGTGCAGGTCCCCGCACCGCCACTCCACCCGCGCGCCCGGACGCTCCGCCGCCACCCGCGCGCGGGCCTGGTCCAGCGACGCGGGGGACAGCTCCACCGCGGTCAGCCGCACGCCGGGGGAGCGGGCCAGCAGATGCACCGTCTGCGCCCCGACACCGCAGCCGACCTCCAGCACCCGGCTCCCGGCCGGGTAGGACGTGCCCTCGTGCAGCAGATCGGCCAGCGCGTCCGCCTGGTCACCGAGCCGCCGCGCCTCCCGCCCCGAATAGCCGTGCACGTAACCGTCCGGACGGCCGTCCGGACGGCCGTCCGGGCCGTCGTTCGCGCTGCCGTTCACCGCGTCGTTCCCGGGGCCGTGCCCGGGGGTCGTCATCGAAGCCCTCGCCGTTTCCATGAACGCCCAGGCTGCCCCCGGCAATGGCTCCATGAACAGGTCCAATCACGGCGAGATCAACAGGTCCAATCGCCGGGTAGTCAGGTGGTGAGGGTCTCGGCGTCCCACAGATCCCGGTACGCGCCCGGCGCCGCCAGCAGATCGGCGTGCCGGCCGCGCTGCACCACCCGGCCCCGATCCAGGACGATCACCTCGTCGGCCGCCTCCAGCGCCGCGAGCCGGTGCGTGACCAGCAGCAGCGTCCCGCCGCCTGGCCGCGACAGCAGGTCACGGGTGACCGCGTCCGCCATCGCCGGGTCCAGCGCCTCGGCGGGCTCGTCCAGCACCAGCACCGGCGGGTCGGCCAGCAGCGCCCGCGCCAGCAGCAGCCGCTGCCGCTGCCCGCCCGACAGGCCCCGCCCGCCCGCGCCGACCACCGTGTCCCACCCGTCCGGCAGCGCCTCCACCACCTCCAGGAACCGGGCCCGCTCCGCCGCCGCCCGCAACCGCTCCTCACCGGCGTCCGGACGGGCCAGCAGCAGGTTCGCGCGGACCGTCCCGGCGAACACGTGCGCGTCCTGCGTCAGGCCCCGCACCGCCGCCCGCACCACGGCGGGCGCGTAGCGGCCCACCTCGTGCCCGCCGACCGTCACCGCGCCCGACCCGGCCGCGACCTCCCCGGCCACCGCCACCAGCAGCGTGCTCTTGCCCGCCCCGGACGCGCCGACCACCGCGACCCGGCGGCCCCGCTCGACCCGCAGATCCACCCCGTCCAGCGCGACCGACGACCCGTAGCGCACCCGGACCCCCAGCAGCTCCACCTCCAGCGGCCCGCGCGGCACCCGCACCGGACGCGCCGGCACCGGCGCCGGGGGAGCCGACAGCACCGCCCCGACCCGCCGCAGCGACGGCAGCACCTCCCGCAGCCGCTGCGCGGCCCCCGCCAGCGGCAGCACCGACTCCACCGCCACCAGCGCCGTCAACGCCAGCACCGCCGCACCGACCTCGTCGACCCCCGCGGCCAGCCCGGTCCACAGGACCGCCGCGACCGCCGCGCCCTGCACGGCGAAACCGGCCGCCGCCACCGCCGCGCCGACCCGCGCGCCCGAGCGTTCCGCGCGCGCCAGCCGCCCCGCCGCGCCGGCGGCCCGCGCCGTGAACCGGCCGGACGCGCCGAACACCGCCAGGTCCGCCGCCCCCTCCAGGACGTCCAGCGACCGCACCGCCAGCGCCTCACGCCCGGCCGCCACCCGCGCCGCCGCCCGGCCCCCCGCCACCGCCGCGCCCGCGGGGACCACCACGCCCGCCACCAGCAGGCCCGCGCCCAGCACCACCGCCGCGGGCGCCCACACCGCCCCGCACACCACCACGCCCGCGACCCCGCACGCCACCGCCGCCACCGCGGGCAGCACGCACCGCAGCAGCAGATCCTGGACGGCGTCGACGTCGGACACCATCCGCGTCAGCGCATCACCGTCCCGCCCGCCGCGCCGCCCCGACAGCCGCTCGCCGGTCCGCGCCGCCGCCAGCGCGTCGAACACCCGGCCCCGCAGCTCCGCCAGCGCCCGCAGCGCCGCGTCATGCCCCGCCAGCCGCTCCACATACCGCAGCGACCCCTTCGCCAGCGCGAACCCCCGCACCGCCGCGATCGCCACCGACAGCGCCGCCAGCTCCGGCTGCTGCGACGCCCGCGCGATCAGCCACGCCGCCGCCGCGATCAGCCCCAGCCCGCACAGCTCCGCCGCCGCACCCGCCAGCCCGGCGGCCACCAGCCGCACCGCATGCGGCCGCACCGCACCCCACACCCCGCCCGGCCGCGCCCGCCCACGACCCCCATCCATCGAGGTCATCTCACTCACGGCCATCTCACTCATGGTCATCTCGCTCGCGGTCATGCCGCCTCCTCGTGCACCGCGCCGGCGACCCGGCCGCCCTCCAGGCGCACCACCCGGTCCGCCACCTCCAGCAGCGCCGGACGATGCGCCACCAGCACCGCCGTCCGCCCCTCCAGCAGCCGCACCGCCGCCTCCACCAGCATCCGCTCGCTGCGCAGGTCCAGCCGCGCGGTCGGCTCGTCCCACAGCACCACCGGACCGCCCGACAGCCACGCCCGCGCCACCGCCAGCCGCTGCCGCTGACCCGCCGACAACCCCGCACCGCCCTCACCCAGCACCGTCGCGTACCCCTCCGGCAGATCCTCGACGAACCCCGCCGCGGCCGCCGCCCGCGCCGCCTCCCTCACCCGCGCCTCGGACGCGTCCGGGTCGCCGAGGCGGATGTTGTCGGCGACCGACGCCGCGAACAGGTGCGGACGCTGCGGCACCCACCCCAGCCGCGCCCGCCACGCCACCGGGTCCAGCTCCGCCAGATCCACACCATCGACCAGCACCCGCCCCGAAGAAGGGACGACCAGACCGGCCAGCACCAGCAGCAGCGTCGACTTGCCCGCCCCCGACGGGCCCGCCACCGCCACCCGCTCACCCGGCCCCACCCGCAACGACACCCCATCCAGCGCCGCCCCCTCCGCCCCCGGGTACCGCACCGTCACCTCCTCCAGCACGATCTCCGGCGCACCCCGCCCCGGCACCACCCGACCGCCCTCCCACCGCGCCGCCGGGGCCTCCAGCGCCGCGAACGCCGCCTCCGCCGCCGCCACACCCTCCGCACTCGCATGGAACCGCTGCCCCAAAGCCCGCAACGGCAGATACACCTCCGGCGTCAGCACCAGCACCAGCAGACCCGCCGACAACGCCATCCGCCCCTCCAGCAGCCGCAACCCCACCGGAACCGCCACCAGCGCCACCGACAGCGCACACACCAGCTCCAGCACCAGCGACGACAGGAACGCCACCCGCAGCGCCCCCACACTCGCCCGCCGATGCCCGTCCGCCAGCTCCCGCACCACACCCGACTGATGCTCGGTCCGCCCGAACGCCCGCAGCGTCGACAGGCCCGCCAGCACGTCCCGGAAATGCCCGCCCAGCCGGTGCAGCAACGCCCACTGCCGGCCCGTCAGCGCCGCCGTCCGCAACCCCACCAACGCCCCGAACACCGGAACCAGCGGCACCGTCACCAGCACCACCACCGCCGACGCCCAGTCCACCGACACCAGCCGCGCCAGCACCACCACCGGCACCACGCACGCCGCCAGCAGCTGCGGCACATACCCGGTGAAGAACGGATCCACCGCGTCCAGCCCCCGCGTCAGCAGCGTCACCCGCGCCCCCGCATCACCCGCCGGACGCGCCAGCAGCGCCTCCCGCAGCCCCCGCTTCACCCGCGCCGCCCCGCCGCCCGCCACCGCCGTCACCACCCACGCCACCACCGCCCGCACGGCCACCGCCCCCGCCAGCCACGGCAACGGACGCCAATCCAGCCCCGCGACCGCCCGCACCAGCAGCTCCGCCTGCACGACCAGCAGCACACCCTGCACCGCCGCCAGAACCCCCAGCACCACCGGCACCCGCCGGGGCAGACGCCGCAGCAGACGCCGCTCGACACCCTTCACCACAACCCCCTCACCACAACCCTTCGCCGGCCTACAGGTACGAGGGCGACTCGACCCGCCCACGGAACGTCCACCACACCAGCGCCTGCGCACCCAGCAGCAACGGCAGCACCACCACCGTCGTCACCGCCGTCATCGTCAACCCCGCACCCTCCGCGACCACCTCCGACCACGACACCTCCACACCCGCCACCACCGGCGCCGACGCCATCACCAGCGCCGACAACCCGTACCGCGACGGCACCCGCACCGCCCGCGCCGCCAGATCCACCGGCAGCCGCCACCGCGCGAACCCCGCCCCATGCCACGCGAACAGCACCGCCAGCGGCAACCCCAGCACGCTCCCCACACCCAGCCCGCCACCGGCCAGCAGCGACCCCAGCACCGACCCCCACGCCAGCGCCAGCCCCCAGCTCCCCGCCACGATCAACGCATCGCACCCGCCCCGCCACACCGACGCGTCCACCCGCCCCCGCAGCCACAGCCCCATGTCCCGCACCACCCACGCGAACAACAGCACCGCGAACACCGGATACAGCTCCTCCAGCAGCTCGTGCTCCAACCCCGGGAACGCCCCCGCGACCAGCCCCGCCGCCGCCACCAGCCACACCTCGTTCCCCAGAAAGAACGGCGCGAACGACGCGATCACCAGCCGCCGCTCCCGCTGATCACGACCCAGCCACGGCAACAGCATCCCCACCCCGATGTCCGCACCGGCCAGCACCAGATACCCGCCGGAGAACACCGCCAGCAACACCACCGCGAGAGCATCCATCACCAAACTCCAATCGAAAAATCGGGGTACAGAACGTCAGATCTCGACGCCGGGACTCAGAAGGTCGGAGACATCACCGGGGCCGCCGGCTCCACCGGGGGAGAGGCCCCCAGCCCCGACCCCTCCGGACCCCGCCGCGCGAACCGCACCAGCAACCACGCGTTCACCACGAACAGAACCGCGAACAACGACGTGAACGCCACGAACGACGCCGTCATCGTCCCCGCGCCCACCCCCGGCGACACCGCGTCCCGCGTCTTCAACACCCCGTACACCATCCACGGCTGCCGCCCCACCTCACGAAACAGCCACCCCGACACCATCGCCACATACGGCAACGGCACCGCCACGATCATCAGCACGTGGAACACCCGCCCCCGCACCAGCCACCGCCCGAACGGGAACTTCACCAGCGCCACCCCCGCGACGATCAGCATCAGCAGCCACATCGTCACCATCAGCGCCTCACCCACACCCGCCAGCGCCGGCGGCATGTAGTCGTCCGGCCCGAACCGCGCCGTGAACGCCGCGACCCGCGCCGCCGCGTCATCACCCCCGCCCTTCGTCGGCTGGATGTAGGTGAACTGCATCCCGCCGAACACCACCACCGGCATCACCGACAGCATCACCGTCAGCAACCCGATCCGCATCGACCGCCGGAAGAACTCCACCTCCGCCGTCCGCCGCAGCAGGTGATAACCGCTCACCCCCGCCATGAAGAACCCCGCCGTCAGCAACCCCCCGAACAGCACATGCACGAACGCCAGCACCGCCGCCGGATTCGTCAGCAACGCCCCCGCGTCCGTCAGCCGCGCCGTCCCGTCCACCATCTCGAACCCCACCGGACGCTGCAGCCACCCATTCGCCACCAGCACGAAATACGCCGACAGATACGCCGTCAGCGTCACCACCCAGATCAACCCCAGATGCGCCCACCGGTTCAGCCGATCCCACCCGAAAATCCACAACCCAAGAAACGTCGACTCCACGAAGAACGCCACGATCGTCTCCAACGCCAGCGGCGCCCCGAACACGCCCCCCGTCACCCGCGACATCCCCGCCCAGTTCAACCCGAGCTGGAACTCCATCACCAGCCCCGTCACGATCCCCACCGCATAATTCACCACATACAACTGCCCCCAGAACCGCACCATCCGCTCATGCACCGCACTGCCCGACACCACCGCACGCGTCTGCGTCAACGCCACCAGCGTCGCCAGCCCCAACGTCAACGCCACGAACAAGAAATGCGTACCGGCCGTCAACGCGAACTGCACCCGCGCCAGCATCAACGGATCCCCACCCATGAACGACACCCCAAGAATCGATCCGGAAACGACCCCACGATCCTCGGCCCCCACACCCCACCGGCGAATCGGGCGCGAGCGTTCAACCCGCCTGCACGTTTCGCGCAGCCCCACCCCGCCGCCTACATCTCCCGATGTACGCGGCCACGCCGGCCCGCCAACCCCAGTACGACCGACACCACCACATACGGCACCGCCGCCACCGCCACCAGCACCCCCGCACCCGCCCACCGCGACCCCAGCGCATACCCCGCATACACCAGCAGCGCCACCACCTCCGAACCGAACCCCGCCACCGACGTCACCGTCGCCCGCGCCCCATCACCGATCCGCGCCTGCAACCGCGCGTCCGCCGCCGCGATCGCCCACCGGAACACCCCGAACGCCGCCCCCACCAGCACCATCCCACCCGGACTCCCGCTCAGCGCCCCCACCGCCAGCAACACCGCACCCGCACCCAGCAGCGGCGCCAGCCACCGCACCCCACGCCCCGCCAGCCAGCCGCCCACCGCGTCACCCGACGTCACCACCAGCACCAGCAACGGCACCGACGCCGCCGCCACACCCGTCGACTGCGCCAGCAGCGGGACGTACTCGTCCAGCGACGTCACCCCCTCCACCACCACCATCAGCAGCAGCGCCCACCGCACCGCCGGCGCGCCGCGCACCTGCGCCCACCCGGCACGCACCACCGAACCCAGCGACGGCTCGTCCTCACCGTCCTCGGCTCCACCGCCGCTCCGCGACTCCGGCAGCAGCCACCCCGCCGCCGCGCACGCCACACACGCCAGCACGCTCGCCACACCCAGCAACCGGTACCCGCCCGCCGCCAGCACCGGACCGGCCACCGCCGACGCGGCCACCACCGCCAGCAGTGACACCGCCTCCGACCGCCCCATCAGCCGCGCATACGCCCCCGTAGCGCCGACCCGATCCAGCTCCTCGTACACCAGCGCCTGCATCGTCCCCGAACGCAGCGCCGACCCCACACCCCACAGCACGAAACCCAGCGCGAACACCGGATACGACGGGAACAGCGACCACAGACCGAAACCGGTACCCGCCAGCAGGGGAGCGATCACCAGCAACGTCCGACGCGAGAACACATCCGCCCACACACCGGACGGCACCTCGAGCGTGAACGTCGTGACCGACCAGATCACGAACAGCGACGAGATCGCAGCAGGAGACAACCCGGTCTCCGCGAACAGCAACGCGTACACCGGGTACAGAAGAACGAAATCCTCGAGGAACGCGTAGGCGTACAGCCTCCGCGCGAGCCCCGCCTCAGGTGAAGATCAATGTCGCCAGGTCATACCACGCACCCTAACCGCACCACCCGCCCGCTCGCACCCGAGAAACCCGGGGGAGAACGGCGCGGCCCCGGAACAGCGCCGCGGACGACCGCCCGGGGGAGCGGCGAGGATCAGCCGCGCGGCGGACCGGCCAGGGGAGTACGGCCGAACAACGCCAGCAGCCGCTCCTGATCACCCGCCCCCTCCGGAAGCGCCACCTCCGGACCCACGAACCCCGCCGCACGCCCCCGCGGCGCCAGACGCCTCGCCGTCTCCAGCGCGGCCCCCACCAGATCCGCGTCGAACACGACCTCCTGCCCGGTCGCCTGCGCCAGATCCCACGTATGCACGAGCAACTCCGACAGCGAACCCTCCAGCCACTCACTCAGCGTGACCACATCCCCGAACCCCAGCGTGATCCGCCGCGCCAGCGCCTCCGGACCCAGACCCGCCGTCATCCGCGCACGCACCGCACGCCAGCTCGCCACCGGATCCGCACCGGCCACCTCCCGCCAGTCTGGATCGTCCTGGGGGAGCGGCGCCCCCGCCGCCCGCAACTCCACCACCAGCAGCCCCGCCGTCACATGCCCCGCCACATCGACCGCGCACCAGCCCTCGCACGGCGACGGCGACAGCCACCGGCCCGGCGGCACCGCGACCAGCACCGCCTCGAAACCGTCCAACGCACGAACGAAACGCTCAGGAATCACGACCGCCACACCGCCCGGCTCGGATTGTCGCCGACTGCGAACGTCCCGCACTCTAACGACGATCGGCCCTCACGTCCCGAGAGCGCCCGCCACACGGGCCAGCCACGCCTGCGGCAACGCGAAACCGTTCGCGGGATCCCTGAACGAATAACCACCCGTATTCACGCGGACACCTTCAGTGACGGCCGTCCATTCCACCGGACCGCACTGGCCCTGGCAACCGCCGAGAATGGCGGCGGCGACGGCCTCGTCACCGAGGCAGGGGAGGAGCAGCAGCAGACGCGCGTCGGGATCGGACGTGCTGCCACCGGGCAGCGAGCCGTCCGCGGCGGTCAGCTCCGGCCAGGACAGCGCCGGGCCCATGAAATGCCCGTCGTCGCGAGCGGGATGGTGAAGGCGGGCCAGCCCGCCGGTCCAGCCCGCCGGTTCCCACAGGCGCGAATGGAAGGCCTCGGCCGCGTCGTAGTCGGCGCCGAACAGCAGTTCGTCCGTGTCCTCGTCGTGGGTGCACGTGGACAGGTGCGCGTCCGCGATCACCGCGCGCCCCATGGGGGCGGTACCGGCCACCGGACCCCTCTCCAGAGCATGACTTAACATAATGTACATTATCGACCAACGATCGAGAGGGCGGCGGAAGTGGCCGAACCCGGCGAATTCAGGCGTCGAGCGTGATCCAGTAACGGTCCTCGCCGCGGGCGCGGCCGTCGTGGACGCCGCCGTTGGCGACGATCACCCGGCGGGACGGCTCGTTGCCGGCGGCGCACGTCAGCAGCACGCGCTCCAGGCCCAGCCGGCGGCATTCGGCCAGACCCGCCGCGAGCATCCGCGTGGCGTGCCCGCGCCGCCGCCACGCCGGGACGACGTGGTAGCCGATGTGCCCGCCGACCTCGGCCAGCTCGGCCGTCAGCCGATGCCGGACGATCAGCGTGCCGAGATAATCCTCGCCCGACACGTACCAGAACGTGCTGCACGGCACGCCCCAGCGGATCTGCACGCCGCGGCGCTCGGCGACGAACGCGCCGAAATCGGCGTAGGCCGGGTCGAGCCAGTCCGTCGGCGTCCCGCTCGCCAGGCAGTCCGACCACTCCCCGGCCAGGAACGACTCGCGCACCGCCGTCGTCGGCCGCACGAGCCGCGGAGCCCCGAGAAGATCGTCCACCTGGCCGATTATCCCCTGGTCGCGCGCCCTTGGGCGGCCTGGACGGGCCGCGCCCGGCCCGTCATCGAAACCGGACAGAAGCCAAATTCTGTATGGTGTACGGAGTTGAGGCGGTCGGTGATCGCGTGGCCCGGCGCCGCGGATCGGCGGCGGTGGACCACGCGATCGTCCCCGTTTCTCCTGGTCAGGTCAGGCCGATGTCAGGTCAGCCGGCGTCGCCGGTGCCCGTGAGGGCCCCCGCCCCGGCCGCTCCCCCGCCGCCGGGCAGCGTGCCGTCCCACGAGGGGCAGTAACCGTGGAGGGCGTCGAAGTGCTCGTCGAACCTGGCCCAGATCGGCGAGGTCTTCATGATCCGGAGGACGCTCTCGTCCGCGTACTTCAGGGCCCCGTCGGTCATGTTGGCGCTGCCGATGTACAGCCCGGCGGTGGGGCTGTGGTTGATCATCAGGGTCTTCTCGTGCATCTCGGAGTAGGACCCCATGTGGGGGTGGCACACCTTGACGTCGATGTTCGCGGCGAGGAGCCGGCTGAGCGCCGGCCAGTGGTCGTTGCCGGGCGTCTTGGGGTCGTCGCCCACGTCGCCGGTGACCACCTGGACCGTGCACCCCTTCTGCTTGGCGTGCGCGAGGATCCCGGTGATGTTGCTGCGGGAGATCCTGAAGTTGGCGACCTTGATGATGTCGTCGGTCCTGGTGGTGGAACAGCCCCTGGCCGCCCTCTCGATGGCGGCGCCGACGCCGTCGTGGACCTGCCTGGGTGAGGTGAAGACCTCGTGGTTGGCGCTGTGGAAGTTGTTGTCGGTCTCCGGGTCGGGGTCGGGATCGCCGTAGGAGTTGTTCCCCATGGTGTTCGGGCCGTTGAACAGGTCCTCGAAATAGTGCGTGCCGAAGAACTTGTGGAGTTCGGCGCTCGCGAGGGTCACGACGTTCTCGTAGGCCGTCCGTTCGGGGTTGGTCCGCCCCTTCCACCAGTCCAGGTTGGCCGAGGACACGTAGACGACGTTGCTCACCGGCCCGGAGGTCGTCTGCACGCTCGACAGCGTCATGAACTTGTTGTGCATGATGGACGGCTCGTTGCTGGACTCGTCGGGGTTGTCGATCTCGCGATTGGCGATGCAGCCGCGATCGGACACGTCGCGGCCCTGCCAGTCGACCAATCTCGTGCCGCAGGTGGAGAGGGCGACGCGCTCCCCCACCGGGGTGGGGGCCTTGGAGGCGGCGACGAGGGCCGCCCACTCCTCGCGGTCCCGGTTCCAGCCGTCCATGACGATGCGGACCTTGACGCCGCGTTTCGCCGCGGCGATGAGCGCGTTGGCGACCTCCATGCGGTCGAAGTAGTAGAGGGTGATCCTGACGGTGGAGCCGGGGTTGGCGGCGTTGATGAGGGCGACCGCGTGGGCTGCGATCTTCTGGTGCTTGCCCTCGTCGAACTCGACGTAGTTCACGACCCTGGCGAGGGCGACGGGTTCGACGGCGAGGGCCCGTGTGGATTCGGCGGTCGCGGGTGCGGTGAGGCCGAGGAGCGCGGGGATCAGGAGAGTGCCGCACGCGGCACCGATGCGTAAGCGTCTTCTGGACATTTCGTGTCCTTTCGCGGGGTGGTGCGGCCTGGCGGGCGGGGCGTGTGCCCGGTGGCCGTTCATGATCGCGAACGAGTATCCAGGACGTTCCCGCGTGAAGATCATTTTGTGACCGGAGCCGGACAGCGGCGTTGACGTGCGGGGTGAGGGCGTTCCGGGGCGGGCGGGTTCGTAGGGTGGGCGGGATGAGCGTGCTGCGGTCGGTGGGGTTGTTCGTGCTGGCCGCGCTGGCCGAGATCGGTGGGGCGTGGCTGGTGTGGCAGGGGTGGCGTGAGGAGCGCGGTCTGGTGTGGATCGCGGCGGGGGTGCTGGCGCTGGGTGCCTACGGGTTCGCGGCGACGTTCCAGCCCTCCCCTGATTTCGGGCGGATACTGGCGGCCTATGGCGGGGTGTTCGTGGCGGGGTCGCTGGCGTGGGGTGTGGTGGTGGACGGTTTCCGTCCCGATCGCTGGGATGTCGCGGGCGCGGTGATCTGCCTGGCCGGCGTCGCGGTGATCATGTATGCGCCGCGGGGCTGAGCCCGCTCCCCCGGGCTCCCCTATCCCCTGCTCCCCCGGTCGGGGTGATGCCTGCGGGGCGGCCGGTTCTGCGGGTTGGGGCGGGGCGGCTGTTTTGTCGGTGGTGGGGGGTAGCGTCCGGCGGGTGCGTCCCTCTGCTGTTCAGCGCCTGACCGTTGCCGAGACCGCCGACCGTTACGCGGAGATGGTGCGTGCGAAGACCTCGACGGGTGCGCTGACGCCGCGGACGGCCGAGGTGTACGTGCGGGACGTGCTGACGTTCGCGGATCTGGCGGGCGGTGAGCGGGTGCTGGACGATCTGACGGGTCAGGACGTCGACGCGGTGCTGCTGGCGTTCGCGCGCAAGCCGGACGCGCGGCGGCGCGCGGGGGCGGCGGGTGCCCAGGCGGCGGGTGCCCAGGTGGTGGGGGCCGGGGGTGTGCGGGTGCAGGCGGGGCGGTCCGGGCAGGCGGGGCCTGCGCAGAGCGCGGCGTCGCAGGCGCGGTTCCGGCGGTCGGTGTCGGCGTTCTTCAAGTACGCGGCGGTGGTGGGGTGGGTGCAGCTGGATCCGATGCGGGCGGTGACGGTGCGTCCGGTGCAGCGGGGCGGGTTGCGGGCGGAGCGGCGGGCGTTGACGGCGGAGCAGGCGGAGGGGCTGCTGGGGGCGGCGCAGGGCCTGGCGGAGGCGAGCCCGGCGGCGGGGGCGGGAAGCGGGCGGCGGCGTTCTGACCAGCGGACGGAGTTGCGGGACGGGCTCGTCGTGCTGCTGCTGGCGGCGGTGGGGCCGCGGGTGTCGGAGCTGACGGCGGCGAATGTTGAGGACTTCTTCGTCAACGGCGGGACGCGGTACTGGCGGATCTTCGGCAAGGGCGGGCGGACGCGGGACGTGCCGCTGCCGCGTCCGGTGGCGGAGGTGCTGGATGCGTATCTGGCGGACGGGCGGGCGCTGCTTGACCGGGGGCGGGAGCCGAAGGCGCTGTTGCTGTCGTGGCGGGGGCGGCGGCTGGCGCGGGGTGATGTGCAGGGGGTGATCGACCGGGTCCTGGCGCGGGTGGAGCCGGGTCGGCGGCGGAGTGTGACGCCGCATGGGCTGCGGCATACGACGGCGACGCATCTGCTGGCGGCGGCGACGGACATGGACGCGGTGCGGCGGGTGCTGGGGCATGCGGATCTGTCGACGCTGGGCCAGTACCGGGATGAGCTTCCGGGTGAGCTGGAGGCGGCGATGCGGGTGCATCCGCTGCTGGGGCCGCTGGAGGGTCGTCGCGGCGGGTGAGCGGCGCCGCGCGGGTGGGAGGCGGGGTGGGGTGTCAGACCCAGCCGATGTCGGAGGGCTGGGGGAAGCCCTGGTGCAGGATGCCGTAGCCGATGAGCATGACGATGGCGGGCGCGAACGTGGGGATGAGGACGCGGCCGAGGGTGGCGCGGGTGTGCAGGCCCCAGGCGGTGAAGGCGGCGGCGACGGCGAGTCCCATGAGGGCGGTTCCGCCTTCGAGTGAGTTGCTGGTCCAGGTGAACGCGACGCCGAGGGCCGGGAGGAGCGCGAGGCGGGTGGGCGGCGCGGGCCGGTGCGCGAGTGCGGCGGTGAGGGCGGCGACGACGAGGGCGGTTCCGGCGTACCAGAGGTAGTGGCCGACGACCTCGTCCCAGAGGTGGGCGACGTGGCCGGGGGCGTCGTTGCCGACGGAGTTGGCGGCGAGGTGGATGCCGTGGCCTTCGACGTAGGTGATGGCGCCGATGAGGTAGAGGGCCCAGGTGCGGCGTCCGGCGCGTGCGGTGTGGAGTGCGGCGGCGGCGGTGAGCAGGACGGCGTAGGGGGTGAGGATGTCGATCCAGTCGGCCCATCGGGTGCGGTCGACGGTGCCGAGTCCGGCGAGTCCGAAGCCGATGTGGTGGGTGAGGCCGTAGAGGATCGCGGTGGCGGCGAGCCAGCGCGCCGGGTGCCGCTCGCGGGTGCGGGGTGGGTGTGCGGGCGGGGTCGTCGCCGGTGGCGTGGGCGCGGCCGTGAAGGGCGTGGCCGTGGGTGTGCCGGGGGGTGTGTCCGGGGGTGTGGACGGTGTGGTCGTCATGGGCGCTCCCCGTGTCTTGGCGAGTGTCCATCTTGGCCTGGCCTGTGGGCGGTTGTCGTGCAGGGGCCGCGGGCGGGCGGGTCGGGTCCGGGATGCGCCTGCCAGGGGGCGCCGCTGAGAGGGGCGGCTCGGGTGGGGTCAGGCGGGTTGAAGGGTGCGGGCGAGGGTGTAGGCCTCGGTGAGGTCGGTGCCGCGGTAGTCGAGGGCGGCGATGTCGGCGAGGTGGTGGTCGGCGTTGACGGCGACGGTGTTGGTGAGGTGGCGGAACAGCGGCGCGTCGGACATGGAGTCGCCGTAGGCGGTGCATTGGGCGGGGGTGAGTCCGTGGCGGGCGCGCAGGTCCTCGGCGATGCGGACCTTGTCGGCGGGGGTGAGGACGCCGGCGGTGTCGAGGGTGCCGGTGAAGGGCATCGGGGGGAAGCGGGAGGCGATGACGTCGTCGAAGCCGAGGTCGAGGAGGTGGCGGGCGAAGAAGTCGGGCGACATGGTGATGACGGCGGAGTGCTCGCCGCGGGCGCGGATGTCGGCGCAGACGTCGGCGATGCCGGTGAGCCAGGTGGCGGCGGTGTAGGCGGTGGCGACGACGGCGGGGGTGAGGTGGCGCCAGAGCCGGTGGATCTCGGTGGAGAAGGCGCGGGTGTCGAGGTCGCCGGTGGCGAAGCGGGTCTCCAGGTCGTGGAGTTCGGTGAGGGTGCCGAGGTGGCGGGCGATTTCGAGGTTGGCGGTGGTGCCGGTCAGCAGGGTGCCGTCCATGTCGAAGATGTGCAGGTGTCCCACGGTTTCCGCAGTGTGGTGGACGGACGTCCCGTGGCGCCAGCCGTTTTTCGGGGGTGCTGGGGCGGGGTGGGGGCGGGGGTGGTCGTCAGTGGTCGTCGTGTGAGGGCCAGAGTGCGTAGGAGAGCAGGACGGCGGCCCAGATGCCGAGGGGTACGGCGGGCCAGTAGAAGGTCCACTCCCCTTCCCTGAGGGCGGACACGGCCCAGATGACGGTCATGATCGCGGCGCCGCCGGTCCAGTAGCCCCATTCGTCGTGCCAGGCGCGTTTGTCGGCGTGGGCCTTGGCGGTGCGGCGGGCGGTTTCGGCGCGGTCGCGGGCGGCCTGGGAGGGGGGCAGGTCGGCGGTGAGGCGGTGCAGGTCGCCGTGGGTGGTGGCGGCGAGGGCCTGGTCGAGGCGGCGGTGGTGTTCGGCGGGGTCGAGGGCGCCTTCGGCGAGGGCGTCGCCGAGCCGCTGGAGGGTGGCGTCGCGGTCGTGGTCGGCGGCACGGAGCCGGTCGTGGCCGGGGTTGGGTGGCCGGTCGTGCTGGTGGCTGGTGGGGTGTTCGAGCTGGTGGTCCATGGTGTGCCCTCTGGTGGTGGCGTGGTGCGCGCGCCGGTGGGTGTCGTGGCGCGGTGTCTTGGTTCCAGGGTGGCCCGATGCGGGGTGGTGGCGCTTCGTCCGGGGTGAGGATCCGGGTGTACATCGTTCGCAGGAGGCAGGGGCGGCCCTGCCGAAAGTCGGGGGTGGTGCCGGTCTTTCGGCGGATTCGCGGAGGGTTCGTTGTTTCTTAGCGTCGGGTTCATGGACGTGATGATGGGGCTGGTGGACACGGCGGTGACGTCGCCGTGGTTCTACGTGGCGTTGTTCGCCGTGGCGGTGCTGGACGGGTTCTTTCCGGTGGTGCCGAGCGAGAGCGTGGTGATCACGGGGGGCGTGTACGCGGCGTCCGGGGAGCCGGAGCTGGTGCTGGTGGTGGTGCTGGCGGCGTTGGGCGCGTTCGTCGGTGATCATGTGTCGTATCTGATCGGGCGGGGTTCGCGGGGGCGGGTGCTGCGGGCGATGCGGCCGGGGTCGCGGCGTCACGCGGCGTTCGGGTGGGCGCGGCGGACGCTGGCCGAGCGGGGCGGGCTGATCCTGGTCGTGGCGCGGTACGTGCCGGGCGGGCGGACGGCGGTGACGCTGACGATGGGCGCGGTGGGGTTCAGGGCGCGGTCGTTCGCGCTGTTCGCGGGGGTCGCGGCGGTGTCGTGGGGCCTGTACGGGGGGTTGCTGGGGTATGTCGGCGGGCACGCGTTCGAGGACCAGCCGCTGAAGGGCGTGGCGGTCGGGATCGGGCTGGCGCTGTCGGTGACGGCGGTGGTGGAGGGTGTCCGGTTCCTGCGCCGCCGCCGCGCCACGGCGGCGGCGGTGGCCGCGACGGGCGGATCCGCCGGCGGATGCGACGCGGACCCGTGTGAGGCGGGGGCCGGCGGCCGGGTGGGTCCGATGTCGGGAGTGTGATCGCCGGCCGGGTTCGCCATTGGTGGTGAGGTGGCCGGCAGGTGACTCTAGGGTGAACTTCAGCGGTCTGTGGAGTGTCTCAACAGTGTCGGGCAGGCCGCTTTTGAGCGTGAGGGAGAGCATGCGAGCGCCGGAATTCAGCGCCGATCTGTACCGCGAGATCACCGAGTTCGCCGGCGGGACCCCGTCGTGGGTGCATTCGGCGGCGGAGGTGGGGACCGACGGGGGCCTGCTGCTGTTCGCCGCGCTGTTCGTGGCGGGCTGGTGGCGGGCCCGGGGCCGGGACGCGCGGTCGATGGGGCTGGCGCTGGCGGCGCCGTTCGCGGTGGTGGCGGCGTATCTGGTGAGCGAGGTGTCCAAGACCTTCATCGAGGAGGAGCGTCCGTGCCGTGCGGTGGCGGGGGCGGTGCACATCGCGGCGTGCCCGTCGCCGGGTGACTGGTCGTTCCCGAGCAACCATTCGACGATCGCGGCGGCGTCGGCCGCGGCGATCGTGGTGGCGTGGCGTGCGCTGGCGCCGCTGGTGCTGCCGCTGGCGGCGCTGATGGCGTTCTCGCGGGTGTTCGTGGGGGTGCACTACCCGCATGACGTGGCCGCGGGGTTCCTCGTGGGGGTCGTGGTGGCGCCGGTGGTGGCGCTGGTGCTGGTGGCGGTGGCGCGGCGGCCGGTGGAGGCGCTGCGCGGTGTGGCGGCGGGCGCGGTGCTGCTGGGCGCGGGCCCGGCCGCGGCGCCGGGCGTTCCCGGCCCGGTCGCCGGTGCCGTCCCGCGGGGCGTGCCGGTGCAGGCGGGTGCGGGTGCGGTGCGGGCGCGCGGCGGGCCCGAGGCGGCGGTGCCGGTGCCTGCGGATGTGACGATGCCGGATGTGATGGGCGGCCTGACCCGCGGGCAGGGCCCACTCCCCTAGCCCGCGGCGCGGGCCGGGATGCGGGCGCGAGGCGCCGGGGGTCAGGTGCGTTCGTCGATGCCTTCGACGAGGCCGGCCTCGTAGGCGATGACGGCGGCCTGGACGCGGTTGCGGACGTCCAGCCGGGTGAGGATCGCGCTGACGTAGGCCTTGACGGTGCCCTCCACGACGTGGAGCCGCGCGGCGATCTCGGCGTTGGACAGGCCCGCGCCCAGCAGCGCCAGGACGTCGCGTTCGCGGGGGGTGAGCCCGGCGGTGCGGCGGCGGGCGCGGGCGCCGCCGGACAGGCGGCCGCCGCCGAGTTCGGTGATGACGCGGTGGGCGACCTTCGGGGACAGGTAGGCGGCGCCGCCGGCGACGGCGCGGACTCCGGCGATGAGCTCGAGGGGGTCGCCGGACTTGAGCAGGAAGCCGCCGGCGCCGCCGGACAGGGCGCGGGCGATGTACTCGTCCTCGCCGAAGGTGGTGAGCATGATGAGGGCGGTGCCGGGGGCGGCGCGGCGCAGTTCGGCGGCGGCGGCGAGGCCGTCCAGGCGGGGCATGCGGATGTCCAGGAGGGCGACGTCGGGGCGGTGCCGGAGGGTGAGGTCGATGGCCTCGCGGCCGTCGGCGGCCTCGGCGACCACGTCGATGCCGGGGTCGGCGGTCAGGATCGCGCGGACGCCCGCGCGGATCATGGCCTCGTCGTCGGCGAGCAGTACCCGGATCACTCGGCGCCCTTCCGCTGTTGTTGCTGGGCGCTGAGGCGCCCGGTGTCGTAGGAGTCCTTGCCGGTGAGCCGGCCGCCGGTGAAGCAGAGCCGGTAGTAGCGGTTGACGCCGATGAGGTTGGCGTCGGGCCGGTAGTAGCGGCAGTCGGCGTGCGGGGGTTCGGGGACGGTGGCCTTGACGACGCCCGAGCCCATCGCCTCCATGCGCGGCAGGGCGTCCTGGACGTCGGTCTGGGCGGCGCCGAGGCGCAGGGCGGCGTAGTCGGCGGGCGCGAGGACGGAGTTGAGGGTGGCGTAGATGTAGTAGCCGGTCATGACGGCGCCGAGGGCGGCCATGAGCGCGGCGGGGACGGCGATAGCGGTGATCAGGCCGCGGCGGACCTGGCGGCGTTCGCGGGCCAGGTGGCGGGCCGATTCGGAGGACCACTCCCCCGTGCCGGTCCGGGTGAGTCCGAGTGCGCCGCGCAGCGCCGCGCCCGCCGGTGCCGGCGCGGCGGCAAGGCCGGTGGGGGGCGTGGTGGGCAGGTCGGCGGTGACGGTGAAGCCGCCTTCGGGGGTGGGTGCGGCGTGGAGGGTTCCGCCGAGGAGGCGGGCGCGTTCGGCGAGCCCGGTCAGGCCATGCCCACCCGAAGGTGCACCGGCGGGCCCGCCGGAGGGCAGCAGGGGCGGTTCGCCGGGCGGCGGGTCGTTGGCGACCGTCACCGTGATCACCCCGCCGCCGGTGTCGGCGGAAGGTTCGTGGTGGGTGAGGCGGACGGTCACGGCGGCGCCGGGCGCGTGCTTGGCGGCGTTGGTGACGGCCTCCTGCACGACGCGGTGGGCGGCGAGCGCGACCATCGGCGGCAGATCGGCGGGCAGGCCGGAGCCGCCGGCGAGGTGGACGGGGACGCCGGAGGCGCGGGCCCGTGCGATGAGTTCGGGGATGCTCTCCCCGGCTGGCCGGACCGGCGCCGCACCGCCCGTCCCGTCCAGCGCGGCGGGTTCGGCGGTGGCGGGGGCGGTCTCCTCGCGCAGGACGCCGATGATCTCCCGGAGCTGCTCGGTCGCCTCGGCGGCGCCGGTGCGCAGCTGCGCGGCGGCGGCGCGGTGCCGGTCGCCGAGGCCGGGGTCGACCTGCAGGGCTCCGGCGCGGACGGCGATGAGGGCGAGTTCGTGGCCGAGGGAGTCGTGCATGTCCTGGGCGATGCGGGCGCGTTCGCGGAGCCGTTCGCGTTCGGCGATGATCCGCTGCTCGTGCTCGAGGCGTTCGGCGCGCTCCCAGCCGGCGTGCAGGAGTTCCTGGTACTGGCGCCAGTAGCGGCCGACGAGCCAGGGCAGGACGCCGAGCAGGACCAGCCAGACGGTGGAGGGGAACCAGGTGGTGACGTCCATGCCGCGGATCATGGCCAGCGCCGACCCGCACACGAACACGGCGGTGAACCCCCACAGCAGCGGCTGCGCGCGGGTGGTGCGCAGGCCGGTGAGGTAGGCCAGCACGGGCATCGCGAAGGTGAAGTTGCCGTGCAGGGCGATCAGCGCGATCGCGGTGAGCAGCGCGGCGGTCGGCCAGGCGCGGCACACGGCGATCGCGGCGGCCAGGACGCCGAGCCCCGCGATCTGCAGCCACCACGTCGCCCGGTGCGGCTCGGGCGGGGTGATGCCGCCGGTGGCGACCGGGAAGGCCAGGACCCCGTACAGGACGACGTCCTTGACCAGCGCGGACCGTGACGGCCGCCGGACCGCGCCGCGGACGGCGCGCCGCAGGTCGCCGGAGCGCGCGGAGCGCACCGCGCGGGCGGCACCGCCCGCGACGCGGCGGGCCGCGGGCGCGTTCCGGTCCGCATCGCGGGCGGTCGTGCCGGCGGGTGCGGGGGCGCCGGGGCGCGCGGGGTCGTGGACGGTGGTCGCCGGGACGTTCACGCGCTCCACGCTACAAGCCCGTCATCTGCACCGTTACTGACGAAAGTCAAGGAAACCGGACGGCCCCGCCCGGCCGTGCCGTGATCGCGGGTGGGGGCGCGGGTGGGGCCGCGGCTGAACTACGGTTGGCGCGTGACCGAGTCCCCGGCGCGTCCCGAGCGCCAGCGCACGCCCCCGGCGCGCGCCGCCCGTGCGGCGCCGCGGTGGGGGCGGTGGCCGCGCGGGCAGGTCGCCGACGCGGTGTTCGCGGTCGCGGCCATGGCCGCGACGCTGCTGATGAGCGTGCAGGCCGAGAAGCCCGAGGACCGCGCGCTGTGGCCCGGCGGGTTCGCGATCATCGTGGTGGCGACGCTGGCGCTGGCGGTGCGGCGCCGGTACCCGGTCGCGGTGCTGGTGGTCGCGACGATCGCGCCGCCGCTGTACTACCCGCTGGGCTATCCGGACGGGCCGATCGCGCTGGTGCTGTGGGTGGCGCTGTTCACCGCGGCGGTGGAGTGCGGGCTGGCGGTGGCGCTCGGCGCGGTGATCGTCGTCAACGCGGGGTTCCTGGTCGTGGCGGTGGCGCGCGGCGGGCGCGACGGCGGCGGGGGCGGCGGGGACCCGGAGGCGGTCGTGGACGCGCGGGGCGTGGCGTCGCTGTCGCTGGGGCTGCTGCTGGCGGTGGGGCTCGGGCTGCACGTGCGCAGCCGCCACGCCCGGGCCGAGGCCGCCGAGCGGCGCGCCATCGAGGCCGAGCGGACCCGCGAGGAGGAGGCGCGGCGCCGCGCGATCGCCGAGCGGCTGCGGATCGCGCGGGAGCTGCACGACGTCCTCGCACACCAGATCTCGCTGATCAACGTGCAGGCGGGTGCGGCACTGCACCGCCGCGACGACCATGACCGCGCCTATGCGGCGCTGGAGGCGATCAAGACGGCGAGCAAGGAGACGTTGCGGGAGCTGCGCGGGGTGCTGGGCGTGCTGCGGCAGGTCGACACCGACGGCGAACCGGGCGCGGGCGGGCCGGTGGCGCCGCAGCCGTCGCTGGCGCGGGTGGTGGAGCTGCTGGAGCAGACCGCGGCGGCCGGGTTGACCGTCCGCCGCGCCGGCGACCTCGCCCCCGCCACCGCCCCCGCTGACGCCTCCGGCGGGGACGCGGCCGAGCCCGCGGCGGCGGACCGGAGTGTGGCGGCGCTGGCGGCGCTGGCTGAGCTGCCCGCGCCGGTCGGGCTGGCCGGGTACCGGATCGTGCAGGAGGCGCTGACCAACACCGTCCGGCACGCGGGCGCCGCGACGGTGACCGTGGAGGTGCGCCGCGTCCCGGGCGCGGTGATCGTGCAGATCGACGACGACGGCTCCGGACCCGCCGGCCCCGCCGAACCCGGCGGGAACGGGCTGCGCGGCATGCGTGAGCGGGCCGCGTCCGTCGGCGGGGAGATGACGGCGGGACCGGGCCCGGCGGGCGGGTTCCGGGTGTGGGCGCGGCTGCCGCTGGGCGTGCCCGGCGAGGAGCGGGAGCACAGAGAGGGGATCGCGTGATCCGGGTGATGCTGGCCGATGACCAGACGCTGGTGCGGGCGGGGTTCCGCTCGATCCTGGAGGGCGAGGACGACATCGAGATCGTCGCCGAGGCCGGGGACGGGGAGCAGGCGGTGCGCGGCGCGGGCGAGCTGCTGCCCGACGTGGTGCTGATGGACATCCGGATGCCCGTGCTGGACGGGCTGGAGGCCACCCGCCGGATCATGTCCGACCCGCGGCTGGAGGCCGTCCGTGTCGTGATCTTGACGACGTTCGACCTGGACGACTACGTCTACGGCGCGATCAAGGCCGGGGCCAGCGGGTTCCTGGTCAAGGACACCGAGCCGCCCGAGCTGATCCACGGGGTGCGGGTGGTGGCGCGCGGGGACGCGCTGCTGGCGCCGACGGTGACGCGGCGGCTGATCGCCGAGTTCGCGTCCCGGATCAACGCGCCGCCGCCCGCCGTCGAGCTGAACTCCCTCACCGACCGGGAGCGGGAGGTGCTGGAGCTGGTCGCGGCGGGCCTGTCGAACGAGGAGATCGCCGGGCGGCTGGTGCTGTCCCCCGCCACCGCCAAGACCCACGTCAGCCGGATCCTGGCCAAGCTCGGCGCGCGGGACCGGGCGCAGCTGGTGGTGCTGGCCTACGAGACGGGCATGATCCGTCCCGGATGGCTCGGCTGACCGGCCCCGTAAGGGTGGAGGTGCAACCGGGCCGGTCACGGCGGTGTTGAACGGATGTGACGGTTACGGACGAAGCCCTGCACCACCACGCCGGAACAGGCCCGGACGGTCCCGGCGGCGCGAACGGCGGCGCGAACGCCGACGCGGCGGCCGCGCGGGTCGTCGCGGCGCTGGCGCGGGACCTGGACACCGGGTTCGAGGCCCTCTACGAGGCCTACCGGGGCGCGGTGTTCTCCACCGCGCTGCGGCTGTGCGGGCGGTGGGCCGAGGCGGAGGACCTGTCCGCCGAGGCGTTCCTGCGCGCCTACCGGGCGCTGTGCGGGTACGGCCCCGACCGCATCGCGGCGCTGCGGCCCCGGGCGTGGCTGCTGACGATCCTGACGAACGTGTGGCGCAACGGCCTGCGCAGCGCGGCGCGGCGCCCGCCGCCGGGACCGCCGATCGAGGACGCGCCCGACCCGCCCGACCCGGGCGAGGGCGTGGAGGACGCCGCCGCCCGCCACGAGACCGGCCGCGAGCTGGCCGGGCTGCTCGCCGAGCTCCCGCCCGCCCAGCGCGCCGCGGTCGTGCTCCGGCACGTCACCGACCTGCCCGTCGCGGAGATCTCGGCCGTGCTCGGCGTCCCGGAGGGCACCGTCAAATCGCACATCTCCCGCGGCCTGGCGCGGCTGCGCCGCCTGCGCGAAGGCCACGATCCGCAGCACCCCGACCAGCGAGGGGGTACCCGATGAACCGCACCGATCCCGCCCACGGCGCACCCGCCCACGGCCTGGCCGGGGAACTGGCCGGGCTGGCCGCCGACGCACCCGCGTCCCTGCTGGACCGCGTCGCCGCGCGCCGCGTCCACGTCCCCGGGCCGCTGGAGGGCCTCCAGGTCGCCTTCACCGACCACGGCGTCGCCTACCTGCGCGCCGGGCTCGACGACGAGGAGTTCACCGCCGCGTTCCGCGCCCGGTTCGCGCGGCCGCTGCTGCCCGCCGACCGTCCACCCGCCGGGCTCGTGCCCGCGCTGCGCACCGGCACGCTCGGCGGGCTGCGGCTGGACCTGCGCGGCCTGTCGGAGTTCGAGGCCGCCGTGCTGCGCGCCGCCGCGCGGATCCCGCGCGGGCAGACCCGCCCGTACGCGTGGGTGGCGCGGGCGGCGGGGCGTCCCAAGGCGGTCCGGGCGGTCGGGTCGGCGCTGGGCCGCAACCCCGTCCCGCTGCTGATCCCCTGCCACCGCGTCACCCGCTCGGACGGCACGCTCGGCGACTACGTGTTCGGCGCGGACGCCAAGGAGCGGCTGCTGCGCGCCGAGGACGTCGACGTGCGGGAGGCCGCCGACCTGGCCCGCCGCGGCGTGCGGCTGGTCGGCAGCGACACCACCGGCATCGTGTGCTACCCCACCTGCGGCGACGCGCGGCGGATCACGCCCGCGCACCGGCGCGGGTTCCGGGACCTGGCCGCCGCGCAGGCCGCCGGGTACCGGCCGTGCCGGCACTGCCGCCCCGGCGGCCCCGACCCCGCCTGACCCGTCCGCCCCGCCCGGGGGGCATAGATCGGCGGGAGGCGGGAATGGGCCGGGTCCCGTCCATCCGCGGGGACGGGACCCGCGGGGCGGCTCGATGACGGGGCACGACGAGGGGGAGGCCGCCATGCGCGTCGTCGTCACCGGCGCCACCGGCAACATCGGAACCAGCACGGTCCGGGCGCTGGCCGCGGACCCGGCGATCACCGCCGTCACCGGTCTCGCGCGCCGCGATCCCGGCCGCGCCGCCGTCCCCGACGAGGGCGGCGGGAAGGTCGAATGGGCCGAGGCCGACGTCACCGACACCGACCTTGTCCCGCTGATGCGCGGCGCCGACGCCGTGGTGCACCTGGCGTGGCTGTTCCAGCCGACCCACCGCCCCGCGGTGACGTGGGACGCCAACGCCGTCGGCACCGCCCGCGTGTTCGACGCCGCCGCCCGCGCCGGGGTGCCCGCGCTGGTGTACTCCTCCTCGGTCGGCGCGTACTCGCCCGGCCCCAAGGACCGGCCGGTCGACGAGTCCTGGCCCACGCACGGGTGGCCCGGCGCCGCCTACAGCCGCGAGAAGGCCTACGCCGAGCGGCTCCTGGACACCTTCGAGGCCGCGCATCCCGGCCGGCGCGTGGTGCGGATCCGGCCGGGGTTCGTGTTCGAGCGGCAGTCCGCGGCCGAGCAGCGGCGGCTGTTCGCCGGGCCGCTGCTGCCCGGCCGGCTCGCCCGCCCGGGCCTGATCCCCGCCGTCCCGGACCTGCCCGGCCTGCGGCTGCAGGCGCTGCACTCCGCCGACGCGGGCGAGGCGTTCCGGCTCGCCGTCACCGGCGGTGTCTCCGGGGACGCGCGCGGCGCGTTCAACATCGCCGCCGGGCCCGTCCTGGACGCGGCCGAGCTCGCCGGCATCCTCGGCGCCCGGACCGTCCGGGTCCCGGCGCGCGGGGTGCGGGCGGCGCTGGCGGCGGCGTGGCGGCTGCATCTGGTGCCCGCCTCCCCCGGCCTGCTGGACCTGGCGCTGCAGATCCCGCTCATGGACGTCTCCCGGGCCCGCGACGAGCTCGGCTGGACGCCCCGCCACACCGCCCGCGAGGCCATCACCGAGTTCCTGGACGGGCTGCGCACCGGCGCAGGCCGCGGCACCCCGCCGCTGTCGCCCGGGACCGGCGGCCCGGCACGCGCCCGCGAGTTCGTCACCGGCATCGGCCGCAAACCCTGACCCGCCACCCGCCCGCCGTCCGCATCTGGAGGTCACCTCATGCCGACGATCACCTCGGAGCATCTGCACGCCCTGCTGGCCTCCGCCCACCGCGACGCCGCGCTCGTCGTCGTGGCGGGGAAGGCCGCCGTCGTCCCCGCCGACCCCGGCCGCAGCGACGGGCCCGAAGAGGCCCTGGTCATCACCACCCGCAACGCGGTGATCGCCGAACTGGACACCGGCGCCAACGACGAGCAGATCGAAAGCCTCGCCCAGCGCCTGGACGTCGCCCTGGACAGCCTCGGCGGCTGACCGCCGGGTCACGGCGGACGGCGGGGCCGTGCGGCGCGGGTCAGCCGTGCAGGGCGACGTAAGGCGCCAGGGTCAGCAGGCTCACCACCAGCGCGCCCGTCAGCGCCCGCGCCGGGACCGCGCGGGCGATCACCCACCCCAGCAGCACCCCCGCCAGCTCCGGGACGCCCACCACCGCGACCAGCGGCCAGTCGACCGCGCCCGCCGCCGCGTACCCGGCCGTTCCCACCCCGGCGATCACCACCGACTGCGCCTGCGCGGCCGCCAGCGCCGACAGCACCGGGACGCCCAGCACCACCAGCAGCGGCACGCACAGCATCGGCCCGCCGACGCCGAACATGCCGCCCACCGCCGCCACGCCCGCGCCCGCCGCCACCACCGTCCGCCCGCGCAGCCCGCCCTCCCCCGGACCCGCCTCCCTACCGGATGGGCGGCGCAGCACCAGCACCGCGACCAGCGCGATCAGCGCCCCCAGCAGCATCCCGAACACCCGGCCCGTCACCAGGCCGTTCACCAGCACCCCCAGCGGCGTGCCCGCCACCGCGCCGCCGGCCAGCAGCACCGCCGCCCGCCGCGTCCCCGGCTCGCGCAGCTCCCCCGACCGGGTGTAGACGGCGGCGCCGAGCGCTCCCGTGGCGACATTGGTGGCCAGCGCCGTTCCCGCGACCTCCGCGGGCGACAGGGCCGTGACGGCGAACAGGCCCGCCGTGGCCAGCACCCCGCCCGGCCCGACCGCGGCGATCCCGGCCCCGGCGACCAGCCCCACCAGCGCCAGCGCCACGACCGCGAGCGGATCCAGCCCCGCCATCACCGCGCCGGCGTGCCCGGCGCGAACACCGCGATCATCGAGCCCCTGGTCATCGCCGCGCACGCTACACCACCCTCCCGCGGCGGGGCGGCGGGGCCCGGGCGGCTCACGGGGTGACGGGGACCTCGACGTAGCCGGCGGCGCCGTGGCGCAGTGCCGCGCGGCCGGCGGTGGCCTGGGCCGTCCACGCCTCGAAGTCGTCCAGGTCCGTCAGGGGCACCGGCACGTCGGCCTCGACGCGCCGCCCGTAGCGGACGTCGCCGGGGCGGACGCCGCGGGCGTGCAGGTCGCCCAGGAACCGTCCCGCCAGCGCGTGCTCCACCGCGACGGTGACCGTCACCACCGGGCGCAGCTCCACCACCCCGACCGCGTCGATCGTGTCGGCGACCGCCTGCCCGTAGGCGCGGACCAGGCCGCCCGCGCCGAGCCTCACCCCGCCGAAGTAGCGGGTGACGACCGCGACGGTGCCGGTCAGGCCGCGCCGCACCAGCACCTCCAGCATCGGGATCCCGGCGGTGCCCGCGGGCTCGCCGTCGTCGCTGCTGCGGGTGAACTCGCCGTGCTCGCCGACCACGTAGGCGGTGCAGTTGTGGGTGGCGTCGCGGTGCGCGCGGCGGTGCTCGTCCAGGAACCGTGCCGCCTCGTCCTGCCCGGCGGCGCGGGCGAGGGTGCAGACGAACCGCGAGCGGCGGATCTCCAGCTCGCGGGACCCCGCCTGTCTGATCGTGCGCATGGCCGCACCGAGTCTACGGCGTGCGCCCGCGGCCGGCGGCGCACCGCGGCGGGGTTTGCGGCGGGCGCCGGCGGGCAGCGCGCAGGGATGGGCATGCTGGACGAGCTGTACCGGCGGTGGCTGTTCGAGGTGTGGACCGGCGACTACGCCGTCGCCGGGGAGATCCTCACGCCGGGGTTCACCGGGCACTGGCCGAACCTGGAGGTGCACGGCCCGGCCGAGGCCGCCGAACAGGTCCGCCGCTCGCACGCGTCCTTCGGCGGTGTCCGCACCTCCCTGGACGCCGGGCCGGTCGTCGGCGACGGGATGGTCGCCGCCGGGTGGACCTTCCACGGCGAGTACCTGGGCGGCATCCCCGGCGCCACCGCCGCGCCGGGCACCCCGGTGTCGTTCCGCGGGCAGGACATCTTCCGCGCGGAGGAGGGCCGGTTCGCCGAGTACTGGGTGGTGTCGGATGCGCTGGGCCTGATGGCCACCCTCGGCGCCGTCCGCTGACCGCACCCCGCCGGGCCGCCGCGGGCCGGGCCGGGCGGGTGGGGCGGGTCAGATCAGGTCGATGAGGTCGGCGATGGACGGGACGACGCGGTGCGGCCGGAACGGGAACCGGGCGATCTCGTCCTTGCCGGTCACGCCGGTCAGCACCAGGATCGTCTCCAGGCCCGCCTCGACGCCGGCGACGATGTCGGTGTCCATCCGGTCGCCGACCATCGCGGTCCGCTCGCTGTGCCCGCCGACCACGTTCAGCGCCGTCCGCATCATCAGCGGGTTGGGCTTGCCGACGAAGTAGGGCTCCACCTTCGTCGCGCGGGTGATCATCGCGGCGACCGCGCCGCACGCGGGCAGCGACCCCTCCGGGGACGGTCCGATCGGGTCGGGGTTGGTCGCCACGAACCGCGCGCCGCCCTCGATCAGCCGGATCGCGCGGGTGATCTGGGAGAAGCTGTAGGTGCGGGTCTCGCCGAGCACGACGTAGTCGGGGTCGATGTCGGTCAGCACGAAGTCCGACTCGTGCAGCGCCGTCGTCAGCCCCGCCTCCCCGATCACGTAGGCCGAGCCTTCGGGCCGCTGGTCGGCGAGGAACTTCGCGGTCGCCAGCGCCGAGGTCCAGATCGCCTCGGCCGGGACGCGCAGCCCGGCCGCGGCGAGCCGCGCCGACAGGTCCCGGCGGGTGTAGATCGAGTTGTTGGTCAGGACCAGGAACGGCTTGCCGGACGCCGACAGCCGCCGGATGAACTCCTCGGCGCCGGGCACGGGACGTCCCTCGTGCACCAGGACGCCGTCCATGTCCGACAGCCAGTAGTCGATGGGCCCGCGCTCGCTCATGCCCCCATTGTCGCAGGCGGGGATCTTCGTCCCGACCGCCCCGCCCCCCCGCTCCCGGCCGCGCCGGGCGCGGCCGGTGGCGTCCGCGCGGTCGGCGGGCGACGCGGAAACGGGGCGTCCCGGGGACCATGCCCCGGGACGCCCCGCTGCGCTGTGTCGCCGGTCCCGGCGGATCCGGCGTCCGCGCCGCCGCCGGTCCGCCGCGCGGGCTCAGACGTTGACGCCGAAGTCGGACGCGATGCCCGACAGGCCGGAGGCGTACCCCTGGCCGACCGCGCGGAACTTCCACTCCGCGCCGCTGCGGTACAGCTCGCCGAACACCATCGCGGTCTCGGTCGAGGCGTCCTCCGACAGGTCGTAGCGCGCGATCTCGGCGTTGTCGGCCTGGTTCACCACGCGGATGAAGGCGTTGCGGACCTGCCCGAAGTTCTGCTGGCGGCCGTCGGCGTCGTAGATCGACACCGGGAAGACGATCTTGGCGACGTCGGCCGGGACGGTCGACAGGTTCACCTTGATCTGCTCGTCGTCGCCCTCGCCCTCACCGGTGAGGTTGTCGCCGGTGTGCTCGACCGAGCCGTCGGGGCTCTTGAGGTTGTTGAAGAACACGAAGTGCTGGTCCGACAGCACCTTGCTCTCCGCCGAGCACACCAGAGCGCTGGCGTCCAGGTCGAAGTCGGTCCCGGTCGTGGTCCGAACATCCCAGCCCAGACCGACCACGACGGCGGTCAGTCCTGGAGCCTCCTTGGTCAGCGAGACGTTGCCGCCCTTGCTCAGACTGACTCCCACTGTGTCTACCTCCGTATCGGCCCGCGCGGGCCCGTTGTCACCCGCGCGTGTTCGTCTGTCTAACGAGAACGGTAGCCACCTTGCGCGGGTTCCCCCGCCTCCTTGGCAAACTCACGGCGTGGCGTGCGGTTTCTTCCCCGGCCGGCGGGGCCGGGGCCGCCTGTCGCCCGTCCGGTAGGCGTCCGGGCGGGCGACGGGAGAGCGATCGGCGGGCGCCGGCGGAGCACGGGTGGGGCGCCGGCGGGGTGTCAGGGGGTGGTGAGGAACGCGGCCGGGGCGGTGAGCGGGGCGGGCAGCTCGAACGCGGCGGCCAGCGCGCCCGCGCGGGGGGCCAGCTCGTCGCAGGCGCGGCGGTCCAGCAGGTTCAGGGCGTGCAGGCCCAGCACGGGCGCCAGCTCCCCCGGCCCCGACCCGGCCGCGGCGGCGAGGATCTCCAGGACGGTCCGGTCGGCGCAGGCGGCGGCGGTCCGCGCCGCGAGGACGAGGTTGCCGTTCCACGCGGTGAACGGGTCGGCGCCGCCGCCGGTGGCGGAGGCGACCCGGGCGGCGAGCCGGTCGCGCATGCGCCGCTCGGCGTCGCGGGCCAGGAACAGCCACACGGCCGGGGAGTGCAGGTCGCCGCCGTCGGGCGGGCCCGCGCCCGGGTCGGGCGGGGTGTAGCGGTCCAGGTCGGCCATCGCGCGGGCGGTGTCGTAGAGGATCAGCTCGTTGTCGCCGCCGGCGTTCATGTAGGCGTGCGCCAGGCCCCGGTAGGCGTTGAGGCGCTCGACGGCGGCGAAGCCGGGCGCGCCGCTGTGCACCCGGCACGCCGACACCGTCTCCTGCGCCTGGACGGTCGCGGCGGCCTTCAGCAGCGCCAGGTCCCGGTCGACCGCCGACCACGGCGCCCACGCCGTCCGCGGCCCGCCGGCCGTGCCGCCGCCGGGCGCGTCGGCGGCGGTGCGGGCGGTCTTGACGTGCTGCGCGACGGCGGTGAGCGCGTACCCGGCGGCGAGCGCGCCGAGCACCGCCTCCTGCTGGTTGCGGTAGTCGGTCAGCGGGCGGCGCGGCGCCAGCCGCCCGAGGGTGGTCCGGCCGGCCGAGTGCGCCAGCAGCGTGCCCGCCGACGCGCGGGTGATCGCCGCCGACGCGGAGATCACCGCCCGCCACACCGCGGGGGCGATGCCCATCGAGCGGGTCAGCCGCGCCGCCGGCGACCCGGCCGGGTCGTGGAAGGTGCCGTCGGCGGCGATGGACGCGCCGTCGCGCAGCCACGCCCCGTAGGGCACGGTCAGGTCGTCCAGGAGGACGGCGGCGTAGTCGACCTGCAGCCCGGTCGTCTCCGGCGCGTCGACGACCCGCACGCCCGGCGCGGCCTCGCCGCCGGGTCCCCGCAGCGGCACGGCGAACACGAACACGCCGCGTTCGGCGCCGCCGTGGACGAGGGTGGCGTAGACGGCGGCGGTCTTGGGGAGGTGCGGGTGCGCGGTGCTGGTGGGGAATTTCGCGGCCCGCACGTCCGGGGTGCTGAGCACGAACCCGCCCGAGGCGGGGTCGTGGCGGGCGATGGTGCGGGGCGACAGGTGGCTGTTGCTGCGGCCCACCTCGGTCATCAGCAGCGTCCCGAAGGAGTCCATCGAGGCGAGCGCGTCGTGCGCGTCCCGCACCCCCCGCTCCCCCGGGCCCGCGTCCTCGGTGAGCTGCGCGGCGCCGAACCGCAGGATCGGGCCGAGCGCCAGGGTGTAGTGCAGCAGCATCACGTGGAACAGCGCCGGGTCGGCGATCGCGGCACGTTCCAGCAGCGCGCACAGCGCCGCCGGGTCGGCCAGCAGCTCGGCCGCGGGCGGCGCGGCCAGGCCCGCGCGGCGCAGCCGGTCGTAGGTGAGCGCCTGGTGGTCGCGGGCGGTGAGCCCGCCGGGGTAGGTGAAGAACTCCTCCGGGACGGCCTCGGCGATCCGCGTGCGGGTCTTGGGGTCCAGGGACGGGCCGCGCACGAAGCCGAGCAGGCCCTCGTCGGGGACGGCGGCGGTGAAGGTTTCCACGGCGGTAGATCCTTTCCTCGGGCCGTTCACGGGCGTGTTCGCAGGGGCCGTTCGCGGGGACGGGCCCGGCGGGCCGGCCGTCACGGGCGGGCGGAGGAGTCGGCCTTGCCGCCGCGCCCGCCGCCGGACCCGCCGTCGCCGCCGGGGCGGTCGCGGTCCGGGCGGTCGTCGGGGCGCTCGCGCAGCGGGGTCAGGGTCCGCGCGCCGGGCAGGGTCAGCCGCGCGCACCGGCACAGCGCGTTCCCGGCGCCGGCCTCGGCGAACACGCTCGCGCCCGCGGCGTGCACGGCGCGCAGCGCCGCCGGCAGCCGCACCGGCTTGACGATGCAGTCGGCCAGCGCGCGGTGCAGGTCGTCGCCGTCGTGGTAGGCGCGTCCCCGCACCGGGGAGTGCACCGGCAGCTCCAGCCTGCGCTGCGGGTAGCGGCGGATCATCGCGTACCACTCGTCGTCGGCGCCGGCCATGGCGGGATGGTGCGAGAGGTAGGGGACGGCGAGCCGCACGGCCCGCACGCCCCGGCGGCGGGCCGCGTCCAGGACCCGCTCCAGGGGCGCGGCCGGTCCGGCGATGACCGTCGCCGACGGCGCGTTCACCGACGCGACCACGACCTGCGGTTCGGCGGCGGCGCCGATGACGGCGCGGGCGCCGTCGGGGCCGTCCTCGCCGGTCTCCAGCAGCCCCATGCCGCCGCCGCGGCCGCGGCGCGCCAGCACCCCGACGAGGCTGACGGCCATCCGGGCGCCGTCGGCGATCGCGAACGCGCCCGCGGCGACCAGCGCGGCGATCTCCCCGAAGCTCTGCCCGACCGCGTAGGCGGGCTGGACGCCGCGGGCGCGCAGCGCCCGGTCGACGGCGACGGAGGCGGCGTAGCCGGCCAGCTGCGCGACGCCGGGCGTGCGCGCCGCCGCCCGGTACCCGGCGGGGTCGTCGAGCAGGATGGCGCGCATCGAGGGCCAGCGGGTGCGGGGCAGGCCCTCCTGGACCGCGTCGAGCACGTCGGCGACGGCGCGCGCGGTGCCGTGCCCGGCCTGGGCGAGGGCGGGCAGGTCGGGGGGCCCGGCCGAGCCGGTTCCGGCGAACAGGAAGGCGCAGGCGTCGTCGGGCTTGAGTTCCTCGGCCGGATGGGGATCAGAGAACACCGGGGTCTCCTTACCTCGAAGGAAAGGTTCTCGTCTCTATTCGGATAAAGGCTGCATAGCTTGCAGGTATGGAACACAGGCCCTGAAATGGGATTATTCACTCGTGGGATCGGTCTGGCAACCGTCGGTGGTGTGCGCACGTCACGCGCCCGCGGCGGCGCGGCCGGATCGGCGGCCCGGCAGGCCGGGCCGACCATCGACCACCGGCGGCGACGCCGGTCGAGGGGAGCGCGAGATGATCCGGGCCGAGCAGCACCCGCACCATTACCGGACCCATTTCGGACCGTCTGACGATGGGAAAATGGGATGGTCGATATGGGGCACGGGGGCATATCTGCCCGACCGTAAGGTGCCCAGCGAGGAGGTGTCGCGCGCGCTGGGCCTGGACCCGTCCTGGATCGAGCGGCGCACCGGCATCCGGCAGCGGCACGTCGCCGCGCCCGCGCAGGCCGCCTCCGACCTGGCCGCGGCCGCCGCCGACCGGGCACTGCGCGCGGCGGGCGTGACCGCCGCCGACATCGGCCTGATCGTGCTCGGCACCTCCACCCCCGACGAGCTCGGCCCCTCCACCGCCTGCCGCGTGCAGGCGCTGCTGGGCGCCGCCCGCGCGGCCGCGTTCGACGTCGCCGCCGCCTGCACCGGGTTCGTCTACGGGCTGCAGGCCGCCGTCGGGTGGCTCGCCGCCCAGCGCGGCCCCGCCCCGTACGCGCTGGTGATCGGCGTCGAGGTGTACTCCCGCTTCCTCGACCCCGGCGACCGGGCGACCGCCGCGCTGTTCGGGGACGGCGCCGCCGCCGCGGTGATCGGGCCCGCCGCCGGCCCCTACGGGTTCGGCCCGGTCACGCTCGGGTCGGACGGCACCCGCGCCGGCGACGTGCTCATCCCCGCGGGCGGCAGCCGCTCCCCCGCCGGCGCCGGCACCCTCGCCGGGCTCGGGCACACCATCCGCATGGACGCGCGGGCCGTGCGCGAGTTCATCGGCGAGATCTTCCCGCGGCTGGTCGCCGAGGCATGCGAGGGCGCCGGGGTCAAGCCCGCGGACCTGGCGCTGGTCGTCCCGCACCAGCCCAACCCGCGGCTGGTCGCCTCGCTGGCCCCCGCCGCCGGGCTGGAGGAGACGCAGCTGGCGATCGCCGGGCACGACGTCGGCAACATCGGCGCCGCCAGCCTCCCCTACGCCCTGCACCGCGCCGTCCGGACCCGCCGGATCGCGGCCGGCGACCTGGTCCTGCTCGCCGGTTTCGGCGCCGGCGTCACCTGGGGGCACACCCTCATCGCCTGGCCGCCACCGTCCCGCTGACCCGCCGACCCGCGGCTGCGAGCATGCCTTGCAAGTTATATGCGTAAGGAGTTATGTTCGTGGTGTGAGCCGTGCGGGCGCGCCCCCGCCCGCACGGCCGGTGAACGGAGAGCGCGAACCGGGAAGGGCAGGCGACCCATGACCACCGACGGCACCCCCGACGGCACGGCCACGCACAGCGGCGGGCGCACGCTGCTGCGGTTCGAGCGCCGCCTGCGCCACCCGCCCGAGCGGGTCTGGCGGGCCCTGACCGATCCCGCCGAGCTGTCGGCGTGGCTCGCCGACGCCGACCTGGAGCCCGCGGCCGGCGGGAAGTTCGAGCTGCGCTGGCTCAACGCCGCCGACCCCGCCGAGCAGGCCGTGGCGCGCGGCACCGTCACCGCGTTCGACCCGCCGCGGCTGCTGGAGCTGGACTCCGACCTGCACGGCGTCCTGCGCTGGGAGCTGGCCCCCGCGCCGGAGGGCACGCATCTGGTGTTCACCAGCGACGTCCGGCTGCCGGGCGAGTACCTCGTCCAGACCATGGCGGGCTGGCACGTGCACCTGGACTACCTCGACGAGGCCCTGGACGGCGCCGCCGTCGACTGGGCGAACTGGACGACCGCGCGCTGGCAGGTCCACCACGACCGCTACGCCGCCCGGCTCGGCGCGCTGGAGGCCGTGCGCGGCCTGTACCGGGCGATCCTGGAGGGCTGGAACGCCCGCGACGGCGGCGCGTTCGCCGCCCCGTTCCGCGAGGACGGCGTCTGCATCGGGTTCGACGGCAGCCTGCACACCGGCCGCGCGGAGATCGCCGCGCGGATGGCGGAGGTCTTCGCGCACCACTCCACCGCCCGCTATGTCGCCGCGGTCCGCGACGTGCGGCTGGTGGGCCCCGGCGCCGCGGTGCTGCACGCCGTCGCCGGGATGGTCCCGCCCGGCGCCTCCGACCTCAACCCCGGCGCCAACGCCGTGCAGACCATCACCGCGGCGCAGCTCATGGGCGAATGGCGCGTCGTGCTGTTCCAGAGCACGCCCGCCGCCTACCACGGCCGCCCGGAGGAGGCGGCGGCGCTGACGGCCGAGCTGCGCGCCCTGATCCCGCAGGACCCGCCACCGGCTCCGTGAGAACGGCACGCCACGGCAGAGGACCCCCGACCCGACGGCCCGGGGGTCCTCTGCCGTGGCGTGGCGCGGGGTCAGCGGCCAAGGACGCGGCTCAGCGACCGCAGCGTCGCGCGGGACTCGGCGCGCCGGTCCCACGCGACGGCGGCGAACACCACCGCGAACGCGGCGGGCAGCAGCGCCCACGCCGGCTCCAGCACCAGCAGCTGGGTGAGGACGGCGCCGCCCATCAGCCCGATCAGCCCGGCGGCGGCGAGCCCGGCCAGCCGCGGCACGACCAGCCCGATCGCGCCGGCGGCCTCGACGGCGCCGGTCACGTACCGCAGCCACTGTCCCCAGCCGATCTCGGTGAAGGTCTTCACGGCGTCGGCCTGCCCGGCGAACTTGGGCAGCGCGGAGGCGAAGAACAGGAACGCCGCCAGGAGGATCTGCAGCGCCCACAGCACCTTGCGCAGGACGGGACGTCCCCCGGCAGACGCAGCGGCGGCGGCGGCGGTGGTGGTGGTCTGGGTGAGGGTGTGGGTGGCGGTCATGGGGGTGGTCCTTCCGTGCGGTGTCTCATCGGCCTTTCACTGACGCGTCGCACGGACCGGCCCCGGATCGACATCCCGCCCCGATTTTCTTCAAGATTTTTCCGCCGCTCGTATCAGTGCAGGTCAGAGGCGGTCACCAGGGGGATAGGACCAGCGCCTGGACGGCCAGCGCCGTCGCCGCCTGCGCCGCCAGCCACGCCCGGGCCGGGGGCCGGTGCAGCGCCGCGGCGAGGGTGAGCCAGGCGGCGAACGGCACCCAGATCCGCTCGACCTCGCCGCGGGTGACGCCGGAGGCGTCCAGGGCGAGCACGCCCAGCAGCGCCGCGCCCGCGAGCGCCGCGACCCGGGCCGCCGGATCGGCGGCCCGCGCCCGGGCGGCGCGGCGCAGGGCCGCTGCCGCGCGCGGCAGCGCGTGCGCGGCCGCCGGGCCGGTCAGCAGCCCCAGCACCGCCAGGTTCGCGGCGGCGAAGTAGGCGTAGGAGCGCTGCGCGGACCCGCGGCTGATCAGGTAGGTGTCCAGGGTGGTGCGGACACCGTCCGGCCACCAGAACCCCAGCAGCGTGAACACCGCCGGGACCACCACCAGCCCCGCCGCGACCGCGGCCACGATGACCGCGCGCGGACGGGTCAGCGCCGCCACCGCCAGCGGCACCGCGAACAGCGGCAGCAGCCCGTAGCTCAGGTAGGGCAGGCAGCCCAGCAGCACCCCGCCCGCCACCGCCACCGCGCCCCCGGCCCCCGTCCGGCGGGCGGCGATCGCAAGCAGCGCCGTGCCCCACGCGCCCACGGCCAGGAACAGCGCGTCCATCGCGGTCGCGATCCACAGCGCGAGCGGCGCCAGGACCAGGAACGGCACCGCCGCCCGCGCGGCCCGCTCCCCCGCCACGCCCCGCACGGTCACCGCGATCGCGGCGGCCGAGGACGTGCCCGCCGCGACGATGAACGCCGCCGCCCAGCCCGTGCCGCCGAGGCCCGCCTCCTCCAGCGCCCACAGCACCAGCATCGGCAGCGGCGGATGCCCCCGCACGTGCGTGGTGTAGCCGCCGAGCCGCTCGGTGAAGGTGTCCAGCCAGGTCAGGGGGTCGGGCCGCAGCTGCGCCAGCCCGGCGGGGTATTCGGTGGGCGCGTCGAGGGGGCGGGTGAGGGCGTCCCAGCCGTCGGAGGCGGCGAGCGTGACCGTCCACGCCGCCGCGAACGCCCACGCGGCGGGGAGCAGCGCCCGCCACGGCAGCCGCGCCGCCAGCATCGGCAGCGCCGCGACCGCGGCGGCGGCGACCGCGGCGGCCGGCAGCAGCCGCCAGGTCGGCGGCCAGGCGCGGGCGCGGGCGTGCAGCGGCGGCAGCGGGTCCTCGGTGGCGAGCCCGGCGCGGCGCAGGTACCAGCCGGCCGCGAACGCCGCCGCGATGCCCGCCGCCCACACCGCGACCGCGAACCACCCCCGCCGCGCGTCCCGCCGGTCCCCGCGCGCCGCCGCGCCGGTGTGTTCGCGCGCGCCGGTGAGGGTCACGACCGCCCCTCCCGGCCCGCGCGGCGGGCGGTGCGCGCGCGGGCCGCGACGGCCACCGCCGCCACGACGGTGATCACCGCCAGGACGATCGCGAGGTTGCGGCCGTAGGGCAGCGGCAGCCGGGACGGCTCGTCCGCGCGGCGCCCGTACCCCAGGACCAGCGGCAGCGCGACCGCGCACACGCAGCCCGCGACGATCAGCGCCGCCCGCACGATCCGGCGGTGGGCGGCGGGCACCCGGCCCGTCGCGGCCCCGGCCGCCAGCACCAGCGGGACCAGCACCCCGTCGTGCAGGACCGCCGCGCCCGCGAACCACCCCGCCCACACGGCCAGGTCGGCGGGCGCGAGGTGGACGGCGACGCCGCGCACGCCGATCACGATCAGCACCGCCCCCGCCCCGTAGGCGACGATCCTCACAGGACCACCAGCCGGTGCACCCATTTGGTCTGCAGGACCCCGGGCCGGTTCGGCGCGATCAGGCGGCACGGGTGCCCGTGGTCGAGGTCGAGCGGCTCGCCGTTCAGCTCCAGGGCCAGGAGGGTGAGCGGGTCGTGCCAGTGCCCGGGGTCGAGGAGGGAGGTGCGGTAGAGCCCGGAGGCCTGCAGCGACTCCACCCGCACCCGCGCGGTGCCGGCGGCGCCGGCCAGGGCGAGCAGGTCCCGCAGCCGCACGCCGCGCCAGTCGGCGCCGGCGCTCCACCCCTCCACGCACGCGATCGGCAGCCGCGCCGCGTGCTGCGGAAGGGCGCGCAGGCCGTCCAGGGAGACGACGACGTCGCGGCGGACGGCGCCGGTGACCGTCAGCCGCCATCGCGGGTCGCGGGCGGCGGCGCTCACCCCGGCGGCGGCCGCAGACTTGTTGACCGGCAGGCCCTGCGACCCGGTCCCGGGGCGGCGCGGCGCCAGCACCGCCAGCCGCGCCAGCGGCGCGAACGCCTCCCCGACCGTGACGGCGGTGATCACGCCGCTCGCGCCGGCGACGGAGAGCAGGAACGCGCGGCGCCCGACGGCGTCCTGCGGGCGGGTCATCACCGTGCGCCGCACCTTGGACCATTCGTCGGCGGCGTGGATCAGCAGCGCCCCGGCGACGATGTAGGCGGTCCAGTAGTGCGCGGTGGTGAACAGGAACGGGAACGCATACCAGTAGCCGATGTTCAGCACCCCGGTCACGAACTGGAACAGCGCCCCGCCGACCAGCACGAACACCAGCAGCCGCCGCAGCCCGTGCGCGGCGGAGCGGACCGGCGGCCACTGCCACAGCCTCGGGTAGACGGTCCAGAGCTTGGCCAGCAGCAGCGGCACGGTCGCCAGCCCGCCGATGACGTGGACGCCCTGCGTCACCCGGTACAGGTTCACCGGCCGCGAGGGCCACCGCGCCCAGCCGGGCGGGTGCTGCATGAAGTGGGAGATCAGCCCGGTCGCGAACGCCGACAGGACGCTGACGCCCAGCGCCATGCCCAGCCACGCCGTGACCCGCTCGTCGTGCAGCCGGCTGGTGAAGCGCCCCGGCAGGCGTGTCAGCGCCGCGGGGACAGCGCGACGAACCATCGGCCCGCCTCCTCCCACGTCTCGGTGACGGCCGCGCCGCACGCCGCGGCGAGCGCGGCGGCGGCGTCGGCGGACACGTGCGCCCACGCGAACCACTCGCCGACCGCGCGGCCCGACCGCAGCCGCAGCGGCTCGGCGCGGGACGCGGCGCCGGGCGGGTCGACCTCGGCCAGGACCCGCCCGCCGGGCGCCGGAAGCGAAAGGACGCGGCGCAGCAGCGCGGCCGGGTCGCCGCCGATGCCGATGTTGCCGTCGGCCAGCAGCACGGTGCGCCAGCATCCGGTGCCGGGGACGCGGCCGAACACGTCCCGGCACAGCGCCGGCGCGCCCGCCTGGCGGGTCAGCGCGACGGCGGCGGGCGCGAGGTCGATGCCCAGCACCGGGACGCCGCGGCGGGCGAGCGCGGCGGTGAGGCGGCCGGGCCCGGACCCGACGTCCAGGGTCGCGCCCGCGCAGCGGGCCAGCAGCCCGCCGTCGCCGGGCCGGGCGGCGAGCCAGTCCTGGACGGGCAGCGGGCGGCGGCGCCCGTCGGCGTGCTCGATCTCCACGGGCCCGCCGCCGCGCAGCGCGTCCTCGTACAGTTCGCCGATCATGCCGGGACGGTCCTGACGCCGAGTGCCCGCACCGCCGCCGCGAACCGGCCGGAGGGCGCGGCGGCGGCGACGGCCGCGGCGTCGGCGGGGGTGTCGACGTCGGTGAGCCTGGGCAGGTGCGCGATCCGCAGCCCGGCGGCGCGCAGCCGCGCCAGCTGCGCCGCGCCGGTCCCGGGCCGCGACATCGGCACGCCGCGCAGCAGCGCCGGGTCGGGGCGCCGCAGCCCGAGCAGCCAGAACCCGCCGTCGGCGGCGGGGCCGAACACCGCTTGGTGCCGCGCCAGCGCCCGCCCGGCGGCGGTGAGCAGCGCGGGGGTGACCTGCGGGGTGTCCATGCCGATCAGCACCAGCGGCCGGCCGTCGTAGGCGTGGTAGGCGTCGGTGAACGCGGCGGCCAGGCGCTCGTCCAGGCCGCCGCCGCGCTGGGCGGTGACGGTGAACCCGGCGGGCAGCCACGGCCCGGGCGTCCCGTCGAGGACGAGGGTGCGGCGCCCGGCCGGGGCGGCGGCGACGGCGGTGAGGGTGTCGCGCAGCGCGGCCTCGGCGAGCACGGCGGCCTCGGCGGGGGTGTAGGCGGGTGTCAGGCGGGTCTTGACGCGCCCGGGCACCGGCTCCTTGGCGATCACGATCAGATCGGCGACCGGGCCGGCGTCCGGGTCGGCGTGCTGGCCGCTCATCGCGCGACCTCCGAGAGGACGCGGCGCATGTCGCGGACGGCGCGGACCGTCCCGCCGAGCGTGCCGGTGACCTTCGAGGCGCCGGTGCGGGGACGGTAGGCGACGTCGATCTCCCCGATCCGCCAGCCGGCGCGGGCGGCGCGCAGCACCATCTCCAGGGGGTAGCCGAACCGGCGGTCGGTCAGCCCGAGCGCGAGGAGCGCGTCGCGGCGGGCGGCGCGCATCGGCCCGAGGTCGTGCAGCCGGGTCCCGGCGCGCCGGTTCAGCGACCGGGCCAGGACGGCGTTGCCGAGCCGCGCGTGCGGCGGCCACGCGCCCCGCCCCGACGGCCGCCGCCGCCCCAGCACCAGCCCCGGAACGCCCTGCGCTCCCGGGCCGGGCGGGCCGGCGGTGTGGAGGGCGTCGAGCGCTGCGGCCAGGCGCGGCAGCTCGGCCGGGTCCAGTGACGCGTCGGCGTCCATCACGCAGACGACGTCGGTGCGGGCGGCCAGCAGCCCCCGGTGGCAGGCGGCGCCGAAGCCGCGCTCGGGCGCGTGCACGACGCGCGCGCCGTGGTCGGCGGCGACGCGCGCGGAGCCGTCGGTGGAGGCGTTGTCGACCACCAGCGGGCGGAACCCGGCGGGCATCCGGGACAGCACCCAGGGCAGCGCCTCGGCCTCGTCGAGGCACGGGAGAACCACATCGATCACACCACAGACGCTACTCTCGGTGACGGCCCGGGAACCCTTACGAACTGGTGACGCGCCGCCGGGCGAACTCTTCCATCCCGTCGGCGAACGGCACCGCGGCGGAAAAGCCCAGCTCGCGGCGGGCCCGGTCGGGGCACGCGACGATGTGCCGGACGTCGCCGAGCCGGTAACCGCCGGTGACCTCCGGCGCGGGCCCGCCGAACGCGGCCGACAGCGCGGCGGCCATGTCCCCGACGGTCCGCGGCGTGCCGCTGGCGATGTTGTAGGCCCGCAGCCCGGGCTGCGGGCCGGTGCCGGCGGCGGCGTGCTCCAGCGCCAGGACGTTCGCGCGGGCGACGTCGCGGACGTGGACGAAGTCGCGGCGCTGCCCGCCGTCCTCGAACACCAGCGGCGCCCGCCCGCCCTCCAGCCGCGACCGGAAGATCGCCGCGACGCCCGCATACGGGGTGTCGCGCGGCATCCGCGGCCCGTACACGTTGTGGTACCGCAGCGCCGCGACGGTCCCGCCGGTCGCGCGCGCCCACGACGCGGCCAGGTGCTCCTGCGCGAGCTTGGTGTCGGCGTAGACGTTGCGCGGGTCGGGCGCGGCGTCCTCACCGACCGTGCCGGGGTCCAGCGCGAGCCCGCAGGCCGGGCATTCGGGCTCGAACCGGCCCGCGCGCAGCGCCTCCTGCGGGCGGGGCGCGGGCCGGACGGGCCCGTCGCGGCGGCAGGTGTAGGCGCCCTCCCCGTACACCACCATCGAGGACGCCAGCACCAGCACGCGCACGCCCGCGCGGGCCATCTCCGCCAGCAGCACCGCGGTGCCCTGCACGTTCGCTGAGGTGTAGGCGGGCAGGTCGGAGACGTCCACGCCGAGCCCGACCTTGGCGGCCTGGTGGCAGACGGCGTCCACGCCCTCCAGCCGCGCCGCGACCGCGGCGGCGTCGCGGACGTCCCCGGCCTGCCCACGGCCCGGCCCGCCGAGCGTGTCGGGCCGCAGGTCCAGGCCGCGGACGCGGTGGCCCGCGGCGGCCAGCGCGTCGGCGACGTGCGAGCCGATGAACCCGGCCGACCCGGTGAGCAGTACGTTCATGCGACGAAACCTAGGACGCGCCGCGCCCGGTCACGCGCCGGACGGCGCCGGTCAAGGCGCCTTGTTCGAACCTTGTAAGAACTTCGCCGCAGATTTCAGCGCCGTAGGCGGG
Organism: Actinomadura sp. 3N508; assembly: GCF_044326375.1. Taxonomy (NCBI): domain Bacteria; kingdom Bacillati; phylum Actinomycetota; class Actinomycetes; order Streptosporangiales; family Thermomonosporaceae; genus Actinomadura; species Actinomadura sp. 3N508. Next base: position 442,228 of record NZ_JBIRAX010000006.1, read on the forward strand.
CGGGGCGGTCCAGGAGCGGGGCGAGGAGCGCGGCGGCCTTGTCGGCGTCGGCCTCGGTGGTGGTGAGGTGGAACGAGCACCGCAGCCGTCCCGCCCGCACCGAGGCGACCACCCCGCCGTCGCGGAGCGCGGCGGCGGCGCCGTCGGGGACGTCGACCGCGACGATCGCCGACTCGCCGCCCGGTCCGGCGGGCGGCAGGCCGAGCGCGGCGCGGAACCGCCGCGCCAGCGCCACGTCGTGGTCGTGGATGGCCTGGACGCCGACGCGTTCGAGGAGCTCCAGCGCGGGCGCGTGCCCGGCCCAGCACTGCCACGCCGGGGACAGGTCCAGGCGCCGCGCATCGGCCGCGAGCCGCACCGGCAGCCCGTACACCGAGTCCCAGACGTCGGCGCCGGCGTACCAGCCGGCGCCGATCGCGGGCAGCGCGTCCAGCGCCTCGGCGGTGCCGGTGAGGAAGCAGGTGCCGCGGGGCCCGAGGAGCCATTTGTAGCCGCCGCACACCAGCCAGTCGACGCTGGTCGCGGGCAGCGGCAGCCACCCGGCGGCCTGGGTGGCGTCCAGCAGGATCCGGGCGCCGTGCGCGCGGGCCGCGCCGATCAGGTCCCGCATCGGGGCGAGGCGGCCGTCGGCGGACTGCACCGCCGACACCGCGACCAGGTCGTCGCCGGGCCGGACCTCCTCGGCGATCCGCTCCAGCGGCACCGACCGCACCCGCAGCCCGTCTCGCGCGGCGAACGGCCACAGCAGCGAGGTGAAGTCCCCGTCGGCGACCAGCACGCGCGCACCCGCGGGCAGCGACGCGGCGACGAGCCCGACGAAGTAGGACACCTGCGGCCCGCACGCGACCCGCCCGGCGGGCACGCCGAGCAGCCGCGCGAACGCCTCCCGGGACCGGGCCACCGCCGCGTCCAGCCCCCTGGCGTGCAGCAGCCCGGCGGCGCGGTCCCGCTCGGCGGCGAGCATCGCCTCGTGCGCCGCGCGCGGCGGCAGCCCGTAGGTGGCGGTGTCCAGGTAGGCGACGGCGGCGCCGAACTCGCGCCGCGCGTCCGCGATGGAAAGGCTCATGCACCGATCGTCGGCCACCACCCGCCCATAGCACAAAGTAATGTTCTCTTGGGCGCCCATAAGCGTGGTTGATATGTTGCGGGGATGCTGGACCTGCACCGGGGCCGGATCCTGCGGGAGGTGGCGCGGCTCGGCTCGATGACCGCCGCCGCGCGGTCCCTGTCCTACACCCAGCCCGCGGTGTCGCACCACATCGCGCGGCTGGAGGCCGAGGTCGGCACGCCGCTGGTGGTGCGGCACGGCCGCGGCGTGCGGCTGACCGAGGCGGGCCGGGTCCTGGTCGAGCACCTCGAGGACGTCCTGGCGCGCATGGACGACGCCGAGGAGCGGATCGCCGCGATCGCCGGGCTCCGCGCGGGGCGGGTGCGGGTCGCGGCGTTCCCGACCGCCGCCGGGGGCCTGCTGCCCGACGCGCTGGCGCGGCTGCGGGCCCGCGCGCCGGGCGTGTCGGTCACGCTGGTGGACGCCGACCCGCCGCAGGCGCTGGCGCTGCTGCGCGGCGGCGACACCGACGTCGCGGTCGTGTTCCGCTACGCCTACCTGCCGCCCGACACCGACGCGCGGCTGCGGGAGGTGGCGCTGTGCGAGGACCCGCTGCGGCTGCTCGTCCCCGCCGCGCACCCGCTCGCCGCGGCCGCCGGGCCGCGGCTGGAGGATCTGGCGGGCGAGAGGTGGGCGTCGGGGTGCGCGCGGTGCCGCGACCATCTGCGGTGGGCGTGCGGGCGGGCGGGGTTCGTCCCCGACATCGCCTACACCACCGAGGACCACGTCGCGATCCAGCGGCTGGTCGCCCGCGGCCTGGCGGTCACCACGCTCCCGGCGCTGGCGCTGGGCCTGCACACCGAGCCGGGCGTCGCCGCGCCGGACGTGCCCGCCGCGGGCCGCCGCCTGATCACCGCCCTGGTCCCCGCCGGCCCGCGCCCGCCCGCCGTCACGGCGTTCCTGGACGAGCTCACCGCCGTCGCCGCCGCCTACCCCGAGCCGCCCGCCGGTCAGCGGCGTTGATCCCGCGCAGGGGTCTCGGCGGCCGGCGGCGATGAGTTCGGCCGCCGCGCACGGTCTGCATGGGTGACAGGCGCGACACAGCGCACGACCGGAGGAGGACGACGATGACCGACCGTGAACCCATCGAGGCCCGCAATCTAGACATCTACGGCGGCGGGGAGCTGGCGTGGGGCACCGTGCGCGACGCGCTGACCGCGGCGCTGCCGAAGATGGAGACGCCGGTGTTCCTGGGCACGGCCCGGCCCGACGGCCGCCCGCACGCGGCGGGCGTCGGCGCGCAGTGGTACGCGGGCGACCTGTACTTCACCAGCGGGCCCGGCACCCGCAAGTCCCGCGACCTGGCGGCGAACCCGGCGTGCACGTTCTCGATCCGGACGGCGGTCGCCGACGTGGTGCTGGAGGGCGAGGCGCGGCGCGTCACCGACCCGGCGGTGCTGGAGCCGATCGCCGCCGGCTACCGGGAGGGCGGCTGGCCGGCGCAGGTGGACGGCGACGCGCTGACGGCGCCGTTCAGCGCGCAGAGCGCGGGCCCGCCGCCGTGGCAGGTGTACCGCTTCACCTTCCACACCGTCGTCGCGGTCGGCATCACCGAGCCGTTCGGCGCGACCCGCTGGCGCTTCGCCTGAGCCCCCGCCGGGGGTCGATGATCTGTCGACTTTGGTCTACCGGGCGTGGCCGTTCGGGCGATTCCCGCGCGCCCGGCGGCGCGGAGACTGGGCGGCATGAGCGCAGGTATCTCGCCGGGCGGCGCGCCCGCCGGCCGCTGGAGGCTCGACCATGACGGCCACCGGCTGGAGGCCGAGACCGCGCGCCAGGGGTGGAACCGGGTCGTGCGCCTGTTCGTGGACGGTGCACCCGCCGGGGAGGCCACGACCGACTGGCTGAAGGCGTCGCTGCCGCACGGGGACATGCGCGTCGAGGTCGTGTTCGACGTCCTCGGCCTGGCCGACGGGCAGGCGGCCCGCTGCGACCTGGTCCGGGCACCGGACGGGGACGCCCCCGGGCGCGTCAGCCTGGAGAAGGGAACCGGCACCGGGAAGGACGGGAAACCGGAAAGGGTCGCGTTCGAGCCCGCCGAAGGGACGCGCGCGGCGCGGCGGGAGGCGCTGGCCCGGGCGCACCCGTTCCTGTACGCCTCGCGGCACGTGGCCGCGGCGGCCGGGCGCGTGGTGTTCCCGCTGCTGGGGCTGGGCGTGCTGGTGCGGATGCTGCTGAGGTGGATCCCGCGGCCCGGCCTGGACGTGCCGTTCCCGGACGTGGACAGGCCGTCGATCCCGTGGCCCGACGTCCCCTGGCCGGATCTGCCCGATCTTCCGGACCTGTCGGCGCCGCCGTGGCTGGCGGCGCTGCTGGCGACCGCGAAGTTCTGGGCACCGATCATGATCGCGGTGGTCGTGGCCGCGCGCGAGGCCCGCCGCCGCAGGAAGACGTCCGGCGCCCACGAGGCCCCGCCCACGGCACCCGAGACGCCCGAGTCGGACGCGGCCCGGGGGCCCGATGCGCGTCCCGCCCCCTCCCGCCCGGCCGGAGATCCGGGCGAGAGGTGACCCGGCCCGCCCCCGTACACTCGGCGATCATGAGCGGTCGCCCTTCTCCCGTCCCGTACCTGTCGGAGCTGTTCTCGCTGGAGGACCGGGTAGCGGTGGTGACGGGCGGCAGCTCGGGCATCGGCCGGGCGATCGCGCGAGCGCTGGCGCGGGCGGGCGCGGCGGTCGTGGTCGTCGCGCGGCGGGAGGCGGAGCTGGCGGCGACGGTCGGGGAGCTGGAAGAGCACGGCTGCCGCGCGGCGGCGGTCAGCGCGGACCTGGGGTCGCGGGCGGGTGTCGCGGCGGCGGCGGACGGCGCCGTGGCGGCGTTCGGCGAGCCGGACATCCTGGTGAACGCGGCGGCGATCAACCTGCGGCCGCCGATGGACGAGCTCGGCGAGGAGGTGTGGGACGCCACGATGGCGGTGAACCTGGACGCGCCGTTCCTGCTCGGGCAGCGGTTCGGGCCCGGCATGGCGGCCCGCGGGTTCGGGCGGCTGATCCACATCGCCTCGCAGCAGGCGTTCCGGGCGTCGGTGACCAGCGGCGCCTACGGGGTGTCCAAGGCGGGCCTGGTGGCGCTGGCCCGGTCGCAGGCCGAGGCGTGGTCGGGCCGGGGCGTGACCGCGAACACGCTGGTGCCGGGGTTCGTGATGACGCCGCTGAACGCGCGCCTGTCGTCGGACCCGGCGGCGGTGAAGGCGCTGGCCGCGCGGACGATGACGGGCCGCAACGGCCTGCCGGGCGACTTCGCGGGCGCGGCGGTGTTCCTGGCGTCGGCGTCGGCCGGCTACGTCACCGGCCAGTCGATCTTCGTGGACGGCGGTTTCTCCGCCCACTAGCAGCGCCGCTCCCCCACCCGGGAGGCTGCGCCTGTCAGGGCCACAGGCCGGTGGCGCGGACCGCGTCCTCGGGGCCGGTGGCGTGGACGATCCCGCCGGGCGGGTGCCCGTCCTGGTCGTGGATCCGCCATCCGCCGAGCTGCACGACGGGGACGCCGCCGCGCCGCATCGCCAGCGCCAGCTCCGACAGGGTCCCCCAGGACCCGCCGACGAGGATGACGGCGTCGGCGGCGTTGACGATGAGCGCGTTGCGGGCCTGGCCGAGGCCGGTGGGCAGCGCGACGGTCAGGTCGGGCGCGGCGGCGGCGCGGTCGGCCTCGGGCAGCAGCCCGACGGTGATCCCGCCGGCGGCGCGGGCACCGGCCGCGGCGGCGGCCATGACACCGCCGTGCCCGCCGCAGACGACCACGGCGCCGCGGGCGGCCAGGAGCCGTCCGGTCTGGTGGGCGTGGTCCCATTCGCGTTCGGTGCACTCGCCCGGCCCGCACACCGCCACCTGCACCGGCACGGCCGCCCCGCTACCCGGCGCCGTGCCGCGCGGCGATCGCGTCGATCTCGGCGGCCAGGTCGAAATCCTTGCCGGTGAGGCCGCCGGCGCTGTGGGTGGTGAGGGTGAAGGTCAGGGTGCGCCAGCGGATGTCGATGTCGGGGTGGTGGTCGGCGTCCTCGGCGGCGCGGGCGACGTCGGTGACCACGTCGATCCCGGCCGGGAACGAGGGCGCCTTCACCTGGCGGCGGATGGCGTCGCCGTCGCGGGTCCAGGCGGGCAGGTCGCGCAGGCGGCCGGCGACGGCGGTGTCGTCGAGCAGGTCGGCCATCGGGTGTCCCTCCGTGTCTCGTCGGCGAGGGCGGCCTCGGTTTTCGAGGCTCCTTCGAGTACATCACGGCGGTGTCCGGGCGGCGCCCGGGGGGACGCGGGTCAGGGCGCGTCGTCGCGGGGCGGGTTCTCCTCGACGACCTGTGCGGTGATCGTCACGGCGACGTCCGCGGTGGCCTCGGCCCACACGTCGCCGGCGGGTTCGGCGGTCGCCTCGACCACGACGGCCGCGGCCGGGGCCTTCGCGGTGGCGGCGGGTCGGGTGGCGGTGGTCCAGGTGGTCTTGGCGACGTCGACGACGACGTCGCGGGAGACGTCGATGATGAGGCCGCGCAGGGTGTCCTTCAGGGCGAGCTTGAGCGCGTCGCGGATCAGCTCGCGCAGGACGGCCTCGATCGCGGCGGCGCTGGCGCGGGCGGCGGCCCGCAGCGCCAGGTCGCGGGCGGTGCGGGCGAACGCGCTGCCGGCGGCGGCGGTGAGCAGGTCCCCGGCGCCGCGGGCGGCGCCGGTGAGGGGCGCGAGGTCGGCGGGGTCCAGGCCGGTGTCGCGGGCGGCGCGGGCGGCGGTCTCGCGGGCGCGGTCGCGGAGCCCGGCGGCCAGGTCGCGGGCGGCCTGCTCGGCGGTCTCGCGGACGACGCGGGCGACGACGTCCCGCGCGGCGATCATCGCGGCGTCCACGGCGGCGTCGGCGACGGTGTCGACGGCGGCGTCCACGACGGTGCGGGTCGCGGCCTGCACGACGGGCGCGGACACGGTCGCGGTGACGGTGCGCCCGGCGACGTCGCGGGCGGTGGCGGTCGCGGCGCGGGCCAGCGGGCTCCCGGCGGCGAGCCGGCGCGCGGCGGCGGCCATCGGGTGCCGGGCGGCCTGCCGCCCGGCCTGCTCGGCGAGGGTCATGGCGGTGGCGGCGGCCTCGAACGCGCCGGCGGTGGCGGGGTTGGCCGCGGCCGCGTTGCGGGCCTCGGTGACGGCCCGCTCGGCGGCGGCGCTCGCGGCCCGGACGGCGGCGTCGCGGGCGGCCTGCTCGACGGCCTTCATCGCGGGCGTGCCCGACAGCTGCTCCAGGATGCGGGTCGCGGCGAGCTCGGCGGTCTCGCGGGCGGCCGCGGTGACGGGCTGTCCGGCGGTGACGGCCATCCGCGCGGCGGACGCGGCGGCGGGGGCCAGCCCGTCCCAGATCCGCTCCAGGCGTTCGGCGGCGGCCTGGTCGGCGCGCCCGGCGCGTTCGGCCAGCCCGGTCCCGGGACGCTCCCCGTCCTTCCGCTCCCTGTCTTCCTGCTCCGTGTTTTTCTGCTCTGTGTCTTCTTCCCGCTCTGTGCGGGCGGTCTTGCCAAGGTCCACGGTGTCGTTGTCGTCCACGCCACGCCCCCTCCTCGCGATCCGCCCCACAAATCACCATAACTTCCGAACTGCTCCGCCGGTTCCGGGTGGCGGTCACGGAAATCGGGTTGGACGGGTCCGGCGGGCGGCGGTAGAGTCGGCGCGGACCCGTGAGGAGGTGTGGACGTATGGCCGTCGTTGCGGTGGCTGCTGCCCGCAGCATTCAGCCCGTCCTCATTTCCCGGGCCGCCGGCTGACCGCTTCCCGCACCGCTCGTTCGTTGCGGCGCGTCCGTGCCGGGGCCCTTCACGCGAAGGTTCCTTACATTGTCTTCCCCTTCAGCGGGGTCGTCGCCGCTGGCCGCCTACGGCTGGGACACGACCCTGGAGAACGAGTTCACCTCTCATCGCGCGGCGGGGCTGATCCCCGCGCGCGTGGCCGCGGTCGACCGCGGCCTGTGCGACGTGGTCGCCGAGACCGGCCCGCTGCGGGCCTCCGCCGGCCCCGTCCCCGCCTCCGCCTTCCCTGACGATCCGCCGCTGGTGCCGTGCACGGGCGACTGGGCGGCGCTGCGCCCGGACGGCCCGGACGGGCGGCCCGCGGTGGCGGCGCTGCTGCCGCGCCGGACCGCGATCGTGCGGTCGTCGGCGGCGCGGGACTCGCGCGGCCAGGTGCTGGCCGCCAACGTCGACACCGTCGCGATCGCGGTGTCGCTGGCCGCCCGGCTGGCGCTGGGCCGGGTGGAGCGGCTGCTCGCGCTGGCCTGGGAGAGCGGCGCGCGGCCCGTGGTCGTCCTCACCAAGTCCGACCGGTCGCCGGACGCCGCCGGGGCCGAGGCGCAGGCGGCGTCCGCCGCGCCCGGCGTGGACGTGGTGTCGTGCAGCGCCGCGACCGGCGAGGGCGTCGAGGCCGTCCGCGCCGTCCTGGCCGGGACGGTGGTGCTGCTCGGGCCGTCGGGCGCGGGCAAGTCCACGCTCGGGAACGCGCTGCTCGGCGCGGAGGTCCTGGCGACCGGCGCGGTCCGGGAGCAGGACGGCAAGGGCCGCCACACCACGGTGCGGCGGGAGCTGCTGCCGCTGCCGGGCGGCGGTGTCCTGATCGACACGCCGGGCCTGCGCGGCGTCGGGCTGTTCGAGGCGTCCGAGGGCCTGGAGCGCACGTTCGCCGACGTCGAGGAGCTCGCCGCCCGGTGCCGGTTCGCCGACTGCGCGCACGACACCGAGCCCGGCTGCGCCGTCCTCGCCGCCATCGAGGACGGCACCCTGCCCGGGCGCCGCCTGGACAGCTACCGCAGGCTGCTGCGCGAGAACGAGTGGGCGGCCTCGCGCGGCGACGCGCGGCTGCGCGCCGAGCGCGACAACCGGTGGAAGACCATCAAGAAGGCGCAACGGCAGATGTACCGGGACAGGGGGCGCGACCGATGAGGTGGACGACCAGGCGGGAACGGCCCGGGGACCGCGGCGCGGTCCGCGCGGTGGTGCGGGCGGCGTTCCCGACGGCCGCCGAGGCGGACCTGGTGGACGCGCTGCGCGAGGACGCGGCGTGGGTGCCGGAGCTGTCGATGGTCGCCCAGGCCCCCGGCGGCGCCGTCGCCGGGTACGCGCTGGCGACGCGGTGCCGTGTCGGCGCGGGCCCGGCCGAGGAGTCGGGGGCGCTGGCGCTGGCGCCGGTGGCGGTCCTGCCGCAGTGGCAGCGGCACGGCGCGGGCGGCGCGGCCGTGCGGGCCGTGCTGGCGGCCGCGGCCGGGCGCGCGGCGGCGGGACGCGGGGAGCGGCTGGTGGTGGTGCTCGGGCATCCGGAGTACTACCCGAGGTTCGGGTTCGCGCGGGCGTCGTCGCTGGGCGTCGGCGTGGCGTTCGAGGTGCCCGACGAGGCGCTGATGGCGCTGGTGCTGGACGGCCCGGGCCCGGTCCCGTCCGGGACGGTCGCCTACCCGGCCCCGTTCGGCGTGTGAGCGGCGCGTGAGAACAGGGGGCGGGGCCCGCGGGCCCCGCCCTCTGCTGGTTCGGTGCGGTGTCAGCGGCCGCGGCGCTGGTAGGTCCGCACCGACAGCGGGACGAAGACCGCCAGCAGCACCGACCAGCCGAGCGTCGCGGCGACCGGATGCGCCAGCGGCCATGCCGGGTCGGCGCCGGGCCCGGCCGCGGGCGCGCCGGGGTTGCCGAACAGGTCGCGGCAGGCGGCGGTGAGCGCGCTGACGGGGTTCCAGTCGGCGATGACCTGCAGCACCGTGGGCATCCCGCCGGTGGGGACGAAGGAGTTGGACAGCATCGTCACGGGGAACACCAGCGGGATCAGCTGGTCGGCGGTCTGCTCGTTCTTCACCACCAGCCCCAGGTAGCACCCGGCCCAGCTCAGCGCGTACCGCATCAGCGCCAGCAGCCCGAACGCCTCGACGGTGGGCCACACGCCGCCGTGCGCGCGCCACCCGACCAGCAGCCCGGCGCCGGCCATGATCGCCATGCCGAGGATGCCGCTGAGGATCTCGGCGCCGGTCTGCCCGAACGGGACGGCGGAGCGCGCGACGGGCATGGACCGGAAGCGGTCCATGACGCCGCGGGAGGCGTCGGTGGCCACGCGCAGGGTGACGGCCATGGTGGCGGTGAAGGTGACCATCGCGAACAGGCCCGGCATCAGGTACTCGCGGTAGTTCCCGCCGCCGGGCACGGCGATGGCGCTGCCGAACACGTACCCGAACAGCACCACCATCGTCGCGGGGAAGATCAGCGCGCCGATGAGCTCGCCGGGTTCGCGGCGCAGCCGCGCGAACTCGCGTCCGATGAGGGTGAGGCCGTCGGTGAGCGTCCAGTACAGGCGTCCCGCGCGCGACACCGGCCCGGGCGGGGCGGCCGGCGCGTTGAGGGCGGTCATCGCAGCGCCTCCTTCCGCCGCCCGGCGGCTTCGGCGGCTTGGGTGCTTTCCGCAGGCTGGGCGGGGCCGCCGGTGAGGCGCAGGAACACCTCGTCCAGGGTGGGGCGGCGCAGCGCGACGTCGGCGACGGTGACGCCGGCGCGGTCCAGTTCGCGGACGACGTCGGCGAGCCGGACGGTCCCGGCGGCGAGCGGCACCGACAGGTGCCCGGCGTCCAGCGCGGGATGCGCGCCGGTGAGGCGGTGCAGGACGGCGGCGGCGCCGCCGGCCTCGGCGGGATCGGACAGGACGACGTCGAGGCGGTCCCCGATCGCCGCCTTCAGCCGGTCGGGGGTGCCGGTGGCGATGACGCGGCCGCGGTCGACGACGGCGATGTCGTCGGCGAGCCGGTCGGCCTCCTCCAGGTACTGGGTGGTGAGCAGGACGGTGGTGCCGTCGGCGGCGAGCTCGCGGACGGCGTCCCAGATCTCGCCGCGGCCGCGGGGGTCCAGGCCGGTGGTGGGCTCGTCCAGGAACAGCACCTGGGGCCGCAGGATCAGGCTGGTGATCAGGTCCAGGCGGCGGCGCATCCCGCCGGAGTAGCCGGCGACCTGCCGGTCGGCGGCCTCGGCGAGCCCGAACCGCGCCAGCAGTTCGTCCGCCCGGCGGCGCGCGTCGCGGCGCGAGAGGTGGTACAGGCGGCCGAACATGCGCAGGTTGCCGCGGCCGGTGAGCTTCTCGTCGACGGCGGCGTACTGCCCGGCCAGCCCGATCCGCTCCCGCACCCGGTCGGGGTGGCGGGCGACGTCGTACCCGGCGATGCGGGCGGTGCCGGAGTCGGCGTCGGCGAGGGTCGCCAGGATCCGCACGGCGGTGGTCTTTCCCGCGCCGTTGGGGCCGAGGACGCCGCAGACGGTCCCGGCGGGGACGGCGAGGTCGAGGCCGTCCAGGGCCCGGGTGCCGCCGAAGCGCTTGCGCAGCGCCTCGGCGACCACGATCGGTTCGTCGGTCACAAGGGGCCTCCAGCACTATCTGAGTACGATGTACGCAACTGATGGACGTCAGGGTAAACAACTGGGTACGTCGTACGCAACTAGGATGCTCGGAAGGCGAGGCGGAAGCGGAGGGGGTCCGGTGTCGGACGGCGAGTTCGTGAGCATCTGGTCGGTCCCCGAGCGGCAGGGGCGCGGGCCCCGCCCCGCCTACAGCCGCGCGCAGATCACCCAGGCGGCGATCCGGATCGCCGACGCCGACGGGCTGGACGCCGCGTCCATGCGCCGCATCGCCGCCGACCTGGGCACCGGCGCGATGTCGCTGTACCGCTACGTCCCCTCCCGCGACAACCTCATCGACCTGATGGCCGACCACGTCCTGGCCGAGATGGACATGCCCGCCCGCCCGTCGGGCGACTGGCGCGCCGACCTGACCCTGTTCGCCGAGCGGACCCGCGCGGTGTGGAAGCGGCACCCGTGGCTGGCGAGCCTGCACCACCCGCGCGCCGTCCCGGGCCCGAACCGGCTGCGGCTGACGGAGTTCGCGTTCGGCGCCCTGGACGTCGGCGTCCCCATCGACCAGATGCTCACCCTGCTGGACATGCTCGGCGGCTACGTCGAACGCGTCGTGCGCAGCGAGATCGAATGGGCGCGCGAGAGCGAGCGCAGCGGCATGACGCCCGAGCGGTGGATGTCGCAGAGCGGCCCCTACGTCCGCGAACTGCTCAGCAGCGGCGCGTACCCGATGTTCGAGCGCATCGTCGTGGACGCGCGGCTGCCGCACATGACCCCCGACGAGCAGTTCCGCTACGGCCTGGACCGCGTCCTGGACTGCATCGCCGCCGTCCTCCCGCCCCCCTGAACCCCGAGGGGCGGGGGTGGTCTCCCCGGCAGGGATCGAACCTGCGCTCCCGGCTTCGGAGGCCGGTGCTCTGTCCGCTGAGCTACGGGGAGAGGGACCCCGCCCCCAGGGTGACAGCGGGGGCGGGGCCGGCGACCCCGATGGGATTCGAACCCACGGCGTCCGGCGTGACGGGCCGGTGCTCTGACCGCTGAGCTACGAGGTCGTGAACGTCGAAAACGGAACCGGCGACAACGGAACCGGAGATGGGAAGGGCCGCTCGGTCACCAGGCGCGCAGGCGGCCGCCGCGCGGGAAGGCGCCGGGCGGTCAGGGGGCCGCGGGCCGGGCGGCGCGGGCCGGGTCGCGGTCGCGGGGTCGCCGTCGGCGCATCATGACCCGCTCCCTCCCGTGACCTGACCTGGGGGCCGGGTGTTCCGGCGCCCCCTGTGATCTCCAGGGTGCCCCGGCCGCGGGCCCGTCCGCAACGCAATTTCCCGCCGGGGCCGTTTCCATTGAATGGAACGGGAAAGTTCCCGCGCGGCCCTCGCATGGTGAGGGTGGAATCCGGGGATCTGCGTGCGTGCGCGGGTCCGCGCGCACAACCCCGTAAGCGAGGAGGAGCGATGGCGTTGCTCGACCCCGGCGTCTGGACCGGGAAGATCTTCGACGGCGGCTGGACCGCCGCGGCCGGCGGCGTCTACGACGTCACCGAGCCCGCGACCGGTGAGACGCTCGGCACCCTCGGGCAGGCGTCCGCCGCGGACGTCCAGCGCGCCGCCGAGGCCGCCGCCTCCGCGCAGCGCGACTGGGCCGCCCAGACCTATGAGGAACGCGCGGCGGTGCTGCGCCGCGCCGGGCGGTTGTTCGAGGACCACGCCGCCGAGATCCAGGAGTGGATCGTCCGGGAGTCCGGGTCGATCCCGCCCAAGGCGGAGCTGGAGGCGCATTTCGCGGCGAGCCTTTGCTATGAGTCCGCGGCGCTGGCGTCCCATCCGCAGGGGCTGGTGCTTCCGTCGGCGCAGCCGCGGTGGAGCCTGGCGCGGCGCCGGCCCGCCGGTGTGGTCAGCGTGATCGCGCCGTTCAATTTCCCGGTGATCCTGTCGATGCGGTCGGTCGCGCCGGCGCTGGCCCTCGGCAACGCCGTGCTGCTCAAGCCGGACCCGCGCACCGCGGTGTGCGGCGGGGTGGTCCTTGCGCGGATCTTCCAGGAGGCAGGGCTGCCCGAAGGGCTGCTGCACCTGCTGCCCGGCGGCCGCGAGCCCGGTGAGGCGGTCGTGGCTGCGCCGGAGGTACGGGTGGTGTCCTTCACCGGCTCCACCGCCGCCGGACGCAAGATCGGCGAAGTGTGCGGGCGGCTCCTCAAGCGCGCCCACCTGGAACTCGGCGGGAACAACGCGCTGATCGTCCTGCCCGGCGCGAAGGTCACCGACGCGGTGTCGGCGGGCGCGTGGGGCGCGTTCCTGCACCAGGGGCAGATCTGCATGACCTCCGGGCGGCACCTGGTGCACGAGAGCCTGCACGAGGAGTACGTCGCGGCGCTGGCCGACAAGGCCGACAAGCTCGCCGTCGGGAACCCCGCGTCCGGGCAGGTCGCGCTCGGCCCGATCATCGACCAGGGGCAGCTCGCCCACGTCGACGAACTCGTCCGCGGCACCGTCGCGGCCGGGGCCCGGCTCGCCGCCGGCGGCACCTACGAGGGCCTGTTCTACCGCCCGACCGTGCTGGCCGAGGTCACCCCCGACATGCCCGCCTACGCCCAGGAGGTGTTCGGGCCCGTCGCGCCGGTCGTGCCGTTCTCCACCACCGAGGAGGCGATCGCGCTCGCCGCGGCCAGCGAGTACGGGCTGTCGCTGGGCATCCTCGGCGACGTGGGTCAGGCGATGCGGATCGCCGACGCGGTCCCGACCGGGCTGGTCCACATCAACGACCAGACCGTCAACGACGAGCCCGTCGTGCCGTTCGGCGGCCTGGCGGCCTCGGGGAACGGATCCCGGTTCGGCGGGCCCGACGCCAACATCGAGGCGTTCACCGAGACGCAGTGGGTCACGGTCCGCGACCAGATCGCCACCTACCCGTTCTGACCGCCGCCCGCGCCCTGGCGGACCACCCCAGGGCGCGGCGCGGCGACGGCCGGCCTCAGGGCGGGCCGTGGTCGTGCAGGACGCGCGCCAGCGCCACCCACCGGTCGGGATGCACGAACGCGACGACGGCCTCGCGCGGCACCCCCGCCGCACGCAACGCCGCCTCCACCCGCGCCGCCGGATACGCCCGGCGCAGCGAGGCGCGCAGGGTGCCGCCCACCCCGCCGAACCCCACCTCCACGCACCGGACGTAGTCGTCCATCGCCGCGGGCGGCAGCAGCGGCCGGGCGCGGCGGTCCAGGCGCAGCACCGCCGAGTCCACGCGCGGGACGGGACGGAACCGGTCCCGGGGGATGCGGGCGCCCAGCCGCCAGGAGAACTCCGGCCACGTCCGCACCGTCAGCCGGCTCCACCGCCCGTAGTCGCCGGTGCGCTTGCGCGCGTACTCCAGCTGCGTCACCAGCGTCGCCGACGCCAGGCCGGGCGCCTCCAGCGCCCACGCCACGATCCGGGACGTCACCGAGTACGGGATGTTCCCGGCCAGGTGGAACGGCCCGCGCGGCGGCCGCGCGGCCAGGAAATCGCCGGTCACGCAGCGCACGTTCGGCAGGTCACCGCAGCGCTCGGCGAGCCGGCCCGCCAGCACCGGGTCGATCTCGTAGGCGATGACGCGGCGGGCGCGGGCGGCCAGCGCGACGGTGACCCGGCCATCGCCCGCACCGGCCTCCACCACCAGCCCACCCGGCCCGGACCCGACGGCGCGGGCGTAGCGGGCGATGACGCCGGGGTCGGCGATGAAGTTCTGTGACAGCTCGCGGCGCGCCCTCCCGCGCGCGCCCCGCCCCGTCCGGGCGGTGTCTTGAGCGTTCCGAGTGTTCCGGCTGTTCAGGGTGTTTCGGGGCCTTGGGGTCACGGTGGGTGTCCTCGGCTTGCGGCCTCGGCGGGCCGGACGGGACAGGCCCCGGCCCCGGGCTCACCCCGGGGAAAGCGCGCAGCGCGTGACCGGTGCCCGGCGGGCCCGCCCGAAGATGGTCGGCGGACGCACGTAGGCCCTGGACACCGCAAGCAGAGACACACCGTGAATCAGGCCAGGGAACAGGCCGTGCCGGATCACAGGGGAGCGCCGGCTCAACGGCGCTCGGCGGGCGCCCGAGACGTCTCGGCGGGCCCGCGGGAAAGGTCAGGCGCCGGTGCGCGCCGCGCGGTCCAGGGCGGGGCGACGCTCACGCAGCCGGACGTACACGGCCACGGAGACGACCACCCGGGCCGCGCTCTTCGTCATACCTGACATGCGCGCCATCGTAGCGCCGGGTTCGGGCCCGCCCCAAAAGGTTTTCCCGGCCGGGACGTGACCGGACCTTAAAGGTCGTTCGCCATCCCGTTTAACCCCCTTGGCGTGGGCAATCACAATCCCACAACCAAACCCCCCGGAACCGGAACCCCCGCGCCGAGGTCGAGGAGGCCACATCGTGTACGGGACGCACGAGATGCGGATGGTCCGGATCGACGAGTCCGGGCTTGAGGAATGGGCCTGCCCCACCTGCGGCCGCCGGATGCTGCTGCGCTGGCCACCGCACTACGAGAAGCAGATCGTCGACCCCGGAGACGAACGCGCCGGTCACGTCGGCAGCTCCAGCACCACCGCCGACACCCCGCCCGGCACGCCCGCGGGAACCCCGGCCGCCGCGCACAACGGCACCCACAACGGCACCAGCAACGGTGCGGAGGACGACACGACCGGCCCGCCGAAGCAGGCCAGCGAACGGCAATGGCGCAAGGCGCGCCGCTGGCTCCGCGAGAGCGGTGTCGACGCCACACCCGCGCAGGCAGCCCGCGCCGCGCGGAGCCACCTCGGCCCCTCCGAACCCGTCTGACCCTCTGCCTGGCCTCTGCCTAGCCCCTATCTGGTCCCGCGGCGGGAGCCAGAAATCTCAGGGGCGGGCCAGTTCGGTGCGCAGCAGGTCCAGGCCCATCGGGCCCAGATCCAGCGCCCGCCGGTGGAAGTCCTTCAGGTCGAACGCCGCACCGTCCCGCCGCCGCGCCGCCTCCCGCGCCTCCAGCCAGATCTTCTCCCCCAGCTTGTAGGCGATCGCCTGCGCCGGACGCCCCAGATACCGGTCGATCTCGAACGCCACCACCGAATCGGGATCGGGGCCCTTGTGCGCCCGCAGGAACTCGAACCCCAGCTCCGGCGTCCACCGCTCGCCCTCGTGGAACCCCGTCCCCGCCGGGATCTTCAACTCCAGATGCATCCCGATGTCCAGGATCACCCGCGCCGCACGGAACTGCTGACCACCCGCCAGCATCCCCAGCCGGTGCGCCGGATCCCGGTAATGCCCCAGCTCGTCCATCAGCCGCTCCGCGTACAGGCCCCACCCCTCGCAATGGCCCGGGAACAGCTCGCTCGACACCCGCTGGAACCGGTTCAGCACCGGGTTCAGCGTCGTCACGCCCAGCTGCAGATGGTGCCCCGGCGCGCCCTCGTGGAACATCGTCGACGGGACCGTCCACGTCACGATGTCCCCGGACGGGTCCTCCACCGTCCACCACACCGTCCCCGGCCGCGACAGATCCTCCGCCGGCGCCAGATAGTAGATCCCCGACTCCACCGGCGGGATCCGGCAGTCGATCGTCCGCAGCGGCGCCGGAATGTCGAAATGCACCCCGTCCAGATCCGCGATCGCCCGGTCCGCCAGCTCCTGGATCCACTTGCGGAACGACTCCGCACCCTTGATCCGGTGCGCCGGATCGGCGTCCAGCGCAGCCAGCACCGCCGGCAACGGCTCACCCGGCAGGATCCGCGCCGCCTCCTCCGCCATCTCCGCCTGGATCCGCGCCAGCTCCTCCCAGCCCCACGCGTACGTCTCCTCAAGATCCAGATCCGTGCCCAGGAAGTCCCGCACCCCCAGCCGGTACCGGTCCGCGCCCAGCGCGTCCCGCTCCGGCGCCCGCACCGCCAGCTCACCGGTCAGGAACCCCGCGAACTCCACCAGCGCCGCCGACGCAGCCCGCACCGCCCCGTCCAGCCCCGCCCGCAGCGGCCCCTCCCCGTACCGCGCCGCCAGCTCCGCCAGATACACCGGCACGTCCGAACACTCCCGCGCGTTCCGCACCACCTGCCGCCGCGCCGCCACCCGCCCCCGCGCACACGCCCGCTCCAGCGACACCCGCAACCCCGCCAGCGCCGACGGCAGCGCCCGCAACCGGTCGTGCGCGGCGTCCCAGTCGGTCGCCGCGCCCTGATCCAGCAGCTCCACCGCCCGGAAGATCCGCTGCACGGGCCCGTCGATGGTGTCCAGCGCCCCCTCCAGGACGCCCGCCTCGTCCAACGCCACCTCGACCTCGAGCCGCTCCCGCAACACCGCCGCCGCGATCCGCCCCGCGTCACCCTCCACCGGAGTCCGCGCCAGCTCCGCCAGCGTCCGCCGCGCCAGATCCACCCGCGCCTGCGCCGCATCCGGACCGTAATCGGTCAGCCGCGCGTCCTGCCCCGCGATCCCCATCAAGGCCGCAAGACACGGGTCAAGCGAGGCGAACTCGTCCACATACCGGTCTGCGAGGTCATCCAGTGCCGTCACGGGCCCCAGGCTACGGCCAACGCACCCCTAGACGCGATCATGAAAATGTGCCAAAGCGGCGGGCCGATCAACGTGTTTCGGCCGCCAGCCGCACACCCAGGCCCACCAGCACCACCCCCGACACCTGATCCAGCCGCCGCCGCACCACCGGACGCTCCAGCACCCGCCGCGCCGCCCCCACCAGCCACACCACCACCGCGTACCAGGCCAGATCGATCAGCGCCCACAGCACCGAGAACCCCACCAGCACCACCGGAACCGGCGACCCCTCCGGCACGAACTGCGGAAGAAAGGAAACCGCGAACACCCCGGCTTTCGGATTGGCGAAATTGGTCACCAGGCCCAGCCGGTAACACCGCGACCACGAAAAACCGCCACCCGCCCCCTCAGCCTCCACCTCAACCGAGCCACCCGAGCCGCCCCGACGGGCCTGCCACAGCGCCCGCGCCCCGAACCACACCAGCACCACCGCACCCGCCACCCGCAGCCCGTCATACGCCAGCCGCGACGCCGCCAGCAACGCCGACAACCCCACCGCCGCCGCCACACCCCACACCAGCACCCCCGTCTCGTTCCCCAGCACCGCCGCCAGCCCGCCACGCCGCCCCGACCGCATCGACTCCCGCATGATCACGACCGTGCTCGGCCCCGGCGCCATCGCGATCAGCACCGCCGCACCCGCGAAAGCGATCAGACTCTCCAGCATCCCCCCATGCTGACCACCCCCGCACCCCACCGCAAACCCTTTCCACCACCCGCCCCATACGAGCGGCGGGACGGGTCACAACGGCGGGCCGTCACCCGGATCCGTCGGCGTCCCGGTCGGACCCGACGGCGTCGGCGTCGGAACCGGAGACGGCGACGTCGGCGTACGCGACGGCGTCGGAATCGACGGCGTCGGCTCCGGCGGCGGAGGCGGCGGCTCCTTCGCCTCCGGCTGACACGCGAACAACACCCCCATCAGCAACGCCAGCAGCAGCAACCCCGCCGCCAGCGTCAACAACGTCCCCACCAGACTCCGCTGCGGCGCACGATCCCCCACCGGACCCGGACCCACCGCCCCCGGCGGCGCCACCGGACGCTCCAACGCCGGCTCCGCAGACCCCAGCCAATACGGCTGGAACTGCGGCCCACGCCGCCGCCCACCCCACCGCCCACGCCCCGGCCCCTGGAACACCACCGGCTCCAGAAACCGCTCCGCACCCGCACGATCCGCCTCATACGACGTCGCCACCCACGGCGCCGGCCCATCCGGCTGCGCCGCCACCACCGGCGCCGGATCACCCGGCCCCGGCACCCCACCACCCGAACCCGGCCCCGGACCCGGCGACGGCACCGCCGCGTTGATCGCCGCACGGAACCGATCCCGCGCCGCCGCGTCCTCCGCCGCACCCCGGTTCAGCACCGCCACACTCGCGCGCCGCCCCGCACCGTCCACCCCCAGGAACACGATCCCGGCGGCCGACTCCGACAAACGCGCCGACAACCGGAACGGACCCAGCCGATCAGGATCACCCGGTGGCAACGGCCTCGACATGGCCGCAACCCTAACAACCACGCCCTACGATCGGCTCCACGACCGCCCCGCACCCCCGCCCACACCCACCGCCAACCCCGCCCCACGCACCAGGAACACCCACCAACCACCACGACACGCCCCCGAACCGATCACCCGCACCACGCACGTATCCCCCGTGAACGGGTACAAGCGATCGCGTAGGGTCGAAACGCGCCCAGCCCGGCACCCAAGGGACAGTGAGGCAATCCCACATGACCATCGCCGCCACCGACGTCGACGAGGCCGCGGCCCTCCTGCAGACCACGCTCGCCGAAGTCAAAAAGGTCATCGTCGGCCAGGAGCACATGGTCGAACGCATGATCGTCGCGCTCCTCGCCCGCGGCCACTGCCTCGTCGAAGGCGTCCCCGGCGTCGCCAAGACCCTCGCCGTCGACACCCTCGCCCACGTCGTCGGCGGCACCTTCGCCCGCCTCCAGTTCACCCCCGACCTCGTCCCCTCCGACATCGTCGGCACCCGCATCTACCACCCCTCCACCGAACAGTTCGACGTCGAACTCGGCCCCGTCTTCGTCAACTTCGTCCTCGCCGACGAGATCAACCGCGCCCCCGCCAAAGTCCAGTCCGCCCTCCTGGAGGTCATGGCCGAACGCCAGGTCTCCCTCGGCGGCAACACCTACCCCCTCCCCACCCCCTTCATCGTCCTCGCCACCCAGAACCCCATCGAATCCGAAGGCGTCTACCCCCTCCCCGAAGCCCAGCGCGACCGCTTCCTCATGAAGATCGACGTCCACCACCCCGCCGCCCACGAGGAACTCCAGATCCTCCAGCGCATGAGCGTCGACCCACCCGAAGCCGCCCAGATCCTCGACACCGGACGCCTCGCCGGCCTCCAGCGCGCCGCCGAAGAGGTCTCCGTCCACGAACTCATCGCCGACTACATCGTCCGGCTCGTCATGGCCACCCGCGAACCCGACCAGTACCGCCTCCCCGACCTGCGCGGCGTCATCGACATCGGCGCCAGCCCCCGCGCCACCCTCGGCCTCGCCGCCACCGCCCGCGCCCTCGCCCTCGTCTCCGGACGCGACTACGTCCTGCCCGACGACGTCCGCGCCGTCGCCCGCGACGTCATCGCCCACCGCCTCGTCCTCACCTTCGACGCCCTCGCCGACGGCGTCCACGCCGCCGACGTCGTCAACCAGATCATCACCGCCGTCCCCCCGCCCCGCGTCGTCTGGAACCACGGCTCCGCCGCGGTGACCACCGCATGAGCGCGCCCCGCAGGCGCAGCGGGAAACTCGCCCACCTCGCCCCCGAACGCACCCTGCGCCGCCTCGAACTCCAGGTCACCCGCCGCCTCGACGGCCTCCTCAACGGCGAACACCTCGGCCTGCTCCCCGGCCCCGGCACCGAACTCGCCGAAGCCCGCCTCTACCAGCCCGGCGAGGACGACGTCCGCCACATGGACTGGGCCGTCACCGCCCGCACCACCACCCCCCACGTCCGCGACCTCATCGCCGACCACGAACTCGAATGCTGGGCCCTCCTCGACCTCACCCCCAGCATGGACTTCGGCACCGCCACCATGATCAAACGCGACCTCGCCGTCGCCGCCCTCGCCGCCGTCGGCTTCCTCACCGTCCGCCTCGGCGACCGCGCCGGCGCCTACCTCCTCCACACCGACGGCATGCGCCGCTGGCCCGCCCGCACCGGCAAAGCCGCCCTCTACGCCCTCCTCCAAGCCGCCCTGGACGCCCAATCCGTCCACGACGGCGCCCCCCGCACCAGCCCCGGCCCAAGCCCCGGACGCGCCGGCACCGCACCCCAGCGCGACCTCGCCGCCGCCATCACCGCCCTCGACCGCGGCCAGACCCGCCGCGGCCTCCGCGTCGTCATCTCCGACTTCCTCGCCCCCGACGGCACCCACGACGGCCTCCTAGACGGCACAGAACACGGCGCACCCCACGGACGGCCCGACTGGGAACGCCCCCTCCGCCGCCTCACCGCCCGCCACCAGGTCCTCGCCATCGAGATCATCGACCCCCGCGAACTCGACCTCCCCGACGTCGGCCTCGTCGAGATGACCGACCCCGAAACCGGCACCGTCCACGAGATCGTCCTCAACCGCCGCGTCCGCGAACGCTACGCCGCGGCCGCCGCCGCGCAACGCGACCACACCCGCGCCGCCCTCCGCCGCAGCGGCGCCCACCACCTCGTCCTGCGCACCGACCGCGACTGGATCGCCGACATCGCCCGCTTCGCCCTCCGCCAGCGCCGCGCCGCCGGCAGATCCGAGCGGAGCCCGTCCGCCGGACGGCGGCGGGCGGGGACCGGCGGACCGGAAGCCACCACCGCGGGAGCGCGCCCATGACCTTCCTGTCACCCGAACGCCTCTGGCTCCTCGGCGTCCTGCCCGCCCTGGCCGCCGTCTACATCCTGCTGCAACTGCGCCGCGGACGGCACGCCGTCCGCTTCACCAACCTCGCCCTGCTCTCCCAGATCGCACCCCGCCGCCCCGGCTGGCGCCGGCACGTCGCCGCCACCCTCTTCCTCATCATGATCACCCTCATGATGATCGGATTCGCCCGGCCCGCCGACTCCGTCAAGGTCCCCCGCGACCGCGCCACCATCCTCGTCGCCATCGACGTCTCCCTGTCCATGATGGCCAGGGACGTCCCACCCAGCCGCTTCGACGCCGCCAAATCCGCCGCCAAGAAGTTCATCGACGACCTCCCCCCGCGCTTCAACGTCGGCGTCGTCGCCTTCGCCGGCAACGCCAACCTCATCGCCGCCCCCACCGCCGACCGCGACGCCGCCGTCGCCTCCATCGACCAGCTCGTCCTGGCCAAGCGCACCGCCATCGGCGAAGCCGTCTTCACCAGCCTCCAGGCCGTCCGGTCCTTCGACGCCGAAGCCAGCCAGGACCCGCCGCCCGCCCACATCGTCCTGCTGTCCGACGGGGACAACACCACCGGACGCTCCGTCCAGGAGGCCATCGACGCCAGCCGCGCCGCGAACGTCCCCGTCTCCACCATCGCCTTCGGCACCCCCTACGGCACCGTCGACATCGAGGGCGAGACCACCAGCGTCTCGGTCAACAAGGAGACTTTGCGCGCCCTGGCCGACAGCACCAAGGGCAAGGCCTACGAGGCCGAAGACTCCGGCGAGCTCCGCGACGTCTACGCCAACATCGGCACCAGCCTCGGCTTCAGGACCGAGCACCGCGACGTCGCCGCCCGCTACACCGGCATCGCGCTGCTGTTCGCGCTCGCCGCCGGCGGCGCCTCCCTCGCCTGGTTCTCGCGCCTGCCCTGACCGCTGATACGGTTCGCCGACGTGGGGGAACACTACTTCGCCGAACGGCCGGGCACCGCGAGCCGCCGCCGCACCGTCGATCTCGTCCTGCCCGACCTGCACCTGCGCCTGGACACCGACAGCGGCGTGTTCTCCCCCGACCGCGTCGACCCCGGCACCCGCGTGCTGCTGGAGACCGTCCCCCCACCACCGAAGGACGGCGACCTGCTCGACCTCGGCTGCGGGTACGGCCCCATCGCCCTCACCCTCGCGACCCGTTCCTCCCAGGCGAGAGTTTGGGGCGTGGACGTTAACCGGCGAGCCTTGGAACTCGCCGAGAGGAATGCCAACACCGCCGGCCTTGACAATGTAAGGTTCATCTTGGCGGACGACCTCGACCCCGGCCTCCGCTTCGCCGCGATCTGGTCCAACCCCCCGATCCGCATCGGCAAGGCCGCCCTGCACGACCTCCTCCTCACCTGGCTCCCCCGCCTCACCCCCACCGGCCGCGCCCACCTCGTCGTCCAGAAACACCTCGGCTCCGACTCCCTGCAGCGGTGGCTGGACGCCCAGGGCCACCCCACCGAGCGGATCGCCTCCCGCTCCGCCTACCGCGTCCTGCGCGTCGCACCCCGCACCCGGACCACCACCGAAACCGGCAGCACGGAAGGCCACACCCGATGAGCGGCCCCGACCGCCCCCAGACCCCCGCCCAGGGACGCAGGCAGCTGCGCGGCACCGACGTCAAGCGCCTCAACCGCGACTGGCGCCGCCGCACCGACGCCCGCCTCGGCCTGCTCGTCGAATCGGTCACCCAGCCGTTCAACATCGGCTCGATCATCCGCAGCGCCGCCGTGTTCGGCGTCGACCACCTCTGGCTCGCCGGGAACGCCACACCCCCCACCCACAAGGCCGTCGACAAGACCGCCCTCGGCACAGCCCGCCTCGTCCCCTGGGAGCACGCCGGCACCCCCGCCGAGGCAGCCGCGGCCATCCGCAAGGAGGGCCTGCGCCTGGTCGCCGTCGAGCTCACCACCGACGCCGTCCCCCTGCACGAGGCGCCCCTGGACGGCGACGTCTGCCTCGCCGTAGGCGGCGAGGACCACGGCTGCTCCCCCGCCCTCCTGGCCGCCGCCGACGCCGTGACCTACATCCCCCAGCTCGGACGCGTCGGCTCCCTCAACGTCGCCGTCGCCACCGCCATCGCCCTCGCCGAGGCCCGCCGCCGCGACTGGACCACCTGACCCCGGACCACTCCACCGCGCTACGCTGACCCCGTGCAGTTCCTCACCCACGGGTAGACCGCCGCGCGCCGCCGAGACAACACCGGCGGCATCGGCGTCCCCGTAACCCGCCCCTCGCGTGGGCCTTCCTGAGGAACACATCCGTGACCGCGTCGTACGCCGCCGTCCTGCGCGCCCCGCACGCCCTGCGCACCTTCACCCTCGCCCTGCTCGGACGCCTCTCCTACGGGACGGTCTTCCTGTCCCTGACCCTGGCGTTCACCGCCTCCACCGGCTCCTACACCCGCGCGGGCGCGCTGATGGCCGCGCACGGGCTCACCGGCGCCGCCCTGTCACCGCTGCGCGCCACGCTCATCGACCGGCACGGCGCACGCCGCGTCCTGCCCCCGATGACCGGCGCGTACGCCGCGCTGCTCACCGTCCTGGCCGTCCTCACCTGGCGCCCCGGCGCGCCCCTGCCGCTGCTGGCGGCCGTGTCCATCGCCGCCGGCGCCTGCGCGCCCCCGATCGGCGTCGTCATGCGGACGCTCTGGCGCGGCATCCTGCCCGACGCCGCGCTGATCCGCCGCGCCTACAGCCTCGACACCGTCTCCGAGGAACTCGTCTTCGTCACCGGCCCGCTCCTCGCCGGGCTGCTCGCCGCGCTCGCGTCCCCCTCCCTCGGCATCGCCGTCAGCGCCGCCCTGATCACCGCGGGGGTCCTCGGCGTCGCCGCCTCCCCGGCCGTGCCGCCGAACCCGCCCGCACGCCGCCCTCGCGGGCCCCGCGTCCGCGCCTTCGCGCCCGTTCCCGCCGTCGCCGCCGCGGCCACCGGCTTCGCGCTCGGCTCCACCGGGCTCCTCGCCGTCGCCTTCACCGAACGGCACCACCAGCCCGCGGCGGTCGCCTGGGTCGAGGCCGCGATCGCCGCCGGCAGCACCCTCGGCGGCCTCGCCTACGGCGCCCTCGGCAGGTCACAGCCGGGCCGCGGCCGCCTCGCCGCCCTGCTCTGCCCGCTCGGGCTCCTGCTCGCCGCGGCCGGGCTCGCCCCCTCCGTCGCCGTCCTGGCCGCGGCGGCCTTCACCGTCGGGCTGTTCGTCGGCCCCACCTTCACCACCGCGTTCCTGATCACCGACGCCGCCACCCCGGCCGCCGCCCGCACCCGCGCCGTGGCGTGGATCAGCACCTCGGTCAACCTCGGCGTCTCCGCCGGGTCCGCCGCGACCGGCGTGTTCCTGGACGCGCTGCCCCTGCCGCTCTGCTACGCCCTCGCCGCCGCCCCGGCCGCCCTCGCCCCGGCACTGCTCCTGTGTTTGCCGAAACCGCAACAGGATTCGCAGGACGAGCCCGCCCCGGTCCACCATCGGAGCATGGACGACACCACCGACCGCCGGGAATACTGGGACAGCCGCTACGCCGAGCACGACCACCTCTGGAGCGGCGACCCCAACCAGATGCTCGTGCAGGAGACCTCCGACCTGGAACCCGGCACCGCCCTGGACCTCGGCTGCGGCGAGGGCGGCGACGCGATCTGGCTCGCCCAGCGCGGCTGGCACGTCACCGCCACCGACATCTCCGGTATCGCCCTCGAACGCGCCGCCCGCCACGCCGAGACCGCCGGCGTCGCCGACCGCATCGACTTCCAGCAGCACGACCTGGGCGTGTCGTTCCCCGAAGGCACCTACGACCTGGTCTCCGCCGCGTTCCTGCACTTCCCCGACGAGGGCCTGCCGCGCGAGCCGGTCCTGCGCGCCGCCGCCGCGGCCGTCGCCCCCGGCGGCACCCTGCTCATCGTCGGCCACTCCGGGCCCCCGCCGTGGGACCCAGACGCCTTCCCCGAGGCGCACCTGCCCACCGCCGCCGAGGTCCTGGCGTCCCTGCGGCTCCCGGACGGCGAGTGGGACGTCCTCTACAGCGCCGAGCACGACCGCGTCCAGACCGCCCCCGACGGGCGCGTCATGCACCGCACCGACAGCACCGTCAAGGTCCGCCGCTCCCCGGCGGCCTGACCCCGCCGTCAGAGGCCGGAGGTGCGCTCCATCAGCGCCGTGAACTCCTCCAGCGAGATCTTGCCGTCGCCGTTGGCGTCGGCGGCCACGACCACCTCCACCGCGCGCGTGCCGGTGATGTCCTGCCCGAGCTTGCTCATGAGGTTCTTCAGCTCGGCGGTCGAGATGTACCCGTCGCCGTCGACGTCCACGAGCTCGAACGTCGCCCGGTAGTCGTTCACGTCCGCCATCGGCCTGCTCCCTCGGTGATCGGTTGCCGCCGCCGACCGTAGCATCGGCCGCGACCCGCCCGGCGCCTTTACGCAGTAAGGTCAAGGGTGCCGGGCGGGTCGGCCATAATCGGACGGGTGCGCCGCTCGTACGAGTTCCTCGACCACCCCGGCCCGATCCCCTTCGCCCACCGCGGCGGCGCCGGCGGACGGCCGGAGAACTCCATGGCCGCCTTCCAGCGCGCCGTCGACCTCGGCTACCGCTACCTGGAGACCGACGCGCACGCCACCGCCGACGGCGTCGTCGTCGCCTTCCACGACCGCACCCTCGACCGCGTCACCGACCGCAAGGGCACCATCGCCCGGCTCCCCTACGCCGAGGTCGCCAAGGCCCGCATCGGCGGCGCCGAGCCCATCCCCCGCCTGGAGGAGCTGCTCGGCTCGTTCCCCGACGCGCGCGTCAACATCGACCTCAAGGACGCCCCGGTCATCGGCCCCCTCGCCGCGGCGCTGCACCGCACGAACGCCTGGCACCGGGTGTGCATCACGTCCTTCTCCACCCGCCGGCTGGCGCAGATGCGCGCCCGGCTGCCCCTGTTCACCGACCGCGACGTCTGCACGGCGCTGGGCCCCCGCGGCGTGATGGCGCTGCGCGCCAAGTCCTACGGCGGCCCGGCCGGCAAACTCATCCGCCTGGCCGCCACCGGCGTGGCCTGCGCCCAGGTCCCCTACGGCCTGGGCCGGCTCCCCTTCGTCACCGAGTCGTTCATCGCCCGCGCCCACGAGCTGGGCCTGCAGGTCCACGCCTGGACGGTCAACGACCGCGCCGCCATGGAACGCCTCCTGGACCTCGGCGTCGACGGCATCATGACCGACGAGCTCATCACCCTCCGCGACGTCATGACCGCCCGCGACCAATGGCCCGGCCCCGCCACCCCCTGACGGCGAGATCGCAACGCATGTGCCCCTCCCGAGGGAGAGGCGATTCTCAGCGGCTGAAACCGGGAGGACGGTGCTCGGCCGCGATGCGGAGCGGTGAGGGCGGGGGCTGTGAACGGTCGGCGGGCTGGGCCGCGGCCTGCGCCGCGGCCTGGGTCAGGTCGAGGCGCCGCGACCTGATCATCTCCAGAAGCTCCAGATCTTCCGGGGAGACCAGCGCGGCCATCACCCGTCCCCGCCGCGTCAGCTTGACGGGCTCGCCGGTGTAGGCGACCCGGTTCACCAGGTCCGCGAACTCGGCACGTGCTTCGGTCACCGGAACATCCACGTTTTTCATCGTATAGCGAAACGCCGCGTTCACCCCTGGTCACCTCGTTCCGTCCAAGCTAGCGTTCACACGTACGTAGCGTACGTTCTGTACAGATTCGAGGAGGACGCGTGAACGGGGAACCGGGACGCTGGGACGTGGAGCGGCGGGCGGAGACGTTCGTGGGCAGGACGTACGCCAAGGTGGCCGAGGCGCCGATCCTGGCGGACGCGCAGCTGTTCGAGCGGCTGCTCGCGCAGCGGATCGTGTTCATCGGGACCGAGATCGACGACGGGCTGGCCAACCGCGTCAACGGGCAGCTGCTGCTCCTCGCGGCGCAGGACGCGCGGCGCGACATCACGATCTACATCAACTCCCCCGGCGGGGTCGTCGACGCCGGGATGGCGATCTACGACATGATGCAGTTCGTCCCGAACGACATATCCACCGTCGCGATGGGCATGGCCGCGTCCATGGGACAGACGCTGCTGTGCGCCGGGACGCCGGGCAAGCGGTACGCGCTGCGGCACGCGCGCGTGATGATGCACCAGCCGCACGGCGGGATCGGCGGCACCGCGTCCGACATCAAGATCCAGGCCGAGCAGTCGCTGTACCTCAAGCGGACCCTGGCGGAGCGGACGGCGTTCCACACCGGGCAGCCGCTGGAGCGGATCCAGGCCGACGGCGACCGCGACGCGTGGTTCACCGCCGAGCAGGCGCGCGACTACGGTTTCGTCGACCACGTCATCGACAGCACCGACCGGGTGGGCACATGACACGGGCGGAACGGCGCTACCTCGTCCCCGAGTTCGAGGAGCAGACCACCTACGGGCGCAAGAACACCGACCCCTACAACAAGCTCTTCGAGGACCGGATCGTGTTCCTCGGCGCGCCGATCGACGACATCAGCGCCAACGACGTCACCGCGCAGCTGCTGGCGCTGGAGGGCATGGACCCCGACCGGCCCATCGCCCTCTACATCAACTCGCCGGGCGGGTCGCTGACCTCGATGCTGGCGATCTGCGACACGATGCGCCACGTCCGGCCGCCGATCGAGACCACGTGCGTCGGGCAGGCCGGGTCGGCGGCGGCGGTCCTGCTCGCGGCCGGGTCGCCGGGCCGGCGGGCGGCGCTGACCGGCGCGCGGATCCTGCTGCACGAGC
Source organism: Actinomadura sp. 3N508 (assembly GCF_044326375.1). Taxonomy (NCBI): domain Bacteria; kingdom Bacillati; phylum Actinomycetota; class Actinomycetes; order Streptosporangiales; family Thermomonosporaceae; genus Actinomadura; species Actinomadura sp. 3N508. The sequence continues at coordinate 469,808 of NZ_JBIRAX010000006.1, forward strand.
CGGCGATCGAGGTCGCCCGCGGCCACACCACCGACCTGGACATCCAGGCGCGGGAGGTGCTGCGGCTGCGGGCGCAGACCGAGGCGATCCTGGCGGAAGCGACCGGGAGGGACCCCGAGACCGTCCGCCGGGACCTGGACCGCGAGCGGTACTTCACCGCCGCCGAGGCCAAGGACTACGGGCTGATCGACGAGGTCCTCACGTCGCGCCGCTGAAGCCCGCGCAGGGGCCTGACAGGGGGCGGAGCAGGGTCGTCATAGGGCCGGCACAGGGGCGCGGCCCGGTGCGGACGCAATCGGCAGGGTTGGATCATCGTGGCCCGGGGAATCTTGTCGTGGGATTCAGCGTTGGTCAGGGCAAGACCGCAAGCCGTCTGGGAGGCACGTGACGATGGCCGAGCGCGCACTTCGCGGCACCCGACTCGGAGCGACGAGCTACGAGAACGATCGCAACACCGATCTGGCCCCTCGACAAGAGGTGGACTACACCTGCACGAAGGGCCACCGGTTCACCGTGACGCTCGCCGCCGAGGCCGAGGTGCCGATGACCTGGGAATGCCGCAACTGCGGCGCCACGGCCCTGCGGGTCGACGGGGAACTGCCGCAAGCGAAGAAAGGCAAGCCGCCGCGCACGCACTGGGACATGCTCATGGAGCGCAGAACGCTCGAAGATCTTGAGGAGGTCCTGGCGGAGCGACTGGAGATCCTGCGCGCCGGGCGCAGGAAGTCCGCGTGAGCGGCTGACGATCACCGGCACGGGCCCGACCCATGTCCGGGCGACGTCAGGCGGCGGGCTCGCCGAACCAGCGGGTGAGGTGGGCGTCCAGGTCCTGCTGATCGTCGCCGGCCCACGCGACGTGTCCGTCGGGGCGCAGCAGGACGCACGGGGCGTCCAGCGCCGCGGCGGGGTCGGCCAGGTGGTCGACCCGGTCGGACCAGGCCCCCGGGGTCAGGCGTCCGGTGCGGTCCAGTACGAGGCCGCGGCCGTGGTGGAGCCGGTCGTAGAGGCGGCCCTGTGCCAGGTCGACGTCGCGCAGGCGGCGGCCGAGCAGGTCGGGGCCCTCGCCCAGGTCGTAGCGGACGCCGATCGCGGTGATCTTCTCCATCAGATGGCGGTTCACCTCCTCGAAGTCCATCAGTTCGGTGAGCAGCCTGCGCACGGCCCGCGGGCCCGGTTCGGGGGCCAGCAGTTCCATCTGGGCGCGGGTGTTGTCGAGGACGTCGGCGGCGACCGGGCGGCGTTCGGCCTGGTAGGTGTCCAGGAGGGCGTCCGGCGCCCAGCCGCGGATCTGGGCGGCCAGCTTCCAGCCGAGGTTGAACGCGTCCTGGACGCCCAGATTGAGGCCCTGGCCGCCGATGGGCGGGTGGATGTGCGCCGCGTCGCCGGCCAGCAGCACCCGCCCGTCCCGGTAGCGTCCGGCGAGCCGGGTGGCGTCGCCGAAGCGCGACAGCCAGCGCGGGGAGTGAACACCGAAATCCGTTCCGGCGATGGCGCGCAGCCGGTGCTTGAAGTCCTCGAGGGTGGGCGGTCCGGCGCGGCCGGCGACTCCGGCGGCGGGGACGACCACGCTGTAGATCCCCGCGCCGAAGGGCCGGAGCCAGAACCGCTTGTGGGTCTGGCTGATTTCGGCCACCTTGGCGGCGACCTCCTCCGGTGGGGCGCCCACTTCCATCTCGCCCATCAGCGTCTCGGTGCGCGAGGGTTCGCCGGGGAAGCCGACGCCGAGCAGTTTGCGGACCGTGCTGCGGGCGCCGTCACAGCCGACGAGGTAGCGCGCGCGCAGCCGCTCGCCGCCGGCCAGGTCGACGGTCACGCCGCCGGCGTCCTGCTCGAAACCGGTCACCGTGCGGCCGTGGCGGATCTGCGCGCCCAGGCCGGCGGCGTGCTCTTCGAGCAGGCCGACGATGACCGGCTGCGGGATGCCCAGCAGATAGGCGTGCGCGGAGTCCAGGTTCCTGGGCGCGGGTTTGGCGATGGCGGCGAAGAATCCGGCGGCCGGACGGCGCCTTCCGTGTTCGGCGATGCGGTCCAGCAGGCCGCGCATGGCCATCAGTTCGAGGCTGCGGATGTGCAGGCCGACGATGCGGACGAACGACGCGGGCTCGGTCTCCTTTTCCAGGACGAGGACGCGCACATCGTGCAGGCGCAGTTCGGCGGCCAGCGTCGCGCCGGCCGGCCCGCAGCCGGCGATGATCACGTCGAACGTGTCGCGCCCGCCGGGGGCATGCGGAGAGTGCATTGGTGTCTGCCTTTCGGGAGTGCCTTGGTGGTGCGGCGCTCCCGGCGGACACCTAAGTCGATCGCCCGGCCGTGACGGGAAGGGGGAGCACCCACGTCGATGCAGCGTTCATGGGTCTCACCTCCTCGGGCGGTGTCACGGTGAACCGCAGGCTACCGGCCCCGGCATTGGCCGTCCAACCCTTTCCGCTGCTCCCGGCGGGGCGGTCAGCGGCCCGATCGGGGGCGGACGAGGCCGCTCTCGTAGGCGGCCACGACGGCCTGGACGCGGTCGCGCAGCCCCAGCTTGCGCAGGATGCGGCTGACGTGGGTCTTGACCGTCTCCTCCCCCACCACGAGCCGCGCCGCGATCTCGGCGTTGGCGAGGCCCTCGGCGACCAGGCGGAGCACGTCGGTCTCGCGGGGCGTCAGCACCTCCAGGCCGCTGCCCGGGCCGCCGGCGGGAGGTGCCGGCGGGCGCGGCCGGAGCCGGGCGAACTCCCCGATCAGGCGGCGGGTGACGGCCGGTGCGAGCAGCGCCTCCCCCGCCGCGACGATCCGCACGGCGTCGAACAGCCGCTCGGCGGTGACGTCCTTGAGCAGGAACCCGCTGGCCCCGGCGACGAGCGCGTCGTAGACGTGCTCGTCCAGGTCGAAGGTGGTGAGCATCAGGATCCGCGGGGCGTCCGGGGCGGCGGCGATGCGGCGGGTGGCCTCGATGCCGTCCATGACGGGCATCCGCACGTCCATCAGCACGACGTCGGGCCGGTGCGCGGCGCAGGCGCGGACCGCGGCGGCGCCGTCGGCGGCGGTGCCGACGACGGCCAGGTCGGGCTGGGTGCCGAGCAGCGCCCCGAACCCGGCGCGGACCACCTCCTGATCGTCGGCGACGACCACGCGCACCGTCATGCTTGCACCGCCGTCGGCAGCGTCGCCTCGACCAGGAACCCACCGACCGGGCCGGGGCCGGTGCGCAGGTCGCCGCCGACGGCCGCGGCGCGTTCGCGCATGCCGAGCAGGCCGTGCCCCGCCGGGCCCGCGCCGCGCGCCGCCGGTCCCGGGCCGTTGTCGCGGACGCTGACGCGCAGCACCCCGGGCGCGTAGTCGACGTCCACGTCCACGGCGGCGCCGGGCGCGTGCCGGCGGGCGTTGGTGAGGGCCTCCTGGACGATCCGGTAGGCGGCCAGCTCCACCCCCGGGTCCAGGACGGCGACGCCGCCGCGGACGATCAGCCGGACGCCGGCGGCGCCGGCGGCGCGGGTCTCGTCGATCAGGTCCAGGAGCTGCTGCAGGCCGGGCTGGGGGCGGCGGGTGGGCTCGGTGCCGGCGTCCTCGCGCAGCACGCCGAGCAGCCGCCGCATCTCGGTGAGGGCGGTCCGGGCGGTGTCGCCGATGGCCAGCAGCCGCGCGGCGCCCTCGTCCGGCATGCCGGGCACGGCCAGCCGCGCCGTCTCGGCCTGGACGGAGATCATCGAGATGTGGTGGGCGACGACGTCGTGCAGCTCGCGGGCGATGCGGGCGCGCTCGCCCCGCGCGGTGTGCTCCAGCAGCGTGGACTCGAACGCGCGGCGGGAGGCGTCCAGCGCGGCGGCGTCGGCGCGGCGGCGCAGCACCCGGCGGCGGATCAGCACGGACCAGACCGTCACGAGCGCGACGAGGGCCGCGACCCCCGCCCCGCGGTGCAGGACGCACGCGGCCGGCGCCGCGACGGTGATCGCGACGGCGGCGGCGGTGCCGCGGTCGCGGGCCAGGACGAGCGGGAGCGTCGCGCACACGTCCACCACGATGGCCAGCGGCAGCAGCGCCCCCGGCCGCCCGCCGGTGCGCAGCACCGCCTCGGCCGTCCCCGCCAGCGCCAGCAGGCCCCCGGCGACCGGCCACACGCGCGCAGGTGACAGGCCCGGCCACCACGTCCCGTGCCCGCCGCCCCGCCCCGTGCCGCTGCGCCCCACGCAGGCCATTGTGGCGTGGACGGCGGCGCGGCGGCGTCCCTCCCCAGAGGGACGCGCCTCCCCCGCGTCCCGCCGCCGGAAACGGCTCCCCGGCGGGACGCCACGCCGCCGCGCGGGTCCGTAACCTCCCGGAACATGGACGCAACCATCGAAGTGCGAGGCCTGCGCAAGCGGTTCGGGCCGACCCTCGCCGTGGACGACCTGTCGTTCACCGCCGCCCCCGGGCAGGTCACCGGGTTCGTCGGCCCCAACGGCGCCGGCAAGTCCACCACCATGCGGATGATCATGGGCCTGGACCGGCCCGACGCGGGCACCGCGCTGATCGGCGGGAAGCCCTACCGGTCGCTGCGGACGCCGCTGTGCCGCCTCGGCACGATGCTGGACGCCTCCGCCGTGCACCCGGCGCGCCGGGCCCGCGACCATCTGCGGTGGCTCGCGCACGCCAACGGGCTACCGGCCCGGCGGGTGGACGAGGTGATCGAGCTGGCGGGGCTGGGAAGCGCGGCGCGGCGGCGCGCCGGCGGGTTCTCGCTCGGCATGCGGCAGCGGCTCGGGATCGCGGCGGCGCTGCTCGGCGACCCGCCCGCGCTGATGTTCGACGAGCCGATCAACGGCCTGGACCCCGAGGGCATCGCGTGGATGCGGCGGCTGCTGCGGTCGCTGGCCGCCGAGGGCCGGGCGGTGCTGGTCTCCAGCCACCTGATGAGCGAGCTGGAAGGCGGCGCCGACCATCTGGTGGTGATCGGCCGGGGCCGGCTGATCGCCGACACCGGCGTCCAGGACCTGCTGGACGCCGCGTCCGCCGGGCGGGTCGAGCTGCGCACCGACCGGCGGCAGGAGGCGATGACCGTGCTCGCGCGCGCGGGCGCCACCGTCACCGCGACCGGGCGGGACGCGGTGACCGTCACGGGCCTGCCCGCGAAGGGGATCATCGCGCTGCTCACCGAGGCCGGAGTGGCGTTCACCGGCATCGCCGAGCACCGGGCGACATTGGAGGAGGCGTACATGGAGCTGACCAAGGACGCGGTGGAGTTCCAGGCCGCGGCCGGGCGGGAGGCCTCATGACCTCCACCGGACCCGCCACCACGGAGCCGTACCGCAGCACCGTCCAGGCGGAGGCGCGCGACGGGTTCGGGCGGCTGCTGATCGCCGAGTGGATCAAACTGCGGACCGTCCCGCGCTGGATGCTGACCCTGCTCGCGGCGGTCGTGGTGACGGTCCTGGTGGCGCTGCTGACGGCCACGGGCAGCCAGTCCAGCGGCGCGGGCGGCGGCGAGCCGGCCGACCCCGCCCGGCGGCAGATCATCGACCTCGGGCACTACACCTACCTGCCGCTCGCCGGGGACGGGTCGATCATCGCGCGCGTCACCGCCCAGCAGGGCGGCGACGACTGGGCGAAGGCCGGCCTCATGATCAGGGGGAACGCGGAGCGCGCCACCCCGTACGCGGCGCTGATGGTGACGCCGGGGCACGGCGTCCGGCTGCAGACCGGCTACAAGGGCGACGGCGCGGGCGGCGGCACAGCGACGGCGCCGCGCTGGCTGAAGCTGACCCGGGCGGGCACGACCGTGACCGGGTACGCGTCGGCGGACGGCCGCGGCTGGGACCGCGTCGGGTCGGTGCGGCTGGACGGGCTGCCGCCGTCCGCGCTGGCCGGGATGTTCGTCGCCGTCCCCGACGAGGTCAAGGTGCGGCGGGCGTTCGGCGGGGAGAGCGTCGACGGGCAGCCGCGCGACACCCGCGCCACATTCGACCACGTGTCGGTGTCGCCCGCGCCGCCGGGCGCGCAGTGGCGGGACCGCGGAGCGCCGGGCGGGCCCGCCCGCGACCCCGGCACCGACGGCCGCACCCACTCCGGCGGGACGTTCACGCTGAGCGGCTCGGGCGACATCGGCCCGAACGCGTTCGCCGACGACGACACCCGGACCACCCTCACCGGCGTGCTGATCGGGCAGGCGGCGATCGTCGCGCTCGCGGTGCTGTTCGTCACCTCCGAGTACCGGCACGGGATGCTGCGGACGACGTTCGCCGCGACGCCGCGCCGCGGCCGGGTACTGGCCGCCAAGGCGGTCGTCGCCGGGCTGGCCTCGCTCGCGGCGGGGCTGGCCGCGGCGTTCGGCGCGGTGCTGCTGGCCGCGCCGCTGCAACGCTCGAACGGGCTCTCGCCGCCGCCGCTCTCGGACGGCGCCGTGCTGCGCGCGGTGCTCGGCACGGCGGCGCTGCTGGCCGTCGTCGCGGTGTTCGCGCTGGCCGTCGCGGTGCTCGTGCGGCGCAGCGCGCCCGCGATCACGATCGTGCTGATGATCCTGCTGCTGCCGCAGATCGTGGCGACCGGGCTGCCGCTGTCGGCGGCGCGGTGGCTGGAGCGGCTCACCCCGGCGGCCGGGTTCGCGATCCAGCAGACCGTCGAGCGGTTCGACCGCGCGATCGGCCCCTGGGCCGGGTTCGGGGTGCTGTGCGCGTACGCGGCGGCGGCGATGGCCGCCGCGGTGTGGCAGGTCAGGAGGCGCGACGCATGAGCGTGGCGAACCGGGGCGCGCTGGGGGTCGTCCCCCCGCGGGCAGGACGCATGATCGAGGCGGCACGCGCGGTGCGGGCGGAGTGGACGAAGCTGCGGACGGTGCCCTCCACCGGATGGCTGCTGCTGGCGCTGGCCGGGCTGACCGTCGCGGTCGGCGCGGCGGTGACCGGGGCCGTGGACACCTCGCACTGCACGAGCCCCGCCGGCTGCCGGGAGGACACGCCGAAGCTGGCGCTGTCGGGCGTCCAGCTGGGGCAGGTCGCGGCGGTCGTCCTCGGGGTCCTGGCGGTCGGGAGCGAGTACGCGGCGGGGACGATCGGCGCGACGCTGGCGGCGGTGCCGCGGCGCGGGACGGTGCTGGCCGCGAAGGCCGCCGTGGTCGCGGGCGCCGTCGCCGCCGCCGGGACGGCGGGGGTGCTGGCCTCGCTGGCGGCCGGGCGGGGCCTGCTGGCCGGCAACGGGTTCACCGCCGCGAACGGGTACCCGCCGCTGTCACCGCTGGACGGCGCCACGGCGCGGGCCGCGTTCGGGACCGTCCTGTACCTGGTGCTGGTGGCGCTGCTGGCGCTCGGGGTGGGGACGGCGGTCCGGGAGCAGGCGACGGCGATCACGGCGGTGCTGGCGCTGCTGTGGATCGTCCCGATCGTGGTCCGGTTCGTCGGCGACGAGACGTGGCGGGACCGGCTGGAGAAGTACGCGCCGATGCCGGCGGGGCTGGCCGTCCAGGCGACGCGGGGCCTGGAGCGCCTGCCGATCGGGCCGTGGCCGGGCCTCGCCGTGATGGCCGGGTACGCGGCGGCGGCGATGCTGGCCGGCGCGGTCCTGTTCACCGCCCGCGACGCCTGACGCCCGGCCGGGCGCGTCAGGTGCGGGACGGGTGGTCGTCCTCGTCGATGACCTCGCCGCGGACGACCGGTCCCGGCGGGGTCTCGACGCGGCCGGGGCCGGGCCCGCGCCCCCCGAACGGGTCGAACCCGGCGGCGAAGCCGGGCGGGAACGCCGCCCGGGCCCTCGCCCGGTCTTCGGCGGCGCGCATCCGCCGCGACGCGTACCGCGACAGGACGCGCCGCACCAGCGGCCGGGTGAACGGCAGGACGAACGCGAACCCGAACACGTCGGTGACGAACCCGGGTGTCAGCAGCAGCACTCCCCCGGCCATGACCAGCGCGGCGTCGGCGAGTTCCCGGTCGGGCATGACGCCGCGCCGCAGCGCCTCCTCCAGGGCCCGCCAGGCGCGGCGGCCCTCGCGGCGCACGATCCAGCCGCCGAGCAGGCTCTCGGCGACCAGCAGCCCGACCGTGGGCCAGGCGCCGATCACCCCGCCCACCTGGATGATCACGTAGATCTCCAGGACGGGCATCACCAGGAACGCCAGGACCAGTAGCAGCGGCAGCATGGCTCCATCTTCGGGTCGCGGGGAAATCCCTCTCCCCCGTACAACGCCGCGACACCCCCGAACGTTTCCCCGGCGCGCGGGCGGCGGAGGGGCCGGCAAAGGTCAGCGGGGCGGGCGGCGCTTGCGGGTGCGGTCGGACACGCCCCACTGGGTGATCCGCAGCGCCGCCTCGGCCATGACGTCGCGGCTCATCTTGCTGGTGCCGTGGACGCGCTCCACGAACGTGATCGGGACCTCCACGACGCGCAGGCCCTTGCGGACGGCCCGCAGCGCCAGGTCGATCTGGAAGCAGTAGCCGCGCGAATCGACGTCGTCCAGGCCGATCTTGTCGAGCGTCGCGGCGCGGAAGGCGCGGTAGCCGCCGGTGGCGTCGTGCAGGTGGAAACCGAGCATGACCCGCGCGTAGGTGTTCGCGCCGCGCGAGAGCGCCTCGCGGCGCTTGGGCCAGTTGCGGACCTTGCCGCCGGGCACCCAGCGGGCGCCGATGACCAGGTCGGCGTCCTCCAGCGCGGTGAGCAGCCGCGGCAGTTCCTCGGGCTGGTGGGAGCCGTCGGCGTCCATCTCGACCATGACGTCGTAGCCGTGCTCGGCCGCCCACCGGAACCCGGCGATGTAGGCGGGGCCGAGGCCGTCCTTCCCGGCGCGGTGCAGGACCTTGATCTGCCCGTCGGCGGCCGCCAGGGCGTCGGCGGCCTCGCCGGTGCCGTCGGGGCTGGCGTCGTCGACCACCAGGACGTCCACCGACGGGACGGCCTCGCGGACCCGGCCGGTGATGCGCTCGATGTTGTCCCGCTCGTTGTAGGTCGGGATGATCACGAGCACCCTGCCGAGGCCGGCTGGGATCTCCATCGGTGTCAGTTCCCCTCGTTCGTGCCGTCCGCCGCCCGTGCGCGCCGCGCCGCCCATGCCGCCGCGCAGGCGGCGCCGAGCCCGAGCGCCGCGAGCGCCCATTCGGGTGCGGCGCCGACCCGGTCCGAGAGCGTCCGCGACGTCCGCGCCTGGACGGTCGCGACCTGCAGGTCCGGGACGAACTCCCGGGACTTGTCGATCATCCGGCCGTCCGGGGCGACGATCGCGCTGATGCCGCTCGTCGCGGCAACCAAGATCGTACGGCCATGCTCGACCGCGCGCAGCCGGGACATCGCGATCTGCTGGGGCGGGAGGCTGGTGCGGCCGTAGGTGGCGTTGTTGGTCTGCACGACCAGCAGGTCGCCGCGCGCGACGTCGCGGACCTCCTTGTCGTAGGCGACCTCGAAGCAGATCACGTCACCGACCGTGACGGGCCCCAGCTGCATGACGCCGGAGCGGGTGCCTTTGGCGAAGTCGCGGGGGATGCGCTCGAACCGCGTGATCAGCTTGGTGAGGACGTCGCGGAAGGGCAGGTACTCCCCGAACGGGACGGGGTGCCGCTTGACGTAGTAGTCGCCGGGCCCGGTCCGCGGGTCCCAGACGATGCCGCGGTTCTCGACCTTCTCGCCGTCGGCGCTGTCGGTGAGCGCGCCGACCAGGACGGGGACGCCGACGGCCTTCACCGCGCCGTCGATGGCGCTGTAGGCCTCGGGTTCGGCGTAGGGGTCCAGGTCGCTGGCGTTCTCGGGCCACACGACCAGCTCGGGCCGGGCGACCTCGCCGGCGCGGACCCGCCGGGCGAGCTCGTGGGTGGCCTGGACGTGGTTGTTCAGGACGGCCTTGCGCTGGCCGAGGTAGTCCAGGCCGAGGCGCGGCACGTTGCCCTGGACGACGGCGACGGTGACGGGCCGCCCGGAGGTGGGGGTGGGGATCAGCGCGCCGCCCCCGGCGAGCGCCGCGACCACCGCCAGCGCCGCCACGGCGGGCGCCAGCGCCCGCCGCATCCCGGCGGTCTCCTCCCGCTTGTCGCGGGCGCGGTGGGCGACGACGGCGGCGTAGGCGAGCAGGCCGCCGATCAGCGCGGTCAGGAAGGTGAGCAGGGGCGCGCCGCCGACGGAGGCGTAGGGCGTCAGGGGGGTGGCGGTCTGGCTGAACGCGAGCCGCGCCCACGGGAACCCGCCGAACGGGACGTGCCCGCGTACCAGCTCCTCGCCGACCCACAGCGCGGCGGTCCAGACGGGCCAGCCCCGCAGCCGGGCGGCCAGGGAGATCGCGGCGCCGAGCGGCAGGAAGTACAGGGCCTGGACGAGGCTGAGCACGATCCACCCGTCCGGGCCGATGGCGGAGATCCCCTCCAGGACGGGCAGGAAGAACGCGGCGCCGGCGACGAAGCCGAGCCAGGCGCCGGTGCGGGGCGCCTGGCCGCGCAGGGCGAGGGTCAGCAGCGCCACGCCGACCGGCGCGAGGGGGGTGAGGTCGAAGGGCGGGAACGCCAGCCACATGACCGGCCCGGACGCGACGGCCAGGAGGGTGCGGGGCCATCCGGCGCGGCCGCCGGCGCGGACCCGGGCGGGAAGGCCGCTCAGCCGCCGCTGCCGTGCCGTGCCGCCGGATTCGCCACCGGATACGGCGCCGGGGCCTTTGGCCGGCGACCGTTCCGGCAGGGTCTCCTGGGCCACGTCCCACCTCGTTCCCTCGTCCTTGGTGGGAACGCTACCGGGCTCCGGCGGCCGCGGCGACCACACGGCCGCGGGCAAGATCGCGTGAAGCCGCAGCGTATGCGGAGGGTGGCCCCGCGGACACGGAGCAGCGACGGCGGCGGGGCCCCTGGACACGGAAGAGGGCCCGCGACATCCATCGGGCCGGAGTCGTCCCACAGGCGGTGAGAGCGAGGCTCCGTTTTCTACTGGATGTCCGGGCCCTTCCCGGGTCCAACCCCCCGCGCGATCGGGCGGCTCCGTCCGGGCACGACCCCCGGATCACCGCGCTGGCTCGGGCGGGTACGTGTCGATCACTCGCGTGATCCCCGTCCCGTCGTGCGCGGCGCCCGGCGGCGCCCCGGGCGGCCGATCGGTGAGTCCCGTGCTGGACTGCTGCAAAACTACCGGCTTCCGCCACCTTGTCAACCGCCGCATGTTCTGCGGCGACTCAGTGTTTTCCCAGCTCAACCCCATGATCGTCACGCTGTGCGAATTGGCCGGACCGAATTTCGATCTTCGCTCCGGGCGAGCGGCCGCGCAGCGTGACGGACACGCCGTATGCACCCGTATACATCCGTATGCTCGCTCAGCCGCCGGGTGCGGACACGACGACGGTGCCGGTGGCGGTGACCGCGACGATCGGCTCGGGCAGCGCCTCGGCTGCGGACTCGCCCTTGTCGGGGCGCCCCCGGCACACCACGCGGGCCTCGAAGTCCATGACGCGGCTGCGGGTGCCGGCGCGGGTGAGGACGGCGGTGGTCTCCAGGACGTCCCCGGCCCGGACGGGCGCGCGGAACTGCACGTCGGAGTAGGAGGCGAACAGGCCCTCGTCGCCGTCGGTGCGGATGCACAGCTCCGTCGCGGCGTCCCCGAACAGGCCGAGGACGTAGGCGCCGTCGACCAGGTCGCCGGCGTAGTGGGCGTGGGAGTAGGGGATGTACCTGCGGTGCGTGACGGACGTCCCCTCGCGCGGATCGCTCACCGGTCCTCGTCCTCCTCGTGGTCGTCGTGGTCATCGTGGTCATCGTGGTCGTCGCCGGCGTGCGGCAGGGTCTCGGCGGGGAGCAGGGCGTGGACGAGGTAGCTGGCGACCTCGGCGGGCGTGGTGCCCTTGCCGAAGATCCGGTCGACGCCGAGGTCGGCCTCGCTCACGGTGTCGAACCGGGGACCGCCGACGACCAGGAGCGGCCGCCCGATCCCGGCGGCGACGGCGGTCGGGTACTCGGCGTGGAACGCGGCGGCCATCTGCTTGGTGTTGTGCAGGTGCGCGTTGCGCTGGGTGACGACCTGCGAGACCAGGACGGCGTCGGCGTCCTCGGCCTTGGCGCGCTCCACCAGCTCCGCGACGGTCACCTGCGCGCCCATGTTCACCACCCGGATCTCCCGGTAGTACTCCAGGCCCTTCTCGCCCGCGAACCCCTTGACGTTCAGGATCGCGTCGATGCCGACGGTGTGCGCGTCGGTGCCGATGCAGGCGCCGACGACGACCAGCGGCCGGTTCAGCGCCCGCCGGATCGCCTGGTTGACCTCCTGGGCGGTCAGCAGCGGGTAGGCGCGCTCGGCCGGGACGGGGATGGCGGCGTAGTCGATGAGGTGCCCGACCTTGCCGTACACGATGAAGAAGGTGAAGTCGGGGCCCATCGGCTTGGCGTGCACGACGCTGGCGGGGTCCAGGCCCATCTTCGCGGCGAGTTGCAGCGCGGCGGCGTCGGCGCGTTTCCCGGCGGGGACGGGCAGGGTGAAGGACATCTGCACCATGCCGTCGCCGGTGGTGTCGCCGTAGGGGCGGATCACCTGCCGGGTGTCGGCCGGCTCGACCGGGGCCTGCGTTCCGGTTCCGGTTCCGGGGCCTTCGACCGTCATGCGGGCACCTCCTGACCGGCCGCGCCGCCCGTGTAGGCGGCGTCCGGGTTCTCGGCGTCGAGGATCTCGATCGCGGGGTTGACGTAGCCGTCGGCGCGGGGGACGACGCCGTCCAGGCCCTTGCCGCCGTCGGGCGGGCGGCGGGTGACGCCGAAGGTGCCCTCGGCGATGGCGTTCAGGAGCCCGTCGTCGGCGATGCGGCCGAGCAGGTCGACCGACTCCGACAGCACCTGTTTCGCGCGCTGGACGAGCATGCCGTCCGGGCGGGGCACGAAGTCCTCGGCGAGGCTCCCGCAGGCGTCGCGGACGTAGCGGACGTTCTCCAGCGCCAGGTCGCGATCCGACAGCCAGGGGGTGTGGATGCCCTCGGTCATCATCCCGATCAGGATGATCGACTGCCCGGTCAGCACGCCGGCGAGGTTGAAGAACGCGTCCAGCAGGTACCCGTTGAAGATGTTGCCGGTCATGTGCTTGGTCGGCGGCATGTACTTCAGCGGCGCGCCGGGGAACAGCTCCCGGACGAGCTGCGCGTGCGCCAGCTCCAGCCGGAACGACCCGGGGATCGCGGGGTCGATCTCGAAGGCGTGACCGAGGCCGAGCTGCGCGTCGGCCAGGCCCGCCTCGTGCCCGAACCGCTCGTTGAGCAGCTGGCTGACGATCACGGTGTGCGCGGCGTCGACGGCGTCGGCGGTGGTGAGGTAGTTGTCCTCGCCGGTGTTGATGACGATCCCGGCGCGGGCGTGGATCTGGCGGGAGAAGCGCTGGTCGATGAACGTCCGGCGGGGGTTGATGTCGCGGAAGATGATCCCGTACATGCAGTCGTTCAGCATCATGTCCAGGCGCTCCAGCCCGGCGAGCGTCGCGATCTCCGGCATGCACAGCCCGGAGGCGTAGTTGGTCAGCCGCACGTACCGGCCGAGCTCGCGGGACACCTCGTCCAGCGCGGACCGCATCAGCCGGAAGTTCTCCCGCGTGGCGTAGGTCCCGGCGTAGCCCTCGCGGGTGGCGCCCTCGGGGACGAAGTCCAGCAGCGACTGGCCGGTGGAGCGGATCACCGCGACGACGTCGGCGCCCTCGCGCGCGGCGGCCTGCGCCTGCGGCATGTCCTCGTAGATGTCGCCGGTCGCGACGATCAGGTACACCAGCGGGCGCGGCGGGTCGGCGGCGTCGGGGGTGGGCAGCTCGCGCAGCAGGGCGTCGCGTTCGGCGCGGCGGCGGTCGATGCGGCCGATCCCGGCGCGGGCGGCCTCGGCGGCGGCCTTGCGGGCGTGGCCGGCGTCGGTCCCCGCCGGCAGCCGGAAGGACACGCCGCCCCGGGCGGCGGCCTGGGCGAGGTCGCCGAGGGAGCCGTGCGGGCCGGTCAGCAGCGCGTCCCACACCGGGAGGGCCACGCCGTGCTCCAGGCCGACCTGGTCGCGGACGGCGTCGGCGAGGTGGTTGGCCCAGGGGCGCCCTTCGTCGTCGGCGCCGGTGAGCCCGGCGAGGCGGAGCAGGGCCCGCTCGACGGAGACGGTCGTGTGGGAACGTGCCATCCGGATGATCGGGGCGGCGGCGCGGGCGGCGAGCCGCCGGGCGGTGCGCACCACTTCCGGGTCGAGGTCCAGCTTTCCCTGCGGCGCCCCGCTGACGTCCATGCCGCCGACTCCCCTCGCACGGCCCGCCCTGCCGGGCCCGTTCCGTCAATCATCCGTCAATCGGAGATCTCTACGAGAGATCTTCCGGTACGAACACCGTATTTCACAAGAACCACCACCGGCACTTCCCGGCCTCACTCCGGCGTACAGCTCCACCTTCCCTGGCCGGGCGGTCATCTCACCGCCGGGTGAGGTCCGCGCCGGATCCCGGGCGTGGCGACCGTCCGTAAATCTACAATCACCCCAGGTAATGGCAGATCCGGCCCCCGGGAGAGCCATGATCGTTTATTGTCTGGCCGCGGCCTGCGCCATCGGCGTGGTGATCGCGGCGAGCCGGCTGGTGCGGCGGACCCGCGGCGTCGACGACGCCGACCCCGACGGCCCCACCACCGCCCACACCGGCGCGATGCTGTCCGCGCTGTTCCTGCTCGCGTTCGCGATCGCCGTCGTCGTCCCGTGGACGTCGGCGGACGCCGCGCGCTCCAACACCTACACCGAGAGCCAGGCGATCGCCGAGGCCTACTGGGCGGCGTCGCGGCTGGAGGCGGACGACGCGCGGCACGTCCAGCAGGGCCTGCGCGACTACGTCGACCTCGTCCGCGGCCCCGAATGGAGCCTGATGAGGCACGGGCGCATGAGCCACCGCGGCTGGACGGAGCTGGAGCGCCTGCGCCGCGACGTCATCGCCGTCAAGGCCGGCGACGACGACGAGCTCAAGGACGCCCGCAACCTGGTCCTGGAGCAGCTGGGCCAGATCTCCTCGGCCCGCCGCCAGCGCGCCATGGACGCCCAGAACTCGCCGCCCGCCGGGCTGCTCATCATCACCGTCCTGACCGGCGTCGTCATCACCCTGCTGCCGTTCCTGTCCGGCGCCCGGCCACGCGGGATGACGCTGGTCCCGCTGTGCCTGATGGCCTCGCTGCTGGCCGCCGGGACGTACCTGACCATCGACATCTCGCACGTGTTCACCGGGGCCCTGGCCGTCGGCCCGGAGGCGTTCACCAGCCTGCACGACGACCTGCAGCGCATCGCGGAGGGCGGATGACCATGCGCCGCCGCCGCTCCCTCCTCCTGCCGGTCCTGTCCGCCGCCGCCGCGGCCGCCCTCGGCTTCCCGTCCTGCGCGCTCGCCGCCCAGCCGCCCCCGATCCCGATCCCGAAGCCGCGCGTCAGCCTGTGCGTCAACGTGGAGATCGACCTGCCCCGCCGGCCCCCTCGGCCGCGTCCCTCCGACTGGCCGACCTGCACGCCGCCGCCGCTGCCCACGCCTCCGACTCCCCCGATGCCGCCGATGCCGCCCGTCCCGCCCATCCCGCCGCACCCGCCGACCGCGCCGCCGCCCAAGCCGCCCGACCCGACGCCGCCCGACGCGACGACCCCGAAACCGCCCAAGCCGCCGAAACCGCGCACGCCGCGGCCGGGGCCGGAGACGGCGCCGCCGCTCGTGCCTCCGCAGCCGCCCCGGCCGCGCCCGCAGCCGTCACCGCCGCAGGAGGCCGACCCGTCCCCGGCGCAGCGCGCGGAGCAGACGGCGCCGCGGCGCCGCGACCCGCTCGGCACCGCGCTGGTCCTGGCGGTCATCGCGATCGTGGTCAGCGCTGGCGCGGCCATCGCCTTCGCCCGCTGAGCCTTCGCGCGCTGACCCCTGCCCTCGTCCGCCGAGCCTTCGCCCGCTGACCGCCGTCGCGCTAGCGGCGCCCGACGCCGCCGAGGACGAGGAAGCGCTCCGGGTCGCTCACGGCCTCGCCGTCGCCCGGGCGCCACAGCGGCACGTACACCAGGCCCGGGTCCAGCAGGTCCCAGCCGTCGAAGAACCGCAGGATCTCCGCGTGCGAGCGGGACACGGCCGGGGAGCTCGCCCGGTCGTAGAGCTTGCCGATCGCCGCGGTCTTCCCCGGCTCGGTCTCATGGGTGAGGTGGGAGATCACCAGGTGGCTGCCGGGTGCGGCCGCCTCCCGCAGCGCGCCGACGATCTCCTCCGGGCCCTCCTCGTGCTTGACCAGGTGCAGCGCCGCGACGAGCAGGAACGCGGTCGGCCTGGACAGGTCGAGCAGGCCCTTCAGCGCCGGGTCGGCGAGGATGTCCTGCGGGCTGCGCATGTCGGCGTGCAGGACCGCCGCCTGCTCGTCGCCCGCCAGGATGGTGCGGCTGTGCGCGACGGCGACGTCGTCGTTGTCGACGTACACCACCCGCGCGTCCGGGTTCACGCTCCGCGCGATCTCGTGCACGTTGCCCTGCGTGGGGATGCCGGACCCGATGTCGACGAACTGGTCGACGCCCGTCCCGGCGATCGTGCGGACCGCGCGCCGCAGGAACGCCCGGTTCGCCTGCGCGAGCTCCCGCGCCTGCGGCTCGACCCGCAGCAGCCCGGTGGCCAGGTCGCGGTCGGAGGCGAAGTTGTGGTCACCGCCGAGCAGGTAGTCGTAGACCCGCGCGACGCTCGGCCGCCCGCTGTCGACCTCGGGGGGAATCCACTCGGTGCCCATACATCGTCTCCCTGCCGACCGAAGGGTGCCGTCCGGACGCCGGGGTAACACTGTTCCGCCTGGACGGCCTGTGATGTACATAATCTACGAAATCGGCGGGCTCCGGTATACGGGACCGTCCGGCATACGGAACAGTGAAGGTCGTGTCGGAAAGACCCCCGTGGCAGGCGGCGCCGGTGACCGTCCTGCTGACCCCGGACGGGCGGATCACCGGATGGAGCGAGGGCGCCGCGCGCCTGTTCGGCCGCGGCGCCGCCGAGGCCGTCGGGGCGCCGCTCACCGACCTGCTCGCCGCCTTACCCGGCGGCGCCGACGGCGCCCGGGCGCTCACGGCCGCGCTGGAACGCGCCGCCGAGGGCCGCGCGTGGTGCGGCGTCCTGCCGCTGCCGGGCGATGAGGGGACGGGTGCGGGCCTGTCGGTGGCCTGCGAGCCGATGACCGTCGCGGGCGGCGGCGCCGCCGTCGCGCTGACCCTGTCGCCGCCGTGGGCCGGCGGGCTGGAGCTGCTGAGCGAGGCGGGCCGCCGCATCGGCTCGACGCTGGAGCTGCACCCGACCGCGCGGGAGATCGTCGAGGTCGCCGTCCCGCGGTTCGCCGACGCGGGCGCCATCTACGTGCTGGAGCGGCTCCTCGCCGACGACGACCGGCCCACCGCCGCCGAGGCGACCCGCGAAAGGACCGGGGAGGACGGGGCCCGCCCGGTGGTCGTGCGGCGGCTGGCGGTCGCGTTCGCCGAGGACGACCCGCGCGGCTGGGCCCGCGAGTTCCCCGTCAACGAGGTGATCGTCTACCCGCCGGCCACGCCGTACGCGCGGTGCCTGGCCACCGGGCGGATGGTCGAGTTCGGCGGCGACACCGTCCAGAAGACCCTCGCGCACCGCACCGGCCGCCTCGTCGAGGGGCTCCTCGACCACGTGTCGCTGCTGGCGGTGCCGCTCGTGGCCCGGGGCAGGGCGCTCGGGTTCGCGGTGTTCAGCCGCAAGCGCGGCCGGCCGCCGTTCGCCGCCGCCGACGCCGCGCTGGCCGCCGAGCTCGCCGCACGCGCCGCGACGTGCATCGACAACGCGTGCCGGTACCGGCACGAGCACCGCACCGCCACCGTCCTGACCTCGAGCCTGGTCCCCGCCGCGATCACCGCCCCGCCGGGCCTGGAGATCGCGCACCGCTACCTGCCGGCGCGCGGCGGCGTCGGCGGCGACTGGTACGACGTCGTGCCGCTGCCCGGCGGCAGGATCGCCGTCGTGATCGGCGACTCGGTCGGCCACGGCGTCACCGCCGCCGCCGCGATGGGGCAGCTCCGCGTCGCCGCGCACACCCTGGCCAGCTGCGAGTTCGGGCCCGCCGAGATGCTGGAGCGCCTGGACGCCATCGCGCAGGACCTGCACGCCGCCCAGTTCGCGACCTGCCTGTGCCTGGTCTGCGACCCGGCGACCCGGCGCTGCGAGGTGGCGTGCGCGGGGCATCCGCCGCCGCTGCTGGCGCTCCCCGACGGGACGGTGCGGCAGTTCGCCGCCCCGCACGGCCTGCCGCTCGGCGTGTCCGACCCGGCGCATCCGCCCGAGTACGAGCAGGTCACCGAGACGATCCCGGCGGGCGCCACCCTCGCCCTCTACACCGACGGCCTCGTCGAGAGCCGCCGCCGCAACGTCGACGAGGGCATCGCCCGGCTGGCGTCCGCGCTGGCCGCGTCCCGGGCGGGCACGCCGGAGGAGACCGCCGACGGCGTCCTGGCCCTGCTGTCCGACCAGCAGGACCGCGACGACATCGCCCTCCTCCTCATCCGCCCCACCTGACCCGCCGGGGCCGGGCCCCGGCTACAGGCCGGGGATCTCGTGGTTGCGGAACGCGTCCACGAAATAGGTGTGGTCGTCGCGGACGATCTCGGCGTATTGCGTCCCGAACGCGACCATCGCGGCGACGAACGCCGACTCGTCCGGGCCGATCACCGCGTCGATCGCGTCCTCGACCTGGAAGTCGACCAGGGTGTGGTCGGAGTCGGTGTCGGACACGCAGTGCACCTTGGCGGTGGCGCGGCCCAGGTCGTCCAGGACCGACAGCATGTCCTCCGGCTCGGTGAGGCCGCCCCAGTCCAGGTCCTCCTCGTAGGGGGACAGCTCCTGCACGACGTACCCGACGCCGCCGATGCTGGTGTGGCCGAGCCACGGGTCGCTGTTGGCCTGCAGCGCCCGCCGCGACACCGCGGTGCGGTGCCCGTGGTGCCGGAAGTACTCGCGGATCCGCGGGTCGTCGACGACGCGGCTGGCGGCGGCGACGTTGCCCTGCTTCATCGACAGGACGACGTCGTTCTCCAGCGCCTGCGTGTTCCCCTCCACCAGGATGTTGTACGCCGACAGCCCCGCCGAGCCGATGCCGAACCCGGATGCGCCGACGATGTCCTTGACCTGGTAGGTCAGGCTCCCGAACCGCTTCTCCGCCGGGATCGTCGTCAGGTACTCCTGGTAGGCGGCCTCGACCTCGGCGCGCTCGGCGGCCTCCAGCCGCCGCACGCCCGGACGGTCCCGGAACCGCCGGTCGGCCCCCGACACCTCCGTCATCCCGGCCAGCAGCCCGATGCGGGTGCCGCCCATCGCGGCGACCAGCACGTCCCGGATGTAGCCGTCGGTGGTGTCGAGCGTCAGCGCGAACCGCTCGTCGCCGTCGTGCGCGGCGAACCGGCGGACCTGGTCGACGTAGGCGCGCACGTAGGTCTCGATCAGCCGCCGGATGTCGTCGTCGGAGATCGCCTTCTGCCAGGCCAGCAGCGCAAGGCTCGCCACGAACCGCTTGACGTCCCAGGTGAAGTGCCCGACGTAGGCCTCGTCGTAGTCGTTGACGTCGAAGACGAACACGCCGTCGTCGTCCATGTAGGTGCCGAAGTTCTGCGCGTGCAGGTCGCCCTGGATCCACACGCGGGAGGTGCGCTCGTCGGCCCACGGGTCGTCGTCGCCGACGATGTCGGCGTAGAACAGGCAGGCGCTGCCCCGGTAGAACGCGAACGGGTCGGAGGCCATCTTGCGGAAGCGGCGGCGGAACTCGGCGGGGCTGCGCTCCATCAGGTCCGAGAACGCGTCGACGAGGACGTCGACGATCTGCGCCCGGCGCTCCTTCGGGTCCCGCCCGCGCAGCTCCTCGGTGATGCTCCCCATGCCGTCTCCCTCAATGCTCGGATCCCCCGCCGCTACCCGGGGCGTTCCCGGTCATTGTGCCGAATCGTCCCCGGTCCGGGAGGTGAACAGCGCACGGACGGCGGGTTCGGAGCGCACCAGGTCCAGCGCCGCCTCCGCGTGCCCGGGGACGTAGCCGTTCCCGATGAGCATCGTCACGTCGGCGGCGAGGCCCTCGGCGCCGAGCGCGGCGGCGGGGAACGAGGTCGCCATCGAGAAGAACACGACGGTGCCGCCGGGCGCGGTCGCCAGGATCGCGCCGTGCTCGCAGCCGGGGACGTCCACGCAGACGACCGTGACGTCCACGGGCTCCCCGATCGCGGCGGCGACGGCGACGGGATCGCGCGCGTCGGCGCGCACCACCGTGTCGGCGAGGCCGGCCGCCACCAGCCTCTCCTCCTCCTCGGCCGTCGGCACGAGCCCGACCAGGCGGGACGCGCCGGCGCGGCGCGCGGCGGCCAGCGACAGGGAGCCGCTCTTGCCCGCCGCCCCGAGCACCGCCACCGACGGCGAACCCGCCCGGGACCCGACGACGCGGCGGGTGAGGGCGGGCGCGCCGCACACGTCCATGACGGCGAGCGCCAGCGGAACCGGCAGGTCGGCGGGCAGCACCGCGGCGATCGACCGGGCGAACAGGATCGCGTGGCCCTCGGCGGGCACCTGCTCGGTCCGCCCGTCCCAGCGGGCCAGGCCGTCGGTGATGGCCAGCGGGGTGAGGGTGAGCGAGACGAGCGTCGCGACGCGGTCGCCGGGCTTGAGGCCGAGCGGCGACTGCGGCCCGGCCTCCTCGACGACGCCGACGAGCATGCCGCCCGACCCGGTCACCGGGTTGTGCATCTTGCCGCGCTCGGCGACGATCCGCAGCACGTCGGCGCGGATCGCGTCCGGGTCGCCGTCGTGCGCGGTGCGCAGCTGCCGGTAGGACGCGGCGTCGAGGTTGAGGCGCTCGACGGCGATGCGGACCTCGTCCGGGCCGATCCGGGGATCCGGGTCCAGCCGCAGCGCGGCCTGCGGCAGCACGCCGCGGGGCTCCAGCACCCGGTGCAGCCCCACCGCCGAGCCCGTCCTGCCCTGACCGCCGTCGTTCATCGCCGTCCCCGCCTCTCCGTCGAATCCGATGGCGTTACGTAAGATGTACCGAGTATCACTGGTTTCATCGAAATTCTTCCCGTAGCGTCGGCGCTATACAAGAGTTTTACGCGATCAAAGCGAGGCGAGGAGGCGGTCGGCGATGACCACTGCCCTGCATCCGGACGCGGGCGGCGGTCCCGTCCTGTCCGAAGAGACCGCACGCCAGCCCTACGTGTACCGGCGGCGGCCCCTTGAGGAGCCCGACTGGCAACGGATTCCCGGCTGGCGCGACGTCACGCGCGAGGAGTGGGAATCGGCCCAGTGGCAGCGCGCCCACTGCGTGAAGAACCTCCGGCAGCTCCGCCAGGTGATGGGCGACCTGCTCGACGAGCCGTTCTACGCCGACCTGGAACGCGACCACGCCGAGCGCGCGACGATGTCGATGCTGCTGCCCCCGCAGATGCTGAACACGATGGACTCCTCGTCCACCGACGCCTTCTACGCCGACCCCGTGCGCCGCTACATGCTGCCGGTGTTCAGCGACCGGCGCACCGACTGGCCCTCCCACCCGCTCGCCGCGCGCGACTCGCTGCACGAGGCCGAGATGTGGGCGGTCGAGGGCCTCACGCACCGCTACCCCACCAAGGTCCTGGCCGAGATCCTGCCGACCTGCCCGCAGTACTGCGGCCACTGCACCCGCATGGACCTGGTCGGCAACTCCACCCCGAACGTCGACAAGCACAAGTTCACCGTCAAGCCGCCGGACCGGCTCGGCGCCATGCTCGACTACCTGCGCCGCACGCCCGGCGTCCGCGACGTGGTCGTCTCCGGCGGCGACGTCGCGAACATGCCCTGGCCGCGGCTGGAGTCGTTCGTCGCCTCGCTGCTGGAGATCGACAACATCCGCGACATCCGCCTGGCGAGCAAGGCGCTGATGGGCCTGCCGCAGCACTGGCTGCAGGACGACGTCCGCGCCGGCATGGAGCGCCTCGCCGCGACGGCGCACGAGCGCGGCGTCCAGATCGCGATCCACACCCACGTCAACGCCGCGCAGTCGGTGACGCCGCTCGTCGCGAAGGCCGCCCGCGCGATGCTCGACACCGGGATCCGCGACGTCCGCAACCAGGGCGTGCTGCTGCGCGGGGTCAACGACTCCCCCGCCGCGCTGCTGGACCTGTCGTTCGCGCTGCTCGACGAGGCCGCGATCATGCCGTACTACCTGTACATGTGCGACATGATCCCGGCCAGCGAGCACTGGCGGCTCGCGGTGTGGGAGGCGCAGGAGCTGCAGCACGCGATCATGGGCTACCTGCCCGGCTTCGCCACACCGCGGATCGTGTGCGACGTCCCCTACGTGGGCAAGCGCTGGGTGCACCAGCTCGCCGACTACGACCGCGAGCGCGGCATCTCCTACTGGACGAAGAACTACCGCACCGGCCTGGAGGCGTCCGACCCGGACGCGCTGACCAGGCGCTACGAGTACCACGACCCGATCTACACGTTGCCGGAACGCGGCCGCGAATGGTGGCGGCGGCAGGTGAAGGCCGCCTGAGCCGAGACTGGCTGGAGCGTTTCCGCCCGGCGCCTTTACGTTGTAGATCAGGAACGGTGGCGCCTATGCTCGGACGGGTGACGACCTCCTCCGACTCCGACCTGACCTGCCGGTTCCCGCTCGGCGCGGCCATCACGGCCGCCGATCTGGAGGACGACCCGCACCCCCACCTGGCGCGGCTGCGCGAGCGCGAGCCGGTCTCCTGGCTGCCGGCGCTCGGCGGCTGGCTGGTGACCTCCCGCGACCTGGCCCTGCGCGTGATGCGCGACGCCGCCGCGTTCACCGTGGACGACCCGCGCTTCTCCACCGCGCAGGTCGTCGGGCCGAGCATGCTGTCGCTGGACGGGCCCGTCCACACCCGCCACCGCGACCCGTTCGCCCGCCCGTTCCGCCCCGCCCGGACCCGCGAGCGGTTCACCGCGTTCGTCGAGGCCGAGACCGCGCGGCTGGCCGGCGGGCTCGCCCCGGCGGGCCGCGCCGAGCTGCGCGGCGAGCTGGCCGGGCCGCTGGCCGTCGCGGTCGTCGCCGAGGCCCTGGGGCTCGAGGGCGTGGACGCGGCGACCGTCCGGTCCTGGTACGGCGCGTTCGTCGAGGCCGTCTCGGCGATCACGGCGGGCGGCGCGGCGGCGCCCGCGGCGGGGGACGCCTACCGGCTGCTCACCGCGGCGGTCGAGGAGGCGATCGGCGCGTCGCGGCCCGGTTCGCTGCTGGCCGAGGCCGCGCACGACGAGGCGGGGCTGACGACGGCGGAGGTCGTCGCGAACGCCGCGATCCTGATGTTCGGCGGCATCGACACGACCGAGGGGATGATCGTCAATGCCGCCCTGCACCTGCTCGGGCATCCCGACCAGCTGAAACTCGTCCTGGACGACCGGGAGCTGCTGCCCGCCGCGATCGAGGAGTCGCTGCGGCTGGAGCCGTCCGCGTCCGTCGTCGACCGGTACGCGACCCGCGACGCCGAGATCGGCGGGACGCCGATCCGCGCGGGCGACCTCGTCCGCGTCTCGCTCGCCGGCGCCAACCGCGACCCGGCCGTGTTCAGCGACCCCGACCGCTACGACGTGCGGCGGCACAACGCCGCCGAGCACCTGGCGTTCGCGCACGGCCCGCACTTCTGCTTCGGCGCCCACCTCGCCCGGCTGGAGGCCCGTACCGCGCTCACCGCCCTCCTGGACCGGCTGCCCGGTCTGCGGCTCGACCCGGCACGCCCGGCCCGCCCGCACGGCCTCGTCTTCCGCAAGCCGCCCCGGTTGGACGTCCAGTGGGACACCTGATGTGGGAACATTCCGGAATGATCGTGGAACGCCGTGTCGAACTGCGCTTCGCGCAGGAGAGCCGAGAGGCCGAGACGCACACCAACCTGTCCGCCGTCCGCCAGGACGGCCGCTGCCTCTGGGTGGCGGGCGACGAGACCGCCACCATCGAGCGGCTCACCGCCTCGCTCGACGGGGACGGGCGCGTCACCGCCTACGAGGGGCAGGCCACGGTCGCGCTCGCCGATCTCGTCCCGCTGCCGGCGGGCCCCGGCGAGGAGGCCGACATCGAGGGCCTGGCCCGCGCCAACGGCTGGCTGTGGGCGGTCGGCTCGCACAGCCTCAAGCGCAAGAAGATCAAGGCGGGGCAGAGCGACGCGAAGTCGCGCAAGCGCCTGGCCACCGTCGTCCGCGAGGACAACCGCTTCATCCTCGTGCGGCTCCCCCTGGTCACGGATGAGGACGGGCTGCCCTCCGTCGTCCGCGAGGACGGCGACCGCACCGCCGCCGTCCTCGGCCTGGACAAGGACTCCCTCACCGACCTGCTGGCCGACGACCCGCACCTGGCGCCGTTCCTGTCCATCCCCAGCAAGGACAACGGCATCGACATCGAGGGCGTCGCCTCGCACGGCGACCGCCTCTACATCGGGTTCCGCGGGCCGGTGCTGCGCGGCTGGGCGGTGCTGGTGGAGATCCGCCCCGGCGACCACCCGCGCGACCCGCGGCGGCTGCGCGCGCTCCCCCTCGACGGCGACGGCGCGCTGTACCGGACGCACTTCCTCGACCTGCGCGGCCTCGGCATCCGCGACCTGTGCCCGCACGGCGACGACCTGCTCGTCCTCACCGGCCCCAGCATGGACCTGGACGGGCCCGTCCAGGTCGTGCGGTGGCGGAACGCGGTGAAGGCCGACGCCGCCGAGGTCGTCACCGCCGACGAACTGGAGGTGGTGGGCGACATCCCCTACGGCGACGGCGACGACCACGCCGAGGGCATCGCGGTCCTGGACGAGGGGCCCGGCACGCGCGTGCTGGTCGTCTACGACAGCCCGTCGCCGGAGCGGCTCACGGCGGAGGGCGGCGTCCTCGCCGACGTCGTCACGCTCCCCGAGTAAGCGCTCGCTTTCACCGTCTGAGAGGATGGTCCCCGTGACCGTCGGGAGCGGAGGGACGAGGCGAGCATGATCGAGTGGTCCGACGAAGACCTGATGATCCGGGACGCGGTGCGCGGCTGGATCGACGCCGAGGTCCGGCCGAACCTGGACGCGCTGGAGTCGGGCGAGCTGCCGCCCTACGACCTGCTCCGCGGCCTCTACAAGACCTTCGGCATGGACGAGCTGGCCCGCTCCTCCTTCCACTCCCGGAAGGAGGGCAAGGAGAGGTCAGAGGGGGACGATCGGGCGCGGGACGGGAACGCGGCGATGACGATGATCCCGGTGATCGAGCTGTCCAGGGTCGCGCCCGGGCTGGTGTCGGCGATGGGCGTCGGGCTCGGCCTCGCCGCCGGGACGATCATGAAGCGCGGGACGCCGGAGCAGAAGGAGCGCTGGGCGCTGCCGCTGCTCACGATGGAGAAGATCGGCGCGTGGGCCATCACCGAGCCGAACTCCGGGTCGGACGCCTTCGGCGGCATGCAGTCCACCGCGAGGAAGGTCGGCGACGAGTACGTCATCAACGGCAGCAAGACCTTCATCACCAACGGCCCCTACGCCGACACCATCGTCTTCTACGCCAAACTCGACGACCGTCCTCCAGCCCCCACCCACCACCATTCAAACGACGAGCTCCGCTCGACGCCCGATGGGGACGCCCGTGACCGCGAGATCCTGACGTTCGTCCTGGACAAGGGCATGCCGGGGCTGGAGCAGAGCAAGCCGCTGCGCAAGATGGGCCTGCACTCCTCTCCCACCGGCGAGCTCTTCCTCAACGACGTCCGCGCGGGCGCCGACCGGCTCCTCGCGGCCGGTGAGGGCAGCGGGAAGGAGTCGGCGAAGCAGAATTTCGTGACCGAGCGCGCGGGCGTCGCCGCAATGGCGCTCGGCGTCATCGAGGAATGCCTGAAACTGTCGGTCGAGTACGCCAGGACGCGCGAGCTGTGGGGGCAGCGGATCGGCGATTTCCAGCTGATCCAGCTCAAGCTCGCCAAGATGGAGGTCGCGCGGCTCAACGTGCAGAACCTGGTGTTCCGGCACATCGAGATGCAGCGCGCCGGACGCGCCCCCACCCTCGCCGAGGCGTCGGCGATGAAGCTGTACTCGGCGCAGGCCGCGAGCGAGGTGGCACAGGAGGCCGTGCAGCTGTTCGGCGGCAACGGCTACATGAGCGAATACCGCGTCGAGCAGCTCGCCCGCGACGCGAAATCGTTCCAGATCTACGCGGGAACCGACGAGATCCAGGTCACCCATATCGCCCGGGACCTGCTGTCACGCTGACCCCCGGGACGCGGGCGGAACCGGTGGACGCGCCGCGAACTTCCGCGGCGTTCGCGGCATCGAAATGGGGGAGGGCGGGCGAAGGTCTGTCCCCCGTCCTCGCCCGAACTCCGTTTCTGGACAGCCGACGATGGGGACTGGATACTCACGCTATGGACGGTCAGCCCTCATTCCCGGTGAGAGCGTCCGACATGGAACGTGACCGGGTGCTGCGGGTCCTCAGTGACCGCGTGGCCGAGGGCCGGATGTCGAACGAGACGTTCGAGCGCCGCGTCGACCAGGTGCTGCAGGCCCGCAGCCAGGCCGAGCTGGCCGACATCGTGCACGACCTGCCGTCCGGCAACCGCGTCCTCAACCGGCTGACCGGCATCGTCTCCTCGGTGTCGCAGGTGACCGCGCGGATCGAGGCGGCGTGGCGGGCGCCGCGGCTGCCGCGGTTCGTGCTGCCGCCGAGCGATCTGAAGCGCATCGTCGTCGGCCGCGCGCCCGGCTGCCAGTTCATCCTCACCGACCTGACCGTCTCGCGGTTCCACGCCGAGATCTACCACGCCGACGAGGGCTGGATGATCTCCGATCTCGGCTCGATGAACGGCACCCGCGTGAACGGATGGCGGCTGACCGGCCCGGCCCGCGTGCGGCCCGGCGACGAGGTCGGCTTCGGCAACTCCAGCTTCATCGTCACCGCGCCCTGAACGTCCTGCCGCGCCGCGAAAGTCCGGGTTCGGCCCAGGTCTTGACGTGATCGTTAAGAGTCCTTACTTTCTCCTCCAAGTTAGGAAACCTTCTTAACGCGAGAAACCGTCACGAGACCCGTACGCGGAGGCGCCGCCGTGTCCACGCCCGTCCCCGGGACGCCCAGCCTGCTGCGGGCGATCAACGACCGCGCGGCGCTGGAGGCGCTGCTGGACCGGGGGCCGCTGACCCGGCCGCAGATCTCCGACCTCACCGGCATCTCCAAACCGACCGCCTCGCAGCTGCTGGCGCGGCTGGAGGAGGCCGGGCTGGTCGTCCGGGACGGGATCCGGGAGGGCCTGCCGGGCCGCACCGCCGAGCTGTACCGGATCAACGGGTCCGCCGCGCACGTGGCGGGCGCCGACGTCACCCCGGCGCGGATCCGGGTCAGCGTCGCCGATCTCGCCGGGACGGTCGTCGGGGAGCACACGCTGCCGACGCCCGACCGCACCGGCGTGGACGTCGTCGCCCGGATGGCCGCCGCGCTCGACGGCGCCACCGCCGCGGCGGGGCTGACCCGCGCGGGCCTCGGCCTGGCCGTCATCGGCATCCAGGGCGCCGTGGACCCGGCGACCGGGCGGCTCGGGTACGCCTCCCACATCCCCGGCTGGCACATCCCGGACCTGGTCGCGACGCTGAGCGACGGGCTCGGCGTGCGGATCGCGATCGAGAACGACGTGAACCTCGCCGCGCTCGCCGAGCGCGCGGACGGCGAGGCCGCCGGGACCGGAGACTTCGTGCTGCTGTGGGTCGCCGACGGCGTCGGCATGGCCGTCGTGCTGAACGGGGCGCTGCACCGCGGCGCGACGGGCGGCGCCGGCGAGATCGGCTACATGCCCGCGGTCGGCGCGCCGCTGATGCGGGACGTGCGCCGCACCCACACCGGCGGCGTGCACAGCCTGACCGGCGGCGCGGCCGTGCTGAAGCTGATGCGCGAGCACGGGTTCCGCGGCCGCGACGCCGCCACCGCGCTCGGCCGCGTCGCCGACGACGTGTGCGCGGCGGCCGCCGGGACGCGCACCGCCTCCGACGCGGGGGCCCGCGCCGAACGGGCCCTCACCGAGCTGGCGAGCCGGCTCGGCGTCACCCTGGCCACCGTCGTGGCCATCGTCGACCCCGCCCTCGTCGTCCTCACCGGCGACGTCCTGCGCGCCGGAGGGGAACCGCTCCGCGCGCGCGTCGAACAGCACCTGCACAGCCTGACGATCCCGCGGCCCAAGGTGCGGCTCAGCACCGTCCAGGGCAACCCGGTCCTGGCCGGGGCGCTTCAGCAGGCACTCCGGGAGACACGCGACGAGGTCTTCTCCAGCACGGTCCCCCTCCCCTGACCCCCGACTCCCCCTGCCCCTCTGACTCCCGAACCCCTGACTCCCCGACCTCCTGACTCCCGGACCGCCGACTCCCGACCCCTGCCCGCGAACCCCGCGAACCCGCGTCCCGCGATCCCACGAACCCCGCGTTCACCAGCCCACCCCCTGACCGGCATCACTCCCTGCACCTGGACGGCTGCGGACGGCCGTCCCACCCCTGAAGGAGAAACCGGAGTGCCCACCACCAACACGCGCCGCGTCGCCGCGGCCCTGGCCGCCGCGGCGCTCGGCCTCACCACCGCCGCCTGCACCGCCGGCGGCGACGGGTCCGGCGAGGGCCCGAAGTCCGACGAGAAGCAGACCATCGAGGTCTGGCACGGCTGGAGCGCAGAGCACGAGGTGAAGGCGTTCCAGGACGCCGTCGCCGGCTTCAACAAGGCGCACCCGAACATCACCGTCAAGCTCGTCACGGGCGTCACCGACGAGCGCATCACCAACGCGATCCGCGGCGGGAACCCGCCGGACGTGGTGTCGTCGTTCACCACCGACAGCGTCGGGCAGTGGTGCAAGAGCGGCGCCTGGCAGAACCTCAAGCCCTACATCGACAAGTCCAAGGTCGACCTGAACATGTTCCCGGCGGCGGTCCGCAAGTACACCGAGTACCAGGGCGTGCGCTGCGCGATGCCGCTGCTGGCCGACGCCTACGGGCTCTACTACAACAAGGACCTGATGAAGGGCGAGCAGCCGCCCAAGACGATGAGCGAGCTGACCGCGCTGGCCAAGAAGCTCACCGTCCGCGACCCGGACGGCACCATCAAGGTCGCCGGGTTCATGCCGTCCGCGCAGTACTACGAGCACCAGGTCCAGCACCTGGCGCCGCCGTTCGGGGTGAAGTGGCTGACCGACGACGGCAAGGCCAACTTCTCCAAGGACCCGGCCTTCCAGGCGTACCTGAAGTGGAACAAGGAGCTCATCGACTGGTACGGCTACGACAACGTCAAGAAGTTCCTGCGCTCGCTGGGCCAGGAGTTCGAGGCGGCCAACCCCTTCCAGAAGGGGAAGGTGGCGATGGCCATCGACGGTGAGTGGCGCACCAAGTTCATCGAGAAGGAGGCGCCGAAGCTCAACTACGACACCGCGGCCTCCCCGGTCGCCGACGACAAGGTGTCGACCTACGGCAGCGGCTTCATCGCCGGGACCGTCATCGGCATCCCGCGCGGCGCCAAGCACGCGCAGGCGAGCTGGGAGTTCGTCCGCTACCTCACCACCGACACCGCCGCGCTGGTGACGCTGTCCAACGGGCTCGGGAACGTGCCGTCCACGATCCCGGCGCTGTCGTCGCCCGACCTGAAGCTGACGCCGCAGTTCAAGACGTTCCTGGACGTGTTCAAGCACCCGGCGAGCAGCACCACGCCGCCGACGCCGAACGGCAACGACTACATCGTGCGGTTCCAGAAGTTCGTCCAGGACGAGTGGGAGACCGGCAAGGTCAGGGACCTCGGCCCGGCGCTCACCAAACTCGACGGCGAGGTCGACAACGCGCTCAAACTCGCCGGAGGCTGACCTGTGGCCCTCGGTTCACTGCGCCTGCCCTTCCCCGGCGGGGCGCGGACCGGGACGGCGGCGGCGCGGTCGCGCCGCCGCCGGCGGCTCCGCACCCTGGCGTTCCTGTCCCCCTGGCTGGTCGGGATCGTGCTGTTCTTCGGCTACCCGCTCGCCGCGACCGTCTACTTCTCCTTCACCCGCTACAACCTGTTCACGCTGGAGTACGTCGGCTGGGACAACTACACCTACCTGTTCGAGGACGGCCAGGCGTGGACGGCGATGAAGAACACGCTGTGGCTGGTGGCGGTGCTCGTCCCGCTACGACTGCTGTTCGGCCTCGGCGTCGCCCAGCTCCTCACCAAGATCAAGGCGGGCGGGGGCGTGCTGCGCTCCATCTTCTACCTGCCGTACCTGATCCCGCCGGTGTCGGCGACGGTCGCGTTCGTGTTCCTGATGAACCCCGGCACGGGCCCGTTCCCGACGATCCTCGACAAGCTCGGGATCACGCTGCCCGACTTCTTCAACGAGGCCGCCTGGGCCAAGCCGGGGCTGACGCTCCTCGGCCTGTGGGCCGTCGGCGACATCATGATCATCATGCTGGCGGCGCTGCTGAACGTGCCGCGGTCGCTGTACGAGGCCGCCGCGATCGACGGCGCCGGGGCCTGGTCGCGGTTCCGGCACATCACGCTGCCGACCGTGTCGCCCGTCCTGGCGTTCTGCGCCGTTACCGGCGTCATCGAGACGTTGCAGTACTTCACGCAGGCGATGGTGGCGGGGAAGGTCGCGTCGGGGCGGGCCGACCTGCCCGGCACCCAGTACCAGCCCGGCTACCCGGGTGACTCCACGCTCACCTTCCCCCAGTGGCTATATGACCAGGGGTTCCGGCAGTTCAACATGGGCTACGCCTCCGTCCTGGCGCTGGTGATGTTCGCGATGGCGATGGTGTTCACCCTCTTCCTGCTCCGCCAGTTCAAGGCCTTCGCGGGCGAGGAGGCCGGATGACCGAAGCGAAGCGAGGATCAGCCGGCCTCCGGCTCGGGGGTCTGGGGGTCGCCACCCAGAAAGGCAAGGCGTCATGAGGTCGGGAGGCAGGACGAGGCGGGCGCTGATGTGGGTCGCGGTGCACGCCACCGCCGTCGCCATCGGCGTGATGTTCCTCGCGCCGCTGGCGTTCATCACGCTGACCGCGCTGATGAGCGACCGGCAGGCGCTCAGCGACGACCTGTGGCCGCGCGATTGGCGGTTCGGGAACTTCGTGGAGGTGTTCAGCGGCGACATGGTCCAGTGGACGATCAACAGCCTCGTCTACGCGGGCCTTTCGACGGTGTTCATGCTGGTGTCCAGCGTCCCGGTGGCGTACGCGCTGGCCCGGTTCCGGTTCCGCGGCCGCAACCTCGCGCTGGTCGTGGTGATCTCGGCGATGATGCTGCCGCCGCAGGTCACGATGGTGCCGCTGTACATCGTGTGGGCCCGACTCGACCTGACCGGCACGCTGTGGCCGCTGATCATCCCGCAGCTGTTCGGGGACGCGTTCTCCATCTTCCTGCTGCGCCAGTTCCTGGTGACGATCCCCCGCGAGTACGCCGACGCCGCCCGCGTCGACGGCTGCGGGGAGTTCCGCACGATGGTGCGGGTGATCCTGCCGATGGCGAAGCCGGCGCTGGCGGCGGTCGCGCTGTTCCAGTTCTTCTACTGCTGGAACGACTACTTCCGGCCGCTCGTCTACGCCGACCCCGACCACTGGACCCTCGCGATCGGCGTCGCCACCTTCCGCGCCGCGCACGAGGTCGAGTGGAACCTCACGATGGCGGCGACGCTGCTGACGATCCTGCCGGTGCTGATCGTGTTCTTCCTCGCCCAGCGCGTGTTCATCCAGGGTGTGACCTTGACGGGAGTGAAGGGTTGAAGCTGACAGTCATCGGGGGTGGGTCGACCTACACCCCGGAACTCGTCGACGGGCTCGCGCGGGCGCACGCCGCGCTGCCGGTGTCGGAGCTGGTGCTGCAGGACCCGGACGCCGAGCGTCTCGATCTCGTCGGCGGCGTCGCCGCGCGGATGCTGCGCCGCGCCGGGCATCCCGCGACGGTGACGACCACCGGCGATCTGGACAAGGCGGTCGCGGACGCGACGGTCGTGCTGCTGCAGCTGCGCGTCGGCGGGCAGGCCGCCCGGCACGTGGACGAGACGCTCCCCCTCGGCTGCGGCTGCGTCGGGCAGGAGACGACCGGCGCGGGCGGGCTCGCGAAGGCGCTGCGGACCGTCCCGGTCGTGCTGGACGTCGCGGCCCGCGTCGCCGAGCTCGCCCCGAACGCGTGGATCGTGGACTTCACCAACCCGGTCGGCATCGTCACCCGCGCGCTGCTGGACGCGGGCCACCGGACGGTCGGGCTGTGCAACGTCGCGATCGGGTTCCAGCGCCGCGCCGCGAAGCTGCTGGACGTGCCGCCGGACCGGGTGAGCCTCGGCCACGCCGGGCTCAACCACCTCACCTGGGTCCGGTCGGTGCTGCTGGACGGCCAGGAGGTCCTCCCCCGCCTCCTCGACGAGCATCCGGACGCGCTCGCCGAGATCTCCGGGCTGCCCGCGGGGTTCCTGCGCGGGCTCGGCGCCGTCCCGTCGTACTACCTGCGCTACTTCTACGAGCACGACCGGGTCGTCGAGGAGCAGCGCGCCGCGACCTCGACGCGCGCCGAGCAGGTCGCCGCGCTGGAGCGCGACCTGCTCGACCTGTACGCCGACCCGGTCCTGGACAGCAAGCCCCCTCAGCTCGAAAAGCGCGGCGGCGCGTTCTACTCCGAGGCCGCCGTGCAGCTCGCGGCGTCGCTGCTCACGGGACGCGGCGACGCGCAGGTGGTGAACGTCCGCAACAACGGGACGCTGCCGTTCCTGGACGACCAGGCGGTCGTGGAGGTCCCGGCGCGGATCACCGCGTCGGGCGCGGTGCCGCTGCCGGTCCCGCCGGTGGAGCCGCTGTTCGCCGGGCTGATCGCGCACGTGTCGTCCTACGAGGAGCTGGCGCTGGCGGCGGCGCTGCGCGGCGGCGTCGACCGCGTCGCCGCGGCGCTGCTCGCGCACCCGCTGATCGGGCAGCACGACCTCGCCGACCGCCTCGCCCGCGACCTGGTGGCGGCCAACCGCGACCACCTCCCCTGGGCCGCGTGATGGCCGCTCCCGCGAACACGCCGGAGGGCGTGCTGGTCGCCGTGGACGGCGGCAACAGCAAGACCGACGCGGCCGTCGTCGGGGACGGCGGCGAGCTGCTCGCCACCGTCCGCGGCGAGGGGTTCCGCCCGCAGGCCGAGGGCCTGGACACCGCGCTCGACGCGCTGTCGGCCGTGATCGACGCGGCGCTGCGCCGCGCGGGCGCGCTGCCCGGCGAGGTCGCGCACCTGGCCGCCTACATGGCCAACGTGGACCTGCCGGGCGAGGAGGAGCGGCTGGAGAAGCTGCTGCTCGGCCGCGGCGCCGCCGCGAGCGTCGCGGTCGGCAACGACACGTTCGCGCTGCTGCGCAGCGCCGTCACCGCCGGGTGGGGCGTCGCCGTGGTGTGCGGCGCGGGCATCAACTGCGCGGCCGTCGGGCCCGACGGCCGCACCGCCCGGTTCCCGTCCCTCGGGCCCCACACCGGCGACTGGGGCGGCGGCGGGTCCCTCGGCCGCGCCGCGCTGTGGCACGGCATCCGCGGCGAGGACGGCCGCGGCCCCCGCACGGCGCTGACCGGCGCCGTCGCCGCGCACTTCGGTGTCCGGCGGGCGATCGACGTCGGGCTCGGGATCCATCTCGGCGAGTTCGACGAGGGGCGCCTGACCGCGCTCGCGCCCGTCCTGTTCGACGTCGCCGAGGCGGGCGACGAGGTGGCGCGGGAGGTGGTGGAGCGGCTCGCCGACGAGGTCGCGGTGCTCGGCTCGGTGGCGCTGCGCCGCCTCGATCTGCTGGCGGAGCCCGCCGACGTCGTCCTCGGCGGCGGGGTGCTCGCGGCGCGCCGCCCGCTGCTGATGGACGCCGTCGCCGCCCGCTACGCCGAGCTCGCGCCGCACGCGCGGCTGCTCGTCCCCGAGGACCCGCCGCTGCTCGGCGCCGCGCTGCTCGCCCTCGACCACGTCACCGCCCCGCCCGCCGCCCACGAGAGGCTCCGTGCCGCCTTCCGCCGGCGCTGAACGTCACAGCGGGGGGCGGCGCGCCTCCCAGGGGGTGCTGAGGACGACCGTCGTGCGCGTCGCGACGTTCGCGGCGGCACGGATCTTCTGCAGCAGGTCCTCCAGCTCGTTGGGGGACGCGACGCGCACCTTGAGGATGTAGCTCTCGTCCCCGGCCACCGAGTGGCACGCCTCGATCGCCTGGAGGTGGGCCAGCCGGTCGGGCGCGTCGTCCGGCGCGGCCGGGTCGATCGGCTTGATCGAGATGAACGCGGTGAGCGGCAGCCCGATCTGCGTGCTGTCGAGCTGGGCGGCGAAGCCGGTGATGGCGCCGCGCTTCTGCAGCCGGCGCACCCGCTGGTGCACGGCCGACACCGAAAGGC
This sequence comes from Actinomadura sp. 3N508, assembly GCF_044326375.1. Classification (NCBI taxonomy): domain Bacteria; kingdom Bacillati; phylum Actinomycetota; class Actinomycetes; order Streptosporangiales; family Thermomonosporaceae; genus Actinomadura; species Actinomadura sp. 3N508. Next base: position 504,000 of record NZ_JBIRAX010000006.1, read on the forward strand.
CGGTCTCCTTGGCCAGGTCGGTGAAGCTCATCCGCCCGTCGTCGGCCAGCAACCCGAGAATTTGACGATCGATCTCCTCCACGCGGGAAATCTAGCGTGCCAACGGGCGTGCCCGGGCCCGTCCGCGCACACGGATCGCCTTAATCGGCGGGGTTCCCGCGCGACCGGCGCCGCTGGGCGCGCGGCGGGCCGCAGCTGCCGCGCACGACGAGCTCGGTCGGCAGCAGCACCGGCCCGCCCCTGCCCCGCCGGGCGGGCTCGCGGAGCACCAGCTCGCAGGCGCGGTAGCCGATGTCGTGGCCGGGGCGGGCGACGGCGGTCAGCGGCGGGTCGCACAGCTCCGCCCACGCCACGTCGTCGACCATCGCGATGGACACGTCGGCGGGGACGCGCAGGTCCAGCTCGCGGGCGACGAGCACGGCGGCCTCGCCGAGCAGGTGGTCGGCGGCCAGCACGGCGGTGACGTCGCCGCGGCGCTGCAGCAGCCCGGCGGCCGCTGCGTAGGCGGCGTCGCGGGCCGGGCGGGCGGCGACGACGAGGTCCTCCTCGACGGGCACGCCGAGCTGGGCGAGGGTGGCGCGGAACGCGCGCTCCCGCACCCGGGGCGGGCCGCCGGGGACGGCGCCGAGGAAGGCGATGCGGCGGTGCCCGAGCCCGGCGAGGTACTCGGTGACGGCCCGGACGCCGCCCGCGTCGTCGGCCAGCACGGACGGCACGTCCGGCGCGCCGGACGGCCCCGGCGGCTCCTGGAGGGCGCGGCCCGCGAACACGACGCTGGAGCACACCCGCGCGGCGCCGCGCCAGTCGGCCTCGTCGCCGGCGGGCATGGCGATGATGCCGCCCACCCGCTGCTCGGCGAGCCGCTCGACGATCTCGGCCTCGCGGGCGGGGTCGCCGTCGGCGGCGTCCACGATGACGTGCTCGCCGAAGGTGCGGGCGCAGGCCAGCACGCCCGCGACCAGCGCGGCGCAGAACGGGTCGGTGACGTCGGGGACGATCAGCCCGATGCCGCCGCCGCGCCGCAGCTTGAGCCCGCGGCCGAGGGCGCTCGGGCGGTAGTCGAGGGCGCGGGCGGCGGCGAGGACGCGCTCGCGGGTGGCGGCGCTGACCGAGCCCGTCCCGGAGAACACGCGCGACACGGTGGCGATGCCCACGCCCGCCGATGCCGCCACGTCCTTGATCGTCGCCGGCCGCCTGTCCGTCATGCCCGGAACGTCCCTTCAGGTGGTTTTAGATCATCTTCTCACGATCGTCCCTCGTCTGGAAACGTTTCCATGGGGTTTACTCCTCTCATTGAACAAAACCCCTGCTCGTCAGGGGGTAAAGGAAACGTTTCCAAGAGGGGGTTCGGATGGCCAGGATCATGCTGGACCGGGTCGACAAGGTGTACGCGGGCGGCGTCAAGGCCGTGGACGGTCTCGACCTGGAGATCCGCGACGGCGAGTTCATGGTGCTCGTCGGCCCGTCAGGCTGCGGCAAGTCCACCGCGCTGCGGATGATCGCCGGGCTGGAGGAGATCTCCGGCGGGAAGATCTCCATCGGCAACCAGGTGGTCAACGACCTCGCGCCCAAGGACCGCGACATCGCGATGGTCTTCCAGAACTACGCCCTGTACCCGCACATGACGGTCGAGCAGAACCTGGCGTTCGGGCTCAAGCTGCGCGGCACGCCGAAGGCGGAGATCAAGCAGAAGGTCCTCGAGGCCGCCAAGATGCTCGGCCTCGAGCAGTTCCTGTCCCGCAAGCCCGCCGCGCTGTCGGGCGGGCAGCGCCAGCGCGTCGCGATGGGCCGCGCGATCGTCCGGCAGCCGCAGGCGTTCCTGATGGACGAGCCGCTGTCCAACCTGGACGCCAAGCTCCGCGTGTCGATGCGCGCCTCCCTCAGCCAGCTGCACGAGCGGCTCGGCGTCACCACCGTGTACGTCACCCACGACCAGGTCGAGGCGATGACGCTCGGGACGCGGGTCTGCGTGCTGCGCGAGGGCCGGCTCCAGCAGGTCGACACGCCGCAGCGGCTGTTCGACAACCCCGTCAACCTGTTCGTGGCGGGCTTCATCGGCTCCCCGGCGATGAACTTCGTCCTCGCCGACCTCGTCTCCGGCAACGGCGGCGTGCAGGTCTCCTTCGCCGGGTACACGCTGCCGGTGCACGCGTCCGTCCTGAACGACAAGCCCGGCCTGCAGAACTACCTCGGCCGCCAGGTCATCCTCGGCATCCGCCCCTCGGACTTCGAGGACGCCGCGCACGCCAACCCCGAGTGGGCGCCGATGGCGGTGCGCAGCAGCGTGACCGAGGAGCTCGGCAGCGAGATCAACGTGATCTTCACGATCGACGCGCCGCCGGTCGAGCACAAGGACACCGCCGACCTGGCCGACGACGCCGCCGAGGGCGACGGCGACATGACGATCCCGCTCACCGACAACCGGGCGCTGTGGACGGCCCGCGTCAACTCCCGCTCGCGCGTGCGCCCGGGCCAGCACGTGGACCTCGGCGTCGACACCCGCCGCCTGCACTTCTTCGACCCCTCCAGCGGCCTGGCGATCGGGCACCCCGGCCCCGCCCGCCAGGGCCCCGGCCCGCAGGACACGGTCACCGACCTCCACAAGGCTGGTTGATCCAGGGGGAGCGACCCCCCTGGAACCCCCCGTCAGGCACGGCGGGCACGTTTCCCGGGCCGCTGGCGCGTCCCGTGAAACGCACCCGCCGTGCTCGGGTCGTGCGACCTCCGGGCGCTGAGCGCCCTCCGGCCGCACGACCCGTGACCTTGGCCTGGGTTCGAGCGGCCGGGGTCATGGGCGCCTTCGGCCGCACGACCCGTGACCTTGGCTTAGGTTCGAGCGGCCGGGGTCATGGGCGCCTTCGGCCGCACGACCCTTGGTCGTGGCTTCGGACGGCCGGGGTCAGGCGACTATGACCAGGGCGTGGTCGGTGCGGTTCATCGGCTCGTAGCCGTCGTCGGTGCACACGACTATGTCCTCGATGCGGGCGCCGTGCGGCCCGGGGTAGATGCCCGGCTCGATCGAGAACGCCATGCCGGGCTCCAGCGGCTCCAGGTTGCCCGCCACGATGTAGGGGTCCTCGTGCGACTCCAGGCCGATGCCGTGGCCGGTGCGGTGGAAGAAGTGCTCACCGTGACCGGCGGCGGCGATGACGTCGCGGGCCGCCGCGTCCACCGCCTCGGGTGTGGCCCCGGGACGGACGGCCGCGCACGAGGCCCGCTGCGCCTCCTCCAGGACCTCGAAGTACGCCCGGTACTCCGCGGGCGGCTCGCCGACGCAGTAGTTGCGGGTGGAGTCCGAGCAGTAGCCGCTCGGCATCGTCCCGCCGATGTCGACCACGACCGGCTCGCCGGGGCGGATCACGCGGTCGGACGGCTCGGCGTGCGGGTTGGCGCCGTTCGGGCCCGCCCCGACGATGACGAAGTCGACCTGCGCGTGCCCCTCGGCGGTGATCGCGTCGGCGATGTCGCGGGCGACCTCCCGCTCGGTCCGGCCCGCCTTCAGCAGGCCCGGCACCTGGCGGTGGACCCGGTCGATCGCGGCGCCCGCCTCGCGCAGCGCCGCCACCTCCGCCGGGCTCTTGCGCATCCGCAGCTCGCGCAGCACTCCCCCGGCCGCGATCTGCTCGGCGGCGGGCATCGCGGCGCGGAACCGCAGCGCCATCACCGCCCACATCCGGTCCGCGACGCCGACCGTGCTCAGGTCGCCGGGGAGCCTGCGCGCGACGAGGGCGTAGGGGTCGTCGGTCTCGTCCCACGGGACCAGCTCCACGCCGAGGGACCCGGCGGGCGAGGCCTCCGCCGCGGGGATCTCCAGCCGCGGGACGACCAGGAACGCCTCGCCGCCGGCCGGCACCACCAGGCAGGTGAGCCGCTCCAGCTGCTTGGCGTCGTACCCGGTGACGTACCGCAGGTCGGGGCCGGGCGTCAGCAGGACCGCCCCCAGCCCGGCCTTCGCCGCCGCGTCCCGCACCAGGCCGAGGCGCTCACGCGGATACAACTCCGTTGTCACACCCGTCTCCATTCTCCGATCCTCACTGCGGGTACCAGGATCGCAGGCGGACGGGGGTGCCGCGGCCCCGGCCCGCCTCCGTCCGGGTGTCGTGGGGGCATGGCACGATGTGGCGCATGAGCGGGCTGATGCTGCTGGACACGCCGTCGTTGTACTTCCGCGCCTTCTTCGGGGTGCCCGAGTCGGTCACCGCCCCGGACGGGACGCCGGTGAACGCCGTCCGCGGCCTCATCGACATGATCGCGCGGCTCGTCCAGGACCGCGGCCCCGAGCGGCTCGTCTGCTGCATGGACGCCGACTGGCGGCCCGCGTTCCGGGTGGAGGCGCTGCCGTCCTACAAGGCGCACCGGGTGGCGGAGGACGGCGGCGACCAGACGCCCGACGCGCTGGAGGCGCAGCTCCCGATCATCGACGCGGTGCTCGACGCGTTCGGGCTCGCGCGGGCGGGCGTCCCCGGGTACGAGGCCGACGACGTCATCGGCACCCTCGCGGTGCGGGGCGCGGCCGACGGCCCGGTCGACATCGTCACCGGCGACCGCGACCTGTTCCAGCTGGTCGACGACGGCGGCCCGGTCGCCGTCCTGTACACGGCGCGGGGCATCAGGAACCTGCAGATCATGGGCGAGAAGGAGGTCGCGGCCAAGTACGGCATCCCCGGCCGCGGCTACGGCGACTACGCGACGCTGCGCGGCGACCCCAGCGACGGCCTGCCCGGCGTGCCCGGCGTCGGCGACAAGACCGCCGCGGCGCTCGTCACCCGGTTCGGGTCGGTGGAGGGGATCCTCGCCGCGCTCGACGCGGGCACCGACGAGGGGTTCCCGGCGGGCGCGCGGCGCCGGATGGAGGCGGCGCGCGAGTACCTCGCCGCCGCCGAGACGGTCGTGCGGGTCGTCACCGACATCGACGCGCCGGAGCTCGCGGCGCTCGACGACCGGCTCCCGGCCGGCGCCCGCGACCCCGAGGCGCTCGTCGCGCTGGCCGACCGGTGGAACCTCGCGAGCCCCGTCAACCGCCTCCTGAACGCCCTGTCCCGCTGACCGGCCGTTCCCGCCCCGCCTTGACTGATCGTCGCTGCAATTTTCGGCAAAAGTGTCAGATGACGCAGACAGGCGGTCCTCCCGCGTGCAGCATCCTGCCCAGTGAGGGGTTCTCATTGGGATGAAGGCAGTGCACCGCCGCGGGACGGACGATGACGCCCGTCCGGGCGGCGGTCGCATGAGCGACCGGTACCCGCGGCACTGGGCCTCACCGCCCCACTCCCCCCATCTGCCGTGGGTACCGGTTCACCCGACCCCACGAACCGGAGACGCGGACCCGTGACCGAGCACGTGCCGACGAGGACATCCCGCGGCGGTTCCGCCGCCGACCCCGGCGACGCCTTCTGGGACGCGCTGGACGCGCCCGAGCGCGCCGCGCTGCGAGCGGTCGCGCGGCCCCGCAAGTACGCGCCGCGGACGCCGCTGTGCTACCAGGGCGACGATTCCGATCACATCATCATCATCGAGTCGGGCTGGGCGAAGGTGACCTCGGCGAGCGAGGACGGCCGGGAGGTGGTTCTCGCCGTGCGCGGGCCGGGCGACCTGGTGTGCGAGAGCGCGGTGCTCGGCCGCCGGGAGCGGTCGGCGACCGTGGCTGCGCTCAGCCCGCTGCGCGCGCTGGTGGTGCCCGCCGCCCGCTTCACCGGCTTCCTGGACGCCCACCCGGGCGTGTGGCGGCTGGTCAGCGGCACGTTCGTGCGGCGGCTCGACGACGCCGACCGGCGGCTGCAGGCGCACGTGTCCGCGCACGGCGCGCGGCGGCTGGCGATCCTGCTGACCGATCTCGCGGAGGCGTCGGCCCGGCACGTCCCGCCGGACGCCGCGGGCGGGATCGTGATCGGCCCGCCGCTGTCCCAGGAGGAGCTCGGCAGCTGGATGGACGCCTCGCGCGAGACGGTCGCCCGCGCGCTCGGCGCGCTGCGCGCGGAGGGCCTCGTCGTCACCGGCCGCCGCAAGATCACCGTGGTGGACCCGGCGGGGCTCAAGGAGTTCGCGCGGCGGGAGCCCGCCCGGACGCCGGAGCGTCCATCGGCCGACGCCTTTACAATGTAGATCACGACCGGAATCCGGTTTTCGTCCCGTACGCTCGGTGCTGTGCCGCGCCGACCGCTGCGACTGCGTACCGCGGAGGCCGGCGCCGAGATCCGCGCGGGCCTGGACCGGATCCGCGCCGAGTTCTCGGTGCCCGGCCCGTTCCCGCCCGCCGTCCTGGCCGAGGCCGCCGGGCCCGCGTGCCATCCCGACGGGCGCGCCGACCTGCGCGGGCTCCCGTTCTTCACCCTCGACCCGCCCGGCTCCCTGGACCTGGACCAGGCCATGCACCTGGAGCGGCGCGGCGCCGGGCACCGGGTCCGGTACGCGATCGCCGACATGGCCGGGTTCGTGCGGCCCGGCGGCGCCCTCGACGCCGAGGCGCGGTCCCGCGGCGTCACGCTCTACCTGCCCGACACCAACGCGCCGCTGCACCCGCGCCCGCTGTCGGAGGACGCCGCGAGCCTGCTGCCCGGCCGGGACCGCCCCGCCGTCGCCTGGACGATCGACATCGACGGCACCGGCCTGATCACCGACGTGGACGTGCGGCGCGCCGTCGTCCGCAGCCACGACAGGCTCGACTACGCGACCGCCCGGCACGACGACGGCGACCCGCGGATCACGCTGCTCGGCGAGATCGGCGAGCGGCTCGTCGCGGCGGAGGCGGCGCGCGGCGGGGTCAGCCTCCCGCTGCCCGAGCAGGAGGTCGTGCGCGCCGGCGGCGGCTGGGCGCTGAAGCTGCGCGGCGACCTGGCGACGGAGGCGTGGAACGCGCAGATCTCGCTGCTGACCGGCCGGGCGGCGGCGCGGCTGATGCTGGACGGCGGCGTCGGCCTGCTGCGCACGATGCCGCCCGCGCCGCCCGAGGCGGTCGCGCGGCTGAAGCTCGCCGCGGGCGCGCTCGGCGTCGCCTGGCCCGGTGACTCCGCCTACGGCGACATCGTCCGCGCGCTGGACCCGTCGCTCCCCCGGCACGCCGCGTTCCTGCACGACGCGGCCGGGCTGATGCGCGGCGCCGGGTACACCGCCTTCGACGGCTCGCCGCCCGGCCAGGCGGCGCACGCCGCCGTCGCCGCGCCGTACGCGCACGTCACGGCGCCGATCCGGCGGCTGGCCGACCGGTACGCCACCGAGGTGTGCCTGGCGCTCGCGGCGGGACGTCCCGTCCCGGGGTGGGCGCGCGAGGCGCTGCCGGGGCTGCCGGAGGTGATGCAGCGGGCGCTGCGCCGCGCCGCCGACGTCGACCGCGCGTGCGTCGATCTCGTCGAGGCGCTGCTGCTGCGCGACCACGTCGGGGAGGTGTTCGACGCGGTGGTGGTGGACGTGAGCGCCGACGGGTCCGGCGGGCGCGTCCAGCTGGTGTCGCCGCCGGTGTTCGGCCGCTGCGACGGGGCCGGGGTGCCGCTCGGCGAGCAGGTCAGGGTGCGGCTGGAGGAGGCCGACCCGGCGCGCCGCCGCGTCCGCTTCTCCCTCGCGCCCGGACGTTCTTGACCCGCCTCGGACGGCCGCGTCAGGGCGGTTTTCGAGCCGCGCCCTATTCGCCCGGCGGCCCGGATATTACCTCCGAGTAACCAGCCGCTCACGCCGCTCACATATCGCGAAAAAAACAATTTATGCGGCCTCTGGCCAGGTACGCGACATTCATGACATTGTGCGCGCACCCCTTTTACTTTCGCCGCGTTCCTGGGAGGCCGCATTGCGAAGGACCATCGGTTTCACCCTCATCGGCATCGGCGCGTTCCTGCTGGCGGGGTTCGTCCTCGCGCGCTTTTACATCGCCCCGACGCTGATCGGCGCACCGACGGAGTTCTACCAGGTCACGCGGTTGCAGGCCGACGGCGCCTCCTACTTCGACGCCGGGAAGCTGACGCCGCGGACCGGCGCGACGGTGACGGCGACCAACACCATCCGCTCCGATGTGAAGGCCCGCGAGGACGGGGTCGCCGTCTGGGACTCCACCACGGTCGTCGAGGACGCGGCGAACGGCGTCACGATCGAGCTGCAGAAGCAGCGGCTCGCCTTCGACCGCCGCACGGGACGGCTCACGAACTGCTGCGGCGCGGCGGTGGAGGGCGACAAGAGCGTCCGGCAGTCCGGGATCGGGCTCTTCTGGCCGGTGGAGGCGGAGAAGAAGAGCCTTGAGATGTTCGACGCGAAGACCATGCGCGCGTGGCCGATCGTCTTCGCCGGGGAGGAACGGCACGACGGCGTCCGCGCCTACAAGTTCGTGCAGCGCGTCCCGGACACCAAGATCCCCGGTGCGCTGCCCGCGCTGCCGCCCGAGCTGCTCGGGCTCCCCAAGGGCGGCGCGGCCGTCCCGGTGGACCGCTACCAGCGCTCCGACTCCACGTACTGGATCGACCCGCGGACGGGCGCGCCGATCGACCAGCAGCGGCACGTGGTGTCGACGCTGCGGCCCCAGCAGGGCGGCGCGGGGAGCCTCGTCGTCGCCGACCTGGACCTGAAGATGACCTCCGAGTCGCGCGAGCTCCTGCGCGGCAAGTCCGACGACGGCGCCGCCAAGATCCGGCTGCTGAAGACCATCGTGCCGCTGACCTTCCTCGGGGCGGGCCTGCTCGCCCTGGCGGCGGGGCTGGCGCTGGCGACCGGTCACGGCCGCCTCCCCCGGCACCGCGGCGGGCCCGGCGGGTCCGCCGCGCCCGCGAGCCGCTAGCCGGTCTCCAGGGAAGGAGGCCCGATGACCCTCGCCTCGCGCGCGGTCATCGGGCCTCCTCCCCGAACACGGCCGCGATCTCGGGGACGCGGGCGATGTAGCCGTCCAGGAGCCGCCGCCCGAGCGACGCCGAGTCGACCAGGGGATGCAGCGCGAACGCCATGGCGGCGTCGGCGCGCGAGCCGGTCAGCGCGGCCCGGATCGTCAGCCGCTCGACGGCCTTGACCTGCTGCATCAGACCCGTCTGGGGCAGGTCGGGCGGGGCGAGGGCGAGCGGGTGGACGCCGCCCGCGTCCACGAGCACCGGCACCTCGACGACCGCGTCCGGCGGCAGCGCGGCGATCGTCGTCCCGTTCCGCACGTTGAGGATCATGGTGGCGGGCTCGTCGCGGGCGATCGCGGCCATCACCCTGACCGCGACGCCCGCGTAGCCCTCGTCGACGGGGTCGATTCCCGTGTGGCCGTCCGCCGCGCCGGCGCCGGCCGCGGCGGCCCTCATCTCGGCCATGTAGCCGGCGCTGCGCGCGGCGACGGTCTCGCGCCACAGCTCCACGGCCGCCCCGCCCGGCGCGGCGGCCGCGCGCTCGTAGAACGCGGCCTGCTGCGCGGCGAGGATCTCGCCGCGGGTCCGCGGCGCGTCGAGGGTGGCGCGGACCGCCTCCCGGTTGAAGTAGTAGTAGTACAGGTACTCGTTGGGGATCACCCCGAGGTCGCGGAGCCAGCCGCGGCCGAACAGCACGCCCTCCTCCAGGGCGCCGAGCAGGGCGTCGTCGGCGAGGACGGCGGGCAGCACGTCGGTGCCGTCGTGCAGGATCCGGCGCGTCCAGCCGAGGTGGTTCAGGCCGATGTAGTCCAGCCGCACGCGCGACGGGTCGAGCCCGAGCGCGGCGGCGACGCGGACGCCGAGCCCGGACGGGGTGTCGCACACGCCGAGGACCCGGTCGCCGAGCACGGCCTGCATCGCCTCGGTGATCATGCCTGCGGGGTTGGTGAAGTTGATGACGTGGGCGTCCGGCGCGAGCTCCCGGATCCGGCGGGCGATGCGGGTCATGACGGGGATGGTCCGCAGGCCGTAGGCCAGCCCGCCGGGGCCGGTGGTCTCCTGCCCGAGGACGTTCAGGCCGAGCGCGACGCGCTCGTCGCAGACCCGCCCGGCGGTGCCGCCGACGCGGATCGCCGCGAACACGAAGTCGGCGCCCTCCAGCGCCCGGTCGAGCCCGGTGGCGGTGACCACCCGCGGCGCCTCCGTTCCGCGGTCCGCGAGCGCGGCGAGGACCGCCGCCATCACCTCCAGCCGCCCGGGGTCGGTGTCGTGCAGCCAGACCTCGTCGATCCGGGGGGCGCCGCGGTCGCGCAGCAGCGCCTCGTAGACGTACGGCACCCGGAACCCGCCGCCGCCGAGAATGGCCAGCTTCATGCGCGGAACCTAGCACCCGCGCCGTCGTGCACCATGGAGGGGTGACGCAGGTGGAGAGCCGGTTGCCCGGCGGCGGGACGGAGACGGCGGCAGAGGCGCGGGCGCGGCTGGAGGTGCTGGCCGATCTCGTCGCGGACGGCGGCGTGCTGGTGCTGAGCGGCGCGGGCCTGTCGACCGAGTCGGGCATCCCGGACTATCGCGGTGAGACGGGGCGCCGGCGGCGCGCGGAGCCGATGACCTACCAGGTGTTCACCGGGTCGGCGGCGGCGCGCCGCAGGTACTGGGCGCGCAGCCATCTGGGGTGGCGGCACATCGCGGCGGCGCGCCCGAACGAGGGGCACCGCGCGGTCGCGGAGCTGGCGCGGCGGGGCCTGGTCACGGGGATCATCACCCAGAACGTCGACGGCCTGCAGCAGGCCGCGGGCGCGGACGGCGTGATCGAGCTGCACGGGGCCCTGGACCGGGTGGTCTGCCTGGCGTGCGGCGACCGGACGCCGCGCGCCCGCCTGGACGAGCGGCTCCGGGCCGCGAACCCCGGCTGGGACGCCCGCGCCGCCGCCCCCGGCGCGGTCAACCCGGACGGCGACGCCGTCCTCGGCGACGCGGAGGTGGCGGCGTTCCGGGTCGTGGACTGCGAGCGGTGCGGCGGCGTCCTCAAACCCGACGTGATCTTCTTCGGCGAGAACGTGCCACCGGCCCGGGTGCGGGACTGCTTCGCGCGGACGGAGGCGGCGGGCGCGCTGCTGGTGCTCGGGTCGTCGCTGACGGTGCTGTCGGGGTACCGGTTCGTCCGGCACGCGGCCGCGCGCGGCGTCCCGGTCGCGATCGTCAACCAGGGGGCGACCAGGGGCGACGAGCACGCGCTGGTGCGGCTGGACGCGCCGCTCGGCGCGACGCTGCGGGCGCTGCTCGCCGAGCTGGACGCCCGGCTCTGAGCAGCCTCGGCCGCTCGCTCAGCCCTTGATCACGGACGTGGCGGGAGGCGCGGGCGACCGCCGCTGGTCGGGGCCGCCGGGCGCGGGCGCGCCGGTCACGCTCGGCGGGTCGGGCAGCGCGTCGACGGTGACGAAACCGGTCCCCTCCAGCAGCGTCATGTGGCCGTGGAGGATCGTCTCGCACTGCTTGGCGAACTGCCGGACGAGGGTGTTGCGGGTGCCGGCGCGGACGGCCGCGGCCAGCGCGTAGACCCGGCCCTGCGCGACCCGCAGCCGCGCCACGGCCGTCTTGTCGTAGTCGGTGCCGGACTTCCCGCCGATCTCCGACAGCCAGCTCTGCTGCTCGGCGGTCGGCCGGTCCGGCAGCGGGAGGTTGAGCCGCTCGGCGATGCCGCGGGCGAGCCCGTCCAGCCGCTCGTCCCGCCGGGCGATCTCGGCGAGGCCCCGCCGCGTGGCGGGCCGGGAGGCGCGGCGCGCCGCCTCCCGGCCGACGGGGATCTCCCACAGCGCGGCCTGCCGGGCGTCGACGATGAGGGCGCGGTCGGCGGGGCCGAGCGGCCCCCACTCGGTCGGGACGGTGGCCTGGCGGGCGTTCTCCGCCGCGACCGACGCGGGCTGCGCTCCCCCGTCGGTGGACTGGCGGGCCAGCGCGGTGCAGCCGCCGAGCAGCAGCGAGGCGGCGAGCCCGCACGCCGCGACGGGCAGCACCGCGGGGATCGGCCGGGGTGTTCGCATCCGCCGCCGTCCTTTCCGGTTCGGGGGAAGGTGCGTCACCCGGGCTGTACGCACGTCGCCCCGGCGGGGTTCGGCGGCGGGCGGACGAATTCCGCCGCGGGCGGGGTCAGGTCCAGCCGAGCGGGACGAGGGTGGTGGCCGGGGGCTCGCCGCCCGCCTCGGTGAAGGCGCGCAGGGCCGCGACGAGGGTGCGCCGCTGCCCGGGCGGCATCCGGGCGACGATCTCGGCGATGTCGGCGCGGCGGCGGGCGGTGACGTCGTCGACGATGGCGCGGCCGGCGGCGGTGAGCTGGATGCGGACCTCGCGGCCGCTGTCGGGGCTGGCGTGCCGGTCCAGCAGCCCGGCGGCGGCGAGCCGGTCGACCATCCGCATGGCGGTGGAGGGGTTGACCTCCAGCAGCCCGGCGAGCGTGACGAGCTTGAGCGGCCCCTGCGTGGACAGCACGACCAGGAGCCGGAACTGCGGCAGCGTCACGGCGTCCTCGACGGCGGCGAGGGACCGCACGGAGATCGCCACCAGCAGCCGGGACGCGGTCAGCACCGCCGAGGTGACCTCGTCGACGCCGTGCGCGTCGCCCGCCGGGACGGCCTGCTTGCTCATGACGACTTTCTACAACGCCCGGAGCCCCGCGCGCCAATGTGTGCCAGCCCGGTCGGGGTCGCGGTGCACGACTTCGCGCCCGCGAAGACCCGTGCGGGCGCCCTTCTCGCGTTCCCGCTAGCCGGCCCTTTCCCGGACGAGGGCGGCGAGGTCGGAGCGGGCGAGGGCGCGCAGCCCGGGACGCTGCGCCAGCCACGCGACGGCGAGGACGGCGAGCGCTGACCAGGCGAACGTCGCGGGCCGGATCTCGGTGTGCAGCGACATCAGGTCGCTGTCGAACGCGCCGAGGAACGCGCCGGCCGCGACGCGTCCGGCGATCAGTCCCGGCACGACGCCCGCGGTCACGACGAGGAGGTTCTCGGCGGTGACGAGCCGGTTGAGCCGCCTGCGCCCGACCCCTGCGGCGCGCAGCGTGGCGAGTTCGGTGCCGCGTTCGGCGAGGTTCACCGACAGGGTGGCGAACAGGACGGTGAAGGCGAGCAGCCCGCCGAACGCGAGCATGACCGCGACGAACACGTAGAACAGGTCCATGTAGTCGTCCATGGTCTGCTCCAGGGCGCGGGAGTCGGTGTAGGCGACGACGCCGGGCAGGGACGACAGCGCCCGTTCGGCGGCGGCACGGTCGGCGCCCGGGTCGAACCGGACGAGGACGGTGCCGGGCCGGGCGGCGGGGTCCCAGGCGGCGACCTGGCCGAGTGAGGCGTAGGCGAAGGTGCCGAGCGGCTCGTCGACGAACCCGGCGATGGCGGTGGTGACGGTCCGGCCACCGGGCAGGCGCAGGGTGACGCGGTCGCCGGCGTCCACGCCGAGCTCGCCGCGGAGGGCCGCGCCGGCGAGGACGCCGGTGCGGGGCAGGGCCCGCTCGCCGCCGCCGGGGGTGAGGAACCGGTGCATCCGCGTCCCGGCGGGCAGCCCAACGACGGAGGTGGAGTAGCCCTTTCCCCCGGCGGTGAGGGTGACGGGCAGGTGCGCGGACGGCTCGGCGGACCGCACCCCGGCCGTGGCCGACACGGCGGCGAGCGCGGCCGCGCCGGCGGGCCCGGCGAGGGTGATCTCGGCGTCCTGCCGCTGGACCTGGTCGAACTGCCGCGACACGGTCGCCCTGGACGAGTCGAGCATCCCCCACGACACGAGGATGAGCACGAGCGCGAGGATCACGCCGCTCATCGTGTAGAGGGTGCGGCGGAACTGGCGGGCGGGGCCGCGCAGCACGAGCCACGCCCCGGCGGGCAGCCGCCCCGCGCCGGGCACGGACCGCCCGGCGCGGGCGAGGAGCCCGCCGCCGCGGGCCGCGGGGACGGTGCCGCGCATCGCCTCCGCGGGCGGGACCCGGGCCGCCGACACCGCGGGCGCCAGCGCCGCGAGCGCGCCCGCGACCAGCCCGAACGCCACCCCGGCCAGGACGGTCGTGGCGCGGACGGACACGGTCGTCTCCGGCAGCCCGATCGCGTCCCCGTACAGGCGGGTGACGGTCCCGGCGAGCGGCAGCCCGGCGGCGGCGCCGAGGACGGACCCGGTCAGCCCGGTCGCGACGCCGGCGGCCAGGTAGTGCGCGACGACCGTCCGGCGGCGGAACCCGCTGGCGCGCAGCGTCCCGATCACGACGCGGTCGCGCGCCACGCGGCGGGTCAGCACGACGTAAACGGCGACGCCCGCGGCGGCGAGGAACAGCAGCGGGAACATCACGGCGAGCTGGGAGAAGCCCTGGATGTCCTGGGCGAGCGCGGCGTTGCTGGGCTGGTCGGCGCGGGTGACGACGGCGCCCGCGCCCTGCCCGCGGGCGGCGGCGGTGAGGGCGGCGTCGAGGTCCGCGGCGCGGGCGCGCCCGGCCCCGGTGTAGCGGACGGTGACCTCGTTGGGCCCGGTGACGCCGCCGAGCCGCCGGGCGAGCGGCTCCGGGACGTACAGGACGCCGAACGTCCCCGGCGCGGGCAGCGCGTCCTGGCGGCTGGCGGCGGGCCACAGGTATTCGGGCGACGACGCGGTGCCCCGCACGGTCAGGGGCCGCCAGGCGCGCCCGTCCCAGACCGGCACCGCCGAGCCCGGCTTCAGCCCGGCGTCGCCGGCGACGTGCCTGTCGGCCAGGACACCGGCCGGCGCGGCGGGGTCGAGGTACCGGCCGGTCAGGAGCTTCACCCTGTTGATCTCGGGCTGCGCCGCGGCGGGGAACCCGACGACGCGCCCGACGAGGGTGGAGCCGTCCGGCATGCGCATCGGCACGTCCGCGACGGTCCGCGCGGACACGGCTTCGACGCCGCGCGTCCCCCGGGCGCGTTCCGCGATCGCGGCGGTGTCGCCGCCGGACACGGTCAGGTCCGCGAACCGGTAGGTGCCGAAGACCGCCCGGTAGCCGGCGTCGAGGTTCTTGTAGGCGTCGTAGGACGCGCCGAACAGCGCGACGCCGAGCATCACCAGCACCACCGCCGACACCGGCTGCGCGGGGCGGCGGCGCAGGTCGCGGCGCAGCTTGACGGTGAGGGTGCTCACCAGGTCACCTCGTCGGCGGTGGCGGGCGCGGCGGTCGTGGTCACGCCGGTGACCCGGCCCGAGCGCATCCGCACGACGCGGTGCGCGATGGCGGCGATCGCGGCGTTGTGGGTGACGACCAGGACGGTGCGGCCCCGCGCGTTGAGGTCCCGCAGGACGCGCAGGACGCCGCGGCCGGTCTCCAGGTCCAGCGCGCCGGTCGGCTCGTCGCACAGCAGCAGCTCGGGGTCCTTGGCGATCGCGCGGGCGATCGCGACGCGCTGCTGCTCGCCGCCCGACAGCTGCGCCGGGAAGTGCGCGCCGCGCCCCGCGAGCCCGACGGCCTCCAGCGCCGCCGCTGACCGGGCGCGGTCACCGCGGCCGGTGAGCTCGGCGACGAGCCGGACGTTCTCCAGCGCGGTCAGCGACGGGACGAGGTTGAAGAACTGGAACACGAACCCGACGACGTCGCGCCGGTAGGCGGTGCGGGCGTCCTCGCCGAGACCGGACAGGTCGCGGCCCCCGGCGATCACCTCGCCCTCGGTGGCGGGCTCGATCCCGCCGATCAGGTCGAGCAGGGTCGTCTTGCCCGATCCGGACGGGCCGAGCAGCACGACGAACTCGCCGCGCTCGATCTCCAGGTCCACGCCGCGCAGCGCGTGCACCGCGGTGTGGCCCGTCCCGTAGGTCTTGCCGGCGCCGCGCAGCCGCACGGCCGGGCCGCCGGTACCGGCGGCGGCGTCCGCGCCGCCGTCCCGGACGGCCGCCCGCCTGTGATCATGACGCGTCATCGTCGTCGTCTCCTCGCTGGCCGGGGCCTGGGCTGCCGCCGGTTCCGGCCGGGCGCAGCAGGGCGAGCAGCCCGCGGGTCGCGGTGGCGGCGTCGGTGCCGGGGTCGATCAGGACGTGCAGGAGCAGGCCGTCCAGGAGCGCGCCGAGCACCACCGCGAGGCCCGCCGGGTCGGCGTCGGCGCGCAGCAGCCCGGCGTCGCGGCCGGCCGCGAGCCGGGCGGCCAGCAGGTCGCGGAACGCCCGGATCTGCTGGATGCCCGCCTCGCGCAGCTCCTCGTCGCGCAGGCCCTGCATCAGCGCCTCGACCACCACCCGCTGCTGGGGGGTGCCGGGCCCCCGTTCGACGAGGCCGTCGATCGCCTCCGCGACGCCGTCCAGGACGTCCTCGGCCTGGAGGATCGCCTCGACGGGGCCTTCCAGCTCCTTTTCCACCGCGTGCATGACGGCCGCCTTGCGCAGCGCGTCCACCGAGCCGAAGTAGTAGTGCACGAGCGCGTTGTTGGCGCGCGCCCGCTCGGCCACGACCCGCGACGTCACCGCTGACCAGCCGCTCTCGGCCATCACCGCGACTGCGGCCTCCAGCAGCCGGATCCGCGTGGGGACCTGCTCCTCCCCCGCCATCGCACCTCCAGGATTGGTCAACCGCCTTAAGCGCTTGCTTAAACCAGGCTAGCCGCGTTCATTGCCCACTGCAACGTTCCGGCGGTTGAGGGCCCTGAACATGCCGAACGCCCGGCCGGGACGGCCGGGCGTTCGGGGAAGGCGGGTGGTGCGCCGGGGTCAGGCGTCGCGGCGTTTGAGGAGGAAGGCGGCGAGGGCGAGGAGCGCGACCGTCCAGAGCGCGAACACGCCGTACCCCTGCCAGGGCGTGAGCAGGTCGTTCTCCCCCTGGTGCGCCTTGGCGATCAGGGCGCCCGCCTCGGAGGGCAGGTAGGCGTGGACGCGCTCGCCGATGCTGCCGGGCAGCAGCGTGGCGAGCGGCGCCAGCACGAGCACGAACCCGATCACGCCGGTGATGCCGCCCGCGGTGTGCCGGACGATCGCGCCGATCGCCAGCGCGAACAGCCCGAGCATCGCCAGGTAGAGGCCGCCGCCGACGACGGCGCGCAGGACGCCGGGGTCGCCGAGGCCGACCTCGGCCTTGTCCCCGATGAGCGCCGCGCCGATGAAGAACGACGTGAACGACACCGCGACGCCGAGCGCGAGGACGATCAGCCCGAACACCAGGGCCTTGGCCCACAGCATCGGCAGCCGCCGCGGCACGGCGAGGAGGCTGGCGCGGATCATGCCGGTGGAGTACTCGGAGGCGATCACCAGGACGCCGAGGACGCAGATCGTCAGCTGGCTGAGGAAGAACCCGCTGCCGAGGATGAAGCTGACCGGGTCGGCGGCGACCGAGGCGCGGTCGGCCGGGGGCATGTCGTCCCACTGCGCGGCGGTCAGCCCGACGAACAGCGCGGTGAAGCCGAGGTCGAGGAGGATGAGCAGGACCAGCGTCCAGAGGGTGGAGCGGACCGTGCGGATCTTCGTCCACTCGGCGAGCATGAGCCGCCCGAAGCCGGGCCGCTCGTAGGCGGGCGGGCCCGCGGGCCGCGCGGCGGGGTCGGTGGTGGCGGCGGTCATCGGGTCTCCTCCTTCCCGGCGGGCCCGGCGGCGGGGCCTCCGGCGGCGGGTCCCGCGCCCGGCACGGGTTCGGCCGCGGGTTCTCCGCCCGCGCCGTACTCGACGCTCTCGCGGGTCAGTTCCATGAACGCGGCCTCCAGCGAGCCGCGCTTCGGGGTGAGCTCGTGCAGGACGACTCCTTCGGCGGCGGCGAGCTCCCCGACGCGGGGCGCCTCCATGTGCGTGACGGTCAGCAGCCCGTCCTCGCCGGGCCTGACCTTGGCGCCCTCGCCGGTGAGGACGCCGGCGAGCCGCTCGGCGTCGGGGCTGCGGACGGCGACCATCTTCTCGGTGCTGCGCTCGATGAAATCCTCGGTGGAGCAGTCAGCGATGAGCCTGCCGCGCCCGATGACGATGAGGTGCTCGGCGGTCACGGCCATCTCGTTCATGAGGTGGCTGGAGACGAACACGGTCCGCCCTTCGGCGGCGAGCCGCTGCATGAGGGTGCGGATCCAGACGATGCCCTCCGGGTCGAGGCCGTTGACGGGCTCGTCCAGGATCAGCACGGACGGGTCGCCGAGCAGCGCGGCGGCGATGCCGAGCCGCTGCCCCATGCCGAGCGAGAAGCCGCCGGCGCGCCTGCGGGCGACGCCGGTGAGCCCGACGAGCTCGACGACCTCGTCGACGCGCTTCCTGCCGACGCCCTGGGTCTGCGCGAGGCACAGCAGGTGGTTGTAGGCGCTGCGCCCGGTGTGCACGGCCCGCGCCTCCAGCATCGCGCCGACCACGCGCATCGGCGCGGGCAGGTCGCTGTAGTGCACGCCGTCGATCCGGGCGTCGCCGCGGTCGGGCCGGTCGAGGCCGAGCAGCAGCCGCATGGTGGTCGACTTCCCGGCGCCGTTCGGGCCGAGGAACCCGGTCACCCGCCCGGGGGCGACGGTGAAGGACAAATCGTCCACGGCGGTCTTGTCGCCGTAGCGCTTGGTGAGGTTCTCCGCCTCGATCATGCACCCATCCTGCGTCGTCGTCGCCGAAATACCGTGATCCCGATCACGGTAGCGGTCCCGGCGGCACCGCCGGATCCTCCGTGCAGCGGATCCGTCTCCGACCTTCGTAGGGTGCCCGGCCGCCGACCGTTCACGCACGGCGATCACCCCTGGCCAGGGGTCCGGCCGGGTGGGTTCCGCCATTTTATTGACCAATCGTCAATAGTGGCCGAGGATGGCCGCAGATTCCCGAGCGCCGGGAGGCATCGTGCCCGCCGCACCGCGGCTCCCCTCGTCCGAACGGCTCGGCGACCTCCTCGCCGAGCGGGACGTGCTGCGCGCGCTCGCCGCCGAGCCGCTCGTCGGCCTCGGCGCGGGCCGGGCGCTGCTGATGCAGCTCGCGCACCCGGCCGTGGCCCGCGGCGTCGCCGAGCACAGCGACTTCGCCGACCGTCCGCTGGCCCGCCTGTTCGGCACGCTCGACTTCCTGCTGATCGTGACGTTCGGGACGCCGGAGCAGGTCGGGCGGATCGCGGCGAAGGTCCGCGGCATCCACGGCACGGTCCGCGGCGACGGCTATTCCGGCAACGACCCGGACCTGCAGCTGTGGGTCAACGCGACGCTCATCGACTCGGCGCTGCACATCCACGAGCACGTGATGCGCCGGAGCGGCCACGGCGGCCGTGACGGCGGCGAGCTGGCGGAGGAGTACTACCGGCAGGCCCGCGCCGTCGCGGAGGTCCTCGGCTGCCCGCCGGAGTCGCAGCCCGCGGACCTGGCCGCGTTCCGCGCCTACATGGCGGACATGCTCGCCACGCTGGAGGTGACGGACACCGCCCGCGAGGTCGCCGCCGCCGTCCTGTGGCCCGAACGGAAGGCAGGACGGCTGCGCGTCCTGTTCCCCGCTCTCGCGGTGTTCCGGCTCCTCACCGCGGCACTGCTGCCGGACACGCTCCGCGACCAGTACGGCCTGCCCTGGACGGGCGGGCGCCGCCGGACCGCGACGCTGCTGCTGCGGACGGCGGGCGGCGTCCACCGCGTGACGCCCCGGTTCCTGCGCTGCCCGCCGCAGGCGTTCCTCGTGCGGCTGGCGGCGTACCGCGTCGACCGGACCCTGTCGGCGCGCCGCGCCCGCCGCCGCACCGAACCCGCCGGGCCCGCGGAGCCTGCCGGGTCCACGGAGCCCGCCGAACCGGTCGGGTCCTAGGCGACCGACGAGTACGCGACGACGCCGCGGCGCATCGAGTCCATGGCGCGGCGGGCGGTCTTGCGGATGTGGCTGTTCGGCGGGGCGGCGTCGGCGACCTGCCCGAGCAGGTCGAGGAGCTGCTTGACGGCGCGGACGAAGTCGCCGGCGGTGAGGTCGCTTTCGAGGAGGACCTCGTCGAGGTCGTCGCCCTTGGCCCACCGGTACGCCGTCCACGCGAACCCGAGGTCGGGCTCGCGGAGGAACGACACGCGGTTGTCGCGTTCGACGGCGTCGAGCTCGCCCCAGAGCCGCACCATCGCGGCGAGCGCGTCCTGCGCGGGCCCGGCGGGGGTGCGGGGCGGCGCGGCGTCGTCGGGCTGCCGCGACTCGTACACCAGCGCGGACACGCATGCGGCGAGCTCGGCCTGGTCGAGCTTGGCCCACAGCCCTTCGCGGAGGCTCTCGGCGGTGAGCAGGTCCAGCTCGTTGTAGATCTGGCCGAGGCGGCGGCCCTCGTCGGTGACGGAGCCGCCCTCCAGGTAGCCGAGCTGCTCCAGGACGGCGCAGACGCGGTCGAACGTCCGGGCGATGACCTGGGAGCGGCCCTCGACGCGGCGGCGGAGCTGCTCGGTCTCGCGGTCGAGGCGGTGGTACCGCTCGGCCCAGCGGGCGTGCTCCTCGCGCTTGTCGCAGCCGTGCACGGGGTGGCGGCGCAGCTCGGTGCGCAGGTCGTTGATCTCGGCGTCGTCGGGGGCGGCGGAGTCGCCGCGGGCACGCTTGCGGTCGCGGACGTCGTCGGGCACCTTCGCGCGGAGCGTGGACGCCAGGTCGCGGCGGTCCTGCGGGTTGCGGGGGCTGAACGACTTGGGGATCCGGATCCGCTCGACGGGCTCCACGGCGCGCGGGAAGTCCTGGATCGACAGGCGCTGCACGGACCGGTTGATCGTCAGCACGAGCGGCGCGGGCCCGTCCGAGCGGCGCCCGACGCCCGGGTCGAGGACGACCGCGAGGCCCGACCGGCGGCCCGACGGGACGAGGATGACGTCGCCGGGCCGCAGATGCTCCAGCGACCTGGCGGCCTCGGCACGCCGGGTCCCGGCCCGCTCCCGCGACAGCTCCGCCTCCCGGTCCGACAGGCGGCGCCGCATCGCCGCGTACTCCATGAAGTCGCCGAGGTGGCATTCGGCGGCCTTGGCGTACCCGGCGAGGGCCTCCTCGTTCTTGTGCACCTGCCGCGCCAGGCCGACGACGGCGCGGTCGGCCTGGAACTGCGCGAACGACTCCTCCAGCAGCGTCCGGGCGCGCTCGTTCCCGACGGCGCCGACGAGGTTCACGGCCATGTTGTAGGACGGCCGGAAGCTGGAGTTCAGGGGGTAGGTGCGGGTGCCGGCGAGCCCGGCGACGGACGCGGGCTCAACGTTCGGCCCCCACACCACCACGGCGTGGCCCTCCACGTCGATGCCGCGGCGCCCGGCCCGCCCGGTGAGCTGCGTGTACTCGCCGGGCGTCAGGTCAACGTGCGCCTCGCCGTTCCACTTGTCGAGCTTCTCGATCACGACGGTGCGGGCGGGCATGTTGATGCCGAGCGCGAGCGTCTCCGTCGCGAACACCGCCTTGATCATCCCGCGGGTGAACAGCTCCTCGACGATCTCCTTGAAGGTGGGAAGCATCCCGGCGTGGTGGGCGGCGACGCCGCGCTCCAGGGCGGCGAGGAAGTCGCCGTAGCCGAGGACGCGGAGGTCTTCGGCGGAGATGTCGGCGGTGCGCAGCTCGGCGTGCGCGCGGATCTCCTCCGCCTCCTCCTTGGACGTCAGCCGGATCCCGGCGTGCAGGCACTGCAGGACGGCGGCGTCGCATCCGGCGCGGCTGAAGATGAACGTGATCGCCGGGAGCAGCCCGGCGCGGTCCAGCCGCTCGATCACGTCCGGCCGGGCCGGGGGCCGGTACCGCTGCGGGCGCGGCGCGCGGCGGCGCCCGGTGCGGCGGCCCTGGTTGACCTTGGCGCGCCGGACCTCGTCCACCGCCATCCGCATGAGCTGCGGGTTCAGCCGGGCCTGCCGGTCCTTGCCCTTGCCGGTGTCGACGAACAGGTCGTACAGGCGGGTCCCGACCAGCATGTGCTGGAACAGCGGCACGGGACGGTGCTCGTCGACGATCACGGCGGTGTCGCCGCGGACCTCGTGCAGCCACTCGCCGAACTCCTCGGCGTTGCTGACGGTCGCCGACAGCGCCACGATCCGCACCGAGTCCGGAACGTGGATGATCACCTCTTCCCACACGGCGCCGCGGAACCGGTCGGCGAGGTAGTGCACCTCGTCCATCACCACGAACGCCAGCCCCGCGAGGGTCTGCGACCCCGCGTACAGCATGTTCCGGAGCACCTCGGTCGTCATCACGACGACGGGCGCCTCGCCGTTGACGCTGTTGTCGCCGGTGAGCAGCCCGACCTTGTCGGCGCCGTAGCGGCGGACGAGGTCGGCGTACTTCTGGTTCGACAGCGCCTTGATCGGCGTGGTGTAGAAGCATTTTCCGCCGCCGGTGAGGGCGAGGTGCACGGCGAACTCCCCCACCACGGTCTTCCCGGACCCGGTGGGCGCGGCGACGAGGACGCCGCTGCCGTCCTCCAGCGCCTGGCACGCCTCGATCTGGAACGGGTCCAGCTCGAAGTCGTACAGGGTGCGGAAGTCGAGCAGGGCCGGGCCGTTCCCCGCGGTGCGCTTGCGGTAGGCGGCGTACCGCGCGGCCGGTGACTCGCCGGCCGCCCCGTTGGCGGGCCCGGTGCCGGTGTCGGTGTCGGGGGAGGTCATACCTTGGAGCCTACGGTTTCGACCGGCCCGATTCCCAATCCGGAGACGATCCCCGCGAGCCCCGCCCCGATCAGCGGGAGCCGGCGGCGCCGGCGAGCGGGGTCAGCGGGCGGTTCCGCGAGTGGTCGGCGGGTGGTTCCGGCGGGGTCAGCGGGCGCGGTCGCCCTTCTCCAGTTCGGCGTCGATGGCGTCCAGGTCGAGCGGGGACGCCTCGTCGTCGGCGAGTTCCTCGTACGGGTCGGGTTCGCGGGCCCTGCGCTTGTCGTGGAAGTACGCGATCACCTCGGCGACCTCGAACAGCACGATGGTGGGCAGCGCCAGCGCCAGCATGGTGAACGGGTCCTGGCTGGGGGTGGCGACGGCGGCGAACACGAACACGCCGAAGATCAGCAGCCGCCGCGACTTGCGGATCCGCTCGTGGCTGAGGACCCCGATGATGTTCAGCATCACGACGAAAAGCGGGAGCTCGAACGTCAGCCCGAAGATGAACAGCATCGCCTGCGCGTAGCCGAGGTAGTCCTGGACGCCGACGAGGACGGTCGTGTCACCGGGCGCGAGCCCGATGAAGATCTTCAGGCCCTTGTCCATCGTGAGGTAGGCCAGCGCCGCGCCCAGCACGAACAGCGGGACCGCCGCCGTCATGAACGTGTACGTCCAGCGGCGTTCCTTGTTGTACAGGCCGGGGGCGACGAACGCCCAGATCTGGTACAGCCAGACCGGCGAGGACAGCACGGCCCCGACGATGAGCGCGACCTTCAAATGGATGAAGAACCCGTCGAAGATCCCGTGCACGACCAGGTCGCACTTGCCCTCGAGGCAGTGCTCGGGCGGGATCCGCGTGTAGGGCTGCTTCAGGAAGTCCCAGATCGGCGGGAAGAAGATCCATCCGACGATCGCGCCGAGCACGAGGCCCAGGATCGCCTTGATCAACCGGTTGCGCAGCTCACGGAGATGCTCCATGAGGGGCATACGGCCGTCGGGGGCGGCGGCGTCGCGCCTGGTCAGCTTCATCGTGGGCATTCAGGCTCGGGGGCGGGCGGGTCGGTGGCGGGGCCGGTCGGCGGGCGCCGGTCAGCTGTTGCGGACCTGGCCGGGATCCGACACCGGGACGCCCTGGATCGGCTCGCCGGAGCCCAGCGCGCCGCGGGGACGCTGCGCGCCGCCCTCGGAGGCGTCACGGTCAACCTTCGCGGCACCGTCGCGCGGCTCGGCGTCCTGGTCGGCCCGCGCCTCGGACTTGGCCGGCTTGGTGTCGTCGTCATCGTCGTGCAGGCCCTTGGTCTCGGCCTTCAAGATCCGCGCCGACTTGCCAAGCGACCGCGCGAGCGTCGGAAGCTTCGTCGATCCGAACAGCAGCAACACCAGCGCCAGGATGATCAGAATCTCGGTCGTGCCAAGTCCAGCCATGACAATCCTTTTCAGCAGGGTCCTCACGGACGCGGGTCCTCACGACGATCGTACGCCCCCCTCGGCCGGTTGTGAGGCACGCGCTTCCTCCAGCCGGGAGAGTTCACCGCGCAGCGCCGACTGTTTCGGGGCCAGCCGCCGCCTCGTGCGCTCCAGTTCACGGCCGAAACGCCGCACGCCGAGCCACACCCGGAACGCGCAGAAGGCGAGCACGGCCAGGCCGACGAAGCCCAGCGACACCGACACCGCAACCCACGCCACGCCCGCAACGGTAGCCGATAAGCCCGCGCCGCCATAGCGGCCCAGCCCCGAGCCCTGCTAGAGCACCCTCAGACCCTCACCTTGTAGGGGGCGCCCCCCAAAAAAACCGGCCCGCTCCGCTCAGGCCAGGCCGTAGCGGGCGAGCGCGCGGACCGCGTCGTCGCGGACGCCGGTCGCGAGCCACTCGGGCGCCACGACCCGGCCCTGGTCACCGAGCCGCAGCGCCAGGCCCCGCACCCACCGGGTGTCCGGGGTGCGCAGCACGACCCGCAGCCGCCCCTCCCCGAGCTCCTCCACCGACTCGCACGGGTAGTAGTCGGAGACCCACCGGCCCCGCGCCGTCAGCTCCAGCGTCACCGCCTCGTCCTGCGGGGACGGGCGGAACAGGCCCGCGTCGACGTCGATCGGCTCGGCGTCGTCGGGGACCTGCGCGGCCACGTCCAGCACCGCGAGGTCGGCGATCCGGTCCAGCTTGAACAGCCGCACCGCCTCCGCCCGGCGGCACCACCCCTCCAGGTAGGTGTTGCCCTCCACCACCAGCAACCGCATCGGGTCGACGTCCCGCTCGGTGTTCTCGTCCCGCGCCGGGACGTAGTACGTCAGGTGCACGCGGCGGCCCCGCGCGATCGCGTCGCGCAGCAGCGCCAGGCCCGTCCGCTCCGGGTCGGACGACCCGGAGTAGGCGTCCACCTCCACCGAGACCTGGCTGGACACGGCCGCCGCCGCGCCCGCCGCGCTCTCCAGCTTCGCGATCACGCGGCTGAGCGCGTCGCGGTCGTCCAGGCCGGGGATCCCGGCGAGCATCCGCAGCGCCACCAGCAGCGCCGCCGCCTCGTCCACCTTCAGCCGCAGCGGCCGCGCGATCGACTCCGCCTCCGCCACCGTGATCTCCCCGCCCTCGTAGGACAGGTCGATCGGGCAGTACGGGTCGGGGGCGCGCAGCTCCACGCACCACAGCAGGTTCAGGTCGTCGATCAGCTGCTTCTCGGTCACCCCGAACGCGGCGGCGGCCTCGCCGAGCGCCACCGAGTCGCGGTTCACCACGTACGGGACGAGCGCCAGCAGCCGCCCCAGCCGGTCGGTCGACGTCGACGCGGAACCCTTCGCGGCGGCCTTCGCGGTCATCGGCCGTTCACCGTCCCGTCCATCTCCGCGCTCATCTCGCCGCCCATCTCCTGGGGCGGGCCCGGCGGGTTGGCACCGGACACCAGCACCGACTTCAGGTGCTGGATCACCGCCTCCCGCAGGTCGGGCGGGTCGAGCACCACGACGTCGTCGGCGAACCGCACCAGGTAGGGCGCGAACCGGTCCGCGTCGCGGAACGTCAGGACGGCCTCGTCCCACTCCCCGTCGCCCGCCGTGCCGTCCTCCACCGGGCGGACGTCGCGCGCCCACCGGCGCGGGCCCTGCGCGGCGCCGCGCCGCAGCCGCACCGTCGCCGGGCGCGGCTCGTTCACCGGGTCGCCCCAGTCGAACGCGATGCGCCGCACGTCCACCCCGTCCGGGACGGTCACCGACCCCGCCGCGCCGTCGGCCTGCACATCGCCGACGATGCGGCTCAGCCGGAACACCCGCTGCTCGTCGCGGTCGCGGTCGAACCCGACCACGTACCAGCGGCCCCGCCGCGACACCACGCCCCACGGCTCCAGGTGCCGCCGCGCCACCGACGTCCGCCCGATGCCCTGGTAGTCGAACGCGACCGGACGGCCGTCGCGCACCGCCTCCCACAGCGCCGGGAACGCCGGGTCGTGGGTGTTGACCCGCGGCTCGATCCCCACCGCGGTCGGCACGTCGGTCTCCACCCCGGCCGCGCGGAGCTTCAGCAGCGCCCCGGACGCCGCCTCCGCCATGCTCGCCCGCTGCCACACCCGCGCCGCGAGGCCGAGCACCGCCGCCTCGTCCGGCGTGAGGTGGATGTCGGGCAGCTCGTAGGCCTGCGGCGGGATCCGGTAGCCGATCTCCTCACCGCCGCCGCCCTGTTGGTCGCTGCCGACCTCCAGCGGGACGCCGAGCTCGCGCAGCTCCTCCTTGTCCCGCTCGAACATCCGCTTGAACGCCTCGTCGGAGTCCGGATAGCCGGGCACCGCCCGGCGGATCTGCTCCGCCGTCAGATAACGCCGGGTGGCGAGCAGGCAGACCACCAGGTTGAGCAGACGCTCGGTCTTACGCCGCGACATACCGACCCCCTTCCCCGTCCGACACGCTACCGGACCTGGGCTCCCCGTCAGCCGGAGATCGCCGGACTTGCCCGACATCCCCGCGACGCCCCTTCCGCCCTTCCGCACGCACCTGCGCGTCCCCCCACGTCTGTACAGGTCTCCACACGTCTGCACAGGTCTTCACACGTCTGCACGCATCGGCCCCCGCTGCATTACGGTTGGGCGCTGTGATCCGATGGCGCACAGGCACGGTCGAGGACATCCGGCGCGAGTGGCCCGGGGCGGTCGAGCTGACCGTCTCGATCGGGGACGACGGCACCTGCCGCGCCCTGGCCTACCCCGCCCTGGTCGGACGGCCCGAACCGGGAGACACCGTCCTGCTCAACACCACGGCCCTGGCGATGGGCCTCGGCACCGGCGGCTACGCCATGGTCGTCGCGGTCCCCGACCGGCTCCCGCCCGACCCGTCGGGCCCGGGCCATCTCGTCAAGGCCCGCTACACGCCGCTGCAGGCCACCGTCCTCGGCGCCGACGAGCAGGACTCCCCCCACCACGCCGTCCTCCGCGACGCCGACTCCATCGGCGGCATGCCCGTCGTCGTCGCCGACCTGCACTCCGCGCTGCCGCCGATCCTCGCCGCGCTCCTCGCCGAACGGCCGTCAACGCGCGTCGTGTACGTCATGCCGGACGGCGGGGCGCTGCCGTCATGGTTCTCCATGTCGATCGCGCAGCTGAAGGACGCGGGCGCGCTCGCCGCCGTCGTCACCGCCGGGCAGGCGTTCGGCGGCGACCTGGAGACCGTCACCGTCCACACCGGGCTGCTCGCGGCGCGGCTCGTCCTGGACGCCGACGTCGCCCTCCTCGCCCAAGGGCCCGGAAACCTCGGGACGGGCACCACCTGGGGCTTCTCCGGGGTCACGGCGGGCGAGGCCGTCAACGCGGCGGCCGTCCTCGGCGGACGGCCCGTCGGGTCGCTGCGCGTCTCCGAAGGCGACAAGCGGGACCGCCACATCGGCGTCTCCCACCACTCCCTCACCGCGTACGGGCGCGTCGCGCTCGCCGCCGCCGACATCCCCGTCCCCGAGCTCGGCGGCGAGTTCGGCGCCCGCGTCGCCGCCGGCGCCGCCCCGCTCGGCGACCGGCACCGGCTCGTGCCCGTCGCCGTCGACGGCCTCGCGGACGTCCTGCGGGCCGCCGAGAAGGACTGGGGCGTCCGGCTGTCCACGATGGGCCGCCGGCTGGACGAAGACCTGGCCTACTTCCTCACCGCGGCCGCCGCCGGCCGCCACACCGCCGCCCTCCTCGCCTGAGGGTCACACCGCGGGGCTGGGCTCGGCTCCCGCCACCGCTTCCTCTGCCTCCGCGGCCTCTTCGGCGGTGTAGGACGAGTTGAACGTGAACGCGCGGGGCGCCGGGCCGTGCTCGCGGATCAGGGCGAGGCGCTCCATGGCCTCCTCCACCGTCGGGACGTGCCCCGCCGGGATCCACCACAGGACGAGATGCGCCTCCATGTGCCGCCGGAACCACTCCCGGCGCCGCCGCATCGTCTCCAGGTGGGCGCTGCGGTAGACGAAGTCCCACAGCGGCTCGGCCGCCTCCCACACCGAGAAGTTGATGATCACGTCCTCGCCGGCGGGGCGCATGCCGGTGGCGTCCGGCTCCCCCTCCTCGACCAGGCGCCACACGAACCCGGGCGCGGCGTCGGCGAGGGCGTTGACGGGTTCGAGGAGCGCGACGAAGTCCGCCATGCCCGGGTCGTCGAGCGGGAGCCGGAGCGTGGCGACGTTGAACTGGGCCAGGTGGAACCCGGAAGGGGCGTGATCGTCCATGCGCTCAGTCCAGCACGGCCCGATCTTCTATGTCAAACTTCATTGTTTTTAGATTGTTCGGCCGCGACACAGCACCAGCCCGGCCGCGGATCCATCCGCACCCGCACCTCCGAACCCTCCACCAGCCCCTCCAGCAGCGCCAGGTTCAACCCGCACACCAGCGGCGGAAACTCCTCCGCCACCGCACGGAACGGGCAGTTGCGCATCCGCACCACACCCCCGCCCTCATCCCGGACGGGCCCGTACCCGCGCTCCGACAGCACCTCCTCGACCCCGTCCAGACCACCGCACGACCCGGACGGGCCCCGCAGCGCCCTGCCCTTGCGGCGCGCCGCGTCCTGCACCTCCATGTCGAGACCGGCCATCTCCGCCGCCTCCGCCAGCACGCCCGCCGCCGTCCGGTAGTCCCGCGCCGGAACACTCACCGCCCGCTCAGCCCCCGACACCCGGTACACCTTCGCCGGACGCCCCGCACCCGGCCCCGAACGGCCCGTCAGCCGCCTGCTGCCCACCGCCAGCAGACCCGCGTCCACCAGCTTGTCCAGATGGAACGCCGCGAGCGTCCGCGTCACCCCGGCCGCTTCCGCCGCCTCGTTCCGCCCCACCTCACGGCCCTGCGCCGCGACGAACTCGTACAGCCGCCGCCGCACCGGATCCTGCAGCAGCGCGATCGCCTCGATGTCCTCCACGCCACCATTCTATGAACAACTACGACTTTGGTTAGAAGCGCGGTTCCGGGCGATCGGGTAGCCGGCCGCGCCGTTCCGTGCTGTTCCGTGCCGTTCCGTGTCGTCTAGTGGACGCCGAGGAGGTCGACGACGAACACCAGCGTGTCGCTCCCCCTGATCCCGAACCGCGCCAGGCCCTTCGGCCCGTACCCCAGCGACGGCGGCACCACCAGCAGCACCCGGCTCCCCACCCGCTGACCCACCAGCGCCTCGTCCCAGCCCTTGATCACCTGACCGGTGCCGATCATCAGCCCGTACGGGTGACCCGCCGACCACGACGAGTTGAACTCCTTACCGTCCCGCCAGAAATACCCCGCGTACTGCAACACCAGCAGCCGCCCCGAACGCACCGCCGGGCCGTCCCCCCGCACCAGCGTCCGCACCTGCAGCCCCTTCGGCGGCGCCACCCGCGGCATCATCACCGCCGGCGCCCGCCCCGCCGCCGCCCGTGCCACCTTCGGCAGCCTCGGATCGGCCAGCGGAGCCTGCACGGCCCCGTGCGGACCCGCCGACCTCGAATACACCGCGCGAACGTCCAGCACGTACACCAGCGTGTCGTCCGCACCCACCCGATGCCTCGGATCGCCCTTCGCGCCGAACCCGTCCCCCGGCGGGATCCGCGCCACCACACGCGCCCCCGGACGCGCCCCCACCAGCGCCTTCGTCAGCCCCGGCACCAGCTGCCCCGTCGGAAACGCCCCCGGCTGCCCCTTCGCGTAACTGTCCGCCAGCAGCTTCCGGCCACCCTTGTTCCACCGGTAGCCCACATAGTCGGCCACCACCAGATCGCCCTTGCGCGCCGCCGAGCCCTTCCCCTTCGTCAGCGTCTTCACCGCGAAGGAATCCGCGGGCGCGCCCTTCGGGAACTCCACCTGCGGCAGCTTCCCGAAATCACCGCGCACCGTCACGTCAACCTCGTCGCCGCCCGAACACGCCGCCGACAACGCCAACGGCACCGCGAGCGCCACGACCACCGACACCAGCCGAACACGACGACGCATACACAAATCCTTCAAGGGGCGGCCACGCTACTGCGCGCTCACCCTACCGCCCTGGTGACCGGCCAGTAGCACCCAGTGCGCAACTCCCCGGAAGTCGCCCGCGGGTCGCCGCAGCCGCCCGGGAGTCGCCGAGAGGCGCTCCGGGACGGCCGGAAACCCGTCACATACCGGCGATCAGCTTGTCGACGCGCTCGTCCACCGACCGGAACGGGTCCTTGCACAACACCGTCCGTTGCGCCTGATCGTTCAACTTCAGATGCACCCAGTCGACCGTGAAATCGCGCCGCTTCTCCTGCGCCTTCCGGATGAACTCCCCGCGCAGCCGCGCCCGCGTCGTCTGCGGCGGCACCGACTTCGCCTCGAAGATGTCCAGATCCCGCGACACCCGATCGACCGAACCCCGCTTCTCCAGCAGGTAGTACAACCCCCGGTCACGGTGCACGTCATGGTAGGTGAGATCCAGCTGCGCCACCCGCGGCGACGACAACGGCAGATCGTACTTCCGCCGATACCGCTCGATCAGCTTGTACTTCGTCACCCAGTCGATCTCACGCGACACCAGATCGAGGTCACCCGTCTCCACCGCGCGAAGCGTCCGCTCCCACAGCTCCAGCACCCGCTTCGACGTCGCGTCACCGCCGCGCGCGTCGACGAAGTCACGCGCCTTCCCGAAATACTCCTTCTGGATCTCCAGCGAACTCGCCTCACGGCCGTTCGCCAGCCGCACCTTCCGGCGGCCCGTCATGTCATGGCTGACCTCACGGATCGCCCGGATCGGGTTCTCCAGCGTCAGATCACGCATCACCACCCCGGCCTCGATCATCCGCAGCACGAGGTCGGTCGCGCCGACCTTCAGCAGCATCGTCGTCTCGCTCATGTTCGAGTCACCGACGATCACATGCAGCCGCCGGAACCGCTCCGCGTCCGCATGCGGCTCATCCCGCGTGTTGATGATCGGACGCGACCGCGTCGTCGCCGACGACACACCCTCCCAGATGTGCTCCGCCCGCTGCGACACGCAGTACACCGCACCGCGCGGCGTCTGCAGCACCTTCCCCGCACCACAGATGATCTGCCGCGTCACCAGATACGGGATCAGCACGTCCGCGAGCCGCCCGAACTCCCCGTGCCGCCCCACCAGATAGTTCTCATGGCAGCCGTAGGAGTTCCCCGCCGAGTCCGTGTTGTTCTTGAACAGGTAGATGTCCCCGGCGATGCCCTCCTCCCGCAGACGCCGCTCCGCGTCCACGAGCAGCCCCTCCAGGATCCGCTCACCGGCCTTGTCATGCGTCACCAGATCCACGACGCTGTCGCACTCGGGCGTCGCGTACTCGGGGTGGCTGCCCACGTCCAGGTACAACCGCGCGCCGTTGCGCAGGAACACGTTGCTGCTACGACCCCACGACACCACCCTCCGGAACAGATAGCGCGCCACCTCGTCCGGTGACAACCGCCGCTGCCCCCGGAAGGTGCAAGTGACGCCGTACTCGTTCTCAAGCCCGAAGATGCGCCTGTCCACACCCTGACCCTATGCGGCACGGACCCGACTTGGCAGTCTCTCCAACCGACCGTTTCCACCGAACGCCACAACCACCGCACACGCGACAAGCCCGCCGCCGCAAGGGCGGCGACCACCACCCCCACGACGACGGGCCCATCCCCAGGCCGAACGCCCCACCACACGGCGGGGCGCCCGGCCCGGCCGTCAGTCCTCGTCCTTCCCTGCGTCCTTCGAGCCGCCGGCGTCCTTCGAGCCCTCGGTGCCCTTCGGGTCATCGGGAAGGTCGGGGAGATCCAGGAACTCGTCCTCATCCGCGCCCGCGGCCGCACCGGCGCCCCCGGCATCCGACCCGCCGGACGTCGCCCCCGGCGCGGCCTCCTCCGCCGGCGACAACAACTCACCGATCCGCGCCGCCGTCAACCGCTTGAACAGCCGATGCTCACGATTGCGGTCCAGCACCGCGACCTCCAGAGACGTCGCCTCCAGGCGCCGCTCCGAATCCTGCGCCTCCAGCGCCCGCACCGCCGTCCGCAACGCCGCCGCCAGCGACGAACCCTCCCGGTACCCGTCCTTCAGCGACTGCGCCACCGCCTCCGCCTGACCGCCCATCGCCACATAACCGTGCTCGTCCGCCACCGAACCGTCGAACGTCAGCCGGTAGATCTGATCCGTCTCCGCGGAGCCGCCCACCTCCGCCACCACGATCTCCACCTCGTACGGCTTGTTCGTCTCCGTGAAGATCGTCCCCAGCGACTGCGCGTACACGTTCGCCAGACCCCGCGCCGTCACATCCCGGCGGTCGTACTGATACCCGTTGATGTCCGCGTACCGGACACCACCCAGCCGCAGATTCTCGAACTCGTTGTACTTCCCCACCGCCGCGAACGCGATCCGGTCATAGATCTCACTGATCTTGTGCAGCGCCCGCGACGGATTGTCCGCCACGAACAGGATGCCGTCGTCGTACTGCAGGACCACGACACTGCGGCCACGCGCGATTCCCTTACGCGCATAGTCCGCCTTGTCCTTCATCTGCTGTTCGGGCGACACATAGAACGGCATGGACACCGGTCAGGATCCCTTCTAACGCAGCGGGGCGGTCGGCCCGCCCGGCGACTCGTAACGACCATCGACGACGGCCCGCGCCAACGCGCCCACCTCGTCCTCGCCCAGCCGGCGATACCCGTCCGACGTCACCGACGCCACCACAGGGAAGATCCGGCGCGTCAGATCGGGACCGCCCGTCGCCGAATCGTCGTCGGCCGCGTCATACAGCGCCTGCACGCACACCAGGCTCGCGTCCTCGGCCGACAGGTCCGCACGGTACAGCTTCTTCAACGCGCCCCGCGCGAACACCGAACCCGACCCGATCGAGTAGAACTCCCGCTCCTCGTACCGGCCGCCCGCCGGGTCATAGGAGAAGATCCGGCCCTCGTCCCGCTCCTCGTCATACCCCGCGAACAACGGCACCACCGCCAGGCCCTGCATCGCCATGCCGAGGTTCTGCCGCACCATCGTCGCCAGCCGGTTCGCCTTGCCCTCCACCGACAGCGTCCGGCCCTCACGCTTCTCGTAATGCTCCAACTCCACCTGGAACAGCCGCACCATCTCGATCCCGATGCCCGCCGTCCCCGCGATCGCGATCGCCGAGAACTCGTCCGCCCGGAACACCTTCTCGATGTCCCGCTGCGCGATCATGTGCCCCGCCGTCGCCCGCCGGTCCCCCGCGACCACCACCCCGCCGGGGAACCCCACGGCGACGATCGTCGTCCCGTGCGGGATCTCGTCCCCCACCCGCGACACCGGCGGCGTCCGCCTGCCGGGCAGCAACTCCGGCGAGTAGCCGCCCAGGAACTCCGTGAACGACGACGTGTCCGGGTTCGCGAACAACCCCGGCAAACGCCCGGCCTGCGAATCGTGCGACGCCACGCGACTCCCTTCCCTCCACCTTGCACCGGCTCCCTGCCCAACCCCACCGGGGCGGACGACTACGACCCTACTGTTCAAGGTCGCCCGCGCGCATGCCGCATGATCCCCGGCCCAGTCCGCCCACGGCGAACCCGTGCCCACCCAGGCGTCCGACACGCCGATTCGACACCTTCGGCGCCTCAGTCATGACTCAGGACCCCTGCCGGACCGGGCCCCTCCCACTCCGGCATGTCGAGCTCCTCATCGAACGGCAACGTCTGCTTCCTGTACTGCCCGTCCTGCTCCCAGTACGCCTTCCAGCCACCCCTGGGAACCGACGCAGGGTCGACGTCCGGAACGGTGAGCGACAGCCGCGTACTGCCGTCCTCAGCCGCCACCGTCTGCACGAGACGGCCCTCCACATAGTCCGCCGCCCGGCGGAGGGTGATCGGGTCATCCCGCAGTTGCCCCATACCCGTGTTGCACGCCGAACACGGCATCCCGCGCACCGCGCCACTCTCATGATCATGGTCGACGTGCTCAGCCGGGAAGTCACCGCACACCGCGCACTGCCCCATCTGCAGCTTGAGGAGCCACTCCGCGTCCTTGTCGTTGATCCCGTACTTCTGACGCAGGTGATAGTGACGGGAAGACTGCTGGCCGCTCCCCCTCGACCGCCAGAACGGGTCCCAGCGGACACGATCCGGCCCTCCGATCACCGGGGTACCGATCTCGATGCGCATCCGCCGCGCATGAGAGCCCCGTAGCTCCAGATAGTCCGCCGCGAGGCGGAGCTTGACGGGGTCGTCCTCAAACTGCCCCAGCCCGCCGTTGAACTTGAAGCACAGGATGCGGCGGACCAGCCCGGTCAGGTGGTCGTGATCGACGTGCTTCGCGTCCGCGCGGAGGCAGATGGCGCAGACTCCACCCTGCTCGGCGACCATCTCCTCGACCTGCTGCTCGGTGACGCCGTAGCGGAGCTTGAGGAGGTAGTT
The DNA here is from genome assembly GCF_044326375.1 of Actinomadura sp. 3N508. NCBI lineage: Bacteria > Bacillati > Actinomycetota > Actinomycetes > Streptosporangiales > Thermomonosporaceae > Actinomadura > Actinomadura sp. 3N508. The sequence continues at coordinate 538,071 of NZ_JBIRAX010000006.1, forward strand.
CCGCACGCTCCCGTGGTTGCGATTCCTGGTCTCTTGGGTGGCTTCACTGTGGCAAGGACGGCAGTAGTTGGTGAGTCCCGAACTCTCCGACCGGTTTTTCCCGAACTCGTTGACCGATTTGATCTCTTTGCACCGTGCGCAGTACTTCATGCCCTCCGGGACATCCGAGTATCTGCGGTATTCCCTCGTCCTTTTGCCGAGATTCGCCTGCTTCTTCCGGTAATAACGGCTGTTACGCAATGAGAAGCAGGCCTTGCAGTAGCACGCCAGACCGTCCTTCGACGACTGGAGCTTCCAGAACTCCGTTGCAGGCTTTACCTCTTGGCAGTCGAGGCATTTTTTCGAACGCATGGGCGAGACTTTATCCAGCCCCACCCACGCGTTCCAGCCGGTTCTATATCCCGTGAGTTATGTCCGATTATGTCCCCCCATCAAATCGGACATATCATCACTCTCCGCCCTTTTGTATGTATGCACGGACAAAGTCCTCTGCGTTCTCTTCGAGTACTTCGTCTATTTCGTCCAGAATTGAGTCCACGTCGTCGGTGAGCTTCTCCTGGCGCTCTTGTACGTCCTCGGTGGTGGTGGCCTCGGTCTCCTCGGTCTCTTCCGTGCGCCGAGTGGTCTGCTTCTGACCGCCGGTGTCCTTCGTGGCCATTCCATACCTCCCGCTCTTGCCGGTGCCTTCGACCCTATCTCCGATCTTCGACGGCGAGCGGATCTTGAACGTCCGTTTCGCCGCCTCGGCCAGTGGCCGGGGGCATGCTCGGGTTATCGCCCGCCGGTCCGCCACTGAAACGGGCATACCGGTCACGATACCGAGACCTCACCTGTTTTCGCAGGTCAGAAGCGGCTGGAACGCTCGATAGCGGCACTATCCAAACGGCGCTCAGGGCCGGATGACCGTGATGGTGCGGTGTCCGGCCCTGGAGGGCGTCAGGTCAGCTCTGGCCGGTGAGGGTCGCGACTAGGTCGGCCGCCGTCCGGCAGCGGTCCAGGAGGGCGCCCACGTGCTGCTTGGTGCCGCGCAGGGGCTCCAGGGTGGGGACGCGCTGCAGGGACTCGCGGCCGGGGACGTCGAAGATGACGGAGTCCCAGGAGGCGGCGGCGACGGAGTCCGCGTACTGGCGCAGGCAGCGGCCGCGGAAGTAGGCGCGGGTGTCCTCGGGCGGGTCCTCGACGGCGGCCTCGACCTCGGGTTCGCTGATGACGCGGTCGATGCGGCCGCGCTCGACGAGGCGGTTGTAGAGGCCCTTGTCGGGCCTGATGTCGGTGTACTGGAGGTCGACGAGCTGAAGGCGCGGGTGGGACCAGTCGAGGCCGTCGCGAGTGCGGTAGCCCTCCAGGAGGGCGAGTTTGGCGACCCAGTCGAGTTCGCGGGAGAGCTGCATGGGGTCGTCGCCGAGGCGGTGGAGGACGGATTCCCAGCGGTCGAGGACGTCCTTGGTCATCTCGTCGACGTCGGCGCCGAAGCGGTCTTCGACGTACTTGCGGGACTGCTCGAGGTACTCCATCTGGAGCTGGACGGCGGTCATCTTGCGGCCGTCGCGGAGGGTGAGGAGGTGTTTGCAGGACGGGTCGTGGGAGACGGCGCGGAGTGCGGCGACGGGCATGTCGACGGAGAGGTCGACGGTGAGGAAGCCGTCTTCGATCATGGCGAGGACGAGTGAGGTGGTGCCGAGCTTGAGGTAGGTGGAGAGCTCGGCCATGTTGGCGTCGCCGATGATGACGTGCAGGCGCCGGTATTTCTCGGGGTCGGCGTGGGGTTCGTCGCGGGTGTTGATGATGGGGCGTTTGAGGGTGGTCTCGAGTCCGACCTCGACTTCGAAGAAGTCGGCGCGCTGGCTGATCTGGAAGCCGTCGCCGCGGCCGTCGACGCCGATGCCGACGCGTCCTGCGCCGGTGACGACCTGGCGGGAGACGAAGAAGGGGGTGAGGTGGCGGACGATGTCGGCGAAGGGGGTCTCGCGGCGCATGAGGTAGTTCTCATGGCAGCCGTAGGAGGCGCCCTTGTTGTCGGTGTTGTTCTTGTAGAGCTGGATGGGGTGGGTGCCGGGGACCATGGCGGCGCGTTGTGCGGCGTCGGCCATGACGCGTTCTCCGGCCTTGTCCCAGATGACGGCGTCGCGGGGGTTGGTGCATTCGGGGGCGGAGTATTCGGGGTGGGCGTGGTCGACGTAGAGGCGTGCGCCGTTGGTGAGGATGACGTTGGCGAGGCCGAGGTCTTCGTCGGTGAGCTGGGTGGGGTCGGCGACCTCGCGGGCGAGGTCGAAGCCGCGGGCGTCGCGGAGGGGGTTCTCCTCTTCGAAGTCCCAGCGGGCTCTGCGGGCCCGTGCGGCGGATGCCGCGAGGTAGGCGTTGACGACCTGGGAGGAGGTCACCATCGCGTTGGCCCCTGGCTGCCCGGGTACGGAGATGCCGTACTCGGTCTCGATGCCCATCACCCGCCGAACACTCATATCGTCGAGCCTATCGGGGCCGGCGGGGTGGAGCCATGGGGCCGGGGGTTCGCGGGGTGCGCGTCGGGGCATGCGGGCGCGGCGGCCTCGGGTTGTGAGGCCGCCGCGCGTGTCGCGTGGTGGGTCGGGTCAGAGGTATTGGCCGGTGTTGGCGACGGTGTCGATGGATCGGCCGGCTTCGGCGCCCTTGGTTCCGGAGACGAGGGTGCGGATGTAGACGATCCGTTCGCCCTTCTTGCCGGAGATGCGGGCCCAGTCGTCGGGGTTGGTGGTGTTGGGGAGGTCTTCGTTCTCGCTGAATTCGTCGACGCAGGCGGCGAGGAGGTGGGTGACGCGCAGTCCTTTTTGGCCGGTGTCGAGGAATTGTTTGATGGCCATTTTCTTGGCGCGGTCGACGATGTTCTGGATCATGGCACCGGAGTTGAAGTCCTTGAAGTAGAGGACTTCCTTGTCGCCGTTGGCGTAGGTGACTTCGAGGAAGCGGTTCTCCTCGGTTTCGGTGTACATGCGTTCGACGGTGCGCTGGATCATGGCTTCGACGGTGGCTTCGTTGGAGCCGCCGTGTTCCTTGACGTCGTCGGGGTGGAGCGGGAGTCCGCCGAGGATGTACTTGGAGAAGATGTCCTTGGCGGCTTCGGCGTCGGGCCGTTCGATCTTGATTTTGACGTCGAGGCGGCCGGGGCGCAGGATCGCGGGGTCGATCATGTCCTCGCGGTTGGAGGCGCCGATGACGATGACGTTCTCGAGTCCTTCGACTCCGTCGATCTCGCTGAGGAGCTGGGGGACGATGGTGTTCTCGACGTCGGAGGAGACTCCGGAGCCGCGGGTGCGGAAGATGGAGTCCATCTCGTCGAAGAAGACGATGACGGGTGTTCCGGCGGACGCCTTTTCGCGGGCGCGCTGGAAGACGAGCCGGATGTGCCGTTCGGTTTCGCCGACGTATTTGTTGAGGAGTTCGGGGCCCTTGATGTTGAGGAAGAAGCTCTTGCCTTCCTGGCCGGTCTTCTCGGCGACCTGTTTGGCGAGGGAGTTGGCGACGGCCTTGGCGATGAGGGTCTTGCCGCATCCGGGGGGGCCGTAGAGCAGGACGCCCTTGGGGGGCCTGAGCTGGTGCTCGCGGAAGAGGTCGGCGTGCAGGTAGGGGAGCTCGATGGCGTCGCGGATCATTTCGATCTGGGAGCCGAGTCCGCCGATCTCGTTGTAGGAGATGTCGGGGACCTCTTCGAGGACGAGCTCTTCGACCTCCGCCTTGTGGATCTTCTCGTAGGCGTATCCGGAGCGGGGTTCGAGCATGAGGGAGTCGCCGGCGCGGAGGGGGACTCCGCGGAGTGGTTCGGCGAGTTTGACCACGCGTTCCTCGTCGGCGTGCGCGATGACGAGGGCGCGTTCGCCGTCGTCGAAGAGTTCCTTGAGCATGACGACTTCGCCCTGCTCTTCGAACTTGAGTGCTTCGACGACGTTGAGGGCCTCGTTGAGCATGACCTCTTGGCCGCGCTGGAGTTCGTCGACGTCGACGGCGGGGCTGACGTTGACGCGGAGTTTGCGCCCGCCGGTGAAGATGTCGATCGTTCCATCGTCGCGGGCTTCGAGGAAGACGCCGAATCCGGATGGTGGTTGTGCGAGCCTGTCGACCTCCTCCTTGAGCGCCACGATCTGCTCGCGAGCCTCCTTGAGGGTCGCTACGAGTCGCTCGTTCTGACCGGTTACGGCGGCCAGGTTGGCCTGTGCCTCATGGAGACGTTCTTCTAGAACACGTACTTGGCGCGGGGATTCCGCGAGTTTGCGGCGCAGCACGGAGATCTCTTCCTCCAGGAAGGAGATCTGCGTTTGGAGGTCCCTGACCTCCTTTTCGTGCTGCGCCTTTCGCGCCCCTGCATCGTCACGAGCGGCCACGCCCCGTCACCTCCTCACGAAGAGCCGACGACCTACTGAGACCCTACCTATCTGGAGGGCTTCCGTAACCTGCCCATTCGGTGTTCGTGTCGTGCGGGGGTCTTCCGGGAGGGTTGGG